>NZ_JBBATQ010000007.1:0-164991 GCF_040398665.1 Sandarakinorhabdus sp.
TCGCCGTGATGGGCCAGAGTTGCGGCGGCGTGCAGTCATTCAAGGTGGCCGGCGAACCGCGGATCACCACGTTGATGATCTGGAACAGCGGGATCGGCATGATCCCGAACAACCCGCCCAACCCGGCCGAGGTGCTAGCCAGCATCCACACGCCGATCGCCCTGATCCATGGTGACGCCAAGACCGACATCGCCTTCTATGCTGGCGAGGCCAACGCCCGCGCGCTCACCAAGGTGCCGGTGTTCCAGGCCTGGCAGGATGGCATGACCCATCTTGGCACCTATGGTCAGAAGGACGGCGGCTTCTACGGTCGCATCGCCGTGTCGTGGCTGGATTGGCAGTTGAAAGGTGACAGCCGCGCTGCCCGCATGTTTGCCGGCGATTGCACCTTGTGCCGCGATCCGAGCTGGCACGTGTTCAAGGCGCGGATCGACTAGGCCAGCGCCGCCTTCACCGCCGCCAGCGCATCGGCCGCCTTGTCGCCATCCGGCCCGCCAGCCTGCGCCATGTCCGGCCGGCCGCCGCCGCCCTGCCCGCCCAACGCCGCGGCGGCCACACGCACCAGATCGACGGCGCTATGCGTGCTGGTCAGATCGGCGGTCACGCCCACCGCCACGCTGGCGCGGCCATCGTTGACGGCGATCATTACCACGATGCCGCTGCCCAACGCGGCCTTGGTCTCGTCGATCAGGCCGCGCAGGGCCTTGGGATCGAGCCCGTCGAGCACCTGGCCCTGGAAATTGAGGCCGTTCACCTGTTCCGGCCCGGCCTTGCTGCCCGTCGCCGGGCCAGCCAGCGCCAGCGCGCGTTTCGCATCGGCCAGTTCGCGTTCCAGACGCTTGCGATCGTCCATCAGCGTGGCGACGCGGGCCGGCACCTCTTCGGGGCGCACGCGGATGGTGGCCGCGGCCTCCAGCAACAACGCCTCGCGCTCGTTCAGCCATTCGCGTGCCGCGATGCCGGTTTTCGCTTCGATGCGGCGCACGCCGGATGCCACCGCGCTTTCGCTGGTGATCTTCAGCAGGCCGATGTCACCCAGCGCCGTCACATGGGTACCGCCGCACAATTCGACGCTGTAGGGCGCGGCGCGATCATCGACGCCCATCGCCAGCACGCGCACTTCATCGCCATATTTCTCGCCGAACAGCGCCATGGCGCCGGCCGCGATGGCGTCTTCGGGAGTCATCAGCGTGGTGGAGACCTCGCGATTGCCAAGGATCTGCGCGTTCACATCGGCTTCGACCGCGGCAAGCTCGGCCGCCGTCACCGGTTTCTGGTGGGAAAAATCGAAGCGCAGATAATCCTCGGCAACCGAACTGCCCTTCTGCGTGACATGGCCGCCAAGGCGTCGGCGCAATGCCGCGTGCAACAGGTGCGTGGCGCTGTGCGCGCGGCGATGAGCACCGCGCTTGGGGTTGCTGACATCCAGGCGCACGACATCGCCAACGCGCAACGGCCCGCCGTCCGCCAGTGTCACATCGTGCAGATGCAATTTGCCCAGGGCCTTGCGTGTGTCGGTGATCTGCGCCTGCAAGCCATCGCCCCAGCGCAGCGTGCCGCCATCGCCGGCCTGGCCGCCGCTTTCGCCATAGAAGGGCGTCTGGTTGGTGATCAGCACCAGGCTGTCGCCGGCATCGGCGCGTTCGACCTGCTGGCCATTCTTCACCAGCGCCACCACCTGGGCCTCGCCGGTCAGGCTGGAATAGCCGGTGAATTCGGTGGCGCCGTGCGCGTCGGCAATGTCGAACCAGACGGTGGCATCCTTGGCTTCGCCCGAACCCGTCCAGGCGGCGCGCGCCTGGCGGCGCTGTTCGGCCATGGCCGCATCAAACCCGGCGCGATCGACGGCGATGCCACGCGCGCGCAGCGCATCCTCGGTCAGATCATAGGGGAAGCCGAACGTATCATACAATTTGAAGGCGACATCGCCGGGCAAGGTGCCACCCGACTGCAAGCGAGCGGTAGCCTCATCGAGCAGGCCAAGCCCGCGCTCCAGCGTCTGGCGGAAGCGTGTCTCTTCCAGCTTCAGCGTTTCCTCGATCAACGCCTGCGCGCGGCCGAGTTCGGGATAGGCCTGGCCCATGGTGCCGAGCAGCGCCGGCACCAATTGGTGCATCAACGGCTCCTTTGCGCCGAGCAGATGCGCGTGGCGCATGGCGCGGCGCATGATCCGGCGCAGCACATAGCCACGGCCTTCGTTGGCCGGCAGCACGCCATCGGCGACCAGAAAACCCGACGACCGCAGATGATCGGCGATCACGCGATGCGACGCGCGCGCCTCGGCGGTCAGCGCCTTGCCCACCTTGTCTTCGCTGGCGGCGATCAGCGTCTTGAACGTATCCGTATCATAATTGTCGTGCACGCCCTGAAGCACGGCGGCGATGCGTTCCAGCCCCATGCCCGTGTCGATGCTGGGGCGCGGCAGATCGAGGCGTGTATTGGCATCGACCTGTTCATATTGCATGAACACCAGGTTCCAGATTTCGACAAAGCGATCGCCATCCTCATCCGGGCTGCCCGGCGGGCCGCCGAAGATATGATCGCCATGATCCCAAAAAATCTCGCTGCACGGCCCGCATGGGCCGGTATCGCCCATCGACCAGAAATTGTCGTTGGTGGCGATGCGGATGATGCGATGTTCGGGCAGGCCGGCGATCTTCTTCCACAGGGCGGCGGCTTCATCATCGGTGTGATAGACGGTGACCGTCAGCCGATTCTTGTCCAGCCCCCATTGCCGGGTGAGCAGATCCCACGCCAGGGTGATCGCCTGTTCCTTGAAATAATCGCCGAACGAGAAATTGCCCAGCATTTCAAAGAAGGTGTGGTGGCGCGCTGTATAACCGACATTGTCGAGATCATTGTGCTTGCCGCCGGCGCGCACGCATTTCTGGCTGCTGGCCGCCTTGTTGTACGGTCGGGATTCCAGACCGGTGAAGACATTCTTGAACGGCACCATGCCGGCGTTCACGAACATCAGGGTCGGATCATTCTGCGGCACCAGCGGCGCCGAAGCGACGGGCGTGTGGCCCGCCTGCGCGAAATGATCGAGGAAGCTTTTCCGGATATCGTTGGAAGACGTCATGCCCAAGCGCTTACGGCAGCGCGCGCGCAGCGTAAAGAGTCGCCATCACGGGGACGGCGCAAAGCTGAACATGATGACACCGTCGCCGTGCCGTGCGGCGGGGGTGGGCACGCCGCCGCACGCGGCATAAAGCCCGCGCGCAGGCCGATTGCGGCTGTTGGTCAGCACCCATGCCGCTTCGCACCCCAGTGCCCAGCCGTGATCCAGCGCCGCCATCAGCAAGCGCCGGCCAACGCCGCGGCGATGCCAGGCGTCGTCCACGCCAACCTCGTTCAGCCAATATTCCAGCGGCTTGTCAGGGTGGAGATAGGCAACGGCACTGACGAAACCGATCATGGTGGCGCCCGCGATGGCGGCAAAGAGATGATGGTCAGGGTGGACGAGAACGCGCGCTGCCATGTCGGGCCGCAGCGGATCGTCGAACAGCGCGCCGGCGCCGAGCAGCAGCGGCAGATCCTCCGGCCCGAGCCGGCGAACGGTCAGGCCCGCGCCGTCACCAGCCATATCGCCCCCGGAAGCTGCACGTCGCCGTCTGCGAGATAGGGGTTCAATGCCGCCGCCAACAACGGCCGCGCTTCGGCGCCGATGCCGGCATCACGCACCGCGCGCGCGGCCGGACCGATCTTCAAATTGAAATCGACGGCATCGGCGATCGGATCCTCGCCGCTGCCGATCAGCATCGGGAATGGCAGGCTGTGAAATGCCGCATCGTGCCAACCCGCGGCTTCGAGCAGGGTGGCAACGCGGGCGGCATCCGCGAAGGCGAATGGGCCGGCGGCATATGGATCGGCAGATGCTGGATCGGGCAGCAGGCCGGCGAGCACGGTGAGCGGGAATGTCGCCCACAGATTGCGCGCCGCCGGCTGCCAGCAGGCGAACACCAGACGCCCGCCGGGCGCTGCCAGGCTGTGGAAATGCCGGAACGCCGCCTCTGGATCGGCAAAGAACATCACGCCGAACCGCGACATGATCAGATCGAAGTCACCCACCTCATCCCAATGCGTCGCATCGGCGGCGATGAATTCGGCCTGCGACAGCAAGGCTTCGGCGCGTTCGCGGGCGCGTGCCAGCAACGGCGCCGAAATGTCGAGGCCCACGGCGTCACCGTCTTCGCCAACGGCCATCGCCGCCGCCAGCGTGGTCTCGCCGGCACCGCAGCCGATATCGAGCACCGCTTCGCCAGCCTGCGGGGCCGCCGCCGCCAGCAAGGCCGCTGTCACCGGCGTGAGGGCGCGGTCCATGCGTTCCTGCATCAGCACCCAGATATCGCCGACCTTGCCGTTCCAGTAATCAATCTGCTCGGCATTGTTCATGGCATGCGCCCCCCGTTTGCCGACGTTCTGCGCGGCGATGGCTGTAAGGTCAATCGGCCGCTCCACAACGCAAATGGGGCGGCCCATGGTGGACCGCCCCTCTTGTCGTTGGCACCAGCACCCGAAGCTGTCAGGCCTCGTCGGCGTCGTCGTCTGCCGAAGGACCAACCAGCAGCGCGTCGGAAATCCCGGCGGAATTGGCGCGGATGATCTTCTCGATCTTGGCAGCCATCTCCGGGTTTTCCTTCAGATATTTCTTCGCATTCTCCCGGCCCTGGCCGATGCGGATACTGTCATGGCTGAACCAGGCGCCGGATTTTTCGACCACCCCGGCCTTGACGCCCAGATCCAGAATCTCGCCGATCTTGGAAATGCCTTCACCATACATGATGTCGAATTCGACCTGCTTGAACGGCGGCGCCACCTTGTTCTTCACCACCTTCACGCGCGTGGTGTTGCCAACGATATCGTCGCGATCCTTGATCTGGCCGGTGCGGCGAATGTCGAGCCGCACCGAGGCGTAGAATTTCAGCGCATTGCCGCCCGTCGTGGTTTCCGGGTTGCCGTACATCACGCCGATCTTCATGCGCAGCTGGTTGATGAAGATCACCAGGCAGCGCGACCGGCTGATCGATCCGGTCAGCTTGCGCAGCGATTGCGACATCAACCGCGCCTGCAACCCGACATGGCTGTCGCCCATTTCACCTTCGATTTCGGCGCGCGGCACCAAGGCCGCCACCGAATCGATCACCAGCACGTCGATGGCATTGGACCGCACCAGCGTGTCGACAATCTCCAGCGCCTGCTCACCGGTATCCGGCTGCGACACGATCAACTCGTCGATATTGACGCCCAATTTCTTGGCATAAACCGGATCGAGCGCATGTTCGGCGTCGACGAATGCGGCGGTACCGCCATTGCGCTGCGCCTCGGCAATGGCATGCAGCGCCAGCGTCGTCTTGCCCGAGCTTTCCGGGCCATAGATTTCCACGACGCGGCCGCGCGGCAGGCCGCCGATGCCCAGCGCGATATCCAGGCCAAGCGAGCCGGTGGACACCGATTCCACCTCCATCGCATCACGCTGGCCAAGCTTCATCACCGAGCCCTTGCCGAAGGCCCGGTCAATCTGAGCAAGAGCCGCCTCGAGAGCCTTCTGCCGATCCATCGCTGTATCCACCACCTTGAGTGCTGCTGCCACGACCCCATTTCCTTCCTTAAGCGGCGGCCCCAAAGCGTCAATGGCTGCCGTCAATGGAATTTGATGTACACGACTTGTTCCGCGCGAACAAGAGGGGAACGAAAATAGTCCTCAGTCGTCCCCGTTCAGGGTGGCGGCGATGGCTTCGGTCAATTCGGCCAGCGCGAAGGGTTTGGCCAGAAAGCGGAATCCCAGTTCATCGGCGGCCCGGTGCCGGGGCAGTTCGGCATAGCCCGACATCAGCACGATACCCAGTCCCGGCCGCATCCGGGCCGCTTCGATCGCCAGTTCCAAACCATCGATGCCGGGCATCATCACATCGGATACCAGCACATCGAACGATTGGTCACCTTGCAGGATGGCAAGGGCCGTCATCGCGTCTTCGGCTGTGGTCACAGCGCAGCCCTGCCGACCCAGTCCGCGAGCAAACACGGTGCGCACCGCCGGTTCATCCTCCACCAGCAGCACGCGGCGCCCACCGGGCAAGGCCGGCTTGGTCGGCGCCGCCGATGCCGGCTCGGCGACGGCCTCGACCGGCATCGCCCGGCCGGGGAGATAGATGGAAAAGGTGGTGCCGCGCCCACCCGGCCCCGGCTTGGCAAAGATATAGCCATCCGATTGCTTGACGATGCCATAGACGGTCGACAGGCCGAGACCGGTGCCCTGCCCTTGCGGCTTGGTGGTGAAGAAGGGTTCGAAAATCTTGCCGATGATCATCGGCGGGATGCCGGTGCCGGTATCGGTCACTTCGATGACGACATGATCGACGGCTGGAATGATGGCGTGGCCCAGCGACGGGATGTCATGGCCCGGCACATCAGCGACATTGATCATCAGGCGGCCATTGCCGGCCATCGCGTCACGGGCGTTCACCGCAAGATTCAGGATCACCTGTTCCAATTGGCCGGGATCGGCTTTCACCGCCAACCGTCCGGGGCTGAGCTCGATCATCAACTCCACGGCCGGGCCGAGCGTTTGCACGATCAGCGGTTTCAGGCCCAGCACCAGATCGCGCACGGAAAACAGGTTGCGGCGCTGCGGCTGCTGGCGGGCAAAGGCCAGCAATTGCCCGACCAGCTTGGCACCGCGCTCGCCGTTGCGGCGGATTTCCAGCAAGGCTTCGCGATTTTCCGGCGATTGCGGGGTTTCCAGCACCTGATCGGCCAGCGCCAGCACCGCGGTGAGCAGATTGTTGAAATCATGCGCCACGCCGCCGGCCAACTGGCCCACCGCCTGCATGCGGGCGGCGGCCGCGACTTGCGCTTCCAGTCGCACCTGTTCGCGAATGTCGCGCAGCGCAATCATCGCCGCGGCTCCCAGGCCTGGCGGGAACGGCATCAGGCGCACATCCTGGGTCTCGTCGGGCCGATTGACGAGCGCAACCCGCAAGGTGCGGGCGGCGCCGCCGGCGACCACGTCGGCCACTGCCTGCGCCAACGCCGCATTGTCGTCGGCCACCGTCATGTCCTGAGGCTTCAATCCCGGCCGCCATGCATCGCCCGCGGTGGCCGCCATGGCTTCGTTGCCGGCAAACATCCGCCCCGATGAATCGATCAGCGCCAGCGCCATCGGCACATTGATCAGCAAAGGCGCAAAGCCCGGGCTGGCAATGCCTTCGGCATAAGGCGCGGGCCAGGCGGCATCAACGGGGTGGAACATGTCCCACCCCGCAACGGCCGGACTTTCACTTTTTTCAGTTATAGCGCTGCTCCGTCCATGGATCGCCTTCGTTGTGATAGCCGCGCACTTCCCAGAAGCCCGGCTTGTCCACGGCTACCAGTTCGATCCGTACCAGCCATTTCGCCGATTTCCAAAGATACCAGCGCGGGATGATCGCGCGCACCGGCCCACCATGATCGCGCGACAGCGGCGCGCCATCATGGGCATGGGCAATCAGGCAATCATCGCCGGCAAAACGCTCAAGTGTCAGATTGGTCGTATAGCCATCGGCCCCGTGCAGCACGACCGCATTGGCGTGCGGCAACGGCTGCACCAGGCTGAGCAGATGGCTGGTCGCCACGCCCGACCAGCGATTGTCGAACCGCGACCATTGGGTGACGCAATGGATGTCAGACACATGCTCGATCTGCGGCTGCGCGCTGTACGTGTCCCAATCCCAGGTGATCGGATTGGCGACAAGCCCTTCCACCTTCAGCCGCCAATCCGCCCGGGCGATGGCGGGTTTCACCCCCAGATCCAGCACGGGCCAGTTGGTGACCAGGCGCTGGCCGGGCGGCAGCCGATCGGCGTGATCGGGATCGGGAGCGCCGGTGATCAGCCGGCGGCTTTGTGCCCAGGCCTGCTTGATGGCGATCAGCTTGTCCTTGATCCCATCTGCCATCACCCGCCCTCCCGCATCAGGCGTGCCTTGTCACGCTGCCAGTCGCGCTCCTTGCTGGTCTCGCGCTTGTCGTGCAATTTCTTGCCGCGCCCGATCGCCAGCTCGATCTTGGCACGGCCGCGATCGTTGAAAAACACGTTCAACGGCACCAAGGTCAGCCCCTGGCGGGTGACGGCGCTGTGCATCTTGTCGATCTCGCGGCCGTGCAGCAGCAATTTGCGCGGGCGTTTGGGTTCGTGGTTGAAGATATTGCCGTGGCTGAACACCGGGATATTGGCGTTGACCAGCCACACCTGGCCGTCCTTCACCTCGGCAAAGCTTTCGACGATGCTGCCCTGGCCGGTGCGCAGCGATTTCACTTCGGTGCCAGTCAGCACGATGCCGGCTTCGAACACATCCTCGATGAAATAATCAAAGCGCGCGCGCCGGTTCTCGGCGACTGTCTTCACCTTGGTGCCGGCAGGTTTCGGTCTGGCCATCAGTTCGGGGCCATCAGATCAGGCCAGCGTGAACAAGCGCCGCATCCACCGCGGCGCGTGCGGCGGCCGATGGCGGCGCGATCGGCAAGCGCACGTCGGGCGTCATCCGGCCCAGCCGCTGCAGCGCATATTTCGTCGGCCCCGGCGAGGCATCGGCGAACAGCGCCGCATGCAGCGGTTGCAACCGATCATTGATGGCCAGCGCGGCGGCATGATCCCCGCGCAGCGACGCCTCCTGCATCTGCGCGCACAGCGCCGGCGCGACGTTGGCCGAGACGGAAATCGCCCCCACCCCGCCCTGCGCGTTGAAGCCCAGCGCCATGTCGTCATTGCCCGAAAGCTGGATGAAATCCGCCCCGCACGCCAGGCGCTGCTGCGCCACGCGCGCGATATTGCCGGTGGCATCCTTCACGCCGACAATGCGCGGCAGCCGGCTCAGTTCGGCCATCGTTTCCACACTCATGTCGGCCACGCTGCGGCCCGGGATGTTGTAGATGATGATCGGCAGCCCGGTTGCATCGTGCAGGGCGGTGAAATGCGCGATCAGCCCGGCCTGCGAGGGCTTGTTGTAATAGGGCACCACGATCAGGGCGGCATCGGCACCCACTTTTTCGGCATGGGCCAGATGCGCCAGCGCCGTGCGCGTATCGTTGCTGCCACAGCCGGCGATCACGGGGACGCGCTTTGCCGCCACCTCCACACAGGCCGTGATCACCGCATAATGTTCATCGTGGCTCAAGGTCGGCGATTCACCGGTCGTGCCCACCGGCACCAGGCCGTGGCTGCCCTGGCCGATCTGCCATTCGACATGGGCAGCAAAGCCATCGAAATCCACCGCGTCGCCCTTGAATGGCGTCACCAAGGCCGGCATCGAACCCCGCAGGGCTGCTGTCATCGTCTCATTCATTGCCTGTTCCTTGGCGCCTCCCTATCACAGGCAAATGTATATGGCGCGTGATAGTCAGGGCTCAGATAGTAAGGGAGGGGCCGGCCTGTCCAGTATTGCCGGTGCCCTGATGCTGTTGCTGATCGGCTGCGGCGTGCCGGCGGAGGCTCCGGCAACCGCGCAAACCGTTGCCAGCAGCCTCGATGTCGCCACCGTCGCCCGTTATCGCGCGCTGCTGGCGGACAATGAAAGCGGCCGTGCCGGGCAATTGCCCGCCTCGCCGCTGATCGGTGTGGCCGCCATGCCGGTGCTGGAACTGGTCGTGCAATGGGATCGCTTGCGCCGCGAAGCCCATCAGGGTGATTTCAGCGCCTATGCCGCCTTTCTGGCGGACCATGCCGATTGGCCGCAAGCCGCCACCATCCGCCGGCTGGCCGAACGCCGCATCACCGATACCACCCCGGCCGATGCCATAATCCGGCATTTCCGTGGGCTGGCGCCGATCACGGCCGAGGGAAAGCTTCGCTATGCCGAGGCGCTGGCGACCACCGGCCAGATCAGCGCCGCAAGCATCTGGGCGCGCGACGCCTGGGATTCGGCCGGTCTCGATGACGCTGCCGAAGCCCGCCTGCTGGCGCGGTTCGGCGATCAACTGCGCATGGCCGATCATGTCGGCCGCATGGATCGGTTGTTGTGGGCCGATCGCACCACGCCGGCGAGCCGCATGCTGCCGCGCGTGGATACCGATACGCGCCTGTGGGCGCTGGCCCGCATCGCGCTGCGCCGCGGCGCCCCCGATCTGCAGGCGCGGCTGGGCGTGGTGCCGGCCCGCCTGCGCCGCGAAGCCGGCCTGCTGCACGACGAAGCCCGCTGGCTGCTGCGCGCCGGCCGGGCCAGCGAGGCGTACACCTTGCTCAGCGCCGGCGGCGCGACCCCGCTTGTGCCCGGCGCAGCGCTGACCGTCGCCATCGAAACCTGGCTGCAGACCCGCCTGGAAATCGGCCGCAGCCTGTGGCGTGCCGGCGATATCGGCCAGGCCCGCGCCGTGCTGGCGGGCCACGGCCTCGATCCGGCCGGGATGGCGACGCGCCCGCTGGCCGAACGCGCCGCCTATCTGGACGCCGAATGGCTGGCCGGCTGGCTGGCGCTGCGCCAGTTGAATCAGCCGGGCCAAGCGCTGGCGCATTTCCGCAATGCCCGCGCCGTGGCGCAATCCCCGATCAGCCAGGCCCGCACCGATTATTGGGCCGGACGCGCCGCCGACGCTGCCGGCCAGGCTGAAGCCGCCCGGCAGTTTTTTGCCGCGGCTGCCCTTCATCCCGATTATTTCTATGGCCAATTGGCCAATGAGCGCCTCGGGCGGCCGCTGCAACTGGTGGCAACGCCCCTGCCCCCGTCCCCTCTGACCACGCCCGATGCCAATGCCGCCAGCAATTTCCGCGCCGATCCGCGCGTGCGGGCACTGTTTGCATTGGGAGACGTGGACCGCGCCCGCCAGACCATCTTCCTGAAACAACTAGCCGACACCGCTGATACGCCTGCGCGATCAGCGCTGGTCGCCGGGCTGGCCGGGCCGCTGGGCCGGCCCGATGCCGGTGTGCATGCCGCCAAGGCCGCGCGCGGCACCGCCGGGCTGGCGCTGATTTCAGCCAGCTTCCCGGTGCTGGCCCTGCCGGACCATCTTTTGCCGAATTTCGCGATCATCCACGCCATCACCCGGCAGGAAAGCCAGTTTGATCGCGCCGCGCGCTCCAGCGCCAATGCGCTTGGGCTGATGCAACTGGTGCCGGCGACGGCAGCGGAACAGGCGTCGAAATCGGGCCTGCCCGCCAGCCCGGCGGCGCGGCTGACCGAAGATCCGATCCGGAACGTGACGCTTGGCAGCGCCTACATCAGCCGGTTGCGCGCCGCCAATGCCGGATCGATGCCGCTGGCGGTGGCGTCCTACAATGCCGGGCCAGGCAATGTGCGCCGCTTCGTGGCGCAACTGGGCGATCCGGGCCAGGGCGACATCATCGACTGGATCGAGAGCATCCCGTTTGCCGAAACCCGCAACTATGTGCAGCGCGTGCTGGAAAATGCCGTCGTGTATGAAACGCTTCATCCGCAGTTGGCGACGACGCGCGGGCCGAACCGCTTGAGCGAGTGGCTGGGCAAGACGCCGCCGGGGTGATGGAACAACGCCCGCCCCGCAAGGGGCAGGGGTTGCGAACTGCACTCAAAACAGCGTCTTCCCCAACGCCTTTTCCGCAATCTTCACCAACGCCGCGTCCGGTTCCGGCCAGCTGAGATCAACCCCCTCACCCAGCGCATCGCAGATCAATTCCAGGCTGCGCACCCGCGCATGTTTCTTGTCGTTTGCCGCCACCACATGCCACGGCGCGACCGCCGGCGAGCACTGGTCGAACATGTCCTGATAGGCCGCGACATAGGCGCTGCGCATCGACCGGTTGTGATAATCATCCTTGCCGGTCTTCCAGCGCTTCCACGGGGTTTTCAGCCGTTCTTCCAGCCGCCTGTCCTGCTCGTCCTGCGTGATGTGCAGGAAGATCTTCACCAGCCGCGTGCCATCTGCCAGCAATTGCGCTTCAAACGCGTTGATCTCGTCATAGGCGGCGCGCCAGCGCGGTTCGGGCGTGAAGCCATCCACGCGCTCGACCAGCACGCGGCCATACCAGGTGCGATCGAACACCGCGATCTCGCGATTGCCGGGCAAGCGTTGCCAGAAGCGCCACAGATAATGCCGCGCCGCCTCCTCGCGGCTCGGCGCCGAAATCGGCCACACCTTGCAGTATCGCGGATCGAGCGTGGCCGACATGCGCGTCACCAGCCCGCCCTTGCCGGAGGCGTCCCAGCCTTCCAGCGCGACGATAGCCTTCAGGCCTTGCGCGATATAGGCGGCCTGGATCAGCTCAAGACGGTGCTGCAACGCATCGAGTTGCTCGTCATAATTGTCGCGGGACAGATCGTGATCGGTTTCGAAATCGGCAAGTTTGTGGGGGCTCATGGCGGGTAGGCTGGCAGGATGGCGCCGGGCTGACAAGCCCAGCCCCTCCCGCCAGCGGGAGGGGAGCCGTTTGGCGCCTGCACAAGTTGCTCCCCTCCCGCTTGCGGGAGGGGCTGGGGGTGGGTCAGTCCACCACGCGAATATGCAGTTCCCGCAACTGCCGCATCGTCGCCGGCGCGGGCGCATTCATCATCAGGTCTTCGGCCTTTTGCGTCATCGGGAACAGGATGACCTCGCGGATGTTCGGCTGGTCGGCAATCAGCATCACCATGCGGTCCACCCCCGGCGCTGAACCACCGTGCGGCGGCGCGCCATATTTGAAGGCGTTGATCATGCCCGAGAAATTGGCATCGACGTCGGCCTGCGAATAGCCGGCGATCTCGAACGCCTTGTACATGATATCCGGCCGGTGGTTGCGGATCGCACCTGACGACAGCTCCACCCCGTTGCAGACGATGTCGTACTGATAGGCCTTGATGGTCAGCGGGTCCTGCGTTTCCAGCGCGTGCAGTTCGCCCTGCGGCATCGAGAACGGGTTGTGGCTGAAATCGATCTTCTTGGCGTCTTCGTCATATTCATACATCGGGAAATCGACGATCCAGCAGAATTTATAGGCGTTCTGCTCGATCAGGCCCAGTTCGGTGCCGATGCGGGTGCGCGCCAGCCCGGCCAGCTTGGCGGCCTGGGCCTCCTTGCCGGCGGCGAAGAAACAGCCATCGTCCGGGCCGAGGCCGAGCGCTTCATACAAGGCCAGCATGCCGGCCTCGCCATGGTTCTTGGCGATGGGGCCGCCAAACTCACCGGCCTTGCGGGTGACATAACCCAGGCCCGCATAGCCTTCGGCGCGCGCCCATTCGTTCATGTCGTCGAAGAATTTCCGGCTCTTGTCGGCCGTGCCCGGCGCCGGAATGGCGCGCACGACATTGCCGGTTTCGACCAGCTTGGCGAACAGGCCAAAGCCCGAACCGACGAAATGGCCGCCCACGTCGCTGATCACCAGCGGGTTGCGCAGGTCCGGCTTGTCATTGCCGTATTTCAGCATGGATTCGGCATAGGGAATGCGCGGGAACGCGCCCTTGGTCACCGCCCACGGGTCGCGCCCGCCAAAGCCGGCGAATTCCTCGAACACGCCGGCCAGCACCGGTTCGATTGCTGCAAAAACATCGTCTTGCGTGACGAAGCTCATTTCGAAATCGAGCTGATAGAATTCGCCCGGGCTGCGGTCGGCGCGCGCATCCTCGTCGCGGAAACAGGGCGCGATCTGGAAATAACGATCGAACCCGGCCACCATCAGCAACTGCTTGAACATCTGCGGCGCCTGGGGGAGCGCATAGAATTTGCCGGGATGCACGCGGCTGGGCACCAGATAATCGCGCGCGCCTTCCGGGCTGCTCGCCGTCAGGATCGGCGTCTGGAACTCGGTGAAGCCTTGCGCGATCATGCGCTGGCGCAGCGAGGCGATCACCTGGCTGCGCAGCATGATGTTGGCGTGCAGCCGATCGCGGCGCAGATCGAGGAAGCGATATTTCAGGCGGATGTCTTCGGGATATTCCGCCTCGCCCGCCACCGGCATCGGCAATTCCTCGGCCGCCGATTGCACCACGATCTCGGCGGCGCGGATTTCGATATCGCCGGTCGGCAGCCGGGCATTCACGGCGCCGCCTTCACGCAGCACGACTTCGCCCACGATCGTCACCACGGATTCGGCCCGGATGCGATCGAGCACGGCGAAGGCCGGCGAGGACGGCCCGGCCACCACCTGGGTGATGCCATGATGGTCGCGCAGATCGATGAACAGCACGCCGCCATGGTCGCGCTTGCGATGCACCCAGCCTGACAGCTTCACCGTCTGGCCGGCATCGGTCGCGCGCAGGGCGGCGCAATTGTGGGTGCGATAGGCGTGCATCATGCGGATTCCGACGGTGTGATCAAAGGAGGCGGGTAGCACACGTCAATCACCGCTTTGTCAAGCGGCGAGATTGGAGTAACGAACCCCATGCTGATTCATCCGCTGGTGACGGACACCGCGACCCTCCAGGAACTTTGCGACCGCTGGTCCACCGCTGATTTCATCACGGTGGACACGGAATTCATGCGCGAATCCACCTATTATCCCGATCTGTGCCTGGTGCAGGTCGCCTGCGCCAACGAGGCGGCGGCGATCGATCCCAAGAGCCCCGATCTTGATCTGGCACCGCTGCTGAAGCTGCTGGTCGATGATCCGGTGCTCAAGGTGTTCCATGCCGGCGGCCAGGATCTGGAGATCATCTACAACCTCACCGGCAAGACGCCGCAGCCGTTGTTCGACACCCAGATCGCCGCCATGGCGCTGGGGCTGGGCGAGCAGATCGGTTACACGAATCTCGTCGCTGCCTACGCCAATGTGCAGGTCGATAAAGGCGCGCGCTTCACCGATTGGGCGCGGCGGCCACTGAATGATCGCCAGATCGAATATGCCATCGGCGATGTCACCCATCTGGCGCGGCTGTTCCCCAAGATGGTCGAAAAACTGCGCCGCACCGGGCGCGGCGAATGGCTCGATGATGAAATGGCGCGCGCGTCCGATCCGGCCACCTATGCCAATGATCCGGAAAAGGCCTGGCTGCGGCTGCGCCTGCCCAGCCGCAAGGCCGATGTGCTGGGCCGCTTGAAGGCGCTGGCACGCTGGCGCGAACTGGAAGCGCAAGACAAGGATGTGCCGCGCGGCCGCATCGTCAAGGACGAAACGCTTGCCGATCTCGCCTCCTCACCGCCGCGTGGCCAGAATGATCTGGCCAAGGTGCGCGGCCTGTCGGCCGCCTGGGCATCGAATGGCATCGGCGCCCGCCTGATGGCCGCGCTGGAGGCCGCCCCGCCGCTGGAAGCCGATGAAATGCCGGCACGCGAACCGCAGCGCCCTGGCCTGTCATCGGAAGGCGCGCTGATCGCCGATCTGCTGAAACTGCTGCTGAAAATCCGCGCCAAGGAAGCCGGCGTCGCGCCGCGCCTGATCGTGCGCGCCGATGATCTGGAACTGCTCGCCGCCGGGCAGCGCAAGGGCCTCGGCATGCTCGACGGTTGGCGTCGCGATATCTTCGGCGCTGATGCGCTGGCCCTGGTCGAAGGCCGGCTGGGTTTTGCCGTGGCCGAAGGCAAGTTGAAGCTGACGCGGGTCAGCGAGGATTAGCCCACCACCAGCTTCGGCTCCAGGGCCAGAATCGTGCCCAGCAGTTTCAGCCGGCGCAGCACGGCATCGCCGCCGGCCAGATCACCCTGCCCGGCCCCCAGCCGCAATATCAGCGCATCGCCTTCGCGTTCCAGCCGACTGGCAGCGAGGCCCACCGCCGTCCCGCCGGTCAGGCGTTGGCCCAACCGCAGCGCCAGCCCCCAGGCGCGGGCGCGGGCCAGCAATTGTGGCGGGGCCAGCTGCAGCAACGTCGCCATCAACGGCGCATCCGGGCTGCCGCCAAAGCAGAAGTGCAGCGCACAGGCCAGCGCGGCGCGCTCGCTGGCGGTCACTGCCACCCAATTGCCGTGCAGCGCGACATCGACCCCGCGTTCGGCGCGGTAATCCGGGTGCGCGCGCCAGGCGATATCGCTGAGCAGGCACGCCGCCAGCCGCAGCCGGCGATCACCGGGCGGCTCGAAATCAGGTTGGGGGGCAAACAGCGGGTCCATCCAATCGAACAGCATGTCGCCATGTTCGGCAAACCGCCCTTGCCGCGCCCCTTCGCTGCGCGCCGCTTCAACCAGCGGATCGAGCGCGCGCGCGTCGGGCGCCAGATCGGCATAGAGCAGCCCTTCGCGCAGGCCGAACCCGGAAGCGATGACGCTTGATGATCCCAGGCGCTTGACCACCGCCGCCAGCAGCATCGCCGCGCCCGGCAACGACGGCAACCGCGACATGGACAGGTGCGGCACCGCCTTCAGCGTGGCCGCATCCATGTGCGTCAGGCTGCGGAACAAGGATGCTGGCGCCGTGGCCGGCATTTCATATTGATGCACGATCGGCAGCGGATGGCCCGTCATCCAGATATGGATCTGCGCCAGCGCCCGCCACGATCCACCGACCATGTAGAATGGCTTGGCGCGGCCTTCTTCGGCCCAGCCGACCTGATCGAGCGCCTTGGCGATGAACGGCGCCAGCGCGCGCCGATCGCGCTTGCGCACCGCATCCAGCCGCAGCGCCCCGATCGGCAACGAGATGCGGTGGCCCAGTTCACCGCGAGACACCCTGACCAGTTCCAGGCTGCCACCGCCCAGATCGCCGACCACGCCATCGGCCTGCGGAATGCCCGAAACCAGGCCCATCGCCGCGCCATTGGCTTCGGCTTCACCGTCGATCACGCTGATCGGCAGGCCGCATTCGCGCTCCACCCGTTCGATGAAGGCCGCGCCATTGCCGGCTTCGCGCACGGCGGCGGTGGCGACGGTGCGCACATCGGCAATGGCCATGGCGCGGGTGATCGCCGCAAAGCGGCGCAGCCCGGCGATGGCCACCGTCATCGCACCCTTGCCCAGCAGACCATTGGCGGCCAGGCCACGGCCAAGCCCGGCCATCACCTTTTCATTGAACATGATGGTCGGCGTGCGGGTGCGACCCTGATACACCACCAGGCGGATCGAATTGCTGCCGATATCGATGATGGCGCAGCGGTCATCCGGCGCCGCAGCCACTGCTGGCGATTGCACCCATCCGACCCGGCGGGCCAGGCTCATCACCGGATCAGGCAAGGCCGGCATCGTCACGGACATCGTTCAGATCATCATCTTCATCGGGCAGCACCAGCACCGGCACGGCGGCGGCATTCTTCATGTGCCCGCGCCCCGACAGTGATGGATTGGTCATGAAATAACGGTGCAGGTTGAAGCTGTCATCGCGCCCGGCCTTCACCCGCGTGTAGCGGCCGTCGGCATCCATCTCCCAGCTCTGCTGATTGTCCTTCAGATTGGCCAGCATCACCTGATCGAGCACCTGCGCGTGCACGGTGGGGTTTTCGATCGGCACCATGATCTCCACCCGGCGATCGAGGTTGCGCGGCATCCAGTCTGCCGAACCGATGAACACCTTGGCCGAAGGGCTGGGCAGATGATGGCCACCGCCGAACACGGTGATGCGGCTATGCTCCAGAAAGCGGCCGATCACCGATTTGACGCGGATATTGTCGGACAGGCCCGGCACTCCCGGCTTCAGGCAGCAGATGCCGCGCACGATCAGATCGATCTCGACGCCGGCGGCGCTGGCTTCATAGAGCTTCTCGATCAGGCCGGTATCCACCAGGCTGTTCAACTTCACCCAGATCGCCCCCGGCCGGCCGGCCTTGCAGTGCGCGATCTCCGCATCGATAAGGCCATAAAGCCGGTCGCGCATGTACAGCGGCGCCATGCCGAGCTTTTCCAGCCGGGTCGGCTGCACATAGCCGGTGATGTAATTCATCACCTGCGCCGCATCGCGGGCCAGCACCGGATCGGCGGTGAAGAACGACAGATCGGTGTAGATGCGCGCGGTGATCGGGTGATAATTGCCGGTGCCGAAGTGGACGTAGGTGCGGATTGCCGCGCCTTCGCGCCGCACCACCATGCTCAGCTTGGCGTGTGTCTTCCATTCCACAAAGCCATAAACCACCTGGACGCCGGCGCGTTCCAACTCGCTGGCCCAGCGGATATTCTGCTCCTCGTCGAACCGGGCTTTCAGTTCGACCACCGCCGTCACCGATTTTCCAGCCTCGGCCGCATCGATCAGCGTGCGCACGATCGGTGAGTTCTTGCCGGCGCGATACAATGTCTGCTTGATGGCAATCACATCGGGATCGGCAGCAGCCTGCCGCAGGAAGGCCAGCACCACCTCAAAGCTTTCGTAAGGATGGTGGACAACCAGATCCTTGGTCCGGATCGCGGCAAAACAATCGCCGCCATGTTCGCGGATACGCTCCGGAAAGCGCGGGCTGTGCGGTTCGAACTTCAGATCGGGCCGGTCTTCATCGACCAGCAGCGCCAGATCGTTGATGCCCAGCACGCCGGCCACCAGGATGGTGCTGCGATCATCGACCCCCAGCATGTTTTTCACCAGCGCATGCAGGCTGGGCAAGGCCACTTCTTCCATGGCGAGATGGATCACCTCGCCGCGGCGGCGACGCTTCAGCGCCGTCTGGTAGAAGCGCACGAGATCTTCGGCTTCTTCCTCCACCTCGATGTCCGAATCGCGGATCACCCGGAAAGCCGCATCGCCGATCAGATCATAGCCGGGGAACAATTGCCCGAAGAATGCCCTTATGGTGTTCTCCAGGGAAATCCAGCGCACAGCCTGGCCGGTGCCGCCCGGCAGCCGGATGAAGCGCGGCAGCATCGCCGGCAGCATCAGCAACGCCCGCAGCAGCTCATCATCCGACTGCCGCCGCAATTCCAATATCAGCGAGAAGCCCTTGTTGGGGATGAACGGAAACGGATGCGCCGGATCGATGGCCTGCGGCGTGAGCACCGGGAAGATCTGATCAAGGAAATGGGTTTCCAGCCAGGCCAGTTCAGCCCTGGTCAGCTTGGCGGCGGTGATCACATGAAAATCAGCGCGCGCCAGTTCCTTGGCGAGCAGACCCCACACCCGCTGCTGCTCCTCCATCAGGCTGTCGGCCTTGTCGCCAATGGCGATCAACTGCTGCGCCGGGGTCATGCCTTCGGCGCTGAGCGTGTCGATCCCCGCCCGCACCTGCCCGCGCAGGCCGGCGACGCGCACCATGAAGAACTCATCGAGATTGTTGCCGGAAATCGACAGGAAGCGCAGCCGTTCGAGCAGCGGATGCGCGCGGTTCATCGCCTCGGCCAGCACCCGATCGTTGAACGACAGCCACGACAGTTCGCGGTTGATATAACGGTCGCTGGGCGGAATTTCGGGCGCGACGTGCAGCATGAGGCCTGTCTAACGCGCAGCAAGCCTGCGTGGTAGGGAAAAGCAGCGTGCAATGGAAATGTCATGCGCTGCAAGGCTGTTGCGCTGCGCCGTCAAAAGCCCATCTCGCCCTGCCCATCCACCACTTCGCGGGCCAGCGGGATGGTGATGGCGCGGTGGCGAGCGAGCGCTTCGGCATCCAGCCGCGCCACGACGGCTTGCGCCGCGCCCAGGCTGCGTTCGATGCGCACCACCAGCCAGCGGATCAGATCATCGCCAACCTTGATGCCGCGATCGGTGAACAATTTGGCCAGCACCAGCCCCAGCAGTTCATCATCGGGTTCACCCAACCGGATCAGCGGAGTCGCCGCCAGCCGGCTGGCCAGATCGGGCAGGCCATGGTGCCAATCGCGCGGGGGCCGCTGGCTGGTGAGCAGCAACGGCCGCGCCGGCGTGGCGGCATTCCAGGCATGGAACAGGCGTTCGGGTTCGTGCGTGTCGGCCGCTTCGATCACGAGGCCGTCGTGGTGCGCGGCAAACCAGCCGGCCAGATGCGATTTGCCCGATCCGGGCGCGCCGATCAGCAAGGTCACCGGCACCGGCCACAAGGCGGGCGCCGCCAGCCACGCCGCCGCGGCGCGGTTGGCATCGGTCACCGCCAACCGCGACGGGCTGTGATCGACCGGCCAGGCCAACGGCAATGGCGGCTCTGAAGGCAGTTCCGGGAACAGCAACAGCGTCAATCGGTGGCAGATGGCGCTGCGGGCGGCGCCGCAGCCGGGCGCGGTGCCGTTCGCGGCCCAACCACCGGCGATTTGGGCTTTGCAGCCACCGGGGCGCTTGCCGGACCAGCCGGCACCGCAGTCACGACCGCAGCCGGTCGCCGGCGCAGCACCAGATCAGCGCCGACCCGCTCCAGCGCCCAGCCGGCCCTGGCCAGCGCCGCGACCAGCGCCGGCTCGCCGCCCGACATCGCCACTTCGATGCGGCTGGTGCCGCCCACCGCAAGCTGCCGCACCACGATATCATCGGCAATGCCGCGCAGCAGGCGCTCGGCCGTGGCCAGGCTGGCGGTATCCGGCGTGATCACCGCCACCTGCAGTTGCGCATCGTCTGGCAGCGCCTCGCCGATGAGCGGTTCGGAATCGATGATCGGCGCAATATCGATGGCCAGGTCAGGCTCGGCCTGCAACCGGCCCGCCCGCAGCGCATCGGCATAGGCGGCATCGATGCGGCGCACACCGTCTTGCAACAGCGCCGGCAACGCCGCTTCGCTTTGCACCCGCACCACGAACCGCCCCAGCTCGATGCCATCCGGCCCATGGCGGGCGATGAACAGCGCCTTGATCGGCCCACCCGGAAAACTGCGCGTCAGTCGTGCTTCGGCAACCAGCACATCCACGGTATCGAACCGCGTGATGATCTGGCGCCAGCCATCACGGTCCCGGCGACCCGTCTGCCACACGGTCAACCACAGATTGTCGGCCGGGCCGCCAGGCGGCAGCACATAATCGATCGGCGTGACATTGCCACGCCAGCTTGCCCAGGCATCGGCCCAGGCGTTGCCCGATTGAAACAGATTGCCGGCGCCGCCATCGATCAACAGCGGCAGCAGCAACATCGGCGGCGATTGCAGCAAGTTGATGCTGACGCCCAGCCGCTCGGCCACGCGGCTGCGATCGAACACCACGCCAAGCTTCGCGATATAGCGCGTGTCGGAAAACTGCTCGCCCTGGCTTTCGATGCCGGCGACCATTGCATCGATCTGGCCATCGGCCAGGCGCGGGGCCTCGGCGGCGGTACGCCCGGTCAGCCGCACCCACAGCAAGGGCCAGGCCTGGCGCTGCGCCGCCGTCCATGCCGCCCGGCGCGCATCATCGATACTGCGCGCCGTCACATCCACGGCGATGCCGCCCACCGCATAGGCACTGCTGCTGCCGCCGCCAGACCGGTCGGGCGGCGGCACCATGGCCTTGGGCGTGGATGGCTGGGCCACGGCAATCGCCGCCAGCAAACCGGCAATCGCAGCCACTGGGACCAGCACGGGCAAGATACGCTTCACGCCCGCTGTTTAGAGCCGCCGCCGCGCGATTGCCAAGCCCGCATGCTGGCGCGCGCACAAATCTGGCGCTATGGCGGCGCGCATGACCGATAAACGCCCCCTGACCTATGCCGAAGCCGGCGTCGATATCGCGGCCGGCAATGCGCTGGTGAAGGCGATCGCGCCGCTGGCCCGCGCCACCGCCCGCCCCGGCGCGACCGCCGAACTCGGCGGTTTCGGCGGCTTTTTCGATCCGCGCGCGGCGGGGTACAAGGATCCGCTGCTGGTCGCCGCCAATGACGGCGTCGGCACCAAGCTGAAGCTGGCGATCGACACCGGCCGGCATGACACGGTCGGCATCGATCTGGTGGCGATGTGCGTCAACGATCTGATCGTGCAGGGTGCCGAGCCACTGTTTTTCCTGGATTATTTCGCCACCGGCAAACTGGAGAACGGCGTCGCCGCGCGCGTCGTGGCCGGGATCGCCGATGGCTGCCGCCAGGCCGGTTGCGCGCTGATCGGCGGCGAGACGGCGGAAATGCCCGGCATGTATGCGCCCGGCGATTATGATCTCGCCGGCTTTGCCGTCGGCGCGGTCGAGCGCGGCGAGCAGTTGACCGGCGATGCCGTGGCGCCGGGCCAGTTGCTGATCGGCGTGGCGTCGTCGGGCGCGCACAGCAATGGCTATTCGCTGATCCGCCGCATTCTTGAGCGGTCGGGCGCCGATCTGGCCGCCCCGGCCCCGTTCGATGCGTCGCGCAGCCTGGCCGATGCGCTGCTGGAGCCGACCCGCATCTATGTGAAGGCGCTGCTGCCGCTGATCCGCGCCGGCCAGATCAAGGCGCTGGCGCATATCACCGGCGGCGGCTTTCTCGAAAACATCCCGCGCGTGCTGCCCGAAGGCGCGCGCGCGCTGGTGGCGGCACCGCATCTGCCGCCGCTGTTCGATTGGCTGCGCGCGCAGGGCAGCGTGGCGGCGGCCGAAATGGCGCGCACCTTCAATTGCGGCACTGGCATGGTGTTGGCAGTCGACCGCGGCGAAGCCGATGCGGTGATCGCGGCGCTGGTGGCGGCCGGCGAAGCTGCGAGCGTGATCGGCGAGATCATCGCCGGCCCGCGCGGTTGCGACGTGCACGGCGCGCCCGGCCAATGGGGCGAATCGGTGGCATGGACGGCCAGCCACGATGGCTGAGAAGGCCAGAGTCGGCGTCCTCATCTCCGGGCGCGGCAGCAACATGGCCGCGCTGCTCCATGCCAGCCGGCTCGATCCGGCCTGCCCTTACGAAATTGTCGTGGTCGGCAGCAATGATCCGGATGCGGCCGGGCTGAATCTGGCGGCCGCGGAGGGCGTGCCGACCTTCGCCCACAGCCACAAGGGCCTGAAGCGCGCCGAATTCGATGCGATCATCACCCGCGAACTGGAAGCCGCCGACGTGACGCAGATCGCACTCGCCGGCTACATGCGGCTGCTGTCGGCCGAATTCGTGACCCACTGGCAGGGCCGCTGCCTCAACATCCACCCGTCGCTGCTGCCCAAACACAAGGGCCTGCACACGCACGAGGCGGTGCTGGCGGCCGGCGAGCTTGAGACCGGCTGCACCATCCACATCGTCACGCCGGAACTCGACGATGGCCCGATCCTCGGCCAGGCCCGCATCGCGGTGCTGCCCGGCGACACGCCGGACACGCTGGCGGTGCGTGTGCAATATGCCGAACACCAACTCTACCCGCGCGTGCTCGCCGATTTCGTCTCTGCCGCCAGCCGCCCCGAAGCGCTGCTCGCCCGCGTGCGCAGCCTGGCGCTGAACCTGCCGGCCGTGGCCGAGAAACTCTCGCACGGCTCCCCCGGCTTCTTCGTCGAAGGCGGCAAGTTCTTCGCCTATTTCAGCGACAATCACCACGGCGACGGCATCACCGCCTTGTTGCTGAAAGTCTCCGGCCTGGATGAGGCCGCAATGCTGATCGAGCAGGACCCGGACCGATTCTTCCGTCCCAAATATTTCGGCCCAGCGGGCTGGATCGGCATCAAGCTGACCGAAGGCCCGGACTGGACGGTGATCGAAGCGATGATGGCCGCGGCCTGGCGGCTGTGCGCGCCGCGCCGTCTGGCGATGCTGCCGTTCTGACCATGCACATCGGCTTGATCGGCGGCATCGGCCCGGCAGCGACCGACCATTATTACCGCCGGCTGATTGCGGCCTTTGCGCAGGCCGGTGCGCCGCTTGAATTGACCGTCGTGCATGCCGATGCCCCCACCTTGCTGGCCAATCTGGCGGCCGGGGATGCAGCGGCACAGGTGGCGATCTATCGGCGGCTGACCGCGCGACTGGCCGATGCCGGCGCCGATTTCGTCGCGATCACATCGATCGCCGGGCATTTCTGCGTCGAGGACTTTGCCGCTGTGTCGCCCTTGCCGCTTCTCGACATGCTCAGCGCGATCAGCGCCCATATCCAGCGCACCGGCCTGTCGCGGATCGGCCTGCTCGGCACCCGCACCGTGATGGAAACCCGGCTCTATGGCCGCATCGCCACGGCCGAACTCGTTCCGCCACGCGGCGACAGGCTCGGCACCGTGCATGATGCCTATGCCGCCATGGCCGCGGCCGGCAGCGTCACGCCGGATCAGCGGGCGATCTTCCGGGCAGCGGCAGATCAACTGCGGAACGAGGACGGCGTGGAAGCCCTCATGCTGGGCGGCACCGATCTGGCCCTGGTCTTCGATGCGGCGACGTCGCCCTATCCGCTGGTCGATTGTGCCGGGCTGCATGTCGATGCCATCGTCCACCACGCGCTCGGCAACCCGCTGCCGACCTGAACAGCGATGACGCTCACCCTCTCCCCCGCTGCTGAGCACAACTTGCTGGCATTGAACGCTGCCAACGAGCAGGAAACATCCCCGCTCGATGCTGCGGCGCTGCACCGGCTGGTCGCTGGCTGCTGGCATCTCGGCCTCGCCGGCCCGGACGGCCAGCTTGGCTTTCTGATCGCGCTGGATGAAACCCATCCCGATTACGCCAGCCCGAACTATCTGTGGTTCAAGGCGCGCTACCCCCGCTTCATCTACATCGACCGCGTGGTCGTTTCAGCCGCAGCGCGCGGCCGCGGCGTTGCCCGTTCGCTGTACGACGAGCTGTTCCGCCGAGCGATGGCCGAAGGCGTGCCGCTGATCGGCTGCGAAGTGAACAGCCAGCCGCCCAACCCGGCCTCTGATGCCTTCCACGCACGCCTGGGCTTTGCGGACATTGGCCGGGCCGCGCTGCCCGGCGGCGACAAGCTGGTGCGCTACCTCGCGCGGTCGACCGCCGATTGGCCCGCCTGATCGCGCTGTTTCCGAAAGCCGCCATGCGACAGGTGCCGGATACGGAGCATGACCGGCGCCCCGGATGATTCGGCCCCGCCGGCTGATTGGGCTTCGTGCTCCCGGAAAGGCCCGACCGGGCAATGGTTGAGCCGATGCTGATCGCGGTGCGGCGCTTGGGCGCGCCCAAGCGGCTGGCAATGCTGCGCTTCTGTAACGCTGGGGCTGCCCACCCCATTGCTCCCAACATCAGCCTCGCCTATTTCCGCCGGGCAGCCGGCACGCAGGACTGGGCTGCAGCACAATGGGGGACAATATCGACATGATGCGCAATCTGCTTCTTGCTGCGGCCCTGGCTGGCCTATCGGCGCAGCCGCTTGCTGCACAGGCGACGGACGCCGCCGCCGCCGCGCCCGCTGTGGCCCCCTTGAGCATCTTCATTTCCGACAAGGGGCCCAACGGAATGAGCGATCTGCCCATGGGCGTGAAGCGGATCACCGACAGCAATATCGTCGTATCCGGCCACCAGAAGGGTGGCGCGCTGGGCCTGTTGTTCGGCGTGGTCGGCGTGGCCATCCAGAGCGCGGCCAACACCGATGCCGGGGGAAAGCGGACGAACGACATCCAGGACGCGCTGCGCTTCGACGTGGCCGGCCGGGCCAGCGAATTGGCCAGCGGCATCCTGGCCGAGGAATCGTTCCGCGGCGGCTACACGCTTGCCACGGAAGAAAGCCCGTCAGCCGTTTCGGTGGTGCCCTATATTGTTCTCACCTACGTCAACGAAACCGACGTGCGGCCCTATATCGTGCTGAAGACCAAGCTCGAACCCGAAGCCGGCAGCAAGAAGCCCAGGACCATCAAGTATTTCTGCTGCGAAGGCCCGGCGATGCCGTTGGTCGGTGAGGGCAGCCTCACCGAAAACAATGGCGAAAAGCTGAAAGCCCTGCTCAACACCGAGCTGGACACCGCCCTTCGCATCATGCTGACGGACCGCCGCCAGCCATTTGCCCGCAATGACGACGCCAAGCTCGACGTGAACGGCTCGCTGCCCTTTGTCGGCAAGTCGTTCAAGTGGCGGGGTTGGGATCTTGGCAGTTACAAGGATTACAAGCTGATCGAATTCCGCGGCGGTATCCTGGTGTTTGGCGGCGTCCATGCCGTCGAACCGGGGGCGCTGGAGATCACGCCCTATGTGAAGAAGCAGAAATGACGCGCACGAAGCCGGCTTGAAGTCATCGGCGAACAGGATCGTCCCCTTGCGGGGCCGGTGCAAAGAAAAAGGGCCGCAGCGGAAGCTGCGGCCCTTTCCATGCGCGGGGTGCGTCGGCTCAGCCGACGATTTCGGTCTGCGCGAAGAAATAGGCGATCTCGATCGCGGCATTTTCCTCGCTGTCCGAACCATGCACGGTGTTGGCTTCGATCGATTCGGCCAGTTCCTTGCGGATGGTGCCGGCATCGGCGTTGGCCGGGTTGGTGGCGCCCATGATGGCGCGATAGGTCGGGACGGCGTCTTCGCCTTCCAGCACCTGCACGACCACCGGGCCGGAGATCATGAAGCCGACGAGATCAGCGAAAAAGCCGCGCTCGCGGTGGACGGCGTAGAAGCCTTCGGCCTGGGCCTGGGTGAGGTGCAGGCGCTTTTGCGCGATGATCTTCAAACCGGCGGCTTCGATCATCGTGTTCACCTTGCCGGTGATGTTGCGGGCGGTGGCATCGGGCTTGATGATCGAGAAGGTGCGCGTGATCGCCATGGCAAATTCCTGTGTTGCAGTGCGGGATAGGGAATGCGCGGCCCCCTACAGGCCGGGCCTGCAAATGGCAAGGCTTGGTGATCCTCCGCCATTGGGGGAGGTGCCCGAAGGGCGGAGGGGGCTGGCCTTTGCCGCTACCGGCGCGCCCCCTCCGTCACGCTTCGCGTGCCACCTCCCCCTGAGGGGGAGGATTGATCACCCCTCGAAATTGTCCGCGACGAACCGATCGAGCAGGCGCACGCCGTAACCCGTCGCGCCCTTGTCCCAAAGGGGCCCGGCCTTGCTGGCCCACACCGTGCCGGCGACATCGAGATGCGCCCATTTCACGCCCGGCTTGATGAAGCGCCCGATGAACTGCGCCGCGGTGATCGATCCGCCTTCGCGCGGGCCGACATTCTTGATGTCGGCGATGTCGCTGTCGATCAACTTGTCATAGGCGTCGCCGATCGGCATCCGCCACAGTTTTTCGCCCACCGCCGCGCCGGCTGCATTGAGCTGCCCGGCCAGGCCATCATCATTGGCGAACATCCCGGCATGTTCATGGCCCAGCGACACGATGATCGCCCCGGTCAGTGTCGCCAGATCGACCACCACCTCCGGCCCGAACGTCTCCTGCGCCCACCAGATCGCATCGCACAGCACCAGCCGGCCTTCGGCGTCGGTGTTGATCACCTCCACCGTCTGGCCGTTCATGGTGGTCACCACATCGCCGGGGCGCTGGGCATTGCCGTCGGGCATATTCTCCACCAGGCCGATCACGCCGACCACATGCGCCTTGGATTTGCGCGCCGCGATGGCGTGCATGGCGCCGGTCACGGCCCCTGCCCCGCCCATGTCCCACTTCATGTCTTCCATGCCGCCCGGCGGTTTCAGGCTGATGCCGCCGGTGTCGAAGGTGACGCCCTTGCCGACCAGGCACACCGGCTTCACATCGTCGCGGCCGGTGCCGTTCCAGCGCATCGCCAGGATGCGCGCCGGCCGCACCGAGCCTTGCGCCACACCCAGCAGCGCGCCCATGCCCAATGCGCGCATCGCCGCATCATCAAGGATGGTCAGCTCCACGCCCAGCGCCGCCAGATCGCGGGCGCTTTCGACGAAGCTTTCGGGATACAGCACGTTCGGCGGCTCGCTCACCAAGGCCCGCGTGCGCGCGACGCCGCCGGCAATCGCCGCCAGCCGCGCATGCACATCGGCATCGCCGCCGCCGATGATGGAGAGGCCAACCAGCGTCGGCTTCTGCTTCTCAGGCTGCTTGGTGCGATATTGATCGAACCGCCATGCCCGCAACGTCGCGCCGTGCGCCAGATGCGCCGCCAAGACGCCATCCAGCACACCGGCGACATCGACATTCACATGGGCCTCGCCGCTGGTCAGCAGCCGCGCGGTGATGGCACCGCCGATGCGCTCGGCGGCCAGTGCGTCCAGCTTGGCGGCCGGGCCGGTGCCGACCAGCAGCAGCCGGCGGGTGGGCAGCCCGGCCGGAGCAAGGATCTCGACGATGGCACCGGCTTCGCCATCGAAGCGCGCCGCGGCGGCCGCGGCCGTCACCGCGCCACCTGTGGCGGCATCGGCGGCCTTGGCGGCATCGGAAAGGACCAGACCAGGCCCGGCCAGCACCACCAGGGCATCGGTGGCATCGGCGGCAACAGCAGGCAGATAGGTGATGGCAAGCATGACAATGTCCTTGAACTGATTCGCGCGTGGCCCATCGATTAGGCCCGCTGCGGGCCTGCGCCAAGCAGATGGTTGCGGGTGGGGTCTGGCCCGGCTATCGAGCGCGCGTGGCTTTCACCGCTCCCCCACCCGGCAAGCGCCGTTCCGCGCTGCTGCTGGCCGCCGCAACCCTGGCCTTGGCGCCCGCCCCGGCCCTGGCCCAGCGGCTGAGCCCGGCACTGTGGGGCAATCGCGATCCAGCCAACCGTGATCCTGATGCCGAACAGCGCGCCGCCACGCCGCCACGCGCGGGTGACACGCTGGATTTCGGCGCCGACCAGCTCATTTATGACGAATCCCGGCAACTGGTGATTGCCAGCGGCCGGGTGGAATTGACGCGCGATGCCTATCGCCTGTCGGCCGATCGGGTGGAATATCAGCGCAGCAGCGACGGCACGCCGGGCGAAGTGGTGGCGATCGGCAATGTGTCGATCACCGATCCGGCCGGCAATCAGGCGATGGGTGATCGCATCACCCTCACCGATACGCTGCGCGATGGCGCCATCGCCAACATGCTGCTGGTGCTCAACGATGGCGGCCGTCTGGGCGCCCGCACGGCCACCCGCGCCGGGACAAGCTATTCGCTCGATCGGGCCGCCTATTCGCCTTGCGCGGTGATCGATAACATCGGCTGCCCGCAAACCCCGGTGTGGAAGATCAAGGCGGTGAAAATCGTCTATGATGAATCGCGCCACCGCATTTCCTATCGCAATGCCAGCTTGGAAATGTTCGGCGTGCCGGTGCTGTATTTCCCGCGGCTGTCGCACCCGGATGGCGATGCGCCGCGCGCCGCCGGCGTGCTGGTGCCGGCCATCGAACTGCAGCGCCAGCTTGGCCTGGGTGTCTCGGCCCCGATCCATTTTGCGCCGGGATCGGATTTCGATGCCACGCTCACCCCCTGGCTCTATACCGCCACCAATCCGGCGCTGGCGTTTCAGGCGCGCAAGCTGCTGAAGGACGGCCCGATCCAGGTCGACGGCATGTTCACCGTGTCGCGGCGCTTCGATCTGGCCGCCGATGGCTTTACCGAGCTTGATCGCGGCGAGCGTTTCAGGGCCTATGTCGGCATCAAGGGCCGGCTGCAGCACAGCCCGCACTGGCGCAGCGTGTTTTCGGTGCGACTGACCACCGATGATACATTCAACCGCCGCTATGGCCTGGGCTTTGATGACACGCTGCGGTCGTCCTATGCGCTGGAACGCATCACCGACGAAAGCTGGCTGTCGGTTGCCGCCTGGTATTTCCAGGGCTTGCGCGCCACCGATCGTGCCGGGGAAAGCCCGCTGCTGCTGCCACTGATCGATTATGACTGGCGCCCGGATTGGGACATTGGCGGCGGCCGGTTGCGCTTTGGCGCCAATTCCACCCTGCTCACCCGCGCCAGCGGGCAGGACATGTTCCGCGCGCTGGGCTGGGCGCGCTGGGATCGCAGCCTGACGACCTCGCTCGGCCACCGGGTCACCCTTTCCGGGCTGGCGCGCGGTGATCTCTATGATGTGCGCGACAGCACGCTGGCCACACTGCCCGAATATGCCGGGCGGGATGGCTGGCGCGGACGCGGCTTTGGCCTGGCCGCCATCGACATTGCCTGGCCGTTCGCTGGCCCGGCCCTTGGCGGGGAGCAGATGATCTCCCCGCGCCTGCAATTGGTCGCGGCGCCGCGCGTGGCCAATCTGGGCTTTCCCAACGAAGACGCCCGCGCCTTCGAACTGGATGACAACAGCCTGTTCGATCTCAACCGCACGCCGGGGCTCGATCGCATCGAAAGCGGCAGCCGCGTCACCTGGGGCGGCGAATATATGCTCGATCGCCCGGGCTGGCAGATCCGCGCCGAAATCGGCCAATCGCTGCGCCTGGATGGCGATGGCGGGGAATTTGCGGCCGGCACCGGTTATCAGGGCCGGGTTTCCGATGTGGTGGGGCGCGCCACGCTGAAGATCGGCCGGCTGGTTGAACTCACCCAGCGCTTCCGGCTCGACAAGAACAGCTTTGCCGTGCGCCGCAACGAAATCGACCTGACCATCGGCGGCCGGCGCACCTATGTCTCGGCGGCCTATATACGGCTCAACCGCAACGTCACGTTGGAGGATCTGGAAGATCGGCAGGAATTGCGCGTTGCCGGCCGGGTGGCCTTCGCGCGTTATTGGACGCTGTTCGGCAACGCCATCATCGATCTGACGACAAAGGCCGACAATCCCCAGACCACCGGCAACGGCTTTGACCCGATCCGCCACCGCATCGGGGTGGAGTATGAAGACGAATGTTTCCGGGTGGGCTTTGGCTGGCGCCGCGATTATGTGGGCGACCGTGATTTCCGCCCCGGCAACAATTTCCAGATCAGCGTAGCCTTCAAGACAATTGGCCGATAAATCAGCCGAGGCCACACCATTGGCCAATACCAATCAATTTTTCACCGGGCGTTCAGATGCGCGCTGGCAGGCCAGCATTATCGCGCTTTCCCCCATGGGCGGCGATGCGCTAAGGCCAAGCAGCAACGGGGGGTGGGCGCCGATGCGCGACGGAGTGACGGAATGAATTCTGCAAAGTTGAACCGGTCACTGATCGCCTGCCTGCTGGCTGGCGTGGCGGCGCTGGCCCCGATGGCGGCACCGGCATTGGCTCCCGCCTTTGCACAGACATCGGCACAGCGCAGCTTTTCCGCCAATGATCTGCCCGATGTGCTGCTGATGGGTGACGTCGATCCGGCGCTGCGCAAGGCACAGGCCATCGTCAACGGCGATGTCATCACCGATACCGATATCGATCAGCGCCTTGGGCTGGTGGTTGCGGCGAACGGCGGCCGCATCGATGATGCCGAACGCCAGCGTTTGCGCCTGCAGATCGTCCGCAACCTCATCGATGAAAAACTGCAGATGCAGGAAGCGGCCGAGAACGACATCCGCATCAACGAAGCCGAAGTGACACGCTCGTTCGAGCGCATCGCCCAGAATTTCAAGCGCACGCCCAAGGTGTTCGAGGATTATCTGCACACCAGCGGATCATCGGCCAACAGCCTGAAAGGCCAGATCCGCGCCGAACTGGCCTGGAGCCGGGTGCTGCGCCGCAAGGTCGAACCGATGGTCAATGTCGGCGACGATGAAGTGCAGCAGGTGATCGACAAATTGAACGCCGCCAAGGGCAAGGACGAATATCATGTCGGCGAGATTTTCCTGTCGGCGACGCCCGAAACCCTCGATGCCGTGATGGAAGATGCCGCACGCATCACTGGTCAGATTCGCGGCGGGGCCAGCTTCGTCGCCTATGCGCGGCAGTTTTCCGAAGCCTCCACCGCTGGCCTGGGTGGCGATCTTGGCTGGGTGCGCGCCGAACAGTTGAACGACAAGGTGGCCCCCGCCGTGGCCACGTTGCAACCCGGCCAGATCAGCGATCCGATCCCGGTCACCGGCGGCGTCGCCATCATGTCGATGCTGGAACGCCGGCAGGTGCTGGCCGCCGATCCGACGCTGGCGCTGCTCAGTCTGAAGCAACTGACCATCCCGCTGCAGGCCAATACCACCGAAGTCCAGGCGCGGGAAAAGGTGGCGGAGATCCAGTTGGCCACCCGCGGGATGGGTGGCTGCGGCGGGGTGGAGGCTGTCGCCAAGAAGATCGGCGGCGAAGTTGCCACCAATGATGCCATCCGCATGAAGGATCTGCCGGCGCCGCTGCAGGCCATCCTGGGCAAGTTGTCGATCGGTGAAGCCACGCCGGCGTTCGGTTCGGCCGAAGAAGGCCTGCGCGTGCTGGTGCTGTGCGGCCGCGACGACAGCCAGATCGAAGCCAAGGCGCCGAATTTCGACGAGATTTATGCCCAGATGAACGATGAGCGGGTGAACATGCGCGCCCGCCGCTACCTGCGCGATCTCCGGCGCGACGCCATCGTCGATTATCGCTGATGAGCCCGCACAGTCTGGCGGCGCCGCTGGCGGTATCCATCGGCGATCCCGCCGGCATCGGCCCGGAAATCATCGCCGGCGCCTGGGAACGCCGCAACGAACTGTGCAGCGAAGGTCGGGGCTTCCCGCCGTTCCTGGCCATCGGTGATGCAAGGTCGATCCGCGCCGTGTGGGACGGGCCGATCGCCGTGTTGTCCGATACCGCCGAAGCCGCTGGCGCCTTTGCCAACGCCTTGCCGCTGATCCAGGTCGATGATCCCGGCGAGATCGTGCCCGGTGAACCCAATCTGGCCGGCGCGCGCTGTGCGCTGGACAGTCTGGAGTTTGCCGTCGGCCTCACCCGCCAGGGCATGGCATCGGCGCTGGTCACCGGCCCGGTTTCAAAGGCGCAATTGTTCGCCATCGGCTTTTCCTATCCGGGGCAGACCGAATTCGTCGCCGAACGCTGCGGTGTGTCGGCCGCCAATGCGGTGATGATGCTGGCGGGGCCATCGCTTCGCACCATTCCGCTCACCGTGCATGTGCCGCTGGTGGATGTGCCGCGCCTGATCAGCATCGAACTGATCGTCGCCCGCGCCCGTATCGCAGCGCGGGCGCTCACCCGGGATTTCGGCATCGCGTCCCCCCGCCTCGCCATCGCCGGATTGAACCCGCACGCCGGTGAAAACGGCACGCTGGGCCGTGAAGAGGTCGACATCATCCGCCCGGCCATCGAGATCCTGCGCGCCGACGGCCTCGACATCACCGGTCCGCTGTCGGCCGACACGATGTTCCATGCCGCCGCCCGCGCGCGTTTCGATGTCGCCTTGTGCCTTTATCATGATCAGGCGCTGATCCCGTTGAAGGCGCTGCATTTCGATGATGGCGTCAATGTCACGCTCGGCCTGCCGATCGTGCGCACATCGCCCGATCATGGCACGGCGTTCGACATCGCCGGCCGCGGCCTGGCCACGCCCAACGCGATGCTGGCTGCGATCCGGATGGCCGGCGCCTGCGCAGCGCGGCGCAAGGCATCTTGATGGCATTGGCCGATCTGCCGCCGCTGCGTGAGGTGATCGCCGCACACGGGCTGAACGCCAAGAAGACGCTGGGCCAGAATTTCCTCACCGATACCAATCTGCTCGATCGCATTGCCCGCATTCCCGGTCTGGATGGCAGCAGCCGCGTCTATGAGGTCGGCCCTGGCCCCGGCGGTCTCACGCGGGCGCTGCTGCGCACCGGGGCCAACGTGATCGCCGTGGAGCGCGACGACCGCGCCCTGCCCGCCCTCGCCGAACTCGCCGCGGCCGCCGATGGCCGGCTGACCGTGGTGGGCGGTGATGCCATGGCCGTTGATGCGCGCGCCCTGGCCGGGGACGGTGCCCATATCGTCGCCAACCTGCCCTACAACATCGGCACGTCGCTGTTCACCGGCTGGCTGGACGCGCCCGAATGGCCGCCATGGTGGGCCAGCCTGACCCTGATGTTCCAGCGTGAAGTGGCCCAGCGCATCGTCGCTGCCCCGGGCGATGATGCCTATGGCCGGCTGAGCGTGCTCGCCCAGTGGCGCAGCCGCCCGCGCATCGCCATGACCGTGCCGGCCCGCGCCTTCGTGCCGTCGCCCAAGGTCGAATCCGCCGTGGTGCATCTGGTGCCATGCGAACCCCTGTCGCCCGCCACCCCGGCGCGCCTGGCCGCGCTCACCGCTGCCGCCTTCGGCCAACGCCGCAAGATGCTGCGCGCCAGCGTGCGCGGCATGCCCGGCGCGTTGGAAGCGCTGGAGCTTGAGGGCATCAAGCCCGAAGCCCGCGCCGAAACCGTGCCGGTGGAGGCCTTCGCCAAGGCGGCAGCCCGGCTTTAGGCCGACGCCGATTGGCCTTTACGCCCTCACAGAACATGCCACAATCGCCGCCGAGCCGCCGCAAGGGGAGTGTGGGCACATGAAATCGAAAAATCTTGGTCTGGCGCTGGCGATGCTTTCGGCGTCATCGGCGTTGGCAGCCACAGCCCTGGCACCGGTGCCGGCCGCGCAAAAGCCGGGGTTTGATCGCATCCGCGAAGGCGATCTGCGCGCCGATCTCGGGTTTCTGGCCTCCGATGGGATGCAGGGCCGCATGTCGCTGCAACCGGGCGATGAAGCCGCCATCCAGTGGGTGGCCGCCGAATTCGCCAAGGCGGGGCTGAAGCCGGCCGCCACCGATGCCAGGGGCGCCGCCAGCTTTTTCCAGCCAGTGCCGCTGCTGGAATATCGCCCCAACACCGCCGCCAACAGCCTCACCCTGACGACCGGCACCGCCACCCAAAGCTGGAAATTCCCGGATTTCACCGGCGGCTACAAGAATGATCTCGATCTGTCGGCGCCGCTGGTCTTTGCCGGCTATGGGATCACCGCACCCGGCATCGGTTATGACGATTATCAGGGCCTCGAAGCGCGCGGCAAGATCGTGGTGGTGATCGAGCATGAGCCGCAGGAAAATGATCCGAAATCGCGCTTTGGCGGCACCGGCAACACCCGCCATGCCACCAACCGGGTGAAGGCGCTGAACGCGCAGGCGCACGGCGCGCTGGCACTGATCGTGCTGGCCGAACCCAATCGCAAGCATCCCTCCAATATCGACCGGGTCAATCGCATCGGTGGCAGCATCCGGCGGGTGCCGGGGTTGCCGGCGCAGGCGCTGCTCGACGATGATCTCAACATTCCGATCCTCACCGTGAACGACAAGCTGGCAGCCAGCCTGCTCGCCGGCACGGGTTCCACCCCGCAAGCCTTGCAGGCGGCGATCGATGCGAACCTCACCCCGCAATCACGCAGCCTGCCCGGCATCAGCCTGGCCATCCATCTGGAAAACAGCGTGCGGTCGCGGGGTTTCTCCAGCAACGTCGTCGGCCTGCTGCCCGGCTCTGATCCCAAGCTGGCCGCCGAAACCATCATCATCAGCGCGCACCATGATCATGACGGCTTCACCGGGCCGGACATTTATCACGGCGCCGATGACAATGGCTCCGGCACGGTGGGCGTGGTGACGATGGCGCGCGCCTTTGCCGCCAATCCGGTCAAGCCAAAACGCTCGATCCTGTTCGTGGTGTTTGCCGCCGAGGAACGCGGGCTGCTGGGCGCCTATCATCTGGCCCGGCAGCCGCTGCGACCGCTGGCGACGACACGGGCGATGATCAATTTCGACATGATCGGCCGCGACGAAACGGCCAGCGAGCAGACCGACGGCCTGATCACCATCCCGGCCGACACCAGCAACCGGCTCAACCTGATCGGCGCCGGTTACAGCCCGGATTTCGATGCCGTCGTGAAGGCCGCCAATGCCAGTGTCGGCCTGACGCTCGATGACCGGTTCGACAAGGACAATGCGCTGAACATCTTCTTCCGCAGTGACCAGTTTCCGTTCGTGCTGAACGACATTCCGGCCTTCTGGTTCTTCACCGGTTTCCATCCCGATTATCACCAGACGACCGACACGGCTGACAAGATCAACTATGCCAAAATGACCAACATCCTGCGCCTGTCGTACCTGTCGGCCTGGCGGTTTGGCGATGATGCCGCTGTGCCGGCCTTTGTGCGTGATCCGCCCGGCGCGAAATAGCCGGCTGCGCTTGACGACGCCCACCCCCAACCCCTCCCGCAAGCGGGAGGGGAGAAGTTTGGATGTGAAGCATACGCGATCCACAACCACAAATGGCTCCCCTCCCGCTTGCGGGAGGGGCTGGGGGTGGGATTACTGAACTGCCGCCTTCAGTTCCGCGCCGCCACCGGCTTCGCTGGCGCTGCACTTGCCGTCTGCGTGCCCTTGGCGATCACGCCTTCCAGCCGCGCCGCCGCCGAGCAATCCGCCTTGCACAGCGCCTTGATGCGGGCGAGGTTGATCTGCGCCCGCGCCGTCGCCCCGCGCGCCACCAGTGCCCGGCCCTGGCCTTCCAGCGCGGCAAGGTCCGACGGGTTCAGCGCCAGTGCTTCGCGATAATATTTCACCGCCTTGCCGGGCAGGCCCAGCGCTTCATAGGCGCGGGCGATGCCGCTGAACGCCGCGACATTGCGCGGATCGACGGCCAGTGCGGCTTCGAAACTGTCGATGGCGTCTTGCGGCTTGCCGGCGGTCAGCGCGATCTGGCCGCTGCCAGCCAGTTGCACCGATAGCGATTTCAACTGGTCGTCACGGCCGGTGGCAGCAGGGGCAGCCGTGGCGATCAGGGCCGCAGACAACAGAAACAAACGCATCGAAACTCTCCCTGCCGCCAACCTATCAAAGCCGCGATGACTGCGCGATGAAAAAGCCGTCGCAGCCATCGTCGGCCGGCGTGAGCACGCGGCTTTTCCACGGCGCCAATGCCGGCGTGTTGGCCAATTGCGCTTCGCCTTCGGGCGGCAGCAGCGAACAGACCACATAGACGATGCGCCCGCCGGGACGCAGCAGCCGCGTGCCGAGATTGATCAACTGCGCCTGGGTATGCACCAGCCGCGCCAGCCGTTCGCGGTTCAGCCGCCAGCGGCTTTCCGGATTGCGCCGCCAGGTGCCACTGCCCGAACAGGGCGCATCGATCAGCACGGCATCGCATTGGCCCATCAGATCGGCCAGCGCGGCGGCTTCCTGACCCGGATCAAGCAGCCGCATGTCGATGCCATCCGCGCCGGCACGGGCCGCGCGTGGCGGCATCTGGCTCAGCCGGCCGCGATCGGTGTCGCAGGCGACCAACCTGCCCTGCCCCGCCATGTCGGCGGCCAGCGCCAGCGTCTTGCCGCCGGCGCCGGCACACAGATCGACCACCGTTTCGCCCGGCCGCGCCGCCAGCGCTGCTGCGGCCATCTGGCTGCCTTCATCCTGCACTTCGATCTGCCCGGCCTGCCAATCCTCCAACTGTTCCAGCACCGTACCGGTGGGCAGGCGCAGGCCATGCGCGGTGCGTGGCAGGATTTCCCAATCCGGATGAGCCGCCGCCACCTGTTCGCGGGTCGCCTTCAGGCTGTTGACCCGCACATCCAGCGGTGCGCGGTCCATCAGCGCCACGAGTTGCCGGCCGACATCGCCGCCAAAGCGCAAGCCCAGCATATCGCGCAGCCAAGCCGGGGCGAGGCCCATGGTGGCCGCCGGTTCGCCCTGCACCAGCGGCAACGGCGCATGACCGGCGGCGCCGAAATGCGCCAGCAAGGTTGGATCATGGGCCCGGGCATAGCCGATCACCGCTGCCCGCCCGGAATGCGGCCGTTCGCCCAGGGTCCGCACCACGCCGAACACCAAATCCCGCACCGCGCGGCGATCCTTGGAACCGGCATAGCGGCGCGTGGTGAAATAACGCTGGATCAGCGTGTCGGCCGCAGCGCCGCCATCACGTGCCGCGATGATCACCGCATCCAGTATCTCGATGGCCGCAGCCAGGCGTGCGGCAGGTGTCATCCGCTGGTGGGGTAGTTCGGGGCTTCACGCGTGATCATCACGTCGTGAACATGGCTTTCGCGCAGGCCCGCATTGGTGATGCGGATGAATTCGGCGCGCTCGCGGAAATCCGCCAGCGTCGTGGCACCGGTATAGCCCATCGCCGCCTTCACCCCGCCAACCAATTGGTGCAGCACATTGGCCACCGGGCCCTTGAAGGCCACCTGGCCCTCGATGCCTTCGGGCACCAGTTTCAGTTGATCCTTGATATCCTGCTGGAAATAACGATCCGCCGAACCGCGCGCCATCGCCCCCACACTGCCCATGCCGCGATAGGATTTATAGGTGCGGCCCTGCCACAGGAAGGTGTCGCCCGGCGCTTCCTCGGTGCCGGCGAGCAGGCTGCCGACCATCACCGCGCTGGCGCCCGCCGCCAGCGCCTTGGCGACATCGCCACTGGTGCGCAGGCCGCCATCGGCGATCACCGGCACGCCGGCCGCCCAGCCGGCTTCGGCCGCATCGATCACCGCGGTCAATTGCGGCACGCCCACGCCGGCCACCACGCGCGTCGTGCAGATGCTGCCCGGCCCGATGCCGACCTTGATGCCATCGGCACCGGCATCGATCAGCGATCGTGCGGCGGCGGCGGTCGCCACATTGCCGGCGATCACCTGGGCATTGTTGCTCAGCCGCTTGATCCGCGCCACCGCGGCCGCCACCTGATCGCTGTGGCCATGCGCGGTATCGACCACGATCAGATCGCATTCGGCATCGAGCAACGCTTCGGTGCGTTCATAACCGGCATCGCCCACCGTGGTGGCGGCCGCCACGCGCAGCCGGCCGGCGCCATCCTTGGTGGCGTGCGGATGGTTCACCGCGCGCACGATATCCTTCATGGTGATCAGGCCGATGCAATGATTGTCATCATCAACGACGATCAGCTTTTCGATGCGGTGATTGTGCAGCAGGCGGCGCGCGTCGGCTTCGGTGACGCCGGGGCGCACGGTCACCAGATTGTCGCGGGTCATCAATTCGGCAATCGGCTGCGCATCATTTTCGGCAAAGCGCAGATCGCGGTTGGTGACGATGCCGACAAGGCGACCCGGCGCGCCGCCTGGGCCGACGCGCTCCACCACCGGAAAACCGGAAATGCCGTGGCTGGCCATCAGCGCGCGGGCATCGCCAAGCGTCTGATCCGGTGTCAGCGTCACCGGATTGACGACCATGCCGCTTTCGAACCGCTTCACCTGCTTCACCGCCAGCGCCTGTTCGGCCACGGTGAGATTGCGGTGCAGCACGCCGATGCCACCCATCTGCGCCATGGCGATCGCCATATTGGCTTCGGTCACCGTGTCCATCGCGCTGCTCATCACCGGGATGTTCAGGCTGATGCCGCGCGTCACCATCGTGGAGGTGTCGGCCATGCTCGGCATGATGGCGGATGCCGCCGGCACCAGCAGCACATCATCAAAGGTCAGCCCCAGCCGAGGTTCCTTGATACGGGCTGGCATTGGCACGACTCCTGTGGCTGGCGGCGGGTTGGCCTCCATAGGGGCAGACGCCCAATAAGAAAAGCGCGCGCCGCTGTGCCGCGGCGCGCGCCTGTCATTCTGTCACTGGCGCCGGATCAGGCGGCGGCAAGCAGCACGTCGTAGAATTGCGCAATGGCGCGGCGCGGGCCAGCCTTCACCGCGTCGAACGCCGCCTTGGCGCCGGCCTTGTCGCCAGCCTTCATCAACGCCACGGCCAGCCGCAGGTTCACCGTATCCTGATCGATCCCGGCCGCACCGACCAGACCCTTGTAGAAGGGCACGGCCTTTTCGTGCTGGCCCAGATTGGCCAAGGTATCGGCGACCACCAGCGCGATGCGCGGGGACGTCTTGGCTTCCTTTTCCAGCGCGGCGATGCCGGCCTTGCTCTCGGCATTCTTCGCCGTGGCCTGCTTGACGATTTCGCCGATGCCGACCTTGGTCGGATCGATCAATTTCTTGGCAATGCCTTCCTTCAGCACGAGATCGGCTTCATTGGGCATGCCGCGGTCGAGCGCCGCTTCGGCATATTCCAGATAATTGCCGGCCGTGGTCATGGCGCCAGCGGCCCACAGCAGGCGGCCGAAATCGATCAGCGTGTTGTTGTCGAGATTGCCGGCGCGCTGCTTGGTGAGTTCGATGGCCGTGTTGTAGCTGCGCGGTTCCGGAAAGGCCTTCACCCAGCCGAGCAGCGCCGGCATGATCTGATCGGCCATGTTGCCATCGATCACCGCCTGCGCGCGGAATTCATACCAGCTGCGATCGCCCTTCTGGCCAGCCGCTTCGCGCAGCGCGATTGCCTTGGACAGAAGTTCCACAACCCGCGGGCGGTTGTTGAGCGCGGCGTTCACACTGGCGGCCTGCACCAGCATGTCCACATCGTCGGGCTTGGCGGTCAGATAGGCTTCATAGGCCGTCCACGCCTTCTGGTAATCCTTGCGGTTGCTGGCCAGGCCGGCGATGAATTTGGTGAAGGTGATCTTTTCCTCGGCCTCGATGCTCGGGGCCAGCACGGCCTCGCTCAGCGCTTCTTCCAGCTTGATATTGTCTTTCAGAACCTGCGCCGAATACAGCTTCAGCTTGGCCATGATCAGCGCGTCATCCTTCTCGGCGCGCGGCACGTCCTTGGCTTCATCCAGCTTGGCGATGGCGCCGGCATGATCACCGGCGGTCTGCAACTTCTGCGCGGCAATGACGATGGCCAGGATCGGCTTGGACAATTTCGGCGGCACCGGCTTTTCAGCCTTCGGCTTGGCCTGGGCCAGCGCCGGGCTGGCGGCGCCCAATGTGGTGCCGGCCATCAAGACCAGCGCCAAGGCGGTTGCAAATTTCTTCATCTGATGCCTCCCTCAAGCAATGCAAGGCTGGGCTAAAACGTCACGCCAGCCGCGTCAACTGATGCTGCATGTTGTGGCACGCGGCCCTATCGCCGCCAACATGAACAAAGCGTGAGTCTGACCGCTTCACCTCGTCGCGGCGACGGGCTATGGAGATGCCGGTCCCGTGGTTTCCGTGATTGCCCGTTTGCCGCTTGCCGGCCTGCCGCTGCGCTTTCTGGTGCTGGTTGGCGCTGCGCTGGCGGCCGGGCTGTTCTATCTGCTGCTCTCCCCCTTGATCGATGGCGCGGCCGATGTGGCGCTGAAAGGCAGCGGCGTCGCCCTGCTGGCGCTGGCGGCGCTGCAACTGCCGGTGCGCGGCGCCGGCAGGCTGGCGCTGGTGATGGCGCTGGGCGCGGCCGGCGATGTGCTGCTCGAACTGCCGGGATTGTTCCTGGCGGGCGGCGCCAGCTTTGCCGCCGGGCATCTGGTGGCGATCCTGTTCTATGCCCAGCATCGCCGCCAGACAGTGGCGGTCGACCGCATCATTGCGGCGCTGCTGATCCTTTATGGCCTGGCCATGCCGCCACTGCTCACCCCTGCGGGCCTGCCGGTCGGTTTCACCATGATCTATGCCGTGCTGCTGTGCGGCATGGCGGCCAGCCTGTGGATCAGCCGCTTTCCCCGGCTGGCGGCGCTGGGCGGGCTGTTGTTCGTGCTGTCCGATACGGTGCTGGTGCTGCGCATGGGCGGCGGGCACTTGCTGGGGCCGGCGCTGGATGGCGCCCTGGTGTGGATCAGCTATTTCGGCGGCCAGTGGCTGATCGCGCTGGGCGTGGCGCGCGGCCTGCTGGCGCGCGCGGCGCACCCGGATTAGAGCGTTTTCCGATCAAGCTGGGTCACCGGCACGGCGGCGGATTTGGTTCAGGGCAAGGAGCGAGGAGGGCGCGATGCTCTTTGCATCGTAACCGACGAGGGACGCCGCCCTGGGCCAAATCCGCCCCGCCCCGAAGGGGTCGCCCGATAGGGCGATGACGGTGATCCAACTTGGTCGGAAAACACTCTAGACGGACAAACTCCCTCCCCCTTGCGGGGAGGGCGAGAGACACCGAAGGCGGCCCGGGGTGGGGGCGCCTCCTGCCGCCACATATGGAACCCCCACCCCCCCGGATCAAGTCCGGGGCAGGCTGCTCGGCTGACGCCGGGTCGCCCTCCCCGCAATGGGGTGGGAGCTGCGACTTTCAATTCAATGGCCGACTATCAGCCAGCTGCGTCCACCCCTGCATCCTCACCCTCCGGCGGGATCAACGCCGCCGAAACGACATGTTCGTCATCGGCCACCTTGAACAGCGTCACACCCTGCGCGGCGCGGCCCATGATGCGAATCTCCGCCGCGCGGATGCGGATCAGCTTGGCCTGATCGGTCACCAGCAGCACATCATCATCATCATGCGCGGTGAAGCTGGCTACCACGTCGCCGTTGCGGTCGCTTTCGGCGATGTTGCGGATGCCCTGCCCGCCGCGCCCGGATTGGCGATATTCATAGGCACTGCTGCGCTTGCCAAAGCCATTGGCGGTGATGGTCAGGATGAACTGTTCGGCGGCCGCAAACTGGCCCATGCGATATTCCGACAGCACGCGATCGTTCGGCTCATTCTTCCAGGCGGCGGCCTTCAGATAATCCTCGCGCTCCTCGGTGCTGGCTTCAAAGCCCTTCAGCACCGCCATCGACACGACTTCATCGCCGGCGCCCAGCGTCATGCCGCGCACACCGGTGGAGGTGCGCGACACGAACTCGCGCACATCATCCACGGCAAAGCGGATCGCCTTGCCGCTTTTCGCCGCCAGGAACACATCGTCGGCCACATCGCACAGCGCCACGCCGATCAGGCGATCATCATCGCCCTCTTCAAAGCGGATGGCGAGCTTGCCGGCCGTTGGCACGTTGGTGAAGGCATCCATGGCGTTGCGGCGCACGCTGCCGTTGGCGGTGGCAAACATCACATGCAGCTTGCCCCATTCGGTCTCGTCCTCCGGCAGCGGCAGCACCGAGGTGATCGTCTCGCCAGCAGCGAGCGGCAACAGATTATTGAGCGGGCGCCCCTTGGCCTGGGGAGAGCCCTGCGGCAGGCGCCACACCTTCAGGCGATAGACCTTGCCGGCGGAACTGAAGAACAGCACCGGATTGTGGGTGGAGGTGACGAACAGATTCGTCACCGCATCCTCATCCTTGGTGGACATCGCATTGCGGCCCTTGCCGCCGCGCCCTTGCGCGCGATACTCGGCCAGCGCCACGCGCTTGATCCAGCCCGACATGGTGACGGTGACCACCATCTCCTCGCGCTCGATCAGATCCTCGTCGTCGATATCATCACCGGCCATCACGATTTCGGTGCGGCGCTTCGACTGGAAATCATTGGTGACTTCCTCCAGCTCGGCACGCAGCACGCTGCGCAGCCGGGCGCGATCGGTGAGGATATCGAGCAGATCGGCAATCACCGCGGCCAGTTCCTGCAACTCGCTGCCGATCTCGTCGCGGCCCAGCGCGGTGAGTTTCTGCAAGCGCAGATCGAGAATGGCGCGCACCTGCAATTCGGTCAGGCGGATGGTCGGCGCATCGACATCGACGGTGCCAGCCTCCACCAGCGCCAGATAGGGGCGAATGTCGGCGGCGTCCCAGTCGCGCGCCATCAAGGCTTCACGGGCTTCGGCCGGGCTGGCACTGCCGCGGATGATGCGCACGACTTCGTCAAGATTGGCGACCGCGATGACCAGGCCGATCAACAGATGCGCGCGGTCGCGCGCCTTGGCCAGATCATGCTTCGATCGCCTGGTGATCACCACTTCGCGGAAATCGACGAAGGCCGCGATGATGTCTTTCAGGCCCAGCAATTCCGGGCGGCCGCCGCGGATGGCGAGCATGTTGATGGCAAAGCTCTGCTGTGCAGGCGTAAAGCGCCACAACTGGTTGAGCACGACCTCCACCGTCGCGTCGCGCTTCAATTCCATCACGATGCGCACGCCTTCGCGATTGCTTTCGTCGCGCAGGTCCGAAACGCCTTCGATGCGCTTGTCCTTCACCGCCTCGGCGATTTTCTCGACCAGCGCATTCTTGCCCTGCTGGAACGGAATTTCGGTGAGGATGATGGCACGCTTGTCGCCACGGCTTTCCTCTACCACGTGGCGTGATCGCACACGGATGCTGCCGCGCCCGGTTTCATAGGCCTGGCGCAGTTGCGAGGTGCCGAGGATCAGGCCGCCAGTGGGGAAATCCGGTGCCGGCACATGCGCCATCAGGCCTTCAACACTGATCAGCGGATCATCGAGATAGGCGCGAACCGCATCGATGACTTCATTGAGATTGTGCGGCGGAATATTGGTCGCCATGCCGACCGCGATGCCGCTGCCGCCATTGACCAGCAGGTTCGGGAACCGCGCCGGCAACACCGACGGTTCATTTTCCGAACCATCATAGTTGGGGATGAAATCGACCGTATCCTTCTCGATATCGGTCAGCAGCGCTTCGGCGGACTTGGCCAGCCGCGCTTCGGTGTAGCGCATGGCGGCAGCGGCATCCGGATCCATCGAACCGAAATTGCCCTGGCCGTCGATCAGCGGCAGCCGCATCGACCAATCCTGGGCCATGCGCACCAACGCCTCGTAAATCGCGCTGTCGCCGTGCGGGTGATATTTGCCCATCACGTCCCCGACGATGCGCGCCGATTTGCGATAGGGTTTGCCGGGCGTGAAGCCGTTTTCGTAACTGCCCCACAGGATGCGCCGATGCACGGGTTTCAGGCCATCGCGCACATCCGGCAAGGCGCGGGCGACGATGACCGACATGGCATAATCAAGAAAGCTCGTCCGCATCTCCGCAACGATGGAGATCGGTTGGATATCGGGGGTGCCGGCAGGCGGCTGAGTAACTGAATCCATTGGTTTTTATCGGCCCGGCATCAAGTGTTGCAAACGCATGACCGGATTAGGGGAAAGTGTGACAAAAGGCCAGCGCAAAGGGGCCTGCGTGAAGCGTCGGATCGCGCGCACCCTATCCCCCAGAAGACCAAGTCATGCTGGCGAAGGCCAGCATCCACTGTGCCGCCTGGCCCCCACGTTGCCACAATATGGCCCCCGCTCCACCATGGATGCTGGCCTTCGCCAGCATGACTGATTACTTTGTTCCTGAACTGTCCCTTTTGATACACAACATCCTGATGGGAACATTGTCCCATGCCAAAACCCGGCTGGCTCTATATTCTCGCGAGTGCGCCGCGCGGCACGCTGTATCTGGGTGTCACCTCAAACCTCCTCAACCGCATCCAGCAGCATCGCGAAGAATATTTCGCCGGCTTCTCGGCGCGCTATGGCGTGAAGCTGCTGGTCTGGAACGATCATTACACCGACATCGCCGATGCCATCCGCCGCGAGCGCATGATGAAAACCTGGAAACGCGACTGGAAAATCCGCCTGATCGAGGAGCATAATCCGCTTTGGATCGATCTGGCCGAGGGCATGGGTTTCCCGCCGTTACCGAAGGACCCGAAGAGGTAAATACAAACCCTCAAACAAAACCCAGTCATGCTGGCGCAGGCCAGCATCCACCGTGCCGTCTGGCTCCCATGTTGTAACCGAATAACACCCGCTCCACCGTGGATGCTGGCCTGCGCCAGCATGACAGTCACTTTGAATTTACAGGGCGTCACGCCTCAATTCGTCAATCTGCGATCTCACCTTTTTGGACCAAAGTGATTGTGGCAGCCACAGTGGCGGGGCCACAACCCCATGACGCCGCAGTCCATCACGCCCAGCCAGCCACAAGCGAAAGAAACCAAAGCCCCACAGCCAAGACCGTGATAACGGCAGTAACTGCAAGCAGCGGCATTAGGGCATTACTCCGCCGCCACTGCCATCGCCGGCACCTGCACAAACCCCTTGCGCCGCGCAATCCGCGCCTCGATCTCCGGGCGGAAATGCCGGATCAGCCCCTGGATCGGCCAGGCCGCCGCGTCGCCCAACGCGCAGATGGTGTGGCCTTCCACCTGCAGCGTCACATCCAGCAGCATATCGATCTCGTGCGGTTCGGCGTCGCCGGTCACCAGCCGCTCCATCACCCGCCACATCCAGCCGGTGCCTTCGCGGCACGGCGTGCACTGGCCGCAGCTTTCGTGCTTGTAGAAATAACTCAGCCGGGCAATGGCGCGCACGATATCGGTGCTCTTGTCCATCACGATCACCGCAGCAGTACCCAGGCCGGATTTCAGGTCGCGCAGGCCATCGAAATCCATCGGCGCCTCCATGATCTGGTGTGCCGGCACCAGCGGCACCGATGATCCGCCGGGGATCACCGCCAGCAGATTGTCCCACCCACCGCGAATGCCGCCGCAATGCGTGTCGATCAACTCGCGGAACGGCAGGCCCATCGCTTCTTCGACGACGCACGGCCGGTTCACATGGCCGCTGATCTGGAACAGCTTGGTGCCTTCATTCTTCGGGCGGCCGATGCCGGCGAACCAGCTTGGCCCGCGCCGCAGGATGGTCGGCACCACCGCGATGCTCTCGACATTGTTGACCGTCGTCGGGTTGCCATAAAGGCCGGCGCCGGCCGGGAACGGCGGCTTCAGGCGCGGCTGGCCCTTCTTGCCTTCCAGGCTTTCGATCATCGCGGTTTCTTCGCCGCAGATATAGGCGCCGGCGCCGCGGTGCACGATCACGTCGAAATCATAACCGGTGCCGCAGGCGTTCCTGCCGATCAGGCCGGCGGCATAAGCCTCCTGCACGGCGGCCATCAGCACCTTGGCCTCGGCGATATACTCGCCGCGGATATAGATGAAGGCGGCACTGGCGCGCATGGCAAAGCCGGCGATCAGCGCGCCTTCGATCAACTTGTGCGGATCATGGCGGATGATCTCGCGATCCTTGCAACTGCCGGGTTCGCTTTCATCGGCATTCACCACCAGGTAGCTTGGCCGATCCGGGTTCGGCGTCTTGGGCATGAAGCTCCACTTCAAACCCGTGGGGAACCCCGCGCCGCCGCGCCCGCGCAGGCCGCTGGCCTTGATGGCGTCGATCAACCCATCGGGGCCGACGCTCATCAGATCTTTCGTGTCCGCCCAATCACCACGCGTGCGCGCCGCGTCGAGGTTCCACGGCTGGAAGCCGTAGAGATTGGTGAAAATGCGATCCTTGTCAGCCAGCATCAGATTGTTTCCACCAGATCAAGGCGTCGCTCGATGCGATCCAGCCGGCTTTCAACACGGTCCATCCGCTTGTTGATGCCCGCCATGCCGACTTCCACGGTGGCGATCCGCGCCGACATGGACGCCTGACCTTCTTTCAGCACGATCAACCGTGTCTTGAGATCGCCGATATCCAGTTCCAGCTTGTCGAAACGGCCGTTCGACCGGCGAAACTGCTCGCCGATGAAATTCAGAATCTCCTGCTCAGCCATCGGCCAGTTCCCTCAAGCTCGTCGGCCCGCCGTCCGGGCATGACGCCGTGCGGCCGATCTGGCTGCCCGGCGTCGGCGACTCGCCGCGCGCCAGCCTGTCCAGCAAGCTGCGCATCGCATCATAGCTCAGGTCTTCGTAATTGTGATCGTTGATCTGCACCATCGGCGCATTGGCGCAGGCGCCCAGGCACTCGACTTCGGTCAGGGTGAACAGGCCGTCGGGGGTGGTGGCGCCCTTGGCCAGCCCCATGTCCTTGGCTGCGCGGATCAGATCGTCGCTGCCGCGCAGCATGCACGGCGTGGTGCCGCACACCTGAACATGGAAACGACCCACCGGCTTCAGATTGTACATCGTGTAGAAGCTGGCGACTTCGTACACGCGGATATAGGGCAAGCCCACCTCGCGCGCGACGAACTCGATCACCGGCACCGGCAGCCAGGCGATGCCGGTGGAATCGCGCACCTGATATTGTGCCAGCCACAACAAAGGCATCACCGCGCTCGCCCGCCGACCGGCGGGGTACAGGGCGATGATGCGTGCAGCTTCGGTCGCGTTGGCTTCGGTCCAGGTGAAGTCGTTGAAAAGGCTCACCGAATGAACTCCACGCGGCGGCACAGCGCGCCTTCGAAACTGTAGACACTCATCACTTCGAACGGCTCACCGGCTGACGTGCGCCACACCTTCTCGTGCAGCACGGCAAACTCGCCGAGCTCATAGCCGGTGATGATTTCGGCGCGGTTTTCGGGGAACTGGGCAAACATCGCCTTCAGCCCGGACCGCACACCTTCCTTCCCGTCGCGCAGCACGGCGCCGCGATAGCCGGCTTCCACCGCATCATCGGTCATCAGCGCCACATAGGCGTCCGCGTCCTGCGCGTTGTAATGCGCGATCATGGCCGTCGCGATGGCGAGCTTGCTCATGGGTGCCGCCGCCTTGCCGACCAGCGCACGAAGCTTGCCGTCCACAGGGTCGCGCCCGCCGCCACGATCGGCATGCCGGCACCCTCACCCCACAGCAAGGCGGCCGCAAAACCGGCACCGGCAACAACAGCCGCGCCGATTGCCGCCACAGCCCAGAGTTTGGCCTTTTCGTTCAACGGTCCACCTCCCCGAACACGATGTCGAGGCTGCCCAGAATCGCCGGCGCGTCGGCCAGCATATGCCCCTTGCACAGGAAATCCATCGCCTGCAGATGCGCCATGCCGGTGGCCCGCACATGGCAGCGCCACGGCTTGTTGGTGCCATCGGCGACCATGTAGATGCCGAATTCGCCCTTGGGGCTCTCGGTGGCGACATAGGCATCGCCAGCCGGCACGTGCAGGCCCTCGGTGTAGAGTTTGAAATGATGGATCAACGCTTCCATCGATCGCTTCATCTCGCCGCGCGATGGCGGCGCCACCTTGCGGTTGCTGGTGATGTGATCACCAGCCGGCAGATCGCGCAGGCATTGCCGGATGATCTTCACGCTTTCGCGCATTTCCTGCATCCGCACCATGAAGCGCGCATAGCAATCGCCATCGGTGGACACCGGCACATCGAAATCGACCAGATGATAGGCATCATAAGGCTGGCTCTTGCGCAAATCCCACGCAACGCCTGACGCGCGGATGCACGGGCCGGTGAAGCCCCAGGCAATCGCGTCTTCCTTGGAAATGATGCCGATATCGACATTGCGCTGCTTGAAGATGCGATTGTCGGCCACCAGGCCCTGCATCTCGTCCAGCACCTTGAAGAAACCGTCGCACCAATCCGCTATGTCCTGCACCATCCCGTCAGGCAGATCCTGGTGGACGCCGCCGGGCCGGAACCACGCGGCGTGGAAGCGTGCGCCCGACACACGCTCGTAAAACTGCATCAGTTTCTCGCGTTCCTCGAACAGCCACAGGATCGGCGTCATCGCGCCCACATCCATCGCATGCGCGGTGGTGTTCAGGATGTGATTGAGAATGCGCGTGATTTCGGCAAACATCGTGCGCAGATATTTGGCGCGCAGCGGCACCTCGATGCCCGCCAGCTTCTCGATGGCCAGCACATAGCTATGCTCCATGCACATCGGCGACACATAATCGAGGCGGTCCATATAGGGCAGCGCCTGCAGATAGGTCTTGTACTCGATCAGTTTCTCGGTGCCGCGGTGCAGCAGACCGATGTGCGGATCGCAGCGTTCGATGATCTCGCCATCCAGCTCCATCACCAGCCGCAGCACGCCATGCGCTGCCGGGTGCTGCGGGCCGAAATTGATCATGTAATTCTGGATGTCGTTGCCGTCCTTGGCGGGCAGCACATCAATGGTGTCATCCGCCGTCCACGCGGCGCCGGCGGAACCGAGACTGCTCATTTGCCACTCGCCTTCTCATCGCCCGGCAGCACATAATCCGTGCCTTCCCAGGGGCTGAGGAAATCAAAGCTGCGGAAATCCTGCGCCAGCCGCACCGGTTCATACACCACGCGCTTGTGCTCTTCCGACCAGCGCAGCTCGACATGGCCGGTCAGCGGGAAATCCTTGCGGAACGGATGGCCTTCAAAGCCATAGTCGGTGAGGATACGCCGCATGTCGGGATTGCCGGCGAACATCACGCCATAACAATCCCAGGTCTCGCGCTCATACCAGCCGGCGTTGGGATAGAGCCCGGTCAGCGACGGCACCGGCGCCGTGCCATCGGTGCTGCACTTCACCCGCAACCGCAGATTGTGCGCCATCGACAGCAGATGCACCACCACCTCGAAGCGTTCGACGCGATCCGGATAGTCGGCGGCACAGATGTCGATCAACTGGTTCAGCTTCAGATCCGGCGCGTCGCGCAGGGCCTTGACCGCATCCACCAGCGCATCGCGCTGCACCACCACGGTCGTTTCGCCGACATGGGTTTCGCAGGCGACCAGCGCTGGCCCAAGCAGCGCGCCGAGCCGCGCCGCCAGGCCATCATGGCTGGCCATCACCGGCCAACTGTGCCGGCCCAATTCAGGAGCAACAATACCCATCGCTCAACGCTCGAACACGCCGACGCGGCGGATCTTCCGCTGCAGGGCGAGAATGCCATAGAGCAGCGCCTCGGCGGTTGGCGGGCAGCCCGGCACATAGATATCGACCGGCACGATGCGATCACAGCCGCGCACCACCGAATAGCTGTAATGATAATAGCCGCCGCCATTGGCGCAGCTGCCCATGGAAATCACATAGCGCGGCTCGGCCATCTGGTCATACACGCGGCGCAGTGCCGGCGCCATCTTGTTGCACAATGTGCCGGCGACGATCATCACGTCCGATTGACGCGGCGACGCACGCGGCGCGACGCCGAACCGCTCCAGATCATAACGCGGCATGTTGGCGTGCATCATCTCGACCGCGCAGCAGGCCAGGCCAAAGGTCATCCACCACATCGAACCGGTGCGCGCCCAATGGAACAGATCTTCGGTGGAGGTGACCAGAAAGCCCTTTTCGGCGACTTCGGCCGACACATCGCCCAGGAACGCATCGCGGTTGCCTTCGGGAAGCGCGATGGCCCCACCGGGTACAAGCAGCTCCTTGCTGTCGCTCATTCCCACTCCAACGCTCCCACTTTCCAGGCGTAAACCAGCCCGATGGCCAATTCGCCCAGGAACTCCATCATCGCCCACCAGGCCGATTCGCCGCCCCAGTGCAGGCTGACCGCCCAGGGAAACAGGAACGCCGCCTCCAGATCGAAGACGATGAACAGGATGGCGACCAGATAGAATTGCACGTCGAACTTGGTGCGTGCGTCGGAAAAGGCCGGAAAGCCGCTTTCATACTCCGACAATTTCACCGCTTCCGGCTTCGCCGTGCCGATCAGCGCCGAAACGGCGATGGGCGCACTGACGAAGATCAACGCGAAGGCGATGCCAACCACGAAGAACAGCAGAACCGGAAGATATTGTGACGCAATGGCCGACATGGCCGATAACCTATCTGTTGCAGTGCGTGGGTGTTAGCCGCCCTGCCCGGCCCCCGCAACCCGCACAAATCCCGCACCGCAACATTTTGCGAGGTTTGCGGATGTGACAGCGCGCTCAACGCAATGCGCCGGCCACCAATTTGTGCAGTTTCGATTGGATATTGGCATTGCCCGCCACGATCTCCGCGCGGCTGACCATGTCCTGCTGCCCACGGAAATCGCTGACAAACCCGCCGGCTTCGCGCACCAGCAGCATGCCGGCCGCAATGTCCCAATGCGACAAGCCGGTTTCCCAGAAGCCATCGAAGCGCCCCGCCGCCACCCAGGCCAGATCGAGCGCCGCCGCGCCAAAGCGGCGCACGCCGGCCACTTCCGGGATCACCGCGTTCAGAATCGCGCTGAACTGCGGCCGGTCGCCGTGGCCCTGATAGGGAATCCCGGTGGCGATCAGGCAATCGTTCATCTCGCGCCGGCCCGACACGCGCAGCCGCCGATCCGAAAGCCAGGCGCCGCGGCCCTTTTCCGCCCAGAAGCTTTCGCCGGTCAGCGGCTGGTGCACCAGGCCGGCGGTCACCTCGCCATCGATTTCGGCGGCGATGCTGATGGCGAAATGCGGGATGCCGTGCAGGAAATTGCTGGTGCCATCCAGCGGATCGACGATCCAGCGGCAGCGGTCATCCTCGCCCTTGATCGTCCCGCCTTCCTCCAGCAACAGCCCCCAATCGGGGCGGGCATGGCGCAGGATTTCCACCACTGTCTCCTCGGCGGCGCGATCGGCGTTGGACACGAAATCCGCCGGCCCCTTGCGGCTGACCTGCAACGCATCGACCTCACCGAAATCCCGCCGCAACTTGGGCGCCGCCTTGCGCGCGGCCTTTTCCATGACGGTGATCAGCGATGAATGGGCAACCATGGGATATCCTTCGGCCCGAAGGGCGCGCGTGGGGGGAACAGCGGGTGGAAAGAGCGGAGCGCGGCCTTAGCGGATGGGGCGGGCGGGGGCAAGACAGACCCACCCCCAGCCCCTCCCGCGAGCGGGCGGGGAGTAGAAAGAGCAAGAGCAAAACGACTCCCCTCCCGCTTGCGGGAGGGGCTGGGGGTGGGAAAACCTACCAGCCCAGCACCTCGCCAAACGCCGCCACACCCGCGCCCGGTCCGCCTTCATGATCCCACACCGCGCGCACTACGGCGATGAAATCCGCCCCGGCATCGACCAACGGCGCGGCATTGTGCGGGAAGATCCCGCCGATGGCGACGCACGGCAACTGCGAAAGCGTTGTCCACCAGCCGAGGATTTCGGGCTGCGGACGATAATGGCTGGGTTTGGTCGTGGTGTCGTAAAACGCGCCGAACGCCACATAATCGGCGCCGTCCTCGCCGGCTTCCATGGCGAGGTGCCGGCTGTCGTGGCAGGTGCGGCCGATCTGCGCTTCGCGCCCCAACAGCGCGCGGGCTTCGGCGATACTGCCATCGCCCTGCCCCAGATGCACGCCGTCCGCCCCGGCCTGCTTGGCCAGATCGGCGCGGTCATTGAGGATGAAGGCCACGTCCGCGGCCTGGCAGATGGGCAGCAACGCCGCACAGGCGCGCAGGATCATATCGTCACCCACGTCCTTCAACCGCAACTGGAACGCCGCCACCGGCCCGGCATCCAGCGCAGTCCGCAAGGCCTCACCGAACGCCGGAATTTCGATCCGCGGCGGCGAGACCACATAGAGTTGGCACGCCGGCCGCAGTTCGCGGTCGAAACGCTCGGCGAAGTCCTCCGGCAGTGGGATCAGGTCGTCGGTCATGGGGCGGCCTTAGCGGTGTATGGGCTCGCATGCCAGCGGGCGCGATGTTCGACTGCCAATCCAACAAGGAACAAGTCATGCTGGCCTGCGCCAGCATGACGGGGCTCCTTGGGGAAGCGCTGCGCCCATCAAACCCCTGGAGTCACCCCTTGCCCAGATAGATGTCCACGATCCGGTCCAGCATCGCCAGCGCCTCGGCGCGCGGGCGCTGGAAAGTGTTGCGGCCGATGATGCTGCCGTTGCCGCCGCCATCGCGGATGGCCAGCGCATCGTCATACACCGCGTCCGCGCCCTTGGTGGCGCCGCCGGAAAACACCACCAGGCGGCGGCCGTTCAGGCAGGATTTCACCACATGCGACACCCGTGAAGACAGCGCGCTGAAATCATGGCCTTCATAGGCCTTCTTCGCATCCTTCTGCTCGATATGCGCGGTCGGCAGCTTCACCTTGATGATGTGTGCGCCCAGCAGCGCCGCCATGTGCGCGGCATAGGCCCCGACATCCAGCGCCAGCTCACCGTCCTTGGTCAGCGTGCCGCCACGCGGATAGCTCCACAGCACGGTGGCCAGGCCCACCGACTTGGCTTCGGCGGCCAGTTCGCGGAATTCCTCCATCATGTCGAACACGTCATCGGCGCCCGGATAGATGGTGAAGCCGATCGCCGAGCAGCCCAGCCGCAGCGCATCATCGACCCCGCCGGTCACGGCCTGGTTGATGCCGGTGGCCCAGCTGTTGCTGCTGTTGACCTTCAGGATGGTCGGGATCTGCCCGGCGAACGTGTCCGCCCCGGCCTCCAGCATGCCCAGCGGCGCGGCATAGGCCGACAGGCCGGCATCGATGGCGAGCTGATAATGGTAATGCGGATCATAGGCGTCCGGATTGGGCGCAAAGCTGCGCGCCGGGCCATGTTCAAAGCCCTGATCGACCGGCAGGATCACCAGCTTGCCGGTGCCACCGAGGCGACCCTGCAACAGGATGCGCGCCAGATTGGCCTTGGTGCCGGGATTGTCGCTCTCGTAATTGGCAAGGATTGCCTTGACGGTTGGTGTGATCGACATGGTCTACCCCTTTTATGTTAAGCTGAAAGCGCCGCGACGCCCGGAAGCTCCTTGCCTTCCATCCATTCCAGGAAGGCACCGCCAGCGGTCGAAATGAAGCTGAAATCCTGCGTCACACCGGCATGGGCCAGCGCTGCCACCGTGTCACCGCCGCCGGCCACGGTCAGCAATGTGCCGGCCTGGGTGAGCGCGGCGGCTGTGCGCGCCAGGGCGACGGTCGCGGCATCGAACGGCGCGATCTCAAAGGCACCCATCGGGCCATTCCACACGCACGTCGCGCAAATCTTCAGCGCATCGCCCAGCGCCTCGACCGCGGCCGGGCCGATATCGAGGATCATGTCATCGGCGGCAATATCGTGGATATTGGCGATGCGATGGTCGGCATGCGCCTTGAATTCGCGCGCGACCACAACATCATAGGGCAGATGGATGGTGCACCCCGATGCCTCGGCCCGCGCCATGATATCAAGCGCCGTCGCCTTCAGATCATGCTCGCACAGCGATTTGCCGACATCCAGCCCGCGCGCCGCCAGGAACGTGTTGGCCATGCCGCCGCCGATCATCAGATGATCGACCTTGCCAACCAGATTGAGCAGCACGTCGATCTTGCTGGAGACTTTCGCACCGCCGACCACCGCCGCCACCGGGCGCTTGGGTGCACCCAACGCCGCGGTCAGCGCCTTGAGTTCGGCCTCCATCGTGCGACCGGCAAACGCCGGCAGCGCGCGCGCCAGGCCTTCGGTGCTGGCATGGGCGCGGTGGGCGGCCGAAAACGCGTCGTTGACATAATAGTCACCGAGCGCCGCCAGCGCAGCCACGAACGCCGGATCATTGGCTTCCTCGCCGGCGTGAAAGCGGGTGTTCTCCAGCACGGCAACGTCGCCGTCCGCCATTGCCGCCACGCCGGCCGCCGCCACATCGCCAACGCAATCATCGATCAATGCGACCGGCCGGCCGAGCGCACCGGCCAGCGCCGCTGCCACCGGGCGCAGGCTGTTCTTGCCATCCCGCCCCTTCGGCCGGCCGAAGTGCGACAGCACCAGCACCTTCGCGCCGGCATCGGCGAGCGCCGCGATCGTCGGGACCGCCGCGCGCAACCGGGTGGCATCGCCAACCACACCATCCGCCATCGGCACGTTCAGATCGACGCGCACCAGCACGCGCTTGCCGGCCAGCGCCGGCATGTCATCGATGGAGCGAAAACCAGCCATGGCTCAGAGGAACTTGCCCATCGCCACGGCGGTATCGGCCATGCGGTTGGAGAAGCCCCATTCATTGTCATACCAGCTGAGCACCCGCACCAGATTGCCGCCGATCACCGCGGTTTCCAGGCTATCCACGGTCGAAGACGCCGGGCTGTGGTTGAAATCGATCGACACCAGGGGTTCAACGGCAAAATCCAGCACGCCCTTCAGTTCGCCGGCCGCAGCAGCGGCCAGCGCGGCATTGACTTCGTCCTTCGTGGTGGCGCGCGCGCTTTCGAAGGTCAGATCGACCACCGAGACATTCGGCGTCGGCACCCGGATCGCCGAACCATCCAGCTTGCCCTTCAACTGCGGCAGCACTTCGCCCACCGCGCGCGCCGCGCCCGTGGTGGTGGGAATCATCGACAGCGCCGCCGCGCGCGCCCGGCGCGGATCGTCGTGGATCTGGTCGAGGATCTTCTGATCGTTGGTATAGGCGTGCACCGTCGTCATCAGGCCCTTGACGATGCCGAATTCGCGATCGAGCACCATGGCCACCGGCGCCAGGCAGTTGGTGGTGCACGATGCGTTGGACACGATATTGTGATCGGCCGTCAACTTGTCGTGGTTGACGCCATAAACCACCGTCAGATCGACATTCTTGCCCGGCGCCGAGATCAGCACCTTCTTCGCGCCGGCGGTGATGTGCGCGCCAGCCTTGGCGGCATCGGTGAAGAACCCGGTGCATTCCAGCGCGATATCGACGCCCATGGCAGCGTGCGGCAGCTTGGCCGGATCACGCTCGGCGGTGACGGCGATGCGCTGGCCGTTCACGACGATGGCATCGCCATCCACGCTCACCGTGCCGGGAAACTTGCCGTGCACGCTGTCGCGCGCCAGCAGACGGGCGTTGGCTTCGGGCGAGGCCAGATCGTTGATCGCCACCACGACGATATCGGTGCGGCCCGATTCGACGATGGCGCGCAGCACATTGCGACCGATCCGCCCGAACCCGTTGATTGCCACTTTCAGCGCCATGTGCGTCGTCCTTCTTGCGTTTGCGGCCCGGTTCAGCGGGCCAGTTTGCTCTTGATCTGCGCGGCGATGGCCGGCGCGGTGATGCCGAATTCGGCGTAAAGTTGCTCGGCCGGTGCCGACGCACCGAAATGATCCAGCCCGATGGTGATGCCGCCATCGCCGACATAACGATGCCAGCCCATGGTGACGCCGGCCTCCACCGAAACCTTCAATACGTTGGCCGGCAGCACATCGGCGCGATAATCGGCGTCAGCCTCGTCAAATCGCTCCCAGCACGGCATCGACACCACGTCCGCACCGATGCCGTCGGCCTCCAGCAGGGCGGCGGTGTCCATCGCCACGCCGACTTCCGATCCGGTGGCGATCAGCACCACCGCGCGCGGTGCCGTCGCCGTCTTCAACCGATAGGCGCCCAGCGCCGTCTTGTTCGTGGCGATGTCATCGCGCACCGGCATCAAATTCTGCCGCGACAGCGCCAGCACGCTGGGCCGCGTCGGGTCAGCCAGCGCACAGGCCCAGGCTTCGGCGGTTTCGATGGCGTCGCAGGGCCGGTACACCGCCAGATTGGGAATGGCGCGCAACGACAGCAGATGTTCCACCGGCTGGTGCGTCGGGCCATCTTCGCCCAAGCCGATGCTGTCATGGGTCAACACATGCACGACCCGCGCCTGCTGGATCGCACCCAGCCGGATGGCATTGCGCATGTAATCGCTGAACACCAGGAAGGTGCCGCCGAACGGGACCACGCCGCCATGCAGCGCCATGCCATTCATCGCGGCGGCCATGCCGAATTCGCGGATGCCATAATGGATATAGCGCCCGGCATAATCGGCAGCGCTGAACACCGCCTGGCCCTTGGCCCGCGTGTTGTTCGATCCGGTCAGATCGGCCGAGCCGCCGAGCAGTTCGGGCAGCGCCGGCACCAGCACGTCCAGCGCCATTTCGCTGGCCTTGCGGCTGGCGACCTTGGGTGGGTTGGCGGCAAGGCCGGCCATGTAATCGTGCAGCACAGCACTTGCCGGCAAATCACCAGCCATGCGCTGGGTGAAGGCCGCGCCATGGGCATCGGCCGCCAGCCGGGCTTCCCAGGCGGCGCGCGCGGCCGCACCGGCGGCGCCCAGGCCTTCCCACCACGCCTTGATGTCGGCCGGGATCTCGAACGGGCCATGGGTCCAGCCCAGCGCCGCCTTGGCGCCTTCGATTTCCTTGGCGCCCAGCGCGCTGCCGTGCACGCCGCTGGTGCCGGCCTTGGTGGGCGCGCCCTTGCCGATGGTGGTGCGCGCCGCGATCAGGCTGGGGCGCGGATCGGCTGCTGCCGCCGAAAGAGCGCGGTCGATATCGGCAAAATCATGACCATCGCAGGCCACGACATGCCAGCCGGCCGCGGTGAAGCGCGCCGCCATGTCCTCGCTGCTCGACAGACTGACCGGGCCATCGATGCTGATGCGATTGTCGTCCCAGATCACGTTCAGCCGGCCCAACTTCAGGTGCCCGGCCAGGCTGATGGCTTCCTGCGAAATGCCTTCCATCAGGCAACCGTCGCCGGCGACCACCCAGGTGCGGTGATCGACAAGCGCATCGCCAAAGCCCGCGTTCAGGTGGCGCTCGGCAATGGCCATGCCCACCGCCATCGCCAGCCCCTGCCCCAACGGCCCGGTGGTGCATTCCACCCCTTCCAGCTCGGTATTTTCGGGGTGGCCGGCGCAAGGGGAATGCAACTGGCGGAAATTGCGGATGTCATCCAGCGTCGGGCGTTCATAACCGGTCAGATACAGCAGCGCATAGATCAGCATCGAGCCATGGCCGGCCGACAGCACGAAGCGATCGCGATCCGGCCATTTCGGCGCGGCCGGATCATATTTCAGATGTTTTGCAAACAACATCGTGGCGACATCGGCCATGCCCATCGGCATGCCGGGGTGGCCGGAATTGGCCGCTTCCACGGCATCCATGGCCAGCGCCCGGATGGCATTTGCAGCGCGGGAAAGATCGGTCATTGCGGCCGTTCCTGATGCCCGGCAACACGATCCAAAGCAAAAGGACGGCGCACCGGTAGAGATTCAACAAACACGACGCGGGCTTTGGCCGATGCGCCAAGCTCACGTCAAGTTTTTGCATGCTCTCCGCGAAACTTAGGGCGGATTTGCGGCAAGCAGGCGGCTTGACCGCGGCTGAGACCCCGCCTTATCAATGACGCTCAAGATATTGATCAACCGAAGGACGCCAACGATTTCCGAGCTGGAGCAACTGATCGCCCGCGCCGAGACGGCCCTGTCAGCCATCGCGGCACGCCGCGTCGCCGAAACCGCCGCGCGCGCGGCTGATCAGGCGCGGCTGGCCCGCATCGAGGCGGCAGCGGCCGACGCGGTGGCGGCGCTGGATGTTCTGCTGGCGGCGAAGGGCTGAGGCACATGGCACAAGTGGCCATCACCGTGGGCGGTCACCAGTATCGCATCGCGGCACGCGACGGCGATGAACCGCGTGTCGAACGGCTGGGCGCGGAACTGGCGGCGCGCGCGGCGCGGCTGACCAAGGCGCTGGGGGTCATGTCGGAAGCGCAGACGCTGGTGATGGTGGCGCTGATGCTCGCCGATGAACTCGCCGATGCGCGCAATGGCGCCACGCCGGCGCCTGATCTGGCGCGGTTGGCGCGTATTGTGGAGCAGTTGGAGGCACTCAGCCAGGCCTGACGTGCCTTGCCGGAGCGCAGCGCCCAAATTCGACGGCAGGCACCCGCACGGCCGTGGATTACTGGCATGCGCCAGTATGACGGCCTGCGCCAGCATGACTGGTTGCTTGGGGTTAATGGGGCTCCTTACCTGCAATCACCCGTCATGCTGGCGCAGGCCAGCATCCATCGTGCCACAAGGACACAAGCATCACCCTTGAGAACCGGCCACCAAGCGCCTATGTTGGTCGGTGGCGGGCACTGCCCGGTACGCGCAAGCAAGCATCCCTGAGGCGATAATCATCCTATCGGGGGCTGGCACTGGATGGACCCTGGTCTGTCACACCTGGCTCCCACCTGACGTTACTGGCGTCAGAGGATCTTCAAGTCCAACGGCCCATGGTGGTCCCGCCAACCCCCTCCAATGGAATCATCCGGCGTGAACAAGACCGACCTGCGCCGCCACTACCGCTCCGCCCGCCGCGCCCATGTCGCCAGCCTGAGCAAGGCGGCGCGCGAGGCCGAGGAGCGCGCGCTGGCCAGCCACATGGCCCCGCTGCTCCCCGGCATCACCATGGCCGGCAGCTATGCCGCCGTCGGCGACGAGATCGACCCGATGTGGATCGAGCGGCTGCTGGGCCCGCACGCCTTCCCGCGCGTCATAGGGCCAGACATCAGCTTCCACATTGCCGCCTGGGCCGACATGAAGCCCGGGTTCCAGGGCATCCCCGAACCGGCCGCCACTGCACCGCGCGTCGAACCCGATCTGGTGCTGGTGCCGCTGGTGGCGGTCACGCTGGCCGGGGTGCGGCTCGGCCAGGGCCGCGGCTATTATGATCGGGCGCTCAGCCTCTTGCGCACCAATGCCGCCCGCGCCGGCAAGCCGCTGCTCGCGGTCGGCCTCGCCTGGGAATGCCAGATTGCGCCGGCCCTGCCGGCCGACGCCTGGGACATGCCGCTGGACATGGTCGCGACACCGGCGCGGCTGGTGGATTGCCGCAAAGGCCGGTAAACGGCGCTCATGCAACTCGCCCCGCACCGCATCCCGCCCGAACCAAGCTGGCGCAAACCGGTCGGCATGTTCGGCATGATCCTCTACATCGCCGTCTATGCGCTGATCATCTCGGTGCTGTCCGACCAGATCACGGGCTTGCCGCAACTGGTGCAGGCGGCTTTCTATCTGGTCGCCGGCATTGCCTGGGTGGCGCCGTTGAAGCCGCTGTTCCTGTGGATGAACACCGGCCGCTGGCGGGTGAAATGAACCTGCGGCCCGCCAGCGAGTGCCTCACAATGCAAGATGTGCGCGCCGGTGTGGATGCGCTCGATCTGGAACTGGTTGCGCTGCTCGCCCGCCGTTTCACCTATATGGACGCGGCCGCCCGCATCAAGGCCAGGCGCGAGTCCGTGCGCGACGAAGCCCGCAAGGCCCAGGTGATCGCCAACGCCAGCGCAGCGGCCACCGCAGCCGGCCTGCCGGCGGGCCTGGCCGAAACCCTGTGGGAAACGCTTGTCGAAGCCTCGATCGCCCATGAACTGGGTAAATGGGACGCGTCGCACAAGGACTGAAGGGGCGTTCCACAGCGGCGGCGGGCAAGACCACTGAAACCAGTGGCGCGAGTGACGGGGCTCGAACCCGCGACCTTCGGCGTGACAGGCCGACGCTCTAACCAACTGAGCTACACCCGCTTGCGCTGTGGAAGCGCGGCAATATGGGGGGGCCGCCCCGGTGTCAAGCAGCTTGTGTCGCCATATTGCCCGCAGCGTCAGTTGGGTTATGGGAACCCATGGACACGAACGCCGCACCCCACACCCCCAACCCTGAAACCGCCGTCGCCAGCCTGCTGGCGCTGCTGCAACTGGAGGAGGTCGAAACCGATCTGTTCCGCGGCCAATCCACCAACGAAGGCTGGATGCGCGTCTATGGCGGCCAGGTGGTTGCACAGGCGCTGATGGCGGCCAGCCGCACGGTGCCTGATGGGCGGCTGTGCCACAGCCTGCACAGCTATTTCATCCGGCCCGGCGATCCGGCCCTGCCCATCGTCTACAAGGTGGAGCGTGACCGCGACGGCGCCGGCTTCACCACGCGGCGCATCATCGCCATCCAGAAAGGCCGGCCGATCTTCAACATGGCGGCCAGTTTCCAGGTGATGGAACAGGGCCTGGAACATGATGTCGCGCCGCCATCGGACGTGCCGCACCCCGACACGCTGGAAAGCGGTGCGGAATGGGCGCGCCGCAACGCGCCCAATGCACCCGAACCGTGGAAGACCCTGTGGTTGAACCGGGATCGGCCACTGGATGTGCGCAGCGAAGACCAGGGCGATCTCGAAGGCTTCTTCAACCCCGAACGCCGCCCGCCGCAACAGCGCCACTGGGTGCGCCTGGCCGCGCCGATGCCCGCCGAGGCCGCCGCCGATCCGGTGCTGCAACGCTGCCTGTTCGCCTATGCCAGCGACATGACGCTGCTCGATACCTGCCTCAACCCGCACGGCATCAGTTGGGCCAACCCGACGCTGCAATCGGCCAGCCTGGATCACGCCATCTGGTTCAACGCGACGCCCGACATGAATGATTGGCACTTGTTCGATCAGGATTCGCCGATGGCCGCCAGCGGCCGCGGCATCAACCGCGCCATCGTTCACGATATCCATGGCCGCCCGGTGGCCTGCGTGATGCAGGAGGGGCTGATCCGGGTGCGGGGTTAGGGAGCTTTGTCGCCTCAATCCCCGCGCAATCGGCCCTACCGGATATTCCCGCCCGCCTTGATCAGATCGCCGCTGAACAAATGGCTGCCCACATGCCCCAGCTTGACGAACGGCTGCGCATGCACCTGCCCGCCATGCCGCCGCCACAGCGCACAGAAATGATAATCCTCTGAAAGCAGCGCCCCCGTCTCGTCGATGCTGGTGGCAAAAAATTCATGCGTCAGTGGCCGCAGATAGTCGCCCGTCGCGCCATCGCGGATCGTGGAGGTGCGATATTGCGGCACGTGCGGCGCGAGCGCCTCGAACACGCGGCGGTTGATCAGCATGAAACCGGTGCCGCCGTGACGCACCTCGATCAGGCCGCGCGCATCCGGGCGGGCGTCACCTTCATCCAGCAGATTGAACACGAAGCTGCCGCCGAAATCCTGCAAGCCTGCCTCGCCCGCTGCCGCTGCCCGCTCGATGCGCGGCCAATCGATTTCCTTCTTCGGCGCGATGCCGCACACGATATCCACGCCGGCGGCCAGCAGCGTCGGTACCGCCTCGCCATCGAACACCATATCGGCATCGATGAACATCAAATGGCTGTAATCACTGGCCAGGAACAGCCGCACCAGCTCGTTTCGCGCCCGGGTGATCAGGCTTTCGTTGGAAAGCTGGTGCCAATAGAGTGGAATGCCGCGCCCGTGCATGCTGGCCACCGTCTGCAACAGGCCGTGCACATAGGGCGCCGAGCACAGGCCGCCATACATCGGCGTGGCGATCATCACGCTCGCGCCGGGCATCAATCCACATCCTGCTCCGCCACCAGCGGCGGAAGGGCATCGCCGAAGTTGCGGTCGCGGAACACGGCGGCGAACTGCGCTTCATCGATGCCGCCTTCCCAGCGCGCCACCACCACGCAGGCCACGGCATTGCCGATGAAGTTGGTGAGCGCCCGGCATTCCGACATGAAGCGATCGATGCCCAGGATCAGCGCCATGCCCGCCACCGGCACCGACGGCACCACGGACAGCGTGGCGGCCAGCGTGATGAAGCCCGCGCCGGTGACGCCGGCCGCGCCCTTGGACGAGATCATGGCAACGGCCAGCAGCGCCAATTGTTCGGACAGCGCCAGGTCGATCCCGCAGGCCTGCGCGATGAACAGTGCCGCCAGCGTCATGTAGATGTTGGTGCCATCCAGGTTGAAACTATACCCGGTGGGCACCACCAGGCCGACCACGGCCTTGGGGCAGCCGGCACGCTCCATCCGTGCCATCAGGCCGGGCAGCGCGCTTTCGGAACTGGAGGTGCCGAGCACCAGCAGCAATTCGGTCTTGAGATACGCCAGCAGCGTGAAGATCGAGAAGCCCGCGGCGCGCGCAATCGCGCCCAGCACGAGACACACGAACAGGATCGCCGTGCCATAGAAACAGGCGATCAGCAGCGCCAGATTGGCAATCGCCCCCAGCCCGAACTTGCCGATGGTGAAGGCAAAGGCGCCGAACGCACCGATCGGCGCCAGCGCCATGAACAGCGCGGTCAGGCGGAACAGGCCGGTCTGGAACGCCGCCAGGACGCTCATCAACGGCTGCGCGGGCGCGCCGACGATGGCCAGCGCCGTGCCCAGGCTGATCGCCAGGAACAGCACCTGCAGCATATTGCCTTCCGAAAAGGGCGACAGGATCGAGGAAGGGATTATGTCCAGCAGGAACGGGACCAGACCGCCCTCCCCGGCCTTGGCCACGTAGGTCGCCACCGCGCCCGAATCGAGCGCGGCCACGTCGACATCCAGGCCATCGCCCGGCCGCACGACATTGGCGACGATCAGCCCGATGATCAGCGCCAGCGTGGATACCGCGAGGAAATAGGCAAAGGCCTTGCCAGCCACGCGCCCGACCCGCCCCATGTCGCGCATGTGGGCAATGCCGGTGACGATGGTGACAAACACCAGCGGCGCGACGACCAGCTTGACCAGCTTGATGAAGCCATCGCCCAATGGCTTGAGCGCGACACCCGCATCAGGTGCTTGCCAGCCGATCAGGCCGCCCACCACGATGGCGGCCAGAACCTGCGCATAAAGCTGGCGCCAGATCGGCTTCGGAATTTGTGTGACGGCGTCCCCCATCCGCCTTCCTTACCGGGCAGGCTGCGCCGTGGCCAGACCGCTCAACGCGGCGCAAATCGATCGGCGGCAAGATTGGCCGTGATGGTGCGTTCAAGATCGGCAACCTCGTCCATCAGGCGCTTGTGGCTGCGCGCGGCTTCGGCATGGGCGGCGCGCAGCCTGGCATGGCGGGCGGCAACAGCGGGCGAGATATCGCCCTCGGCACCGCGCTGGTGATCGCGCAATTCGCTGCCGTGGCGATCAAAGCTTGTATCGTGCCGGCGCAAGGCCGCCACCACCGCTTCCAGCCGGCGCGCCGCCGCCATGTGCTGCGCATTCCAGCGGGCGTGATCGTCGATCCAGCCGCGGTGCTCGGCGATGCGGGCGGTTTCGGCTGGCGTCGCCGGCTGGGAGGCCGGCACGGCCGCTGCAAGCAAAAGCGAGAGGGCGTAGATCGACATGCAGCGACTCCGGGACGCAGGAAAACATTGCATCCTTGTAATGTTGATTTCGCCACTGGCAAGCAAATGGCAAGCCTCTATCCTTGGCGACATCAACGCAGCCAGGGACACGCCGCATGGTCACGCTCACCCGCCCCGACAGTTTCGCGCCTGAAGATCTGGCCTTGTCGCGCCGCGCCATGCTGCTCGCGGCCGGCTATGCCGCCTTCGATATCGGCGCCAACGCGCAGCCGATTTCCACGCCCGCCGATGGCCTGGTGACGGGCTGGGAAACCCTGCCCGGCGGCCTGCCGGCGTTCGTGGCGCGGCCTGCTGGCAAGGGCCGGCACAAGACCGTGATCGTGGTGAACGAAGTGTTCGGCGTGCACGAATGGATCAAGGATGTGGCGCGGCGCTTTGCCAGGGCCGGCTATGTCGCCATCGCGCCGGAATTCTTCTTCCGCGGCGATCCCGACAAGACGCTGGGCACGTTGAAGGAATTCCCGGCGATCCTCGCCATCGTCAACAAGGCCGGCAATGAACAGGTGATGGGCGACGTGAAGACGACGCTGGATTGGGCGGCGGCGCAAAGCTTCGTCGATGCCAAGAAATTCGCCATCACCGGCTTCTGCTGGGGCGGCGCCGTCACCTGGATGGCGGCCGCACGCTTCCCGCAACTGAAGGCCGGCGGCGCCTGGTACGGCCGCATCAAGGGCGCGCCGGGCGCGGAAAACCGCAAATGGCCGCTGGAAATCGCTGGCGAGTTGAAGGCGCCGGTGCTGGGCCTCTATGGTGCGCTCGACAAGGGCATCCCTGTGGCGGACGTGGCGGAAATGCAGGCCGCGCTGAAGGGCACGAAGAGCGACATCATCCTCTATCCCAACGCCGATCACGGTTTTCTGGCGGACTATCGCCCGAGCTACAATGCCGAGGCCGGCACGGATGCATGGGCGAAGTTGCTGGCGCATTTCAAGGCGAACGGAGTCTGACAAGTAGATAGCCAAGCCCCGTGTCGAGCACGGGGTGACGAGTAAAGTGACCGTCACCCCGTGCTCGACACGGGGCTTGGCTTTCCTGCTTTCTTCCTCAAAATCCCACGAACCGCGCCGCCTCATCGACGCTCTTGCGCTCCGAAACCACCGCGTTCGCCGGAAAATCCTCGTCCGGCCAACCGATGGCAATCGCCTTCATGATCACCTGATCGTCGGCGATGCCGGCATGTTCGCGCACCACGGGGGATTGCATGATGCCCTGGCTGTTGATCACCGCGCCCAGGCCGCGTGACCAGGCGGCGTTGACGAGGGCGGTCGAAACCGCGCCGCAATCGAACGGCGTGTCATCACTGCCATTGAGCACGCGATCATAGGTGATGATCACGCAGACCGGCGCATCGAACTGGCGGAAGCCGCGCAGCACCCAATCCATCCGCGCCGGCGCATCATCGCGGGCAATGCCCATGGCACTGAACAATTGCTTGGCGACGCCGATCTGGCGCTCGCGGTGGACGCCTTCGAATGCCGTGCCGGTGCGGAATTCGCGGCTGTGGGGGATGCCGGCCATGTTGCGCTCCGTATTGCCGGCGCGAATGCGATCCAGCGGTTCGCCGGTCACCACGGTGAAATTCCACGGCTGGGTGTTCATCGAGGATGGCGCGCGCATCGCCAGCGTCAAGATCTCCTCGATCAGCGCGCGCGGCACCGGATCGGGTTTGAACCCACGCGTGCTGCGCCGGCCCAGCACCACTTCATCGAATGTCATCATGTCCCCGCCCTCTCCGCAATCGCCACGCCCGCCGCATGGCCGCTGGCCCAGGCCCATTGAAAATTATAGCCGCCCAGCCAACCGGTGACGTCCACCGCTTCACCGATGGCGTAAAGCCCCTCAATGTGACTGGCCATCATCGTGCGCGACGACAACCCGGCGGTGTCGATGCCGCCCGCCGTCACTTCGGCCTTGGCAAAGCCTTCGGTGCCATCGGGGCGGAACGCCCAGGCCTTCAACCGCTGCATGGCGGCGGTGAGTGCGGCGTCCTTCTGGTTTGCCATCTCCCCCGGCAGCGCCACGGCGTCTGCAAGGGCTTCGGCAAGACGTTCCGGCAGGCTACTTGCAAGAATGGATTTCAGCCCCGCCTTGGGCCGCTGGCGCTTCATCGTGCCCAGCCAGTCGGCCGGCGCATCGGGCAGGAAATCCACCGAAATCGCTTCGCCATGCCGCCAGTAACTCGACGCCTGCAACATCGCCGGGCCGGACAGGCCGCGATGGGTGAACAACGCCGCCTCGCGGAAGGCAGTCTTGCCGGCTTTCGCCACCACGGTCGCCGCCACGCCGGCAAGCTCGCGGAACAGGCTTTCACCCCCCGGCAGCGTGAACGGCACCAGCGCCGGGCGCGGCGGAATGATGCGCAGGCCGAATTGCTTGCCGAGGCTGTAGGCAAAGCCGGTCGCGCCCAGCTTGGGGATGGCCGGGCCACCGGTGGCGATCACCAGATGGGGCGCGGTGAAGCGGCCTTCACTGGTGATGACGGTGAACTGCCCATCGGCGTGGGCCACATCGCTGATCGCCTGGCCAAAGGCGAAATCCACCCGGCCGGCGGCGCATTCATCCATCAGCAGCGCCACGATCTGCCGCGCCGATCCATCGCAGAACAATTGCCCCAGCGTCTTTTCATGGAAAGCGATGCCATGTTTGCGCACCAGATCGACAAAGTCCGCCGGCGTATAGCGCGACAGCGCCGATCGCGCGAAATGCCGGTTTTCGCTCAAGTATCGATCCGGCGCGGCGCCGATATTGGTGAAGTTGCAGCGCCCGCCGCCCGATATCAGGATCTTCTTGCCCGGCTCGACATTGTGATCGATCACCACCACCCGCGCGCCGGCCTGCCCGGCGGTGGCCGCACAGAAAAGCCCCGCGCCACCAGCGCCCAGGATGATCGCATCATGCTGCATGGTGCGGGCGTAGCGGCTGGCGGCGCCCAAGGGAAGGCGCTACCTTGGCCGCCATGACCATAGATTGGCCCGCTCTCGCCCATACCGCCCTGCCCGCCATGGTCGCGCTGCGCCGCGCCGTGCATGCCGAACCGGAACTCGGCCTGCACAATCCGCGCACCGCCGAGAAAATCATGGATGCGCTCAAGGGACTGCCCCTGGAGATCCGCTCCGGGCCATCGACCAGCGGTATCATCGCCACCCTGCGCGGTCCCGCCAATGGCCGCACCGTGCTGCTGCGCGGCGATACCGATGCGCTGCCGATGCCGGAAGAAACCGGCCTGGATTTCGCCAGCGCCATCCCCGGCGCCATGCACGCCTGCGGCCATGATGCGCATGTGGCGATGCTGGCCGGCGCGGCGCGCATGCTGTGCGAGCGGCGCGACACGCTGGCCGGCACGGTGATGTTCATGTTCCAGCCCGGCGAGGAAGGCCATCACGGCGCGCGTTACATGCTGGACGATGGCCTGATTGCGCCCCTTCCCGATGCGGCCTTTGCGCTGCACATCATGCCCAATGCGCCTTGGGGCGTGGTGGCGGGGCGCACCGGCGCGTTGCTGGCCAGCAGCGACAAATTGCGCATCATCATCACCGGGCGCGGCGGCCACGCCTCCATGCCGCACGATGCCATCGATCCGGTGCCGATTGCCTGCGAAATCGCGCTGGCGCTGCAAACCTTCGTCACCCGCCGCATCAGCGTGTTCGATCCCGCCGTGATCACCATCGGCCAGATCAGCGCCGGCTCCACCGACAATGTCATTCCCGAAACCGCCCAGATGTTTGGCACGATGCGCACATTGTCCGCCGCCACGCGCCACGCGCTGCACAGCGGCGTGCCGCCACTGGTGCAAGGCATTGCCGCGGCCCACGGCGCCAGCGCCACCGTGGAAATCGTCTCCGGCTTTCCGGTCACCGTCTGCGATGGCCACGCCGTCGCGCTTGGCCAGCGTGTCACCACCGATCTGTTCGGCGCAGAAGCTTGGGCTACGCTGGCCCACCCGATCATGGGCGCCGAAGATTTCGCCTATGTGCTTGAAAAAACCCCCGGTGCCATGTTCTTCCTGGGGGTTGCCGAACAGGGCAGTGACTGGCGCGGCTGTTGCGGCCTGCACAGCAGCCACATGCATCTGGATGAAAGCGCCATGGCCCGCGGCGCGGCGCTGCATGCCGCCCTGGCAGAGCGGTTTCTGGCCGAAGGCTTTGCCTGAAATCCGGGGCTGAACGCGCCTGTTGCAAAGCCCGCACCACGCGCTATACGGACCGCCTCCCGCGCAGCGGGACGCCATGAACCGGTGCGGGGCAGTAGCTCAGATGGGAGAGCGCAGCAATCGCACTGCTGAGGTCAGGGGTTCGATCCCCCTCTGCTCCACCACCGGTCTGGCCGCTTCCATCCGCATTTCGATCATCGCGCTTCGGCGACAGGCCCCGGAACCAACTGGCGCACCGGGCGTTTTCGGTCTGCACTCCTTTTCGGGGCAGGGACCAAAACATGCTGATCTCCACAATTATCACCCTGATCGTCGTTGGCGTCCTGCTCTGGCTGGTCAACAACAAGCTGCCCATGGACGGCACCATCAAGACCATCATCAACGTGGTGGTGATCATTGCCGTCGTGCTGTGGCTGTTGCGCAGCTTCGGTGTCGTGAACCTGTAACGCGCGGGGCGCGACGCACTGCCGCTTGGCGCTCTCCGCCGAGGGCGCTACACCGCGTCGCGTGATTGCCACCTTCCTCTTCGCCATCGTCTCAATGACCCTGATCATTGCCGTGCGCTATCTGGCCGTGTCGGGCGGCTTTGCCTGGCTGACCCGCGCGCGCGGCGTGGTCGCCGGCCCGGCCGATCCGGCGCGGCGCGGCGCCCAGGTGCGCAATGAAGTGCGCTGGTCGCTGATCTCCGCGGCCATCTATGCCGTCCCGGCCGGCCTCGCCATCGAAGCCTGGCGCTCGCTGGGCTGGACTCAGTTGATGACCAGCATCGGCAGCCCGCTGCAAGCTGCGTGGCTGCCGCTGTCCATCCTCGTCTATCTGTTCGCCCACGACAGCTGGTTTTACTGGACCCACCGCTGGATGCACCAGCCCAAGCTGTTCAAGGCTGCGCACGCCGTCCACCACGCCAGCCGGCCACCGACGGCCTGGGCCGCAATGAGCTTTCACCCGTGGGAGGCGATGTCCGGCGCCATCCTGATCCCGGCGCTGTTGTTCATCATCCCCATCCATATCGGCGCGCTGGGCGTGGTGATGCTGATCGCCACCATCATGGGTGTCACCAACCACATGGGCTGGGAAATATTCCCGAAATCCTGGGTGAACGGCTGGTTCGGCCGCCACATGATCTCGGCGAGCCACCATGAAGCCCATCACCGCCACTACACCTGCAACTATGGCCTGTATTTCCGCTTCTGGGACAAGCTCTGCGGCACCGATCGCGGCCTTGCCAATTGGGCAGGGCAGGCATAACGTCCAGCCATTCCCCGGGGAGCCAGCGCGACTGGCTGAGAGTGGGCGTTTGCGCCCTGACCCGCTGAACCTGATCCGGTTGACACCGGCGGAGGGAGGGACGTGCGGGGCGAACTGGCCCCTGCCCGCGCCATCCCGTCCGAATTGCGGATGAAGGAAAAGCGCATGGCCGATATCAACAGCAAGCTGGAAGTGCCTGTCACCACGGGGCCGCTGCCCGGCAGCCGCAAGATCCACGTGGCCGGCACGCTGTTCCCCGATATCCGCGTCGCCATGCGTGAAGTGGTGCTGGAACCATCCGCCAACGAACCGCCGGTGCGCATCTATGACACGTCCGGCCCCTACACCGACACATCCGCCACCATCGACATCGCCGCCGGCCTGCCGCCCTTGCGCACCGCCTGGATCGAAGCGCGCGGCGATTGCGAACGCTATCCCGGCCGCGAGGTGAAGCCGGAGGACAATGGCATTTTCGGCGGCAAGAAACAGCCGGACACGCCCGAATTCCCGCACGTCAACAAGATGCCCTGGCGCGCGAAGAATTTTGGTTCGGGGGCGAGCGCCGCCGTCACCCAGATCGCCTATGCCCGCCGCGGCATCATCACGCCGGAAATGGAATATGTCGCCATCCGCGAAAACATCGGCCGCGCCCAGCGCGAAGGCCTGATCCGCGACGGTGAGGATTTCGGCGCCGAAATCCCCGATTATGTCACGCCGGAATTCGTGCGCAGCGAAATCGCCCGCGGCCGCGCCATCATCCCCAGCAACATCAACCACCCCGAAGCCGAGCCGATGGCCATCGGCCGCAATTTCCTGGTGAAGATCAACGCCAATATCGGCAACTCGGCCGTCGCCTCCTCCATCGCCGAGGAAGTCGAAAAGATGGTGTGGGCCACCCGCTGGGGCGCGGACAATGTCATGGACCTGTCAACGGGCCGCAACATCCACAACACCCGCGAATGGATCCTGCGCAACAGCCCCGTCCCCATCGGCACCGTCCCCATCTATCAGGCGCTGGAAAAGGTTGGCGGCATCGCCGAGGACCTGAATTGGGAAGTGTACCGCGACACGCTGATCGAGCAGGCCGAACAGGGCGTCGATTATTTCACCATCCACGCCGGCGTGCGCCTGGCCTATGTGCCGATGACCGCCAACCGCGTCACCGGCATCGTCAGCCGCGGCGGCTCGATCCTCGCCAAATGGTGCCTCAGCCACCACAAGGAAAATTTCCTCTACACGCACTTCGAGGAAATCTGCGAGATCATGCGCGCCTATGACGTGTCGTTCAGCCTCGGCGACGGCCTGCGCCCCGGCTCCATCGCCGACGCCAATGATCGCGCGCAATTCGCCGAACTCGAAACCCTGGGCGAACTCACCCAGATCGCCTGGAAGCACGACTGCCAGGTGATGATCGAAGGCCCCGGCCACGTGCCGATGCACAAGATCAAGGTCAACATGACCAAGCAGCTCGAAACCTGCGGCGAAGCCCCGTTCTACACACTCGGGCCGCTGACCACCGATATCGCGCCCGGATACGACCATATCACCAGCGGCATCGGCGCCGCGATGATCGGCTGGTTCGGCTGCGCCATGCTCTGCTACGTCACGCCCAAGGAACATCTCGGCCTGCCGGACCGTGACGATGTGAAGGTCGGCGTCATCACCTACAAACTCGCCGCCCACGCCGCTGACTTGGCCAAAGGCCACCCCGCCGCGCAACTGCGTGACGACGCGCTGAGCCGCGCGAGGTTCGATTTCCGCTGGCGCGACCAGTTCAACCTGTCGCTCGATCCCGAAACCGCGCTGAAATATCACGACGAAACCCTGCCGGCGGAAGGCGCGAAAGTGGCGCATTTCTGCTCGATGTGCGGGCCGAAATTCTGCTCGATGAAAATCACGCAGGACGTGCGCGATTACGCGGCGAAGCAGAACACCGACGCGATGCTGGAAGCCGGCATGGCGGAAAAAAGCGCCGAGTTCCGCGCCAAGGGCGGGGAGATTTATCTGCCAGCGGCGGAGTGATCCGCCGCTTGCCGATTATATCGAAAATGGTATATTGACCAATGTGGTTGGTTGAATATGTCAGTGCCACGGCCAAGGCAGAGGTCGATGCTTTGCCGAGGGATTTGCGCGCCAGCTTTGAACGGATCACCGGCATGATCCGTGACAACGGTCTTGAGCGGATGCGGGAACCCTATGTCAAACATCTGGACGGCAAGCTTTGGGAAATGCGGTTGAAAGGCAGTGATGGCATTGCGCGGTCACTTTATGTGACGGCAAGCGGACGGCGGGTGGTCGTGCTGCGCACCTTCATCAAGAAGACCGAAAAGGCACCACGCCGCGAAATCGATATCGCCCTCAACCGGGCAAAGGAGCTGTGATGGCACGCACGTTCATCCCCGTGGAGGAATCCTTCGCCGAATGGCGCAAGGACCCGGAATATGTCGCCGCCTATGACGCGCTCGAAGATGAATTCGCGCTCGCCAATGCGCTGATCGGCGCCCGCAACAGCGCCAACCTCACCCAGGAAGAACTCGCGATCCGCATGGGCACCAGCCAAAGCGCCATCGCCCGCCTGGAAAGCGGCCGCACAATGCCCTCGACACGCACGCTGCGCAAACTTGCGGAGGCGACGGGAACGAAGCTGCGGATTGTGCTGGAGCCGGACAAGGCGGCTTGATTAGCGCAATTGAGTATAGTGTTCCCGGAATTCGTGGAATGGAGCAACGCTCGTTTATCCATTCCTAACACTGGTGACAGATACACCATCGCCGGCTATTATCAAACCATCACGTTATCGTGTTAACACGCGATCATGGGGGCATGTGATGGAAAGCTCAAACAGCAATGCGTGGGCCCTGGTCGGCGCCGGGTTCGTTGTAGGGGCAGCGTTCGGCGGTTTGGTTCTGCCGGAGTTGCGCGGGTATTCCTCTTTCGAGGAATGCTCGGTTCGAGAGATCAACGGTAAGCCTGAAGGCCCTGGCGTTAGTGCCGCATACGAATATTGCTCAAGCCTCTTTCCGGATCGGAAACTGAAAACGGAGCGTGGGACGGTTGTCCCCGACTCAATGCTGCCAGACCAGCTGCGCCGTCAGTCGGCAAGCGGCCAATGATCACCATCGCAATCGTGAGCCAAAAGGGCGGTTCGGGCAAAACAACGTTGGCCGTTCACCTGGCCAACGCTGCGAGCGCCGCCGGTAAGGTCGCATGCATCATCGACACCGATCCGCAGGCAACCGCCGCCGCATGGCAGTTCCGGGGACACCATACTCAATCCCCGCCCTCCAACGCCCACACCGGCGCATCCAACGCCGCCGCCAGCTTGTGCCAAGTCGCAGCCGAACCCGTCCCGCCGCCGTTCTCGATCCGGCTCAGCCACACCTGACTCAGCCCGGTGCGGCGGGCCAGTTCGGCCTGGGACAGTCCACGATAGCGGCGCCAGGCGGCGATGGGGTGCAGGCCGTCATCAGGAATTGCGCCCAGCACTTCGCCCGGCATCGTACCTTCACCAGCATCGATCCGCGCCAGCGTGGCGCGGGCTTCGTTCAATAATGATAACGACATTGCGCAATCTCCAGCGCCTGCGCCGCCCCGCTGCCGCTGACGCGATAGACCAGCCGATGTTCCTGCGTGATGCGGCGGGACCACCAGCCGGAGAGATTGCCGCCGAGCGGCTCGGGTTTGCCGATTCCCTTGAAGGGGCTGCGGCTGCATTCGCTGATCAGGGCGTTGAGCTTGGCGAGGCCGTGCTCTTCGCCCTGCCACCAGAGATAGTCGCCCCACGCGCGCGAGGAGAAGGTGATTTTCACGCCGGATCGATCAGCGCATGCTCCTCGCCGCCGCCGGCCTCAAGCTCGGCGATGGATTCCAGCAGTCGCTTGGCATTGGCGGGCGAGCGCAGCAGATACAGGGTTTCCTGCATGCTATCCCAATCACTCTGGGAGACCAGCACCACCGCCTCGCCGCGCTGGCGGGTCACGATCACCGGGGCGTGATCATCGACCACACGGTCACACACCGCCTTGAAATTGGCCCGCGTCTCGGAAAAGCTCATGGCGATCATGGGCGCTTAATGCACCAAAGATTGTACAATGTCAAAGCCGCGCCGGTGCTGCACCACACCTGTCCTACACCGGCAAAGCCTGTCATCATGGGTCTGTCCGACATTCTCGGCGCAATGACGATTCAGGCAAGGGAGTGCGCGCGGTGGGCGAGACGTTCGAGCGGCACAAGCAGGCGTGGACCAGCGATGAGGTGGCCAAGCTGCACGCGCTGGCGAAGAAGGGCATGCCGCTGCGCGCCATTGCCAAGGCGCTGACCCGCAGCGAGGAATCGGTGAAGGCGCGGGCGAAGGCAGACAAGTTGGGCATTGCCAGCCTGCGCTAGAGTCGAATTCTGTCAAGTTGCCGCTGAAAAGCTCCCTCCCTTCAAGCGAGGGCGAGAGACGAGCCGCAGGCGTTGCCCGGGGTGGGTGAAAAATGTGGCCAAGGGCAGGGTCACCCACCCCCCCGGATCAAGTCCGGGGCAGGCTGCTCGGCTGGCGCCGAGTCGCCCTCCCTTGCAGGGAGGGAGCAGGGGCGCCTCAATCGGCCATGAAGTGCAAATTCACTTGGTCGAAGGGTTGGCCTGGCTCACCTTCTTGGGGGCGTCCTTCTTGGGCTTGCGGGTTTCCTTGTTGGATTTTGCCTGACCCTTGGCCATCGTTTGTCTCCCGAACGGACCCATGCCCGTGGCTGACTATGCGGCCTTCCCGGCCCGGCGTCACCGGCCAATATCGGAACGTCGAACCGTCATGGCCGGATCGATGATCGATCCCGGACATTCCGGGACACATATTCGGGGGCCGTCATGCTGAATCCCCACCCTTCAACGCCCACACCGGCGAGCCCAGCGCTGCCGCAAGCTTGTGCTGGATCGCGCCAGAGCCCGTGCCACCGCTGCTTTCGATGCGGCTCACCCACACCCAACTCAGCCCAGTCCGTCGCGCCCGATCGGCCTGGCTCTGGTGGCCTCCAATATGCATGCGTTCACGACCTGAGCCTTTTCCAGTCGCTGTAAAGCATGGAACGGGCTTTGAACTCACCAGATAGCCGGATGATGATCCTTGCATCGGGCGGGGGGATTTCATTGCGCTCCAAATAATGTGACGCGATCTTGGTCTCATAATTGACCGTCGGCGTCCCAAGATGTGCGCGTCGAAACCGCTTTGCTTCCTGCCAAACCCTGCGATCTCCCACAACAGACTGCGTTTGATTCTTGAACCCCCATGCCGGCGCGACAGTTGGAAGGGCATCGCGCATGACCAGAAAGCAATTGGTGTCGCAGAAATTCGCGCCATCGGACTCGAAACAGACGCCGAGACTGCCACCATCGGGACGCCAAAGCGTCCGCGTTGCGGTCACCACCGAGGCGGCCTCGCGGTTCGCAAGATCCAGGAGCGTCGATATGTGCAGGGGTTCGAACCAACAATCCGCGTCCAACCAGCAGACGGCATCGAATCCCTGGCTATAGGCCGAAGTGGTGCCGATCAGCCGCGGCGTGTCCCCATAGTCGGCATGCGCATGCGGCAGGCGAATGTGCTGCGAGGTGTTGCTCGCATCGATCAGCGCCTTCTCCACCTCCCGGTAGAGATTGATTGAGGAGCCGTCGCTGACGAGGATGTGAGTGACCTTGTGGCTCTGGTTCTCAACACTGCTCATGCAGCGCTTGAGCGTCCCGATGGGCTCGCCGTGGTACGGGGTTATGACAGCCACCTTCATCACTTCACCTCATTGGGCATCCATATATTGCCAAGCAAAGCGACACACAGAAATCCGGGGACACGATACTTGATCCCACACCGGCGAGCCCCGCGCCGCCGCGCTTGTGCCGGGTCGCGCCAGAGCCCGGGTTTCGGCAACAGCCTCGGCATCTTCGGCCTCGGTCAATGAGGATATCGGCATTGCGCAATCTCCAAAGCCTGCGCGGCGCCTGTCCTACATTGGCAAAGCCTGTCATCATGGGAATATCCGGCAACTCAGCAGAGAATCGCAAAACCGCCGCATTTCAAAGCGGATTCCCGCCGGAATCGTCAAACCTGTCAAAACCGAACCGGCAATCCGGAGGAGTTGCCTTCAACAGATCAAGCCGCAACGCCCTCGCGCATCTTTTCCTGCACCACCAGTTCCTCTGCCACCAGTTGCGACACGCGCGGCATGATCGGCACGAACGGCGTTTCGCGCACCAGGCCATGTTCGGCGCGCACGTCCGCCAAGGGCCGGTGGATCTGGTTTTCGAAATCGATGAACTGGATGGATCTGGCCCGCCGGCCCAGCGCCCAGCCATCGGTGATGGCGTCCATCGCCGGCTGGATCAGCCAGGGATCGACCAGCGTCGCGTGGCCGATGATGACCGACAGCGTCATCGCCGAATAGGGATAGTCCATCTGCGCCAACTGGAACGCCTGCAGCGCCAGTTCGTGGAAGGGGTGGGTGGTGTAGCCGGTGAGAACATGGTGCAGATCATGGGTCTGGTAACCGCGCAGCACCTTGTATTTCAGCACTTGCGGAAGGCGCGCCAGCTTGCCGCTGGCTTCGAAATCGGCGGTCAGCCCGGCGTAGCCCACGGCGAGTTGTTCGGCGAGGCCATTGCTCACCATATGGTCGCGCCAGGCCGCGCCCAGCGTGCCCGGTGCGCAGTCCGCCACCATCGCCAGGCTGAACGGCGGCGCCATCCAGCCCGCAGCGGCCAAGGGGCCGTGTTCGGGATGCTCGGTGATCGCCGCCACATATTTGTCGATGGCGTCCTGCGGCGCCGTCTCCCACCATTCGTTGAACAGCAGGTGCACGCCATAGGCATAGAAATCATCGACGGCGGTGAGGAATTTTTCGCCGAATATGCGGTCAACCTTGTGCATGGCCGATCTCCCTTGCGCTGGCGAAAGACTGGCATTGTTGGCGGGTGGCGGCAAGCATTGGCCTGGCGCGCAACTGCCGCTATCTTTCGGTGCATGTATCTGCTTGCGCGTTTTGCCCTCACGCTGGTGGCCGCGGTGGCGGCCTTCATCGGCAGCCGCTGGGTGCCCGGCGCCTTCCTGCCCGCCGGCACGCAGGATATGGCCAGCAGTGCCATTGCGTTGCTGGTGGCGGCGGTCGTCTGGTTGGGCAGCGGCAGCCGATCGCCGCTGATGCGCGGCGCGGTGCTTGGCGCGGGCTGGTGCGGCGCCATCGGCTTTGTCGGCGGATTTTTCGGGCCGATGCTGTTTGCGCCCGATGCCAATCAGGGCCCGATGCTGGGGCTGTTCATCACCGGGCCGGGCGGCGTGGTATTCGGCGCGCTGGCGGGGCTTGCCCTTGCGGCAGGCAAGCCCGGATAAGGCGGCATGCGCGACGACACCGCCTCTCCTGCCGGCCACCGCGAGCGGCTGCGTGCGCGGCTGCTGGCGGGCGGCGGCGATGGCTTTCATGATTACGAACTGCTCGAATATCTGCTGGCGCTGGCGATCCCGCGGCAGGATACCAAGCCGCTGGCCAAGCGGCTGATCGACGAGTTCGGCAGCCTGGCGGCGCTGATTGCCGCCAGCCCGGAGGAGTTGAAGCGCGTCGAGGGCCTGGGGGATGGCACCGCCGCCGCCATCAAGTTCGTCGAGGCGGTGATGCTGCGGGCGCTGCGCACCAAGGCGCTCGATCGGCCGGTGCTGTCGGGCTGGCAGGCGCTGCTTGATTATCTGCATGCCAGCCTGGCGCAGCGCACCACCGAGCAATTCAGGGTGATCTTCCTGAACAATCGCAACATCATGATCCGTGATGAGGTGATGAACGACGGCACGGTGAACGCCGCGCCGGTGTTCCCCCGCGAAATCGTCAAGCGTGCGCTCGATCTGGGCGCGGCCTCGATCATCCTGGTGCACAATCATCCATCGGGCGATCCGCAACCCAGCCGCGACGATATCCAGATGACCCGCGCCATCATCGAAGCCGGCCGTCACCTGGGGCTGACGGTGCACGATCACGTCATCATCGGTGCCGGCGGCCATGTATCGATGCGCGCTGCGGGCCTGATCTGATCGGCCATACGCAATAATATCCTTGCCTTGGCCTGCCCTGCACCGCACAAACGCCAAACACGCAAGCGGGAGGCGCAATGCAGGCACTGCCGGCTTTTGACGAGATGTTCGGATCGGGCGAAGGCTATAGCAGCCAGTCGCCCGATGGCGTTACCGCAGCCTATCGCGCCATCCGACAATGGATGGCCGATTCCCCGCCGGAACTGATGGCCGCGCGCCGGGCCCAGGCCGAATTGTTTTTCCGCCGCATCGGCATCACCTTTGCCGTCTATGGCGATGCGCAGGCCACCGAGCGGCTGATCCCGTTCGATATCGTGCCGCGCATCCTGATCCGCCCGGAATGGGATCGGCTGGAACGCGGCCTGAAACAGCGCGTTGCGGCGCTGAACCTGTTCCTGGCCGACATCTACGGCCGGCAAGAGATCTTGAAGGCCGGCATCATCCCGTCGGAACTGGTGCTGCTCAACCCGGCCTATTGCCTGCACATGGTCGGCCGCACGCCGCCGGGCGGCATCTGGGTGCATATTGCCGGCATCGATCTGGTGCGCACCGGCCCGGACGAATTCTATGTGCTGGAGGACAACGCCCGCACCCCGTCTGGCGTGTCGTACATGCTGGAAAACCGCGAGGTGATGCTGAAGCTGGTGCCCGACCTGTTCGATCAGGTGAAGGTGGCACCGGTGGAAACCTATCCGGAAATGCTGCTGCAAACCCTGGCCAGCGTCTCCCCACGCAAGCAGCGTGGCAGCCATCCCACCTGCGTGCTGCTCACCCCCGGCCAGTTCAACAGTGCCTTTTATGAACATAGTTTCCTGGCTGACAAATTGGGCATCGAACTGGTCGAAGGCAGCGATCTGTTCGTGCACGACGATGTGGTGTTCATGCGCACCACCGAAGGGCCGCAGCGGGTGGATGTGATCTATCGACGGGTGGATGATGCCTTCATCGATCCTTTGGTGTTCAATCCCGATTCGATGCTGGGCGTGCCCGGCCTGATGGCGGCCTATGGCGCCGGGAATGTCACGCTGGCCAACGCCGTGGGCACCGGCATCGCCGATGACAAGGCGATCTACAGCTACATGCCCGACATCGTGCGATTTTACATGGGCGAAGAACCGATCCTGCCCAACGTGCCGACCTGGCGCTGCCGGGAGGCGGAATCGTTGATGTATGTGCTCGATCACCTGCCGGAGCTTGTGGTGAAGGAAGTCGATGGCTCCGGCGGCTATGGCATGCTGGTCGGCCCGCACGCGCCCAAGGCCACCATCGCAGCCTTTGCCGCCAAGCTGCGCGCCAACCCGGAAAAATTCATCGCCCAGCCGACGCTGGCGCTGTCCACCTGCCCCACCGCCACCGATGGCGGCATCGGCGCGCGCCATGTCGATCTGCGGCCCTTCGTGCTGACGGGCGCCGATGGCGTGCGCATCGTGCCGGGCGGGCTGACGCGGGTAGCGATGACCGCCGGGTCACTGGTGGTGAACTCATCGCAGGGCGGCGGCACCAAGGACACGTGGGTGGTCGATGGTTGAGGGCTTGCCATGCTGAGCCGCACCGCAGGCAATCTCTACTGGATGGGCCGCTATCTGGAGCGCGCCGATTTCACCTCGCGGCTGATCGAGGCGACGCAGCGGCTGGCCGCCCTGCCCTCCAGCTATGGCGGCGCCTCCAACGCCTGGGATTCGGCGCTGGCGGCGGCCTGCCAGATCGACAATTTCGCTGCCACCGGCCTGAAGGTCGATGAACATGATGTTACCGAATATCTGACGCTGAATGCCGGCAACAGTTCCTCGATCCGGTCGTGCCTGGAAAGCGCGCGCGGCAACGCGCGGGCGGTGCGCACCGCGCTGACCGAGGAAGCCTGGGAAGCGATCAACACCGCCTGGCTGGAGATCAGCCGCTATGGCACCCACTTGTCGAGCCGCGAGACGCTGGCGCAACTGATCGAATATGTGAAGCATGCGGTTGGCGCCTTCGATGGCGCGGCCAATCGCACCATGCTGCGCGGCGATGCCTTCTGGTTCATCAATCTGGGCGCCGCGATCGAACGGGCGGACAACAGCGCGCGGCTGCTTGATGTGAAATATCACCTGCTGTTGCCGCGCGACGAGCCGGTGGGTGGCAGCCTGGATTATTTCCAGTGGACCACCATCCTGCGCACGGTGTCCGCCATGACCGCCTATCGCTGGGTGTACAACGACAGTGTGAAGCCATGGCTCGTCGCCGATCTGCTGATCCTCAATCGCCAGATCCCGCGCAGCCTGGCGGCCTGTTATGATGAAATCCGCCGCCACCTCGATCTGCTGGCCAGCAACAGCGGCCGGCGCGGGCCGGCGCACCGGCTGGCCCATGCCGGCCATGCGCGGCTTTCGGGCGGCAATATCGACGCAATCTTTGGCGAGGGCCTGCACGAATTCCTCACCCAGTTCATCGCCGACAACAATCGGCTGGGCGAAGCCATTGCCGAACAATATCTGTTCTGAGTGAAGGCCAGCCATGCGCATCCGGGTCGATTATTCCACCATTTATGAATATGCCCGCGAGGCCAGCGATGTACTGCAACTGCTGCGCGTGCAGCCCGCGGCGCATGATGGCCAGCATGTCGTGCATTGGCGCATCGATACCGATGTGAACGGCCATCTGCGGCGCAATGAAGACGCCTATGGCAATATCACCCACATGTTCTACCCCGACGGCCCGGTGAAACGGCTGGCCCTGCATGTCGCGGGCGAGGTCGATACGCTGGAAAGCCATGGCGTGATCACCGGCAGTCACGAACCGTTGCCGGCGCTGATCTTCCTGCGCCAGACCGATCTTACCCAGCCGGACGACGCGCTGAAGGCCTTCGCGCGCCAGCTCGATACCGGCGACGCGCTGGCCACCTGCCACCGCCTGACGTCGGCGCTCTATGACCAGATGGTGTTCGATCCCGATGTCACCCATGCGCACAGCGATGCCGCGCATGCGTTTGCGATCCGGGCCGGTGTCTGCCAGGATTACGCCCATATCTTCCTCAGCGTCACGCGCACGCTCGGCATCCCGGCGCGCTATGTCTCCGGGCATCTGGTGCGCCATGATGGCCTGATCACCCAGCCGGCCGCCCACGCCTGGGTCGAAGTGCTGATCCCCGATCTGGGCTGGGTGGCATTCGATCCCACCAATGGCATGTGCGCCACCCAGGCCTATCTGCGGGTGGCGGTGGGCCTGGATTACCGCGAGGCAGCGCCGGTGCGCGGTGCGCGGCGCGGCGGCGGTGCCGAAACCATGGCCGTGGCGGTGACAACCCAGGCCAGCGTCGATCATCCAGGCCTGAGCGAACTGGGTGATGCCGATACCAGCCGGGACCAGCGTCAGGAACAGCAGCAGACGCAGGCCTGAACAGGCTTGCCGGCAGCGTGCCGGAAGCGCAATCTCCCGGCCGATAACAGCATCTGGGGGCAATCATGACCTATTGCGTCGGAATTTTGGTGCGCGAAGGCTTGGCCCTGCTCGCCGACACCCGCACCAATGCGGGCGTGGACAATATCTCCACCTATCGCAAACTGCGGGTGATGGAACACGGCCCGGATCGGGTGATCATGTGCGCGTCGGCCGGGTCGCTGTCGGTCACGCAGAGCGCGCTGTCACGTGTGGCGCTGGGCGTGACCATGCCCGACACCGGCGACAAGGAATTCCTTGCCGACGTGCCGACCGTGTTCCGCGCCGCGCAACTGGTGGGCCAGGCGCTTTCGGAGGCCAAGAGCGAAATTGACCGGGTGGTGAAGGATGCCGATGTCTATACCGGCGCCACCTTGCTGCTGGCCGGGTCGATCGGTGGCCGCCGGCCGCGGCTGTTCCTGATCTATGGCGCTGGCAATTTCATCGAATGTCAGCAGGACACGCCCTTCCTGCAGATCGGCGAGAACAAATATGGCAAGCCGGTGCTCGATCGCATGCTGACCCACGAGACGCCGATGGCGGAAGCCATGAAGATCGCGCTGATTTCGTTCAGCGCCACCATGCGGTCGAATCTGGCGGTGGGCCTGCCCATCGATATCGCCACCATCCGCACCGGCGTATCCGATCTTGAGCTGATCCACCGCATCGAGGCGGACGACGCCTATTACAGCGAGCTCAACAATCGCTGGAGCAACGCCCTGCGCGCGGCGGCCGCCGCCATTCCCCTGCCCCAGTTCGCCAGCCAGCCGGAGCTGGAGCAGCGGAGTTGAGGCTCAGGCCGCAGCGGCTTGCGTCATGCCGACGGGGTCGCGGCGCAGCCAGAGCAGCACGGCCAGCGCCAGCCCGATGAGGGCCACGCCCGTCATGGAAAAATAGCCCCAGGCCGCATGGCCATCGACCTTGAGCCGTTCATACAGCTCGCCCGACAACAGGGTGGTCAACGCCTGCGCCGGCGCCGATGCCAGTGCCATGTAGATCATCTGTGCGGTGGGCGTGCGTTCGTCGCCGTGCATGCCCTGGATCATGCGCATGGCGCCCAGGAAGGTGGCGGCAAAGGTGCCGGCATGCATCAGTTGCAGGCCATAAAGTGCCCACACCGGCGGCAGCATGGCCAGCGCCGACCAGCGCACCACCGCCGAAATCCCGCCAATCAGGATCAGGGTTTCCGGCGCAAACCGCTCCGTCCAGCGGGCCATGAAGATCAGGAAGCCGACTTCGGCGACCACACCGATCGACCAGAGATTGCCGGCCAGGGTCGGGGAAATCTGCTGATCGTTGGTCCAGATGAGGGTGCCGGCGACATAGAAATAGCTGTGCGTCGCCTGGATCAGGCCGGCGGCGAAAATCAGCAGCGTGAACTTGGGATCCTTCAACAAGCCGACGCCGGCCGACAGGCGCTGCAGGAACGGTGCTTCGGTGTCGCCAGCCACCGGTTCGGCCGGCATCCACGCCGCCGCCCCGATCAGCAAGATGGACACGCCCAGCAACCAGGCCCACACCGCCCACGGCCCGAACCCGCCGATGAGCGCGCCCACCGCCGAGGAGCCGACGACAAACGCCGCCGATGCCAGCCCGCGCGCCAGGCCATAGCGCGGCCACCCATATTTGGTCAGGCGCAACAAGGCGGCCTCCACCACCGGCAACAAGCCCCAGAACGCCACGTCCATCAGCAGGATGATGCTGAAAATGGCGGCAAAGCCGGTGACGAACCACAACGAGCCGAAGCCCAGCGTCAGGATGGAGGCAAACAGGAACAGCGGCGCCCGCCGATCCTTGCGCCCATCGGCCCAGGCGGCCGTCAACGGCCCGGCAATGATCCGCGAAAAGCCGCCAATGGCCAGCACCAGCCCGATCTGCGAGCCGGAAAACCCCTGCGCCTTTTCCAGCCAGAGCGGCAGGAACGGGATCAGGCAGCCAAAGCCGGTGAAAAACAGACAGGACAACATGGTGGCGCGCACGCCGCCGGACGTCAGTTTGGTCAGGATCGATTCGGGTGCGGATTCGGGCATGACCGTCTGATGGCAGGCTGCAATGAACCTGTCATCTGTGCGGCGTGACAATCGGCGGGCGGCCTGTCTAAACTGTGCCCGACATCCAACTGGGGAGACATGCCATGGCCCTTCCGGCGCTTTTCGATCTGACCGGGCAGACTGCCCTCATCACCGGCTCCAGCCGCGGCATCGGCAAGGCCATCGCCCACCGCATGGCCGAGCACGGCGCCAATGTGGTGATCTCCAGCCGCAAGGCCGACGCCTGCGAGGCCGCGCGCGACGAGATCAACGCGGCCGTGGGCCGTGAAGCGGCAATCAGCGTGCCGGCCAACATCGCCAGCAAGGAGAGTTTGCAGGCGCTGGTCGATGCCACCGTGGCGAAATGGGGCCAGATCGATCATCTGGTCTGCAACGCCGCGTCCAATCCCTATTATGGCCCGCAGGCCGGCATCAGCGATGAAGCCTTCACCAAGATCCTGCAGAACAACATCGTTTCGAATCACTGGCTGATTTCGATGGTCGCCCCGGCCATGCGCGCCCGCAAGGATGGCAGCATCACCATCGTGTCCTCGATCGGCGGCCTGCGCGGCAGCACGATTATCGGTGCCTATTGCATATCGAAGGCCGCCGACATGCAGCTCGCCCGCAACCTGGCCTGCGAATATGGGCCAGACAATGTGCGGGTGAACTGCATCGCGCCCGGCCTGATCAAGACCGATTTTGCCAAGGCATTGTGGGATGACGCCGAAACCCTGAAGCGCTCCACCGCCACCGCGCCGCTGAAGCGCATCGGCACGCCCGATGAAATCGCCGGCATGGCCGTGTTCCTGGCCGGCAAGGCCGGCGCTTTCACCACGGGGCAGAATTTCGTGATCGATGGCGGGGTGACGGCGGCCTGAGGCTGGAGCCGGCAGCGATCAAACTTGCGCAGAGCTTCGGCGTGCAACGCTTGCCTTGGATGGAACGCGCTTTCCGGTAATAGTCTTATGATATTCGGCGATAATCTGGCGCGCTTCAACGCCGAAATCCTCATGGCAGGCTGCCCGGCTCCTCTTGGCTGAGCGGCTAGCAAGATAGGATATTGCTGCGGATAAAACGCCTGCTGCTGTTCCCAGCACGCCAAACCAAATTTCACTCGTCATTTCAACATACCTTGCGGATGCTTCACAAGCTTAGCGTTGCTCCTATCACGAATGGCTGCCTGTTTCACCCAATATCGACCGGCCGCTCCCGACGCGAAACCGACCAAGCCCGCAGCCAAAACGATCGGCGCCGCTACAAACGTACCAAGCAGCACCCCGCCAAAGCCGGCTGTCACCACGATCGCGGCCAGCGGCACCGAGTATTTATCGATGGAATCGACGGTCGCTTCGCCCTGATCCGCAGCACGATCAATTCGTATAGCAAGCCGCCCCAGAAGATCGCGAACCGTGTCGGCCAACTCACTGCTGTTGCGGCCGGCAGGACCGGCTGCAACCGCTGTCATTAGCTTTCGTGCAAGTGCGGGATCATCGGCAATGCTTATCATCAGTGTGTCTAGATAGATTGCCGTTGGAGACTGTGGCGAATCTTCGGCCAGCAACGCCAACAGCCCGTCCACCGGATCCCGCTTATCAGCCATGGCCGCGCCGATCGTAATAAAGCTGCCCCATCAACCCGAACAGGCGCACCACATCGGGCGGCGTCTGATCACCGGAATATTCGCGGTACAGCGTGTCGACGTTCACCGCGATGCGTTCGGCGTCTTTCCAACTGGCGTAACGGCCCAGGCCGATGTCGCGGGCGGCATCGGCGGCGGTCAGGCCGGCGTCATAGCGGGCGCGGGCTTCACGGTGGATATACCCCAGATAATCCGCCACCTCGCGCACGCCGGACTTGTCGGTGAGCGGTCCGTGGCCCGGCACGATCACATCGACATCCATGGCGATGATGCGATCACACGCCGCGATCCAGTTCGATACCGGCCCGGCCCACATGATCGGCGTGCCTTCGATGAACAGGATGTCGCCGGTGAATACGGCATGCGCGCCCGGCACATGCACCAGCACGTCCCCTGCCGTGTGCGCCGGGCCGACCTCGATCAGTTCGACCGCGCGCCCGGCCACATCCAGCGTCTCATGGCCACAGAAGGTCCGCGTCGGCGGGCGTTCGATCACGCCGGCAAAATCGAACGGCGCGAAAATCTCGGCAAAATAGGTGCCGGCCACGCCCATATGCCCGCCCGCACCGGCCGCCTTCATCTGGGCGAGCAGCGCCGGCGAGAACGCCTCCATCTCGCGGGCGGAGGCTTCCGACGCGATGATCTCGGCCTGGGGCAGCAAATGATTGCCATGGGTATGATCGCCATTGGCGTGGGTGTTGACCACCTTGCCGATGCGCTGCGCGCCAAAACCGGTGGCGCGCTCCATGCCCGCCAGCATTTCGGCGGTAAGCGCGGTATCGAACAGCGTGTCGACCAGGGCGGCACCGCCATCGCCCGGCGTGCCGGCGGTGATCAGCCCGGCATTGGACCAGCCCCAGCCGCCATCGGGTTGCAGCCAGGCGAACAGGCCATCCCCGATCTCGTGCAGCCCGCGATCATAGCCCATCTGCCATCCCCTTCATGGTTCCAGTTCGAACAGCATCGTCAATTGTACGGACAGTTGCAATTCGCCGGCCAGAATCGGCGAATCGGCGGCGGCCTCGCGCAGGTCCATCCGCAGCATCTTGCGCTCGGGCTGCGGCGCCTCGCCCGCCACTTCGCTGATGCTGATGATGCGGCCCAGCGAGCGGCCGGCAGCGCGCGCATAGAGCGCGGCGCGTGCCCGGCCCTTGGCCACTGCGGCGGTGCGCGCTTCATCCAGCGCGGCATCCGGCGCCGAAAGCAGGAATTCCGGGCCCTGCACGTCATTGGCGCCCGCCTTGACCACGGCATCGACCATCCGGCCGGCATCCGCCAGCGTGCGGCTGGTCACGGTCACCATGTTGCGGGCCTGGTATCCGGTCAGTTGCGGTGCCTGTTCGGCGACATAGCGATATTGGGCCGACACATTGAGGCCGCTGGTCTGTACATCGCGATCGGCAATGCCCGCGGCCTTCACGGCGGCGATCACCGCGGTCATCCGCGCCGCATTGGCCGCCAGCGCCTCGACCGCGCTGGCGGCCATTGTCACCACGCCGGCCGACAGCCGCATCAGATCCGGCGGCCGCGTCACATGGGCATCGACCACCAGCACAAGCTGGCCGGGCCGGGCGGCCGACGGCTGGGCAGCCGCAGGAACGGCAAGAATCAGGAAAAGGCCGGCAATCGCGCGCATCATCATCTCCCTTGGTGGATCATGGCGGGGACGCATCTCGCCATAACATGCTAACTTGCCATTCATGATTCTGGCCCTGGCCGGATTCATCTTACCGGCACTTGAACAGGGCGCGAAGGGTGCGACGTCTGCGCGTCGAGTGACGCTCAAATTCTGCCAGATTCCGGCTTTCTGCAAACACAGACTTAGGATAAAGGAAGGCCTTGCATGCGGTGATGTATTTCGATAATACACCTTCCGCAAAGGAAGATGATGGCCATGAACGCCCACAACAATATCCCGCCAACCGCCGATGCGGAGGTGTTTCCGTTTTCGCCGGGCGGCGAAACGGCAGTGCCGGTGCGCCGCGGCAACCGCTGGCTGAAGCCGGCGCTGATCGCGCTCGCCGTGGCGCTGGCGGGTGTCGCGGCCTGGCAGGCCTTCAAGCCCGCTGCCGCGCCGCCCGCGTCGACGGCCAGCAACCTGCCGGAAGTGACCGTGCTGGTGCCCGGATCGACGATGGTGGCCGACACCGTGACCGCGCCGGGCAGCATCGCCGCCAAGCGCGATGCCGCCGTGGGCGTCCAGGGCGAAGGCGGCCGCGTGGTACGCGTGCTGGTGGAACCCGGCCAGCGTGTATCCGCCGGCCAGGTGCTGGCCCAGATCGATCGTCAGGTGCAGGTGCAGGAAGTCGCGCAGTTGCAGGCCAGCGTGCGCCAGGCCGAAGCCGACGCCCGGCTGGCCGAAGCCAATCTTGCCCGTGCCGAAAGCCTGGTTGCCAAGGGATTCATCAGCCGCGCCGACATTGATCAGCGCATCGCGACGCGGGACGGCGCGCTGGCGCGGGTTGGCGTGGCGCGTGCCCAGTTGGGCGCGGCGCGGGAGCGCAATGAACGGCTTGATGTGCGGGCGCCGGCTGCCGGCCTGATCCTGTCACGCTCGGTCGAAACCGGCCAGGTGGTCGGCCCCGGTTCGGGTGCCTTGTTCCGGCTCGCCGAAGGCGGCAGGCTGGAAATGCGCGCGCAGATGGCCGAGCAGGATATCTCCCGGCTGAAGCCCGGCATGCTTGCCGATGTCACGCCGGTCGGTGCCACCACCAGCTTTCAGGGCCGGGTGTGGTTGATCGATCCGGTGATCGATACCGCGACCCGCCTGGGCATTGCCCGCATCGAAATGGATTATGCCCCCGGCCTGCGCGTCGGTGCCTTTGCCCGCGCGCGCATCAACGCCGGCCAGACCAGCCGGCCGCAACTGCCGCAATCGGCGGTGCTCGCCGATGTGGACGGCAATTATGTCTATGTGCTGGGCAAGGACAATCAGGTCGAGCGCCGCAACATCACCGTCGGCACGGTCAGCGATGCGGGTGTCGGCATCGCGTCCGGCCTGAACGGAACCGAGCAGGTCGTGGCCAGCGCTGGCGCCTTCCTGAAGCCGGGCGACAAGGTCAGGCCGGTGCGGACGGCTCCGGCTGCCAGCACCCGCTGATCTGACGACCGGAGCCCCTGCACATGCGCAATATTTCCGCCTGGTCGATCAAGAATCCGGTGCCGCCGCTGGTGGGCTTCACCCTGCTGTTGCTGGCCGGCGTGCTGTCGTTCCGCGCCATGGACATCAACGATCAGCCCGACGTGGAATTCCCGGTGGCGCAGGTGGTTGTCGTGCAGCCCGGCGCCGCCCCCGAAGAGCTTGAAAGCCAGGTCACCCAACGGGTTGAAGCCGCGATCCGCAACATCAGCGGCGTGGATGAGGTCAACAGCTTCGTGTCGGAAGGCACCAGCCGCACCTCGGTGCAGTTCGCCATCGGCACGCCGATCGATCGCGCGGTCAACGACGTGCGCGATGCCGTGGCCAATATCCGGTCCGATCTGCCGCAGGGCATCCTGCAACCGCAGGTCAATCGCATTGATGTTGCCGGCGGGCCGATTGCCTATTTCGCGGTGGAATCGACCGCGATGACGCTGGAAGAATTGAGCTGGTTCGTCGACAACACGGTGGCCAAGCGCCTGCTGGGCGTGCCCGGCATGGCGCAGGTGCGCCGGTCTGGCGGGGTGAGCCGCGAGATCCGCATCGTCCTCGATCCCGATCGCATGCAGGCCTATGGCGTCACCGCGAGCCAGGTCAATTCGCAGCTGCGTCAGGTCAATCTCAACGCGGCCGGTGGCCGCACCGAAATTGCAGGCGGCGAACAGTCGCTGCGGGTGATGGGCAATGCCCGCAACGCCAACAGCCTGGCCGACACGCAGATCAGCCTGGGCCTCGGCCGCGGCGTGCGGCTCGGCGACATTGCCGATGTGCGGGATTCCTATGCGGAGCAGCGCGGCATCGCCAAGATGGGCGGCCGCCAGGTGCTTAGCTTCTCCTTGTCGAAGGCCAAGGGCAGTTCCGATGTTTCCGTTTATGACACGGCGATAAAGGACATTGAAGTCCTGAAAAAGCAATATCCCAAGGTGTCGTTCAAACTGATCTACACCTCGGTCGATTACACCAAGGCGCAATACAAGGGCGCCATCGATGCCGTAGTGGAAGGCGCCGTGCTCGCCGTTCTGGTCGTCTTCCTGTTCCTGCGCGATTGGCGCGCCACCATGATTTCGGCGCTGGCCATTCCCCTGTCGGCCATCCCGACCTTCTGGTTCCTCGATGCCTGGCTCGGCTTCTCGTTGAATTCCCTGTCATTGCTGGCGCTCAGCCTGGTGGCCGGGGTGCTGGTCGATGATGCCATCGTCGAAATCGAAAATATCGTGCGCCACATGCGGATGGGCAAATCCGCCTATCAGGCATCGATGGATGCGGCCGACGAGATCGGCCTGGCCGTGGTTGCCACCACCTTCTCGATCGTGGCGGTGTTCCTGCCGGTCGCGCTGATGCCCGGCATTTCCGGCCAGTTCTTCAAGAATTTCGGCGCAACCGTCGCGGTGTCCGTGCTGATCAGCCTGGCCGTGGCGCGGTTGATCACGCCGATGCTCGCTGCCTATTTCCTGAAGAGCCACGGCACGGCCGAACATGGCACGGGCAAGTGGGTCGATAGCTACATGAAGATGCTGAACTGGGCTCTCGCCAACCGCTTCAAGACGGTGTTCGGCATGGGCGGTGTGGCGCTGATCGCCACCATCTACCTGTTCGCCGTCATCCCCAAGACCTTCCAGCCTGATGTCGATACCGACAGCAGCCAGGTGACGATCAGCCTGCCGCCCGGCGTGACGCTGGCACAGACCGAGGCGGTCGTGGACAAGGCGGTTGCAATCCTGAATGCCTCGCCCGAAATGGCCTTGGCCTTTGCCGATGTCGATGTGGGCAGCGCCAACATCTATCTGACGCTGCGCAAGGATCGCAGCATGCACCGCACCGAATGGGAACGCGCCATCGCGCCGAAACTTTCGGCCATCCCCGATGCGCGTGTCGGTTTTTCTTCGCAGAATGGCGGGCCGCAACAGGGCCGCGACATTTCGATCACGCTGACCGGCACCGATCCGATCCTGCTGGAAACCACGGCCCGCAAGGTGGTGAACGAAATGCGTGGGCTCAAGGAAATCCGCCAGTCGCGCGTCGAAGGCGATCTGACCCGGCCGGAAATCACCATCAAGCCGCGGCTTGATCTGGCCGCCGAACTGGGCGTGACCACCGCTGCGCTGTCGGAAACCATCCGCATCGCGACGCTGGGGGATATCGATCAGAATGTCGCCAAGTTCAGCCTGGCCGATCGGCAGATCCCGATCCGCGTGGCGCTGAATGAAAATGCACGGCGCAGCCTGTCGACCATCGAAAATCTGCCGGTGCCAACCACCCGCGGCGGCACCGTGCCGTTGAGCGTGGTCGCCGCAATCAGCTTTGGCGCCGGGCCCACCGAACTGCGCCGCTACAACCAGCAGCGCCGCGTGGCCATCGGCGCCGATCTCGCCCCCGGCCTGGTGTCTGGCCAGGCGCAGGCCAAGGTCGATGAACTGCCCAGCCTGAAGAATCTGCCGCCCGGCGTCGAGAAGGTGCAGTTGGGCATGCAGAAATGGATGGGCGAACTGGTCGCCAACTTCATCCTGGCGGTGATCGCCGGCGTCGTCATGGTGTTCGCCGTGCTGGTGCTGCTCTACAAGCGGGTGCTGCCGCCGTTCGTCAACATGCTGTCGCTGTTGCTGGCGCCGCTGGGCGGGCTGATTGCCATTGTTGCAACCGGCAATGTCATCTCCATGCCGGTGCTGATCGGCATGCTGATGCTGCTCGGCATCGTCGCCAAGAACTCGATCCTGCTGGTCGACATGGCGATCGAGGAAATGGAAAAGGGCGTGCCCAAGCGCGAAGCCATATTGGAAGCCGGTCACAAGCGCGTGCAGCCGATCGTGATGACCACGATCGCCATGGTGATGGGCATGTTGCCGGTGGCCCTCTCGCTGGGCGGCGATGGCTCGTTCCGGGCGCCGATGGGCATTGTGGTGATCGGCGGCCTGATCCTGTCGACGGCACTCACGCTGGTGATCGTGCCCGCCGGCTTCTCCATCGCGGTCTCGGTGGAAAACTGGCTGGCACCGCGCATGAAGCGCTGGTTCACCAACAACGAAGGGGCTGCTAAGCTGCCGCGGCCAACCCCTGCGGAGTGAATCTGCTCTGAAACATCTGTTGCCGGAAACGCCGTTCCACCGCATGCGGCTGCTCGCCACGCTGCTGCTTGGGGTGATGGCTGCTCTGTTTGCTGCCACGCTGGCCTGGACTGGCACACACCCGGCCCTGCCCTGGCTGCGCGCGTTTGCCGAGGCGGCGATGGTCGGCGGGCTGGCGGACTGGTTTGCGGTCACCGCGCTGTTCCGCCATCCGCTGGGCTTGCCGATCCCGCACACCGCCATCATTCCGCAGCAGAAGGATCGGCTAGGCGACACGCTGGCGCTGTTCCTGAAAGACAATTTCCTCAAGACGCAGGTGATTGCCCGCCGTCTGGACGATGCCGATCTGGCCGGCGTGCTGGCGCGCTGGCTGGCCGCGCCGCCAGCCGCGTCCTCACATCGCCGGCGCGGCATCGGACCATTGGTGGCGCAACTGCTCGATGGGCTGGATGATCCCGCCATCGGCCGGCTGGTGGAAGATGTCGTGCGCGATCGGCTGGGCAGCATGCAATTGTCGCCGATGGTCGCCGATGCGGTGGACATTATGGTCAGCCGTGGCCGCCATGAACCGTTGATCGATGCCGCCATCGATTGGGGCCTCGCCACGCTGAGCGATGAAGAGCCGGTGATCCGTTCGATGGTGACCGAGCGCACCAATTGGCTGCTGCGGCTGGCCGGTGCCGACGAAAGCATGTCGAACAGCATGATCGGCGCCGTGCAGCGCCTGCTGGTGGAAATGCGCCAGGATCAACATCATCCGGTGCGACTGCGCCTCGCCGAATCGCTGAAAACCTGGGCGTTCGATCTGCGGCATTTTCCGGAATCCCAGGCCCGCGTCGAAGGCTTCAAGGCCGACCTGCTCGCCAATCCGACGATGGCCGGCTGGGTCAAGGGCCTGTGGGGCACGGCGCGCGCGGCGCTGTCGGCCAGCCTGAATCATCCCGGCGGCAACAAATTGGGCGGCGCGCTGGCGGCGGTTGGCAACCGCATCGAAGCCGATCCGGTGCTGAAGGCCGGGCTGAACAGCGCCCTGCGCCGCGCAGTGGCGGGCCTGGCCAAAACCCATGGGGACAATATCGTGACCCTGGTATCCGAAACGGTGCGCGGCTGGGATGCCGCCACCATCACCGACAAGGTGGAACAGGCGGTGGGCCGTGACCTGCAGTTCATCCGCATCAACGGCACGCTGATCGGCGGAATCATCGGCCTGGCCATCCACGCCATCGGGACAATTGCGCCATGATGCTCGATCGTCAGCCTGTTCTGGCCCACCCGCTGGTGCAGTTGCGCCCCGCCACGCCGGATGATTGGCCGGCGCTGCACGCCGCCGCGCGCGATCCCGCCATCTGGGCCGGCCATCCGGCCAGCGACCGCTGGCAGTTACCGGTGTTCCGCGCATTTTTCGACGACGGCCTGGCCAGCGGCGGCATGCTGGTGGCCGAGAGCCCGGCCACGGGCGTGGTGATCGGTTCCTCCCGCTTTGATTTCGGCCGCGGCGAACCCGGCGAGATCGAGATCGGCTGGACGTTTCTGGCGCGCAGCCAGTGGGGCGGCCGCACCAATCACGCCATGAAGGCCCTGATGGTCGGCCACGCGCTGGCCGCGATGGACCGGGTGATGTTCATGATCGGCGAGACCAATATAAGGTCGCGCACCGCCATCGAGCGCATCGGCGCTGCCCTCACGGCGCGCACCCTGGTGGCCAATTTGTCCACCGGGCCGGTCACCCACGTCATCTACACCATCGACCGCGCCGGCTTTGCCGGCGGCCCGTTGGCGCCGCTGTGGGCGCAGCGCCTCAGCTGAGGTTGTTCACCGCCCGCTGGATGCGGTTGCAGGCGTCTTCCAGCATCGCATCCGACGTTGCATAGCTGATGCGGAACGCGGGTGAGCCGCCGAACGCCGCGCCGTGCACCACCGCGACGCCTTCGGTTTCCAGCAGATAGGCCGCCACGGCCTCGTCATTGGTCAGCACAGCGCCGGCCGGCGTCGTCTTGCCGATGAGGCCGCTGCAATCGGGATAGACATAGAACGCGCCTTCCGGGCGCGGGCAGATCAGGCCGGGCGTCTGGTTCAGCATGCTCACCACCAGATCGCGGCGGCGCTGGAAAGCGGCGTTGCGCTCGACCAGGAAGCTCTGATCGCCGTTCAGCGCGGCAACGGTGGCCGCCATGGAGATCGAGCAGGGATTGGATGTGCTCTGTGATTGCAGCTTGGCCATCGCCTTGATGATCCACGCCGGGCCGCCAGCAAAGCCGATGCGCCAGCCGGTCATCGCATAGGCCTTGGAGGCGCCGTTCACCGTCAGCGTGCGGTCATACAGGCCCGGCTCGACCTCGGCGATGCTGCCGAAATCGAAATCGTCGTAAACGATATGCTCGTACATGTCGTCGGCCAGCACCAGCACCTGGGGATGCTGCATCAGCACAGCGGCCAGCGCCTTGATTTCGGCGCGGGTATAGGCGGCGCCGGTGGGATTGCTCGGCGAATTGAAGATGAACCAGCGCGTGCGCGGCGTGATCGCGGCTGCAAGTTGCGCCGGGGTCAGCTTGAAGCCCTGATCGACTCCGCAATTGATCACCACCGGGGTCGCACCGGCGAGCAGCACGATATCCGGGTAGCTCACCCAATAGGGCGCCGGAATGATCACTTCATCGCCGGGATCAAGTGTCGCCAGCAGCGCATTGAAGATGCTGTGCTTGCCGCCCGAATTGATGCTGATCTGATCCAGACCGTAATCCAGACCATTGTCGCGCTTGAACTTGGCCTGCACTGCGGCCTTGCATTCGGGCGTGCCGTCCACCCCGGTATATTTGGTCTGCCCGGCGCGGATGGCGGCAATCGCGGCTTCCTTCACGAAATCCGGCGTGTCGAAATCCGGCTCACCGGCGCCCAGGCCGATGATGTCGCGCCCCTGCCGCTTCAGATCGGCGGCCTTGTTGGTCACCGCGATGGTGGGCGATGGCTGGATGCGGTTGATGGCGGCTGACAGGCGGTTCATGCGTCTTTCCTTGTGCGACCGCTGCCCTAACCGCCAGATTGTTGTGGCGCAACCTTGGATCGGCGCTGCACGCCGACATCAGGATCATTACGTACCAGGGCAACCCCGTATTCCCGTGATGCCGGCCCCGGCCCCACACTGGCCGCTCGCCCAAGGCTTGGAGGGAACGTCCGGATGCCGGCAACGCTGGTGAAGACAGGCAGCCTCTTCGCTGCAATGGTGATCGCGCTGATCGGGCTGGCCGCAGCGGACGATAGCGCCTTCGCGGTCCATATGGGGATCGTGGCACTGGCGGCGTTGATCGCGGCGATTGCCGTGCTGGCCAGCGCCGATGTCACCGAACGTCTGCGCACCGATGACAGCGTTTATGATGATGCACCGATCCGCTGGGGCGTCATTGCCACCACCTTCTGGGGCGTCGTTGGCCTGCTTGCCGGGCTGTATATCGCGTTGGAACTGGCCTGGCCGCTGTTCAACCTGGGCACGGAATACACGACCTTCGGCCGGCTGCGACCTCTGCACACCTCGGCGGTGATCTTTGCCTTTGGCGGCAACGCGTTGATCGCGACCAGCTTTTATGTGGTGCAGCGCACCTGTCGGGCGCGCCTGGCCTTCCCCAGCCTCGCCCGCTTCGTATTCTGGGGGTATCAATTGTTCATCGTGCTGGCCGCCACCGGCTATGTGATGGGCGTCACCGAATCAAAGGAGTATGCCGAACCGGAATGGTATGTCGATCTCTGGCTGACCATCGTCTGGGTGTCGTATCTGCTGGTGTTCGGCGGCACCATCCTGCGCCGCAATGAACCGCACATCTATGTCGCCAACTGGTTCTATCTGGCGTTCATCATCACCGTTGCGATGCTGCACCTGGTCAACAACCTGTCGGTTCCGGTCAGCCTGACAGGCTCGAAAAGCTATTCCGCCTTCGCCGGGGTGCAGGATGCGCTGACGCAGTGGTGGTACGGCCACAACGCCGTGGGCTTCTTCCTCACCGCCGGCTTCCTGGCCATGATGTATTATTTCGTGCCGAAACAGGCCGAGCGGCCGGTGTACAGCTATCGCCTGTCGATCATCCACTTCTGGTCGTTGATCTTCCTCTACATCTGGGCGGGCCCGCACCATCTGCACTACACGGCGCTGCCGGATTGGGCGCAGACCCTGGGCATGGTGTTTTCGATCATGCTGTGGATGCCGTCGTGGGGCGGCATGATCAACGGCCTGATGACGCTGAACGGTGCGTGGGACAAGATCCGCACCGATCCGATCATCCGCATGATGGTGCTGGCGCTGGCCTTCTACGGGATGAGCACCTTCGAAGGCCCGATGATGTCGATCAAGTCGGTGAACAGCCTGTCACACTATACGGACTGGACAATCGGCCATGTGCATTCGGGCGCGCTCGGCTGGAACGGCATGATTACCTTTGCCTGCCTGTATTACATGGCGCCGCGCCTGTGGAAACGTCAGCGCCTGTACAGCCTGCGCCTGATCAACTGGCATTTCTGGCTCGCGACCAGCGGCATCGTTTTCTACACCGCATCGATGTGGGTGGCCGGCATCACCCAGGGGCTGATGTGGCGCGAATATGGCGCCGATGGTTATCTGGTGAACAGCTTTGCCGAAACCATCGCGGCCATCCACCCCATGTATATCCTGCGGGCCTTTGGCGGCGGCCTCTACCTCACCGGCGCGCTGATCTTCGCCTTCAACATCGCGATGACCATCGCCGGGCGGCTGCGGGTGGAAAAGCCGATGACGGAAACGCCCTGCAACGCCGCCGCCGATCGGCCGCTGCCGGTTCGTCGCCCTGCCCTGCAACCCGCCGAATGATCCCGCCCAACCGGAGCAAGACCAATGGCTGACCAGGCCCCCCGCGCGGGATTTTCGCATCGCACCATCGAACGCAACGTCACGCTGCTCGGCGTGCTGGCGCTGGTCGCCGTCGCCATCGGCGGCATCGTGGAGATCGCGCCGCTGTTCTGGGTGGATTCCACCGTGGAGAAGGTGGACGGCATGCGCCCCTACACCCCGCTCGAACTGGCCGGGCGCAACATCTACATGCGCGAAGGCTGTTATCTCTGCCACAGCCAGATGGTGCGCCCGTTCAAGGACGAGGTGGAACGCTATGGCCATTACAGCCTGGCCGCCGAAAGCATGTATGATCACCCGTTCCTGTGGGGATCGAAACGCACCGGGCCGGATCTGGCCCGCGTTGGCGGCCGTTACTCCGATGAATGGCACCGCGATCATTTGAACAACCCACGCAGCGTCGTGCCGGAATCGATCATGCCACCCTATGCCTTTCTGGCGGAAAAGCCGCTGAAGGCCGGCGACATGCGCAAGCATCTGGCGACGCTGCGCAGGGTGGGCGTGCCCTATACCGATGCCGACATTGCCAAGGCCAATGATGATCTGGTGCTGCAAGCCACCGCCGATGCCGATGCCAGCGATCTGCAGCAGCGGTTCCCGAAATCCCAGGCGCGCGATTATGATGGCAATCCGGCGGTGGTGACCGAAATGGATGCGCTGATCGCCTATCTGCAGATGCTGGGCACGCTGGTCGATTTCAAGGCGGCGGAGGCGCAGGAGCAGCCGAAATGAGCGCCTATGACACTATGCGCCATTTCGCCGACAGTTGGGGCCTGCTGGCCATGACCGCGCTGTTCCTTTGCCTTGTCGGCTGGACCTTCCGCCCCGGCGCGCGCCGCCACCTCGATGACGCCGCAGCCAGCATCTTCCGGAGCGACAGCGATGACTGATCACCCTGCAGGACCCAAACGCGTCGATGATGCCACCGGCACCAGCCTGGTTGGCCATGAATGGGATGGCATCGAGGAACTGGATACACCGCTGCCGCGCTGGTGGGTGTATATCTTTGCCGCCTGCGTGGTGTTTGCCGCCGGCTATGTCGTGGTCTATCCGGCGATCCCCGACATGGCGGGCACGGCGGGCTGGACCAGCCGCGGCGATCTGGCGGCGATGCTGACGGCCGAAACCGCCGCGCGCGCGCCCAAACTCAAGGCCATTGCCGCCACCCCGATCGAAGCGCTGGCCGACAATCCGCAATTGATGCGCATCGCCATCGAAGGCGGGCGCGCGGCGTTCAAGGTCAATTGCGTGCAGTGCCATGGCGCCGGTGCCGCCGGATCAAGGGGCTACCCCAATCTGAATGACGATGACTGGTTGTGGGGCGGCGACATCGCGGCGATCCGGACCACGCTGATCCACGGCATCCGCAGCCCCGGCGAAGATGAAACCCGCTTCAGCCAGATGCCGGCCTTTGCCGAAATCCTGGGCAAGGGTCAGATCCGCCAGCTTGTCAGCCATGTTCGGGTGATATCCGGGCAGGATCACCCCAGCCGCGCGGCCAAGGCCGGTGCCGCGTTGTTCGCCGAGAATTGCGCCAGTTGCCATGGCGATGCCGGCAAGGGCAACCGCGCGCTGGGCGCGCCCAATCTCACCGATTCGATCTGGCTCTATGGCGGGACACGCGCCACGCTCACCACCACCATCGCCAAGGCCCGTTATGGCGTGATGCCCCATTGGGAAACGCGGCTGGATGCGGTGACCATCAAGATGCTGGCGGCCTATGTCCATTCGCTGGGTGGCGGCGAAGCCAGCCCGGCAGCAGCGCCTGCAAGCGAGCCTGATGTCGGCACTTGATTTCATCAACCCGGGCAGTGGCCTGTACGCCAAACGCGAACCGGTGTTCCCGCGCGTGGTGGACGGCCGCTTTCGCCGGCTGAAATGGCTGGTGATGCTGGTCTGCCTGGCGGTCTATTACATCACGCCATGGATCAGGTGGGATCGCGGCCAATATGCGCCGGATCAGGCGGTGCTGGTCGATCTGGCCAACCGCCGCTTCTACATGTTCGATATCGAAATCTGGCCACAGGAATTCCATTACGTCGCCGGCCTGCTGATCATGGCGGGCATCGGGCTGTTCCTGGTCACCTCTGCGGTGGGCCGCGCCTGGTGCGGTTTTGCCTGCCCGCAGACGGTGTGGACCGATCTTTATCAACATGTCGAACGCTGGATCGATGGCGACCGCAACGCGCAGCTCCGGCTGAACAATGCGCCGTGGAGCGCGGCAAAGCTCGGCCGCCGCCTCGGCAAATGGAGCATCTGGTTGCTCATCGCCGTGGCCACCGGCGGGGCGTGGATCTTCTATTTCGCCGATGCGCCCACGCTGGCCAGCCAGTTCGCCGCGGGCGATGCGCCGTTCGTCGCCTATGCCACCGTGGGTGTGCTCACCCTCACCACCTTCACGCTCGGCGGCTTCATGCGCGAACAAGTGTGCATCTACATGTGCCCATGGCCGCGCATCCAGACGGCCATGCTCGATGAAAAATCGCTGATCGTCACCTACCGCGACTGGCGCGGCGAACCGCGCACGCAGGGCGTGAAAAAGGCGGCAAGCGCCGGCGGCAGGCAAGGTGATTGCATCGATTGCAATGCCTGCGTCGCCGTCTGCCCCACGGGCGTCGATATCCGCAAGGGGCCACAATTGGGCTGCATCAACTGCGGCCTGTGTGTCGATGCCTGCGACGAGGTGATGGGCAGGCTCAACCGCCCGCGTGGCCTCATCGATTTCCTGAACCTCGATGATCAGGCCAATGAACGCGCCGGTGCCAGACCGGTGCCGGTGTTGAAAACCCTGCTGCGCCCGCGCACCCTGATCTATTTCGCGATCTGGAGCAGCATCGGCCTGTTCATGCTGTTCACGCTGGGCGAACGTGCCCGCTTGGCAATCGACAGTGCGCAGGATCGCAATCCCATGGTGGTGACCATGTCGGACGGCGAAGTGCGCAACGGCTGGACGCTGAAGCTGCGCAACATGGAACATCGTCCGCGCCGGGTGACGCTTGCCATGGCCGGCCTGCCCGGCGGCCGGCTGTGGAGCGATGCCATGGACCGCCGCGATGCCGCCCGCAGCATCACCCTGCAACTGGCGCCCGATGCCACCAACGTGCTGCATCTCTATGTGATCGCGCCCGGCGGCCCGGCCGGCGAAACGCCGTTCACGCTGACCGCCACGCCGCTGGATGCGGTGGCCGGCAGCCGTGACGCCCGCGCTGCAGCCCGCGATGTGAAATTCATCCGTCAATAAGGACGCGCGATCATGGCCACCCGCAAGGCGCTTACCGGACGCAGCTTCGCCGTCATCATCGTCGGCTTCTTCGGCGTGGTGGTGGCGGTGAACCTCACCATGGCGCGGCTGGCCAGCGGCACGTTTGGCGGCACCGTCGTGGACAACAGCTATGTCGCCAGCCAGAACTTCAATGGCTGGCTGGCGCAGGCGCGCGGGCAGGATCGGCTGGGCTGGGCGACGCCGATCCGCCTTGATGCGCAGCGCCATGTGCGGATCGGCGTCCCCGGTGCCGGCTTCACCGCCGCCGGCACTGCCCTGCATCCACTGGGCCGCGCCGCCGACGTGCCGCTCCGCTTCCGCAGCGATGGCCGCGGCGGCCTGCGCGCCACCACAGCCCTGCCCGCCGGGCGCTGGCAGGTGCGGCTGGACATAAGCCGGGGCCGCGACACCAAGCGGCTGATGGAGAGGCTGGCATGAACCGCCCGACCGGCTTGCTCTGCGCTGAAACCGCGCTGGTCACCAGCCGTTTTGCCGTGCCCGGCATGCGCTGTGCCGGCTGCATCGCCAAGCTGGAAACCGGCCTGCCCGCCATGGCCGGGGTCGCCGCCGCGCGGGTCAACTTCACCGCCAGGCAGGTGCTGGTCAGCCATGATCCGGCGCTGGCCATGCCCGATCTGGTGCAGGCCTTTGCCGGGCTGGGCTTTGAGGCCAACCCGATCCAGGATGCGCTGGGCGCCCCCGACAGCGAAGCGCGCGGCCTGGTCAAGGCGCTGGCGGTGGCGGGCTTTGCCGCGATGAACATCATGCTGCTGTCGGTATCGGTGTGGTCCGGCGCCGGCGGCGTGACGCGCGACCTGTTCCATTTGCTGTCGGCGCTGATTGCCCTGCCCACCATTGCCTATGCCGGCCAGCCCTTCTACCGATCGGCGTGGCGCGCACTGCAGGCCGGCCACAGCAACATGGATGTGCCGATCTCCATCGGAGTCAGCCTGGCCACCGCGCTGTCATTGTATGAAAGCGCCACCCACGGCGCGCACGCCTATTTCGACAGTGCCGTGATGTTGTTGTTCTTCCTGCTGGCCGGCCGCTGGCTGGATGCGGTGATGCGCGATCGGGCGCGCGACGGCGTGTCGGCGCTGTTGAAGCATATGGCACCGGGCGCGCTGGTGCTGGCCGACGATGGCGGCAGCCACTGGCACAGGGCGGATGCGTTGCAGCCCGGCATGACGCTGCTGGTGGCCAGCGGCGAGCGGCTGGCGGCGGACGGCCTCATCCTTGATGGCCGCAGCCATTTCGACCAGTCGCTGATCACCGGTGAAGCCATGCCGGTCGCCATCGGCCCCGGCGGCCGCGTGCTGGCCGGCACGCTGAACTGCGGCGACGCCGTGCAGGTGACCGTGACCGCCGCCGGCGCCGATACCAGCATAGCCGACATTGCCCGGCTGATGCGCGATGCTGCGCAAGGGCGATCGCGCTATGTGCGCATCGCCGATCGCGCCGCCCGCTTCTATGCGCCGGCCGTCCACGCGCTGGCGCTGCTGTCGTTCATCGGCTGGATGCTGGCCGGCGCTGGCTGGCACCAAAGCCTGCTGATCGCGGTGGCCGTGCTGATCATCACCTGCCCGTGTGCGCTGGGCCTGGCCGTGCCCGCGGCACAGATCGTCGCCAGCGGCGCCCTGATGCGCGCCGGCGTGCTGGTGAAGGATGGCAGCGCGCTCGAACGCCTGGCCGAAGCCAACGCGTGCGTGTTCGACAAGACCGGCACGCTGACGCTGGGCCATCCCGAACCGATCGACCTGCCGCGCCTCGATCCCGACGCCGCCGGGGTCGCGCTGGCACTGGCCCGGTGCAGCCGCCACCCGCTGTCCGAAGCCCTGCGCACGGCGCTTGCAGCCGCCGGCACCCGGCCCCGTCAAGTGACGTTGATCAGCGAAACCCCCGGTGAAGGCCTGCGCGGGCAGTGGCGCGGCCAGGTGGTGCGGCTTGGCCGGCCGACGATCGAAACCGGCGGCATGATGGCGACCGCGCTGCTGATCGGCAACGCGCCGGAACAGATCATCCGCTTCATCGATCCGCTGCGGCCACAGGCGGCGCAGACCATAAGGGAACTTCAGCACCTGGGCCTCGGATCGCGGATCCTGTCGGGCGATGCCGCCGCGACGGTGGCCATGGTGGCGGCCGAACTCGGCATCCCCGGCGAAGCTGGCCTCGATCCTGCAACAAAGCTGGCGCGCATCAACGCCCTGACAGGCGCCGGTGCCCGCGTGCTGATGGTGGGCGATGGTCTCAACGATGGCCCGGCGCTGGCCGCCGGGCATGTCTCGATGGCGCCGGCGTCGGCCGCCGATGCCAGCCAGATGGCGGCCGACGCCGTGTTTCTGGGCAGCAGCCTTGCGCCGGTCGCCATCGCCATTCGCGCCGCGCGCGCCACGCAAGCCGTGGTGCGGCAGAATTTCGCGCTGGCCATCGGTTACAACATCATCGCCGTGCCACTGGCCATGGCCGGACTGGTCACCCCGTTGATCGCGGCGCTCGCCATGTCGGGATCGTCGATCATCGTGGTGGCCAATGCCCTGCGGCTGAAGGGAGCAGCCCGATGAACGGCATATTGGTGCTGATCCCGGTGGCGCTTGGGTTGGGGTTGCTCGGCCTGTTCGCGTTTTTCTGGGCGGTGGGGCGCGGTCAGTTCGATGATCTGGATGGGGCCGCGCTGCGCATCTTCATCGATGATGCTGGCGACAGCCGCACGCCGGAGGCCCCCGATGTCGATTGATCGGCTGCGCGGCGAACCGCTGGCCCATCTGCCGGCCCTGATCGCCCTGGCGCTGGCCAGCTTCAGCCTGCCGGCGCGCGCCAACGCCCGGATGATCACCTTGTGCAGTGGCAGCAACGTCCCCCTGGCCCCAATCCCTGGCCAGCGATCCGACGGCGACAGTGCCTGCCACGCCGGCTGCATCCGCCAGAAACGCCCCGGCGCGTCACGCGGGCTTTGATCGTGCCGTCCCGCCCCCGTCGGCGCCCAGATCCGCCATGCGGGCGGTAAAGGCGATCTTCAACGCATCCGACAGCGAATTCACCGCCAGTTTCGACATCAGATGCGCGCGGTGGATTTCCACGGTGCGTGGGCTGATGCCCAGACCCTGGGCGATCACCTTGTTGGCATGGCCCTCCACCAGCCCGCCAAGCACCTCGCGTTCCCGCGCGGTCAACCGGTTCAACCGCGCGCGGGCCTGTTCGGCCATCTGGTCAAGTGCCGCGCGGCCCTGGCTGCGCAGCTTTGCCTGTTCGATTGCGGCCAGCAATGCCGCCTTTTCAAACGGCTTTTCCAGAAAATCCACGGCGCCGGCCTTCATGGCGCGCACCGCCAGGCCGACATCGCCGTGCCCGGTGATGATGATCACCGGCAGCATGATGCCGCGCGCCTGCATCGCTTGCTGCACCGCCAGACCATCCATGCTGGCCAACCGCACATCGAGCAGGACACAGCCGGGCGCCAGCCCCGCCGCCTGCCGGAGGAAGGCTTCGCCCGATTCAAACGCCTCCACCTCGTGACCGGCGGTTTTCAGCATGAAGCCGACCGAGCGCCGCACCACGGCTTCATCGTCGACCAGATAGACGCGCTGCACGGCCTCGATTTCAGTCATCCAGCGCGTCCTCGCCGATTTCGAGGCTGAAATGGAAGGCGGTGCCGCCAAACGCCGACGATTCAGCCCAAATCCGCCCGCCATGCGCCTCCACGATGGTTCGGCAGATCGACAGGCCCAGCCCCATGCCCTTCTCCTTCGAGCTGTTGAACGGCTGGAACAGCACGGCCGCCACATCGGCAGCCAGGCCAGGCCCGCTGTCAGAGACCGTCACCACCACCAGGCCGCGCCCGTCGGGACGGCTGCAGATTTCCAGTTGCTGACGCGGGCGATCCTGCATGGCTTCGACGGCATTGCGGATCAGGTTGAGCAGCACCTGCTGGATCTGGATGCGATCGACCAACACGTTTTCCACAGCCGGATCGAGGTGGATTTCCAATTCGATGCCATTGGGGCCGGTGCCGGTCAGCGCCAGCGCGGCCGCCTCGGTCACCAGGCTGCGCAGGCGCTCCACCTGGCGTTCGTTTTCGCCGCGGCTGATGAATTCGCGCAGCCGGCGCACGATCTGCCCGGCGCGCAGCGCCTGATCGCTGGCATCGGACAAGGCCTCGCGCACCATGGCGATATTGGCTTCCGATGGGATGCCATGTTCGCCAAGCAGGGTGCGCGCGCCTTCGGCGTAGCTGGCAATGGCGGTGAGCGGCTGGTTGAGTTCATGGGCGAGCGCATTGGCCAGGCTGTCCATCGCCGACACCCGGCTGATTTGCGACAGTTCGGCCTGCAGATCGGCCAGCCGCCGTTCGGCACGCCGCATTTCGGTGAGATCGCGGATGAAACCGGTGAACAGCCGGCCCGAATCGCCCAACACTTCGCCGACGGCCAGTTCGATCGGGAAGATGCTGCCATCGCGGCGCCGCGCGTTGGTCACCCGGCCGATGCCGATCACATGGGCTTCGCCGGTTGCCATGTAATGGCGCATATAATCGTCGTGGCGATCCCGATCGGGATTGGGCATCAGGCCGCGCACATTCTGGCCGATGGCCTCGCCCGTTCCATAACCGAACATCCGGCAGGCCGCATCGCTGAACAACAGGATGGTGCCGGCTTCGTCGATGACGATCATGGCATCCGGAACCGTCGCCAGGATGGTGCGCTGCATCGCGTCGCTGGCACCGGGCAAAGGTCGCGGCGGTGCCGACAGATCGTGAAGATACGGACACATTGCGCGGATAGTGACGCAAAACGAGGCCGATTCATATGGCCATAACAAGGGTAACATCAAAGGAAATTGCGGTCGGGCTTTGCGGCAGCGCGTCAGCCCTGTATCCAACCCGTCATGAACACGACTCTGCGCCTGCGCCGCCCCGATGATTGGCATGTCCATTTGCGCGACGGCGCCATGCTGGCGGCAGTGGCCGACGCCACGGCCCGGCAATTTGCCCGCGCCATCGTCATGCCCAATCTGAAGCCGCCGGTGACCACGGTGGCCGCGGCGGCGGCCTATCGCGATCGCATTCGCGCCGCCGTGTCGCCGGGGTTGAACTTCGAACCGCTGATGACCTGCTATCTGGTCGATGGCATCGATCCGGACGAGCTGGTGCGCGGCCACGAAAGCGGCGTGTTCACCGCTGCGAAATTATATCCGGCGCATGCCACCACCAACAGCGCGCACGGCGTGACCGATGTGCGCCATATCCATGCCGCGCTGGACGCCATGCAACGCATCGGCATGCCCTTGCTGATCCACGGCGAAGTCACCGATCACACGGTGGACATCTTCGACCGCGAGGCGGTGTTCATCGATCGCATATTGTCTGGCGTGGTGCGCGATTTCCCGGCGCTGCGGATCGTGTTCGAACATATCACCACGAAAAATGCGGTGGATTTCGTGCGCGATGCCGGCCCCAACATCGCCGCCACCATCACACCGCATCACCTGGCCTTCAGCCGCAACGCCATGTTCGAAGGCGGCATGCGCCCGCACTTCTATTGCCTGCCGGTCGCCAAGCGCGAAGTGCACCGGCTGGCGCTGCGCAGCGCGGCGACCAGCGGCAATCCGAAGTTTTTCCTCGGCACCGACAGCGCCCCGCATGCGATCGAGACCAAGGAAAGCGATTGCGGCTGCGCCGGTATCTACAACGCGCCCTTCGCCATCGAAGCCTATGCAAAGATCTTTGAAGAAGACGGCGCATTGGAGCGGCTGGAAGGCTTTGCCAGTGAATTTGGCCCGGCCTTCTATCGCCTGCCACTGAACGACGATTTCATCACGCTGGAACGCGCGCCGACCCCGGTGCCGGCCCGCCTGCCCGCCGCCGGCAGCGAGATCGTGCCGTTCCATGCCGGCGAAACGCTGGCGTGGCGGTTTGTTGGCTGATCATCCCTATCGCGGGCAGCGCGCGGCGCTGGCCACACTGCACGGCAAGGCGCGCGCCCTGGCTCCGCCACTGCAACGCCGGCTGGGGTTGATCGTCGAACCCGTCGCCATCGACACCGACAGCTTCGGCACCTTCACCGGCAGCACCCCGCGTACCGGCACCGCGGCCGCAACGGCGCTGGCCAAGGCGCGCGCCGGCATGGCCGCATCCGGGCTGCCGCTCGGCATCGCCAGTGAAGGCAGTTTCGGCCCGCACCCGTGGCTGCCATTCGGGGCGGCCGGCGTGGAAACGCTTGGCTTTGTCGATGCGGGACGTGGCCTCGAACTCACGCTTTCCGCGGTCTCGCGCCGCACCAATTTCGCGCACCACGACGTGCAGCATGGCGAAGACCTCGAGCCGTTTCTGGCCCGGGCCGGTTTCCCCGCCCATGCGCTGGTGGTGAAAGGCACGGATGGCAACGCAATGACCACTGGCGTGGCGGACAGGGCGACCCTGTCGCGGTTCGCCGAGCCCGGCACCAGGCTCGAAACCGACATGCGCGCCCACCTGAACCCCACCCGCATGGCCGCGATCCGCGCGCTCGCCGCCCGGCTGGCCACGCAACTGGCCTGCCTGTGCCCGGCCTGCACCTGCCCCGGCTGGGGCCAGACCGATGTCGAACGCGGCTTGCCCTGTTCATCATGCGGTTCCGCCACGCAGGGGGTTCAGGCGATCATCGACGGTTGCAGTGCCTGCCGTCACCAGCAAAGCCGCCCGCGCCCGGATGGCGTGACAGCGGCCGAGCCGGCCAATTGCGACTGGTGCAATCCCTGATATTCACACCCCCAGCCCCTCCCGCAAGCGGGAGGGGCGCCGCTCGTGCCTGCCCCTTCTGCTCCCCTTCCGCTCATGCCTGCCCCGGACTTGATCCAGGGGGAGGGGCTGGGGCTGGGTCGTGTCACACCACCCAACTCAGCAATCGATCACCCCAACCCCATTTGCCGCCCGGCCAGATCGAGCATGATCTCCTCCGATCCGCCGCCGATCGCGTTGACCCGCACCTCGCGGTAGATGCGCTCGATCTTGCTGCCGGTGATGTAGCTGGCGCCGCCCAGCACCTGCGCGGCTTCGCGCACCACCTGTTCCAGCATGCGCGTCGCCTGCACCTTCAGCATGGCATAATCCGCCGGCACACCGATCCCGCGCATATGCTGATAGGCGCACAGATCGACCCAGGCCTGGGTGGTGGCGATCTGGCGAGCGCAATCGGCCAGCTTGATGCGGATCGACTGGTGCGCCGCCAGCCGCTTGCCGAACGTCTCGCGCTGCATCGACCAGTCCATTGCCTCTTTCAACGCCACCCGCGCCATTGCGCAGCAGCCATGCGCCATGCCCAGCCGCTCGCTGTTGAAATTACGCATGATGCCGGGAAAGCCGGCATTTTCCGGCCCGATCATGTTTTCGGGCGGCACCTCGACATTGTCGAAATAGACCGCTGCCGTATCGGAACAGCGCCAGCCCATCTTGTCGAGCCGGGTGCGCGACACGCCGGGGCTTGCCGTGTCGATCAGCATCAGCGAAATGCCACCCATCCCGGCCCCGCCGGTGCGCACCGCCACGGTCATGTAATCGGCGCGCATGCCGCTGGTGATGAACATCTTCTGGCCGTTCACCACATATTTGTTGCCGACTTTTTCGGCGCGGGTTTTCAACTGCGCCACATCCGATCCGCCCGATGGTTCGGTGATGGCCAGCGAAATGATCTTGTCGCCCGACAGCACTTCGGGCGCGATGCGCTTCTTCATCTCCTCGCTGCCCAGCGCCAATATCGGCGGCAGGCCGATGCCGTGGGTCATCAGGCTGGCGCCCAGCCCGCCAGCGCCGGCCGCGGCCAGTTCCTCCGATTGCGCCAGGCCGTGGAACACATCGAAGCCTTCGCTGTGCCCGCCATATTCCTCCGGATAGTTCAGGCCCAATATGCCCGCCGCCGCCGCCTTCTTGTGCAATGCGCGCGGCAGTTCGCCATCGGCCTCCCATTGGTCGATATTGGGCAGCACTTCGGCGGCCATGAACCCCCGCACGCTCATCGCCACGGCTTCGTGGGTTTCGTTGTAATAGGGCGATCGGCTGCGCCACGCGTCAAAACTGATGGTCATACTGTAATGATCCCGTCTCTGGTCAGGCCATGGTGCGCTTGCTAGCGTTGCGACACAGCCTTTTGAAAAGAACAGGACCGGCCATGAAAACCGCGATTTTCGCCCTCGCCTTGCTGGGCAGCACCGCAAGCTTTGCGGCCAGCCCGGTCGAACCGGCCGATCTCTACCGCATCAGCATGACCGACGCGGTCGCCGTCTCGCCCGATGGCAGCCATGTGCTGTTCACGCGGCAGCAGTTCGATATCCAGACGGACCGACGCACGGCCGAATGGTGGCTGGCGACCGTTGGCAAGACAGGCCTGACAAGGCAATTGCTGATCCCGGCGCAGGCCAGCGCCTCCGGCGTCAGTTGGGCGCCGGATGGCAAGCACATCGCCTATGTCGCGGCCTGGCTGGGCAAGCCGCAACTGTGGGTGATGGATCTGGCCGAAGGCGTCGGCAAGCCGATCACCAGCGGCAGCATCGCCCCGCGCGCGCCCCAATGGAGCCCGGACGGCACACGCATCGCCTTCACCGCGCGCGTCGAAGCGCCGATGCCGAAGATCGCCGGCATGCCCGACAAGCCGGCCGGCGCGACCTGGGCACCCGATCCGCGCGTGATCAGCGATTTCCGGTATCGCACCAACGACGGCGGCTATATCCGGGCCGGCGCCGACCAACTGTTCGTGGTCAGCGCAGCAGGCAGTGCGCCGACGCAGCTGACCAAGGGCGACAGCGACCAGATCGAGGGCAGCGCCGAGTGGGCACCGGATGGCCAATCCTTGGTCTATGCCGCCGCCGTGCGCCCCGGCAATGATCGCATTGCCGGCGAAACCGATCTCTATCGCATCGCGGCGGCCGGCGGCGCGCCCCAGCAGCTGACCAGCATCGACGGCGGCGAGGGCAAGCCCAGCCTGTCCCCCGATGGCCAGTGGCTGGCGTGGATCGGGCAGCCGAAAACCACCAAATTCTATGCCCAGCCCGGCCTGTATGTGCGCCGCGTGGCGGGCGGCGATCCGGTGCATCTGACTGCGGCGCTCGACCGGCCGGTGAATGATTTCAGATGGTCGCGCGATGGCAAGGCCCTGCATGTCTCCTATGGCGATGTCGGGCTGTACCGCGTGGCCAGCATCCCGGCCACCGGCGGCGCGGCCAAGCTGATCGTGCCGCAGATCGGCGGCACCCGCCTGTACCTGCCCTCCTCCGGCGGCGACTGGGATATGGCTGGCGACACCCACGCCTTCACCACCGTGGAGGCGGACCGGCCGGCGGCGCTGGGCGTGATGCGCGCCGGCAAGTTGATCGGCAAGATCGATTTCAACGTCGGCTGGCGCGCCGACAAGCAGATCGGCGCCCTGGAGCGGCTGACCTGGAAGGCGCCGGATGGCCTGACCATCGAAGGCTGGCTGCAATATCCGCCGAATTTCGATCCCACGAAGAAATATCCCGTCGCGCTGGAAATCCACGGCGGGCCAAACGGCGATTATGGCCCCTATTTCTCCATCACCCACCAGCTTTATGCCGCCGCCGGCTATGTTGTGCTGTGGTCCAACCCACGCGGTTCAACGGGTTATGGCGAACGCTTCGCCAATGGCATCACGCCGGAATATGGCGGCGAATATCCCGGCCCCGATCATGATGATCTGATGGCCGGCATGGACGAAGTGCTGAAACGCCCCTGGGCCGATGCCGGCAACCAGTTCATCGGCGGCGGCAGCGGCGGCGGCGTGCTCACCACCTTCGCCATCGGCAAGACCGACCGCTTCAACGCCGCCGCCGCACTGCGCCCGGTGACGGACTGGTCGATCCAGGCGCTGACCAGCGATCTCAGCGCATTGACGCTGGGCAACTGGGTGGTGGGCAACCCGTGGGACAATCGCGATCTATATTGGCGGCGATCAACCTTCAGCCTGATCGACAAGGTGAAGACCCCAACCCTGCTGATCACCGGTGAAGCCGATTTCCGCACGCCCATCGCGCAGACCGAAGCCTATTATCAGGCGCTGCAAGTGCGCGGCGTGCCCGCGATGATGGTGCGCCTGCCCGAAGCCAACCACGGCATGGGCCGGCCATCGCAATGGCTGCAATCCAATCTGGCGGTGATCAACTGGTACAACAAGTTCAGGAAGTAGAACCCCTCTCCCGCTTGCGGGGAGGGCGACCCGCGCACTTGGGCGAGCGGGTGATTGTGTCTCCTCTGCGACCGGATGCGCGTACACCCTCACCCGGCGCGCTGGCGCGCGTCTCGCCTCTCCCGCAAGCGGGAGAGGGTCTTTGGCGTTCAGAAACTCGACAATTCCACGCCCACCGCCTGGCAATCCGGGTACACGTCCGGCTTGCGGGTGCTCACCTTCAAACCGACCACACCGGCGCGCGCCGCGATCATGTCGTAGATCGCGTGCGCTACAGTCTCCTGCAGGTTGAAGCGACGGCCTTCCACCAGCCGCAGCACCGCCTGACGCAGGAAATCATAATCCCAGGCCTTGGCCACCGTGTCACAACGCGGGAAATGATCAGCGTCCACCCACACTTCGATGCTGACGCGCAGGATCTGCGGCGAACCGACTTCGAAATCGTGGAAGCCGATATCGACGTGCAGATCGAAGCCTTCGAGGAACAGCTTGCGCGTGCGGGCGCCCAGGCGATTGGGCACCAGGCCGTGCGCCGATGGCTCGATGAAGGTCGCGGGCGGCACAAATTCGGGCATCAGATTTCCAGCATATGGGCAACGTCGCGGGGCAGGCCAAGCAGGCGCTGGCCGCCATCGAGAACGATGGTCTGCGCGTTGAAGACCGGGGTGGCAATCACAAAGCGCAGCGCGGTAACGATATCGTCCACCGTCACGCCGCGGTGCAAGGGGTTCATGCCATGCACGGCTTCGAAATTCTCGCGCGTCTGCGGCCCGGAGACCAGGGTCACCGCCGGCGCGATGCCGACACAGCGCAACCGCGGCGCATAGCTGCGCGCGGTCAACTCGGTCAGGCCCTCGAACCCGATCTTGGACAGCGTGTAAGTGAAATAATCCGGATTCAGGCTGGCCAGCTTCGCATCGAGCAGATTGACCACCAGTGCGGGTTCCCCGCCATCCGGCAACGCCGCGGCAAAGGCCCGCGTCAGCAGCGCCGGGGCGCGCAGATTGACCGCCATGTGCTGATCGAAATCATCCGCGGCGAAATCCTCGATGCGATCATAAACGAAGCGGCTGGCGCTGTTGACCAGCAGGCGCGGTGGCGGCAGGCCCACGGTCGCCGCCATGATGATCTCAGCCGCAGCCGGATCGGCCAGATCGGCGGCCACGACGCTGGCGCTCTGCCCCAAGGCGGCAAGCTCCGCCGCCACTTCATCGGCGTCGGTGCGGCTGCTGTGACAATGGATCAGCACATGCCAGCCATCGGCCGCCAGCGCGCGGGTAATGGCGCCGCCGATACGCCTGGCGCCGCCGGTGACGATTGCCGTTTGGGTCGGTTGAGCACTCATCTTCGCGCGCCGCCTAAGCCGTTGGCGGCGCGAACGCAACGGTCGTTTCAGCGCAGGGCCTTGGCCAGGGTGCGGGAATCGCCATCCGTGGCCATCGGCGGCAGGCCCATCAGGCGCAGCAGCAGCGGGTGCACATCGACATTGTCGAACGGCGGCAGCACCACGCCGCTGCGGAAGGCCGGCCCGGCCGCGACGAACGCCGCCGCCATGCTGGCATCTGCCGGATCATAGCCATGCATGCCGCCAAGCGGCCCGCGCGAGGGATCGGGTCGCAGCGGGATGGCATAGATCATCCAGCCTGGTTCAGCGGCGCAGATGATCGCCGGCACGCGCGGATTATGGCCATAGTGCAGCGCGGCGGGGATGGCCGCCTTGTCCCAGCAGGTCATGTGCGGATGCGACTTCACCAGCGCAGCGCGCACTTCGGCCTCTTGCCCCGCCACCGGGTTGATCGCGGCGACGGCGCCATTGGCGACCAGCTTCAGCTTGGCGGGATCGATCAGGGCATTCAGAAACACCCGGCGATCATCCGACACCTGCGCCATGCCATGATCGGCGACCAGCACGATATTGGCGTCGATCCCGCGCGCCTGCAGCCCGGCCAGCAACCGGCCGATCTGGCGGTCGACTTCGGCCAGCGCCGTGTTCACCTCGCGCGAATCCGGGCCATAACTATGGCCTTCATGATCGACCGTGTCGAAATACAGCGTGGCAAAGCCGGCCTGCGGCTTGATGTCCAGCCAGGCCAGCACCTGATCGACCCGCGCGCCTTCCGGCTTGGCGCCATCGAAGGGCAGCCAATTGCGCGGGCGCACGCCCCTGATCGCGGCATCGCTGCCGGGCCAGAACATGGTGGCGGTGGCGATGCCGGCGCGCTCGGCGGTCACCCAGATCGGTTCGGCTTCATTCCACCAGCGCGCGTCGGCTACGGCCTCCTTGATCGACAGCGCGAAGCGGCCGAGCAGCGGATCATCCATATTGTTGTTGACGATGCCGTGGCGATCAGGCCGCAGCCCGGTGACCAAAGTATAATGGTTGGGGAAGGTGAGCGACGGAAAGCTCGGCCGCATCGCCGGCGTGGTGACGCCGCGCGCCGCCAGCGCGCTGATGTTGGGGGTCAGCCCGCGTCCCAGATAATCGGCGCGCAGGCCATCGACGGAAATCAGGATCACCGGATGCGCCGGTGCCGCCATCGCGACCGCTGCCGGCGCTGCGACCGGGGTCTTGCCGGCACAGGCGGCGAGCAACAGGGCCAAGCCCAGGGCAAAGATGCGGGTGATGATCATCCCTGCGCGATAGCACCCGCATATGGATTTGCAATGACAGGGCCAAGGTCGCTTGTGTAGGGCGGGCGAGACCATGAGCGAACTTCCCCCCGACCGCTTTTCCGAGGAAAGCGCGACCTATGCCGTGCGCGGCAAGGACACGCCCGATCTCGATCGCGGGGTGGAAACCATCCGCGCCGTGGTGAAGACGCTGCCGATCAAGCCGGGCGTCTACCGCATGCTCGATAGCGGCGGCGAAGTGCTCTATGTCGGCAAGGCGCGGGCGCTGAAGAACCGCGTGACCAATTACACCCAGGTCACCCGCCTGCCCCGCCGCCTGCAGCGCATGGTGTCGCAAACGCGGTCCATGGAGATCGTCACCACCAACAGCGAATCCGAAGCGTTGCTGCTGGAAGCCCAGTTGATCAAGCGCTACCGCCCGCCCTACAATGTGCTGCTGCGCGACGACAAAAGCTTCCCGTTCATCCTGCTGCGCGACGATCATGAATTTGCCCGCATTTCCAAACATCGCGGCGCGCGGGTGGCCAAGGGCAACTATTATGGCCCGTTCGCCAGCGCCGGTGCGGTCAACGCCACGCTGAATGCCCTGCAGAAAGTGTTCCTGCTCAGAAGCTGCACGGACAGTTTCTTTGCCAACCGCACCCGCCCCTGCCTGCTGCACCAGATCAAGCGTTGCTCCGCCCCCTGCACCGGGCGCATCGATGCCGAGAGCTATGCCGAGCTGGTCTCCGACGCGAAGGGCTTCCTGTCGGGCCGCACCCAGGAGGCGCAGAAGAAGCTGGCCAGCGCCATGCAGGGCGCCGCCGAAACAAGGGATTATGAACGCGCCGCCGTCATTCGTGACCGGCTGAAGGCGCTGACCTTCATCCAGGGCAGCCAGGCGATCCACGCCAGCGATGACACCAGCGACGCCGATGTCATCGCCATGGCGGTGGATGGCGGCGCGGTGTGCGTGCAGATCTTCTTCATCCGCGGCGGCCAGAATTGGGGGCATCGCAGTTTCTTCCCCAGCCACACCGATGGCGTCGATGAAGCCGAAGTGCTGCAAAGCTTCCTGGCGCAATTGTACGAGGATCTGCCGCCGCCGCGTGAGCTGCTGCTCGATCGCGCCCTGCCCGAAGCCGCGCTGCTCGCCGAGGCGCTGAGTGTGAAAGCCGAGCGCAAGGTGACCATCCGCCATGCCCAGCGCGGACCGGGCAAGCGCCTGGTGGAACAGGCGCAGCGCAACGCCGAAGAGGCGATCCAGCGCCGTCGCGCCGAAACCACCACCCAGGCGAAATTGCTGCGCGAACTGGCCGAGATTTTCGATCTCGACGCACCGCCGACCCGCATCGAGGTGTATGACAACAGCCATATCCAGGGCACGAGCGCGCTGGGTGCGATGATCGTCGCGGGGCCGGAAGGCTTCCGCAAGGGCGAGTATCGCAAGTTCAACATGAAGGACGAGGCGATCACGCCCGGCGACGATTTCGCCATGATGAAGGCCATGCTGTCCCGCCGCTTCACCCGGCTCGACCGTGAAGACCCGGACCGGGAGACCGGCAATTGGCCCGATCTGTGCCTGATCGACGGCGGCAAGGGCCAGGTGTCGGCGGTGCTGGCGGCACTGGAGGAGCTGGGCGTGGCCGACGTCGCCATCGTCGGCGTCGCCAAGGGCCCGGATCGCAACGCCGGCCGCGAGATTTTCCATCTGCCCTCGGGGCGCGAGATGACGCTGCCGCCCAACGCGCCCGTGCTGTATTTCCTGCAACGCCTGCGCGACGAAGCCCACCGCTTTGCCATCGGCGCCCACCGCGCCAAACGCAGCAAGGCCATCACGCAAAGTCTGCTGGATGACGTGCCCGGCATCGGCCCGGCCCGCAAGAAGGCGCTGCTGATGCATTTCGGCACCAGCCGATCGGTGAAGGGCGCCACCCTGGCCGATCTGGAGAAGGCGCCCGGCATTTCCAGCCAGATGGCGCTGGCGATCTGGCAACACTTCCACCCGAACGGTTGAGGGGGTAGGATGCGCGCATGGCCACGCAGCTGAAATCGCCAGACGACCTTGCGGACGATGCCCCGACCTCCGTGCAGCGCGGGCCGGAGCAGGATGCGGATCTTGCCGGCTGGGCCTTCCACCAGGCCATGCTGCTGCGTTCCGGCCAGCTCCACCTTGCCGATGCAGCGCTGATTGCCGAGGAACTGGAAGACGTGGGGCATGAACAATATGACAAGTTCGAATCCGCGCTGCGGCTGATCCTGGCGCACATGCTGAAATGGGATCATCAGCCGGAGCGGCGTTCGCGCAGTTGGCAGTTGACGATTGCGAACAACCGGGATCGCGCGAGGCGCCTGCTTGAGGCGAATCCAAGCTTCAAATCCCGTCGCGACGATGCGGTTCAAAATGCCTATCGCAGCGGCCGGCGAGAAGCCTATGCGCAAACCAAGCTGCCGCTGGCGACCTTCCCTGATGAATGCCCCTACGGCTGGGCCGATCTGATGAACCGCCGCCACATGTTGGATGGCGAGACGCTGGACCCATGACCCTCACCCTGTTCACCGCACCCACGCCCGATGGTTACAAGATCTCCATCGCGCTGGAAGAGCTTGGCCTCCCCTATGACGTGCGAACGCTCGATCTGGCCGGCGGCGAGCAGAAACGCGCCGAATTCCTGAAGCTGAACCCCAACGGCAAGGTACCGGCCTTGCTGGATGATGGCCACGCCATCATGGAATCCGGCGCCATCCTGATCTGGCTGGCCGAAAAGACCGGGCAATTGCTGCCCGCCGACCCGCGGGCGCGGTCCGAAGCGCTGCAATGGCTGATGCTGCAAGTCGGCGGGGTCGGCCCGATGATGGGCCAGGCCAATCTGTTCGTGCATTACTGGCCGGAAAAACTCCCCGCCGTCGTCTCGCGTTATCAAACCGAAGTGCGCCGCCTGTTCGCCATCCTCGATGCCCGCCTGGCCACGCGCGACCATCTTGCCGGCGACTACAGCATCGCCGACATCGCGCATTTCTGCTGGGTGCGCACCGCCACCTGGAGCGGCGTCGAACTGGCACCCTTCCCCAATCTGGCGCGCTGGAAAGAACGCATCGCCGCCCGGCCCGCGGTGCAGCGCGGCCTGTTGGTGCCGGAAACCTCGCCCGTGAAATACCCGGTCAAATCCGGGGACAGCACCAGCAGCGACAACCGCGCCTTCATCGAACGCACCCGCAAACTGATGGGGCTGGGGCCCAGAGAGGCATAGTCCGAAGCCTGACGCGAGGCGTGATGCCGCCTCAAGGGGCCAGCCGATTGGCAATCGCCCGTCGATAATTCTGCACAATGGCTGCATCCCCAAGGACCTGCACATCAAATTCGCACTGTTGGCGTGCGGCTGCCAGTGGCAACTCGGCACACAGCGCCTTGGCGCGACGCGCACCGATCTTGCGCTGGGATCGGCGATCGCCGATCGCCGGCACGTTGGCACTGCTGCACATGCCGCCCGGCGGCGAAGGCCAATCCCTGTCGGTAAAGGTCGCGGTGCTGGTCCCCGGCTGATAATCAAACAGGCTGGAAGCCGCATCGACCCGCCATGCATCGGCGAATTTGCGGTTGAGTGCCACGTGCCGGTCCGTCAGCGCAGCCGGACGCGGACCAAACCGGCCGCCATTCGGAGCCGACGGCAACCAATCGGGATTGCGAATCACCCCCATGACCCCTTCGCGCGCTGCTGAGCCAATCACATCGACGTCGAGATACCACACCGATTGCGACGGCCAGAAAGCCGGGGTCAACACCACCCGGTCGCCATCGCCGCTGCGCACGTCGAAGCCGGCCCCATCCGCACTGGTCCGCACGCTGGCGCCATTGCCAAGATCGAGCTTGCCCCCGGCGAGCCTGACCGGCCGGCCATCGATCAACAAGATCATCCGTTCCCGTTGCTGTCTGTCACCGGGTTGCACGCTCAGCCGGCGCTTGCCGACGCGTACGGCCGCAGCACTGTTGACACTGACGCAGCCATCGAGCCCGGTATGGGCATTGGGGCCGGCACGGAAACCGGTGAGCACGGGCGTTTGCCTTGTCTGCACTTCAAATCCGGTGGCGCTGTTTCGCAACGCCACGAACTCCCCGGCCGCATGAAAATCATAGGCCACATTGTTGGTGGTCACAATGTGCGGATCGCCCCGATCCGAGGGGCCAGCGGTCGGCGCGAGGTTGCAATCGGCGCGAAACGCGGTGACAGAAGGATCATTGGCCAACGTGCCGCCGGCAAACTGCGGCATGGTGCGGAACACCGCCGGCGTCAGCACCGAACCGCAATAATTGGGGCCATCGCGCAACTCGGTGGACAAATGCGGAAGCCTGCCGCCGCTGGCGCCCTGCTGATGACAGCCTTTGCAATCAGCCGGCACATAGGTCGGGCTGTGCGAAAGCTGGTTCTGCGGCCAGGCCGCCGGCACGATCGGATCATAACGTTGCGGCGCAAACATCGGATAGCGGCTGGCCATGGTTTCCCACACCACATTGCTGGTGCCGGTCGTGACCGCCGTCAGCGTCACTTCCGGATGGACGATATAGGCATTCTCGCCAGCATGGCAGCCGGTACACACGCCGCCGTCGCCGCCCAGCAATTCATTGCCACCCGCCTGATAGCGCCCGAGGGGGTCGATGGCGATGTTTGGCACGCCGATCGGAATCCGATCGGTCGCGTTGAATTCGAAACCGGCGCCGCCCATCTGATTGTCCCAAAAACACACTTTGGACGTGATTTTGGATTGGCAGATGACACCATCAAGCAGCACTCGGGTCTTGCCGGCCCCGGTGTAGCGGGGCAACGCTATGCACATGCCATCGGCGTTCGTGAACACCCGCACTTCGGCCGGCGTGTTGACAATGAACTGGCTGGCTGTGGGAATTTCCCCTTCGATCTTCCAGCCGGTGAGGCCGTTCACGTCCATCTGATTGATCGGCGGCGGGATCGGCACCCGGTTGTTGGCACATTCATTGATATAGGCTTGGCCGCTGTTGAGAGTAGCTAATGCCGCGACGCCCCCCGGCAGCCGCCGTGGTGCCAGCGTGACCCGATCCAGTTGCCTGGCCAGCGCCGCGCTCGGCGTGAAGCGGGCAAAATTCTTGTCGCCGATCACCGTCTGCAAACGATAGCTCAACAGCCGGATCACGCCGAGTTGCCGGTGGTCCACCGCTCCGGCTGGAAGCCGCAAGACCATCGCGTCCAGCACGCGCTGATTTGCAATCAGAGCCTCCTGGCCTTGCAGCGGCAAATTCTGCCGCAACTGCACCTCTTGTGCCAGCACGATGCGCCGGTCGCTGGCGGCAAGTTTGCCCAGCAGCAAACCTCGATACCAGCGCTGCGCCTGCACCGCGCGTTCCAGCGTCAGCTCAACAGGCGCGCCACTGGCATTGAAAAACATGCCGTGGCCGGTGCCGGCAAATGGCGGGGTGCCCTGAGCCTGCGCCTGCGTCGGCGCATCGGCCGTCCACAGCAGCGACGCAGAAACAAGGATCGAAGTGGCCAGTACCCATGATGTACGTCGCATGAAATATTCCCCATCCTGCTGGATGAATTATTCGACGACCCGTTCATCATGTTACATGCGCTAAATAAAGAAATGGTAAAATTTCCCGTGATCCCGGATTACGCTCCAAACCCGATCAGCATCGCGCCCGCGCACACCAGCAGCGCGCCCGCCCAGCGCCGGGCACCCACCGCTTCCTTCAACAACAGCGCCGCCAGCGCGGCCCCAAAAACCACCGATGTCTCGCGCAGCGCGGTGATCGCCCCGATCGGGGCCTGCAATTGCGCCCACAACACCAGCATGAACCCCGCGCTCGATACCGCACCGGCCAGCATCCCCGCCCGCCAACGCCCGGCCGCCGCCACCCGGAAGCCGCCCACGCCGCGCCGCGCAATCACGAACAGGCTGATCGGCAGGAAGGTGAACACTGCGCCCCAGCCCTTGTAGCTGAACACATCGCCATTCACCCGCACGCCCAGCGCATCGACAAGGCTGTAACCAGCAATGGCCACGCCGGTCAGCAGCGCCCAGAAGGTGGCCGCCGGCGGCGCCGCGCGGTTCAGCCCCACCAGCATCACGCCGGCACTGATCGCCGCGATGCCCAGGCCCTGTCCCCAGCTCGGCACCTCGGCGGCAAAGATCACCGCGCCCAGCGTGACCAGCGCCGGCGCCGTGCCGCGCGCGATGGTATAGACATGGCTCATGTCGCCGCTGGCATAGCCCCTGGTCAGCGCCGTCCAATAGACGAGATGGATGGCGCTGGAAGCCAGCACATAGGGCCAGGCCCCCGCCGCCGGTGCGCCGAACAGCAGGATCAGCCCCACGCCGAACGCAGTCCCGCCCAGACCCAGCACCGCCAGATCGATCATGCGATCGCCGGCACGGCCCTTCAGAAACAGATCCCACCCCGCGTGGATCAACGCCGACAGCAGCGTGGCAGCCAGGGCCGCGGCGGGAATCACATCCCGTGGAACTGCGCCCAATCCGCCACAGGCGCACGCGCCGGGCGGACGGCGTTGGCCTTGTCCTCCGGATCGATGAACCCGATCGCCATGCCGGTGAACAGCATGCGCTCGGCCGGAATGCCGATGAAGTCGCCGATGGTCTGCGGATACACCGCCCAGCATTCCTGCGGGCAACTGTCCAGCCCCTCTTCCTTCAGCAGCAGCATCAGCGTCTGCAGATACATGCCGAGATCGCTCCACTGCGGCGGCCCCATGGTGCGCGCCACGCTGCAGAACAGCGCCACTGGCGCACCGAAAAACTGGAAATTGCGGGCAAACCACATGCGCCGCCCGGCCTTGTCCTCGCGCGGAATGCCGAGCCGGGCATAAAGCTCCTCCCCCACGGCAAAACGGTAGCTATTATACGGCTCCGGCAGCACCTTGGGGTAGATGTCATACTCGGTCGGCTCCGGCCCGCCGCCGGCCATCAACTTGCCCATCATGATGCGCTTCAGCTCATCCAGCCGCTCGCCGCCGACCACGTCGATGTGCCAGGGTTGCAGATTGCCGCCCGATGGCGCCCAGGCGGCGCGCTCGACCACACGGCGGATCACTTGCGGCTCCACCGGCGTCGGCAGAAAGCCACGCACCGAACGGCGGCTGAGCACGGCATCAGAAACCTTCATCGCAAACCCCTTCAGCAATTTTCCCGTGTCCACCGGATTGCCCGTGAAGGGCGGTTGCTGTCCAGCCTCCCCAATCTGCGCAGACTCCCTCGCCTCACCGTTCGCCAGGCTTGCGCAGATTGGCCGGCGTATAACATTCGATCACCAGGCTGATGCCGCGCCCATCGGCCAGCCGCAGCACCGCCTTGTGCGACAGCACTGTGCCCGGCGGGCATTCCGCCGCGCGGCCCCGGCGGCTTGCCAACCGCTCACGACGGAAACCGAGCGGGCGCACCACCGTGCCAAAGGGGGTATCGGTGGCCAGCAGCGTGGCGTTCATCGCCGGGGTCAGGCGGGCGGGCACATACCAGTTCTTCGCTTCGGACAGGACCGCTGGCCCGCAGCGCAGGCGGACCTGGCGGAAGGCCACAGGCTCGTCGGCGCCGACGCCCAGCGCGGTTCGGGTCGCGGCGGACGGAGCTTCATGGGCGCTGCGATCGGCGATGGCGACGATCCTGGCGGGCGCTGCGATGCCGCGCGCGGCGCACCACTGGCCAAGCGCGGCGGTGGCACTGTCGTTGGCGGCCAGCGTGCGTTCGAAGCGGCTGAGCGTGGGCGTGCAGGCGGTAAGGGCAAGGGCGGGGGCCAGCGCCCGCATCGGCAGCAACCAGCGCACCGAACGGCGGCCGGGAACGGCATCAGAAACCTGGGCATCAGAAACCTTGATCGCCTGTCTCATCAGCAACTTTCCACTTTGCCCCGGATTGCCTATGAAGGCGCCGTGATGTCCAGCCTCCCCAATCTGCTCACGCTGTCGCGCATCCTCGCCGTGCCTGGCCTGGTGTGGCTGATGTGGGGTCGCAACCCCTGGGAATGGCTGGCGGCCTTCGCGCTCTATACGCTGGCGGCGGTCACCGATTATCTCGATGGCTATCTGGCGCGATCATGGGGCACGGTGTCGAAAATCGGCCAATTCCTCGATCCGATTGCCGACAAGATCATGGTCGCCGCGGTCATCGTCATGCTGGTCGATGCGCAGGTGCTGCACGGCTACAGCGTGGTGGCCGGCCTGATCATCCTGCTGCGCGAGATCATCGTGTCGGGCCTGCGCGAATATCTCGCCACGCTCGCCGTCTCCATGCCGGTCAGCAAACTGGCCAAATGGAAGACCGCCGCGCAACTGATGGCGCTGGGAGCGCTGATCCTGGTCGGCGTCGAGCCGCTGCTGCCCTGGCTGCCGGCGCAGGAGGTCGGTCTCGTCACCCTTTGGGGCGCCGCCATCCTGACGCTGATCACCGGCTATGATTATCTGCGCACCGGCCTGAGGCACATGTGATGCATGTTCCACGCCAGCCTGCGGCACATGTGATGCATGTTCCACGCCAGCCTGCGGCACATGTGATGCAGGTGCTTTACTTCGCCTGGGTGCGCGAAGCGGTGGGCGTGGACAGCGAAACCATCAGCCCACCCGCAGCCATCACCACCGTCGCTACCCTGCTCGATTGGCTCGCCACCCAAAGCGCCGGCCACGCCGCCGCCCTGGCCGATCGCAGCCGCATCCATGTCGCCGTGGACCAGCAGTTCGCGAAGCCCGAAACCCCGATCACCGGCGCGAAAGAAATCGCCATCTTCCCCCCGGTGACCGGCGGATGAGCGACGTGGCAATCCGGGCCAAACTGCAAGCCGAACCGTTCGACGCCGCCGCCGAACAAGCCGCGCTGATCGGCACCCGCACCGATCTTGGCGCCATTGTCAGCTTCACCGGCCTCGTCCGCGCCGACGATGGCCTCATCGCCCTCACCCTCGAACATTACCCCGCGATGACCCTGCCGCAGATGCAAGCCATCGCGGATCAGGCCGCCACCCGCTGGCCCGGCGTGTACGGCACCATCATCCACCGCCACGGCCGCTTGCGCCCCGGCGCCGCCATCGTCCTCGTCCTCACCGCCAGCCCCCACCGCGCCGATGCCTTCGCGGCGGCCGAATTCCTCATGGACTGGCTGAAAACCAAGGCCCCGTTCTGGAAACGCGAAGAACGGGCGGACGGCAGCGCCCGCTGGGTGGAGGCCAAGGCCGTGGACGAGTTGGCAGCGACGCGCTGGCAGCAACCCTGCTAGGCGCACAGAACCAACTCGGCTACACCATCCACAATGCACGCCGCGGCAACAATCGAGGATTTCATCGCCAATTGGCGCGATACCGGCGGGTCCGAACTGGCCAACACGCAAAGCTTCATCAATGGCCTCACCCAATTGATCGGCGTGCCCGCCCCGGCCGGCAGCCGCGCCGATGATACCCATAATGATTATGTCTTCGAACGCCGCGTCTTTCAAAGCAACGGCGACGGCACGCAAAGCTTTGGCCGCATCGATTGCTACAAGCGCGATTGCTTCATCCTCGAAGCCAAGCAGGGCAGCGCGGCTGACCGGGCAGCGGCGGATAAAGGCGAGGACGATCTCGATCTCTTCGGCCAGACCGCCAGCACCCGCATGAAGCGTGGCACGGCCCGGCGCGGCACGCCGGGTTGGGCGCGCGCCATGGTGCAGGCCAAGGGCCAGGCAGAACGCTATGCCCGCGCACTGCCCAGCGATCATGGCTGGCCGCCGTTCCTGCTGGTCGTCGATGTCGGCCATTGCATCGAGGTTTATGCCGATTTCACCGGCACCGGCCGCGCCTATGCCCAGTTCCCCGATCGCGCCCGTTATCGCATCATGCTGTATGATCTGCACGATGATAGCGTGCGGGAACGCCTGCACGCCATCTGGACCGATCCCAACAGCCTTGATCCCACTGCCCGCGCCGCGCGCGTCACCCGCGACATTGCCGATCTGCTCGCCACCGTCGCCCGCCGCATCGAAAAGCGCGGCCATAACCCTGAGCGCACCAGCGGCTTCCTGATGCGCGTGCTGTTCACCATGTTCGCCGAAGATTGCGGCCTGATCCCGGAAGGCAGCTTCACCGGCCTGCTCAAAAGCCAGCGCGCCCATCCGCAGCATCTCGCCCTGCAATTGTCGGCGCTGTGGCAGGCGATGGACGCCGGCGAATTTTCCCCGGCGCTGGGCGTGCCGCTGCGCAGGTTCAACGGCTATCTGTTCAAGGATCGCACCGCCATCGATCTCGACGGCGAAGAACTTGAGGTGTTGATCCGCGCCGCCGAACATGTCTGGACAGAGGTGGAGCCGGCGATTTTCGGCACGCTGCTCGAACGCGCCCTCAACCCGAAGGAACGCGCCAAGCTCGGCGCGCATTACACGCCGCGCGCCTATGTCGAACGGCTGATCGGCCCGACCATCATGGAGCCGCTGCGCGCCGATTGGGATGGGGTGCGCGGCGCCGCGGCCACGTTGATCGACGACGGCAAGGCCGATGAAGCCCGCGCGACGGTGCAGGCCTTCCACGCCCGGCTGGCGCAAACGAAAGTGCTCGATCCGGCCTGCGGCACCGGCAATTTCCTCTATGTCGCCATGGCGCGCATGAAGGAACTGGAAGGCGAAGTCGTCGCGCTGCTGGAGGCGCTGGGCGACACGCAATATGTCGTGGAATTGACCGGCCACACCATCACGCCGGAAAATTTCCTCGGGATCGAAATCAACTCCCGCGCCGCTGCCATTGCGCAACTGGTGCTGTGGATCGGCTATCTGCAATGGCATTTCCGCGTCAACGGCACGGAGCGCGCCCCGCCCGAACCCATATTGCGCGACGTGCGCACCATCGAAAACCGCGACGCGCTGATCGAGTGGAATGATCGGGTGCTGCAACGCGATGAGAATGGCGCGCCCGTCACCCGCTGGGACGGCGAAACCACCAAGCTGCACCCGGTGACCGGCAGACAAGTGCCGGACGAAACCGCGCGCGTGGAGGTGTATCGCTATATCCGCCCGCGCGCCGCCAAATGGCCGGCGGCGGATTTCATCGTGGGCAACCCGCCGTTCATCGGCGGCAAGGATGTGCGCGATCGGCTGGGCGATGGCTATTTCGAGGCGCTGTTCAGCGTGACCGATGTGCCCGAAAGTGCCGATTTCGTCATGCACTGGTGGGACAAGGCAGCGCTGGCGGTGCGCAAGGGCGGCACCCGCCGCTTCGGCTTCGTCACCACCAACAGCATCACGCAAGTCTTCAGCCGGCGCGTAGTGGCGAAGCATCTGGAGGCCAAGGACGGTATCAGCCTGATCTTCGCCACCCCTGATCACCCTTGGGTCGATGAAAAAGACGGCGCCGCCGTGCGCATCGCCATGACGGTATCTGCGCCCGGCAAACAGCAAGGCCGGCTGCTCAGCGTGACCGACGAAAACGATGCGCCGGAGCGCATCGACTTTGCCGAGGCGTTGGGCAGCATCACTAGTGATTTCCGGGTGGGAGCGGACGTAACCGCTACCTTGGCGCTAAAGTCCAATGAGCGACTATCGTCACGCGGTGTGCAGCTGATGGGCGACGGCTTCATTCTCACCCCAGAGGATGCGGCGCGGTTAGTGCCCGATGCTCCGTCCACCGCACGCATCCGCGATGGGTTGGACGCGCAACCGGCTGTGATCTTTGATTATCGAAATGGGTTAGATCTGACAGCACGGCCGCGTGATGTGAAACTCATTGATCTATATGGGCTGAGCGAAACGGAGGTGCGGGACGGTTACCCAGCAGTTTACCAACATCTGCTCGGTGCTGTGAAACCCAAGCGGGACGGCCAAGCTGCCAAGAGCAGTACAGCCGATTCCCGACAATATGCAGCGCAATGGTGGTTGTTCGGTAAGCCCCGTCCGGAACTTCGCAAAGCTCTACGTGGTGTAGAGCGCTACGTCGCTACTGTGGAAACTGCCAAACACCGGGTATTCCAGTTCCTTCCGGTGAATGTTGTTCCTGATAATCGCTTGGTGTGCATTGCACTCTCTGATGCCTATCATCTTGGAATTTTGAGCAGTTCCATCCATGTTTTGTGGACCCTAACGACAGGTGCCACACTTGAGGACAGGCCAATATACACCAAGACGGTTTGCTTCGACCCCTTCCCCTTCCCCGCCGACGTCCCCGAACCGCGCAAAGCCCGCATCCGCGCCGAGGCCGAAGCGCTCGACGCGTTGCGCAAGCGCGTGCTGGCCGCGCAGGACGATCTCACCCTGACCAAGCTCTACAATGTCCTGGAAGCGTTGAAGGCCGGCCGGGCGCTGACCGAGGCGGAGCGCGATATCCATGATCGCGGCCTCGTTACCCTGATCCGCCAGCATCATGACGCCATCGACGCGGCCGTGGCGCAGGCCTATGGCTGGCCGGACACCCTCGACGACGAAGCCATCATCACCCGCCTCGTGGCGCTGAACCAGGCCCGCGCCGCCGAGGAAGCCCGCGGCCTCGTGCGCTGGCTGCGCCCCGAATTTCAGGCGCCAGGCTGGCAGGCGCCCACCGCCATCGGCCTCGATCTGGGCGAGGCACAGCCCGTGCTGCCCAGCAACATCATCCCCTGGCCCGCCACCCTGCCCGAACAGGTCAGCGCCGTGCAGGCCATCCTCGCCGCGGCCCCCGCCCCGCTCGCCGTCGCCGACGTCGCCCGCGCCTTCAAGGCCAAACGCGCCGCCACGGTGAAGCCCGTGCTGGATGCGCTGGCCGGCATCGGCATGGCGCGGCGGCTCGCCGATGGGCGATATGCGGCATAAAAAACCCCTCTCCCTTGACGGGAGAGGCGACTCGCCGACTTCGGCGAGCGGGTGAGGGTGTCCTTCCGCAACCACGGGCGGATTCACCCTCACCCGGGCCGGCTACGCCGCCTCTCGCCTCTCCCGTCAAGGGAGAGGGGAAGGCCAGCCGAACATTGCCGCTGTCCTACAGTTGGCACTTTGGCATAGACTATTGCTCACCAACCGGCCCAGCCGATTGGCCAAAAACCAAGATTTTCAACGCCAGATTCCCGGCGGATTCGTCAAAACCGGCAAAATTGCCTGGCCCGGCACCCGTCATTGCAAGGATGTGAACGATCATGAAGTCCACCCGCGTGCTCGTTCTCGACGGCCATCCCGATGGTGCGTCGCTGTGTGCGGGGCTGGCCAAGGCCGCGGCCGAAGCCGCGCAGGCGCGCGGGGCGGAGGTTCAGCTGATGCAGCTTTCAGCGATGCGCTTCGATCCCAACCTTGCCCATGGCTACAAGAGCCGCATGGACCATGAGCCGGACCTGGCCGCGTTTCTGGACTCGCTGCGCTGGTGCGATACGTTCATCCTCGTCCACCCGATGTGGTGGGGCGCGGCGCCGGCCAAGTTGAAGGGGTTGATCGATCGGGTGTTCCTGCCCGGCATCGCCTTTGCCTATGAAGGCGACGGGCATTTTCCGAAAAAGCTGCTGGAAGGCCGCACCGCCCGCGTGCTGATCACCGCCGACACGCCGCCCTGGTATCTGTGGCTGGGCTATCGCAACGGCTGGCCGAACGTGCTGCGCCGCCAGATCCTGGATTTTGTGGGCCTTAAGGTGACGCAGCTGAAAGTGGTGGGCACCATCCGCGATGCGACCCCGGCGCAGATCGAGGGTTTCTTCGCCGCGGCGCGCAAGCTGGCCGGTTAGAGCGGATGGGCAGGGTTTGCCCATCCGATCCGCCGGAATTCAGAGTTTCGCGCTCAGTTCCTTGATTTCCTTGTTCAGGATGCGGTCGTTGTCGCTGTAATCCACCGGGCAGTCGATCAGGTGGACGCCGGGCGTGTTCAGGCAATGTGCCATCAGGCCGGGCAGCATTTCGGCGCTGGTCACGCGATGGCCCTTGGCGCCATAGGCCTCGGCATAGGCGACGAAATCCGGGTTGCCATATTCCAGGCCCCAATCCTTGAAGCCCATGTTGGCCTGTTTCCAGCGGATCATGCCATAGCTGCCATCGTTCAGGATCAGCACGGTGATGTTGAGATTGAGGCGAACCGCCGTCTCCATCTCCTGGCTGTTCATCATGAAACCGCCATCGCCGCAGATCGCCATCACCTTGCGATCGGGATAGACCATGTTGCTGGCCATTGCCGATGGCAGGCCGGCGCCCATGGTGGCCAGCGCGTTGTCCAGCAGCACCGTGTTGGGATGATAGGCGGTATAGTTGCGGGCGAACCAGATCTTGTACACGCCGTTATCCAGCGCGATGATGCCATCATCCGGCATCGCCTTGCGGATTTCGCTGACCAGATACTGCGGATAGATCGGGAAGCGCGCATCATCGACGGCGGCATCGCGGTGGGCAACCTCGGCGGCGCGGGCGGTGTGCATGGCGACGAAATCCCAGTGCGGCTGCACCATGATCGCCTCTTTCAATTGCCACACGGCGTTGGCGATATCACCGATCACCTCGATCTGCGGATAATAGACGGGATCGACCTCGGCCGACCGGAACGACATGTGGATGACGGTGGTGTCGTCGCCCGACATGAAGAACGGCGGCTTTTCGATGACATCATGGCCGACATTGACGATCACATCGGCACGGCGGATGGCGGCATGGACGAAATCGCCGGCCGAAAGCGCCGCGCAGCCCAGGAATTGCGGGTGACGTTCGTCGATGACGCCCTTGCCAAGCTGGGTGGTCAGGAACGGGATGCCGGTCTTTTCAATCAGTTCCAGCAGCATCTTGCTGGTCATGGTGCGGTTGGCGCCGGCGCCGATCACCAGGATGGGGGATTTGGCGGCCTCGATGGCGCGCACCGCCGCCAGGATCGATTTGGCATCGGCCAGCGGCCGGCGGGCATAGCTCGGCTTGAACGGCACCGCATCGGTGGGATCGTGGGCGATATCCTCCGGCAGTTCGAGGTGGGTGGCGCCGGGCTTTTCCTCTTGGGCGAGGCGGAAGGCTTCGCGGGTGCGCGCCGGGATATTGTCGGCCGATGCCAGTTGGTGCGTGTATTTGGTGATCGGCCGCATCATGTCGACCACGTCCAGAATCTGGAACCGGCCCTGCTTGCTCTTCTTGATCGGCTTCTGCCCGGTGATCATCAGCATCGGCATGCCACCCAGAAAGGCATAGGCCGCCGCGGTGACGAAATTGGTGGCGCCCGGCCCCAGCGTCGCCACGCACACCCCGGCCTTGCCGGTGTGGCGGCCATAGGTGGCGGCCATGAAGCCGGCGCCCTGTTCGTGGCGGGTGAGGATCAGGCGGATCTTGGTGGAGCGCTGCAAGCTATCGAGGAAATCGAGATTTTCCTCGCCGGGCACGCCGAACACATATTCGCAGCCCTCCTGTTCCAGGCATTGCACCAGCAGATCAGAGGCTTTGGTCATGGTTCGATCCCTCGTTGGTCAGGCTTGCTTCTGGTTGAATCTGGACCTGCCGCCGGCCTTCGGCGCGGGCCCGCGGGCCCGTGGCATCGTGGATGGTGCCGGCGCGGCCCAGGCCCCAGGCCGGCATGTTGTTGTAGACATTTTCATACTGGCCCGGATCGATCAGATAGGTTTCGTGCCAGATGCCGACATCACCATTCGATCCCACCGCCTTGTTGAAACGCTGCCAGGCCGGCAGATGCAGTTGATCACGCCCAGTGGCAAAGGCCTGCAGATGATCGTGGCTGCGCCAATATTGCACCAGCGTGGTGCCCGGGAAGCCAAAGTAGCTCCGGTTGTGCAGCAGGCCCAGTTCCGGCCGGCGCGACAGTTCGGCGATCATCGGCCCCATCGCCCTGAACGTCGGCAACCAGCTGCCGACCTTCCACAGCCGGTTGATGCGAATGCCGATCAGGAACAGCACGAACGGGCCATCGATTTCGGCGCACACCCGGCGATCGATGATCGGCCCGCTCATGGCTGGCACGCGAACACGCTGATGTACCAGGGCGTCTTTTGCGATGACTTGAAATAGCGGAACGGCCCGTCTACTGTGCCATTCAGGGCTGAAACAAGCGCCTTTGCCTGGCCGTCCTCGTCGCTCTCGCCGCGCACCTGATTGCCCAGTTGCCCCCATCCGCGCGCCGCCTGCTGCTCGACGGTCAAGATTCTCAGCCGCACACGCCCGATGGGGATGCCGCCCACACTGTCCACAGCCAATGTCCTTGCTGCGACGTCTGCCCGTTGCAGATTCTCCGATGCCTTGGCGCCCTCACACCAGAACACGTCGAGATCATAACCGGCCGGTTTGCCGGCGCTTAGTGTGACCGATCCAGGCTGCTTCAGTGGATCGAGTTGCTGGGCGGTCGCAGCACTCAAGGCCACTTCGACTTTGGTCTGTTGTTGAGCGGCAAGGCTGACCGACGGTGGCACATCCGTTGAAGCGCCGACGGCAGGCTTTGCAGGCTCGACCCGTTGGCGGGTCTCGCTGGCTTCTGCAGCGACGGCGCCCTTGCGCTGTTCCATGCAATCCACGGCGGCACTTGAAGCGGTCGCCGGGTTGCTCAGCATATTGACCAGACCCTTCCGCATTTCCGACGCGCGGTCAGAAGCAGCAATATGTTGAGAGGAGCGATGGTCGGCAATCGGCCACCCCAGCGGGAATTCGTGAAAATCAGATGCCGGACGGATCACGAGCCGACACAAAGCCTGAAAGCGCGCCTCTGCCACGGCAGCGCGGCCGTTCACTTCGCGATCGGCCAAAGCGCTGTAATAGAGCTCATAGAGCCGATTCCAGCGCGCCTCCTCCTGATCGACCGCCTGAGAAAAAACACGGGCGCGCTCGTTGGCCTGACTGCTCCAGGTGAACACCAGGCTGGGCAGGCCAACAACGAAGCCCAATATGGCGGTGACCGCCGTTGCGCTGGACGCAAAGCCTTTCAGACGTTCCCCAAACTCGCCCTCGGCCATGGCTGCGTCTCCCGCGCCGTTGCCCCCTTACACCACCCCGAAGGCCAGCATCGCGTCCGCCACCTTCTTGAAGCCGCCGATGTTGGCGCCCTTCACATAATCGGTGTGGCCATCGGCGCCGCGGCCATATTCCAGGCAGCGATCGTGAATGCCCTTCATGATGTCCTTCAGCATTTCCTGAAGCTCGGCCTCTTTCCAGGCCATGCGGGCACTGTTCTGGCTCATTTCCAGGCCGGAGACCGCGACGCCGCCCGCGTTCGATGCCTTGCCGGGCGCATAAAGGATGCGCGCCGCCTTGAAGACATGCACGCCATCCAGATCGGTCGGCATGTTGGCGCCTTCGGCCACGGCGATGCAGCCGTTTGACAGCAAAGTCCTGGCCTCTTCGCCATTCAGTTCATTCTGGGTGGCGCAGGGCAGTGCAACATCGCAAGCCACACCCCAGGGCCGTGCGCCGCCGCCATGGAAGGTTGCGCCCTTGAATTCGTTCACATATTCCGAAATGCGGCCGCGCTTCACGTTCTTCAGATGCTTCACCCAATCGATCTTGTCCTGGGTGATGCCGTCCGGATCGTGGATGAAGCCTTCGGAATCCGAAAGCGTCAGCACCTTGCCGCCCAGTTGCACGATCTTTTCAGCGGCGTGGGTGGCGACATTGCCCGAACCGGAAATCACCGCGCTCTTGCCGGCAACATCATTGCCCTTCGACGTCAGCATGTTCTGCAGGAAATAGACCGCGCCATAACCCGTCGCCTCGGTGCGGATCAGGCTGCCGCCCCATTCCAGCCCCTTGCCGGTCAACACGCCGGTGAACTGGTTGGTGATGCGCTTGTATTGGCCGAACATGTAACCGATCTCGCGGCCGCCCACGCCGATATCGCCGGCCGGCACGTCGACGTCGGCGCCGATATGGCGATAAAGTTCGGTCATGAAGCTCTGGCAGAAGCGCATGATTTCATTGCTGCTCTTGCCCTTGGGGTTGAAATTGCTGCCGCCCTTGCCGCCGCCCATCGGCAGGCCGGTGAGCGCGTTCTTGAACGTCTGTTCAAAGGCCAGGAATTTCAGCACGCTTTCGGTGACCGACGGGTGGAAGCGGATGCCGCCCTTGTACGGGCCGATGGCGTTGTTGTTCTGCACCCGCCAGCCGCGCTGCACGCGCACATTGCCCTTGTCGTCTTCCCAGCATACCCGGAAGCTGATCACCCGGTCCGGCTCGGCAATGCGGCGCAGGATCTGCGCTTCGTGATACTTCACCTTGTCGGCCATGAACTCGAAAATATCTTCGGCGACTTCGGTAACGGCCTGCACGAATTCCGGCTGGCCGGGATTGCGCCGCTTCACGCCCGAAATAAAGCCTTCCAGATCGACATGTTCAGAATTGGCCATGGTCCACCCCCCTTGAAACTCAACTGTTTCCACGTTTGGCAACCCCGGCCGCATTCCCCCGGACAGCCAGACTCAAGTAGTGTAACAGAATGTCGCAGGGGCAAAAGCCAAATTTTACTGCTTCTTCCACCAAGATGGTGGCCGCCGACAATTTGGCGAAACTTCAGCGTATGGCCAGCAATTCCACTTCGAACAGCAGGGTGGAATTCGGCGGGATGACATCGCCGCCGCCCGCTTCGCCATAGCCGGCCTGCGGCGGCACGATCAACGTGCGGGTGCCGCCCACCTGCATGCCGGCGACGCCTTCATCCCAGCCCAAGATCACCTCGCTCGCGCCCAGGGTGAAGACAAAGGGCTGGCCGGTGTCGCGCGAACTGTCGAACTTCTTGCCCTTGCCGCCATCGATGAACAGCCAGCCGGTGTAATGCACCGCGACCATGCGGCCGGGTTCCGCCACCGCGCCCGAACCGATCTTGCGGTCGATGGTGCGGGTGCCGCCGGGCAGCACGGCAGCGGCTGGTGCCGGGGCTTGCGCCAGGGCCGGGCTGGGAACGGCACTTGCGGCGAGCAGCATCGCAAGCATCATCTGGGCGGTCAGGGATTTCATCTTGGCTCCTTTGGCGTGCCGCTTCCCTGCCGTCACGAGGGTGACGGTGCAAGCCCCAGGCGTTGCCGCAGAAAGCCAATCACGCGCCGTTCGGCCTCCTTGCCGGGGCCAGCCTCGGGCAGATGCACGGTCAGCACCGAATGCGGGGCCATGCCGGTGCCAGAGCGGGCATCGGCATCATCAAGCTCGATCGTCTCCACCCGGCCGGGAAATTCGCGCTCAAACCTGCGAAACCGCGCATCGGGGACCAGCTTGTCGGATTTGTAGCGCAGCGCCAGCAGCGACAGATCCTCAGCCTCGAAGCGGCGGCGCGCGCAGGCGATTTCGGCCAGCGTGCAATCGATGCTTCCCGTGCCGCCACCGCGGATCGGCAGGCTGGGCTGGCTGAGCACCGGTGCGATCACGGCAGGTTCCGTCATCATGGCCAGTGCAAAACCGCCCGTGAAGCACATGCCAATCGCGCCCACCCCCGGCCCGCCACATTCGGCATGCGCCTGTGCCGCCAGCGCCCGCAGCCAATCGACGATGGGTGAGGACCGGCCATCGGACCAGGCCGAAAATTCCCGCCTGATGCAGATGTTGAGGAACAATTGCTTCACCGCCGCGGCCTTGGTTGGCACCGAACCGGGCGTGCCGAACAGGCTGGGACAGATCACCGTCATCCCGGCCGCCGCCAACCGGTCGGCAAAATCAATCACCAGCGTGTGCAGCGCGGGCACTTCGTGGATGACGATCACGGCCGGGCCTGAACCGCGACGATAGACCGGGCGGGTGTAGGGGCCAGCGGTGAAGTGGCTGAGACTGTAATCGGATAAGGGCATGATGCGATGGTGCGGCGGCGCGGCGCGGCGCGCAAGGGGTGGTTTGCGCAGGTGGTCCTTGTGCGCGGCGGGGAGCGCACGGCTCCCCTCCCGCTCGCGGGAGGGGCTGGGGGTGGGGCTGATGCTTGGGGAACCATGCCCCAGCTGGGACGATCGAAGTGAGGACGCGGTGTTTGCACATGTCGTTTGCGGCCGGCGGCAAAGCCGCCAAGTCCGCTTGGCATTTGAAAAAATAAGGAAGCAGGAGCGTGGCAGAGCCACGCCGTCGAAGCTGTTCTGCCGGCCTGAGGGCCGTCAGCCAGCCCGGCCGGCCTTGCGGGAGTCGCGTGGCAAGGCTGCGCCTTGCCACCACGCCGCGCAGCGCGGTGGTGGGTCCTTCGGGACTTGAACCCGAAACCTACCGCTTAAAAGGCGGTCGCTCTGACCGATTGAGCTAAGGACCCAGAACCACGTGTCGTCACGCGCGGGGCCGCCCTTTAGGGCGAAGCAGCCGCGCACGCAACTGTCTTGCCGTCAGCCGCGACACCGGGTGCCGCCAGCCGGGCGCCACCGCCACCAGCGGATCGAGCACGAACCGCCGCCGCGCCAGTTCCGGGTGTGGAACCCGCAAGTCCCGCCCGCGCAGCACCACGCTGCCGGCTGCAATGATGTCCAGATCGAGCGCCCGATCCCCCCAGCGCCGCCCGCGTCGCCGTCCGAAATCGCGCTCCATGCCCTGCAACAACGCCAGCAGTGCCGGCAGGCTGCCCGGCCACGCCAGCGCCGCCACCGCATTGGCATAGCGCCGCGTGCCCGGCCCCAACGGCGCCGTGGCGAGGATCGGCGATGCCGCCACCACGCCGGGCAACGCGGCCATCGCCGCGCGCAGCACGCCGGCCGGGCGGCCGAAACGGCCGTGGCAGCGGTTTGATCCGATGGCGACATGCACGATTGCCATATTGGCCCAAGTCCCTACAGCCTGCGACCATGACTGACGAGACAATTGGCGAAACCCCTTTCCCCGGCACGCCGCCCACCGATTGCCCCTTGTGCCCGCGCCTGGTCGCCTATCGCGCCGAACAACGGCTGCGCCACCCCGGCTGGTGGAACGCGCCGGTGCCGCCGCTGGGCGATCCGCAGGCCAGAATGGCGATCGTCGGCCTCGCCCCCGGCCTGAAAGGCGCCAACCGCACCGGCCAGCCCTTCCACGGCGACGATGCCGGCAAATTGCTGTTCGCCACGCTCGCCGAACTGGGGCTGGCGACCGAAACGCCGGAACGGTGGGATGTGCCCGGCCTGTTCATCACCAACGCCGTCGCCTGCGCGCCGCCGGGCAACCTGCCCGAAACGGGCGAAAAGCACGCCTGCCGGGCGTTTCTGGCCACGCAACTGTCCGCCCTGCCCGCGCTGCGCGTCGTCGTCGCCCTGGGCGAAACCGCGCACCAGGCCGCGATCAAGGCAATCGGCGGCAAATTGCCCAAATATCGTTTCGGGCACGGAGCAGTGCACAAATTGCCATCGGGCGTGCTGCTGGTGGACAGCTATCATCCCAGCCGTCTGAATCTGAACACCGGCACCATCACGCCAGAGATGTTGAAAGCTATCTTTGTTGCCGCTTTGGAATTGACCAACCACGGTAACTAACATAGCAAAACGAAATGCGAGACTACATCGTCATGGGCAGCCGGGGGCGCATAACATTGCCGGCAAGTGTGTTACGGCGCCTAGGGGTCAAAGGGCCGACGACTGTTCAATTGAAGTCCGTTGGTAACACTTTGGAAATTACGTTCCCTGAATTAGCAGACAAGGTGCTTTATGCACGACTTGATTGAGCGGATCAGGAACGTATTGCTGACTGGCGGCTATCCCAATGAGCGCGCTGTTTCCACCGGTATTGTTGTCCCTATTATGCGCGTATTAGGGTGGGACGATACTGACCCACGTGAGGTTCAACCAGAATTTGTCAATCCGCGAGGACGCGTTGACTATGCGCTTTCTGCGCGAGCCGGAGAACGCCCGATTATCTTCGTCGAAGTGAAAGGCGTCGGTAGATCGGCAGAGGCCGACCGCCAGTTGTTCGAATATGCATTTCACGAAGGTGTTCCGATGGCTGTGCTTACCGATGGCCGGACTTGGAATTTCTATCTGCCCGGCCAACACGGCAGCTATGAGGAACGCCGCGTCTATCAAATCGACATGATCGAACGTGAGACCGACGAGATCGTTGCGCGTTTTCGCCGTTATCTTCAAAAATCTCGGATCATTGATCGAACAGCGCTGTCTGATGCACAATCCGATTATCAGGAGCGTGCCAATGGACGGATTGCAGCAGACTCCATGCCGCGAGCATGGGCGGAAATTCTCCAGCTTCCAGACCGAGAGTTGATCCAACTGCTAAGCGAGCGGACGGAGGCCCTGTCAGGCCATCGTCCCTCAGAACAAGCCCTCGTAGCGTTTTTGCGAAACCAGATTGGCATTCTCGATGGAACGACCCCGGTGGCTTTGGCGCGGGTTCCAACCAGACGGGCGCATGTTTCGTCACCAGCGCCGGCTGAGTTGGCCATGGCGCCAACGCCTATTCAAGCGTCCCAGCCTGGCAAGGAAGGCGTGCGTTGGCGCATTCGCAATCAGTCCGGGGTCGGTCGTAACGCTGTTGAGGCCTTCGTCGCCGCATTAAGTGCCTTGTTCGGGCAATTCCCCAACGAACAAGAAAAAATCGCGGAAGCTGTCGCTACACGCGGACGCAACAACATCGCCAGGACGGTCGCCGACATTTATCCTAGCAAGCCTGAAATCGCAGCCCGCAATCACAGAGCCTTGGTTGACGGCTGGCTGGTCGGCACTAACGAGTCCAATGCGACCAAAGCGCGAATTTTCGCCGCTGCCACCCATGCTGTTGGCCTCGAGCCCGGCGTCGAAGTCGATCTGAATATCTGACCTCAGATGTCCTGCGCCAGCCGCCCATAAAGCTCCGGCCGGCGATCACGGAAAAAGCCGAACGCGGCGCGGTGCCGGGCTGCCAGATCGAGATCGAACGTCGCCTGCACCACGCCGGGCGTCGCGTCATCCAGATCATGAATAATGTCACCGCGCTGATCGCAGGCAAAGCTGGTGCCATAAAATGTCTGCGCGTGCGGTGTGCCGGCTTCTTCGGTGCCGATGCGGTTGCAGGCCAGCACTGGCACGACATTCGATACCGCATGGCCGACCATCGCGCGCCGCCACAACCGCCGCGTGTCCAGCGAGGGATCATGCGGTTCCGTGCCGATGGCAGTGGGGTAGAGCAGCACCTCGGCGCCCATCAGCATCATGGCGCGCGCGGTTTCAGGATACCATTGGTCCCAACAGATGCCGACGCCGATCACGCCATGCTTCGTCGGCCACACCTTGAAACCGGTGTTGCCGGGCCGGAAATAGAATTTCTCCTCATAACCCGGCCCATCGGGGATGTGGCTCTTGCGATAGACGCCCATCACATTGCCGCCATCGTCGATCATCGCCAGGCTGTTGTAATGGTGCGGGCCGTCCTTCTCGAAGAAGGAGCACGGAATATGGGTGCGCGTCTCCAGCGCCACCTCGCGCATCGCCGCCACTGCCGGATGCCGATCCAGTGGCATGGCATTGGCAAACAGGCCTTCATCCTCATGCCGGCAGAAATAATGGCCTTCGAACAATTCCGGCGGCAGCACGACCTGCGCGCCAGCCGCGGCGGCTTTGCGCGCGGCGGCGGCCGTCATGGCGATATCGGCGTCACGCTGGCCGGAAAAGGCCAGTTGCAAGCCGGCGATGGTGATGAGGCGGGTCATGGCGGCGATCTAGCGCGTGATTGTGGCGCGGGGAAGACCGACCAACCCGTCTCCCTTCAAGGGAGAGGGAGGGGCCCGCCGCACAGCGGTGGGCGGGTGAGGCCATGCGCCAGTTCCGCCATGCGTGAACCCGTCGCGGCCTGTCCTACACGGCCTGCACCTGTCATGATGGCCTTGCTGGCTGATCATCGACAGACGGCAGATTTTACGAAGATTCGTGCAATTTCAAGGCTGAATCCCGACGGATTCGTCCAATGTGTCAAAAGTCCAGACCGGATTCCTGCATCCGGAGGCTCTTTCTCATTCGAATGTACGGAAGCGATCCGGCGCAGACCGGTGCAGCTGTCTCGCTGCGGATTCCCCCTCCCCCCGGATCAAGTCCGGGGCAGGCTCCGGGGGCAGAAGGACTATTTCGGCTGCTGCTGGGTGATGCAGTGGAAGCTGCCGCCGCCGGTCAGGATATGGTCCGCCCGCATGCCCAGCACCTCGCGGTCCGGGAACAGCGCGGCAATCGCCTTCACCGCGTCCTCATCGCTGGCCGTGCCATACAAAGGCACCACCACCACGGCATTGGCGATGTAGAAATTCATGTGGCTGGCCGGCACAATCTTGCCGTCTGCCTCCACCCGCCCCGGTGACGGGATGGGCACGATGTCCAGGCCGAATTCGCGGGCACGATCGGCAGCATCTTCATACACATCGGCGTTCGGATCATCGCGCCCCGCCGCCACCGGCAGCGCCAGCCGGCCCGGCGCCACGAAGCGCGCCAGATTGTCGACATGGCCGTCGGTGTGATCGTTCAGCAGGCCCTCGCCCAGCCACAGCACCCGATCAATGCCCAGATCGCGGCGCAAATGGCTTTCCACCTCGATCCGGTCCATCCGGGGGTTGCGGTTGGGGTTGAGCAAGCATTGTTCGGTGGTCACCGCCAGCCCGGTGCCGTCGCAATCGATGGCGCCGCCTTCCAGCACCCAGCCATGGCGGGCGAGCGGCACCCCGGCGGCCTTGGCGACAAACGCCGCGACGCCATCATCGCCGGGCAGATCATATTTGCCGCCCCAGCCGTTGAAACGAAACCCCGCCGCCGCCGCGCCGACCGGGGAGGCCATGAACAACGGCCCGGTATCGCGCAGCCAGATATCGCCAAAGCCATAATCATGGATGCGCACATCGGCATCGGCCAGCAACGCCTCGGCCCGCGCCCGCGCTTCGGCATTGGCCACCAGCAGTTCGACCCGCTCACCGCGCGCCACCGCGCGCACCATGGCGGCAACTTCCGCTTGCGCCGGGGCAAGATCATCCTCCCACAGGTCGGCGGCGCTGGGAAACGCCGTCCAGGTCGCGGCGTGCGGCATCCATTCGGCGGGCTGGCGGGCGGTCATTGGCGCGTGCTCATCATGGCTGCTGCTTGCCGGAACCTGTGGCGCGACGCAACGGCAGCGTTATGGGGCAGCGTTATGGGGCAGCCTGTTGCGACCGGCGGCGATCCTGCCACATCAAGAGCCGGCCGGAGGCTATTCCTTGAACCCCGCCCGGCTCTGGTCACGGATGCTGCGGAACTCGCTGCCGGGCAGCCAGTTCGGCCAATCCTTGCCATCGGCCAGTTCGTGGCCGAATTCGGCAAACAGCGTCAGATCCTGCACCACGCCGCCCCAATCCCAATTCGGATCATATTCGTCGGACGGCTGATGGTAACGATGATCGACATAATCATTGGCAGCCGCCGCAGCCGCGCCTTTCGGCTTGCCGATCAGTTCGCCGCCGCCGATGGCCATCAGCATCGGCACCCCCAGCTTGGCCAGGCTGAAATGGTCGGACCGGAAATAACGGCCCTTTTCCGGTGAGGCTTCCGGCACCAGCCGGCGGCCCTGCACGGCCGCCAGCCGCGCCGCCATCGCCTCCAGCTCCGATCGCCCGGCCCCGGCAATCGTCAGGCCATCATGGGCACCGTAAAACCCAAGAATATCCATGTTGACGCCGCCCACCGTCTTGCCGAGCGGAAACAGCGGATGTTCGGCATAATATCGCGAACCGAGCAGCCCAGCCTCTTCCAGCGTCCAGGAAACGAACAACATGGACCGCTCCGTCCGCGGTGCCTTGGCCAGCGCCCCGGCCAGCGCCAGCACCCCGGCGGTGCCCGAGGCATTATCGAGCGCGCCGTTGCAGATATCATCGCCCGTTGCGTCGGCCTTGCAGCGGCCGACATGATCCCAGTGCCCCGAAAACAACACCACTTCGTCAGGGCGCTTGGTGCCCGGCAGGATGCCCACAACATTGTGGGAGAGCAACCGTTCCACCTTGTTGTCGGCGTCAAGCGACGCGGTCAGCTTCGTCGGGACGGCACGGAAGCCCTTGATCTTCGCCGCCGCCTCCAGCGCCTTCAGATCGAGGCCGGCCGCCGCAAGCACCCGGCCTGCCGCGGCCTTGGTGATCCAGCCTTCATAGTGCAGCGCCGGCGCGCCATTCGGCCCATGATCCAGATCCAGCGCCGGCCGCCCGACGCTGGTGCCGATCACGCCCCAGGGATAGCCGGCCGGTTCTTCATCATGGATGACCAGCGCGGCGGCCGCCCCCTGGCGCAGCGCTTCTTCATATTTGTAGGTGAAGCGGCCATAATAGGTGATGGCCCGGCCTTCGAATGGCCCGGCGTCCTTGCCGGCGGCCGGCGTCTGCCAATCGGGATCATTGACCAGCACGAGCACGGTCTTGCCGCGCACATCAAGGCCGGCATAATCGTTCCAGCCGCGTTCCGGCGCGACAATGCCATAGCCGACGAACACGATATCGGAGGCGTCCACCGCAATCCGCGGCTGCGCCCGCAGGCTCTTCACCGCCACATCGCTGTTCATCGCCAGCGACAGCGGCGCAGCGCCGCCTGCGATACGGATTGGCGCGGCGGGATCGGTGGTGATCGCCACCAACGGCACCGGTTGCAGCCATTGGCCGTTGTTGCCGGGCTTCAGGCCGATCGCCGCCATGCGCTGGGCGAGATAGGCAATGGTCTTGGCCTCCCCGGCGGTGGCCGGCGCGCGCCCTTCGAACTCGTCGGACGCCAGGGTCGCGATGTCGCGCTTCATCTGCTCGACATCGATCTGCGGAGGTGGCGCCGCAGCGGTGAGCAGAGCCAGGAGGGGGATCAGGGTGCGCATGGTCAAAGTCTGCCAGCCTCGCCCGTCCGGTGCAATGCCTGCGTCAGGGCACGATCGGTGCCGTGCTCTTGAAGCCCTGCGCCACGACATACCACTCGCTCGAACCCTTGCGACTGGCTGGCGGCTTCACGTGCTTTACGACGGTGAAATGCTGCCGCAGCGCCGCGGTCAGTTGCCCGTCACCGCCGCCGGCCAGCACCTTGGCGACAAAGCTGCCGCCCGGCCGCAGCAGCCGAGTCGCCATGTCGAGCGCGGCCTCGATCAGGCCCATGGTGCGCAGATGGTCGGTCATCTTGTGGCCGACCGTGTTGGCGGCCATGTCGCTCATCACCACATCGGCCGGCCCGCCCAGGGTGGCGAGGATCAGTGCCTCGCTGTCATCATCGGTAATGTCCTTCTGGAACAGATCGACCCCGGCCAGCGGCTCGATGGCGAGCAGGTCCATCCCCACCACCCGGGCCTTTGGCCGGCGTTCCTTCACCACCTGGCACCAGCCGCCCGGTGCCGCGCCCAGATCGACCACCCGCTCCACCCCGGCCAGCACATCGAATTGCTGATCAAGCTCCTTCAGCTTGAAGGCGGCGCGGCTACGATAGCCCTGCGCCTTGGCCGCCGCGACATAGGGATCATTGAGCTGCCGTTCCAGCCAGCGTGTCGATTGCGGGCTGCGGCGCCGCGCGGTTTTCACCCGCACCTTGCCGCCGCGCGAGCGGCCATCGCCACCGGTCGGTTGACCACTCACTGCATGGGATCCTTCATCGCGGCATCCAGACGCCGTCGCGGGTCATCAGCGTGCGCAATATGCCTTCGCGAATGCCGCGATCGGCCACCTTGACGTCACCGCCCGGCCACCGCGTCAGGATGGCCTCCAGGATGGCGCAGCCGGCGACGATCAGTTCGGCACGGTCCGGCCCCACACAGGCGATGCGGGCCCGATCGGCCACGCTGCGCAGCCCGATCGACCGGCACAGCGCCGACAATTCGTTGTTCCCCACCGCGCAGCCATCCACCCGGCGCCGATCATAGCCAGGCAGGCCAAGCTGCACGCTGGCCAAGGTGGTGATGGTACCCGATGTGCCCAGCAACTGCACCGTGCCCACGCCCCGTTCGGTCAGGCGATTGGCAAAGCCCGCCAGCAGTGGCTGCACTTCGCCCAGCATGCGTTCATAGGCGGCCAGGCGGTCGTGCGCGTCCGGCCATTGCGGCTCGGTTTCAGCCAGGCTGACAACGCCCCACGGCATCGAGATCCAGTCGATGATTTCCGGCGGGCCACCGCCATCGGTGGCATCGCCAACCAGCATCAGTTCGGTCGATCCGCCGCCGATATCGAACACCAGCGCCGGCGGGCCATCGGGATCGATCAGCACATGGCAGCCCAGCACCGCCAACCGCGCCTCTTCGGCCGGGCTGATCACATCAAGCGCGATACCGGTTTCGGCATAGACACGCTCGACAAAGGCCAGGCCATTGCTGGCGCGGCGACAGGCTTCGGTGGCGACATTGCGCGTCAGCCGCACATCACGCCGCGCCAGTTTCTCCGCGCAGGCGGCCAGCGCTGCCACCGTGCGGTCCATGGCGGCGTCGGACAGGCGCCCGGCCTCCATCAGGCCTTCCCCCAGCCGCACCACCCGGCTGTAGGCATCCACCACGGTAAAGCCATCCGGCGATGGGCGCGCGATCAGCAACCGGCAATTGTTGGTGCCCAGATCCAGCGCGCCATAGGAACGCCCGCGCTTGGCAACCGTGGCACCGTTGCGCGGCAGCGGCCCGCTGCGCGGCGCTGCCGGTTGTCGGCCGCCGGGTGGGGCCGACGGGCCGGGATCAATCCCGGCAAAATCAGTTCGGGCCGGCATCGGCAAGTCCAGTCAAGAATTTTCCCGTCTTGGCCGATGACCATCAATCTTGATGGGCATCGCGTCGCAACGGAACCTGCCACCAAGCTAACCACTTCACCCCACAAACGCAAATCCGCCCAACGGCAGAGCGAACCGTGCAGGAGTTGACCGACAGACCACCCGGCGCTAATGCCTTCCCTCTGGCCACTGCCCTGTCGTCTAAAGGTAAGACTCCGGTCTCTGACACCGTTAATCGAGGTTCGAATCCTCGCGGGGCATCCAGCCGCTTTCCAGCGTAATCTATGAAGCGGCGCGCTCGTCACTTTGGGTAGAATCCGCCACTCGCCCGGCGGCTGCGATAGCGACTAGACAGACTGTGCCAGGTGGGCCTGCCCAATCATCGCCCCCCGCGACCGTGGCATTGCCGCCTCCCCCGCGCCAATGCCTGATGCACAATCGCATCGGCGGCGCTCACCTGGTTCCAAGTTCGAAAAGCCGCCGGCTCGGCACTGGGGCAGCAGCGTCAGCCGAAGCCGATTGCGGCTGGATCGGCAAACATCACCAGGCGCGCCAGTTCGGGCAACGACCGGCAACCGCTGCGGCGCATGATTTCGGCGCGGTGATTTTCAACGGTGCGCTGGCTCAGGTCCAGATCGGCGGCGATGTTCTTGCTGGGGTGGCCCTGCAGCACCATGGCCATCACCTGACGCTGCCGCACGGTCAGCTTTGTAAGCCGGCCCAGCGCAGCGGCACGCTCTGCCTCGGCGGCGTTGCGACCTTCGCCACTGGCCAACGCGCGGCGGATGCTCTCGACGATCTGTGTCCCGCTGACCGGCTTTTCAATGAAATCGATCGCGCCGGCGCGCATCGCTGCGACGGCGGTACCAATATCGCCGCGCCCGGTGATCAGGATGGTGGGTGGCAGCGTGCCGGCCGCTTTCAGGCTCTTGAGCAAATCCATGCCGCTTTCGCCTGGCAGGCGCACATCGATCAGCAGACAGCCCGCCCTGTCCGGATGCCAGTTGGCGCGGAAATCCTCCGCCGACGCGTGCAACCGGATCGGCAGGTCTGCGGCCGACAACAGCAATCCCAGTGCGCGCAGCAGCGAAGGATCGTCATCGATCACATGCACGATATTCTGGCTGGCCGTGGTGGCCGAGTTGGTCGGCACCACCACCGCATCCGGCGCCTGGCGGCCCAGCAGCCCGGCAATGGCGCTGCGCAGCTCTGTCGGCCGCACCGGCTTCGACAAACGCACCACCTCGTGGGCCACAAAGCGCACCAGCGTGTCGATGGAGATATCGCCCGTCAGGATGATCACCGGCAGGTTGCGGCCACTGGACTGGTGCACCGACGTGCGCAGGGTCTGCGCAAGCTCCAGTCCGTCACGACCGTCGGCCAGTCGGAAATCCGAAATGACCAGGTCGGGCGCCGTGGGCAGCAGCGCTGCCAGCGCCTCAGCCTGATCGCGAGCCGTTGTTACGTTGTGGCCATCGTCACGCAGCATCAATTCCAGCAATTCCAGCAACTGCGGGTCGTCATCGATCACCAGGATGCGCGATCCGGTCGGCGGCGGCGATGGCAACGCGGCCACCGCCGGCATAGCATTGGTGCCGCTGGCCGGAACAGCGGCTGCATCGGTTGGCGCCAATGGCACGCTGATGCTGAAAACCGATCCACGGCCAACGCGGGAACGCAGGCTGACATGGTGGCCCAGAAGTTCGGCCATGCTGCGCACGATCGCCAGGCCAAGGCCGAGCCCGCGGCTGCGATCATCCGCGGCCGGGCCAAGCTGATGATAAGGCTGAAACACCGCTTCGAGTTTTTCGGGCGGGATGCCGATGCCCGTGTCCCACACTTCGATCAACACCTGATGGCCGCGCCGCCGTGCGCCAACCAACACCCCGCCGCGCGCGGTATATTTCAGCGCATTGGCCACCAGATTCTGCAGGATCGTCGCCAGATGCCGGCCGTCGGACACGATGGCCAGACCGGACCGCACCCAGCGCAGCCTGAGCCCCGTCGCGTCGGCCTGCAACGCCAGCCCCTGCACGGTTTCGCGCAGCAGATCATCCAGCACAACACTGCCTGCATCGATGGTCACGGCGCCGGCTTCGATGCGATTGATGTCCAGCATGCTGTCCAGCATCGCTGCCATGGCATCGAGCGTGCGATCAACGCGGGACAACAGGCTTCGGCATTCCGGGTCGGTCACCTTGTGGGACAAGAGTTCCTGCATCAGCACCAGGGCCTGCAGCGGCTGGCGCAGATCGTGGCTGGCTGCCGCCAGGAATCGCGACTTGGCGAGATTGGCGGCCTCGGCCACCTGCCGCGCCTCTTGCAAAGCGGCCGAACTGCGCTTGAGATCGGTGATGTCGGTATAGGTGATGATCGCGCCTTCGATCTGCTGATCGTGGCTGCGATACGCCAGCACGCGCCGGCAATAACAGATGCCGGCCGACGATTCGACCTCGCGTTCAATGGGCGGCGCGCCGCTGCGCACGCGGGCCATGTCGAGATCGAGCTGCGGATCAGGCGTGAACGGCGCCAGATCGGCCAGCGGCCGGCCAATATCGCCGGGCAGCATATTGAACAGGGCGCGCGTTGCGGGCGTGAAAAACCGGATCTGGCCATCCATGTCCAGGAAGATGGTCGCGACATCGGTGCTGTACAGGATGTTCTGCAGATCGTCCGAAGTCGTGCGCTGCCGATCGATGGTTTCCTGCAACTGACCGTTCAGCGCGACCAGTTCCTCGTTCAAGGATTGCAGTTCTTCCTGCGAGGTGATCAGTTCTTCGTTTGCGGCCTGGAAATCCTGGTTGCGCAACAAGGTGTCGGCATGGATGGCCATGCGTTCGACATCGGCCTCTTCGGGATGCAGGCTGGTGGCGGCCAGATCGGCGCGAATGCTCGCCAGTTCGGTTTCCAGCGCTTGCAACCGCGCCGACGGCAGGCTTGGCAAAGGCCGTGTCGACGGCAACTGGGCCACGCCCGGAAATCCAGCCGGCGTGGCGCCGGCGGCGGCCGCGGCCGCGGCCACAACCGGCCAGTTGCCGGGATTGCGCCGGTACAATTGCGCATCCTTGGAAATCAGGGTGAACGGTGATCCGGCAGTGCGCCCAGCGACGGGCCAGACGTTGGGCACCGCTTCGGCGCTGCCGAGCAGCAGCAGGCCGCCAGGCCGCAGCGCGAAATGGAACAGGCTGAAGGTGCGGGCCTGGGCGGCCGTCTGCAAATAGATCAGCAGGTTGCGGCAGACCACCATGTCGATGCGCGAAAATGGCGGATCGGTAAGCAGATCGTGGACGGCAAACACCACCGACGCCTGCAAGCCCGGCCCGATCCGCCAGCCATCGTCTTCGGCTGTGAAGAAGCGTTTGAGGCGCTCTTCACTGATATCGGCCGATATGCTGCCGGGATAAAGGCCGCGCCGCGCGGTGGCGATCACATCGGGATCGAGATCGGTGGCGAACAACTGCAATTTCAGCGTGGACTTGCTGCGCGACAGTTCTTCCTGCACCAGCATTGCCAGCGACCAGGCTTCTTCGCCGCTGCTGCATCCAGCGCTCCACAGCCGCAGAGGCCCGTCGCCGCTATGGGTGCGCACCAGTTCCGGGATCGTCTGTGCGCCCAACGCCGAAAACACGTCCTCGTCACGGAAAAAGCTGGTGACATTGATCAGCAGATCGTTGGCGAGCGCCTTGACCTCGAGCGGATCATGGTCGAGCCGCGCCACATAACGGGACACGACATCATCGCCCGCATAGCCGGCCAGCCGTGCCCGCCGTTCGATGCGACGCTGCATGGTGCCGGTCTTGTAACCGCTGAAATCATGCCCGCTCCTTTTCAGCCGGGCCAGCACCGGCTGCACCCAATCCTGATCCGGCACCGGTGTTGCGGTGGCCTTGTCGGCCGCAGATGTCCGTTCGGGGCTGGCCGCGATTTCGTGCCGGGCCATGATGGCAGCACCCATCGCAGCAACGGGCAACACTTCATCGACGCAGCCGGTGGCGATCGCAGCCAACGGCATGCTGTCATAACCGGCTTCGGTCGGCTCCTGCGCGATGACATGCCCGCCGGCCGCGCGGATGGCCCGCACGCCTTCGGCCCCATCAGCGCCATTGCCCGACAGCACAATCACCACGACCGGCAGGCCGGGCTCATGCGCCAATGACGCGAACAGAAAATCGATCGGCAACCGCGGCCCCCGGTTCTTGAGCGCAGCCGACAGGTGCAAGATGCCGTCCTTAACGGCGATGCGGCCGCCCGCCGGGATCACATGCACCCGGTCTGGCAGCAGCAGCATGTCCTGGCTCACCTCCACCACCGGAATTGGGGTGCCCGCGCCGAGCAATTCGGCAAGGATCGAGGGATGATCTGGATCGAGATGCTGAACCAGCACAAAGGCAATGCCGCTGACCGCTGGCAGGCCATCGATCAGGCCGCGAAATGCCTCAAGCCCGCCCGCAGAACCGCCGATGGCCACCACGAACTGGCCAGTGCCGCCAGGCGGGCGCTCAGCAGATATGCCGCTTGCCAGTGAGCCTTGCTCATCAGGTTGATCGGGTTTCAGATAGCGATGCTCCAGAAATATTCACGAAGGATAGCAGATTGGCGGGGCCGCGTCCTGCGTGCGGCAAGACCGTGCACATCTTGCCGGACGGGCCGGGCAATTTCAGCCAGGCCCGCATCGACAATCGGCAAATCAATCGTCCAGCGCGTGCTTGACCTTGTCGCTGGCCTTGCCGATCGCGCTCTGGATCTTGCCTTCGGTCTTTTCGACCTTGCCTTCGATTTCAAGGCCCTTGTCGTCAAACAATTTGCCTGTGGCTTCCTTGACACGGCCGGCAACCTGCTTGCCCGCGCCTTCGAAGCGGTTCTTGTCAATACTCATGCTGGTTCTCCTGGATGGGGCCGCACTTTTGGGGGCAGTACGGTGCTGCTCCGGCCAAAGGTCTGGATCGGGACCCGCTGGAAATGGCCGGAGCAACATTCCCTCATTAGCCGTCATGAGTATTGCCCGGCAGCTTCGGCTTCTACGCAGGCCTTTGGCCATGGCCCTGCCAGCCCAGGCCGCAGGCCAACGTGGATTCCGAACCTCGCCCCGGGCTGCGCCAGACTGGATATGCGTGAATGAAGCAGGTTGGCTTGGTTCGAAGCGTCGGGAGTGAAGCGTTGCAAAATCGAAGCGATCGGCTGTCATCGGCAACACGCGGATCCTGCGCCAAGCGGCTGACCATGGCAGAGCCCACCCCATGCTGATCCGCTGCGGCTACCAGATCGCCATAAGCTGCGCTCAGCCAACACCGCTGATATTGATGATGACGCCGCGTGATGATCAGGATCGCGCCCGCGTGCAGGTGGAAATGCGCCGTAACAGTTCCGCCGCGGCCGCCACTTTCTACACCGATGGCTTCGGTAACCGCTGCCAACGCTTGCTGGCGCCCGCCGGCCCATTGGTGCTGGAAGGTGATGCGATCGTGGCTTGCGAAGACCCCATCGATCCCAGCCATCCTTTTGCCGCCGAAGTGCCGGTCGCGCAATTGCCGGCCGATACACTCATCCACCTGATGGGCAGCCGCTACTGCGAAACCGATCGGCTCAGCCAGTTCGCGTGGGATCGGTTCGGTGCCGTCCCACCGGGCTGGAACCGGGTGCAGGCCGTGGTCGATTTCGTCCACAGCCACATCAGCTTTGATTACGGCACTGCCAGTGCCACCCGCACCGCGCTGGAAACCCTGGAAAACCGGGTTGGCGTGTGCCGCGATTATGCGCATCTCGCCATCGCGCTTTGCCGCTGTCTCAACATCCCGGCGCGTTATGTGAACGGTCATCTGGGCGACATCGGCGTGCCGCTGGCTGACCCGATGGATTTCAGCGCCTGGATGGAGGTCTATCTGGCCGGTGGCTGGTTCACGTTCGATCCGCGCAACAACATGCGCCGCATCGGCCGCATCGTGATCGCGCGCGGCCGGGATGCCGCCGACGTGCCGCTCATCAACAGCTTCGGGCCGCACATGCTGCAGCGCTTCCTGGTGTGGACCTATGACGTGACCGGCGACATGCCGGTGCACTGGCAGCCGATCGACCCGCCCCGCCCCTGATCAGCCCAGCTCTTCCGGCCAATAGAGCCGCATCGGATTGTCGACGAGCAGCGCCTGTTGCAGGGCCGCCGACGGCGCGATGCGCGGGATCATGTCGATCAACGCGCCATCGTCGGGGATTTCGGTGTCCATGTTGGGATGGGGCCAATCGGTGCCCCACAGGCAGCGATTGGGATAATCTGCGACCAGCGGCGCCACGGCATCGGCAAAGGCCTGCCACGGCGCGCCGGCGCCGCCGTCCTTGATGGCATCCAGCCGGTCCGGGCAGGTCGCCTTGAACCAGATATCAGGCCGTGTGTTCAGCAGGGCGCGAAAGGCCTGCATGTCAGGCCCACCAGGCCCCTGGCGCACATCCGGGCGGCCCATGTGATCGACGACAATCGGCACCGGCAGCGCATCCAGGAACGGCCGCAATTCGGCGAGGATATCGGCTTCGAAGTAAACCACCACATGCCAGCCCAGCCGCACGATGCGCTGCGCCACCGCAAGGAATTTGTCCTTCGGCGCATCATCGACCAGCCGCTTGAGAAAATTGAAGCGGATGCCGCGAATGCCGCCGGCATGCAGGGCATCCAGTTCGGCATCGCCAATATCGGGATCGACCACCGCCACGCCGCGCGCCCGCCCGCCCGATGCGGCGATGGCATGCACGGTGGCGCGATTGTCGGTGCCATGGCAACTGGCCTGCACGATCACGTTGCGCGCCAGCCCCAGCCGATCACGCAGTGCAAACAGCTGATCCGGCCCGGCATCCTCGGGCAGATATTTGGCCTTCGGGCTGAACGGGAATTGCGCCATCGGGCCAAAAACATGGCAATGCGCGTCGATCGCGCCCGGCGGCGGCACAAAACGAGGGCTCGATGGCGTGTCGGTCCAGCTCTTGATCCGTGCGGTCATGCGAACACCACTCCGTCCATCAATTTGCGCGCCGTGCGCAGCATGCCGGCGCCGATCACGTCGCCCGCATCATCCAGCGACACCACGCATTCGGTGACCCCGGTGGGATGCTCGATCACGATCGTCTTGTTCGGGCCATCGGGCAGCGCGGCAACCATGGCAGCGGCCGGGCTGCCGGGCAGCAGCGCGGCGGTGGCCACGCTGACCGCGCCAAGCACGCCGATGCTGGCGTGGCAGCGATGCGGGATGAAGCTGCGCACCGCCATATGCCCAGCGCCGGCCGGCGGCGCCACCAGCATCATCTTCGGGACGGATTTTTCGGCCACATCACCGAGGTTCATCAGCGGCCCGGCTGCCAACCTTATGCCCTCCAGCCTGGCCTTGAGCACAGTATCGGCATCGAGCGTCTCGCGGCTTTCATGGCCGGTGATGCCAAGGTCCGCCGCGGCGATCACCACGCATGGCATGCCATTGTCGATCAAGGTAACGGCCACGCCACCCACATCCTCCACCACGCGCCCCGTCGGCAGCAGCGCGCCGCAGCTTGAGCCGGCCGTGTCGCGGAACAACAACGGGATCGCAGCCGCCGTACCCGGCACGCCATCGATGGCGGCGTCACCAGCATAGCAGACATGCCCGCCCGGCGTCGCGACCTCGGCCACCGCGACCTGGCCCGTGTTCTCCATCCAGATCGTCACCGGCGTGATATCGCCGTGCGGCGCGACCAGCCCACGTTCGATGGCGAACGGACCGACGCCGGCCAGGATATTCCCGCAATTCTGCGCATCGGTAACGATGGCCTGATCAACGAACACTTGCAGGAACAGATAATCGACATCGACGCCGGGCCGGGCCGAACGCTGCACCACCGCGACCTTGGAGGTAAGCGGATCGGCACCGCCCATGCCGTCGATCTGACGCGAATCGGGTGATCCCATCACCCGCAGCAGCAACGCATCGCGCGCCGCCACATCGGCGGGCAGATCACCGCTGAGGAAATAGCCGCCTTTCGAAGTGCCCCCGCGCATCCACATGCACCGAACAGCATTGGTCACGCCATCAGACATATTTGAGACCCAATGCGGCGAGCTTCTCGCGCATGCCATAGATATCGAGGCCAAGCTCGCCAGCCGCCAGCCGCGCGCGTTTGCCGGTTTCGGCAGCTTCGCGTGCCTGCGCCGCGGCCAGCACGGCATCGGCGGTGGCACGCGACACCACGCACACGCCATCATCATCGGCGACGATCACATCGCCGGGATGCACCAGCGCCCCGGCGCAGACGATCGGCACATTCACGCTGCCCAGCGTCGCCTTGATGGTGCCCTGCGCGAACACCGCGCGCGACCACACCGGAAAGCCCATCGCCTGCAAGTCGCGCACGTCGCGCACGCCGGCATCGATCACTAGCCCCCGGCAGCCACGCACCTGCGCCGACGTGGCGAGCAGATCACCGAAATAGCCATCCTCGCATGGTGACGTCGGCGCCAGCACCAGAATGTCGCCGGCCTGCAATTGTTCGATGGCGACATGGATCATCCAGTTGTCGCCCGGCGGCGCCGAGATGGTGACGGCGCTGCCGGCAATGCGCGCGCCGGCATAAATCGGGCGGATGCGCGGGGCGAGCAGCCCGATGCGCCCCTGCGCCTCGTGCACCGTGGCCACACCGGCCGCCGCCAGCCCGGCGATGGTGGCGGCATCGGCCCGGTCGATCTTCTGCACCACGATGCCTGCCATGCCCTGCTCCTGCCAATGTCAGCCTCCGCGCTGCCAAAGCCCCATGCTCCGGCAAAGACGGATTTGCACCAAGGCCATAAGCCATGGTTAAGTCTGGTGATGGAATTGCTGTTCGGCCTCAATCTGCGCCACCTGCGCGCCCTGCCCGTGGTGACGGCGCGCGGCGGCCTGAGCGCGGCGGCGGCGGCAATCGGCATCAGCCAGCCGGCGCTGGCGCAAGGCCTGGCCCAGTTGGAAGCGCGGCTGGCGGTGCGGCTGTTTGATCGACTGCCTGGCGGCATGGTGCCGACCCTGGCGGGCAGCGCGTTGATTGATCGCATCGTGGCGGCGGAGACGCGGCTGGCGGCCGGGTTGGTGCGCGCCAACCGCCGCGGCTTCAACCCGGTCAATCATCTCGGCATGGCGCAGTTGCGCGCCTTCATCGCGCTCGCCGAAGCCGGCAGCTATGCCGAAGCCGCCAGCCGCCTGGGCCTGTCGCAGCCGGCGCTGCACCGCGCCGTGGCCGAAACCGAGCGACTGGCCGGGCATGATCTGGTGGAACGGCGCGGGCGCGGCGTGGCGCTCACTGCGCCGGGCCGAGCGCTGGCGCGGCAATTCCGGCTGGCGGCGGCCGAATATCGGGCCGGCCTGGAAAGCCTGATGCCTGCCGATGGCCCGATCCGGCTGGTGATCGGCGCCATGCCCTTATCGCGCGCCCGGCTGTTGCCAGCCGCGCTGGCCGCGTTGCTGCCGGCGTGGCCGGGCATGCAGGCCGAGGTGATCGAAGGCGCCTGGGCCGATCTGGTCGAAAAGCTGCGCGATGGCGCCATCGATCTGATGATCGGTGCGCTGCGCGAACCGGCACCGGCCGATCTGGCGCAATTGCCGCTGATCCATGATCGGCTGGCGGTGATTGCCCGCGCCGGCCATCCGCTGGCGGCACAGGCTGGCACGCTGGCGGCGTTGGCGGATTATCCGTGGATCATTGGCCGCCCCGGATCGCCGCTGGCCGCGCAATGGCAGGCCTTGTTCGGCGCGCACCCGCCGGCCGCACCAGTTGCCTGCGGATCGGTGATGACCATCCGCGAACTGCTGATCGCCACCGATTGCCTGACCTTGCTGTCGCCCGATCAGGTCAAGGTCGAACTGGCGGCCGGATTGTTGACGGCGCTCGATCTGCCGTTGCCGTTGCCGCCCCGCCGCATCGGGGTGGTGCTGCGCGACGGCTGGCGGCCCAGCCCGGTGCAGCGCGATTTTCTGGCCCGCATTGCTCAGGTTGCAGTCATCACCACGACATAGCCACTTCCGTTTTTTGAATGACCGCTTGGGTAAACCGATTTGGCAGCCCCGCAGCACGGCGGGCATCGACACGCCATGGAACCCCCCATCGAACCCATCGTGCGCATGATCGGCTTTGGTGAGGCCGCGATGGCCTTTGCCGGTGATGAAGCCCGCGGCATCTGGGCCGTGAGCGCCTATGACAGCAAGACTGACGATCCCGGCGAATGGGCCCGCAAGCGCGCCGATTATGACCGCATGGATGTCGATGGCGCCGCCACGCTCGGCGATGCGCTGTCCGGTGGCCGGCTGATCCTGTCGCTGGTCACTGCCGGCCAGGCACTGGTCGCGGCCCGCCAGGCGGCGCGCGTGTTGATGCCGGGCGCACTCTATCTTGATATGAACAGTGTCGCGCCAGCCACCAAACAGGCCGCCGCCGCCGCGATCAGCACGGCCGGCGGCCATTATGCCGATGTGGCGGTGATGGCGCCGGTGCACCCGGCCCGCCGCGCCGTGCCGCTGCTGGTGTCCGGCCCTGCCGCGCACGCCGCCGCTGACGCGCTGGCGACGTTGGGGTTCACGGATGTGACGATCGTGGGCGATGCCGTCGGCCAGGCCAGCGCCATCAAGATGATCCGATCGGTGATGATCAAGGGGCTGGAGGCGCTGACCGCCGAATGTGCCGTCGCCGCAAGCCGCGCCGGCGTGCTGGATCAAGTATTGACCTCCCTGGGGCCGGCCGCGCCAGCGGATTTCGCCTATCGGCTGGAACGCATGACCAGCCACGGCCGCCGCCGCGCCGAGGAAATGGCCGAGGTTGCCGCCACCTTGGCAACGCTGGGCGTGCCGCCGGCCATGGCCAGCGCCACCCAGGGCTGGCAGCAGCTTCTGGGTGAAATCGACATCCCGGCCGTCACCGATGCGGCAGTTCGGCTTGCCGCCATCGATCAGGGCCTGGTCCAAGAAAACGCCATCCGGGCAGACAGTGGAAGAAACGCAGCATGACCCGAAAGCCATTGGTGATCGATTGCCACGGCCATTACACCACCGCACCGGTGGCGCATGATGCGTGGCGCGAGGCGCAGAAGGCCGCCTACAAGGCCGGCATCCCCAGCCCGGACTGCCCGGCCATAAGCGATGACGATATCCGCGAGACGATCGAGAAGAACCAGCTGCGGCTGATCCGCGAGCGCGGCGCCGACATGACGATCTTCTCGCCGCGGGCCAGTGCCATGGCCCCGCATGTCGGCGATCAGACGATGGCCGTGCCGTGGGCGCGCGCCTGCAATGATCTGATCGCGCGGGTGGTCGGCCTGTATCCCGATGTGTTCACCGGCGTGTGCATGTTGCCGCAATCGCCGGAGGCTGATCTTGCCTCCTCGATCGCCGAACTGCGGCGCTGCGTCGAACAGCTTGGCTTCATTGGCTGCAACCTCAATCCCGATCCGGGTGGCGGCCATTTCAAGCACCCGCCGCTCACCGATCCCTACTGGTTCCCGTTCTACGAAGTAATGTGTGAACTCGATGTGCCGGCGATGATCCATGTATCGGGCAGCTGCAATCCGGCCCTTCACGCCACCGGCGCCTATTATCTGGCGGCTGACACCATCGCCTTCATGCAACTGCTGGAAGGCGATCTGTTTGCGCGCTTTCCCACCTTGCGCTTCATCATCCCGCACGGCGGCGGCGCGGTGCCCTATCATTGGGGGCGGTTCCGCGGCCTGGCCGACATGCTGAAAAAGCCGGCGCTCGACACTCACCTGATGGACAATGTGTTCTTCGATACTTGCGTCTATCATCAGCCGGGCATCAACCTGCTGGCCGAAGTGATCAACACCAAGAACATCTTGTTCGGCAGCGAGATGGTCGGTGCCGTGCGCGGGATCGATCCGACGACAGGGCAGTATTTCGACGATACCAAACGCTATGTCGATGCCCTGCCGATCAGTGACAATGCACGCGCGGCAATTTTCGAAGGCAATGCCCGCCGCGTCTTCCCGCGCCTCGATTCGCAATTGAAGGCACGCGGCCTGTGAGCCAGGATATCCACGCTGATCCCGCCGGGCTCGAGGATATTCCCGGTACCTGCAGCCACACCGCTTACCACGCGGGCGCCGTGGCCAGCATCCCTGAGGATCGGGACATGCAGTTGTGGGGCACCAGCGGCTTGCGCCGCCAGTTGCAGGCTCCACGCGCCGGGCTGATCAACCAGGAATGGGACACGATGGCTTCGCCGGCAGCAACGACGCGTGGCGCAACGTTCCGCACATCGAAGTTCTGCACGAATCCGGCAGTGAAGGCATCGAATGCCACCGTCGGCCATATCCAATTGGAGCCTACCCCATGAGCCTGAAACCCGTTCGCGTCGCACTGGCCGGCGCCGGCGCCTTTGGCGAAAAGCATCTTGATGCGCTGCAACTGATCGAAGGTGTCAGCGTCACCTCGCTGGTTGGCCGCCAGTTGGAGCCGACACAGGCCATCGCCGCCCGATATGGGATCGGCCACGCCTGCACCAATCTGGCCGACACGCTGGCGCGCGATGATGTCGACGCGGTGATCCTGTGCACGCCTACCCAGATGCACGCGGCGCAGGCCTTGCAATGCATGGCATCGGGCCGTCACGTCGAAGTGGAAATTCCGCTCGCCGACAGCCTTGCCGATGCCGAGGCGGTGCTGGCGATGCAGCAGGAAACGGGCCTCGTCTGCATGGTCGGCCACACCCGCCGCTTCAACCCCAGCCACCAATGGGTGCACCATCGCATCACGGCCGGGGATTTCGCCATCCAGCAAATGGACGTGCAAACCTATTTCTTCCGCCGCCGCAACATGAACGCCAAGGGTGACCCGCGCAGCTGGACCGATCATCTTCTGTGGCACCACGCCGCCCACACCGTCGATCTGTTCGCCTGGCAGACCGGCGAGCCGATCGTGGCTGCCAATGTGCTGGCCGGGCCGCTGCACCCTGAACTGGGCATCGCCATGGACATGTCCATCCAGTTGAAATCGGCTGGCGGCGCCATCTGCACCCTGTCGCTCAGCTTCAACAACGAAGGGCCGCTTGGCACCTTCTTCCGTTACATCGGCACCACCGGCACCTATCTGGCGCGCTATGATGATCTGTTCACCGGCAAGGATGAGCGCATCGATGTGAGCGCGGTTGATGTGTCGATGAACGGCATCGAATTGCAGGACCGGGAATTCATCGCCGCCATTCGCGAAGGCCACGCGCCGAACGCCAGTGTTGCCCAGGTACTGCCCTGCTATCGGACGCTGCACGCGCTGGAACAGCAGCTCACATGATCACGCGCTGGGTGGCAGCCGCTCTCCGGCTGCCACCCCGGCCGAGATCGCGACGAAACGCGCGTGACGGACGCGAACAGCTGACCCTGGCGACACGCTTGCGCTGGCAAGCCAGAAGCCGCTAACTAAGGCCATGGCCGAACGACCGTCAAAACAGATCACCGAAGCCGACGCCCAAAAGGGGCGCAGCAACGATGCGGATGCGACGCGGGCCGATATCTTGCGCGTAGCCGCCACCGAATTTGCCGCCAAGGGCCTGGCCGGCGCGCGCATTGATGAAATCGCCGAACAGACCCGCAGTTCAAAGCGGATGATCTACTATTATTTCGGCAGCAAGGAAGAATTGTACCGCGCCGTGCTTGAGCAGAATTATGCCGGCATCCGCGAAGCCGAGGCCGACCGCCATTTCGAGGATCTGCCGGCATTGGTGGCCTTGCAGGCGCATGTCGAACACACGCTGGATTACCATATTCTCCATCCCGAATTCGTGCGCATGGTGATGAACGAGAATATCCACCGTGCCGAACATCTTGGCAGTGTCGACGGCATCCGCGACCGCAACAGCCGTGTGGTGGCATCGATGCAGGCGATCATCGACAAGGGCGTGGCCGAAGGCGTGTTCCGCACCGGGCTTGATGCGCTGGAACTGCATCTGCAAATCTCGTCGCTGTGCTTTTATGTCGTGTCGAACCGCCACACGATCAAGGTGATCTTTGGGGTGGACATGTCGGTAGCCGAAACCATCGCCCGCCGCCGCGCCGCCATCGTGGCAACGGTGCTGGCTGCCGTGCGACCGCCTTCCTGAACTGACCGCCTGAACTGGCCTGTCCCGCCAAAGGACGGGCCGCCGCCAACGCTTGCACCCGGCCGTTGCCAGGATTACGGACGAACCAGTTAATATAACAAACATGGGGAGGATTTGATGCGATCGTGGCTGATGTGTGCCCTGCTGGCCCTTGCCGGGGCGCCTCTGGCATCGGGGCAGGTTTCGGCCCAGCAGCCGAGTATGCCGCGCGATCTGGCTACGGCCGGCGCCGGCCCGGCGCTGGGCGATGCCATGCCCGATCGCGCCCTGACCTTTCCCGGTGGCATCACCGCGCTGGCCGATGTGCCCTTCTCCACGCCGGTCGGCTATCGCCCGGTCACGCTCGATCTCTATCACAAGCCCGGCGCTGGCCCGAAGCCGCTGATCATCTATGTCCACGGCGGCGGCTGGGTGGCCGGCAATACGCGGGCGGCCGGGGCCATCCAGGATTTCCCGGCGGCGCTGGCGAAACTGGCCGGCGAGGGCTTTGTGGTCGCCAGCCTGGAATATCGCCTGGCCGGTGAAGCCCCGCATCCGGCGCAATTGCAGGATGTGCGAGCGGCGATCCGCTTCCTGAAGGCCAATGCTGCGCGCTATGGCATCAATCCGCAGCGCATCGCCCTCTGGGGCGGCTCGGCGGGCGGGCATCTCGCGGCGCTCGCGGCCACCAGTTGCCAGGATACCAGCTCTGATCCTGCCACGCGCCCCGGCCAGCCGGCATTTCCGGCGGGCGATACCTGCGTGCAGGCCGCCGCCATCTGGTATGGCGTGTTCGATTTCGCGCCGATTTTGGCCCGTCAGGCCCAACCCGGTGCGCCAGCGGCGGAAAACCAGCTATTGCGCTGCACCCCCGCCACCTGCCCGCCCGATCGGGTCGCCAACGCCAGCCCGGCCACCTACTTCAGCCGGCAGAGCCCGCCGTTCCTGCTGATCCACGGCAACGATGATCGCACCGTGCCGGTTGAACAATCCCATCTGGCAGAAACCAAGCTGAAGGCCCTGGGCGTGCCGGTGAGCGCCATCTACATCCCGGCGGTCGATCACAGCTTCATCGGCCGCGACGCCGCCACCACCCATGCCGCGACCATGACGGCGGTGAACGCCACGTTCGATTTCTTCCACGCGCAGTTTGGAGGCCGCAAATGACTGGTCTGGCCCGGATCATCCTCGCCCTGTTGCTCGGCGCCTCACCGGCGGCTGCGCAGCAGGTGACCGTGGACAGCGGCACGATTGCCGGCACCACCATCGCCGGCGGCGTGAAGGCCTGGATGGGCGTGCCGTTCGCGGCGCCACCGGTGCGCGAACTGCGCTGGAAGCCGCCGCAGCCGGCGGCGCGCTGGGCCGGCACCCGCGCCGCCACGATGGCAGCGCCAATGTGCCCGCAGCCGGGTCGCGGCCGCACCATGAACCATTATTTCGGCAACGAAGCCGTTTCTGAAGATTGCCTCTATCTCAACGTCTGGACCCCGCCAGGCAGCCCGCCTGCCGGCAAGGCCTGGCCGGTGGTGGTGTGGATCTATGGCGGTGCCTTCAATGTCGGCTCCACATCGATGGCCAATTATTCCGGGGCGGAGCTGGCGAAGAAGGGCGTCGTGCAGGTCAACATTGCCTATCGTGTCGGGCCGTTGGGTTTTCTGGCCCATCCGGAGCTCACCCGCGAAGGCGGCGGCCACAGCGGCAATTACGGCCTGATGGACCAGATTGCCGGGCTGGAGTGGGTGAAGCGCAACATCGCGGCCTTTGGCGGCGATCCCGGCAATGTCACCATCGCCGGCCAATCGGCGGGATCGATGTCGGTGGCGATGTTGCAGATCTCGCCGCTGGCCAAGGGCCTGTTCCACCGGGTGGTGGGCATGAGCGGCAGCCCGTGGCGTCCGCGCGGCGGGGTCGGCCTGGCGGAAGCCGAACAACAGGGCCTGAATGTGCAGAAGGCGCTGGGCGCCGCCAATATCGAAGCCATGCGCGACCTGCCCAGCGACCGCATCCTGGCCGGCAGTGCCAGCGTCCAGCGCGATGCCACCATCATCGATGGCCGGGTGATCACCGGCGATGCTGCCGCCACCTTTGCAGCCGGCGGCCAGAGCAAGGTGCCGTTGCTGATCGGCTTCACCCGCGATGAAGGCAATGCCAACCTTGGCACCATCACCAGCAAGGCCGAATATGAAGCCGCGGTGCGCGCGCGTTTCGGCGCGCAGGCCGATGCGGTTCTGGCCGGCTATGCGCCGGCCAGCGATGCGGATCTAACCCGTGCCACCAACGATCTGCAGCGTGACATGAGCCTCGGCCAGCAGGTGATGCGCTGGGCGACAGCGCAGGCAAAATCTGGCGCGCCAGCCTATGTCTGGCTGTTCGCCCGCCGCCAGCCCTATGCCGATGGCATCAGCTTCGCCGATCATGACGCCGCCACGGCCGGCGCCTATCACACAGGCGATGTGCCATACTGGTTCCAGACGCTGGACAGTTTGAACCTGTTCCGCACCACGCGCAATTGGACGGCGGCCGACCGGGCCCTGGGCGAGCAGATGTCGGACATGCTGGTACGCTTTGCGCGCGGCGATGCCCCGGATGCCGCCTGGCCGGTGTTCGATCCCGCCAAGCCCAAGCTGATGTGGCTCGATCTGCAATCGAAACCCATCGACTGGCCGCGCGCCGCGCTGGTGAATGCGCTGAATCCCACCCCTGCACCGCTGCGTGCGCCGCAGGCGAACCGACCGCGTGATTAAGGCGCTGCTCGCCCTTCCCTTGCTCACCGCCGCAGCGATCAGCGTCGCGGCGGCGCAAGAGCCCGCGCCCGATCTGTCGTTGCTGCCGGCCGGGACGGGCCGCGAACGCGTCGGCGCAAAATGCGGCACCTGCCACGCGCTGGCGATCGTCGTCAGCCAACGGCGCGACCGCGGCGCCTGGGAACAGGCGATCGACCAGATGATCGGCCGCGGCGCCGAGATCAGCGACGCCGAATATGAGGCGATCGCGGCCTATCTCGGCACGAATTTCGCGCCATAGATTGGATTGCGAACAGGTTGACCCGTGCAACTCCCTCCCCCTTGCGGGGAGGAAGTTGAAGTGCTTCAATCAAAAAACGCGTTTCGCGCCGTAACCTCACTTCGGCAATGCGAACGCCATCACCACGTCGCTGGCCAACGGACTGTCCAGAAAACTGCCGCCGGTTGCGGTAATCGCCACATATTGCCGGCCATCCTTGCCACGATACGTCACCGGCGTGGCGTGGGCAGCGGCCGGCAGGCGATATTCCCATAACATCTTGCCGGTCGCGCTGTCGAAGGCGCGGAAGCGGCCGTCGTCGCTGGCGCCGATGAAGGTCAGGCCGCTGGCCGTGCTGATCGGGCCGCCGATGTTGGGCCGCCCGGTCAGTTGCTTGCCGGCCGGCAGTTCGTCGGTCAGGCCCAGCGGCACCGTCCAGGCGATCTTGCCGGTGCGCGTGTCGATGGCCGAAAGCTTGCCCCACGGCGGCTGCTGGCACATCAATTTGGTGCCGGGCAACTGGAAGCGCCCGCTCACCGGGCCGCGTTCGACCGGCAACGGGCCTTTCGATGGCACCAGCGCCGTCACCTGGCCCAGTTCCGACGTGTTGACGATGATATAGTTTCGATCGGCCGCAAAGGTGCCGCCGCCCCAGTTGGCGCCGCCCTGCAAGCCGGGGAAGCTGATGGTCACCTCGTTGAAGCCGACCGGCACATAGAGCCCGCCCGACACCATCTTGTTGGTGGTGATCCAGTCGGTGCATTTCTGCTTCAGTTCCGGTGTCACATCGGCGACGTCGGCCATGGTGAAGCTGGTGCGCGACAGCGGCAGCGTGACCTGCGGGATCGGCTGGGTCGCCGCGGTGACTTCGCCGGGCACATTGCTCTTCGGGAACGGCTTGTCCTTCACGGCAAAGATCGGTTTGCCGGTGGTGCGATCCAGGATGAACACCAGGCTGTTCTTCGACATGATCGCCACGGCAGGGATGGTCTTGCCGCCCTTCTTCACATCGAACAGCAAAGGCGGCGCCTGTAGATCATTGTCCCAGATGTCGTGGCGCACCACCTGATAATGCCACAGTCGCTTGCCGGTGGCGGCATCGGCCGCGACCAGGGTGGTGCTGTAGAGATTGTCGCCAGGCCGGTCGCCGCCGAAACGGTCAAAACTGGGCGCGGCAAACGGCATGTAGACAATGCCGCGCGCCGCATCGACAGTGAGGAAGCCCCAGACATTCGCGCCCGACCGCGCCGTGGCACCATCCGGACCCCACGTGTCGCGATAAGGTTCACCGACGCGCGGCACGCTGTGGAAGCTCCAGACCAGTTTCCCGGTGCGGGCATCCCAGGCGCGCACATCGCCAGCCGCGCCGCGCGGCGGAAATTCCTGCACGGCAGCGCCAGTGATCACCAGATTGTTCCAGACGATCGGCGGCGAGGTCATGCCATATTGGCGCACCGCCATGCCGTTCAGCACGTCCGGGGTCTTCATCTCGACCACACCGTTGATGCCGAACTCGGCCGACGGCTGGCCGGTGCGCGCCTCCAATGCAAACAGGCGACCATCGCGGGTGCCAAAGAACAGGCGCGCACCGACCGTGCCGTCCCCCGGCCAATATTCCACACCGCGCACGCTCGGCTGGCCGGGGCCAGGGATGGTCGCCGTCCAGAGCTCGCGGCCCGTATCCGGCTCCAGCGCCACCACCTTGCCATAGGGCGTGGTAGTATAGAGCACGCCATCGACAATCAGTGGGGTGGCCTGCGATCCGGCAAAGCGGCCGCGCTGCCGGGTGAAGGCGCCGCCTCCCGGAGGCGCACCGGAAGGAGGCCCCACGCCTTCGGCAGCACGCTGCACCACAGCGGTCGCGTCCGGTGCTGCATCAGCAGAGGCGGGGCGCATGTGATAGGTCCAGGCCGGCACCAGGCTGGCAACGTTGGCGGCGGTGATGTCGGTCAACGGCGAATGGCGCTGGCCGCCCTTGTCGCGGCCATAGGTTGGCCAATCACCGGCGGCAGGAGCGGCCGATTGCGCCACTGCCAGCGTGCTGATCAGGCCACAGGCTGCCGCACTCGCCACAAATCGTGCCATCTGGCGCATTGCCAACCCTTCCCCGCTTTTATATGTACCAGTTCGTACACAGCGGGCCGAAAGATCGCAACCCCTTGCCGCGGCCGCAGCGCTGGGCGACAGGGAAAGCGACAGCCGGCCTCTTGGGGATGATCAGATGACCGCAGCAATAGCAGCAATATATGTGTTGAACGGGCCCAATCTCAACCTGCTCGGCGAGCGGGAACCCGAGATTTATGGCCGCGACACGCTGGCCGATGTGGAGGCGCTGTGCCGCGCCGCAGCCGGCGACCTGCCGCTGATCTTCAAGCAGACCAACAACGAACATGAGATGGTGGAATGGGTGCAGGCCGCCCGGCGCGGCCAGATCGGCATCGCCATCAACCCGGCGGCCTTCACCTACGCCGCCTATCCGGTGCTCGATGCGTTGAAGATGGTCGATTGCCCGGTGATCGAAGTGCATATTTCCAACATCCACCGCCGCGAGGCGGAATGGCGCAGCAAATCGATCATGACGCAGGTGGTCACCGGCATCATTTCGGGCCTTGGCGTGGCCGGCTATGGCCTCGCCGTGCGTGAACTCGCGCGCCGCTGGGCACTGCGCTGATGACGGCGTCCGCCAGCCGGGTGCGGATGGGCATATTGGCGCTGATCAGTTGCGCCACCATGCTCAACTATCTCGATCGTTCGGTGCTGGGCGTCGCCAAACCGGCCTTGACCGCCGAGCTGGACATCAGCCCGGCGGTGATGGGCCTGATCTTCTCGGCCTTTTCCTGGACCTACGCCCTGGCGCAGGTGCCGGGCGGCTATGTGCTCGATCGCTTTGGCACGAAACTCACCTATGGCTTCTCGCTGGCCTTGTGGTCGATCGCCACCGCGCTGCACGGCTTTGCCAGCGGCGTTGCCGGCCTGCTGGCGTCGCGGCTGGCGCTGGGCCTGGCCGAATCGCCGTGCTTCCCGGCGAACAGCCGGGTGCTGGCGAGCTGGTTCCCGCAAGGCGAACGCGCGCGCGCCAACAGCGTCTATGCCGTTGGGCAATATGTCGGGCTGGGCCTGCTGATTCCAGTGCTCGGCTGGATCGTCGGCACCTGGGGCTGGCGATCGTTGTTCTGGCTGGTCGGCGGCATCGGCGTGGTCTTCGCCGGCATCTGGTTTTTGGCTTATCGCGAACCGCTGGACAGCAAGGCCAATGCAGCCGAACTCGATCATATCCGCGCCGGCGGCGGGCTTTCCACCGGCACCGCGCCGCCGTTCAGTTGGTCGATGCTCGGCCGGCTCATGCGCAAGCGCCAGGTGCTGGGCGCCTCCATCGGCCAGTTCTGCGGCAACTCCACCTTGGTGTTCTTCCTCACCTGGTTTCCCAGCTATCTGGCGGATGAACGCGGCATGGACTTCCTGAAATCCGGCTGGGCCGCCGCCCTGCCCTATCTGGCCGCAAGCGTCGGCGTTCTGGTCGGCGGGCAACTGTCGGACTGGCTGATTCGCCGCACCGGATCGGCCACACTGGGCCGCAAGCTGCCGATCATTGTCGGCTTGCTGCTCACCTCCACCATGGTCGCCGCCAATTTCACCGACAGCAACGATATGGTGATCGCCATCATGAGCCTCGCCTTCTTTGGCCAGGGCATGGTGAATCTGGGCTGGACGCTGATCACCGATGTGGCCCCAAAGGAGGCCGTGGGCGTCACCGGCGGCCTGTTCAGCCTGTGCGCCAATCTGGCCGGCATCGTCACGCCGCTGGTGATCGGCTTCACCGTCGATGCCACGGGCAGTTTCTATGCGGCGCTGGCCTATATCGCCGCTCTAGGGCTGGTCGGTGCGCTGGCCTATGTGGTTGTGGTCGGGCCGGTTGTGCGGGTCACGCTGGACTGACGCAACCCGGCTTCGGGGCGAACTTGACGCCTATCGCTCTTTTCGCCTATGCACGCACTAGTTGGTACATAAACAAGAAATCGATCCAGGGGAGAATATCATGGTGCTGTCTGCACGGCTGTTGCCGCATGTTTCCGTCTTGGCGCTGGCCATGGCCATTTCTGCAGCGCCGCTTGCCGCGCAGGTCGCTGGTGGCGATCAGGCCGCAGGCGCTGCTGCCGAGCCGGAAGAAGCCGCTGAAATCGTCGTCACCGGTTCCAGCCTGAAGGGCGTTGCGCCGGTCGGCTCCAACTTGATCAGCGTTACCGCTGAAGCCATTGAAAAGACCAACGCGCAGACGGTGCAGCAGATCCTGCGTTCGGTGCCGGCGGTGGTCGGCCTAGGTTCCGCGGGCCAGGGCTCGTTCAACTCGGCGTCGCAATCGGGCACCAACGCGCCGACCATCCACGGCCTTGGCGGCTCGGCCTCCAACTCCACGTTGAACATCATTGATGGCCACCGCATCCCGCTGTCGGGCGTCAACCACAGCCTGGGCGATCCGAACATGGTGCCGGTCACCATGATCGAGCGCGTCGAAGTGCTCGCCGAAGGTGCGTCGTCAATCTATGGCTCCGACGCAGTGGCCGGGGTCATCAACTTCATCACCCGCCGCAAGTTCGACGGCATCCAGACCTCGGGCCAACTGGGCTTCGGCGATGATTATCGCACCTATCAGGCCGGTTTCGTCGCCGGCACGAGTTGGGACAGTGGCTGGGTGACCATAGGCTATAATTTCTCCGACCGTTCGCGCCTGAAGACCGCCAGCCGGCCGTTCCTGGCCGCCGATCAGCGCCAGCGCGCCACCGATGCCGGGCTCGACCTCAGCACCGCCACCGCCCAGAATCGTGCCAATTTCGCCAGCTTCAACTGCGATCCGGCCTCGGTGCAGCCGGGCGGCACCACCAACATCTTCCGCAACACCGGCGGCAGCTATGGCAATCCGGTGTCCAACGCCCAGGCCAACGCGTTCTGCGACATCAACCAGATCGGTGATCAGTTGCCCGAAGAGCGCCGCCACAATGTGATGATGAAGGTTGAACAGAAGGTCGGTGACAAGCTGACCCTGGGCAGCGACATCCTCTATTCCAACCGCAAGAACAATCAGCAGGTGTCGCGCGGCCAGGGCGGCACCGGCGGCGGCGCCGTGCTCGCCACCGTGTTCGGCCCCGGCGCCTCGCCAACCGGCGGTGCGGGACAGATCAACCCCTTCTATGTCGCAATGCCAGGCCAGACCTCCACCAGCCAGCAAGTGCGTTTCTCCGGCGATCAGTTGCTTGGGCCGGGCGCCGAGATCAATTCGGGCGAAGAGCATTTCTTCGTCAACACCCGCGCCGAATATGAACTGAGCGAAAAGTGGGCCGTTTCCGCCCTCGCCCTGATCGGCACGTCGAGCAGCTTCGTGCGCGACACCGGCCGCCTCAATCAGTCGGCGGCGCTGCTGGCACTGAATGGCACCACCAACCAGGGTGGCAACCCGGCGACGATTTCGGTGCCGGCCACCGGTGTGATCGTCACGCAATTCCCGCTCACGGCCGCCAACGCGCTCGATGTGTGGAACGCCGGTTCGGCCAACCGCACGTCGTCGGCGGTGCGTGCGCGACTGACCGATACCACCACCTATCGCTTCACGCGGCAGGGCATCCAGAATTACCGGATGCAGGTTGCCGGTGAATTGTTCGATCTGCCCGGCGGTGCCGCACAGGTCGCCGTGGGCGGCGAATATATCGGCTATACCATCCGCCAGAATGCCGCCTTCCCCAACGGCACCGGCCCGGCTAGCAGCGGTTCGACAACGATCAATCTCGATTATCGCCGCAACGTGAAGGCGGCCTATGCCGAAGTGCTGTTGCCGTTCATCGGGCCGGAACAGGAAATTCCCGGCATCTACAAGCTGGACCTCAACCTGGCCGGCCGCGTCGATGATTATTCGGATTTCGGTTCGACCAGCAATCCCAAGATCGCGGTGAACTGGGAGCCGGTGCGCGGGATCCGCGTGCGCGGCAACTGGTCCAAGAGCTTCGTGGCCCCGGCGCTTACCAGCTTCGGCGCTGACGGCCGCGGCACCACCGCCGAAACCTCGGTGGCCGGCGGCCCGAGCAACCTGGCCGTGCCTTTGGCGGCCTATCCGGGCGTGAACACCATCCCCGGCGTGTCGTGCACAACCACCACCTGCACGATCGGCACGCCGACCATCCAGGGCCTGCAGATCAATGGCGGCAACAACGATCTGGTGGCGCAAAAGGGCACCAGCTGGGCGCTGGGCGTGGATTTCACCCCCAGCTTCGCGCCGGGCCTGCGCGTGTCCGCCACCTTCTGGAACAATGAATTCTCCGGTGGCGTGACGGCTCCGGTGTCGGGTTCGGCGGTGAACATCACCGGACTGCAATCGTTGCTGCGCGTCTTCCCGACCGGCGCCACCCCGGCGCAGATTGCGGAGATCGTCGGCAACCGGCCGCTGACCACCACCATTCCGGGCACTGTCCATTATGTTTATGACTTCCGGCAGCGCAACGTGCTCAACCTGAAGGTACAAGGCATCGATGCCGATGCGCGCTACAGCCACTCCATGGATTGGGGCAGCTTCAGCGTGGGTGCGGCGATGTCGCTGAAGACGAAGTTCGATCAGAACTTCGGCGGCGGCCCGACCTTTTCCGTGCTGGGTACCACCGGCTTCAACGGCACCTTCCCATCGATCAAGCTCGATCTGCGTGGCGATGTCGGCGTGAAGGTCGGCGATTTCGCCGCCGATCTGTTCATCAATCACACCGGCGGCTACAAGAACTTCAGCGGCAATGCCATCAATCCGGTGGTGTCGGTGGGCGGCGTGCCGACCGGTGCCGGCGGCGATCCGGTGAAGCCCTATACCACCTTCGATGCGCACCTTGCCTACACCTTGCCGGAAGGCTGGATGAAGGATGGCGAAGTCTTCATCGACGCGCAGAACCTGTTCAACGTCAAGCCGCCTTACTACAACAATGCGCAGGGCTATGACACGTTCGCGGGCAATCCGATCTTGCGGGTGGTCAGCATCGGCGTGCGGACCCGGTTCTGATAACGGCGGCGAGTGCGAGGCAAAAGGCGTGGACGGAATCGACAATGCAGGCAGGGCATCGGCAGACAATGCCGCCTTCCTGGTTGGGCTGATCGGCCGCGACATCGGTGCCTCGCGCTCGCCGTGGCTGCATGAGCGCGAAGCCAGCGCCCAAGGCTTGCGCATGCTCTATATGCTGTTCGACTTCGCCAGCCGCGGCTGGGGGGAGGCGCGGTTGCCGCAATTGCTGGCGGCGCTGGGCACGCTGGGCGCTGCCGGTTGCAACGTCACCTACCCCTACAAGCAGACGGTGCTTGGCCTGCTCGATGAGCTGTCACCGCAGGCCGCTGCGGTGGGCGCGGTCAACACCATCGTCTTCCGCGATGGCCGCACCACGGGCCACAACACCGATATCATCGGCTTTGGCGATGCGCTCGCCACTGGCCTGGGCGATCGGCCGTTCGGCCGCGTCGTTCAGGTCGGCGCCGGTGGCGCCGGCGCGGCCACGGCGCAGGCGCTGATGCTGCATGGTGTGGCGACGCTCAGCCTGTTCGACGCCGAGCAATCCCGTGCCGAAATGCTGGCCGATCGCTTGCGCCAGCAGTTCCCCGGCCGCGACATCCATGTGGGCGGCGATCTTTCCAAGGCGTTGGCAAATGCCGATGGCCTGGTGAACGCCACACCCATGGGCATGGTCAAATTGCCGGGCCTGCCGGTGCCGGCCGACGCGCTGGGGCCACATCTATGGGTGACTGATATCGTCTATTTCCCGTTGGAAACCGAACTGATCGTCCAGAGCCGCCGGCGCGGCTGCACAGTGATCAATGGCAGCGCCATGGCGGTCGGCCAGGCGGCGGCGGCGTTCAGCCTGTTCACCGGCCATGCCGCCGATCACCGGCGCATGCAGTCCAGCTTCACCTGCTTCGCGCCTGCGCAAAGCGGTTGAACCGGGCAGCGGCGATGCGGACCTCGATCGCCACCGTCTCGATCAGCGGCACCCTCGAACAGAAACTCGCGGCGGTGGCCGCCGCCGGCTTTGGCGGGGTCGAGATTTTCGAAACCGATCTGCTCACCTTCCCCGGCCGGCCGCGCGATGTGGCGCGGATCGCCGCCGATCTTGGCCTTGCCATCACCTTGTTCCAGCCGTTCCGCGATCTGGAGGGCCTGCCCGATGCCCAGCGCAGCCGCGCCTTTGAACGGCTGGAGCGCAAGTTCGACGTGATGGCCGAGCTGGCCGCGCCTTTGCTGCTGCTGTGCTCCAACTGCTCGCCGCTGGCCCTGCCGGATCGGCCGCGCATCATCGCCGATCTGTGGGAGGCCGGCGAGCGCGCCCAAGCGCGTGGTCTGCGGGTCGGTTATGAAGCGCTGGCC
>NZ_JBBATQ010000008.1:0-149086 GCF_040398665.1 Sandarakinorhabdus sp.
TGTCGCGAACCGTGATGGTGCCATCGGTCAGGCCAGTGCCACCCTGGTAATCATTCGCGCCCGACAGGATCAGGTTGCCGCTGTTCACCTTGGTGATGCCGCCAACGCCGTCAATCACGCCCGAAAGCTGCAACGTCGACGCGCTTGCGCCCGGATCAACCGTCAGATTGCCGGTCAGCAGCGTCGCCACATTGGCCAGGTTGAGACCCGACGTGCCGGCCACCAGGCTGGTGCCGCCGGTCGCCGTCAAGCGGCTGGAGGCCCGGCCAAGCGCCGTGTTGCTGTCGCGAACCGTGATGGTGCCATCGGTCAGGCCAGTGCCACCCTGGTAATCATTCGCGCCCGACAGGATCAGGTTGCCGCTGTTCACCTTGGTGATGCCGCCAGCGCCGTCAATCACGCCCGAAAGCTCGAACGTGCCCGTGCCGCTGTCCACCGTCAGATTGCCGGTCAGCAACGTCGCCACATTGGCTAGGTTGAGACCCGACGTGCCCGCCACCAGGCTGGTGCCGCCCGTCGCCGTCAAGCGGCTGCTGGCCTGACCAAGCGCCGTGTTGCTGTCGCGAACCGTGATGGTGCCAGCCGTCAGGGCCGTACCGCCCTGATAGTCATTCGCACCCGACAGGATCAGGTTGCCGCTGTTCACCTTGGTGATGCCGCCAGCGCCATTGATTGCGCCAGCCAGGCCAAATGTGAGCGCCTGGGTATCGACAATCAAGTTGCTGGCCGTCTGCAGGAAGACACCATTGCCCAGGCTGAGGTCTGCTGCACCGGCGCGCAGGGTCGTGGTCTGGCCGATGCTTTCCACAAACAAGGTGCTGATGTTTGCGCCGAGCGCCGTGCTCGAGCGGACCTCGATTGTACCGCCGGCCAGTTGCGTGCCGCCCTCGTAGCTGTTGTTTCCGGAGAGCGTCAGCGTGGACGTCGTGCGCTTGGTGAGTTCGCCAGCGCCCGAGATGATGCCGCTCAGCATGAGGTCATTCGGCCCCAGGATGGTGCCACCAGCCGCCAGTACGATGTTGTTGGACAAGCTGCGCAGAGCACCGCTGTCGTTGGCGATCGCGCCGTTGTTCAACGTGATCGCACCCGTGCCAAAGGCAGAGTCCGTGCCGGCATAGACCGCGGCGAAGTTCAGCGTCGTGCCACCGGTGAAATTGCTGTTGTTGCCATTGAGGTTGAGACGGCCAAAGCCGGTCACCAGCAAGGAGCCGCTGCCACTCACGCTGTTGGTCAGCGTCAACGTCGTGCCATCTAGGCTCAGCACGCCCTGCGGTGTGATATCGGCATCAATACCCTGCAGGTTCAGGGTCGTGGCGCCGTTCAGCACCACCGCGTTGTTCAGCGTGATGACCGAAGCGCCACCCGGCGTCAGGCCGGCAAACAGCGTCGTGTTCGCCGAGGTCGTCAACGCCCCGGTGCCGATCGAGTTGTTGTTGGTCACTGTCAGCGAACCAGCCGTCAGGCTGGTGCCGCCGATGTACAGGTTGCTGCCCGACAGGGTCAGGTTGCCCGTGCCCGTCTTGGCGATCGACCCGTTGCCCGACACGACGCCGGTCAGGGTGAAGCTGCCCGCGCCGCTGTCAACCGTACCTGCCGCTTGCGTGATCACCGCATTGGCCACCGACAGCGTCCCGCCGCCGTTGGCCAGCGTGGTGTTGCCGTTCAACGTGATCGCGCCGGTGCCTGCGCCCCGCGCCACATTGAGCTGCAACGTGCCGTTCTCCACGATGGTGCCGCCGGAGAAGTTGATGTTGTTGCCGCCCAGCGCCAGCGTGCCCTGACCCTGTTTGCGCAGCAGGCCGTCGCCCTGGACCTGGCTGTTGATCGTTGCCGTCACCGATGCGTCGGTCGACACGAACATGCCGGTGCCAACGCCCGTGCTCTGGTTGTCCAGCAGGCCGCCGGTCAGCGTGTAGCCGTTGGTGGTGAACTGCAGGCCCTGCGCATTGAACGTCTGCGCCAGCGTGACGGTGCCCGCCGTGCCGGTGAACACCGCAACGCTGCCGTTGATCCAATTGGTGTTCAACTGCGCTTCCGGCGTCAACGGATCATTGTCGAGCTGGCCCGTCCAGTTGGTGCCCAAGGCCGACCAGGTGCCGTTGTTGCCGCTGATCACGCCGTTACCGACGCCATCGCCGCCATCCCAATATTGGACAAACGTGCCCGGATTGGTGACGATAAGATTGACCTGGCCGGGAACCAGCGTCTGCACGGTGCCGGTGAAGGCACCCGGCAGGCTTTGGACGAACACATTGTTCGAACCCGTCATCAGGGTGCCCTGATAGGTGATCAGGTTGTAAACACCCAGGCCAAAGCTGGCGCCCACAGCTTGCGATTCGCGCACCGTGAGGCGGCCACCAAGCCGCAGGTTCGTCGTCACGATCTGGTCGTTGAGCGGGCCGCCACTGACGTAGCCATCACCCAGATCGAAGACCAGCGACGACTGCTCGTTGAGTAACAGCGTGCCGATGGTCAAGCGGCCAACCTGGCCGTCGCCACCGATACCGGCCGAGAGCACGCCGGAGTTCACCACTTCGACGATGCCATTGATGGTGCCCGTGCCCGACAGGGTCGCACCGGCCCGCACGTTGGTCAGCTGGTTGGCGTTCGTCAGCGTCCCGGTCACGGCCAGTTCGCCCTGCGCGACTTCGATCTGCGCCGCGATGCTGTTGGCCGCATTGGCCAGTGTCACCGTGCCCAGGCCGACCTTGTTGAACACATTGGTGTCCGCACCCGACACGACACCGTTCAGCACGAGGTTGCCGTTGCCGCCGATGGTGGCATTGGGATCGTTGACCGCGATAATGCTGCCGATCGTGCGCGTTGTGCCGCCCGTGTTGTTGCGGATGCCGGCGGCCTGATTGATGTTGACCGTGTTGTTGATGCCAAGCGCGTTGTCATTGCCAACCACGACGACGGCGCTGTTCAGGTTCACATTGCCGGTGAAGTCATTGTTGCCGTTGATGACGATCCGGCCCGCGGTCGCGCTGCTGGTGGTGAAGCCACCCGCGCCGGTGATCGTGCCGTCGAGCACCAGATTGGTGCCGTTGGTGCTGACCGCACCGGTCACCGGATTGATGATCAGCAGATTGCCGACCAGATCGATCGTGGTCTGGCCGCCAGCCAGCGTGATGTTGTTGCTCAGCGCGATCGTGTTGGCACCCGGCGCCAGGCCGGCGACGAAGGTCGTGCCGCCTTGCGTGGTCAAGCGGCCGGCGTTGCCAATGGCGTTGCCATTGCTGATCTGCAGCGAGCCGACATTGAGGTTGGTGTCCCCCGTGAAGCCCGTGTTGCTGCCGGTCAGGATCAGGCGGCCGCTGCCGGTCTTGGTCAGGCTGCTGGCGCCCGAAACCGCGCCGTCAAATTGGTTGGTAAAGCCATTGGTGTTGATGGTGCCCGCGGCATCCAGCGTGACCGTCTTGGCGGTCGTGAAGCTGCTCAACGTTTCCAGCGTGCCGCCCATGCCGGAGAAGCGGATATTGCCGCCACCCAGCGACCCTTCGGCGGCCACGGCAAGCGTGCCAGCCGTGATGTTGGTGCCGCCGCCAAAGCCGTTGGCCACGTTGGCCAGCACCAGGCGGCCCGCGCCAATCTTCTCAAGCGTTGCACCGCCATCAACCGTGTTGGTCAAGGTCGTCGAGCCGGCTTCCACGCCAAGCTGAACCACGCCCAATGTCAACACAAACGCGTTGCCAACCGTCTGGCCGCCGCTCCAAGTGCCGGTGGTGCCACCCGCCATCGTGACAATGCCATTGCCAAGTGAAGCGTTCTGCGTCGCACGGAAACTGCCGGTCTGGACGTCGGTGTTGTCATAGGTGTTGTTGAAGGTCAGCTGCAATTGGCCGGCGCCGGTCTTCACCAGATTGCCGCCTGAAATCAGCGCATCCTGGCTGAACACGGCGCTGTTCACGTCGAACGTGGCGGAGCCGGTGATGTTCACGGCGTTGGTGTGGGCGATATCCGTGCCATTGTTCATGGCGTTCAGGCTGCGCAGCGTGGTGGTGTTGGCCAGATTGACCGTGCCGGTGCCGGTGGCGCCATTGACGGCCAGGGCCAGCGCGCCGGCATTGACGTTGGTGTTGCCGACATAGGTATTGGCCGAACCGAGCACCAGTTCACCGTTGCCGCCCTTGGTCAGGCTGCTGGTGCCGCTGATGGCGTTGTTGATGCGGGCCGTGCCCGCCGTGACGTTGAGGTTCGCATTGCCGTCGATTGCCAGATCGCCCGCGCCGCCCAGCACATAGCCGGTGTCGGTGAAGTTGATCGTGCCGAACTGGCGCGTGCCTTCCACGTTTACCGCGCCGCCCGGGGTCGTGCCGCCGGCGCCGGCGCCGAATTGCACCACCTGGGTGAAACTGTTGGCATAGGCCAGGTTGAACAGGCCATCGCTGTTGGTGAAGTTGGGGAGCGCACCGTTCCACGTGCCCGGGCCGCCCTGGATGATGCCATCGATCGGCGTGCCGTTGCCATCAAAGAAATAGGTGCCGTTATAGGCGACGTTGAACAGCACGTTGCCCGGGCCCACGCCCACGCCAGTGCTGGTGGTCACGCCATAGGTCACACCCGCTGGCGGGGTGAGCAGATTATACCCGGCCGGCAGCGGCAGGGCACCATTGGTCAAGGTGACGCCGTTATCCGCCAGCAGATTGCCATACTGGAACAGGCGGTAGCTGCCGACGCCGATGTTGAAGTTTGCGCCAGCCTGAACCTGCAACCGTCCGTCAAGCGTCAGATCCGTGGTCACGATCGCCAGATCGTTGGTCATGCCAACGGTGTTGATCACATCCAGATCCCAGACGAGATCCGTGGCGTTGTTCAGCAGCAGGCTGCCGAACGTCACCGTGCCGGGGCTGTTGCCGGGGCTGAGCGTGCCGCCGTCGGCGATCACCGTTGCGCCTGCGGAGGTGCCCGCACCGGTCACACGCGTGCCGGTGGCAGCGTTGATACCGCCAACGATGCTGCCTTCGAGATCGATCTCACCGCCCACCAACTGGATGGTGCCGCTATAGCTGTTGGTGACGTTCAGGCGCAGGGTTCCCGCGCCGGTCTTGGTGAAATTGTCCACCCCGCTGACGGCGCCATTCCATTCCAACGTGTTGGCGGCATCCGCGATCGTGATGAAGTTGCCGGCAGCCGCGATCTCCAGCGAATTGGCTTGCCGGATGACACCGGCACCCACCGACGCCAGCGTGCCCGATTGCAGAACGACCTGGTTGTTGCCCAGCACATTGCTGTCGGCGACTGCCAGCGTGCCGCCGCCGGTGATCAACGTGCCGCCGCTGTAGTTGTTGTTGAAATTGCCGATCACCAGCGTGCCGGTGTCGCCCTTGACCAACCGGCTGCCGGTGATCTGGCCATTGAGGGTCAGCGTTTCGGCACCGGTCACATTGATCTGACCGGAGGGGCCAGCCAACGTGATGGCACGACCGCTGGTGAAGGTGCCGGTCGCTTCCAGAAGGCCGCCGTTGATGGTCACGCCGCCCGCTGCTGCGCCCAGCGCGCCATCGGTGGCGACCGAGACAAACGCATTGGTGCTGATGGTCAGGCCGCCTTCAAAGCTGTTGCTGGCATTGCGCAACGTCAGCGGCGCCCCGAACGGCGCGCCGGCCGTGGTCGTCACCGAAAGACCGCCGGTGCCCGACACAAGGCCATCGAACTGAACAATGTTGTTGTTGGTGTCGATCGTGCCGCCGCCGGACAGGACGATCGCATTGGTCAACGTGAGGTTGGCCCCCGCCGACAGCGTGGCGCCGTTCAACGTGATCGCGCCGGTGCCCGCAGACGTGCTGCCATTCAAGTCCAGGGTGCCAGCGACGTTGGTACCGCCCTCATAGCTGTTGTTGCCAGACAGGATCAGCCTGCCGGTGCCGGTCTTGTTGATCGACCCGGTCACGCCACCAATGTTGCCGCTCAGCGTCGCAACATCGACAGCGCCGACATCAACGCGCGTCGTGCCGCCCAACGAGAAGGCGTTGCCGACATCCACGCCATTGGCGAGATTGAAACCTTCCGCGGCGGCGTCAATCGTCACCAGATTGGCCACGGCGCCAAAGGCCGTGTTGCTGCCCACCACGATGAAGCCGGCGTTCTGGAAGAACCCGCCGGTGAAGTCGTTGTTGCCGCTCAGCGCCAATTGCCCGTTGCCGGTCTTGGTGACACCGCCCGAACCGCTGATCGTGTTGGTCAGCGAAAGCCCATTGGCGCCGACCGAATCGATCGTCACCCCGCCGGCCACCGAAATCAGATTGCCCAGCGCGACGGCCGCGCCCGAGCGCAGCGTCGTGTTCGCGGCGAAATTGGCGGCCCCGGTGCCCAGCGCCGAACCGTTGCCCACCACCACCGTGCCGTCATTGATCGCCGTCGGGCCGGTGTAGGTGTTGACACCATTCAGCACCAGGGTGCCGCTGCCGGTCTTGGTGAAGCCCAGACCTGCCGCAGCCTCGCCGATCGCAGCGTCCAACTGGAAGACATTGCCACGCGACGAAATCGTCGCCGTCGAGCCGGCCTCAAGGGTGATGTTGTTGTTGATGTTCGAGTCAGCAGCCGCTTCCAGCGAGGTGGCGCCAAACATCTGCACCACGCCAGCGCCCAGCACATTGGGCCCACCCAGAACCAGCGAGCCGCCAAGAACCTGCGTGCCGCCATTATAGTTGCTGGCGGCATTGGCCAGCGTCAGCGAACCAGCGCCGCCCTTGCGCAGCTGGCTGCCGCCGATCGCGCCGTCGGTCGTCACGCTCTGCCCGCCGGCCACGTCGATCTGGCCGAACGTGCCGCCCAGCGTGATGCCGCGTGCCGTGGTGAAGGTTCCTGTGGCCGACAGCAGGCCCTCGTTGATGGTCACCGAATTGGCCAGCGCGCCCAGCGCGCCGTTGGTGGCGACGGAAACGGTCGCGTTTTGCCCAATGGTCAACCCGCCGGCGAAATCATTGCCGGCATTGGCCAGGATGGCAACGCCGTTGAACGGCGCTCCGCCCACGTTGGTCACGGTCAGGCCGCCGGTGCCGCCGATTGCGCCATCGAACTGCGTACTGAACTGGTTGGCGGCGAACGTGACGCCGCCATTGAGGGTGATGACGTTGGCCAGCGTCAGGTTCGCACCAGCAGCCAGAGTGGTGCCGTTCGCCATCGTCACCGTGTTGCTGCCCAGCGCCGTATTGGTGCCCAGCGTGACCGTGCCTGCCGTGATGTTGCTGCCGCCGTTGAAGCTGTTGGCGCCGTTCAGCGTGGTGTTGCCCGCGCCGGAGAAGGTGATGAGCGCGCTGCCGGAAATGATGCCACCGAGCGTGCGCGCATTGCCATCATTGGCGATGCCGTTTGCCGTGTTGGTGGTGATGTTGTTGGCGATATCGGCGCCGACAACCAGATTGATGCCATTGGCCAGGTTCAGCACGTTGGCCGCATTGCCCAGCGCAGCACTGTTCAGCAGGCTGATCGCACCGGCATTGACGTTGACGTCGCCGGTGAACGTGTTGGCGCCGGCCAGGACCAGTTCGCCGGCACCCGTCTTGGCGAAGCCACCCGACCCGTCGACGATGCCGTTCAGACGCAGGAAATTATCCGAATCGAAGGTCACCCCGCCGGCGATGGTGATGTTGTTGGCCAGCGTGACCTGGCCGACATACGATCCCAATGTGGTGCCGGCCGCCATGACCAGGCCATCAGCGCCCAGACCATCATTGTTGTTGATGTTGATGCGGCCGGCATTGAGGGAGGTGCCGCCCACATAGCTGTTGGCGTTGCCGAAATTCAGCGTGCCGCCACCAATCTTGGTCAGGCCATCGGCGCCATCAATGGCCACGTTGACCGTCGCCGTCAGACCATCCGCCACGTTGATGGTGGTCGACAGACCAGACAGGTTCTCGCCCGAATCTTCCGGGTTGATGACATATCCATCGGTCAGGAAGTGGAGTTCTTCGAAGATCCGGGATTCCGTGAGCGTGACCGTGCCGGCCGTGCCCTGGAAAAAGGCGCGGCTGACATTCACCTCATTGCCCCACGGCACGACGGAAACGCCGGACGCATCGGTCCAGTTGGTGCCCGCTGGCGTCCAGTTGCCCGTGCCGCCATCGACACTGCCGGTACCGAACGGCCCGACGCCGTCCCAATAATAGTCTGCAACCAGAACGTTCAGATCGACAAAGCCGCTGCCGGCAAAGATATTATAGTTGAACCCGCCCGGCAGCGTGCCCAGGCCAAGCGCGCCGGACAAGGTGCCGGCATAGGTGAACAACCGATAGGTGCCGACCGTGAAGCCGGCCAGCGGGTTGATATTCAGAACGCCGCCCAGATTGAGGTTGCCGTTCACCACCACAAAGTCGTTGGGCGGGGTAACGGTGTCGATGCTCGGCGCGCCCAGGTCAAAGCGCAGCGACGAGCCGCCAGCAAGGGTCAGATTGTTCAGGGTCAGCCTGCCGATCGCATTGGCCCCCGTGGTCGCATCGCCCGGCGAGAGCGTGCCACCCGAATTGACCGTCGTCGTTCCGGCGGCAACAACGCCGGTTCCGCCAAACGATCCGCCGTTCACGGTCACGTCATTTTCCAACCGGCCGGTCAGATTCAACGTGCCGGCACTCACGGCCACACCACCGCTCACGATGTTCTTGGTGCCGAAGGCAGCGGCAGCATTGGAAATCGTCAATGTGCCGGTGCCGGCCTTGGTCAACCCGAGAAATTCGCCCGCACCGGTATTGGCATCATGCAAACGGCCCGAAAACACGGCATCGAAACCGCCGGTATTGATCGTGGCGCTGGTGGTGCCCACCACTGTCGCGCCGGTCACTTGCCGATCGATCGTCAGGCCCGGTGCAAGAATGCTGATGCCGGTGCCGGAGTTTTCAAAGCGGATCTGTGATGTCGATGCCACGGCGCCGGCACTGCCGATGCCCAGCACGCCGGCCTGGATGCGGGTCGCCCCGGTGTAACCGTTGGTCCCGCTCAACGCCACGGTGCCAGCCCCGCCCGAAGCGGCCAACACCACGGCCCGCGTGCCGGCGATCTCACCTGAAAGACCGAAGATGGAGCCCGCATTGCCGGCCTCGGCCGTCAGCGCCGCGGCACCCGCCACGAAATCATTGCCCAGCGTCACGCTCACGGCGGGGTCGAGCAAGGCGAGCACGGCACCGCCCAGCGTCACCGCGTTGCTGCCGAGCGCCGTGTTGGAACCGACTTCCACCCGGCCACCTTGCAGGGTTGTGCCGCCATTGTAACTGTTATTGCCGGCCAGTCGCAAGGTGGAGGCCGTGTTCGACTTGGTCAGGCTGCCTGCGCCGCTGATATCCCCGTTGAGACGCAGCGCCGTCGTTGTGCTCGGCGAAACGACCAGATTCGCATCCAACACGATGTTGTTATCGAGAAACACCGCGCCGGCACCATTGGTGCTGGCCAGTGTTGCAGCGCCGGTCACCGTCAACACACCGCTGCCCAATACATTGTCGGAGCCAACGGAAATGCCGCCGGCTTCCAGGGTGATGGCGCCCGTCGTGTTGGTCGGCGCCAGGCCGGGATCAGTGTTCGCGAAGGACTGGGTGCCGGTGCCGCGCTTGAGAATGGCGACATTGCCCTGCAGGGCACCATCGAACAACCGGCTCTCACTGGTGTTGATCGTCAGTGTTGCCGTGCCGACCGTGTTGGTCACCACCGAACCGGCGCTGCCCTGCAGATAGGTGATCGCATTGTTGAAACCAGCGAGATCCACCGTCGCCGTCGCCCCCCCCAAACTGGGCGTGATCAACAGATAGTTGTTGGGCGAAAGTGCGCTCGTCGAACCTGCCGCCAACGTGCCGCCAAACACCCGGAGGCCCATCAGCCCTGAAAAGCTGTTGTTGCCGGAAAGGGTCAGCGTGCCGGTTCCGCGCTTTTCGAAGCTCAGCAACCCCAGCGAGTCGTCCAGATCGCCACCAAAGCTCAGATTGACGTTGTTGGTAACCCGCAGAAGGCCGTTGGAGATCGCCGAGGGGTTGTTCAACGGCGCCCCGACAAAATCGGTGACAGCCACCAAGCCGCCGGCGTTGTTCAACGTGATGTCATAGGTCTGCGCCGTCGCCGGAACCAGCGCGGTGCCCGCCAGCATCGCCGCTGCGGCCGAAAGCCCGAGCCGCCGCACGAGGCGCTTGCCACGCGATTCGGTGGCCACAACGATGGTGGAATTGGCGCTAGCGACTTGAATCATATTACCCCCGGCAAATTACGTACCGAACCAGACGAGGCAGTCTTTACCCAAAACGCGGATCGATGCAACCTTCGTGAGCATCTTCAAGGCGAAAATATCATGACAAATCAGGGTGAAGCGTTTTTTAATCAATGAACTGATGTTAAAATTAGGATAAATTGCGAAGGGCGGTCGGGGCGCCGAAACGGAGGTTTCCTTGGCTGCGAAACGCGGTTTTCCCGCCTGCGACCACGCTCGACACCCGTCGTTGCAGCGCAGCGCCGCCGGCGGCAGATCGCCAAAATGGATGCAATCGGCGATCAGGGGCCGCCATGACGCGGCGCCAGCCCATCGCCATCAAGTGGACAGCCGAAGCAGGCCAATCGCCCAGATGCCCCCGTTTGGCGCGCTTGTTTCGTGTGAATCGGATTGCGCCCGCCGCGGAGGCTCCGCAGAATCGGCAGACCGCCCAAGTCCAGGTCACCCGACGGGCCACCGGTCAGATGCTGTTGAAAGCTCGACGGCGACGCGTCGGCACGATTGCCCGATGCCACGAAGGTGGGCAGGCACGGCCCCTGAGCCGTCCTCACCGGCGGCGGTCGCCGCGGCGACCGCCATTTCATCCTCCAGGAACGGCTTCAGCGCTTCATCCAGATCAGCGAGCCCGTCGCCACGTCCACACCCGCGGCAATCGCCAACTGCGCCGCGCGGGTGCGCAGGGACGGGCTGGCCTTCTCGTCCTTCACCAGCGCGATCAGGATCGGCCGGGCGGCTTCCGGGTGCCCGGCGCGGATATGCGCCACCGCCACCAGTTCACCGGCCACCCCGAACCAGGCGTTGCCGGGCACCGCCAGCGGCTTCAGTTTCGCCACCACATCGGCGGGGCGCAGGGAATCGAAACCAGTCCGCACCGCCTTCACCAATGCGGCATCGCGCAGTGGTTGCGGCAAGGCCGGATCATTGGCGACCGTCTCATACAGGCCGCGCGCCTTGGCCTTGTCGCCGCCGGCCAGCGCATCATTGGCCAGCACCATGCGCGCCAGGCCGGCATAGGCGCCGGGGCCATCGCGGGTCATCGCATCCAGCACCGGGCGGGCGCGGGCCCCTTCGCCCACTTCAAGCTGCTCGATGGCGCGGGTCAGCGCGGCCCCTGCGGCACCTGCCGCCTTGCCCTGCTGATCCTGCCCGTACAACCAGCCGGCTAGGCTGCCCACGCCCAGCACCAGCAGCATGATGGCGATGTCGGAAAGGGTCAGCGTGCCCGCTTCGCGCTTTTCGAAACTCAGCAACCCCAGCAAGCCGTCCAGATCGCCGCCAAGGCTTGGATTGATATGGCTGGCAAGCTGCAGCAGGTTGTTGATGATTACCGCCGGATTGTTCATCGCAAGCCCGACAAAATCGGTCACGGCCACCGCGCCGCCGGGGTTGTTCGCCGTGATATCATAAGGTTGCGCCATCGCCGGCGCCAGCGCGGCGCCAGCCAGCATCACTGCCGCGGCCAAAAATCCGGGCCGCTGCCCGAAGCGCTTACTGTGCGATTGTGTGGCCGCAGCAAGCGTCGAACTGGCGTTACAAACTTGAATCATGTTGCCCTCGGCAAAGTGCGTACCGAACCAGACGAGGCAGTCGTGACCAAAACCTGTTGCGACGCAACCTTCGTGATCACAATTAAAGCAACAATATCACTGTAAATCAAGGTGAAACACTTTTGAGCAAGTGAACAAATGTTAAATATGCGATAAACCGCGCAGGAATATCGACGCGCCGAAACGGAGGTGTCACTGACGACAAACCAAGGTTTCGCCGCCTGCGAATGCACAGAAGCATTGTTTGCGCTGCGCAGCCAGCAGCCGATCGCCCGTATGGATGCGATCGCCGATCCAAGCCCGCCATGACGCGGCGCCAGCCCGTCGCCATCCTGTGGACAGCCGAAGCAGACCGTTCAGCTGCTCCGTTTGGCGCGCTTATTTCTTGTGAAACGGATTGCGCCCGCCGCGGAAGCTTAACCGGATCGGCAGGCCGCCGAAGTCCAGATCGCCCGACAGGCTGTTGGTCAGATAACGTTGATAGCTGGACGGCAGCGCATCGGTACGGTTGCCGAACACCACGAAGGTCGGCGGGCGCGTCGCCACCTGCGTGACATAGCGCAGCTTCACCCGCGTGCCGCCCGGTGCCGGCGGCGGGTTGCGATCCGTCGCGGCCTCGAACCAGCGGTTGAGTGCCGAGGTCGGCACCCGGCGTGACCAGCGCGTGCGTGTGGTGAAGGCCACTTCGATCAATATATCCAGTCCCTTGCCGGTCATGCCGGAACAGGTCAGCAGCGGCACGCCCTTCACCTGCGACAGGCCATCATCCAGCGCCTTGCGCACGCCCTGGAACAATTTGCTCTGATCGTGCGCGGCATCCCATTTGTTGAGCACGATGATCAACGCGCGGCCTTCGGACAGAACCTTGTCGGCAATGCGCAGATCCTGCGCCTCCAGCCCCAGCGTGGCATCGAGCAGCAGCACCACCACCTCGGCGAAATCGATGGCCAGCCCGGTGTCGGTGGCCGCCAACCGCTCGAGCTTGTCGGTCACCTTGGCCTTCTTGCGCAGGCCGGCGGTGTCGATCAGGCGCACGGCGCGCAATTGGCCTTCGCGATCCGGCCATTCCCATTCGATGGCGATCGAATCGCGGGTGATGCCGGCTTCCGGCCCGGTCACCAGCCGCTGTTCGCCCAGCAAGCGATTGATCAGCGTCGATTTTCCAGCATTGGGCCGCCCGACGATGGCCAGCTTCAGCGGGCCTTCGGGTGCCGGCGCCGGTTCTTCGCCGTCGTCGTCGGGCGCGATATCGGGGTCTTCCTCGCCGGCGGCTTCGGCCGCTTCTGCCGCGGCGACCTCCTCCTCGTCCTCCAGAAACGGCTTCAGCGCTTCATAGAGATCGGCGAGCCCCAGGCCGTGTTCGGCCGACATGCCGATCGGTTCGCCAAAGCCCAAAGAATGGCCTTCATTGAAGCCGGCTTCGGCAGCCAGCCCTTCGGCCTTGTTGGCCACCAGCACCAGCGGCACGCCGCGCCGGCGCAGCCAGGCGGCGAAATGTTCATCCAGCGGCGTCACCCCGGCACGCGCATCATAGACCAGCAGCGCCACGGTCGCCCGGCTCACCGCGGCTTCGGTCTGCGCACGCATCCGGCCCGACAGGCTTTCCTCGCTGCCATCCTCGAAGCCGGCGGTGTCCACCGCCACGAAGTCCAGATCGAACAGGCTGGCGGCGCCTTCGCGCCGGTCGCGGGTCACGCCGGGCTGATCGTCCACCAGCGCCAGGCGCCGGCCGACCAGCCGGTTGAACAGGGTGGATTTGCCGACATTCGGTCGGCCGACGATGGCCACGCGCGGCGCATCGGCGGGAAGATCAAGGATATTGCCAACATTCATCGGAGCGCCTTACCAGCGCGACCGTGAATTAGCGATAGGCGGTCAGCGTGCCATCATCGGTCAGCACATAGGCCATGCCGCCCGCCACCACCGGCGGCAGATAGGCCGGTGCCTTCAGGCGGATCGTGGCCAGGCGCTTGCCTTCATAGGGGTCGATCGCCACAAGCTCGCGATTGGACCCCGCGAGCCACAGTTGCTCGCCAGCCAGCACCGGCCCGGCCCACTGGATCGGGTTCTGCTTCTTCTTGGGCTTGCGATACTGGTCCAGCTTGGTGATCCAGCGCACCTTGCCTTCGGCGCGGGTCACGCACAGCACTTCGCCTTCCACCGTGACGATGTACAGGAATTCGCCTGCCGCCCACGGCGTCCACTCGCCGGCAAAATTGCGTTCCCAGGCGCGTTGCCCGGTGGCGAGTTCCAGCGCGACCATGCGGCCGCCATGGCCAATGGCAAACACCCGGCCGCGATCAATCACCGGCGAACCATCGATATCGGCCAGCGCCGCCATCGCCGTCGATCGACCGGTGCGCGCCAGTTGATCCTGCCAGACCGTGCGGCCGGTTTCGGCGCGCAGCGCGTTCAATTCGCCCGAACAGAAGCCGACAACCACCGTATCCTGCGAGATCGCCGGCGACCCGGTGCCCAGGATGCAGGCGACTTCCACCGTGCCGGCAACGGTCCAGCCGAGTTCGCCGGTGGCACCGTCGATCGCGTGCAATTGATTGTCCTGGCTCAGGAAAAACACCCTTGTGCCCGCCACGCTGGGGGCCCCGCGCAGGGGCTGCACCAGCGCGCGTTCCCACAATATCTTGCCGGTCGCGGCATCCATCGCTGCCGCCACGCCATAGCCGGTGGCGACATAGACCCGGCCATCCCCATAGGAGACGCCGCCGCCGAAAGCCGGCCGGCTATTGCGCTTGGGCAGGCGCACGCTGTTCTGCCACGCCACGCGCCCGGTGCCGGCGTCAAAGGCGCGCACTTCGCCCGCGATATCGATGGTGAACACCTTGCCGCCACCCACCACCGGGGCCGCGTTCAACCGCGCCGTGGCGCTGCTGCCCTTGCCGATCTTGGCCTGCCAAGCCTGGCTGGGATTGGCGGCCAGCGCCAGATGCCCGCCGATCTTCGATGCCGAACCGCCGGGCTGTGCCCATTCGGCATTGGTTTCGGGCGGCGGCAAGACGACCGCCGTGTCCTTCAATTCGGTTTCGGCTTCGGCGCGGGTTTCAAAGCTGAGAATCGGGATGCGTTCGCCGATGGTCGGCGTGCGCTTGGCGGATTTCTTGAAGACGCCGCAGCCGGCCAGCGCCACGCAGACGACCAGCAGCAGCAGCGCCGAACGCCAGGCAGGCCGGGCCGGCGCGTCCGCCGCGACCGCAAAGGCGGGATCCGTCAGCTTCATCCCGTTCATCCTCACTGAGCGCCGCCGCCTTGCGGACCTGCCGGCGGGCCGCCGGCCGCACCATCGTCCGTTTCACTGGGCAGGCCCAGCGTGGCAATGTCCACACCCGCGGCAATCGCCAACTGCGCCGCGCGGGTGCGCAGGGACGGGCTGGCCTTCTCGTCCTTCACCAGCGCGATCAGGATCGGCCGGGCGGCTTCCGGGTGCCCGGCGCGGATATGCGCCACCGCCACCAGTTCACCGGCCACCCCGAACCAGGCGTTGCCGGGCACCGCCAGCGGCTTCAGTTTCGCCACCACATCGGCGGGGCGCAGGGAATCGAAACCAGTCCGCACCGCCTTCACCAATGCGGCATCGCGCAGTGGTTGCGGCAAGGCCGGATCATTGGCGACCGTCTCATACAGGCCGCGCGCCTTGGCCTTGTCGCCGCCGGCCAGCGCATCATTGGCCAGCACCATGCGCGCCAGGCCGGCATAGGCGCCGGGGCCATCGCGGGTCATCGCATCCAGCACCGGGCGGGCGCGGGCCCCTTCGCCCACTTCAAGCTGCTCGATGGCGCGGGTCAGCGCCGCACCGGCAGCGCCCGCCGCCTTGTCCTGCCGATCCTGCCAGTACAGCCAGCCGGCCAGGCTGCCCAGGCCCAGCACCAGCAGCGTGATGCCGATCCAGCCAAAGCGCTTCCAAAGACCGACCAGTTGCGCGCGGCGATATTCCTCATCGACCTCGCGCACGAAGCTGTTGTCGGCGGCGTCAGGGTTGGTTGGCGTGTTGGCCAAGGTGGCAGGCTCCGATCATATCGTTTCTGAGGCCGAGGGTTGTTGCCACGGCCAGTCTTGCCGGCGGGTGAATGCCCGACAGCGCCGCAAAGGTAAAGGCTTCAGCGATACAACTGGGCTTCGGTCGGAAAGGCCCGCGTGCGCACCCGCCTGGCATATTCCGTTGCCGCCGCCGAAATATGCGTGGCCAGATCGTCGAACCGCTCCACAAAGCGCGGCACCCGATCGAACATGCCCAGCATGTCGTCCACCACCAGCACCTGGCCATCGCACTGCACCGCCGCCCCGATGCCGATGGTGATGCAGTTCACGGCCTTGGTGATGTCGATGGCCAGGCCTTCCACCACGCCTTCCACCACCATGGCGAAACAGCCGGCTTCGGCCACGGCCTTTGCATCGTTCAGGATCTTGGCCCGTTCCGCCGGTTCCCGCCCACGCGCGCCATAGCCGCCCAGCGCGTTGACCGCCTGCGGCGTCAGGCCGACATGCGCCATCACCGGAATGCCGCGATCGGTCAGGAACTTGATCGTCGGCGCCATCACCGCGCCGCCCTCCAGCTTCACCGCCGCCGCGCCGGTTTCATGGCATACCCGCGCCGCGGTGCGATAGGCGGCTTCCGGGCTTTCCTCATAGGTGCCGAACGGCAGATCGATCACCACCACACTGCGATAACTGCCGCGCACCACGGCGGCGCCGTGCGCGATCATCATGTCCAGCGTCACCTTCACCGTGGTGTCGAGGCCATAAATCACCTGCCCCAGCGAATCGCCGACCAGCAGCAGATCACAGTGGGGATCGAGCAATTGCGCCATGCGCGCGGTATAGGCCGTCAGCATCACGATCGGCTCACCGCCTTTTCGCTTCTGGATCGCCGGCACGGTCAGGCGCCGCACCGGTTCCGGCACCGGGTGGGCGCGCGACGTGCTGGTATCAAGCGTGAAGGTGGTGCTCATGGCGTCAGTCAATAGGCTTGCCGGGCCGGCTTCTCAACCAGCGGGCGATTCCAGGCGACCGGGGCCGCCCGTGCGGCCGAGGAGACCAGCGCTGCGCAGCAAACGGGCGGTGTTCGATTTCGCCGCTCGGTCGGCCAAGGCCTTCGCATCCTGGCGATATTGTCGCGCTTTACAGGGGCTGCGAAGCCACTGATACTGCCTCTCAAGAAACTGTCCGCACAAAATGGCGGCAGGCTTGGGGTGAAAAACATGACGCCAGCAGATGTGCCGGGTGGCGCGCCAACATTGCGCACCAAATTGGCCTATGGCTTTGGCGCCGGCGCCTATGGCGTCAAGGATGGTGGCTTCAGCTATTTCCTGCTGCTGTTCTACAGCCAGGTGATTGGCGTGGATGCGCGGCTGGTCGGGTTGGCGATTACCCTTGCGCTTGTCATGGATGCGATCGTCGATCCGGTCATCGGCTATTGGTCCGACAATTTCCGTTCGCGCTGGGGACGCCGCCACCCCTTCCTCTATGCATCGGCGTTGCCCACGGCCGGCATCTATTTCCTGGTGTGGGACCCGCCGACGGGTTGGTCGCAGACGGCGCTGTTCTGGTATCTGCTCGGCCTGGCCAGCCTGACCCGGATCAGCATCAGCCTTTACGAGATTCCCAGCACCGCGCTCGGCCCGGAGCTGGCGAAAAGCTATGACGAGCGCAGCGCGCTGTTCGGCTGGCGGCTGTTCTTTGCCTGGGTGATCGGCAGCATCATGACGGTGGCCAATTTCACCCTGATCTTCCCGGCCTTTGCCACATCGGCCATCCCCAACGGCCAGTTCAACCGCGACGCCTATCAACTCTATGGCATGATCGCTTCGGTGCTGATCTTCGTGGCGATCATGGCATCCGCGCTGGGCACGCACAGCCACATCAAGCATCTGCGCAGCCCCCAGGCGCAGCGCGCGCTCGGCCTGAAAGCGATCTTCCGCGAAATTTTCGACACGATCGCCAATCGTGATTTCACCGCGCTGTTCATGGCGGCCATCTTCGGCGCCATCGCCACCGGCATTTCGGCCTCGCTCAGCTTCTATTTCTCGGCCTATTTCTGGGGTTTCACGTCCCAACAGATCGGTTTGATCACCATGAGCGTGTTCCTTTCCGCCGCCATCGGCGGAGGCATGTCGCCGTTGGTCAGCCGCCGGCTGGGCAAGCAGCGCGGCGCGGTGGTGATCGGGCTGCTGGCCGGGCTCGCGCTGCCACTGCCGATCATTTTGCGCCTGTTCGGTCTGCTGCCGCCCAATGGCGATCCGGCGATCTTCTGGATCGTGTTTTTCGTCACCATGATCGATGTCGGGCTGATCATCTGTTTCCAGGCGCTCACCGCCTCGATGCTGGCCGATCTGGTCGAGCAGGCCGAAGTGCGCACCGGCCGGCGCAACGAGGGCATTTTCTTTGCCGCCAACACCTTCATCCGCAAGGCGGTGCAGGGCCTTGGCGTCATGGCCGCCAGCTTCGTGCTGACCCTGGCGCAATTCCCCAAGGGCGCCAATCCAAGCCAGGTTCCGGAATCCAGCCTGTGGCAACTGGGCGCCACCTATGTTCCGGCGATCTGGCTGGTGTGGGGCCTGATGATCTTCGCCGTGTCGCGTTACAGGCTCAGCCGCGCCGGGCATGAGGCCAATCTGGCCACGCTGGCGGAACGCGGCTGACGCGCCTAGAGCGTTTTCCGACCAAGTTGGATCACCGTCATCGCCCTATCGGGCGACCCCTTCGGGGCGGGGCGGATTTGGCCCAGGGCGGCGTCCCTCGTCGGTTACGATGCAAAGAGCATCGCGCCCTCCTCGCTCCTTGCCCTGAACCAAATCCGCCGCCGTGCCGGTGACCCAGCTTGATCGGAAAACGCTCTAACGCGCTGAAAACAGGGCCTTGGGCAGCACGACATGCACGCCCTTGTTGCGGTCGACCAGTTCGGTGATTTCCAAATCCCCGGCCACGCTGATCAGCATATAGGCATCGTCGCGGCTCATGGCTTTGGCGCTCACCAGGAAATCGATCATGTTGCGCACCGCCTTGCGGGTGGCGTTGCTCAGATCATCGTCAAACCCCATGGCGATATAGGCGGTGGGGGTTTCGGCGCGCGGATAGGGCGCAGAAGTCCCTTGGGCCACCTTCTTGTGCAGGATGAATTCAAACGTGCCGATCAAGGAGGTTTCCAGCGCGGTGATCGTCACTTCGCCATTGCCCTGCGCGGCATGGCCATCGCCGGCCTGGAACAGCGCGCCCGGCACATGGACCGGCAGATACAGGGTTGTGCCGGCGACCAGCAACTTGTCGTCCATGTTGCCGCCGTTGATGCCGGGCGGCGCGGAATCCACCCGGCCGAAGGTCGCGGGCGGCGCCACGCCCATGCTGCCGAAGAACGGCGCCAGCTTCACCTCGATGCCGGGGCCGAATTTGCCGACCATGCGGTCCCGGTCCAGCGGCACGATCTTCGTGCGGGCATAGGGGAAATCATCGGTCAGAAAGCCGGCCCCATAGCGGAAGGATGTGTAGCTGTAGGGGATGGCAAGATCGATCTTCCTGATCCGCACTTCCAGCGTGTCGCCGGGTTCGGCCCCTTCAATGGCAATCGGCCCCGTGAGAATATGGCCACCCGGCCCGCGGGCTGACGCGGGCACGCCATCGAACACCGCGCGCAGCGCCGGCTCGATATCGGCCGGCGCCACCCCGGCGCGCTCCAGCCCGGCGGGGCTGTTGGTCAGCAACGTGTGCATCACCACCGTGTCGCCCGACTTGATGGTCAGCACTGGCTTGTCGGTGGCGTCATAATGGCCCCACGCCACGGTTTGCGGCGTGGGCTTGAGCGCATGAGTCTCTGCCAGCGCCGGCGCAGACAGGGTGAGGGCAATCAACAGGGGCAGGCGCATCAATTATCCTTCAATTGTTGGCGAGGTCACAAAACCGGCGTCAGCCTTCCGCCATTTCCATCACTACATCCCATTCCGCATCGGTGATCGGCACCACGCTCAGCCGGAACTGGCGGAACATCGCCATGCCGGCCAGCCGCGGTTCGGCCTTCATCGCCGCCAGCGTCACCGGCCTGGGCAGCAGCCGCTTCGGCCCGACCATCACCGCCGGAAAGCGCGCCTTGGGGTCGCTGGGATCGATGAAATGTTCGCCCACCACCTCGGCGATGCCCACCACGCACAGGCCCTCGTTGCTGTGATAGAAGAACAGCTCGTCGCCGATCTTCATGCTGCGCAGATAGATCGCCGCCTGGTTGTTGCGCACGCCATCCCACATGGTCTGGCCGTCACGCACCAGCATGTCCCAGCTGTATTTGAATGGTTCGGATTTCACCAACCAGCGCGCCATGTCAGGCCCCCACTTCCGCGGCCCACACGTCCGGCTTGAAACCGATCAGCGCCACATCGCCGCCCTCCACGATCGGCCGCTTGATCATCGACGGGTTGGCCAGCATCAGCGCGATGGCCTTGCCCGCATCCAGCCCGGCCTTGTCGGCATCGGGCAACGCCTTGAACGTCGTGCCGGCGCGGTTCAGCACCACGTCCCACCCCCAGCGCGCCACCCAGCGCGCCAGCGCGTCGGCGGGCACCCCGGCCTTCTTGTAATCATGGAAATCATGCGGCTTGCCGGCTGCCGCCAGCCAGGCGCGTGCCTTCTTCACCGTGTCGCTAATTGCAACAGTTGTACACACAAAGGATGATGCTACTTCGTCTGAGGTTAGCACAGAGGTGATGGGTGGCTCGTTCATGATTAAATCTGCGGTTCTGTATGCTCGCTTTAGCTCCATGGAGCAAGCTAAGGGCTCGTCACTCGAACGCCAGCTGAACGGGGGTAGGCAGTTTGTGGCCAGCAAGGGTTGGCTGCTCGAACATGAGATTGTCGATAAGGGCAAGAGTGCATTTCATGGCTACAATCGTGCAGAGGGATCAGGACTACACAAGTTCGAAGCTGAGGCGCGGGAAGGATTGCATTCAGGCAAGGTGCTTGTGGTCGAGAATATCGACCGACTGAGCCGCCAAGGCGCAAAGGCAGCAGCTCAATTCATATGGGCGCTTAACGAAGTTGGCGTATCGGTCGCCACGACACATGACGACTATCTATACGCTGCTGATGGCCAAAATTCGGACATGATGGAGCTTTTTTCCATCATAATCAAAGCGCAGCTCTCGTACGAAGAATCATTCAAAAAAAGCGAACGAGCTAAGTCCACTTGGCAAGGCCGACATGCCAAGATTAAGCACGGCGATAAAGCCACGACTGCCATAAGAGCGCCGGCATGGATTAACAAAAAGGGCGGATTTTACGTCTTAGACGAATATCGCTCCAGGGTCCTTAATGAGATTTATGACCTTTACATCGACGGCGTTGGCATATTCAAAATTGCTCAAATTCTAAACGATCGCTGTGAACCAGTTTGGGCAGTGCGGAAACAGGATGGCAAAGGGGGTTGGCACATTCCCTATGTTCATAGACTGCTAACAAAGCGAGCGGTTCTTGGTGAATATGTAACGGTGCAGGGGGAAACGCTGGCGACAGACTACTTTCCCCAAGCAATCAGCGCGGAGAAGTTTAATCGTGTGCAAGCCACCCTTGCCTCCAAGCCTAGCACCGGCGGCCATGCATATAAGCGACTTTCAAATTTGCTAACTGGGATCGTCAAATGCGCGGAATGCGGGGGGAATGCTGCGTATGAGAATAAGGGCACAAACCGCATTCAGCATGTCAAAAAGAATGGTGAACGTGTAACATATAATCGGAAACACTATGAGCGACTTCGCTGCAATAATGCTCGCAGAAAGCATACGTGCTCCAACAACACCCTCCACGACTATAAGACTGTGGAGACATGCATTTTGGATCACCTAGCCCTACTGCTTTACGAGGAATCAAACCAAGAAATTCAGACCAAATCCCTAACTGAAGCTATCGCCGAATTATCGCGGCAGATCGATGGCAAAGCGCAAAATATCGAGCACCTAATCGATGCATTAGCGGAAGGGAGCAAGGCAGTTTCAGCGCGTATCGTAAAACTGGAAGCTGAAATTGAGGGACTGCAAGAAACCCTTCAGGACTTACAGCATCAACTAGCCACCACCATATCGCAGCCATCAAAGGCGCATCAGATTGAGGTCGTAGAGGCGCTGCGCAGAGAGATAAACGACCTCGATGAACGCAAGCGATTTTTCGCCAGAAGCAAAGTCAATATGGCGCTAAAGCGCGTTATAGACACGATTCTTATAACACGAGAGGGCTTATTTCTCATCTCTGGATGGGATGAAGATGTATGGCTCATTTTCGATCAGCATGGGAACCGCGTTGATCTATACGAAAGCAGGAATGAGAAGATGGCAAAGCGAAAATAGACTAAATTTAGCCTTTAGAATCGCAGCTCATCCAATCAGCTCCACCGCTTTACGTAGCTTGCTATCATTGATGTCGATATAGCGCTGAGTGGTGGAAAGATGCTTGTGGCGAGCAAGGGCTTGGACGACACGTGCGTTCACCCCCTTGTCAGCCAGTTCCGTGACAAACTGCCTGCGTCCGCTGTGGCTGCTGGCCCCATAAATGCCAGCCAGTGCGTAAAGCCGCGCAAACAAGTTCACCACTGTCTGCGCCGTAAATCCAGCACCCTTGCCGCTGAACAGCAGGGAGCCATTGGGCTTGGCTAACTGCTTGGGGTACGCTGCCGCATAGCGCTGTAGCTGCGCCCTGAGCTTCTTGTTCACCAGCACCGTCGCCGTGTCGTTGCCCTTGGTTTGTGCTGCTGCCAGATAGATTGTGTCGCGCGCTTTGCCATCACCGTCAAAAACGTCGCCAATGCGCAGTGCAGCAATCTCACACGCACGTAGGCCAGCGCAGAAGCTGAGCGCGACGGCGGTATGGTTGCGTGTGCTGTGGCGCAAGCTGTCGATCACGGCAGCAAGCCGCTTCTGCTCTGCGTCGTTGAGTAGCTTGGCCTGTTTCATTGTCGTTGTCCCCGAATGTGCGTTTCTGTTGTTAGACAGCATATTTCCACACATTTTGGTCGTCGACCGATTTAGGTGGTCCACTTAAACCCGCAGAAATGCTGAGTTTTTGGGCATAATGTTAGATATTGTAACTTCTATAACATTCTGGCTGGGGCATGGGTTTGGGCTGGCTTGCACGTTTTTTGGCTGATAGCGTCTGCCGCAATGAACTTTCAGAAAATGAGCAGCTTGCATGTCCGCACTTGATCGTCTTCTTGCTTCCTATCGTGCTGCTGCTGTGACGGAGAGGGAGAAGGGGACGTACTTTGAGCGGCTCGCGGTTGCGTACTTGCGTCATGACCCGGTGCAGACGCAGGAATTTAGCCAAGTCTGGTCTTATGCCGACTGGGCAAAAGAGCGCGGCGTTGATGGACGCGACACGGGCATAGACTTGGTGGCAAAGCTGCGCAGCGAAGATGGCTTTGCCGCGATCCAGTGCAAATTTTTCTCCGCCAAGCACGCTATCCAGAAAAAGGACATAGACAGCTTCCTGTCTGCGTCGTCCAAACCGCCATTCCAGCGCCGCGTGTTTATCGACACAACAGAGGTGGATTGGAGTGGTAACGCAGAGGACACGATACGCGACCAGCACATTCCCGTGATCCGCATTGGCCTTGAGGCACTGCGAGAGAGCGCGATTGACTGGGCAGCGTTTGAAGCCACCTCCGAAATCAAGCTGCAACCCAAAAAGTCACTGCTTGAGCACCAGCGGCAGGCGCTAGAGGCTGTGGAGCGTGGCTTTGCTGCGCACGATCGCGGCAAACTGCTGATGGCTTGCGGTACGGGCAAGACTTACACGGCATTGAAGATCGCAGAGCAATACGCAGGTCGGGGCAAGCGTGTGCTGTTCGTTGTTCCGTCGCTGGCTCTCATTGCCCAAACGGTACGCGAGTGGACCAAGGACACTGACACTGAATTGCGCTCATTCGCCGTATGCAGCGACAGCCAGGTAGGGAAGCGGCGCAAGGACAAGGACGACGTTGCTGAAATCGAGGTGCACGAACTCGAATTTCCGGCCACCACACAGCCAGCCAAGCTAGCCGAACGAGCTGGCAGCGTTGACGCTGAGCGCATGACTGTGGTGTTCAGTACGTACCAGAGCATTCCAGTGCTGACCGCTGCGCATTCCCATGGTTTGCCTGAATTTGATCTCATCATCTGCGATGAAGCGCATAGAACCACGGGTGCAACGCTAGACGGCGAAGAAGCCAGCAATTTCGTCAAGATCCACGACAACCAGTACGTTCGTGGAGCCAAGCGGCTCTACATGACTGCAACGCCGCGCATTTTCGGGGACAGTGCAAGGGCAAAGGCAGCGGATGCGGCTGTGGCGCTGTGCGACATGGACGACGAGGCAATTTACGGCCCCGTGTTCTTTGCGCGTGGCTTTAGCTGGGCCGTGGAGAACGGCTTGCTCACGGACTACAAGGTCATCGTGCTTGCAATGGACGAGACGCTTGTAAGCAGGGGTGTGCAAGGCAGGCTGGCGGAGGACAACGAGCTACAGCTTGACGACGCGACCAAGATTATAGGCTGCTATAAAGCGTTGCTGAAACAGGGCGATGACAGCGAATTTAGCGTGGATGCGCAGCCAATGCGCCGCGCCATCGCGTTCTGCAAAGACATCCGTTCCAGCAAACTCATCGCACGTGAGTTCGGCGCTGTCGTGGACGAGTTTAGCGCGGCCACGGACGATGACGAGCAGCGGTATATTCAGTGCGACGTTGAGCATGTGGACGGCACGTTCAATGCCAAAACCCGTGGCGAGCTGTTGCACTGGTTGGGCGATGACGTTGAAGATGGCGAATGCAGGATTTTGAGCAACGCTCGCTGCTTGAGCGAAGGTGTCGATGTTCCAAGTTTAGATGCCATCATGTTCCTGCATCCGCGCAAGTCGCAGATCGACGTGGTACAGAGCGTTGGCCGTGTCATGCGCAGGTCGCCGGGCAAAAAGCTCGGTTACGTCATTCTGCCAGTCGTCATTCCTGCTGGCGTTGCGCCGGAAAAAGCGCTGGATGACAACGAGCGTTACAAGGTGGTCTGGCAAATCCTGAATGCGCTGCGAGCGCACGATGATCGCTTTGATGCCACCATCAACAAGCTTGAGCTGACCAGCGATAGCAGCGGCAAGATTGAAGTGATCGCTGTTGCCGAAAATCTCCCAGCATCACGCACTATGGCCATGAATGCAGGGGCAGGCATTGGCAAAGGCAGTGCTGGCGCATGGGATGACATGGGCGGCGAGCTAACGCGACCAGAAGACCAACTGCACTTCATCCTCGATGAGTTTCCGGCTGCTATACGTGCGAAAATCGTGCAGAAATGCGGCACACGGACGTACTGGGAAAACTGGGCCAAGGACATTGGCGACATTGCCAAGGCGCACATTGAGCGCATCAAGGCAGTGCTGGATACGGGGCAAGCAGAGCGCGAGGTTTTCGACGAGTTTCTTGCTGAAATCCGTGATGACCTAAACGGCAGCGTTACCGAGGAAGAAGCGATCGAGATGCTTGCGCAGCATCTTGTGACCAAGCCGGTGTTCGATGCGCTGTTCGAGGGATATGATTTTGCAAGCCACAATCCCGTATCGCAAGCCATGCAGAATGTGCTTGCTGTACTGGAACCGGCAAACATTCAAAAGGAAGCTGCTGCGCTCGAAGGTTTTTACGACAGCGTGGCACGGCGAGCGAAGGGGATTGATAGCGCCGAGGGCAAGCAGAAGATCATTGTTGAGCTTTACGACAAGTTCTTCGCGGGTGCGTTTCCCAAGCTGCAAGACAAGCTGGGCATCGTTTACACGCCGGTCGAAGTGGTCGATTTTATCATTCATTCCGTGAATGACATTCTCAAACAGGAGTTTGGGCAGACGCTGGGCAGCAAAGGCGTGCACATTCTCGATCCGTTTACGGGTACGGGAACTTTCATCACTCGGCTGCTGCAAAGCGGGCTGATTGATGCGAGTGAGCTTGAGCACAAATATCGGCACGAGATACACGCTAACGAAATTGTGCTGCTCGCCTACTACATTGCGGCCATCAACATCGAAGCTGTCTATCACACGCTGTCCGGCAATGCGTATGAGCCGTTTGAAGGCATCTGCTTAACCGACACGTTCAAAATGTATGAGAGCGAAGACATGGTTGCCGCGCTCATGCATGACAACAGTGAGCGCCGAAACAGGCAAAAGTCCCTCGATATCCGCGTCATTTTGGGCAATCCGCCGTACAATGTTTCGAGCACAGGCGCTGTCTATCCGCATTTGAATAAGCGCATCGCCGACACGTATGCCAAGCACACCACGGCAACCAACAAGAACGCGCTATACGACAGCTACGTTCAGGCAATGCGGTGGGCGAGCGACAAGATAGGCGATAGCGGCGTCATCGGCTTCGTGACGAACGGCGGCTGGATAGACGGCAACGCCATGAATGGATTGCGCAAGAGCTTGCAGGACGAGTTTAGCAGCATCTACGTTTTCAATCTTCGGGGTAATGCGCGGACGATTGGGGAGCAGCGGCGCAAGGAAAGCGGCAACGTATTTGGTCTCGGCAGTCGCGCTCCCATTGCCATTTCATTCCTCGTCAAAAATCCAGCCAGCGCACAGCATGGCCAAATCTTTTATCACGACATTGGCGACTATTTGACGCGTGAGCAAAAGCTGGCTCGTGTGTCTGCGTTTGCGTCTGTGGATGGCTTGACCGCGGCAAATGAGTGGGCTGAGCTTACGCCAGATGAGCACAATGACTGGATTGCGCAGCGTGAAGCGAACTTCGATAAATTTTGCTCGATTGGCGATAAAAAAGATCAGCTTGGAAGCTCGATTTTTGATGATTACACTAGGGGGATTGAAACGGGACGCGATGCGTGGGTCTTCAACAGCTCTCCCTCGAAAGTTGTATCCAACGTTCAATCGCTCATCGGGTGCTACAATGAGCAATTGAAATATGTAGATGGTGTTTCGGCGTCACTGCCAACGGCTGATCGTATCAACCACCTCAAATCCATAGTGGAAAATGACCCCACTAAAATTAGTTGGACCAGCAGTTTACTGGCAAGCTTAGCAAACGCACACAGGATTGAATACCGGGACGGATTGTTGGTCGAATGTGAAGTGCGGCCGTTTACCAAGCAATGGATGTACTACGATAAAGATTTGACGCACAGAAGGGGTAGGTTTGGGAGCATATTTCCTGAAGGAAATGAGGATAATTTAATCCTTTGGGTGACAGGGGTTGGCGCAAGCGTCCCATTCGCAGCATTTGCTTCCAAGCACATCGCATCCCGTGAAGGCCCTAGTAGCACTCAGTGCTTCCCCCTCAAGCTGTACGAGAAGGCCGAAGAGGACAAGGCTGACTTGTTCGCGGGTGGCGGCAACAACGGCTACGTGGAGCGCGATGGCATCACGGACCACGGCTTGAAGCAATTTCGAGCTGCATATCCCGGCGCGAACATCACCAAGGAAGACATTTTCTATTACGTCTATGGGCTGCTGCACAGCGCAGATTACCGTGCACGTTTTGCCGATAACCTAAGCAAGCAGCTTCCCCGCATACCGTGCGTGAAGAAGGCGGAGGACTTTTGGGCGTTTGCGGATGCAGGGCGCAAGCTGGGCGACATGCACGTGAACTACGAGAGCGCACAACGCTATCCGGTGACGTACAAACAAGGCAGTGAGCAGCTTTGGCACGTTGCTGACCCCGTGGCGTTCTACCGTGTCGAGCAAATGAAGTTTGGCGGCAAACGGCCCAAGCAGGATAAAACGACTGTCTGCTACAATGCCAACATCACCATGACCAACATTCCCTTGGAAGCGTACGAGTACGTGGTGAACGGCAAGAGTGCGCTGGATTGGGTGATGGAACGGCAGTGCGTGAAGGTGGACAAGACGAGTGGCATTGTGAACGATGCGAACGACTACGCGAACGAGACAATGCACGATCCTGCTTATCCGCTGCATCTGTTCCAGCGCGTCATCACAGTTAGCTTGGAAACCATGAAGATCGTCAACAGCTTGCCCAAGCTGGATATTGACTAGGCCAGGGCGCGGCTTGTGAACCATGATGACGCAACGCGGGCTACAAAACTGCGCGGGCTGAGGGAGCGACTTAAGCAGGGAAAAAACGTGCAGAACCGCGATCTGCAAACGTGGCTGAGTGCAGATGGGTACAAGGATTATGAGGAAGCTTGGGCTGCGCAGTTGGCTTTGCGCGAGGAATTGGGCAACAAGCCAGCTGCTATCGTGGAGTACGAACGCAGGCTGAAGAAAGCCAACTTCACCTACAACCGCGCCGACTACTACAGCCGCGCAGGCAACCGTGCGGCGGCCAAACTGCTGTTTGGGCAAGCGGACACAGAATACGAGCAGCTGCTGACGCGGCTACAAGAGATCGTAGATGCCAATCCCAGTTTGCGGGCTTGGTTTGATCGCGACACGACATGGGACGGCATAAACGACCTAAGTCTGTGCCCCAGTGGCGTTCCTTATGTGGTTACAAGCAAGAGCTTGCAGAACGAGGCGAGCGGCGGCGGGGTGCAAGTGGGCAAAATGACCAAACAGGCTGTGAAGATCTGGGTGATTGAGCAGGAGTTGGCGGAGCTGCAAAGGCGTGCAGATGGCGTGGACGTCAACGCATTGCTGGCAAAGCGGTCCACGCTACGTGTTGCCGACATACATCCAGAACGCGATAACGACTGAGCGTTATATGCATATATCCGCGACTGCGTATTGCTGATTGAGATGATCTAGTAGTCGTTGCTCGGCTGATTGCAGTGCCACTTTTTGACAATGGTTTAACGCTGGATCACGCTGCCGCTGAACGCGAAGGGAGCGTAGGCATTGGATGGCTGCTGATAGCGAAAAGTCTCGGTTCATGTGCCGCTGCCATGCAAACCAGTTCCTGCTCATTCCCACATAATCCCTGCTAAACGCTTCACGCGTTGTGGTCAGCTGAGCTTGCTTGAGTGTTTGGTATATCTGTTCAGTAAGTGTCATATCGTTATTTAATATCAATGGGTTGATGTGTTTTATCTGTATCAGGTTTTAAGTTTGTTTGTTGTATATATGACTAGGATTGGCTATGGGAAAACGTCCCTAGCCTTAACCAATTCCAACAATTTTTGAGCCATGACGAGAGCCTAGATTGCGCCGTATGCCTAGCACTTCGGCGACTTAAAATGCACGTTTTTTGCCTGTTTGATTGCCTGAGATAGAGCCTAAATATGGTGTAGTTGAGTGGGTTGCCTGAATGATGTTGTGACTCCTGCCAAGCGTAAGTCACGTTCACGCTGCTTCGCTTCCGCTTCTTGTCTACGCCGGTCAGCACGTTTCCGAATGAGGATCATATGGACAGGAATGTGAGACAAGGCTTTGTCAAGTGCAGCAACGGTGACGTGGTTTGCAATGCGGTTCGCTTGCGCTGTTATGTCAAAAGAGGAATATGCTTTATCATCTGTGTTTATATGATCGCAATTCATCACATTTTGATCATCTCGAAATCGCCAAATTTCCTTGGTCACATACCCCGCCACCGCTTGCTTGCAATATATGGGCGTTATCCAATTTTTGCTCAGCTCAGCTGTGTCTTCGTGGAAAGTGTTCCAGAGCACGTTTAGGATCGCACAGAATGCGTTTTTCTCAATAGGTGAGTGCGCAACAAAGTGTAAGTGTATGCATTTTTGACTTGTTCCAAACTCCAAAAAGCAGAGTCGATTTATCCCATAACCCTTATCGGCTGCATGTCCGAAAAATACGCGGTCCACTTTGTGCCAGAATGCCGCCATGATCTTAATAGCTGTGGCGTGGCAAATGCGCTCACCATCCTTGAATGCCAGCACCCCCGTTACATCGTACTGCCCCTTCATAATCTTCTGTGTTGATTCTGCGGTAATCTTGTTTGCCCAGTTCATAGCTGTGTCCTTTCACAGCTATTTATCCTTGGCGCACAAAGGCGCTTTCAAATCTGTTTGGGGCTTATGAAATCAAGGCAGATTTCCATTTTAACACAGTATGTTGAACGCATAGATAGTCGATAGGGAAAAGGCATATACGCTCGTGAAAATTCGGCTGCGAAGATTTTGCTTATATCAAAATCTAGGCCTTGCCGGTTTCCGCTCACATGCACCCCACCTTGGCTAAATAAGAACATGGGAAACGATGCAGCGAGAGACATAAGGCGGATTTTGAACGTGGTGCTAGCGCTGGAAGCGGCGTTCAAAGCCAGTGCCCGTGGCCAAAATCAGCAGCCAGCCAAACCCGCCGTGCCCAAGCCATTCAAACCCACCAAGCCCAAGCCCATCAAGCGCATTCTACCGATCAAGCCAGTTGGTCCGCAGCCCAACAAGCCCCGCATTTAACCTAAAAGCAGCCGGTTCTTGCTCAAATTTCGCACCTTCATCGGCTTGCGCGAAGACCTGGCGCTTTGGCTCAGCAGACTATGCCGAAATGCTTCACGTCAAACCCACCTCAGACAGCGCGTTTGCTCCCTGCGCTTCACCCTTGCTTGTACCATGCCCCAGTTGGCTTTGTCTGAGGCTGACAGCGCAAATTTGCCGCAAGGTGATCGCATGGGCAGCGGGAAGACAGCATAGCGGTTCGGCATAGACAGCGAAAAAGGATGCAAAATGGCTAGGCATGAACTGCGGGATGCACGGGGCGCACTGCTGGGATGGATTGATAGCGACAGCAGCGTGGACACGTTGCGCGACTATCGTGGTGCATTGAAGGGCACATACAATGCACGGCACAACGAAACGCGGGATTACAGGGGTGCACTGGTGGCGCGGGGGAATGTGCTGACGCGGTTGCTATAGACAGCCAAAAACCGAACAGATCATATCATTTCGTTCTGTTTTTGGCCGACAGAACCACCGGAAGGCAGCAGGCTGGCTCTATTGATCATTGGAGCTACATCATGTCTTTCATTGCCAAACTGAACCTCAAAACCGTGCAGCGCGTCGTTCAAAAAGACCCCGTCATTGCTCGCCGCGATAAGCTGCTGGCTGGCATTGCCGAGCAGAAGCTTGTGCTGGATGCGATGATGCATGGCGAGCAGTTTGAGGTGCGCGTGAAGCGGTGGCGCAACAATGAGGCTGGCGAACGTGTGCTGGTCGAGATGAACAAGCGTGTGCGTCCGTGGTTTTTCCAGCAGGACAACGGTTGGTACGTGCAATGCCGTTACGGCAGCAGGGTGCTGCACATTAGCGGCAAGAGCAATGCTGTGTTCGTGGACAAGCTGGAGGAAGTTGCTGCGGTGCTGGCAGCGTTTGGTGAGGCTGCAAACAGCGGGGAACTGGACAGAGCTGTGTTGCTGGCTATGAAGGCGCGGACAGCTACTGGATAAAGGGCTTGAACATGAGCAAACTTGCCGATCTGCTTGCGCAGCAGAAGGAACTTGAGAAGCAGATTGAAGCGGCACGCGTGGCTGAGCAAGCTGATGCGCTCAAGCAGATTTCCGAGATTTGCAAGGCTCACGGCATCACATACGCTCAGCTCAAGCCAGTGATGGTAAAGCAGCGCAAACGTCGCACCAAAGCTGAGATTGAAGCGGCCAAGGGGTAACCGTTGTTTTGGGCGTTGTACGAATTTATGCGCTTTATAACGCCCAAGGCGCCAATCCGCCCATGATTACCCTTACGAATGGCGTCATGGCGTACCTTGAATCGCTTATCGGATGCTAGATTGAGTTGCAGCCTTTTACCCGCAACCAAATGCTTTCTCATACAGTTCTGGTTTGAAACCAACGATCAAACTGTTTCCATGATGAAGGACGGGGCGCTTGATCATGGAAGGGTAAGCCAGCATCAATCGGATAGCTTTTTCGGTGCCAAGGTCTTGTTTCTCTGCGTCCGATAAGGCGCGAAACGTCGTGCCAGCCTTATTCAATAGCACTTCCCAGCCAAGCTCACTCACCCACCCCCGCAGCGCAGTCGCATCCACTCCCGATTTCTTGTAATCTTGAAAATCGTAGGCGATGCCGTGTTCGCTCAGCCACGTCTTGGCGCGCTTAATCGTATCGCAGTTTGCAATTCCAAACATCCTGACGGCCACTTACAATCTCCCCGATGGTTTGAAGCACACAGAGCCGTTAGGACTCTGATTTTAAAAAGTTTTTATGCACAGGATCTTGTGTGTACAACTATTGCAGCTTGCTCGCAATTTGGTATGCCATAGATCGTCAACGCCATCTCGCGCCTCCCTGCGCCCTTCCATGCCAAGCAAGCAGCGCGCTGCCAAGCCGAACCACCGCCGATACCGCGAGGCCGCAACGGCGCGCCTGTAACCGGATGCCGCTGCATTGCGAATGACCCTTCACCGGTGCAGCGTTCGCCCTTCGGATGCTGCCGCACGTTCACCGAGACCGCCATGGCCCAATCGACCCCCAGATGATCGCCGATGAAGCCACGCTGGCAAGGCTGATGGCCATGGCCCAGAATGGCGACCGCCAGGCCTATGCCGCGCTGCTGGCGGCGTGCAGCCAATGGCTGATGCGCTTCTACCGGCGCCGCGTCGCGCCGCACAGTTGCGATGATCTGGTGCAGGAAACCCTGATGTCCCTGCACCAGAAACTGGCCAGCTATGATCCGGAGCGGCCGTTCCTGCCCTGGCTTGCCGCCATCGCCCGCTATCGCTGGGTCGATCACCTGCGCAAGCTCTACCGGGCCGATGAAACCGGCTTTGACAGCGAGCCGATTGCGGCCAGCGAAGAACCCGCCATCGCCGCCCGCATCAGCCTGGCGCAGCTGTTTCAATATCTGTCGCCGGCACAAGCCCGTGCCATCGAACTGGTCAAGATCGAAGGCCTGTCCGTCGCGCAAGCCGCTGTCGCCTGCGGGCAAAGCGAATCGCTGGTCAAGGTCAATATCCATCGCGGGCTGAAGAAGCTCGCCGCCCTCATCGAGAAAGACTGAACCCCATGGCCACCACCGATGATCTGATCGCCAACCTGGTCGATGAACTGCGCCCCGTGCGCCGCATGCGCCAAGCGCAGGGCCTGTGGCTGATCGCCGCCGCCATCGGGCTCGGCGTTGCGGTCGTGCTGCTCAGCCTCGGCCTGCGGCCCGATCTGGCCGCTGGCCGGCTCGATCCGATATTCCTGATGGGCAGCGGCTCGTTCCTGATCCTTGGGCTCGCTGCGGCCGTTACCGTGGTGATCATGGGCCGGCCGCAGGTGGGCACCGATCATCGCGGCTGGCTGTGGGCTGCGGCCATGGCGACAGTGCTGCCACTGGCCGCGCTGATCACCGGCATCGCCGCTGGGCCCGCCACCGCGCTGGCCCGCTCCGCGCCCGATCATGGCCTGACCTGCCTGCTGGTCGGCAGCGCGCTCGGCCTGATGCCGGCCTTGCTGCTGGTGGCCTGGCTGCGGCGCGGTGCGCCCACCTCGCCCGAACGCGCCGGCCTGATCACCGGCGTCGCGGCCGGCTGCTTCGGCATCTTCGCGGTCTCGTTGTACTGCCCCTACAACGATATCATGCACATCGGCCTGTGGCACAGCCTGGTGGTGGTGACGTGCGCTGCCGCTGGCCGCGCCGTCATCCCGCGCCTGATCCGCTGGTAGTCATCGCGCCGGCGTGAAATCCCGCAGCCGCGCCACCGTCGCCGTGTCCAGCCGCTTGATCAGCGCCACCACCAGTTCCACCGTGCGATCAAAATCCGCCCGGTCGATCACGCCATTGTGGGCGTGGGTATAGCGCGTCGGCACCACCAGATTGACTGTGGGCACGCCGCCGTTGCTCTTCTGGATCTCGGCACTGTCGTCGCCATAGCCCTGCACCAGATCGCGCTGCAGCGGCACCTTGATGGCGTCGGCCGTGGCGATGATCAACGCCGACAATTTGCGGTTGGGCTGCGCCGACGAATCATACAGGAAAATCCCCGGGCCACCGCCGAGCACCGCCTGTGTTTCATCAGCGTTGAGGCCGGGCTGGTCGCCTGCCACGCCGCCTTCGATGGCGATGCCGATATCGGCCTTGATCACGTCGGCGGCGGTATGGGCGCCGCGCAGGCCGGTTTCCTCCTGCGTGGTGGCCGCCACGAACAACTGGTTGGGGTGGCCTTCCCTGGCCAGCCGGCGCAGCGCCTCGATCACCACGGCCAGGCCGACCCGGTCATCCCAGGCCTTGCCGAGATAGCGGCCACTGCTGCCCAGCACGGCGAATGGTGCATCGGGCACGACCGGATCGCCGGGGCTGATGCCCAGCGCGGCGACGTCGGCGGCATTTTTCGCGCCGACATCCAGATAGATGCTGGTCCGGGGATAGACCCGCGTGCGCTCTTCGGCCGGCGTCACATGCACATCGCGGATGCCGGTGATGGCCTTCACCGGGCCTTTGCTGCCGATGATCGTCCAGCGCTGGCCGACCAGCGCCTGATCGAGCCAGCCGCCGAGCATCTGCATGGTCAGGAACCCGCCCGGCGTCACCCGTCGCACCATGCCGCCGATCTCGTCCATATGCGCATCCAGCATGATGCGCGGGCCGGCATTGCCATGTTGCGCGATCACCGATCCCAGTCCGTCATAGCTGATCCTGTCGGCCAGCGGCGCCAGCTCGCGCACCATGATGGCGCGCACCGCTTCCTCGAACCCCGGCGGCCCGGCGGCGTCGGCCAATTCGCCGAGCAGGCGTTCCACGCGATCGCCCGGCGCAGCCACGGCCGGCGCGGATAAGCAGGCCAGCAGCCCGAGCATGATCTTGATCCGGCGCATGTCCTGTCCCCCGTGGTGTGATTGGCTTGCGATGGTGGCACAGCCGGGGACTTGTGCAACCCGGCAAAATCATCTGATGGCAGATGCATGGACGGCAACCCGATCACCCCGGCCGGCATGGCCGCCTTGCGCGCCCGCTATGATCATCTGTTGCACGGCGAACGGCCGGGCATCGTGGAGGTGGTGCGCTGGGCCGCCGGCAATGGCGACCGCAGCGAGAACGGCGATTATATCTATGGCCGCAAACGCCTGCGCGAGATTGACCGTGAATTGGGCCATTTGGCCAAACGCATGGCCGCGGCGCGCGTCGTCGATCCGGCCAGCCAGAGCGCCAGCCAGAGCGAACCCCACAAGGTGCTGTTCGGCTGCACGGTCGAGATCGCCGATGACGACGACAACCGCCGCACGCTCACCCTGGTGGGCGATGACGAGCAGGATGCCGGCCAGCAGCGCATCGGCTGGAGCGCGCCGCTGGCGCGGGCCCTGCGCGGCGCCAGCGTCGGCGATGTGCGGGTGGTGCGCCTGCCCGGCGGCGAAAAAAACTGGGAGATCGTGGCGATCAACTGGCCGTGAAGTCTATGCCCGCCGCCGCGTCAACCAGTGCGCCGCCAGCACCACGGCGAGGCAGCCGAGGCTGGCCCACAACTGCACGGCAAGCTCTGGCGTGGCGCCCATGGCCACCAGCACGGCCAGCATCGCCGCCACCGCGACATGCCGCCCCCAGCGCAGCAGCGGCCCGGTGCCGACCTTCAGCCGGATCGCGGCAATCACGGTGAGCATGTAGACAAAGATGATGATGGCGCCCGATGCATTGACCAGAAAGGCAAACACCACGCCCGGCGACAGCACCGATGCCACCACGCTGGCAAAGCCCACCGCGGTGCAGGCGAGAATCGACCGCGCCGGTACGCCGCGCTTGTCGATCTTCACGCTCCAGCGCGGCGCATCGCCATTGGCGGCCAGGGTGAACAAGGCCCGCGACGCCACATAGATCGCCGAATTGAGGCACGACAGCACCGCGACCAGCACGACCAGGTTCATCATGAACGCCGCCCCCGGCACGCCGACCACCGCCAGCGCGGCGGCAAAGGGCGATTGCCCGGCCACCACATTGCGCCACGGCACGATGCAGACGATCAGGAAGATGGCGCCGATGTAGAAGATGGAAATGCGCAGGATCAGCGTGCTGGCCATGCGGGCGACCAGATCGGCCGAATCCTCGGCTTCGGCCGCCGCCATGGTGACGATCTCGGCGCCGACCAGAGCGAAGATCACCGCCGTCACCCCGGCCATCACCGCGCCCCAGCCCATCGGCGCAAAGCCGCCATCCGCCGTCAGATTGGCCAGGCCCGGTGCTGCAGCGCCGTTCCCCACGCCGAACACGAAGGCCGCACACACGACAATGAACAGCACGATCGCCACCACCTTGATGGTGGAAAACCAGAATTCGAATTCCCCGAAGCTGCGGGTGGACAGCAGATTCGATCCGGTCATCAACAGCATGACGGCGAGGCCGATGATCCAGGTGGGCAGATCGACCCACTGCGCGATGATCGCCGCGCCGGCGATGGCTTCGATGCCGATGACGATCGCCCAGAAATACCAATAGAGCCACCCGGCGCTGAAGCCGGCCCAGCGGCCGATGCCGGCGCGGGCATATTCGGTGAAGGCGCCAGCCTTGGGCAGCGCCACGGCCAGCGCGGCGATCACCCGCATCACCAGCAGCACGATGGCCCCGGCCAGCGCATAGCTGACAATGACAGCCGGGCCAATCGTGGCGATGGCGGCGCTGCTGCCGACGAACAGCCCGGCACCGATCACCCCGCCCAAGGTGATCATCGTCACGTGGCGGCGCTTCAGCGACTTGGCCAGTGCCGGCATGTCGGCAACAACCGTTACCTCGTTCGTTTCCGTCAGTTCCGCCACCCGCTACCCCCGCTCCGGCCATCATGCTAGGCACTTTGCGCCACCATGGCACGGGCCCGCGCGAATGGACATATCCCGCGCGCAGGTCGCTGGCGCGGCGGCGACGTTTGCAACCGACGGGTGCCACATGATGACCATGGACGAACTCAAGCAATGGATGGCCGCCCGCGCCATCGCCGAGGTCGAGTGCATCGTCCCCGACATGAACGGCATCATCCGCGGCAAGGTGCTGCCGGCGCCGAAGTTCCTGCGCGTGGTGGAGGATCAGTCGCTGCGCATGCCGTCGAGCATCTTCATGGTGACGGTGGCCGGCGGTTATCCCGAAGACCTCGATATCGCGCCGCTGTCCGATCCCGATGTCATCGTGGTCCCTGATCTGAGCACCTTGCGGGTCGCGCCAGGCTACAAGACGCAGACCGCCTATGTGATTGCCGATGCGCAATATGCCAGCGGCCAGTCCGTCGAGATCGCGCCGCGCAATGTGCTGCGCCGCATCATCGCGCTTTATGCCGAACGCGGCTGGACACCGGTGGTGGCGCCGGAACTGGAATTCTACCTGACCGCCACCAACGCCGATCCCGATCTGCCGCTGCAGACGCCCGCCGGCCGTTCGGGCCGCGCCGAAACCGTGTCGGAACCCTATGGCCTGGAAGCCATCAACGAATATGAGGATCTGATCGAGGAACTCTATGATTTCGCCGAACGCGCCGGGCTGGAGCTTGATACGCTGATCCACGAAGCCGGCGCCGGCCAATTGGAAATCAACCTGCTGCACGGCGATGCCATGGCGCGCGCCGATCAGGCCTTGCTGTTCAAGCGCATTGTCCGCCAGGTCGCCCAGCGCCACGGCATCCATGCCACCTTCATGGCCAAGCCGATGCAGAACCAGCCGGGTTCGGCGATGCACATCCACCAATCGGTGATCGATGCCGACGGCAACAATATCTTCGCCCTGCCCGATGGCAGCGATTCGCCGCTGTTCCACCATTATATCGGCGGGCTGCAACGCCTGCTGCCGCAGATCGCGCCGCTGTTCGCGCCCAATGTCAACAGCTTCCGCCGCATGAAGCCCGCGCACGACGCGCCGATCAATGTGCAATGGGGCCTCGACAATCGCACCTGCGGGCTGCGCGTGCCGCGCTCGCACGGCAGCGATCGCCGCGTCGAAAACCGCCTGCCCGGTGCCGATGCCAATCCCTATCTGTCGATCGCCTCGTCGTTGATGTGCGGGCTGATCGGCATGATCGACAGCCTGGAACCGCGCGAATCGATCACCGGTTCGGCCTATCGCATGGCGCGCACCCTGCCGCGCACGCTTTACGAAGCCCTCGACCGCTTCGCCAATTGCAAGCCGATCCGGCACTATCTCGGCGAGGATTTCATCGCCACCTTCATCGCCATCAAGCAGGCTGAACTCGACGCCTATCAGGAGGTGATCTCCTCCTGGGAACGCGAGCATCTGCTGCTCAAGGTCTGAAGCGGTGGCGGGCGATTTGCGCGCAGACGTCTGCATCGTCGGTGCCGGCCTGACCGGGCTGAGCGCCGGTCTGGCGCTGGCCAGGGCTGGCGCGTCGGTGATCATGCTCGACGCGCAGCAGCCGGGCAGCGGCGCCACCGGCGCGAGCGGCGGCCAATTGATCCCCGGCCTGCGCCAAGGCGCCGTCGCGATGGTCGAACGCTTCGGCATCGAGCGCGCGCAGCGACTGTTCGACCTGACGCTGGCCGCGCGTGACCGCACCGCGGCGCTGGCCCAAACTCTGGCAAGGCCGGATTGCGCCTACCGCCCCGCCGGGCATCTGACGGCCGCCAGCTTCAAGACTGACCGGCGCTGGATGGAGGCCGAAGTGCGCTGCCTGGCCGATGATCTGGGCTACCATGAAGCGCAGATCGTCGCAGCCGCCGACGTGCAAGCCCATGTCGGCGCGCATGGCTATCACGGCGGGCTGTTCGATCGCGGCGGCGGCCACATCGATCCGGGCGCCTATGCCTTGGCGCTGGCCGGCCATGCCGTCGCTGCCGGCGCTGCGCTACACGCGGACTGCCCGGCGCTGGCCATCGACACAGGTGCCAACGGCGTCACCGTCACCACCGCCAGCGGCACCGTCCGTGCGGACCAGGCCGTCATCGCCTGCGATGCCGGCGTCGATCAACTCCGCATCAATGGCAGAAGCACCATGTTCGCCGGGCAGTTGATGCCGGTGCAAAGCTACAGCATCGCCACCACGCCGCTGTCGGCCGATCTGGCCGCCCGCCTGCTGCCCGGCAATGCGGCCGTGTCCGACACCCGCTTCGCACTCGATTATTACCGCCTCGATCCCCAGCGCCGCCTGCTGTTCAGCGGCGGGGAGCGCTACACGCCCGACCCGCCCGACGACATTGCCGCCGTTGTGCGCCCGCGCCTCGCCGCCGTCTTCCCGATGCTGGCCGATATCGCCTTCGAACGCGCCTGGCGCGGCACGGTCGCCATCACCGTCACCCGTTTCCCCATCATCGGGCAGCAGCAGCGCCTGTGGTTTGCCCATGGCTATTCCGGCCATGGCCTGTTGCTGGCGCAGGCCAGCGGCCAGGCCATCGCCGACGCCCTCCAGGGCAACCGCGCCGATTTCGATCTGCTCGCCGGCCTGCCGATGCGGCGCTGGCCGGGCGGCGCGACGGCGCGTCGACCGCTCTACACCGCCGGCATGCTGGCGCTGGCGCTGCGTGACCGACTGAAAGCCGCCGCATGACACGACCCCAAGAACGCCCGCTCATTGGCATCATCTGCTGCAACCGCCAGATCGGCGTTGAAACCGCGCAGGCGGTGATGAACCGCTATGTCCACGCCGTCGCCCGCCACGCGACCGCCGATGCCGTGCTGCTGCCCGCACTGGAGCCGGGCCAGGATATCGCCAACATCGTGCGCCGGCTGGATGGCGTGCTCTTGACCGGCAGCCTGTCCAACCTCGAACCGGCGCGGTCCGGCGCCAGCGATGGTACCGGCCCTTATGATCCGCACCGCGATCATCTCGCCGTTTCATTGCTCGCCGCCGCAGCGCAGCACAACAGGCCGCTGTTCGGAATCTGCCGCGGCCTGCAGGAGATCAACGTCGCGCTCGGCGGCTCGCTGCGCGCCGATCTCGCCGCCATCAGCGGGATGCACCACGCGCCGGCGGATGTGAGCTTCAACGCGATGTTCGATCATGGCCATGATGTCGCGCTGGCGCCGGGCGGCGTGCTGGCGGCCCTGCACGGCGTCCCCTCCCTCACCGTCAGTTCCGTGCATTTTCAGGGCATTGCGGCCCTCGCGCCCGGCCTGAGTGTCGAGGCCACCGCGCCCGACGGCCTGATCGAGGCCGTATCGGGCCGCTGCGGCCGCGCGCTGCTGCTCGGCGTGCAGTGGCATCCCGAATGGAATGCCGATAATGATGATCACAGCCGTGCCTTCTTCGCCTTGCTGGGCCAGGCAGCGCGCGGCAACAGCAAGGTTGCGGGCGGGGACGAATGATGCGCAATTACGATATCGATGAACTGCGGCGGCTCGACGTCGCGCATCACCTGCCGCCGCAAGCCGATTTTGCCGAGATTGTCGCGCTGGGCGGCAGCCGCGTCATCACGCGCGCGCAGGGCGTCTATATCGAAGATGGCGAGGGCCTGCGCATCCTCGATGCCATGGCCGGGCTGTGGTGCGTGCAGGTCGGCTATGGAAGGCGCGAACTCGCCGACGCCGCCCACGCCCAGATGCTGGAGCTGCCCTACTACAACGGCTTCTTCAAGACCGCGACGCCGCCGGCGATCACGCTCGCCGCCAAGGTCGCGGAATTGACCGGCTATCGCCTGCCGCACGTGTTCTTCAGCAACAGTGGCTCCGAAGCCGTGGACACGGCCATGCGCATGGTGCGGCGATATTGGGACCTCAAGGGCGAGCCCGGCCGCACCCAGTTCATCGCCCGCACCAATGGCTATCACGGCACCACCATCGGATCGATGTCGCTGGGCGGCATGGCGCGCATGCATGCCCAGGGCCCGCACCTGCCCGGCATCTCCCACGTCCGCCAGCCCTATGGCTTTGGCGAAGCCGAAGGCCTGGATGATGCGGCGTTCGTGGCGGTGCTGGCGCAGGATCTGGAGGATCGCATCGCAGCGGTTGGCGCCCACAATATCGCTGCGTTCGTTGCCGAACCGGTGCAAGGTGCCGGCGGCGTCATCATCCCGCCCGCCGGTTACTGGGATGCCATCGTGCCCATCGTGCGCCGCCACGGCATCCTGCTGGTGATGGACGAAGTGATCTGCGGCTTTGGCCGGCTCGGCGCCTGGTTCGGCCACCAGCATTTCGGAATATCGCCCGATATCATCACCATGGCCAAGGGCATTTCATCGGGTTACCTGCCGATCAGCGCCACGGCCGTGACCGCCGAGATTGCCGAGACGCTGCGCACTGGCGGCGAGTTCGCCCACGGCTATACCTATTCCGGCCATCCGGTCGCCGCCGCCGTCGCGCTGGCCAATATCGCCATCATGGAGCGTGAGGGGCTGGTGGCGCGCGTGGCCGATGATCTGGGGCCCTATCTCGCTGCGGCGCTGGCCCGGCTGAAGCCACAGACGTTCGTCGGCGAAGTGCGCAGCATCGGCCTGCTCGGCGCGGTCGAGATCGTTGCCGACAAGGCCACGGGTCGCCGTTTCGGCCCCGAACCCGGCACCGCCGGGCCGATCGTGCGCGATGCTGCCATTGCGCGGGGCGTGATGGTGCGCGCGGTGGGCGACAAATTGGTGATGTGCCCGCCGCTGATCATCAGCCACGCAGAAATCGACCTGATCATCGATCGACTTGAACTGGCCTTTGCCGACGCCACCCCGGCGCTGCTGGCCCTGGGCGGAGCCCCGGCATGACGCACCCTGCCCTCCCCATCGCACCGGCCAGCGAGGCCGAAGAATTTCTGGCCGCCCACCCCGATGTTGATGCCATCGACATGATCTTCACCAACATGGCCGGCGTGCCGCGCGGCAAGCGCCTGCGCCGCCATGAAGTGCTCAGCGTCTACAGCCAAGGCCGTTTCCTGCCCGGATCGCTGCTGGTCAACGATATCCGCGGCGATGATGTGCCGGAAACCGGGCTGGTGTGGGAAGATGGCGACGCCGATCGCCTGGCCTGGCCGGTGCCGGGCACGCTGGCCATCACCCCGCAATGCGGGCCGGGCAGCGCGCAGATGCTGGTCAGCCTGCACGAACTCGATGGCCGGCCGTGCGTGCTCGATCCGCGCCATGTTCTCAGCTCAGCGATTGCCGCGCTGGCCGCGCGCGGCCTGACGCCGGTGGTGGCATGCGAGCTGGAATTCTACCTGCTCGATGCCGATACCGCCCGGCCGCGCCCGGCGGGCGGGGCAACGCTGCCGCATGTCTATGGCCTCACCGAACTCGCCGCCGTCCGCCCGTTCATCGATGCGGTGAATGCGGCGGGCGATGCCGCCGGCATCCGCATCGATGCCGCCATTACCGAAAACGCGCCGGGCCAGATGGAAATCGGCCTCACCCACCATGCCGACGCGCTGCGCGCCTGCGATGAGGCGATCCTGTTCAAGCGCATCGTCCACCAATGCGCCGCCGCGCACGGCTTTGCCGCCACCTTCATGGCCAAGCCGTTCGCCGACATTGCCGGTTCGGGCATGCACATCCATGTCTCGATGCTGGATGCACAGGGGCACAACATCTTCGCCGCCGATGCCCCCGAAGGCGCGCCGGCCCTGCAGCACGCCATCGCCGGGTTGCAGGCGCTGCTGCCCGACAGCATGGCGATCTTCGCGCCCAACATGAACAGCTATCGCCGGCTGCGGCCCAACACCTATGCGCCCACGGCCGCCACCTGGGGCATCAACAACCGCACCGTGGCATTGCGCATTCCGGCCGGGCCGCCGGCCAGCCGCCATGTCGAACACCGGGTTTCGGGCGCCGATGCCAACCCCTATCTCGCCGTCGCGGTCGTGCTGGCGGCGATGCATCATGGCCTGGCGGCGGCCCGGCCGCCCGGCCCGATCACGCTTGGCAACGGCTATGCCGCCACCATCCCGCCGGAACTGCAACTGCCCACCGATTGGGCCGCGGCACTAAACCGCTTCACCGCGTCGGCACTGCTGCGCGCCGCGCTTGGCGATCACATCGTCGAGATGTTCACCGCCATCAAGCGCCACGAACTGGAGGCCTATCAGGCCATCGTGTCGGCCACCGATCACGAATGGTATCTGGCCAGCAGCTAGGCCGCGAACGGCACGGGCTTTGGCCATATGGGACAAATTCAGCTTGCCCAGCCCCAAGATTCCCTGATTTGGCGGCATGGGCAGCGGCCGGCATAGGGTCGGGATGATCACGGGCGCGCTGTTCACCACGGCACCCCTGACAAGATCGGATGATGAGGGTTTCACATGATGTCTGTTTCCACGCTTCGCAGCCCGTTGGGGCTGCTGATCCGCGCCGCGCTGGCCAGCCTGGCGGCGCTGATCCTCATCGGCCCGGCCGCCGCGGCGCCGGCCGATCTGGTCGGGCGCTGGCGGCTGAGCATGGACCATGGCGGCGGGCCGCTGCCGGTCGGGCTGGAGGTGCGGCAGACCGGCGGGCGCTGGCAGGCCTGGCTGCTCAACCCGCCCGAACGCCTGGCCGTGGAGCAGGTGTCGGTGGAAGGCGACAAGCTCGTCCTGGCCTTCCCGTCCTATAATTCGACGGTGACCCTGAATGTGGCCGGGCCGGGCCAGTTGACCGGCACGGCGCAGCTGATCCGCAGCACCGGCCCGGTGGCGCGGCCCGTCACCGCCACGCGCGCCACCTACCGTTTCAGCGCCAGCCCACGCAAGCCGGCCGCCGATCTCACCGGCCGCTGGACGGTGACAAGCGGCAGCACCAAGCCCGTGACCGGCCTGGCGCAATTCACCCAGAAGGGCAATCTGGTGAGCGGTTCGGTGCAATTCCCGTCCGGCGACACGCGGTTCCTCGCTGGCGAACTGGATGGTGATACGCTGCGCCTGTCGCATTTCGATGGCAGCGCTTCGGGGATCTGGACAGCGAAGCTGGAAAACGGCGTGCTGACCGGTGGCAGTTTTGGCGTCGCCACCGTCACGCCGACGCCATGGACGGCCAAGCGCGCCGATGCCGCCGGGTTCAAGGCGGTGGCCGTGGAAGGCCCGGGTGCGCAGCGCTGGGATTTCAAATTCCCCGATGCCAGCGGCAGACAAGTCTCGCTGTCTGATGCGCGCTTCAAGGGCAAGGTGGTGGTGATCACATTGGGCGGCGCCTGGTGCCCCAATTGCCATGACGAAGCGCTGTTCGTGGTGCCCTATGCCAAGCGCCGGCAGAAGGAAGGCCTGGAACTGATCGGCCTGCAGTTCGAATATGGCACCGATCCCGTCCGCGCCTTCCGCCAGGTGAACAGCTTCGCCAAACGTTATGGCATCACCTATCCGCTGCTGCTGGCCGGCGAGCCGACGCCGGAATCCTCCAAGGCGGCGTTGGGCCCGCTGGGGCCGGTGAAGGTCTATCCGTCGACCATCTTCGTCGGCCGCGATGGCCGGGTGCGTGAAGTGCATGTCGGCTGGGCCGGGCCAGCAACGGGCAAGCTGCACGACGCCGCGAAGAAGGAATTTGACGAGACGGTGAGCAAGCTGCTGCGTGAGCGTGCCTGAGGCCCTGGCCGCGTTCATTGCCGCCGTGCAGACGGCACTGGCCGGGCCAGCCCCGCAGCCACGCATCGGCGAAGCGTTGGCGCGGCTGGTGGCCCGTGACGATTGGCTGCCACCGGCCTACGCCGTGCCGCATCCCGATCATTATCAGCAATATCTGCTGCATGCCGATCCGGCCGGGCGCTTTTCCATTGTCAGCTTCGTGTGGGGGCCGGGGCAGCAGACCCCGGTGCATGATCATGGCGTGTGGGGCGTGGTCGGCATGCTGCGCGGCGCCGAAACCAGCCAGTTCCACGCCGCCGATGGCAGCGCGCCGCCGCGCGCCCTGGGCAAGCCGCACCGCCTGCAGCCCGGCCAGATCGAACTGATCGGGCCGGAGCAGGGCGATATCCACCGTGTGGCCAATGCGCTGCCCGATGCGGTGTCGATCAGCATCCATGTCTATGGCACCGACATCGGCCGCCACAAGCGCCACGTCTATCCCGATGCCGGCGGCGTGAAGCCGTTCATTTCAGGCTATGCCAACGGCCCGGAAACCCCAGAGTTCTCGGCGGCCTTCACATGAACACCAGCGCCGCCTTGGTTCGCCACCGGTTGCTCATTGGCCAGGAAATCGCCCTGATCGATGTGCGGGAGGAGGCCGGCCATGCCACCGGCCATCCGTTGTTTGCCGCCAACCTGCCGGCCTCACGCCTCGAGCAATTGGCCATGCAGCGCCTGCCGCGCCGTGATGTGCCCATTGTTGTGTTCGATGCCGGCGAAGGGCTAGCGGACCGGGCGGCAGCGCGGCTGACAGGGCTGGGCTATGTGCAGGTCAGCCTGCTCGAAGGCGGCCTCGCCGGCTGGCGGGCGGCAGGGTACGAGCTGTTCATCGACGTCAACTCCTACGCCAAGGCGTTCGGTGAACTGGTCGAGGCGCGGCTGCACACGCCGTCGCTGCCGGCGCCGGACGTGGCGGCGCTGCTCGTCGCCGACCAGCCGCCCGTGGTGCTCGATGCCCGCCGCTTTGACGAATATGCCACCATGAACATCCCCGGCGGCATCAGCGCGTCGGGCGCGGAGCTGCTGCTGGCGGCCGCCGCGCTGGCGCCCGATCCGGAGCAGCCGATCATCGTCAATTGCGCCGGGCGCACGCGCAGCCTGATCGGCGCGCAGTCGCTGGTGAGCGCAGGCCTGCCCAATCAGGTCCACGCGCTGCGCAATGGCACCATCGGCTGGCTGCTGGCCGGCCAGACGCTCAGCCACGGCGCGCAAGCCCGCGCGCCGCTGCCCGATGCCGATGCCATCGCCTTGGCCCGCCGCCGCGCCCGCGCCGTCGCCTACCGCACCGGCGTGCGCCACATCGGCAGCGATGATCTGGCGCTGCTCGCCGCCGATGCCAGCCGCACCCTCTATTGCTTCGATGTGCGCCAGCCAGAAGCCCATGCCGCTGGCCATCCCGCCGGCTTTCGCAACTATCCCGGCGGGCAATTGGTGCAGGAAACCGACATGGCCGCCCCGGTGCGCGGTGCGCGCATCCTGTTGTGGGACGATCTGGGCCTGCGCGCCGACATGACCGCATCCTGGCTGGCGCAAATGGGCTGGGATGTCTGGGTGCTGGATGAGGCGCGACCTGCCGACTGGCGCGACGGCCCCCATCAAGTGCCGTTGCCGCCGCTGCCCGATGTGCCGTTGATCGCGCCGTCCGACGTGCCGGTCAGGCTGGCGGCGGGGAACTGGCTGATCGATCTGGCACCATCGCCGCAGTATCGGCGCGGCCATATCGCGGGCGCGCGCTTCGCCATCCGATCGCGCCTGCCTGCCGATCTGGGCGCCAGCGCGCCACCGCTGATCGTCACCTGCCCGGATGGCGTGCTGGCGCGGCTGGCGGTCGCTGATCTGCGGGCACAGGGCATCCCCGCCACGGCGCTCGCCGGCGGCACCGCCGCCTGGGCAGGCAAGATCGAAGCCGGCGACGGCACGGCGCTGTCACCGTTCGCCGATCGCTATCGCCGCCCCTACGAAGGCACCGATGCGCCGCGCGAAGCGATGCAGGCCTATCTCGATTGGGAATTTGGCCTGGTGGCGCAACTGGAACGCGATGGTACGCATGGTTTCCGGGTTGTCGGGCCGTGATCGCCTCTCGCTGGCCCGCGATGCAGGGCCGCGCAGGCGCAATAATGCTGGCTTGCACCGGCGCCAGGCCATTAAGGGCAATCCCGACATGACCAGCCTTGCCATCCTTTATGAACATCCCGCCTGGTTCGCGCCGCTGTTTGCCGCGCTGGATCGGCGCGGGATCGATCATGCGCTGCTGACCCCCGGCACGGCCTTCGATCCGGCCGACACCTCGGTGCCGGCGCCGCTGATCCTCAACCGCATCGCCATGTCGGCCTTCCTGCGGGAGGGCGAGCATCCGATCTTCTGGGCGCAGTCGCTGCTGGCGCAATGGGAAGCCGCTGGCGCCCGTGTATTGAATGGCACGCGCGCGCTGGCCATCGACACGTCCAAGGCGCGGCAACTGGCATTGATCAGCCGGTTGGGCTTCGCCATTCCGGCAACGCGCGTCGTGCACCGCGCCGCCGACGTGGTTGCCGCGGCGGACAGCATCGGCTTTCCACTGGTGGTGAAGGCCAATATCGGTGGCGCGGGCGCCGGCATCGTGCGCTTCGACAGCCGCGATGAATTGCGCGCGGCGGTTGAAGATGGCGGCCTGCCCGGCAGCATCGATGGCGTGCTGCTGGTGCAGTTACTGGTGCCGATCCGCGGCGGCACCATCACCCGCATCGAAACGCTGGACCGCGACTATCTCTATGCCATCGATGTTGCCGGCGGCGGTGCCTTCGATCTGTGCCCGGCCGATGCCTGTGTGGCCGGCAGCGGCATCAGCATGGCGGCTGTTGAACCTCCCGCCGCGCTTCGTGAGGCCGCCGAAGCCATCGCGCGGGCCGCGCATCTCGATCTGGGCGGGGTGGAAGTGATGATCGACGATCGCTGCGGCACGCCGCGATTCTATGACATCAATGCGCTTTCGAATTTCGTCGCGCGCCCGCTTGAGGTGCTGGGCTGGGACCCGCACGACCGGCTGGTCGATCGCATCGTGCGCTGGGGCCAGGAGACAATCTGATGCGCTATGGTTATTGGATGCCGGTGTTCGGCGGCTGGCTGCGCAATGTCGCCGATGAGAATATGGACGCCAGTTGGGATTATGCCCGCCGGCTGACGCTCGATGCCGAACGCTGGGGCTATGACCTGACGCTGATAGCGGAACTCAACCTCAACGACATCAAGGGCATCGAGCAGCCGGCGCTGGACGCCTGGTCCACCGCCGCCGCGCTGGCCGCCATTACCGAGCGGCTGGAGCTGATGGTCGCGGTGCGGCCGAATTTCCACCACCCGGCGCTGTTCGCCAAGGCCGCCGCCAACATCGACCGGATCAGCGGCGGGCGGCTGGCGCTGAATGTCGTGTCGAGCTGGTGGGCCGACGAAGCCCGCCAATATGGCCTGGTCTTCGATCAGCATGATGATCGCTATGCCCGCACCGCCGAATGGTTGCAGGTGGTCGATGGCCTGTGGACGCAGGAACGCTTCAGCTTTGCCGGGCAATTTTACAACACCGACGCCGCCATCTGCGCGCCCAAGCCCGTCAAGCGCCCCACCGTCTATGCCGGCGGCGAAAGCGAAGCCGCCAAGACGCTGATTGCGCGCCAGTGCGATGCCTATGTGATGCACGGCGATCCGGTTGACGTGGTGGCCGGCAAGATCGCCGACATGGCCGCCCGCCGCGCCGCTGCCGGTGGCCCGGCAATGCAGTACGGCATGGCCGCCTATGCCATCGTGCGCGACAGCGAAGCCGAAGCGCTGCGCGAACTGGACCGCATCACCACGGTGGGCGAACTGCCGGCCGGCTATGCCAATTTCGATCAATGGCTGTCGGGCACCCAGTTGGAACGCGAATTCAAGCTGCAGGAATATGCCGTCTCCAACCGTGGCCTGCGCCCCAATCTGGTCGGTACACCCGAACAATTGAAACAGCGCATTGCCGATTATGAAGGCGCCGGGCTGGATCTGCTGTTGTTGCAGATGAGCCCGCAGGCCGAGGAAATGGAACGGTTTGCGGCGCAGGTGATGGCCAAGGCACCGGTTTCGGCCGTAACATGACCGCCGGCGCCACGCTGCGCATCCTGGCCGGGGTGATCGCCGGGCTGGGGCTGGGGGTCGTCGCCGGGCCGGAAAGTGGCTTCATTCCGGCCGCGCAACTGATTGGCGGCGTCTGGCTCGATGCGCTGCGCATGACCGTGGTGCCGCTGGTCTTCGGCCTGATCGTCACCGGCATCACCGGCACGCTGCGCCAGGATGGCGCTGCCGTCACCCGGCGCGCGCTGATCAGCTTCATCGCGTTGCTCGTGCTGTCGGCACTGGTCGGGCTGGCCGTCGGCGGCGTGATGTTTGCCGATTGGCAACTGGCTGGCCCGCTGGCGCCGCCTGACCAGACGGTGCCGGCGCTGCCGGCCACGGCGGAGACGGTGCGCGCCCTGATCCCGGCCAACCCGATCGCCGCAGCGGCGCAGGGCGCCATCGTGCCGGTGGTGATCTTCGCGCTGTTTTTCGCCTTCGCGCTCGCCCGCATCGATGCGGCGCGCGCCCGCGCCCTTTCGGAAGGCCTGGCCGGCGTGGTCGATACGATGCTGGTGATCGTCGGCTGGGTGCTGCTGCTCGCACCGGTCGGCGTGTTCGCGCTGGCCTTTGCGGTGGCCGCGCGCACCGGGATCGCGCTCGGCACGGCGCTGGGCTGGTATGTGCTGGTGCAGATCATCGCCACGCTGCTGCTGGCGTTGATCGTCTATCTGCTGGTGGCCGTGTCGCGACGCGTGCCGATGCCGGCGTTCGTGCGCGCCGCGGCCCCGGCGCAGATGGTGGCCTTCACCACCCAATCGTCGCTGGCCTCGTTGCCGGCGATGCTGGCCGCGGCGCGCACGCTGGGGCTGGCGCGGGCGCAGGCCGATACGCTGCTGCCGATGGCCGTCGCGCTGTTCCGCATTGCCGCGCCGGCCTCGATCGTGATTGTCGCCCTGGCGCTGGCCCATCTGGGCGGCGTCACGCTGGGCTGGCTGCAACTGGTGATCATCGCCGCCCTGGCGGTGGTCAACACGCTGACCATTGCCGGCCTGCCCAACCAGATCACCTTCTTCGCGGCCTATGCCCCGGCCGCGCTGGCCGCCGGCATCCCGATCGAGCTGTTGCCGCTGATGCTGGCGGTCGATGCCATTCCCGACATGGCCTATACGGTGAGCAACGTCACCGCTGATCTCGGGATCACCGCGCTGCTCAGTGGGCGGGAGCAGCCCGATGGAGACGCGCCTACAGGCCCGCGGTGATCTTCTGGGCCGCGGCCATCATCTCGGGCAGGATCTGCCTTTGCATGTCCTGCACCGAAGACCTTGATGACGGGCAGCAGACGTTGAGTGCCGCAATCACCTTGCCGTCGCCGTTGCGGATCGGCACCGAGATGGCGCCCAGGCCGACCTCAAGCTCCTGATCGACGATGCAGTAGTTGGACAGGCGCGCTTCCTCGATCAGCGCGCGCAGCTTGACCTTGGACATCACCGTGTTCGGCGTCAGCTTCTCCAGCTTCACGCTGTCCAGATATTTCTCGCGCAGCGCTTCCGGTTCGGCGGCCAGCAGGATGCGCCCGGTGGACACGGCAAAGGCCGGCGCGCGCTTGCCGACGGTGATGCCGACGTTGATCAGCCGTTCCGACGTCGCCCGCGCCACATAGAAGACATCTTCACCGGCCAGCACGGCGGCGAACACCGATTCCTGCAGCTTTTCGGCCAGTTCGTTCATCACCGGCTGAATCACATCCAGCATGCTCATCGACGACACCGCCGAATAGCCCAATTTCAGTACCTTGGGCTTCAGGTAAAAGAGCTTGTCGTCCTTTTCGGCATAGCCTTCGCGCACCAGGGTGAGCAGCAGGCGGCGGACCGTGGCCCGCGACATGCCGGTGCTGCGCGCGATATCCGACAGCGTCATCTTGGGCCGTGACTTGGTGAAGGCGGAAATGACTTCAAGCCCGCGCGCCAGCGAGGCGACATAGTCGCGATCGCCGGCATCGGCGACCTCCAGCGAGTTCATGGATGGGCTTTCGATGAACGACATATTCCGCCTCAGATCAGAGGCGGCACACCTGCCATACAAACATATTTGATTTCAAGAAATTCATCGATGCCGTGCCTTGAGCCTTCGCGCCCGATTCCCGACGCCTTCATGCCGCCGAACGGTGCGCCTTCATAGGAGGTGGCGCCGGTGTTGACGCCAACGATCCCGAATTCGAGCGCCTCGCTGAAGCGCCAGACGCGGGCATGATCCACCGTGAAGAAATAGGCGGCCAGGCCATATTCGGTGTCGTTGGCCAGGCGGACGGCCTCGGCCTCGGTTTCGAAGCGGAACACCGGCGCCACCGGGCCGAAGGTTTCCTCGCGAGCGATGAGCATGTCCTGCGTGGCGCCCGCCAGCACGGTCGGCTGGAAATAGCTGCCGCCCAGCGCATGGCGGCCACCGCCGGTCACCACCCGCGCGCCCTTGGCCAGCGCATCGGCGATATGCGCCTCGCATTTTTCCACCGCGGCCATGTCGATCAGCGGGCCCTGCTGCACACCGGCGGCAAGGCCATCGCCAATCTGCAAGGCCGCCACCGCCGCCGTCAATGCCGCCAGATAACGATCATAAATGCCGGACTGCACATAGATGCGGTTGGCGCAGACGCAGGTCTGGCCCATGTTGCGGAACTTGGTGGCGATGGTGCCGGCCACCGCGGCTTCGAGATCGGCATCGTCGAACACCACGACCGGCGCATTGCCGCCCAGCTCCAACGCCACTTTCTTGATGGTGCCGGCCGCCTTGGCCATCAATTCGCGCCCGACCTCGGTCGATCCGGTGAAGGTGACCTTCCGGACAATGTCGCTGGTGACCAGCGCGTCGCCGACCGCGCCGGCGCTGCCGGGCACGACATTGAACACGCCCGGCGGCAAGCCGGCCCGGATCGCCAGTTCGCCCAGCGCCAGCGCCGACAGCGGCGTTGCGCTCGCCGGTTTCAGCACCATCGTGCAGCCGGCCGCCAGCGCCGGGGCCGCCTTGCGCGGGATCATCGCCATCGGGAAATTCCACGGCGTGATGGCCGCGACGACGCCAATCGGCTGCTTCATCACGGCGATACGGCGATCGCGCGCAAAGCTCGGCAGCAATTCGCCATGGATGCGCTTCGCCTCTTCGGCATAAAATTCGAAGAAGGCCGCGCCATAGAGGATTTCCGCGCGCGCCTCGGCCAGCGGCTTGCCTTGCTCGGCGGTCAGGATGCGGGCCAGATCCTCGACATGTTCGACCACCAGATCATGCCAGCGCCGCAGGATGGTCGATCGTTCCTTGGCGGTGCGGTCACGCCAGTCCGGCAAGGCAGCGTTGGCCGCCGCAATTGCGGCTTCCGCCTCGGCCTTGCCGCCTTTGGCCACCTGCGCCAGCACCGCGCCGGTCGATGGATTGGTAACATCGAACCGGGCCAGGCCAGACGGTGTCACCCACTGGCCATCAATCAGCAGCGCGTCGCGCAGCAGGCCCCGATCCTTCAGTTCCATGTCTTGCTCCCTGACCTGTGGGCACCACGCTTGCCCGCAGCTGGCGGGCATGGGCGCGCAAATCGAACAACATCGCTGCACCCGGCCGTCCGCACGCGCGGCGGGCTGAGCGAGGGCTTGTTGTGCGGCAGCAGAGATGGTTTAGTCAACCTGCGAACGATCGTTCGCAGTGTGAACAAATTACCAGGGTCGCCCCGCATGGCGGCCGGCGCCGATCAGGCCGGAACAGGGTGCGGCAACATCGGCCATGGCGGACGGCACCAGTTGACGCGATTTGCCGGGCAGGTGCAACCCGGTAGGCGCTGGCGCGGGAAGATCAGAGAGCGGGCATGGGCGATTTGGTGCAGATCAGCTTTGAAGGCGAACCGATCCTGGCCCGCGCCGGAGAAAGCGTCGCCGCCGCATTGACGGCGCACGGCATCAGGGGCCTGCGCACCACCCGATCCGACGCCGATCGTGGCCTGTTTTGCGGCATGGGCGTGTGCCAGGATTGCCTGGTGGACATCGACGGCGCCCCGAATCGCCGCGCCTGCATGACCAGCGTGGCGCCGGCCATGACGATCCGCCGGCAGCGGCACGGGCACAGCGGCACCGGCGCGGTCGATCCGCGGCCGCCAGCCACCATCGACGACCTGCCGGTCGAGCGTCCGGAGCTGCTGGTCATCGGTGCCGGGCCGGGCGGCCTGTCGGCCGCGATTGCCGCACGCAAGGCCGGCGTCGAGGTGCTGGTGGTGGACGAACGGCGCCTGCCGGGCGGGCAATATTTCAAGCCGGTGGCCGTGCAGGGTGATGATGTGATGCCGCCCGATGCCCAGCACCGCGAAGGGCTGGCGCTGGTGCGCCAGGCGATCGATGCCGGCGTGGTCATCCGCAGCGGCGTGACCGTGTGGGGGGCGTTCAAAGCCGCGGCGCCTGCCGCCGCCAGTGATGGCGCGCTGGAATTCGTTGCCTCTGCCGAAAAGGCCGGGACCATGCGGATTGTGCCCGGGGCCGCCATCATTGCCACCGGCGCTTTCGAGCGCGCGTGGCCGGTGCCGGGCTGGCAACTGCCTGGCGTGATGACCACCGGCGCAGCGCAGACGCTGTGGCGCACCGCGCGCCGTCTGCCGGGCCGGCGCGTGCTGATCGCCGGCAACGGCCCGCTCAATCTGCAACTGGCCGCAGAGCTGAGCGGCGGCGGGGCGGAGGTGGTGGCGGTGATCGAGGCCGCCCCTCGCCCGACGCACGACTTGGCCGCGGTCGCCGCGATGGCATCCGCATCGCCGGCGCTGGTGGCGCAAGGCCTGCGCTATCATTGGCAGCGGCTGCGGCGCGGGGTGCCGATGCTACACGACCATGTCGTCCACGGCATCGCGCAAACGGCAGACGGACTTCGGGTGGGGCTGGACGACAAATGGGGATTCGCTTCCCCGCACAAGTTTGACACCGATGTGCTGTGCCTCGGCTATGGCTTTGATCCGTCGAACGATCTACTGCGTGCGCTGGGCTGCCGCCATGATCATGATCCCGTGCAGAACCGGCTGGTTCCCCAGCGGGATGACGATGGGCGCACCAGTGTGGCGGGCGTCTATGCGCTGGGCGATTGCACCGGGCTGGGCGGGGCGCGGGTGGCGATGGCCGATGGCGTGCTGGCCGGGTTCGCGGCGGCGGCCGATCTTGGCCATGCCATCGGGCCGGCGCTGGCACGGGAACGACAAGCGGCGGCGGCGGCCGGGAACCGCCATCGCCGCTTTCAACAGGCCCTGTGGCAGGTCTATCGCGCCCCGCCGCTGAGCATTTCGCATGTGACCGACGACACGATGATCTGCCGCTGCGAAGAGATCAGCTTCGGCGCGGCGCGGGCGGCGTTGGCCGACGGCCACATCCAGGCCGGCAGTGTGAAACGCGCCACGCGCATCGGCATGGGGCCGTGCCAGGGCCGTTACTGCCGGCCCTTGCTGGAAGCGCTGATCACGGATCGCTGCGGCACGACGCCAGACGAATTTTCCGGCTTTGCGCCGCGTCCGCCGGTGAAACCGGTGCTGATCCGCGACCTGGCCGGGCGCTGAGCGGGGCATGGCGCTGCCAGTGGACCTTCCCGCCGAGATCGGCACGCTCGTGGTGGGCGGCGGTGTCGTCGGCTCGTGCGTCGCCGGCTTTCTTGCCGAGGAAGGCCATGACGTCATGGTCATCGACGATGGCCATGGTGCCGGATCTTCGGCCAACGCGGGCAGCCTCCATGTGCAGATGCAAAGCCGCTTCATGCGGCTCTACCCGGAAAATGTTCCCGACATGGAACGCCAATTGCCCTTGTATCCAAAGGCGGTGGCCTATTGGCAGGCGTTGGGCGCGCACCTCGATGCCGATTTCGATCTGAAGATGACCGGCGGCCTGATGGTGGCGGAAAGCCAGGCCCAACTGGACTTTCTGGCGCTGAAGGCAGCACGGGAGCGGCAGTTCGGCCTGGATGTCGAGATTCTCGATCGCGCCGCGCTGGACCGGATCGCGCCGCATTTCGGGCCGGCAATCGTCGGGGCGGAACTTTGTGCCAATGAAGGCAAGCTCAACCCGCTGCTGTGCAATGCCGCGATCCGGCGCTGGATCAAGGCGCGCGGTGTGGTGCTGGCGGAACATGTGCGGGTGTCGGCGATTGCCAGGGCCGGCGCAGGCTTTGCCGTGACCACGCCGCGCGGCACGGTGCGCGCTGGCCGCGTGGTGCTGGCGGCGGGCGCCGGCACGCGGGCGCTGGCCGCCAGCCTGGATGCCGGCATCGTGATCCCGGCGACGGCCGAGCCGCTGCACCTGAACATAACCGAAGCCACTGCGCCGCTGATCGGGCATCTGGTGCAACATGCCGATCGCATGATCACCCTGAAACAATTCGGTACCGGGCAGATCGTCATCGGCGGTGGTTGGCCGGCGCGGCTGGAGGGGGACCATCCCCAGGTGGAACTGGCCAGCCTGATCGCCAATGCCAGCCTGGCGCAGCATATCGTGCCACAGATCGGCAATTTGCGCATCATCCGCACCTGGGCCGGGATCAACACGACGGTGGACGGGATGGGCGTGCTGGGCGAAGTGCCGGCGGCACCGGGGCTGTTTGTGGCCATTCCGGGCGACGCCGGCTACACGCTGGGACCGTTGTCGGCGCGGCTGGTGGCCGACGTCATGCTGGGCCGCGCGCCGCAAGAGGATATCAGGCCCTACCGGCCGGATCGTTTCAGGTGAAACGGCAGCGTTTCGTTGGCATGTTGGTCGAATCCGGCGAGGCTGATGGTGCAACATATGTGCGCACAGCGAACGATCATTGCGAAAAAGATCAGGATCGCAGCGTGATCAGCGGTGATCGCCCGATATACAGCCGGAAAATGCATCTTGCGCGTGTCAGGCCATCTGACCATAGTGAACACAAGGTCGCCATGCGAACAATTCAGAAAAACGGGGGAGGTTGGCCGTGAATCAGCCGGAGCGCAATTCGTTGCGGCGGCACATCACGCGCCGCGGTGCGCTGCGCGTGCTGGCGGGCAGCGGCGCGGCCGCAGCGGTCGCCCTGACGGCCGGGTGCGGCAGCAAGGATGAACGCACCACCTTGCGCTGGTGGTCGCCGCAGGCGTCGCCCGATCAGTTGAAGGCCTACAAGGCGCAGATTGCTGCCTTCGAAGCCGCCAATCCCACCATCCGCGTCGTGTTCGAAGCGACATCGGATGAAGGCTATCCGGCGCAGTTTGCCACGGCCTTTGCGGCCAGGCAATTGCCCAATCTCGTCACCCATCTGCCGTCGTTTGCGGCGCAGCAATATTATGCCGAAGGCTTGCTGGAACCGGTTGATGATGTGATCAAGGCGATCGGCATTGATCGCTATTTCGCCGGCGCCAACGAGGTGTATCGCACCAGCGACAAGCATTATTGCGCCACCGGCATCGGCAATACCGCGGCGGACATGTTGTGGTATCGCAAGGATCTGCTGGCGGCTGCCGGCATCACGGCGCCGCCGGCCACCTGGGATGAGCTGCGCAGCGCAGCCCAGAAGATGCAACGGGACGGCATCTATGGCGCGGCGCTGCCCTATGGCATGAACGCGATGACCTCGCTGATCTTCATCGGCTTCATCCACCGCGCCGGCGGTCAGGTGTTCAGCCCTGATCTGCAGGTGGCGATCGATAGCCAGCCAACCTATGACGCGCTCGCGTTTTTCCAGTCGATGCGCGAGTTCTGCCCGACCGGCGCATCCAATTTCAGTTGGGGTGAAAGCCTGACCGCCTTCGTGTCGGGATCGACCGCCACCGGCATCTACAGCGGCCGCGTGCTGGCCAATGTCGCGGCACAAAATCCGGCGATTGCCGATGCGATCGGCTGCACCACCTATCCGACCATGTCGCGCGACATTCCGGCCTGGACATACAATGATTTTCCCTGCCTGCTGATTCCGAAGGGTGCGCCGCACCTGGCCGAGACCAAGGCGTTTGCCGCCTCGCTTTATCAACCGCAACTCTATGCGCAGCAGATGCATGCCGCGCCCGGCCATGTGCTGCCGGTGCTGCGCGCGGTGGCCGACGATGGGTTCTATCGCGCCAATCCGCTGATCACCCGATATGCCGCCGAGGTCGATCTGATGACCAAGGCCGCGACGGCCGGTCACAATCTTGGCCAGGAAACCGCCGCCCACAAGCCCAATCTGAAGGCCAACGAGATCATTGCCAGCAACGCGATTGCCGAGCTTGTCCAGCGCGTGGTGCTGAACAAGGAAAATCCGAAAGCGGCCGTTGCCGCCACGGCGGTCCGGCTGGCGGAGCTGATGCGTGCCTGACGCGGCCGCTGCGCGGCCACCGGGGGCAGGCGCGCTCGAACGCCGCGATGCGCTGCTCGGGATGGCGCTGATTGCGCCGACCATTCTCGTTCTGGGTGCGGTGATCGTCTATCCGCTGCTGTCGGCGATCTATCTGTCGTTCTTCTCGATCTACACGCCCACGCTGGAAGGCCATTTCGTCGGCCTCGCCAATTATCGGGACCTGTTGGGCTCGGGCGGCTTCTGGAGCGCGCTGGTGACCACGGCGATCTGGACGGTCGGCACGCTGACGCTGCAGATCCTGGTCGGGGTGGGCATGGCGCTGCTGCTCCACCAGAATATCCTGTTCCGCTCGCTGGCGCGCGGGCTGGTGCTGTTCCCCTATTTTCTGTCGACTGTGGTGGCCGTGCTGGTCTGGCGCTGGCTGTTCAATGATCTTTACGGCATCCTCAACCAGATGCTGATGAATGCCGGCATCATCGCTGCGCCGGTGAACTGGTTGGGCGCCATGCCCAATGCCATGCTCAGCATCATGGTGGTCGGCGCCTGGAAATTCTTTCCGTTCGTCGTCATCGCCGTGCTGGCGCGGCTGCAGACCATTCCGGAAAGCCTGTACGAAGCCGCCAGGATCGACGGTGCCGGGCCGGTCAGCCGCTTTTTCGATGTGACGCTGCCACAGCTGCGCGATGTGCTGACCATCGTCATCCTGCTGCGCACCGTATGGGATTTCAAGGAGTTCGATCTCATCTATCTGATGACCGGCGGTGGGCCGGTGAATGGCACCCGCACCCTGCCCCTGATCGTCTACAACCAGGCGTTCGGGCTGAACCAGATGGGCATGGCCGCAGCCTATGCGGTGTCCATGATGCTGGTGATGCTGGTGTTCATGCTGGCCTATCTGCGGCGCGCGAACGCCCGGAGCGAGGCGGATTCGGCGGCATGACAACGCGCCGCCCCAACCTGCTGGCCAGCCTGATCGCCTGGCCGCTGGTGCTGATCATTGCCTTCCCGCTGGCGTGGATGCTGTTGACGTCGATCAAGCCGGCTGCGGAATTGTTCACCCGGACGCCGCAGTGGCTGCCCAGAAGCATCACCTTCGAACATTACACCCGCGTGCTGACGGAAACCCCGTTCCTGCAATATTTCGGCAATTCGATGATCCTGGCGATCTCGACCACCGTGCTGGTCATCCTGGTCAGTGTGCTCGGCGCCTACAGCCTGGTCCGGTTCCGATATCGCGGGCGGGAAACGCTGGCGGCGCTGGTGCTGTTCACCTATCTGCTGCCATCGGTGGTGCTGATTTCGCCGCTCTATCTGATGCTGGTGAAGGTCGGGCTGGCCAACACGCTGGCCAGCCTGGTTGCGGCCTACATGAGCTTTGCGCTGCCCTATGCGCTGTGGCTGCTGCGTTCGTTCATGGCCGGCATTCCCGAAGATCTCGAATCTGCGGCCATGGTCGACGGTGCCAGCCGAATGGGCGCGTTCGTCGATGTCGTGCTGCCACAGGCGCTGCCGGGGATCATCTCCACGGCGCTGTTCACCTTCATCCTGGCCTGGAACGAATATCTCTATGCGCTGGTGCTGGTGAACAGCGATGAAGCGCGGCCATTGACCACCGGCGTGATGAACATGCTGATTTCGGCCTTCAATATCGAATGGTCGCTGCTGATGGCGGCATCGGTGATGATGAGCATCCCGCTGGTCATCCTGTTCGCCTTCTTTCAGCGCTATCTGACCAGCAGCTTCGGTGCCGGCGGCGTGAAGGGTTAGGGCGTGGTACAGGTCGTCTTCGAAAAGGTCCGCAAGAGCTTCGGCGCGACGGTCGCCATCCCGTGCCTCGATCTGAGGATCGAATCCGGCGAGTTCGTGTCGCTGCTGGGGCCTTCGGGTTGCGGCAAGACCACGACGCTGAGGATGCTGGCCGGGCTGGAACAGACCAGCAGTGGCAGCATCCGCATCGGTGACCGCGATGTGGTCGATCTGGCGCCGGCCGCGCGGGACATCGCAATGGTGTTCCAGTCCTACGCGCTTTATCCGCACATGACCGTCGCCGAAAACATCTGCTACCCGCTGAAGAAGCGCGGGGTGGCCAAGGCGGAGCGCGCCACCAAGCTGGCCGACGTCGCCGCGCTGCTGCAGCTCGGCCCGCTGCTGGACCGCAAGCCGAAACAATTGTCGGGCGGCCAACAGCAGCGCGTCGCGCTGGGCCGCGCCTTGGTGCGTGACCCCAGCGTCTTCCTGCTTGATGAGCCGCTGTCCAATCTTGATGCCGCGCTGCGCGCCCATATGCGCGCCGAACTGATCGAGCTGCACCGCCGGCTGGGCAAGACGATGGTCTATGTCACCCACGACCAGTTGGAAGCGATGACCATGTCGACCCGGATCGCGGTGATGCGCGATGGCGTGCTGCAGCAATTCGCGCCGCCTGCCGAAATCTACAACCATCCGGCCAATGCCTTCGTCGCCGGCTTCATCGGCACGCCGGCCATGACCCTGGCCGATGGCCTCCTGTTGCGCGAAGCGGACAAGGCGATTGTCCGGGTTGGCGCGCTGGCCATCGATCTGCCCCAAGCACGGGCTGCTTCGCTGCCGGCGGCGACGCCAAGCGCCATCACCGTGGGCATCCGGCCCGAAGACGTGGCGGTGGGGGCCGGCCCTTGGGCTGCAAGGGTGCGGCTGGTCGAACCGATCGGCCATGAAACCATCGTGTTTCTGGACGCCGATGGCCTGTCGTTGACCGCTCGCGTCACCGGATCGGCGGCGCTGCACGCCGGCGAGACGGTCGCCTTTGATCTGCGGCGGGACCGCCTGCATCTGTTCGACAAGATTGACGGCCGCCGGCTGGCGACCGTGCCCAGCGCCTGATCAGGGAGAGACACGTGGATCGAAACAGCGTCAACTGGTCGGGCCCGATGCCCGCCGTCACCACGGCCTTCCACGCTGATGGCCGCATCGATGAAGCCGGCTTTGCCGCCAACATGATCGAATTGATCGAAGCCGGCGCCACCGGCGTGGTGGTGGGCGGGTGCACCGGCGAATTCTGGGCGCTGAGCCATGATGAGCGCAAGCGCCTGTTTGATGTGGCGCGCGAGGCGATCGGCAGCCGCGGCACGTTGATCGTGGGCACCGGGGCAATCACGGTCGAGGAAAGCGTGGCGTTGACCCGCCATGCCGAAGCGATCGGCTGCGATGGCGCGCTGATCCTGCCGCCCTATTTCGTCAAGCTTTCAGACGACGAGATTTTCGCGCATTTTGCCGATATCACCGACCGTATCGGCCTGCCGGTGCTGCTCTACAACATCCCCGGCAACGCCGTGAATGCCATCACGCCGGCCCTCGCCCTGCGCCTCGCCGCGCTCGATCCGGTGGTGGCGATCAAGGAAAGCTCCGGCGACTGGAACAATTTCTACGGCACCTATCTGGCCGTCCATGATCGGCTGCGGGTGTTTTGCGGACCATCATCGGTGTTCGGCGTGCCGGCCGTGCAGTTGGGCGCCGATGGCACCATCGATTGCTTCCCCAATGTCTGGCGCCGCGGCGGCCTCGATCTCTATTTCGCGGCCAAGAATGGCGACAGCGCGCACGCCGCCGAACTGCAGGCGATGGGGCGCAAGCTGACCGACCTGTTCACCAGCGGCGGGCGCACATTGTATCCGGCCACCAAGGCCGCGATGGACATGCTAGGCTATCCCGGCGGCGGCACGCCGCGCCCGCCGCTGCGCCGCCTGTCGGCTGACGCGGCCGATGGCCTCAAGGCGGGGCTCCAGGCGCTTCATTTGCTTTGATCAGCGATTAGGGGAGAAACGACATGAACGTGCAGACCAGGATCGCCAGACAAGCGCCTGCGCTGGTGCCGGCCCGCCATGATGTGCAGTTCGGCGAGTTTATCGGGATCGGACCCAACGGCAATCTGTGGGTTGATGGCTGTGATGTCGCCGATCTGGCCGCCCGCTTCGGCACGCCGCTGTACATCATCTCCGAAAATCAGTTGCGCCACACCTATCGGGCGTTTCGCGATGCCTTCCGCGCCGAATATCCGGACGTCGAGATCCTGTTCGCCAACAAGTCCAACAATGGCCTTGCCATCCGCCACATCATGAACAGCGAAGGCGCCGGTGGCGACTGTTTCGGCGCGCAGGAAATGTACATGGCGCTGCTGGCCGGCACCAATCCGAAAACGCTGGTGCTGAACGGATCGAACAAGCAGACCGACGAACTGGAGATGGCCATCGCCAACGGCCTGTGCATCAATATCGATGCGATGGACGAGCTTGAGCGCATCGACGACGTGGCGCGCCGGCTGGGGGTTGTCGCCGATATCGGCATCCGCTTGAAGCTCGATCTGGAACCGCTGCGCGACCGCATGGGCGTGTCGATGCACGGGCCCGGCACCCTCAAGCAGCAGAGCGATTCCACCAAATGGGGCATGACCCGCGAGCAGACCGCCGACATCGTCCGGCGCGCGCTCACCCTGCCGACCGTGCGGCTGAAGGAGACCCATTTCCACCTGTCGCGCATGTCGAATGATCCGGCCGATTTTGCCGTGATGGCGCGCGAGATGATCACCTGGTCCGGTTACTTGCGGGATCACACCGGCTGGGTGCCGCCGTGCATCGATATCGGGGGCGGCTGGACCTTCGGCAAATGGTACGGCACCGGCCCCAATAGCCAGATGGATGACCAGAACGCGCCGACGCCGGCGGATTATGCCCGGCTGTGTTGCGGGGCGATCAAGGACGAGGCCGCGAAGCTGGGGCTGCCGCTGCCCCGGCTGCGGCTGGAACCGGGTCGCGCCTTGTCCGGCCCGGCCGGTGTCGCTGTGGGGCGCGTCGGCGCCGTGAAGCAAGGCGACACCCGCAAGTGGGTCAATCTCGATATCTCCACCAACCATCTGTCGTGGGCGGCGGTGCTGGATTGGTATTATCATGCGCTGCCGGTGGTGGATGCCGGCGCCGAGCCGACCGAAACCGTCGATCTGGTCGGGCCGTTGTGCAATTCGGATGAAGTGGGCAAGCATCGCCGCATGCCGGCGCTGCAGCGCGGCGATCTGGTCGCTTTCCTCGATACCGGCGGCTACACGGAATCCTCGGCGGCGCGCTACAATGCGCAATTGTTGCCGGCGACCGTGCTGGTCACCGGCAGCCATGCCGAAGTCACCACCGAACGCGAGCAATTGAAGGATGCCGTGGGCCGTTTCCGCGTGCCCGCGCATCTGCTCGCCGCTTCGTTCGCGCCGGCGGAATAAGCGCCATGGATCTGGGAATTTCCGGTCGTCACGCGCTGGTTTGTGGCGGCAGCAAGGGGCTGGGCCTGGCCGCAGCGCAGTCACTGGCGCGCGAAGGGGTGCATCTGACGCTGGTGGCGCGCAGCGCCGAAACCTTGGCCGCCGCGGCGCGCACGCTGGCAGATGAAACGGGCATACAGGCCAATATCATTGCCGCAGACCTGACCTTGCCGGACGCGCGCGCACGGGTGATCGCCGCCTGTCCCGATCTCGATATCCTGGTGTGCAATCCGGGGGTGCGGCAAACGCCCGACGATTTCCGCACCATGAGCCGCGCCGATTGGGATTTCTGGATGGAGGCGCATTTTTATGCGCAGCTCGATTTCATTCGCGCTGTCGTGCCGGGCATGTGCGACCGCAAGTTCGGCCGTGTCGTCAATATCTCGGTGAGCAACATCAAGTTCCCGCAGGTGAATTTTGCCCACAGCCATGCGGCCCGGGTCGGGCTGGCGGGCGCCATCGCGTCGATGGTGCGCGAACTCGTGCCGCACAATGTGGTGATCAACAGCGTGCTGCCGGGCTTTTTCGATACGGACGCGCTGCGCACCAACCTGCACAGCCATGCCGCGCGGGGCAATACGACCTATGAAGCGATCGTCGAGGACCGGCTGAAGATGACCCCGGCGCGGCGCTTTGCCGATCCGGCCGAGTGTGGTGAGCTGATCGCCTTTCTGTGCAGTGCCAATGTCGGCTTCATGACCGGGCAGAACATCGTCATTGATGGCGGCGTCTACCAGGGTCTGTTCTGATCATGGCTGACGCCGCACCCGCATCGATGCTGACGCCCGATGGCCGGGTGGTGATGATCTCGGGGGCGTCGCGCGGCATCGGCCTGGCCATTGCCCGCAAGCTGGCCAGCGAAGGCTATTTGCTCTCGCTTGGGCTGCGCAGTCCCGCCCGCTACAATTCGGACGGCTTCGATCCGGCCACGACGTTCATTCATGAGTTCGACGCGGCAGAGCCGGCCACGGCGCTGGCCTGGGTGGACGCGACGGTCGCGCGCTTCGGCCGCATCGATGGCTTGATCAACAATGCCGGCATCCTGCGCCAGATCGATTTCGACAGCGGCGACGAAGCGCTGCTCGACGCGCTCTGGGCGATCAACGTCAAGGCGCCATTTCGCCTGATCCGCCATGCGCTGCCGCATCTGGCGAAGGGCGGCAACGGCCGCATCATCAATATCGCCTCCACCGATGGCAAGCGTTACCGGCCCGGCGTCTCGATCGGCTACACGATGAGCAAGCACGCCGTGGTGGCGCTGACCCACGCCGCCCGCTTTGCCGGCCATGACCATGGCGTGCGGGCGACAGCGCTGTGCCCGGGCGCCGTGGACACCGATCTGATTGCCGGCATCCCCGGCGTGACCCCGCGCCAGGACCGCATCGACCCGGCCACCATCGCCCAGACCATAGGGTTCCTGCTGAGATTGCCGAACAGCAGTGCAGTTGCCGAGCTGGTGATGAACACGCGGCTGGAGACCTGGATCTAGGGCGGATTCCTGCGCGGGCACGGCCGCATGCGCAGACAGGTTCACGGGCGGCATCATGCGCCGTGCGCCGTGCGCCATTGGTGGTTTGATGGCCTGGCTCGGCGGCAGATCGCGCAGTCGATTGCGCACAATTCGACTCAGTTGATCGCCACAGAGCGGCCATTTGTTCGCTATTCGACCATGATTTTCCGCCTGTCTTAGGCACATGATGCGCATATTCTTCGATGCCCAGGGGAAGAAATGACACACAATCTGCCAGCTACCCGCGCATGAAGTCAAGATATTATTCTGTTAAATCAATAATTTAAGGTCAATTTTCGATCTCCCGGTCGCTGACAGATCCGACATCATGGTCTGATATTCGACCCTGCAATCTGTTCGCATAGGCGATATGAAGTAACGCTATTGACTCATCAATGCGTTGACATTCAGACTGTATCTTCAGGTTCACGAACGGGGATTGGCGTGCCTGACCCATGTCGGTTGCACGGTGCCACGTTCTGAAAGGGGAGCCGGGCTGGGTCCGGCCTGCAAGAGGGGAACAGACTCATGTCGGGATTTGAACAGCGTCGCCATCTGATGGGTTCGGCGATCCTTTCAGCCATGCTTGCCCTGTCCGCGCGCGCCGCGTTTGCGCAGCCAGCACCAGCCGAGCAGGCGGTGGCCGTCGACAACGCCGCCGAAGACGCCGCCAGGGACTCTGCCGAAACCATCATCGTCACCGGTTCCCGCCTGACGTCCAAGAATGTCGTGTCATCCAGCCCGGTGCAGACCGTCACGGAACAGGCGTTCGACGTGATCGGCGCGGTGGACACAATCGACCTGCTCAACACCCTGCCGGCCTTCACCCGCGCGCAGGACACCAGCTTTGCCAACGGCGCCAACGGCACCTCGACGCTCGATCTGCGCGGCCTCGGCTCGATCCGCACGCTGGTGCTGGTCAACGGCAAGCGCCTGCCGCCCGGTTCACCGACGCCGGGTGGCTATCCGTCCGACATCAACCTGATCCCGGCCCAGTTGATCCAGCGCGTTGAAGTCGTCACCGGCGGCGCTTCGGCGGTTTATGGCTCCGATGCCATCGCCGGCGTTGCCAACTTCATCATGAAGCGGGATTTCACCGGTCTGGAAATTGATGGCCTGTTCGGTTTCAACCAGTCGAACAACAACAGCGCGGACGCGCAAGCCCGCCTGCGGGCCGCAAACATCACGCCGCGCACCGGCAGTGACACCGGCAATCCCACCGTTGACGTCTCCGCCGTGTTCGGCGCCTCGCTCGATGGCGGCCGCGGCAATGTCACCGGCTTTGTCCGCTACATGCGCAACGATGGCCTCAACCAGTCGGAACGGGACTTTTCGCAGTGCGCGCTCAGCCTGGGGGCGAACCCCAGCCCGACGTGCCTGGGCGCCCCGACCGGCCCGTTCCCGACCAATTTCATCCTGACACCGGTGTTCGCGCCGGGCAGCGCCACGGCAGTCCCGCTGCGGGCGGCGAACGGCAGCATCCTGCTCGACGCGCAAGGCAATCCGCGCACGTCCGCCGCACTTGCCTTGCAGCCCGATGGCACGGTGGTGGACGGCACCAACAGCTTCAACTTCAACCCGTTCAACCCGTTGCGCCGCCAGGTGACGCGCATCAACGCCGGCTTCAGCGGCTATTACAACCTGACAGACAGCATCGAAGCCTATGCCGAATTCGGCTTCACCAAGTCGCAATCGCCGCAGATCATCGCGCCGTCGGGCGGCTTCGGCTCGGAAATCACCCGGGTGAACTGCGACAACCCGGTGCTGACCGTGCAGATGCGCCAATTGTTCTGCGGCAGTGCCTCGCTCACCGGCCCGTGGCCGCGCGATGTGGACAATGATCGCTATGTGCAGGCGCAGGTGCAGCGCCGCTTCGTTGAAGGCGGTCCGCGCACCGATGACCGCACGCTTACCAACTTCCGAACCGTTTATGGCGTGAAGGGCGACATCCTCGACAATGTGAAGTTCGACGTGTTTGGCCAGTGGGCGGAAACCAGCCTCGATCGCGTGCAGACCAACAATGTCACCCGCACGCCGCTGCAGAATGCGCTCGACATCATTACCGATCCGGCCACCGGCCAACCGGCCTGCCGCGTGGCGGTGGCCGGCACGGACCGCAACTGCGTGCCGTTCATCACCAATTACAACCCCAACGGCACCAATGATCCGCGCCTGGCCGCCTATCTCGACACGCCAACGCTGACCCGCGGCAAGACCAGCCAGATCATGTTCGGCGGCACGCTGCAATCCGATCTGGGCGCCTTCGGCATCACCAGCCCCTGGGCCGAGGATGGCATCTCGCTGCTGATCGGCGCGGAGTATCGCAAGGAGCAGTTGGTCACCCGCCCCGATGCCACCGCCGCCTCCGGCCAGTTGCTGGCCGGCGCCGGGGCGCTGCTGCCCGGCGACGGCCAGACCGAGGTGAAGGAATTCTTCGCCGAAACCTCGGTCCCGCTGGTGCAGGGCCGGCCCTTCTTTGATTCGCTGGCGCTGATCGGTGCCGTGCGTCGCTCGGAGTATGAATCCCGCAACAATCTCACCGGGGTGCGCGGCGGCAATTTCTCGCCGGTCAGCTATGCATTGGGCCTCAGCTGGGCACCGCTGAAGGAACTGCGGCTGCGCGGCCAGTATCAGCGCGCCATCCGCGCGCCCAACATCCTGGAGCTGTTCCTGCCGGTCAACACCGGTCTGGCCAATGTCGCCGATCCCTGCTCCGGCTTCACCGGCACCAGCCAGGCGCCGACGCGGCCGCTGAGCGCCTGCACCCGCACCGGCGTGACCGCGGCGCAGTTTGGCGCAATTCCGCCATCGGGCGCACAGGTCAACATCCGCACCGGCGGCAACCCCAATCTGCAGCCGGAAGTGGCCGACACGGTGACTTTGGGCGCGGTTTGGCAGCCCAGTTTCATCAGCAACCTTTCGATCAGCCTCGATTATTTCAACATCCGCGTGAAGGATGCCGTCGGCACGGTCCCGGCTGTGTTCACCATCGAACGCTGCCTCGATTCCGGCGCACCCGAATTCTGCAGCCTGATCCAGCGCGGTCCGGATGGCTCGCTCACCTTCCGCGGGGAGCCGCCGTCCTTCGTCGATCAGCGCACGCAGAACGTCGCCGGCCTGTCGACCTCTGGCATCGATGCGCAGGTCAGCTATGCCCACGATATCGGTGGGCTCGGCCGGCTGAACTGGAATTATGCCGCCACCTATCTGTTCAGCTTCAAGACCACGCCGGTGGCGGGCGGGTTCACCGCCAACTGCGTCGGCAAATATGATCTGCAGTGCGAACTGCCGCGCTTCCGCTATCGCCACAATGTCACCACCACCTGGCGCACGCCGTGGACGGTCGATATTGCGCTGAACTGGCGCTATTCGTCGGCCGTGGATCGCATCCAGTCGATCAACCCGACGACGGGCGTGCCCTTGACCTGGACCGAAGCCGGGCGGGGGAATTTCACCGGGGCACGCCTGAACGCCGAAAGCTACATCGATCTGACTGCGTTCTGGAACATCACCAAGAAAGCGCAACTGCGGGCCGGTGTGCGCAACCTGCTCGACAATGATCCGCCGGTGGTGCCGCAGTTCAACCCGGCGCCGTCGTTCACCGTGGAAGGCAACACCGTGTCGGGCGTCTATGAAGCGGTCGGCCGCTTCATCTTCGTCGGTGCCAATTTCCGGTTCTGACGCCGGGTCTGGCCAAGGAGACCGCTTGCAGCCTGGGCTGATGTCGGCTTCAATCACCCGCGTGTTGAAGGTGCCTGATCCGGTTGTTGCGCATGGGGTTCGTCTCGTCTTCCCCTGAGACGGCCCCCATGTCTTTTTCGTTTTGCTGCTTCGGTGTTTTGCAGTTGAAGCCCGTTCTGCCCTTACCGCATGGAGACGTGTTGACATGTCCGCACCCATAGATCCGATGTCCCCGCTGCGCCGCGCGCGGCTTGCCACGGCCGCATTTGCGGCGGTCCTGCTTGCGTCGGCCGGCTGGGCCGCAGCGCCCGATGGTCTGGTGGCCGAGGATCTGACTGCGCTGCAATGGCGCGAAGTGGGCACGGCGATGTCGAGCGGCCGCGTCACGCGCTTTGCCGTGCATCCCACCGATCAACGGATCATCTACACCGCCACCGCCTCGGGCGGCCTGTGGAAGACGGTGAATGCCGGCACGACCTGGACACCGGTGTTCGAGAAGGGTTCGACCATTTCGATGGGGGCGGTCACGCTCGATCCCAATGATCCCAACACCGTGTGGATCGGCACCGGCGAGCAGAACAACGTCCGCAGCTCGCAATATGGCGACGGCGTCTACCGGTCGCGCGACGGCGGCACGACCTGGGAACATATGGGCCTGACGGAAAGCCGCCACATCGGCCGGATCATCGTGCATCCCAAGGACAGCAACACGGTGTTCGTCGCAGCGCTGGGCTCTTTGTGGGGGCCGAACGAGGAACGCGGCCTGTACCGGACCAGGGACGGCGGCAAGACCTGGACGCGCCTGCTGCGCCCCAGCAAATTCACCGGTGTCGTCGAGGTGGCGATGCACCCGAACAATCCCGACATTCTTTATGCCGCCACCTTCCAGCGTGAACGGCGCCAGTGGAGCATGATCGGCGGCGGCGAAGAGGGCGGGCTGTGGCGCAGCACCGACGGCGGCGACAGCTGGGCGCGGGTGGGCAATGGCTTCCCGACCACCGCTGTCGGCCGGGTCGGCGTCACCTTCTGCGCCAGCAATCCCGACATGGTGTACGCGACGGCGGTTGGCCCCGCCGGCGGCACCTTCCGGTCCACCGATGGCGGCAATTCATGGGAACTGCGCAACGCCCAGTTGCAGAGCCACTGGTATTACGGCGAAATCTTCTGCGATCCGAAAAATCCGGAGCGGATCTATGAGCCCACCACGCCGTTGTCGCGATCGGATGATGGCGGGAAGACGTTCACCAACATCCTGCCGAATCAGGTCCACGCCGACAATCACACCATGTGGATCAACCCGAAGGACAGCGACCATCTGCTGCTCGGCAATGATGGCGGCATGTACACGTCGCGCGATGGTGGCAAGCGCTGGGTGTGGCAGTCCAACCTGCCGCTGATGCAGCTCTACACCGTGGCGGCCGACATGCAGGAGCCGTTCTACCACGTCTATGGCGGCACCCAGGACAATGGCTCGTGGGGTGGCCCGATCGGCACGCGGTTCGACGACGGCATCGCCAACGAGGATTTCAGCTTCCTGTCCAGCGGTGACGGATTTTATGCGGTGGCCGATCCGACCGATGCGGACATCATCTATTCCCAGTCGCAATATGGCGGCTTGGTACGCACCAACCGCAAGAGCCAGGCCCAGAAGCGCATCCAGCCGTGGCAGCCGCAGAAGGGCGAATTCCCGGCCTATCGCTGGAACTGGAGCGCGCCGTTCGTCATCTCTCCGCACGATCCCAAGACGCTGTATTTCGGCGCCAATGTGCTGTTCCGCAGCCGCGATCGCGGCGACAGCTGGGAGCGGATCAGCCCGGACCTGACGCGCCAGCTCAGCCGGGACAATCTGCCTTTGCAGGGCAAGATCCAGCCCGCCACCACCATCGATCTGCATTCGAGCACGGCGCTGTACGGCAACCTCCACTCCGTGGCGGTCTCGACCATGCGCCCCGGCTTGCTGGCGACTGGCAGCGATGATGGCCTGATCCAGGTCAGCCGCGATGACGGCCGCACCTGGACGAAATCCGCGGCCTTCCCCGGCGTTGCCAACCAGAAGAAGGTCGGCATGGTCACCTGGTCGCCGACCAAGGAAGGCACGCTCTATGCGGTCTTCGATGGCCACCAGGACAATGACTTTGCGCCCCATGCCGTGCGCAGCGACGATTATGGCGTTACCTGGCGGAACATCACCGCCGATCTGCCGGCCTTTGGGCCAACCAAGAGCATCACTGCCCACCCGAGGAACGGCGAGCTGCTGTTTGCCGGCACCGATTTCGGCGTGTATTTCTCGCGCGATGGCGGCGGGCATTGGCTGCCGCTGCGCGCCGGCCTGCCGACCAATTCGGTGCAGGGCATCATCGTCCACCCGCGCGAGAATGATCTGGTGATCGGCACCCACGGCCGCGGCTTCTGGGTGCTCGACCAACTCAACCTGGTCGAGAAGCTGACGCCTGAAGTTGTCGGCTCACACTCGTATCTGGCGCCGCCGCGCCGAGGCACGCAGATCCGCGATGTCGGCCGTGGCCGCAAGAACACCGGCCACCTGTATTTCACCACGAAGAATCCGCCGCGCGGCGCCATCATCGATTACTGGATCGGCACGCCGGGGGCCGGCCAGCCGGTGTCGATCGAGGTGCTCGATGGCAGTGGCAATCTGGTGCGCAAGATCGCCCAACCTACGCCCAAGCGCGGGGCGCAGCGCGCCGTGTGGGATCTGCGGTTCGAAGCGCCGCCGAACGACAACCCGTCCGCCTATCGCCGGCTGGCGGGGCGGTTCGTGATGCCCGGCACCTATCAGGTCCGGCTCAAGGTGGGTGATCAGGTGCACACCCAGCCGCTCGCTGTGCGGCTCGATCCGGGCATCAGCATCTCGAATGCCGACAGTGCCGCGCTCGAGGCCCTGCTGGCGTCGCAGGCGAAGCTGGTGGCGGCCACCTATCATGCGGGCAAGACGGTGAGCGCCAGCCTGACGCAAACAACGGCGCTGGTGAAGGCGCTGAAGGATGGCAAGGCCAACGCCAAGTTGATCGCCAGCGCCGAGGCTGCGCAAAAGGAGGCTGATCGGCTGAATGTCGTGCTGAATGGCCGGGAGGAAGGCATCGCCCAGCAGGAAACCTTCCTGCCGCTGATCGATCTCACCCAGCGGCTCTATTCCTCCACGCAGGAGTATAGCGCCGCGCCCGATCCGGCCCAGCGCCAGCTGACCCAGGTGGCACAGGGCGATGTGCAGACGCTCTACAAGGATCTGACCGCATTGGTGTCGGTGCAGCTTGCCGCGCTGCAAGCCGCCACGACGGCCGCCGGTGTGGCGTGGCCGGCCCCAGCCCTGCCGCAGCTGCCCCCCGCCGCTGTCACTGCTGCCCAACCCTGAGAAAGAGAGAAACATGATGACAGGCTCGAAACGCATGATTGTCCGCCTTGCGCTTGGCGCCGGGCTGTTGGGGCTGGCCGCGCTGTCTGCGCCGGCCGCGGCGGACGGGGGCGGCGGGCTGCTGTCGTTCGAGGCGCTCAAGTTTCGTGAAGGCCATCGCGAGGCGGCCATCGAGCGCCGGGCGCAATTCGCGCGCAAGATGCAGGGCGGCATCGCGGTGATCACCAGCGCCGACCGGTCGCAGCACAATCGTTATGAAGGCTATACCGACGACACGGAGAACAAGGATTTCGTCTATCTGACCGGCATTTACGATGCCGAACCCCCCGGCCATGTGCTGGTGATCAATCCGGGCGGCAGCACCTACAAGGAGGTGCTCTACACCGACATGAAGCCGGAAGAGGCGACCCGCCTGTCGGGCATCAAGCATGTTTTCCCGCGCAGCCGGTTCCTGGAGCATATGAGCAGCGCGGTCACCGATTATCGCAACCTGCGCATCACGCAATTGCGCTTCAAGGAAGTGGCGTCGGACTATGCGCGCGGGTGGGGTGACAAGGAAAAATTGCTGTACGTCAACTATCCACGCTTCGAGAATCTGAACGAGCCGCCGGCGCCGCGCCTGGCCTTTGTCGATCGCATCCGCGCAGCCAGCAGCGAGATCGCCGTGCGCGATGCCGGCGATATCCTCGATCCGATGCGCATGATCCTCGACAGTTTCGCGCGCAAGAATATCGATCAGGCCATCGCCATCACTGGCCTGGGCCTGCAGGAAGGCATGAAGCTGGCGCGGCCCGGCCTGACCACCTTGCAGGTGATGCACACCATCGATCATGTCTATCGCCTGCAAGGCGCGACGCTCGGCTTCATCACCGGCGTGATGGTGGCCAGCAATCTCAACGAGAAATTGAAGTGGGAAACCACCGCCGAGGAAGAGGCCGCGCGCAAGGGCGACGCCCGCATCCAGGCCGGCAACCTCGTCCACATCGATACCGGCGCGGCGATGAACCATTATTCGGCCGATACCCAGCGCACCGTGCCGGTGGACGGCAAATTCACCCCCGAACAGCGCAAGGTCTATCAAGGCGTTCTCGATGTGCAGAAGGCGGTGATCGCGGCGGTGAAGCCCGGTGTGACCTGGCAGGCGTTGCAGCAGATCGCCGAAACCGAACTGCGCAAGAAAGGCGGTTGGGACGAAAGCTATACTTATGGCATCGGCCATTTCATCGGCATGGAAGTGCATGAGAACGGCGATTATGTCGGCCCGCTGAAACCCGGCATGGTGATCGCCATCGAGCAGGGCGCGATCGTGAACGGCACCCGCGTGGCGTTCGAGGATGATGTGCTGGTCACGGAAACCGGCCATGAATGGCTGACCCGCTTCATCCCGATCGAAATCGACGAGGTGGAGGCGCTGCGCCGCCAGCCCGCCGCCTTGCAGCCCATTTCGGTGCCGACAAAGCGCCGCTGAACGGCCTTTGCCCTGACCGCACGGCAATCCTATACGCCGTGAGGCCATGACCAAAGGAAAGTTCACAAGGGTGGGCACGCTTGCGCATATCGCCCTGGGCGGACTGCTGCTCGCAGAGGCGACGCATGCGCAGGTTGCGGCGCCGCAGCCGGCGCAAACGCCGGAATCCGCGTTCATCACGGTGACCGCGCCGGCGCTGCCCGGCCGCGTCGCGACGCCACTGGTCGGCCTCAAACCCGAAGCCCTGCTCGATCGCCAGCCGCGCAGCGTGGCCGATGCCTTGCGCGGCTTGCCCGGCGTCTCGATCCGCACCAATTCGCGCGGCGAGACCTCGCCGCGGGTGCGCGGCGGTGACGAGCGGCAGACCCTGGTGTTCCTCGATGGCGCGCCGCTGGCGGTGCCCTGGGACGGCCGCATCGATCTCGGCCTATTGCCGGCCGGCATCCTCGGCAGTCTTTCGGTGCGCAAGGGTGCCGGCGCCATCGAATATGGTGCCAATGCCGTGGCCGGCGTCGTCGATCTGCAAAGCCGGCTGACCGGCGCGGTGGCGCAGGCGCAGGCCGGCCCCCATGGCCTGACCAATTTGTCGGCGGCGGCGGCGCTGCCGGTCGGCGGCCTCAAGCTGACACTGGCGGCGGCGCATCAGGCACAGGATGCGGCGGTTGTGGCGCGCAATTCGGCGCTGCCGTTCACGCAGCCGGCCAGCAATCGCCGGCTCAACAGCGATCTGGCCGCCACCAGCCTGTTCGGCGGCATTGGCGGCAGCGTCGGCGTGGTGAACTGGCGCGCCAGCCTGTTGCACATCGATGCCAGGCGGGGCATCGCGCCGGAATCCGATCGCGACCCGGCGCTCGCCGCGCCGCGCTTCTGGCGCACGCCGGATTGGCAATTGACGCAGGCGCAGGCCGCCGGCGAAGCCGGGCTGGGCGCGGCGACCGCCCGCGCCGTGGTGTGGCGGCAATGGTTCGGCCAGCGCATCGATGCGTATCGCGATGCCAGCTACACCACGCTGCGCAGCCGCGAAGGCAATGACGACGACATGATCGGTGGCCGCTTCACGCTCACCCACAAGGCCGGCCCGGCAACGCTGCGCTGGAGCCTGTCCAGCCAGCGCGGTGACCATCTGCAAACCGATACCGCCTTCCCGGCCGGCACGCCGGGGCCGACGCTGCGCTTTGCCCAGTTGCTGGCCTCGGGCGGGGTCGAAGCCGATCTGCCGATCGCCGGCGCTGCCCTCACGCTGGGGCTTGGCCTCGATCGTGCCTCCTACCCGGCCACCGGTGACAAGCAGGCGCAGCCCGTGCGCCAGGCCGCCGCCTTTTCCGCCGCACTGAAAACGCCGCTGGCCGCCGGGCTTGATCTCACCGTGTCAGGCGGGCGGCGCAACCGCTTTGCTTCGGCCCGCGAATTGTTCGGCGAAGCGCTGGGCCGGTTCCTGCCCAATCCGGCTCTGGAGCCGGAACAGGTCTGGCTGGCCGATGCCGAACTGGCTTGGGCGGCTGACGGCGTGCGGCTGAGCCTGAACCCGTTCTGGGCGCATACGCGGGGCAGCATCGGTCAGCGCGTCGTGCGGGTGAACAATGTCAACCTGCGGCAACGGTTCAACCAGAGCGCCGCCACCAGCTTTGGCGTCGACATGGCGGCGCAGATCAAGGTCGCGCAAGGCCTGACGTTCGAAGTGACCGGCACCGCACTCGATGCCAGCGCCGCCGGCCAGCCGCAGGTGCAGCGGCCATTCCACGAGGTGATGGCGGCAATCGATTGGGCGCTGGGCGAGGCCTTCGATCTGCGCGCCGAACTGCGCCGGCTGGGGCCCGCGCGCGATCTGGACGCGGCCGGCGCCCTCACCCGGCTGCCGCCGGCCACAGAGGTCAATCTGCGCGCCCGCCTGCCCGTCGCCTGCGTGCATGGCGCGCGCCTGTCGGCGACGGCGGCGGTGGACAATCTCACCAACGCCGTCGTGTTCCCGCAAGTGGGGCTGCCGCTGCCCGGCCGCACCGTGCGCATCGGCCTGCTGCTGGCGCGATCGCCCTGCTGATCATTCGGCGTCGGGCTGCTGCGCCGGTGCCGCCTGCGCGAACGGCGGCAACGCCATGGCGGCATCGAACACGCGCCGGATGCGGGGGTAGGGCGCCAGGTTCAGCTTGAAATTGGCCGCGTTGAACAGCTGCGGCACCAGGCAGATATCGGCCAACGTCGGGCTGTCGCCGTGCATGAACCGGCCGGTCTGCGGTTCGGCCAGCCGCTGTTCGATGGCGTCGAAGCCAGCCGCGATCCAGTGGTTGTACCAGCGCGCGACCGCTGCTTCATCCTGCCGTAGATCGTGGCGCAGGTAATTCAGCACGCGCAGATTGTCGATCGGGTGGATATCGCAGGCCACCATCTGCGCCAGCGCCCGCACCCGCGCCCGGCCCAGCGGATCGGCGGGGAGCAGGGCCGGGCCGACCGCCGTCTCATCCAGATATTCGATGATCGCCAGCGACTGGGTGAGCAGCGCGCCATCCGCCTCCAGCGCCGGCACCATGCCCTGGGGATTGAGCGCCAGATAATCGGGCAGCCGCTGCTCGCCGCGGCGCAGGTGGTGAAAGACCTGATCAGCGGCAAGGCCCTTCAGCGCCAGCGCGATCCGGACCCGAAACGCCGCCGACGACCGATAATAACCATGCAGAACCAGGCTCATGCCGCAAAGCACCTTCTCAGTCGGATGAACCGGCTCCCGTCACTCCCATTCGATGGTGCCGGGTGGTTTCGACGTGTAATCATACACCACGCGATTGATGCCCTTCACCTCGTTGACGATGCGGGTGGCAGTGCGGGTGAGGAAGCTGGCGTCGAACGGATAGACGTCGGCGGTCATGCCATCGACGCTGGTGACGGCGCGCAGCCCGCAGACCCGATCATAGGTGCGGCCGTCGCCCATCACACCAACGGTGCGCACCGGCAGCAGCACGGCAAAGGCCTGCCAGATCTCGTCATACAGCCCGGCCTTGCGGATCTCGTCGAGATAGACGGCATCGGCCTTGCGCAGCGTGTCACACGCCTCTTTCGTCACTTCGCCGGGGATGCGGATGGCAAGGCCAGGGCCGGGGAACGGGTGGCGGCCGACAAACGCCGGCGGCAGGCCAAGCTCGACACCCAGGCGGCGCACTTCATCCTTGAACAATTCACGTAGCGGCTCGACCAGCTTCATGTTCATGCGTTCGGGCAGGCCGCCGACATTGTGGTGGCTCTTGATCGTCACGCTGGGGCCGCCGGTGAACGACACGCTTTCGATCACATCGGGGTACAGCGTGCCCTGCGCGAGGAAATCGGCGCCGCCGAGCTTCTTCGCTTCGGCGTCGAACACCTCGATGAAGGTCTTGCCGATGAACTTGCGCTTGGCTTCCGGATCGGTGACGCCGGCCAGGCCGCCCAGGAACAAAGCCTCGGCCTCCACATGCACCAGCGGGATATGATAATGTTCGCGGAACAGGCTGACGACCTGTTCGGCCTCGCCCAGCCGCATCAGGCCATGATCGACGAACACGCAGGTGAGCTGATCGCCGATCGCTTCATGGATGAGCACCGCAGCCACCGCCGAATCGACGCCGCCCGAAAGCCCGCAGATCACCCGCGCATCACCAACCTGCGCGCGGATGTCGGCGACCTTGGCCGCGCGGAACCCGGCCATCGACCAGTTCGGCGTGACCCCGCAGACGCCGACGACAAAATTCTTCAGCAGCGCTGCGCCATCGGGCGTGTGCACCACTTCCGGGTGGAATTGTACGCCGTATCGCCGGGCTTCGTCGTTGGCGATGGCGGCGAACGGCGCGCCGGCGCTGGTCGCGACCGCGCGGAACCCCGCTGGAATGGCTTCGATGCGGTCACCGTGGCTCATCCACACGGTGGGCCGATCGCCCTTCGCCCAGACGCCGGCGAAGAACGCGCAATCATCGACGATCTCGATCTCGGCGCGGCCGAATTCGCGGTGGTCGGACGCCACCACCGACCCGCCGAGCTGGTGGCAGAGCGACTGCTCGCCGTAACAGATGCCGAGCAGCGGCACGTCGGCGGCCAGCACATTGGCCGGGATGCGCGGTCCGTTTTCGTCGCTGATGTTGGCCGGGCTGCCCGACAGGATCACGCCGCGCGGCTGCATCCGGTCATAGGCCTCGCCGCCCTTGGCGAACGGCACGATCTCGCAATAGACCCCGGCCTCGCGGATGCGCCGGGCGATCAATTGCGTCACCTGGCTGCCGAAATCGAGGATCAGGATGGAATCATCGGGGCGGGTTGGCGTGGTCATCGCAAGCGCTTAAGGCGTGTCTGCAGCGCGTGCAACCACCAGCGGCGCCAGCACACTGCGCCACGCATCGGGCAGCGCCAGCGGTCGCCGCGTCGTGCGATCGACATAGACATGCACGAAATGGCCTTCCGCCGCAGGCCCATCATGGCCAGCCGTGAACAGCCCTACCTCCCAGCGCACGCTGCTGGTGCCCAGCTTCGCGATCCGCAGATACGCCTCCACGGTTTCGGGAAACGCCACCGATCGGACATAGCGACAGCCGGTTTCCACCACCAGGCCGATGGGATTGCCGTGCTGGATATCCAGCAACCCAGCCTCCACCAGCCAGGCGTTCACCGCAGTATCGAACCAACTGTAATAAACCACATTGTTGACATGCCCATAGGCGTCGTTGTCCATCCAGCGCGTCGGGATGGTGCGCGATGTGCGATATTCGCTCCTGTTCATGACCCACCATCTGCCAGCGAACGGCGGAAAAACAAACCCCATTTGCCCGCATGTCCGCTCTTGCAGATGCTTTATTTCGATGTTACCCGAATTATCGAAACAAGGAGACCGCCATGAAGCGTCTGCACTTGCACATCAGCGTTGCCGAGCTGGAGCCCGCCATCGCCTTTTATTCCACCCTGTTCGGCAGCCCGCCCAGCGTCACCAAAGATGATTATGCCAAATGGATGCTCGAGGATCCCCGGGTCAATCTCGCCATCTCGTCGCGCGCCCGCGCCGTCGGCGTCGATCATGTCGGCATCCAGGTCGAAAGTGCCGCCGAACTGGCCGACATCGCCGGTCGCCTGAAATCTGCGGGTGCTGCGACCTTCGATCAGGCCGCCACCACCTGCTGCTATGCCAAATCCGACAAGAGCTGGGTTACCGATCCGGCCGGTGTGCGCTGGGAAAGCTTTTTCACCCACGGCGAATCGACGGCCTATGGCGAAGACGAAGCCCTGCCGGTCGCCACGCGCCAGCCGGCCAGTTCCGCCTGCTGCTGATGCAGGCCGCGATGAACGCACCCGGCGCCATCGAAACCCTGTCGGCGCTCGCCCATGCCAGCCGCCTTGCCGCCTTTCGCGCGCTGGTGCGGGCCGGGCCGGACGGGCTGTCGGCCGGTGCACTGGCCAGCGCTGTCGGCGCCCTGCCCAACACGCTGTCCACCCACCTTGCCATTCTCGAACGCGCGGGCCTGGTTGGCGCGCGGCGCGCCGGCCGCTCGATCATCTACACGGCGCAATTTGATCATATGCGCGCGCTGCTCGGCTTTCTGATGGCCGATTGCTGCGCCGGCCGCCCGGACATTTGCGACGCCATCCCTGCCCTCACTGCCGAACCGGAGACCTGCCCATGACCGACGCCCGCGCCATCGCTGCCGAACTGGTCGGCACCGCCTTGCTGCTCGCCATCATCGTCGGTTCCGGCCTGATGGCCGATCGCCTGTCGGCCGACAATGCCGGGGTGGCGCTGCTGGCCGACATGGTGGCGATCGGCGGCGGCCTGATCGTGCTGATCCACATGTTCGGCCCGATCAGCGGCGCGCATTTCAATCCGGCGGTCACGCTGATGGCCGTCGCCCGCCGCGAACTGCCATCCCATACGGCGTTCGCCTTCCTCGCCGTGCAATTCATCGGCGGCGTGGCCGGCGTCTGGCTGGCCCATGCCATGTTCGACCAGCCGATCGTGCAAGTCTCCGCCACGGCCCGTGCGGGCCTTGGCTCTGGCATTGCCGAAGCCGTCGCCACCTTCGGCCTGATCGGCACCATTCTGGCCGTGCAGCGCCACCGCCCGGATTTCACACCGGCGGCGGTGGGCATCTACATCACCTCGGCCTGCTGGTTCACCGCCTCCACCAGCTTCGCCAATCCGGCGGTGACCGTGGCGCGCGCGCTCACCACCAGCTCCACCGGCATCGCCCCGTCATCCGTGCCCACGTTCCTCGCCGGCCAGGCCGTCGGCACGCTGGCCGCCGTGCTGTTCTTCGGCTGGCTGCTCAAGCCCGAGGCAAAGCCATGAACGATGCGTTTCCCATCACCATCTATCACAACCCCGATTGCGGCACGTCCCGCACAGCGCTGGCTCTGATCGAGGCGGCTGGCCATGCGCCGACCATCATCGATTATCGCCAGGCCGGCTGGACCCGCCCGCTGCTCGATCAATTGTGCGCCGCCATGGGTCTCGGCCCACGCGCGCTGCTGCGCGAAAACGGCACACCGGCGGCCAGCCTCGGCCTGATCGATCCCGCCACCCATGACGAGGCCCTGTTGGCCGCAATGCTGGCCCACCCGATCCTGGTCAATCGCCCGATCGTCGTCACACCCAAGGGCACGCGCTTGTGCCGCCCGGCTGATGTGGTGCTCACCCTGCTCGATTCGCCGCCGGCCGACATGGCAGCGCCCTGAAAACCGCCTGGCCCAAACGAAAAACCCCGGCCGTTTGGCCGGGGTTTTCGTGTCTCATGGTGCGATGGTGGAGCCTAACGGGATCGAACCGTTGACCTCTACAATGCCATCGTAGCGCTCTCCCAGCTGAGCTAAGGCCCCCTACCAGAAATCGCACCATCCTGCCCCGCGGCCGCTGTTGCCAGCAACGTTGGGAGCGGCCGATTAGGCGAAACGATCTGACCATGCAAGCCATAATCGTTCGCGGCATCGGCCGCAGCGATCAATTATCTTCTTCCTGGCCTTCCGACACGACGCCCAGATCATCGTCGTCACCCAGATCGACATCGGCATCGGCCTGGCCGGCTTCGACATCGGTGTCGAGATCCAGATCCTCGTCCACCGCCACGGCCGGGTCATCGCCGGCAGCAACCAGCGGCTTGGCCTGTTCGAACGGCGTCGTCTGCTTGGATTTCAGGATGGGTTCCGGCGCCCAGGCAAAGCCGCAGGAAATGCAGGCCACCGGATCATCCTTGCCCAGATCATAGAATCGCGTGTTGCATTTCGGGCAGGCACGCTTCGTGCCCCATTCAGGCTTGACCATATCGTCTCCGTGCAGCTGCGATTTGGGCACCGCAGCAAATGGCAAGGGCCGGGCGGCAGACACCAGCCCGGCGAAGGCTGGCGCATTGCCACAGCCGGCCTGCCCTGTCAAAGCGCGGCACATGAACCCTGCGTCCGCCGCCACCCAACCGCTCAGCCTGTCGACCTCTGGCCCGCTGGCCGGCACGGTCACAGTGCCAGGCGACAAATCGATCAGCCACCGCGCCATCATGCTGGGCGCGCTCGCTGTGGGCGAAACCCGCATCACCGGCCTGCTGGAGGGCGAGGATGTGCTGGCCACGGCCGCTGCCATGCGGGCCATGGGGGCTGAGATCGAGCGCCGCAACGACGGCGACTGGCGGGTGCACGGCGTGGGCGTCGGCGGCCTGCTGCAACCCCGCACCGCGCTGGACATGGGGAACAGCGGCACCTCCACGCGGCTGTTGCTGGGCCTGATCGCCTCCCATCCGATCACCGCGACGTTCATCGGCGATGCCAGCCTGTCCGGCCGACCGATGGGCCGGGTGATCACGCCGCTGTCGTTGATGGGCGCCAGCTTCACCGCCACGCCCGGAGCCGGCGGCCGGCAGACGCTGCCGCTTACCATCACCGGCCTGTGCCCGGCGGTGGCGCTGTCCTACACATTGCCCGTCGCGTCGGCGCAGGTGAAATCCGCCGTGCTGCTCGCCGGGCTCAACACGCCGGGCGATACGGTGGTGATCGAGCCCGTCGCCACCCGCGACCACAGCGAGCGCATGCTGGCCGGATTCGGCGCGAAGCTGACCGTTGCCGAATCGCCGCAGGGCCGCATCATCACCCTGGCTGGCGAAGCCGAGCTGCGCCCGCAGGATATCATCGTGCCCGGCGATCCCTCCTCGGCGGCGTTCCCGATGGTCGCCGCGCTGATCGTGCCGGGCAGCGACATCCTGATCCGCAATGTCGGCATCAACCCGACCCGCGCCGGGCTGATCCGCGTGTTGCAGGCCATGGGTGGCGATATCACCCTTGTGAATGAGCGCATTGTCGGCGGCGAGCCGGTCGCCGATCTCCACGTCCGCCACAGCGCGCTAACCGGCATCGAGGTGCCGCCCGACGGCGCGCCGAGCATGATCGATGAATATCCCATCCTGTTCATCGCCGCCGCCTGCGCCGTCGGCACCACGGTGATGCGCGGGCTGGAGGAGTTGCGGGTGAAGGAATCGGACCGCATCAGCGTCATGGCCCAAGGCCTGGCCGCCTGCGGCGTTGCCTGCGAGGAATTGCCCGACGGCCTGATCGTGCACGGCCAGGGCGGCGAGCCGCTCCCCGGTGGCGCCACCGTGGCGGCGCAGCTTGATCACCGCATCGCCATGAGCTTCGCCGTGCTTGGTCTCAACGCGCAGGCGCGCGTGACCGTGGATGATGCGCGGCCGATCGCGACCAGCTTTCCGGATTTTGTGGCCATGATGCAGATGCTTGGCGCAACAGCACATCGTTGATCGCCTGCGCAGCCCCGCCGGCGCCATAGGGCAGCGCCGGACGCGACATGCTGGCCCGCAAGGCCGCATCATGCATGATCTGTTGCGCCGTCGCCACGATGACCGGGGTTTCGCACCCCAACAATATCGCATTGCCGCTGGCCACAGCCTCCGGCCGCTCCGTCACATCGCGCAGCACCAGGCACGGCAGGCCCAGCGCCGGCGCCTCTTCCTGCACCCCGCCGGAATCGGTCAGGACCAGCATCACACGGCCCATCAGCGCCACGAAGGCGGCATAGCCGAGCGGCGGCAGCAGATGCACGCCCGCCCGCCCGCCGAGGGCGCTTTGCACCGGGCCTGAGATCGCCGGATTGGGGTGCACAGGCAGGATGATTTCCACCGCCCCGGCCAGATCAGCCAGCGCCGCCAACACCGCCGCCAGCCGCGCACCCTGATTCTCGCGGCGATGGATGGTGGCCAGCAGCCAGGGCCGATGCTGCGGAACCTGCGCCAACGGCGCCGCCGCCAGCGACGCCAGCCCCGGATCATGCGCCAGTCGCGCCCGCATCAGCAGCAACGCATCGATGCCGCTGTTGCCGGTCACGTGCACGCCGGCCCGCACACCCTCCGCGGCCAGCGCCGCCGCTGCGGCGGCAGTCGGCGCGAAATGCAACTGTGCCATCTGCGCCACCAGCTTGCGATGCATTTCCTCCGGGTGCGGGTCATGGGTTCCGGTCCGCAGCCCGGCTTCCACATGCGCCAGCCGCGCGCCGGCATAGCGCGCGGCCAAAGCCCCGGCGAGCGTGGAACTCGTGTCGCCCTGCACCACCACCCACGCCGGTTGCCGGGCGCGCACCACGTCGGCCAGCATCGGCACCAGCCGGCCGACCGCCGCATCCGGCGAGGCCGCCATCAGCCCCAGATCATGATCGGCCTGCAATCCAAAGCCCGCCAGCGCTTCATCGAACATGTCGGGATGCTGCCCGGTCGCCACCAGCACGGGGCGCTGCCCACGCGCCAGCAGATCAAGGATCAACGGCGCCAGCTTCACCGCCTCCGGGCGGGTGCCGGCGATGAACATGATCGGGCCTGTTGCAACATCGGGGTCGTCGGCAGCCATCGCCCACCTGTGCGACGTGACTGACCCTGAACCCTGTTGTGCGCGAAGCCTGTCGATCTTGCAACTGCCGGACGGGCACCGCCCACGGCAGCAAGATCAGAACTTGGCGTCCTTCACGCGGAACAAGGCTTCCAGTTCCGGATCAGACCGCCGGCCCAGCACGCGCTCGGCAATATACTCGCCCACCACTGGCCCATGCTTGAATCCGTGGCCGGAACCGCCGCCGGCAATCCAGACATTGTCCCACCCCGGATGCTGCTGGATCATGAAATGTTCGTCCACGCTGTTTTCCAACTGGCACACCCGCGTTTCGATGACCGGCTGGTCCTTCAGCCCCGGAAAGCGGCGCGCCAGATAATCGCGCGACCGGCGCACCTGGAACGGCGTGACCATGCGATCATCATTGTCAGGGTCCATGATCGTATCGCCACCGACCGGGCAGACCTTGACGCCCTTGCCGTCAACACTGGGAAAACCATAATGGCTGGCTTCGGAAAACACCGGCAGATTGGGGCAGGAATATCGATCGTCACCGGCCGGCATGCCAAAGAAATAGACCTCGCGCCGCGGCGTCTGCAGCTTCTGGCCCAGCAGATCGGGGAACAGCCGTCCCAGCCACGGCCCGCAGGCAAAGACATATTTCGCGCCGCTCACCGCGCCGCCGCCTTGCAGCGCCAGATTGGCCATGGCGCCGCCACTGGCCTGCCCCGGCGCGGCGCGACCCGACACCAACTGCACGCCCTTGCGCGCCGCGGCTTCCGCCACGGCCAGGCAGGCGCGGTGCGCCCGCACGATCAGGGCGCCGGGTTCATACAGACCCACCGTGTTTTCGCCCGGCTCCATCTGCGGCCAACGCCGGCGCATGTCGGCGGCGGTCATCAGTTCATGATCGACCTTCAGCCGGGTGAACACATCGCGCGAGCCGCGCAGACCGGCATTGAGATCGGTCGCCAGTTGCAGCCGCCCCGCCTGTGACAGCAGCGGCAGCCCGAATTCGCGTTCGCGTTCCCGCCACAGCTCCATGCCGCGCAGCACCCAGCGCGAATAGACTTCGCGATCCCCATAGCCCACGCGGATCTGCCGGGTTTCCCCGCCCGACGTGGCCCGCGCATTGCCCGGCCCATAGGCATCAACCAGCGTGACCGTGTGGCCCATTTCGCGCAGCCGCAGCGCCGTCCAGCCGCCGAACGCGCCGGCGCCGATCACCACCACATCGGCGGGCTTGGCCGTGCGCTGCCATTTCAACGCGGATTGCGCCGAAGCGGACGCGGCGACACCGCTGGCCGCTGCCAGGCCGGCTGCCTTCAGAAATGTGCGACGTTCCACCGTTGACCCCCCAATTTTCAGCGCTTCACCGATTGCGGCGCGCGACATTTCTGCGGAGCCTAGGTCTGGCCCCGGCCACCGTCAATTGCGCCCCCCTGATGGCACGACAAAACAGCGCATTCCAAAGCGCTTGTCCTCGTGTAACCTGCCCGCAATCAACCAATGCGGCAGGAGCAGGCAAAGTGACCGCCCCAACAGGCACATTCAAAGACGCCATCTTCCGCTGGTTCGAACCGGCGACCCTGGCCTTCATCCTGCTGTTGTGGAGCCTGCTGCCCGCCGAAACCGCCAGCAACCCGCTCACCATCCTCGCCGCGACGCTCACCACGCGGGCAGTGATCCTGGGCCTGGAATTCGTGGGCGAACGCCATGCCGGCTGGCGGCTGAACCGGCGCGAGCTGCTGACCGATCTCTTCTATCTGGTGCTGGGCTACACGGTCATCCAGGCGGTCAACAACGAAGTCATCGATGGCGGCTTGCTGGCACTGAAGGCGCAATTGGGCATCGCCACCCCCGGCCTTGCACAACTGCCGCTGGCAGTGCAGGCGCTGCTGATCCTGTTCATCATCGAATTCGGCCAATATTGGCTACACCGCGGCATGCACAATTGGCGGCCGCTGTGGCTGCTGCACGCGCCGCACCATCACCTCACGCAGCTCAACGCGCTGAAGGGCGGCGTCGGCAATCCGCTGGAGTTGATCCTGGTGTTCGCCTCCGTGGTGGCGCTGTTCGATTTCTCGCTGCCGGCCTTGTTCTGCGCCGGGCATCTGGTCACCGCGATCACCTGCTTTGCCCACGCCAATGTCCGTTTCAAGGCGCCGGCCTGGTATGGATTTTTCTTCACCACCATCGCGCACCACAGCCTGCACCACAGCGTCGCCTATGACGACACACGCTGCAATTATGCCAATTCGCTGATCATCCTCGATCGCCTGTTCGGCACGTTCCGTGTCGGTGAAACGGATACCGTCGGCCAGGGCGAACGCCGCCGCCTGAGCATCCGCGAGCAATTTCTGTTCCCGGTGCTGCCCGCCATCAACGGCGCCAACGAACGGCCGGGTATTCCGGCAGAGTGAAGCGAGTCACCTTTCCCCCTGGGGGAGAGGTGATCGTGATCGCGGCCAGCTTGTGAAACGTCCACCCGCCCGCTAACGCCGCATCTGTGAACATATCTCCCCTCGTCATTGCCGTCGATGGCCCCGCCGCCAGCGGCAAGGGCACCATCGCCAAGGCGTTGGCCGCCCATTACGGCCTGCCGTTCATGGACACCGGCAAACTCTATCGCGCCTGCGGGCTGGCGGTGCGGTTGGCGGGGCATGATCCTTATGATGCCGATGCGGCCGCCGATGCGGCGCGGCACATCGACACCGGATTGCTCGACGATCCCGATCTGATGAGCGCGCTGAACAGCGATTATGCCTCCATCATCTCCAGCCATCCGCAGGTACGCGCCGCGCTGTTCGATACCCAGCGGGCCTTTGCGCAGCAGGCGGGCGGCGCCGTGCTCGATGGCCGCGATATCGGGACTGTCATTGCGCCCGATGCACCAGCCAAATTGTTCGTGACCGCTGCGCCCGAAATCCGCGCCCAGCGCCGCCACGCCGAACAGGCGGCGCGCGGCGCCCCCCATATGCTGGCCGATGTGCTGGCCGATATCCAGGCGCGCGATGCCCGCGATTCGGGGCGCTCGGCCGCGCCGCTGGTCCGCGCGGCCGATGCTGCCTTGCTTGATACCAGCAATCTGGATATAGCCGCGGCCGTTGCAGCCGCGATCGCGCTTGTTGAAAGTGCGCTTGCGCGCAACGGCCGCTGACCAGCGCCGCCCCGGCAGGACACCCGATTAGGGCCTGCGCGGGCGTTTTTGGTTTTCGGTGAATACCCAAGGGAGCGGCTGGCATGGTGCCACCGCGACGGCGATGAACGACGGGCAATGGTGCCACGTCGATGGGTTTGATGGCGCAGGTTCGCGCTGTCCCGGCCCGTGAATGCAAGGTGTTTTACTGTCTATGGCGACGTCTGCCCAACCGACCCGCGATGATTTTGCCGCGATGCTGGATGCCATGCTTGGCAAGAATCAAAGTTTCGAAGGCCGCGTTGTCCGCGGTGTCGTCACCGCGATCGAAAATGAATTTGCCGTCATCGATGTCGGCCTGAAGAGCGAAGGCCGCATTCCGCTGCGCGAGTTCGCCGACCTTACGGGCAAGGTCGAGCTGAACGCCGGCGATGAAGTCGAAGTGTTCGTCGATCGCGTCGAAAACGCCAATGGCGAAGCGATGCTGAGCCGCGACCGCGCCCGCCGCGAAGCCAGCTGGGACGCTCTGGAGAACAAGTTTGCCGCCGGTGAGCGCGTTGAAGGCGTGATCTTCGGCCGCGTGAAGGGTGGCTTCACCGTCGATCTCGGCGGCGCTGTCGCCTTCCTGCCGGGCAGCCAAGTCGATATCCGCCCGGTGCGCGATGTCACCCCGCTGATGAACCTGCCGCAGCCGTTCCAGGTGCTGAAGATGGACCGCAAGCGCGGCAACATCGTCGTCTCGCGCCGCTCGATCCTCGAAGAATCGCGCGCCGAAGCCCGCACCGGCCTGATCAGCAGCCTGGCCGAAGGTCAGATCGTTGACGGCACCGTCAAGAATATCACCGATTACGGCGCTTTCGTTGATCTGGGCGGCATCGATGGCCTGCTGCACGTCACCGACATGAGCTACAAGCGCGTCAACCACCCGTCGGAAGTGCTGAACATCGGCGATGTGCTGCGCGTGCAGATCGTGCGCATCAACCGCGACACCCAGCGCATCAGCCTTGGCATGAAGCAGCTCGAAGCTGATCCGTGGACGACGGCTGCTGCCAAATATGCCGTGGACACCCGCCACAAGGGCCGTGTCACCAACATCACCGAATATGGCGCCTTCGTCGAGCTCGAAGCCGGCATCGAAGGCCTAGTGCACGTGTCCGAAATGTCGTGGGTCAAGAAGAATGTCCACCCCGGCAAGATCGTTTCGACCAGCCAGGAAGTCGAAGTCATCGTGCTGGAAGTGGACGAAGAAAAGCGTCGCATCAGCCTTGGCCTCAAGCAGGCCCAGCGCAATCCGTGGGAAGTGTTTGCCGAAACCCACCCGGTTGGCAGCATCGTCGAAGGTGAAGTGAAGAACGCCACCGAATTCGGCCTGTTCATCGGCCTGGACGGCGACGTCGACGGCATGGTGCACATGAGCGATATCGCCTGGGGCATGACCGGCGAAGGTGCCCTGTCGCGCCACCACAAGGGCGAGCGCGTTTCCGCCCGCGTGCTGGAAGTGGACATCGAGAAAGAGCGCATCAGCCTGGGCATCAAGCAGCTCGATGAGACTGCTCCCGGCCCGGTCGTGCGCAACAACACCGGCGCCGACTGGAAGAAGAATGACGTCGTGACCGCCACGGTCGTTATCGCCCGCGACGGCGGTCTGGATGTGCAGATCGGCGAAGATGGCCCGGTGGTGTTCATCAAGCGTGGTGATCTCAGCCGTGACCGCGACGAGCAGAAGGCCGAACGCTTCCAGCCCGGCCAGAAGGTCGACACGATGGTTGTCGGCTTCGAAAAGGGCCGCAAGCCGATGCTCAGCATCAAGGCGCTGCAAATCAGCGAAGAAAAAGAAGCCGTTGCGCAGTTCGGCACCTCGGATTCGGGTGCCACGCTCGGCAATATTCTGGGCGCTGCCTTCAACAAGGCCCGCGAGGACGCCGAAAAGGGCTGATTTTCGGTTCATTTCAGGAACAAGGAAACCCCGGCGGTCCACCGCCGGGGTTTTTTGTGGGCGCGTCGCCAGATACGTCTGAATTTGTGACACCAATGTTGCATTTTTTCCGTTGGCACCTTGACCAGCGGCCCGGTTACAATAAGCTTCACCCGTGAAATCGGGCTTTGGTGCCTGTGCGCCAAACGGGGTACAGCAGCATGATGCGGTCTGAACTGGTTGCAGTTATTCGGCTGGCACCTTGACCGGCGGCTCGGTTGCAATAAGCTGGCGCAAAAAATCATGGGGTGGCGCGTGTGCGCCAAACGGGGAACAGCAGCATGATCCGGTCTGAACTGGTTGCCGTCATTGCCGAAGCGAATCCGCATCTGACCATTCGTGATGTGGAACAGATCGTTGCCACCGTGTTTGACGAAATCACCGATGCGCTGGCGCAGGGCCGCCGCGTGGAACTGCGCGGCTTTGGTGCCTTTTCCACCCGCGCCCGCGATGCCCGCACCGGGCGCAACCCGCGCACCGGCGATGCCGTCAAGGTCGATGCCAAACGCGTCCCCTATTTCAAGCCCGGCAAGGAATTGCGGGAACGGCTGAACGGCTGACACGCCGCTCAACACCGGCTAAGAGACGCTTCGTGGGCGGGCGCTATTGATGCCCCGCATTGCGGGCGTGGCGGAACCGGTAGACGCAGCGGACTTAAAATCCGCTTTCCCCTGGAAGTGCGGGTTCGAGTCCCGCCGCCCGCACCATGTTTTTCGCGCGATGCCGCCCACCAACCCATCGCGATTTGTCGCGCGATGCCGCCCACCAACCCATCGCGATTTGTCGCGCGATGCCGCCCGCCAACCCATCGCGCGGTCAGGCGCGGCAACAGCGCCGACCCGCGCGGCCCGCAAGCCCCCGCCACCACTGGCCAGGGCCTGCGGGTGTTTTCCCCATTGCCGTCATTGCCGCATTGGCTTGCATAAACGCGCGCAAAGGCCGATTATCACAGATGAGCAATCGCATGCCGTGAATGATTCTGCGGATTGCACGCGCCGTGTTAAACAGACATGGTGCGATATTGCGTTTATACTGCCGCCGCTTTGGCTGGCTGAGGAATGATGATGTCCGACGGGAATGCGTGGATCGAAATCGTGCTGCTGGCAATGCTGGCCGCGTTCATCGGTCTGCGGCTGGTGTCGGTGCTTGGCAAGCGCACCGGGCAGGAGCGGCCGATCGGTGACAGTTTCCGCCCCAGCACCGAAGTGGTGCCGGCCCCGCGCCGGGAAGCCGATCGCCCGGTGCGTGGCCGCCTGGTGCTGCCCGCCGGCACCGATGCCGCGCTGCAACCGATCCTGGAAGACATTGCCGCGGCCGATATCGGGTTCGCGCCGGAAAAATTCCTCGATGGCGCGCGCTTTGCCTATGGCATGATCCTGGAAGCCTTCTGGTCCGGCAATCTCGGCTCGCTGCACGGCCTTGCCTCCGATGAAGTGCTCGACAATCTGGGCGCGGCCATCGATGCCCGCGGCGCGGCGCGGCTTGGCAACACGCTGGTCGCCGTCGATGCGGCCATCATCCACGGCGCCGATCTGGTTGGCACCATGATCGAGATGACGGTGCGTTTTTCGGCCCGGGTATCGACCGCCGACGGCGAAACCGAAAGCCATGATCTGTGGACATTCAGCCGGCTGGCCGGCAGCCCCGATCCGGCCTGGGTGCTGATTGCCACCGACAATGAAGCCGACAGCAGCGACATGCTGCCTGACCATCTCGACTGACCACCGGCCGCAAGGCAGGGTGAAAGGATGATGCGCCAGACCATAGCGCTGGCCACGTTGTTGTTGCTTGCGGCCTGTGCCGGCAAGCGCGAGCGGCCGGCAACGCCGCCAGCCCCACCGACCATGCCGGCGGCGGCCGTTCCCGCACCAGTCCCGCCCGCCACGCCGGCCCGCGCCGCCGATGCCGGTGCAGCCCGCATCGAGTTGTCAACCCTGCCCGATGCCGTGGCCGCGCTCACCGCCTTCCGCCGCTCCTGCCCCGCCCTGCTGCGCCGCGAAGACCTGTCGGGCCTGACCACAACCGCTGATTGGCAAGCGGCCTGCGCGGCGTCCGCCAGCGTCGCGCCCGGCGCCGAAGCCGGCTTTTTCCAGCTATATTTCACCGCCGTTGCCGTGACCGGCGGCGACGGCTTTGCCACCGGCTATTATGAACCCGAAATCGCCGCCAGCCGTACCCGCGCGCCCGGTTACGACGTGCCGATCTACCGCCGGCCGCCCGATCTGATCGATGTGCCGCTGGGCGATTTCGCCGCCAGCCTGAAGGGCCGCACCGTGCGCGGCCGGGTGCAGGGCAACCGGCTGGTGCCCTATGCCAGCCGCGCCGAGATCAGCGCCGGTGCGCTCGCCGGTCGTGGCCTTGAACTGGCGTGGGCGGCCGATCCCTACGAGGCATTTTTCCTGGAAATCCAGGGCAGCGGCCGCCTGCGCCTGCCCGATGGCGAGGTGCTGCGCATCGGCTATGACGGGCAGAACGGCCGTGACTATCTGGCGATCGGCCGGCTGCTGATCGAACAGGGCCGGCTGGAACGCGGCAAGGCCAGCATGGTGCAGATCCTCGCCTGGCTGCGGGCCAATCCGGCCGAGGCGCCCGCCGTGCTCGACGCCAATGGCTCGAAGATCTTCTTTCGCATCCTGACCGGCGAAGGCCCGATCGGCGCGCTGAATGTGCCGGTGACGCCGCGCGTGAGCGTCGCGGCCGATCCGGCGTTCATTCCGCTTGGCGCGCCGCTGTTGGTGGATACGGTGCTGACCCGCAGCGGCGAGGCCTTCACGGCCCTGATGGTGGCACAGGATACCGGCGGGGCGATCAAGGGCGCCAACCGAATCGATCTCTTCCTGGGCGCCGGTGCCGACGCGGCGGCCACCGCCGGCGCGCAATCCGCGCGTGCACGGATCATCCTGCTGATCCCGACCAGCGCCGCCGCGCGCCTGCCCTGATGCGTCGGCTGAGCGCCCACGAACGCGCGCTGTGGGCGCGGGTGGCAGCCAGCGTGAAGCCCCTGCCCGGCCGCGAAATGCCGAAATTGCCCGCCGCGCCCGCGCCGGTCGCCACCGCAGAGCCGCCACCCGCGGCAAAGACCCCGCCCAGCCCGTCACGGCGTCCGCCCGCAGCACCGGCCGCCAAAGCAAAAGCCCCACACCCGCTCGGCGCGACACTGGATGGCAGTTGGGATCGCCAGATCGCCCGGGGTCGCCTGGCACCCGATCGCGTCGTCGATCTGCACGGCCACACGCTGGCCACAGCGCACGGCGTGCTGGCCAGCGCCATCCTGGCCGGCGATGGCGCGCGCGTCATATTGGTCATCACCGGCAAGGGCCGCCCGGACCGCCCGGCGCGCATCCGCGATGAACTGATGCACTGGCTGGATCGCCCCGATCTGCGCCCGCACGTCGCCTCCCTGCGCGGGGCCCACCCGCGCCATGGCGGCGGCGGCGCATTCTACATCATTTTGCGCCGGGGAAAGTGACAGCCCTATCGCCAATTGCAGTCGGCGCGGCCGTCACAAGCCTCTAACGATAATGGCGCTCAACGCCCTTCCCCTTGCGGGGACGGCGTGGCCTTGCGCAGGAGAATCGACATGAGCGAAGATGTGGTGCTGGTCAGCCGCGACGGCCCGGTGGCAATCGTCACCCTCAACCGGCCGCAGGCGATGAACGCACTCAGCGCCGCGCTGCGCCGCGCGCTTGCAGCGACGTTCCGCGACCTGGAGGCTGATGACAGCGTGCGCGCCATCGTGCTCACCGGCGCCGGCACACGGGCGTTCACCGCCGGGCTCGATCTGAAGGAACTCGGGCAACAGGGCCTGGGCGCCGCGAACGCCGAAGGGCCGGATGACAATCCGGTGAAAGCCATCGAGCAGACCGGCAAGCCGGTGATCGGTGCCATCAACGGCGTGGCCATCACCGGTGGCTTCGAGGTCGCGCTGGCCTGCGACGTGCTGATCGCATCGCAGAACGCCCGTTTTGCCGATACGCATGCGCGGGTGGGCATCATGCCGGGCTGGGGCCTCAGCCAGAAGCTCTCCCGGCTGATCGGCCCGTATCGCGCCCGCGAACTGTCGCTGTCCGGCAATTTCCTCGATGCTGCCACCGCCGAGCGCTGGGGGCTGGTGAACCGGGTCGTGCCGGCGGACGAATTGCTGCCGGCCGCGGTCAAGCTGGCGCACGACATGGCCAGCATCGCGCCGGAATTTTCAAGGACGTACAAACGGTTGATCGGCGACGGCTATGCGCTGCCGTTCGGCGAGGCGATGGCATTGGAGAATTCGCGCTCCACCGCCGCCAACGCCCGCGTATCGGCCGCCGATGTGGAGGCCGCACGCGGCCAGGTGCAAGAACGGGGACGCAGCCAATGACCGCCATGCCATTCCAAGGTTTCAACAGCGACACTATCGACGACATGCTGGTCAACCCGGCCGCCTATGCCGACGAAACCATCCATGACGCCTACACCACGCTGCGCCGCGACGATCCGGTGCACTGGACCCAGCCCACCGGCTTCCGACCGTTCTGGTCGATCACAAGGCACGCCGATATCGTGGCGATTTCCAAGGCCAATGATCGCTTCATCAACCGGGAACGCACCTATATCTCGCCCGTCGAGGCCGAAGACTGGGTGAAGGCCACCACCGGCGACACGCATCTGTTCCGCACGCTGGTTGATCTCGACGATCCGCTGCACATGAAATTGCGGCGCATCACCAACACATGGTTCATGCCGCAGAATCTGCGCGCGCTGGAACCGCGCATCGCCGGCATCGCCAAGGCGCATGTCGATCGCATGGCGGCGCTGGGCGGCACCTGCGATTTCGTGAACGAGGTCGCGCTCTGGTATCCGCTGCGGGTAATCATGATGATCCTGGGCCTGCCCGACGCCGACGAGAACCGCATGCTGCAGATGACGCAGGAGATTTTCGGCCCGCAGGACCCGGATGTGGTGGCGCGCAGCCGCATCATCACGCAGGGTTCGGGCAACCCTGAAGCCTCCGGCAATCCCCAGATCGATCTGTTCGCGCTGGTGCAGCAGTTCTTCGTCTATTTCGGGGAGGTGATCCAGGATCGCCGCGCCAACCCGCGCGACGATCTGGCGACCGTGATCGCACAAGGCACGGTGGATGGCGAACCCATCGGCCTGCACGAAGCGGTCAGCTATTACGCGATCACGGTCACCGCCGGCCATGACACCACCAGCAGCAGCGCGTCGGGCGGGCTGTTGCAACTGATCCGCAAACCCGCCGAGATGGCCAAGCTGAAGGCCGATCCGGCGCTGATCCCGCAAGCGGTGGAAGAAATGATCCGCTGGGTGACGCCGGTGAAGCATTTCATGCGCACCTGCACCCAGGATACCGAAATCGGCGGCAAGACCATCAAGGCCGGCGATGGCGTCGCCTTGTTCTATTGGTCGGGCAACCGCGACGAGACGGTGTTCGATGACCCGTTCAGTTTCAAGGTCGACCGCGCCGCCAACCCGCAGACCGCGTTCGGCAATGGTGTCCACCAATGCCTGGGCCTGCATCTGGCGCGCATGGAAATCCGCGCCTTGTTCGCCGAACTGCTGCCACGGCTGGACGAGATCGCCCTGACCGGCGAGCCGAAGAACAGCATCGCCAATTTCGTCTCCGGCCTGAAGACCCTGCCGGTGCGGTACAGCTTGCGATGAGAGGTGATCCGGGCCGGCTGCTGGCCGAAACCTATCCGGCACGGCTCGATCTGCCGACGCGCTTTGGCGACATGGATGCCAACGGCCATCTCAACAATGTTGCCATCGCGCAACTGTTCGAAGAGGCGCGCGTGCAGTTCAACACCGGCACGGCCAGGCTGTTCGCGGGGCCACGCCCGCGCTTCATGGTCGCGCATGTCGGCATCGATTATCTGGCGGAAGGCCATTATCCGCACGCCGTGGCGCTGATGCTGGGCGTGTCGCACATCGGCACCTCCAGTTTCCGCATGGCGATGGCGGCGTTCCAGGCGGAGCGCTGCATTGCCCTGTCCGATGCCGTGCTGGTGGTGCGCGGGCCCGATGGCGGCGCAGCACCGTTGCCGGCGATCCTGCGGGAACGGCTTGAGGCGCATCGCTTGCTCGGCTAAGGCCGCTTCCTTTCCCCCATCCGGAGACTGACCATGGCCGACACGCTCACCCTCACCCTGGAAACCGGCGATGTCGTCATCCGCCTGCGCAACGATCTGGCCCCCGGCCATGTCGAGCGCATTGCCGGCCTCGCCAACGAAGGCTTTTACGACGGTGTGGTCTTCCACCGCGTCATCCCCGGCTTCATGGCGCAGGGCGGCTGCCCCAAGGGCACCGGCACCGGCGGTTCGAAACTGCCCGATCTGAAGGCGGAATTCTCGGCCGAACCGCATGTGCGCGGCGTCTGCTCGATGGCCCGCACCAGCGCGCCGAACAGCGCCAACAGCCAGTTCTTCATCTGCTTCGACGATGCGCGCTTCCTCGATCGCCAGTACACGGTGTGGGGCGAAGTGACGTCGGGCATGGAGCATATCGATGCTCTGCCCAAGGGCGAACCGCCGCGCAGCCCCGGCAAGATCATCACCGCGCGCGCCGCCTAAGCGGGTCGATACAAGAACCAAGTCATGCTGGCGCAAGCCAGCATCCACCGTGCCGCCGGGCCCTTGCCCCACCGTGGATGCTGGCTTGCGCCAGCATGACTTGTTCTGTTTGGTGACCGCTGCGCTTCAAAGCGACAGTTCCACCGTCACCACATCACCCTCCCCCACGCCTTCCTTCTTGCGCACCGCGGCCTTGAACGGCAGCAGATAACCGCCGGCCTCCTTGGACGGGAAAACGGACGTCTGCCATAATGTCCCGCCCAGCCGCACCTTCACATACACCGATCCCCACGCCGCCGTGCGCCCCGGTGCTGCTGCCTTGATGCCATCGGCCACCGCGCCGGTGATGGTGAGGAAATGCCACGACACCGGGCTGGGCTTGCCGTCCTGCACCTTGCCCTTCCAGATCCACAGCGGCCCGCTGAACGTCCAGTTGCGGCCCGTCGGCAGTTCATGGCCGAGCTCCTCGCGCAGGAAGCGGATCAGTTCGGGATCGAGGTCGGCGTCCATGTGCCGGACGATATCCTATCGCCGCAACACGAACACCCCGGTATCGCCGAGCAGATTCGGCCACAGCGCCACCGGCTTGCCGGCGCTCAGCGCGGTGCGGCCCTGCACGGTCAGGCCCATCGCCACCGCCAGCGCTTCGAAATCCGCGATGGTGCAGAAATGGATGTTGGGCGTTTCGTGCCAACTGATCGGCAGGCTGCGCGTCACCGGCATCTGCCCCGTCAGCGCCAGCATGGCGCGCACCCGCCAATGGCCGAAATTCGGGAAGGAGACCACGGCACAGCGCCCGATCCGCACCAGTTCGCGCAGCACCACCGCCGGCCGCTGCATGGCCTGCAATGTGTTGGACAGGATCACCACATCGAAGGCGGCATCGGGATAATCGGCCAGATCGGTATCGGCATCGCCCTGCACCACCGCCAGCCCGCGCCCCACCGCCGCCGCCACATCATTCGGATCAAGCTCGATGCCGCGGCCCTCCACGGCCTTGGTGTCGCGCAGCCAGGCCAGCAACTGCCCATCGCCGCAGCCGATATCCAATACGCGCGCGCCAGTCGGCACAGCCGCAGCCACGGCGGCCAGATCGGGGCGCAGATGCACCGGGGTCATGCGGTGAGAAACCCGTTGATGACGCGGTTCATGTCCGGCGCCTCAAGCAGGAAGGCGTCATGGCCGAAGGGGCTTTCCAGCTCCACGAAGGAGACCGGCGCGCCAGCGGCGTTGAGCGCGCGCACGATGCGGCGGCTTTCGGCGGTGGGATAAAGCCAGTCGGAGGTGAAGGAGACGAGACAGAAGCGGCTCTGCACGCCGGCAAAGGCGCGCGCCAGATTGCCGTCATGCGGCTCGGCCAGATCGAAATAGTCCATGGCGCGGGTGATATAGAGGTAGGAGTTGGCATCGAACCGCTCGACGAAGCTGAGGCCCTGGTGGCGCAGATAGGATTCGACTTGGAAATCCGCGTCGAAGCCGAACGACACCGCGTCGCGATTCTGCAGCCGGCGGCCGAATTTTTCGGTCAGCCCGGCTTCGGACAGATAGGTGATGTGTGCCGCCATGCGCGCCACGGCCAGGCCCGCCACCGGCGGCGCGTCGCCATAATCGCCGCCCTGCCACATCGGATCGGCCATGATCGCCTGCCGCCCGACTTCGTGGAAGGCGATATTCTGCGCCGAATGACGCGCCGCCGTGGCAATGGCCACCACCTTCTGCACGCGATCAGGGTGCCGCACCGCCCAGGTGAGCGCCTGCATGCCGCCCATCGAGCCGCCGATCACCGCCGCGAGGCGATCCACCCCCAGATGATCGAGCAGGCGGGCCTGGGCCGCCACCATGTCGGAAATGGTGATCACCGGAAAGCGCGAGGCATAGGGCCGGCCATCGCGCGGATCGATGCTCGATGGCCCGGTCGAACCCATGCAGCCGCCCAGCACATTGGCGCAGATCACGAACCAGTCTGCGGGGTCCACCGGCTTGCCGGGGCCGACGAGCCGTGTCCACCAGCCGGCCCTGGCGGTGCGCGGGTTGGGGCTGGCGACATATTGATCGAGTGTCAACGCATGGCAGATCAGCACGGCATTGCTGGCATTGGCGTTGAGGCGCCCATAGGTTTCATAGGCGATGGTGAGTTCGGGCAGCACCGCGCCGCCGGCCAGCGGAAAATCGCCGGCCAAGGTGACGCGGCGATCAAGACCAAAGCGGGATTGGGAATAATCGTCATCCATGCTGCGCCGCGCAATACTTGCGCAGGGGTGACTGTGCCAGCGATATTCGCTAACCGGGCCGACATGAGCCCTGCCACCGCTGCCGCACCCGTGATGAAGCCCTGGATCGAAGCCATGCACGCCTATGTGCCGGGCAAGGCCGGCGCTGGCGGCGTGGCCGTCGTGGCCAAGCTGTCCTCCAACGAAAACCCCTGGGGGCCCTCGCCGCTTGCCGTGGCGGCGATGCAGAATGTGGTGGCGCAGGGCCACCGCTACCCCGATCCGGCGAGCACGGCGCTGCGCGATGCACTGGGCGCGAAATTTGGCGTGGACCCGGCCCACATCATCTGCGGCACCGGCAGCGACGAGATATTGCACATGATCGCCAGCGCCTTTGCCGGGCCGGGCGACGAGATCATCCATGTGCGCCATGGCTTTGCCGTGTACGAAGGCGCGACGCGGCGGGTGGGGGCAACGCCGGTGGTGGTGCCGGATGTCGATTACGCCGCCGATATCGATGCGATATTGGCTGCGGTCACACCGCTGACCCGCATCATCTATCTGGCCAATCCCAACAATCCCACCGGCACGCTGCTGCCGGCCGCAGACATTCGCCGCCTGCATGCCGGGCTGCGCCGCGATGTGATCCTGGTGCTGGATTGCGCCTATGCCGAATTCGTCGAGGGCGATTATGAAGACGGCTTCACCTTGGCGCAGGCCGCGCCCAACCTGATCGTGACCCGCACCTTTTCCAAGATCCACGGCCTCGCCGCGCAGCGCGTCGGCTGGGCGGTGGCACCACTGGCGATCATCGCCGCGCTCGATCGCGTGCGCGGGCCGTTCAACGTCACCAGCACCGGCCAGGCGGCAGCAGTCGCCTCGCTGGGCGACGATGCGCATATCGCCATGGTGCGGGCCGAAACCATCCGCCTGCGTGGCTGGCTGGCCGGCGAGATCGCGGCGTTGGGCAACGCCGGCCTGCGCGCCATCCCATCGGCGTGCAATTTCCTGCTGGTGGAATTCCCGGAGGATGGTCCGGTCACGGCGGCGGCGGCCAACCAGCATCTGCTCGAATCCGGCATCATCTGCCGTTACCTGGCCGTGCAGGACATGCCGCGCTGCCTGCGCATCTCGATCGGCACCGAAGCCGAAACCCAGGCCGTCGCCGCCGCGCTGCGGGCCTTCGTCGGCAGCGCCGCCTGATGCTGCCGTTCGCGCGCGTCACCATCATCGGCATGGGCCTGATCGGCTCGTCACTGGCGCGCGCCGTGCGCACCGCCATGCCCACGGTGCGGTTGAGCGTGTCCGACGCGGACCCGCAGGTGCGCGCGCGTGTGGCAGAGCTCGATCTGGCCGATGATGTGGCCGACCATGCGGGCGCGGCAGTGGTCGATGCCGATCTGGTGATCCTGTGCGTGCCGGTCGGCGCGATGGCAGCGGTCGCCGCCGAAATCGCTGGCGAACTCGCCCCCGATTGCGTGGTCAGTGATGTCGGTTCGGTGAAGGAAAGCGTGGCGAAGGTGCTGGGCGATGCCCTGCCCGGCGTGCATGTCATCCCCGCCCATCCGGTGGCCGGCACCGAAAAATCCGGGCCGGATGCCGGCTTTGCCAACCTGTTCCGTGATCGCTGGTGCATCATCACGCCGCCGCCGCGTGCCGATGAAGTGATGGTCGAACGGCTGGCGGAGTTCTGGCGCCGGCTGGGCGCGCGGGTCGATCGGATGGACGCCGCCCACCATGATCGCGTGCTGGCCGTCACCAGCCATCTGCCGCACCTGATCGCCTATTCGATCGTCGGCACCGCCAGCGATCTGGAAGCCGTCACCCGCAGCGAGGTGATCAAATATTCCGCTGGCGGCTTCCGCGATTTCACCCGCATCGCCGCTTCCGATCCGGTGATGTGGCGCGACGTGTTCCTCAACAATCGCGAGGCGGTGCTCGAACTCTTGGGCCGCTTCACCGAAGATCTGGTCGCCCTGCAACGCGCCATCCGCTGGAGCGACGGCGACACGCTGGAAGCCCTGTTCACTCGCACCCGCGCCATCCGCCGCAGCATCATCGATGAAGGGCAGGATACCGACAAGACGGATTTTGGCCGCAACGATTAGACCCGATTGGGTTTTGATTGAAGCACGTCGCCGCCCTCGCCCTTGCGGGGATGGCGTTAATCGCTTCAATCTCGGCGCAATGTTCCTTGGGCTTCAGCGCAAGCGCGGGCACGCCGGCAACTGGCCACGGCGCGGGCGGGTGGCGAGATCGGCGGGCATGCCGCGCAGGGCCACGGCGTCGCCGGCGGGCAAAAGGCTTTCGATGGCCAGTTGCACGGGCGCACGCAGCCGTTGTTCGGCCGGCGGCACGATGCCCGCCAGCGCCGCCTGCACACTGATCGGGCAGACGGTGCGAACCGTGCCCGCCAGGCGCAATCCGCTGCCCACCGGCACCAGGCTGGCCGCCAGCGCAAACAATTCGCCGGTGGCATCGCGGCCGCTGATGGCCAGATCGACACTGCCGGTGCCTGCCCACGCGCGCCACGCCCGCAGCGGCGCGGCGCCACGCACGTTCGCTTCCCCGGCCAGGCTGATCGCCGCACCGGCCCCGATGCGCAGCCCCTGTGCGCCGATCACCAATTGCCCGCGCGGCGGCAGGCTGGGATCATTGGCGGCGGGGGTGCCCGCCGGTTCGATTTCGCGCGCGTGCAACTCGAGATTGTCGGCCTGGAATGAAGGGCCTTCGCTGGCCAACCCGACGCTTCCGCTGGCTCCCGGCAGCACGATCGACAGCCGCGCCAGCCTTGTCTGGCCGCGTGGGTCCCTGCTCAGCTTCAGGCTCGCCGTGCCCGCTGGCGCGGTGATTCGCGGCGACAGGCCAGGCAACGCCGCCGCCAGCACCAGCCCCTCCCCTTGCGCCACCGTCAATTCCGGCCGCCACGGCCCGCGATTGAGCCGCAACCGCTCGGCCGTCATGCGCACGTCCACCTCGCCATCATGGGCCAGCGATACGCCGGCCAGCTCGGTTTCCAGCCGATAGGGAAAGCCGCTCACGATCGGCGCTTGCCCCGGAAACCAGCCGGCCAGCGTGGTTTCGAACTGCGCCGCCCAACCGCGCCACAACTGGCCATAGACCGCCAGCCCGAGGATCAGCGGCAACAGTGCCAACAGCAACGGCCAGCGGCGCCCGCCGGCAATTTTTTCGGTCATGATGGTATCCGCAACGCATTGATGGCGGCATGCACCCGCGTTTCCACATCGGCGCGCGGCAAGCCGGGCGGGATCGATGCGCCAATCTTCATGTGCACGGTGCCGGGATATTTGATGAAGCGTTTCGGCCACACGCTGCCGCTGTCCAGCGCCACCGGCACCACCGGCAGTTTCAACATCTTGTACAGGCCGGCAAAACCGGCGGCCAGCGGCGGGGTATCACCCACTTCCACCCGCGTGCCTTCCGGAAAGATCACCACCGGGCGCCCCTGCGCCACCGCCGCCTGCGCCTGGCGCATCATCTCGCGCAGCATGCCGGCGGTGCCGGCGCGATTGACGAAGATCGATCCATGCCGCGCCGACGCCAGCCCCCAGATCGGGATGGCGCGCAATTCCTGCTTCATCACCACCGCTGGGCGGTGGAACCACCACAGGGTCAGGATCGCTTCCAGCGCGCTTTCATGTTTCAGGGCAAACAGTTGCGGCCCCGCTGGAATCTGGCCGTCGATCTCGATGCGCACCCCGGCCACCACGCGGCTGGTCAAGCGGAACCAGCCGGCCCACAATTGCGGCCCGATATAGAGCAGCGCACTGCCGGAACCCTTCGGCACGATCAGCCCCAGCAGCAGCGCCAGCGGCACCAGCACCAGCGATCCGCCCATGAAGGCGATCTGGAACAGGCAGGTGCGCACGAAGGCCAAGATGGTGGCCAGCACCGGCGGCGCATCCTGCTGAGCCAACAGGGCCCGTTCCATCAGGCCACGCCGGCCAGCAGCGCCGCACGGCGCAGCAGATATTTCGAATATTCAAACGCCAGGCTCGGCGCTTTCGGTTCCGACGGCACGCCGTCCTGCAGCACGATCACCGCGGCCGGCAGCACCCGCGCCAGTTCCAGCCGGGCGCGCGGCATGTGCGCCGCCGACGTCACCAGCCGGATCGACGTGAACTTGTGACTGGCCACCCAGCGCGCGGTTTCTTCGGCGTTGGAGCGTGTGTCGATGGCTTCATAGCCCAGATCGGTGGTGCGCAGCCGCCGCGTGGCCACGCCGAACGCCCCGGCCAGATCGCGCCGGCTGGTGTTGGCGCCCACGCCCGACACCAGCAGGCGCCGCGCCGATCCGGATTCGACCACCGCCAGCCCGCGCCGGAAGCGGCCAACCCCGCCCGTCAGCACCACCACACCATCGGTTCGCGCGGCAAGCGGTGCCGGGCCGGGCAGCGCCAGACTGAACCAGATCAGCCCCAGGCACCAGCCGAGCACCGGCAGCGCCGCAAGGCGGGCCACCCACAGCCAGACACCGGCCCGGCGCTTGCGGGCGCTGGCAGGGCGGAACGGCACCGGCCGACTGGTCCGATTCGAATTGGCGCGCAAGGCCGGCTTGCGGCTCACATCTCACCGCGCTGGCGGCGGATGGCGAACCAGCGCTGCACGTTGCGGTTCTGCTCGGCGAGCGTGGCGGCAAAGACATGGCCGCCGCTGCCATCAGCCACGAAATACAGCGCGTCGGTCGCGGCCGGATCGAGCACGGCGCGCAGGCTCGCCCGCCCCGGATTTGCGATCGGCCCGGCGGGCAGGCCGGGTTTCAGATAGGTGTTGTATCCGGTGTCGCGCCGCAATTCCGATTGGCGGATTCGGCGACCCAGCGGCTTGCCCCTGGTGATCGGATAGATCACCGTCGGATCGGCATCCAGCTTCATGCCGGTGCGCAGCCGATTGCTGTACACGCCCGCAATGGTCCGGCGCTCGCTGGCCTTGCCGGTTTCCTTTTCGACGATGCTGGCCAGGATCACCGCTTCGGCCGGGCTTTTCACCACGGCGCGGGCGCTGCGCTTTGGCCATTCTTCGGCCAGCGCCCTGGCCATCGCGGCCTGCATGCGCCCCAGCACGGCGGCGCGCGGTTCGCCCGATTCATACGCATAGGTATCGGGCAGGATGCTGCCTTCGCGCGGTGGCGCGATCGTGCCGGCCAGGCCGGGCAGGCCGTTCAGGCGCTCAGCCACCAGCACCGCGGGCCAGCCTTCGGGGATGGTGACCGCCTGACGTTCGGTGCGCCCCTGCTGCAGGGCCGATAGGATGTCGCGCCAGGCCATGCCCGCGGCCAGGCGATAGCGGCCGGCCTGCACCGGTGCGTCGCTGCCCAGCACGCGCGCCAGCACGCGGAACTGCCCTGCCGAATGGATGATGTGCTGGTGCTCCAGCGCGCGCGTCACTTTGCCCAGGCTGGCGCCATTTTCGACGATGAAAGGCTGCGGCTGGCCCAGCGATGCCCCCCAGCCGAACCACGGTGCCACGCCCAGCGGCAAACCCAGCAGCGCCAGCAGAAGCAGAAAGGCCAGGCCGGTGCGCCGCATCACTCACACCATCACACGCCGCGCATCACCAGCGTGGCATTGGTGCCGCCAAAGCCGAAGCTGTTGTTCAGCACGGCGCGGATGCGGCGGGGTTTGGCGACATGCGGGACCAGATCGATGCCGATGCAGGCTTCGGACGGGTTGTCCAGGTTGAGCGTCGGCGGGGCCACCTGGTCGCGCAGGGCAAGCAGGCAGAAGATCGCTTCAACCGCGCCGGCACCGCCGAGCAGGTGACCGATGGCGGATTTGGTGGACGACATCGACACATTGCCGACGGCATCGCCGAACAGCCGCCGCACCGCCCCCAGTTCCAATTCATCCCCCATCGGCGTGGAGGTGCCATGGGCGTTGATGTAATCAATGTCTTCCGGGTTCAGGCCGGCCCGTTTCAGCGCCATCGCCATCGATCGGAACGCGCCCGATCCTTCCGGATGCGGCGCCGTCACATGCCAGGCATCGCCGGTCAGGCCATAGCCGATGACCTCACCATAGATTTTCGCGCCGCGCGCCTTGGCGTGCTCATATTCTTCCAGCACGACCACGCCGGCGCCTTCGCCCATCACGAAACCGTCGCGGGCCTGATCCCACGGGCGGCTGGCGCGGGTGGGATCATCGTTGAAATTGGTCGAAAGCGCGCGGGCCTGGGCAAAACCGGCGATGCCGAGCGGGCACAGCGCGCTTTCGGCGCCGCCGGCCAGCATGACATCGGCATCATCCAGCGCAATCATGCGCGCCGCATCGCCGATGGCATGGGCGCCCGTGGAACAGGCCGTCACCACCGCATGATTCGGCCCCATCAGGCCGTATTTGATCGAAACCTGGCCCGAGATCAGGTTGATCAGCCGGCCATGCACGAAATGGGGGCTGACGCGGCGCGGGCCTTTTTCATGCAGCACGATCGATTCGGCTTCGATGCCCGGCAGCCCGCCAATGCCGCTGCCGATCGAGCAGCCGGCGCGGAAGCGCTGTTCCTCGGTCATGTCGGTCAGCCCGGCATCCTCGATGGCCTGGCCGGCGGCATCGATGCCGAAGATGATGAACGGATCGACCTGGCGCTGCACCTTGTAATCGACGCGCTTGTTGGCATCGAAGGTCATACCGGTGCCATCGCCGGGCTTTATTTCGCCGGCGATGCGGCAGGCCTGGTTGCTGGCATCAAAGCGGGTGATCGGGCCGATGCCGGATCGCGACGCCAGGATATTGGCCCAGATGGTTTCGACATCACTGCCCAGTGGGGTGACAAGACCCAGCCCGGTGACCACGACACGGCGCATTGGCGCTCCACTTCCTCTGTGTCCGGCCTGTGTGGGCCGGCACCCTGACTTATTCTCTCACAAGCGGCGGGCCAGCGCAAAACGGCCCTCCGCTCAAGCTGAGCGAAGGGCCGGAAATTCGCAGGCGGGGCTGCTGGCCGGCCCATCGCTGACGGTCCGGCCGATTACGCCGAACCGCCCACGCGGGTTGAACCGTGCCCTTGCCCGGGCCGATCATCAACCCTTGCTGTTTTCCGCGATGAACCCGATCGCATCAGCGACGGTGAGGATCTTTTCAGCAGCATCGTCGGGGATTTCCACGCCGAACTCTTCTTCGAACGCCATCACCAGTTCGACCGTATCGAGGCTGTCGGCGCCCAGATCATCGATGAAGCTGGCAGCTTCAGTGACCTTCTCGGCTTCCACGCCCAGATGCTCCACCACGATCTTCTTCACGCGCTCGGCGACGTCGCTCATGTTCATTCCCCTAGGTTACGGCGGTCATTCGCCGGTAGGTTGCTTGGCGGCGATAGCCCGATGGCGAAATTGTGGCAAGAGCGCAGCGCCGCGGGCGCGCGTGCCGCGCGCCGACAGACGCAAGCACGGCCGGGCGGGCGGCGCGCGTACCTGCGCGCCGCCCGCTTCGAACCCGGCCTTCGCCGGGGCAGGCTTGTGGCGCCGCCACGCTCTTTCTTGCGTTCTTCTTTTGACAAGTTTCAGCGGACCCGGCGGCTTTGCCGCCGGCCGCGCCCGCTGGGGCCAAAGTCAGGCCCAGCGGCACATCCCCACCCCCGGCCCGGCCCCTGAGCCGCAGGCGAGCGCAGCTCAACGGGAGGGGAGATGGTCACGGCATCACCATCCCGCCATTCACATGCAGCGTCTGCCCCGTCACATACGAAGCCTCCTTCGACGCCAGATACACCACGCCCGCGGCAATATCCTCGCCAGCACCAAGCCTTCCGGCCGGAATTCGCCCCGTCAACGCCTCTTTCTGCGCATCCGGCAGTGCATCGGTCATCGCCGACACGATGAAGCCCGGTGCCACGCAATTCACCGTGATGGCGCGCGACGCCAGTTCCTGCGCCAGCGCCTTGGACATGCCGATCAGGCCGGCCTTTGATGCGGCATAATTGGCCTGGCCGGGATTGCCGGTCACGCCGACCACGCTGGTGATGGCGATCAGGCGGCCAAAACGCTGCTTCATCATCGGGCGCGCGGCGGCGCGATACAGGCGGAAGGTGGCTTCGAGGTTGATGCGGATCACATCCGACCATTCCTCATCCTTCATGCGCATCGCCAAATTGTCGCGGGTGATGCCGGCATTGGCGACCAGGATGTCCAGCCGGCCGCCCAGCGCCTCGACTGCCTGGCCGACCAGCGCATCGACCGCGGCAGAATCGGACAGGTTGCAGGGCAGGATCACGGCATCGGGGCCACAGTCTGCCGCCACCGCCGCCAGCGCCTCGGCGCGCGTGCCCGACAGCGCGACGCGCGCGCCCCGCGCCGCCAGGGCGCGCGCGATGGCGCTGCCGATGCCACCCGAAGCGCCGGTCACCAGCGCGGTCATGCCTGTCAGATCGAACATTTTTCGAACTCCCTCATGTCACAACGGGCGCAAACCCCTCACCCCGCTCGCCTGCGGCGAGTCGCCCTCTCCCTCAAGGGGAGAGGGATCAAAGCGACTTCGCAATCGCCTCCAGGCCGGGCATGTCCACGGCGGTGATCGTCGGCACATCGGGCGTGATGCGGCGGATCATCGGGCCGAGCACCTTGCCGCCCAATTCGACAAAGCCGGTCACGCCCAGATCGGCCATCGCCAGCACCGATTCGCGCCAGCGCACCGTGCCGCACACCTGTTCCACCAGCAGGCGGCGAATATCGTCGGGATCGCTGACCACGGCGGCCGTCACATTCGCCACCAGGGCGACCTGCGGCGCATGCAGCGGCGCCGCCGCCAGCGCCTCGGCCATGGCGTCCGCCGCCGGCTGCATCAGCGCGCAATGGAACGGCGCCGACACGGGCAGCAACACCGAATGACGCGCGCCCTTGGCCTTGGCGAGGTTCATGGCGCGAGCCACCGCCTCGACATGGCCGGAAACCACCACCTGGCCATTGGCATTGTCGTTGGCCGCCGCACAGACCTGACCCTGCGCGGCCTCTGCTGCCAGGCCGGTCACGGTTTCGAAATCCAGCCCGAGCAGCGCCGCCATCGCGCCCACGCCAGGCGGCACCGCCGCCTGCATCGCCTGCCCGCGCAACCGCAACAGCCGCGCCGTATCGGCCAGGCCCAGGCTGCCGGCGGCGCACAGCGCCGTATATTCACCCAGCGAATGCCCGGCCACGAAGGCCGCCTTGTCGGCCAGCCTGATGCCGGCTTCGGCTTCCAGCACGCGCAGGCAGGCCATGCTCAAGGCCATGATCGCCGGCTGCGCATTGGCGGTGAGCGTGAGATCGTCCTCCGGCCCCTCCCACATCAGGCGCGACAGGCGGTCGCCCAAGGCCTCGTCCACTTCCTCGAAAACGGCGCGGGCGTGCGGGCTGGCGTTGGCCAGGGCCTTGCCCATGCCCACCGATTGGCTGCCCTGGCCCGGAAAGATGAAGGCGCGAATGGTCGGTCTCCCCAGCAATTTGGCCCCGCCTGGCCGCAATATTGCGTCGGCGGATAGGCGCTTCACTGCGCGCACGCAACCATTTGGCCATAATTTGGCCATGCTACGGCGATTTGCCCCGTTGCGCCGGCTTTTCAATTCGCTAAACGGTGAAGCTTGCTTTGGGAGGAAGCAAGGGGGATTCGGTGGCGTTGCGATGGCAGCGCGCACGCTCCTTGCAACTGACCAGGCCTGGGTCTGCAACAGCCAAGGAAGAACAATGCTGAAAACCGCCCGACTGTTGATTGTCGTTCCGCTGCTTGCCGCGGCCATGCCGGCCAGTGCCGCCGTGTCGCAGGCCGTCGGCAAGGCGCTGAATGCCGCCGCTGCCGCCGCCAAGTCGCGCAATGCCGCCGGGGTGGCCGCCGCCATCGGCCAGGCCCGCGCTGCATCATCCTCAGCCGAAGAAAAGCAGAAGACCGCGCAGATGGCCGGCTACGCCTTCACTGCGGTCGGCCGTTATGCCGAAGCGGCGGCCGCGCTGCAGGAAGTCGGTGCCCCGTGCAACCAGTTGGCGCCGCTCTATTATCAGGCCGGTCAGCTCGACAAGGCCGTCGGCATCGCCAAGGGCTGCGGCGGCGAAGGCATGCAGATCCTGGTCGCGCAGGTCTACACCCGCCAGGGTCGCCACAAGGATGCCATCGCCTCTTACAACAAGCTGATCGCCAGCAACGGCGCCAAGGCGATCTATCTGGAAAATCTCGCTGGCGCGCAGTACAAGTCCGGCGACAAGGCGGGCTATCTGGCGACCACGACCAAGCTGATCAAGGTCGATGCCTCGCCGGCGCGCTGGAAGGCGCTGCTCACCAATTTCCAGCAGACCAACATGCGTTCGGAATCAAAGCTGGCGCTGTATCACCTGATGTTCAGCACCGGCACGTTGGACCGCAAGGAAGATTATCACGATTTCGCCAAGCTGGCGCTGATGAACGGCCAGGCCGCCGTCGCCAAGGCCGCGCTCGACAAATCCGGCGTGACCAGCGATCCGATGGACCAGAAGCTTTCTGCGGCCGCCGGCAAGGCCGTCGCCAGCGAAGGCCCGGAAGCCGCGAAATTGTCCGCCGCGCCGGCCACCGCCTTCAAGGGCGGCAACGCCTGGCTGGGCCTGAACGAATATGGCAAGGCCATCACCGCCTATGACAAGGCCATTGGCGCGAACGGCGCCGATGCCGATTATGCGCGCGTGTTCAAGGGCATTGCCGCGGTGAAGGCCGGCCAGAAATCCGTGGCCATCGCCAGCTTCAAGGGTGTGCAGGAAAAGAGCGGCATGAAGGACATCGCCGATCTGTGGAGCCTCTACGCGTCCAGCCGCGGCTGAGCCTGTTCGCAGCAGAATTTGGGCCGCTGTGGGCAACCACGGCGGCCCGTTTCGTTTCGTTCACACCGGATATTGCCAGCCTTCATCATCGGCAATGGCGGCCGCAAATTGCGCTTCGGCGTGGCGCCAGTTGGCCAGATCACCCATGAACGCCTTCAGAAACGCGCCGCGATCGTTGCGCCAATCGATATAATAGGCGTGTTCCCACACATCACACACCAGCAATGGCATCACCGGCTGTTCGACCCACACCGGCAGCGCATCGTGGGTGGAACAGATCGACAAGGCGCCATCGGCATCGCTGACCAGCCAGACCCAACCCGATCCGAACTCCGCCGTGCCGGTCTTCACGAATTGCGCCGCCATGGCATCAAAGCCACCGAAATCCCGCGCCATCGCCTCGGCCAGCCCGCCGCCGGGCCGCGCATCGGACGGCATATCAGACGGGGGGGCCGCCAGGCTGGCCCAGAAGAAGCCGTGATTCCACGCCTGCCCCGCCGCGTCGAACAGCGCGACATTGTCGGCTTCATCGGCATTGTCGACGATGGTTTCCAGATCGGCATCGGCATCGTCGGTGCCGGCGATCAATTCGTTGGTCTTGGTGACATAGGCGGCAAAATGCTTGCCATGGTGATAGGCAAAGGTCTCGGCCGAGATGTGCGGGGCAAGCGCATCGGCGGCGAATGGCAGGGGCATCAGGGTGATCATGGACGTCCTTTCAGGGGCGGATAGAGCCCGACAGATCACCAACCACCCAAACCGGCCTTTGGCTCCCTGCGGCAAAGCCAGCCACGCCACTGGTCCCGCCAGGGACGCGAAAACAGCAATTCAAAGCCGCCGTTGGTGAAGCTGCTGGCGCCTGCCGGGCTGCCGAGTGCGACGAGCGTGCCGGCAAGTAAGATGGTTGCCAGCTTCACGGATCATCCTTTGGTGGCTGGGTTGAACCGGCACAGCGCCGCTGCACCCCCGATGTTTTCAGCAGACTGCGCGCCATTGCCGCGTGGCTTGCGCCCCGAAATGAGCAGCCACCGTCTGACAAATGTAAAATCCTTCACTATCCTATATCGTGACGTCATTTCTGGAGCACGAATGTCAGCGATCGCCCCCGATCAGGGTTCCGGATTTGACGGGGGGAAGGCGATGGCCCCGTCATTTGCGGCGCCTGACATCGCCCGGCTGCTGGCGCGGCACTTCATTGCTGCCGGCAGCCTGCGGGCAGCGCGCTGGCGCGCAACACTCGACCTCAACGCCACCACGCTGCTGATCGTGCACGTCGCGCTGGCTGCCAATCTCGCCCGCATCCGTCTCGATGATCCGGCCGGCGCCGGCCTCGCCGTCGATGACAACCGCCGCCGGCCGGTCAGCCTGATGAGCATTGCCGAATCGATGGGGATTCCGCACGAAACGATCCGCCGCCAGGCGCTCGATCTGCAACGGCGCGGCACGCTCCAGAAGCTTGGCTCCGGCTGGATCGTGCCGGCGACGCTGCTGACGTTGCCCCCCGGCAAGGCGCTTGTCGACGCCGATGCGGCGGCGCTGGTGGCGATCGTCGGCGATCTCGCCGGGCTCGGCTCGGCATCGGCGCAGGCCATCGATCCGGCAACGCTGCGGGCGCTGCCGCCGGATCTGGTCGCGAGAGTGTGGAACGAATTCGCGGTGCTGACGGCAGAGGCTGCCTCCGATATGTGCGGGTCGCTGCTGGGTTTCACCCTGTTCATCGCCATCATCCGCATGAATGTCGAACATATCAACGCCGATCCGGGACGCTCAAGCCGCCACGCCGCTGCGGACGCCATTCCCGACGATCGCGACCGCCTGCCTGCAAGCCTGCGGGCGCTGGCGCAGTCCGAACAACTGACTTATGCGACCGTACGGCGGCGCGTTTTGGCGCTGATCACGCGCGGCCTTGTGGAAAGCCGTGGGGGCGGCGTGATCGTTCCGGCACGGGTGCACGGCAGTGAAGCCATGGTGCGCAACGGCCTGCTCTACGTCCGGCGCATCGAAAAGCTGTTGGCCGATCTGAAACGGCTTTGCTGCGCAGCCGCGGCGCCGCGCGCCGGAATGGGCATCGCCCAGCGTGAAGATTGCCGCATGCCGAACCCGACGCTGCAACCACCCTTATGACGCGCTGGCGGCGCACGACCGGTGCGGTCAGCCGCTGCAACGCCGCACGCTCTGGGCCTTTTCGGCCTTGAACGACCGGCCCCAGAGGAGCGGCCGGATGGGGGTCTGGCGCAGCCGCCGTCCTGGCGGTGCCGTCAATTGCCGCTCGTCCTCACGCCGCCGCCGACTTCGATTGCAGCTGGATATAATTGTGCAGGCCCATCTGACTGATCATCGTCTGCTGGGTTTCGATGAAATCCACATGCTCTTCCTCGGCGCGCAGGATTTCGGCGAACAGGTCGCGCGACGGGTAATCGCGCACGCTTTCGCAATATTGGATGGCGTCGCGCAGCAGGGCGATGGCCTCGTGTTCAAGCTCCAGATCGGCTTGCAGCACTTCTTCCACGGTTTCGCCGACGCGCAGGCGGCCGAGCTGTTGCATGCCGGGGAAACCATCGAGGAAGAAGATGCGCTCGATCAACTTGTCGGCGTGCTTCATCTCGTCGATGGATTCATGCCGCTCATAATCGGCCAGGCGCTTGATGCCGAGATTGTCGAGCAGGCGGTAATGCAGCCAATATTGGTTGACCGCGGTCAACTCGCCCTTGAGCACGGCGTTGAGAAAATCGATGACCTTGGCGTCGCCCTTCATGGCGTGTCTCCTAAGTTGCTGCAGGAGTGATGCCATCCGATCTGGCGCACGTCAAGAAAAAGCGTGATATTTCCGATACTTGCTGGTGAAACGCACTCGCAGTAGCAGTGGGATATCGCCACAACCATCGTCGTCACCCCGTGCTTGACACGGGGTGACGAGCGTATTTGATCGTAATTGCCGCCCTCAGGCGAAGCTGCTGGCCTGGGCGACGACTTCGCGCGCAAACGGCAGGCACTGGCCACATTTCACCTTGGCGCCAAGCTGGGCATAGGCCGCGTGCGGGCAGGCCGTGCCGGCAGCGCGGGCGGCCTGCTTCACGTCGCGTTCCTTCAGGGCATTGCAGACACAGACGTACACGCCAATTCCCCACTCCGCCCGCTGACGATCCAGCGGCTGTTGAGACGCGTTATCACCGAGTCGCGCGCCAAATGCAAGTGGTTCGCAACAGCAAAGATGCGTTTCAGCGCCGTCCGAACAATTTCTCGATATCGGTCTTGGCGAGGCGCACCCAGGTCGGGCGGCCATGGTTGCACTGGCCGCTGTGGGGGGTGATCTCCATTTCGCGCAGCAGGGCATTCATTTCGGCGACGGACAATTGCCGGCCGGCGCGCACGCTGCCGTGGCAGGCCATGGTGGCGGCGACCGCATCCAGCCGTTCTTTCAGGGACAACGCCTTGCCGAAGGCGGCGAGATCATCGCCGAGATCGGTGATCAGGCCGCGCACATCGCAGGTGCCGAGCATGGCCGGGGTGGCGCGCACGAGGATGGCGGTGGAGCCGAAGGCTTCGATGTCCAGCCCCAACTCGGCCAGTTCCGGGGCGCGGGCGGCAATGCGGCCCGCGGCAATTTCATCCAGCTCGACCACTTCGGGCACCAGCAACGCCTGCGCCGGCACCGCGCCGCCGGCCAAAGCCGCGTCTTGCAATGCTTTCTTCATGCGCTCCAGCGTCAGCCGTTCGTGGGCGGCATGCTGATCGACGATGATCAGCGCATCGGCGGTTTCGGCGACAATATAGGTGGCGGCGATCTGGCCGCGCGCCGCGCCCAAGGCATATTGCTGCGGAAATTGCTGCGGTGCTGGTGCCGCCGGCGCCGGCATGTGGGCAGCAAAGGCCGGCGGGAAGGCCGGTGGCAGTTCAGTGAACAGGCGCGGCGGTTCGGCGAATGCAGCGGGCGGCGCAGCGACCCCGAACGCCGGCATCTGCGGTTCGGCCGCGAACGCCGCCGTCATCGGTTCGGCGACGAACGCCGAAAGCGCCGACGCCGCCACCCGGCTGCTGGCGCGGATGCCGGCCTCGTCCAGCGCACGCCGCAGCCCCGAAACGATCATGCCGCGCACCATGGCAGCATCCTGAAACCGCACCTCCGTCTTGGCCGGGTGCACGTTCACATCGACGAAATCGTGCGGCACATCCAGGAACAGCGCCACCACCGGATGGCGATCGCGGGCCAGCAAATCCTGATAGGCGCCGCGCACCGCGCCGACCAGCAGGCGGTCGCGCACCGGGCGGCGGTTGACGAACAGATATTGGTGATCGGCGACGCCGCGGTTCCAGGTCGGCAGGCCGGCAAGGCCAGCCAGATGCAGGCCATCGCGCGCCAGATCGACTGCCACGGCATTGCCGGCAAAGTCCGCGCCGATGATCGCGGCCAGCCGCGCCAGGCTGCTGGCCGGCGACGGGTCGGGCAACGGCGGCAGATTGAGCAGCCGCCGGCCTTCATGTTCGAGCACGAAGCCGACCTGCGGATTGGCCATCGCCAGGCGGCGGATATGATCATGGCACACCGCCAGTTCGCTGCGCGGCGATTTCAGGAATTTGCGGCGCGCCGGCACCTGTGCGAACAGGCCTTCGACCCGCGCCACCGTGCCGGGCGCGGCGCTGGCCGGGCCATCGGCGATGATGCGGCCATTATCGACCACCAGTTCCCACCCTTCGCCATTTGCCGCGCGGCTGGTGAGCGACAGCGTGGCGACGGAGCCGATCGACGGCAGCGCTTCGCCGCGAAAGCCCATGGTGGCGATGGCCGACAGATCGCCATCGGGCAATTTGGAGGTGGCGTGGCGTTCGATGGCCAGGCGCAATTGATCGGGCGCCATGCCAATCCCGTCGTCGGCAACCTCGAGGCCGTCGATGCCACCATTCAACAGCACAACCCGGATATGGCGTGCGCCGGAGTCAAGCGCATTTTCGACCAGTTCCTTGGCCGCGCTGGCCGGCCGCTCCACCACCTCGCCGGCAGCGATGCGGTTGATCAGCGTTTCTGGGAGGCGACGGATCGGCACAAGCTGGTGTTTAAGCTCAAAAAGCCGCAATGTCAGCCGCTGCGGAGCGTTTTGGCCATGCTTCGCATACCAGATCGGGGCAAACCGATACCAACGGAACCGTTATTGGCGCTTTTCAGCGGTTGACGGCGGGTGTTGACGCTTGCCGAATCGGACGTTCAGGGCCAAAGCCGACTCGGTTGTTCGCGTGCCCCCCCGCGATCGATTCCGGCCATCCTCCTACCTGCGGTTTCCATTTGTATGTCGTTTTTTTCGCGCATGTTTTCGTTCCTTGCACAGGACATGGCCATTGATTTGGGCACGGCCAACACGCTGGTCTATGTGCGCGGGCGAGGCATCGTGCTGAACGAGCCGAGCGTGGTGGCGATCGAGACCATCCGCGGCAACAAGATCGTCAAGGCCGTCGGCAACGAAGCCAAGGTGATGATGGGCCGCACGCCGGGCAATGTCGAATGCATCCGCCCGCTGCGCGATGGCGTGATCGCCGATATCGATGTCGCCGAACAGATGATCAAGCACTTCATCAGAAAGGTGCAGACCAGCCGCTTTGGCCGTTACCCCGAAATCGTCATCTGCGTGCCATCGGGTTCGACCAGCGTTGAAAAGCGCGCCATTCGTGACGCCGCCAACAATGCCGGCGCCACCCAGGTCTACCTGATCGAAGAGCCGATGGCCGCCGCCATCGGCGCCGGCATGCCGGTGACCGAACCGATCGGATCGATGGTCGTCGATATCGGCGGCGGCACCACCGAAGTGGCGGTGCTGTCGTTGAAGGGCCTGGCCTATACCACCAGCGTGCGCGTCGGCGGCGACAAGATGGACGAAGCCATCGTCAACTATGTGCGCCGCAACCATAATCTGCTGATCGGCGAAATGACGGCCGAGCGCATCAAGAAGGAAATCGGCACCGCCAAGCGACCGGCGGACGGGGTGGGCCTCACCATCGACATCAAGGGCCGTGACCTGATGAACGGCGTGCCCACCGAAATCCAGATCAACCAGGCGCAGATCGCCGAAGCCTTGTCCGAACCCGTGGCCACCATCGTCGAAGGCGTGCGCGCCGCGCTGGAAAACACCCAGCCTGAACTGGCGGCCGATATCGTCGATCAGGGCATCGTGCTCACCGGCGGCGGTGCGCTGCTGACCAATCTGGATGTCGTGTTGCGCGAAGCCACCGGGCTGCCGGTGAGCATTGCCGATGAACCCTTGTCCTGCGTTGCCATCGGCACCGGCCGTGCGCTGGAAGATCCGATGTACCGCGGGGTGCTGATCTCGGCTTGAGCCTTTAGAACACAATCGAAAAGCCCGCATCGGGGACCTGCCGGCACATGGATTGGACACAGACACCGCGCCGTTCGAGCGCCATGCGCCGCGAGCAGAATCTTGCGCTGGTTTCGGCGGTGATATCTGGCGCGGTGATCGCGGCCGGCCTGCTGCTGCTGCTGCTGGCGCGGGTAAACCCCGAAACCGCCAGCAGCATCCGCACCATGGCAACGGACGTGGCGGCGCCCGCGTGGGGCGTGGTGCGCGCGCCGATCGATGGCATGACGCGGCTGGTTGCCGGAATCGGGGATTATTTCGGTGCGGTGTCACGGGCGCAGGCGCTGGAAACCCAGCTTGATCTGGCCAATGCCCGGCTGCGGCAATCCCGGGTTCAGGCGCGTGAACTTGTGCAATTGAAACGGCTGATGGCCGTGCGGGAGCCAAAGCGGCAGGTGATCGTCACCACCCGCATTGCCGCCGCCGCGTCGGGCAGCGTCGTGCGCACTGCCATGCTGGCGGTGGGCAGCGCCGCCGGTGTGTCGCGCGACATGCCGGTGATCGGTGCCGATGGCCTTGTCGGCCGCACCCAGGATGTCGGCCAGCTCAGCAGCCTCGTGCTGCTCATCACCGATCCGCTCAGCCGCGTGCCGGTGATCATCGAGCGCACGGGCCAGGCCGGGCTCGCGGCCGGGAGCAACCAGCCGACGCTGGTGCTGATCGACCGCGTCGGCCCCGATCTGCCGCTGCGCGTGGGCGATCGCATCGTCACATCCGGGGATGGCGGCGTCTATCCCCCCGGTGTGCCGGTCGGCGTGGTGATCGAAGTGCGCAACGATGGCCCGGTGATCCGCCCGGCGCAACCGCCCCTGGGCGCCGGCTTTGTCACGGTTGAAACGGCCTGGCTGCAAATGCCGGCTGCAGCCGCCACCGGTCCGCTGTTCGATGCGCCGGTGCCGGTGGAGGCGCGCACCCGCGGTGCGCCAAAGCCGCGGCTGCGCAGTGCCGAACCGGGGGCAGATCCGGCGACCGAACCCACGGCAGCCGCCGCCCTGATCGTGCCCGTGCCATGATTGCGTCCCCGCCGCCCCCTGCCCTGTTGATGACCAAGGCCGAGCGCCGGCGTTGGTTGCTGGCGAGCTGGCGCTATGCAGTGCCGGCGATGACCAGCATCTTCCTGCTGATGCTCATGCTGGCGCCGCTGCCGCTGGTGGTGCCGGTCATGCCACATCTGGGCCTGCTGGCCGTGCTGGCCTGGGCGATGCTGCAACCCGGCCTGATGCCGCCGTGGGTGGCCTTCGGCGTGGGCGCGCTCGCCGATCTGTTGTTCGGCCAGCCGCTTGGCGTCAATGCCACGCTGTTTGCGGTGGCGGCGAGCGTCATGCGGCTGCTGGATCGGCGGGTCGGGCGCCATGGCCACAGCTTTGATTGGGCGGTGGCGACCGTCGTCATGCTGGGGGTGATGGCCTGCACCGGGCCGTTGATGGCGCTGGCCGGGCGGCCGGTGCCGATGGCGCCGATGCTGTGGCAGGCGCCGGCCAGCCTGATGGCCTGGCCGCTGGTGGTGCGCCTTGCCGCCGCCATCCAGCGTCGCCTGGTGGCGTCGATGCCCGGATGGCGCCATGGATGATCCCGCACGCCGCCTGGGATTTTCGCGCCGTGCCTTGCTGCTGGGTGCTGGCATGGCCGGCACCGGCGCGCTGCTGGCCGGACGGCTGGCATGGCTGTCGTTGTTCGAAGGCGAACGCTATCAACTGAAGGCGCAGGAAAATCGCATCCAGAATCGGCTGATCCCGCCGCGTCGGGGCTGGATTGTCGATCGCAATGGCAAGCCGTTGGCGATGAACCGCCCGGATTACCGGCTGGAACTGCGCCCTGCCGAAGTGGTCGATCTTGATGCCACGCTGATCGCCATTCGCGCGGTGATCGATCTGGATATCAACAACGAATATCGCATTCGCGATGATATCGGCAGCCAGCCCAGCTTCATGCCGGTGGTGGTGCGCCAGAACCTGACCTGGCCGGAATTTTCCGCCTGCAACGTGCGGCTGGCCACCCTGCCCGGCGTGTCGGCCGTGCAAAGCTTTTCGCGCTACTATCCCGAAGGCGACCGCCTTGCGCATCTGATCGGCTATGTCGGGGCACCGACGCCCGAACAATATCGCGAAAGCCGTGATGCGCTGCTGATCTACCCCGGATTCCGCATTGGCAAGGATGGGATCGAACGCCACGAGGACAAGCACCTGCGCGGCACCGCCGGCGCGGCGCGCGTGGAGGTGACGGCGCGCGGCGAGCTGGTGCGCGAGCTTGGCACAAGTGCCGACGATCCGGGTGACACGCTGAAACTCACCATCGATCGCGAACTGCAAAGCTATACGGCGCGGCGGCTGGCAGACAATTCGGGCAGCGTCATCGTCATCGACTGCCAGACCGGCGACCTCAGGTGCATGGTATCGATGCCGGCCTATGACCCCAATATCTTTTCCACCCGCGTGCCGGCCGCCTTGTGGCAGGCGTTGCAAGCCGATGATCACACGCCGCTGCTCAACAAGAGCGCGATGGGCCTTTACCCCCCCGGCTCGACCTTCAAGCTGGTCACCACGCTGGCGGCGCTGGCGGCCGGGGTCGATCCCGACGAGATGATTGGCTGCAGCGGCGCCTACCGACTGGGCACCAACACCTGGCATTGCCACGCCCGCCGCGGCCACGGCGGAGTCAATATGCACCGGGCGCTGCCGCTGTCGTGCGACACCTATTTCTACATCATGGGGCGGCGCATCGGCATCGATGCGATTGCGGCGATGGCCCGCCGGCTGGGGCTGGGCCAGGAATATGAACTGCCGGTGCCGGGCCAGGCCAGCGGCATCGTGCCCGACAAGGCGTGGAAACAGCGGCGATACGGCAAAAGCTGGCGCGAAGGCGAAACCCTGAATGCCGCCATCGGCCAAGGCTATATCATCACCAACCCGTTGCAACTGGCGGTGATGACGGCGCGCGTGGCCAGCGGCCGTGCCGTCATGCCGCGCCTGATCGCCGATGGGCCCCAAAACGGCGCCTTGCCGCCGGAATTTCCATCGCTGGGCATCCCCGAAGCCCATCTGGCGCTGGTGCGGCAGGGCATGATCGATGTGGTCAACGCCGGATATGGCACCGCACCGGCGGCGCGCAGTGCGGTGCCCGACGTGGTGATCGCCGGCAAGACCGGCACGGCCCAGGTGCGCCGCATCAGCATGGCCGAACGGCGCCGCGGCGTGATCCGCAACGAAGCCCTGCCGTGGAAGCAGCGCGATCATGCACTGTTCGTGGCCTTTGCCCCGGCCAGTGCCCCGCGCTATGCCGCCTCGGTGATCCTCGAACACGGCATTGCCGGCGGGCGCTATGCCGCGCCGATCGCGCGCGATGTGCTGACCTACATGTTCGAACCGCAACGCGCGCTGGCGGCGCTGCCCGCCATCGAAGCCGACGCCGCCCGCCGCCGCGCCGAACGCACTGCGACCGAAGCCGCCGCCAGCATCGCCAGGGACCGCCAGCAGATGATGCCGAGCTGGCTGAAGATCGATCTGGCGCCGCCCGAATATGAAATCGCGGATGCCGACGCGCCACAGCCCCCCAGAGAGCCGGAATAATGGATCTGCTCAACGGCCCCTGGCGACGAGAGCTGGCCCGCCTGCCGTGGGGCATCGTGCTGCTCGTGGTGGCCCTCGCCGGCTTTGGGCTGGTCGTGCTCTATTCGGCCGCCGGCGGCTCGCTCAATCCTTGGGCGCTCAAGCAGGGCATCCGCTTTGCCGTCCTGCTGGGCGCTGCGGTGGTGCTGGCGATGGTGCCGCCCGAACGCTGGCTCGCCTGGGCCTGGCCGATCTATTTCACGCTGCTGGCGGCGCTGCTGGGGGTGGAACTGGTCGGCGCGGTGCGCGGCGGCAGCCAGCGCTGGCTCGATATCGGCATCATGCAATTTCAGCCGTCGGAATTGATGAAGCTGGGCATCATCCTGGCGCTCGCGCGTTATTATCATTATGTGCCAAAGGGTTATGAAACCCGGCCGGATGTGCTGCTGCCGGCGCTGGTGCTGATCGCCATGCCGGCCGGTCTGGTGATGCTGCAACCCGATCTGGGCACGGCGCTGGCGATCGTGTTCGGCGGCGTCGTGGTGCTGTTCCTTGCGGGGGTGCGGCTGTGGCTGTTCGGCGCGGCAGCGGCCGCCATGGCCGCCATGCTGCCGGTGGCCTGGTCGCTGCTGCATGAATATCAGCGCAACCGCGTGCTGATCTTCCTCGATCCCGAATCCGATCCGCGCGGCGCCGGTTATCACATCACCCAAAGCAAGATCGCCATCGGATCGGGGGGCCTGACGGGCAAGGGGTTCCTGAACGGCACGCAAAGCCATCTCGATTATCTGCCGGAACTGCACACCGATTTCGCCTTTGCCACCATGGCCGAGGAATGGGGCCTGCTGGGCGGGATGTATGTGATCATCCTTTATGGCTGCGTGCTGGCCTGGGGCATCCGCACCGCCATGAACGCGAACAGCCAGTTTCAGCGCCTGATGTGCGTGGGCCTGGTGGCGACTTTGTTTTTCTATCTGGCGATCAACATGATGATGGTGATGGGCCTGGCGCCGGTGGTCGGCATTCCGTTGCCGCTGATCAGTTGGGGCGGCAGCGCGATGTTGACGGTGATGATCCTGCTCGGCCTGGTGATGGGCATCGCCCGCGCCAACCGCGCCCGCCTTGATTGAACGGCCGCCCTCGGCAGAAACAGGTTTACAAGCCTCCCACCCCCTGCTATCCGCCCGCACCCGATGGGTGGCCAAGCCCCCAACCGGTCGCCCACCACGGCGAGATGGACGCATAGCTCAGTCGGTAGAGCAGCTGACTCTTAATCAGCGGGTCCCAGGTTCGAGCCCTGGTGCGTCCACCATTTTTCTCAATAACTTAGACTAGTCTATCTACCCATCGGGGGCTCTGCACTCCGGTCTAGGCATCAGATAGGCATCAGGCCAAAAACAGGCTTCGAGATCGGCTGCCGGGTACATTCGGGAGCTCTTGGCCTGCTGCCACAGCCTACCCCCGCCGGACCATCGCCGCCAGCCGCTCCAACTCGTTTTCGACAACCTGATGCTTCGCGGCGATCCGCGACCACAGCCGATCCTTGGTGGGATTGCGCGCATACTTTGACAACGCCTTGCGCCGGACGTTTGCCTTGTCGATGGCGCGATAGGCACGATGCACTTCGCACTCGCGCTGCGAGCCGTAGGGAATGCGCCAACCCTTCACTGACGCGAACTGGCGCGCACCGGGCGGCAGTATCAGGACCGCGCATCGCCTCCCCGTCTTCGGGCACAGCGCGTACCAGCGCTCCCCGCCCAGCGGCAGGTCCACGGCCTCCAGCCACACGAGGCAGTCGATGTGGCGCCCGAACGCCGTACCGGTAATCTTGAGGCACGGGTGCGGCTCCAAGCAGTCCGTGTCGGCAACGATTGTGAGCCGAGCCACGACCTCGCCGTCGACCGTCCAGACGCGCTCGCGCCGGTTCATGCAATGGCGCTGCAGCATGCCCCAGCGCTTCATCTCGGCGAGGTTGATCCTGATGCACTCATCAGTACTGGGACGATCCGTGCGCCTGCCCGATCCGTAGCCGCCCATGTGCTAGCCCTGTATTAATCGAAATACGCTTCGCAAATAGCATCTGTGATTGACTTTGTCGATAATATAACGGGCGACGATGAAGCTGGACGCAGTAACCCGGCAACTTAGGGCATGGCAGGAGAGCAATCAGGGGGTCAGACTTTTAGGTCCAAAGTGCCGTCGTTCATCGCCACAATCACGTCCGCTGGATCGATGCGTAGGTGGTGGCAGATCGCAATCAACTCCAACACGTCGATGCGCCGATCTCCCTTCTCAATCTTTGAGACGAAGGACTGCGGACGTCCCAGCTTTTCTGCCAACTCGACCTGATTGAGCCCTGCCGCCCGACGCGCTTCCACGAGGCGCGCGAGCATCCGACCGTAGGCAACAGTGTAAACAGACTTAGGCACAGCGCATGCAACTGAAACCTATTGTGGGATATCCCAACTTCGGATATTTCCCGCAGCGAGAGGTACGCTTCTCGACTTAAGTTTGGCCTAACAAGGGGTTTCTAAATGACTAAGAAAGCAGCATTTTTGCTGATTGGCCTGCTGGCTGCGTCGCCTGCGTTAGCTAAAGCCGAAGGCTGGGGCAGCATCGGAGGCGGCGTCAATCTTGATGGCGGCCGGTTCATGGGACAAGTTCAATTGGGACTGGATGCCTCGCTGGGCGAAACCATGTTCGCCGGGTTCGGCGTTGGCATTGGTCGCAGCGGCGCAAAGGACTGCGTCAGTAATTTTTTTGTGGCTGGTGACCGCGTCTGCGTGAAAGGCGACAGGATGTTCTCTGCTGAAGCGCGGCTCGGCACGGTCACAAAAGGCGGCTCGAAGATTTATGTGCTGGGCGGATACTCGAACTTGGGCCTTAAGGCAGATGCCAGTGTGAACAGGGTCACAGTCTCATCCGGCGTCACTGGTTACGGGGGCTTTTCTATCGGCGCGGGCTGGCAAATTCCTGTTGGAAACAAAGTGTTCTTCCGTACCGAGTATCGTTACGGATCCTACAGTGACGGGGTCTCAACGCACACGCTGGCGCCCTCCATTGGCATCAGCTTCTAATCAAGCGCATCGAGGTTCGTGAGATGCTCACCTTGAGACTAATGAAAGGCATCCCGCTAGGCCTTCTGTGCATCTCGGTGAGCAGCTCTGCCAGCGAGGTCGACCAAATAGCTCAGGCAACAAATGTGGAAGCCGGACCGTGCGCGGCGGCAAAGGTTGAGGGGCGGCTAGGATACTGCGTGCCAGCGTTAACCGCAGTGGTCTTAGCCACCACCTCATCGCTCAGCAGCCGAACATCAAGAACCGGTGACCGATTTGGGATCGTGCTGACCAAGGCGGTTGAGGCGAACGGGGTCGTGGTGCTCCCACAGGGCTTAACGGGTGAAGGAGAAGTCGTTCACGCCAAAGCCTCCGGGGCTGGTGTTGGCGGGGAGCTTGTCCTGGCTGCGCGTCATCTCGATCTACAAAACGGCCGCGTGAAGCTGCGGAGTATGAAAATCCTCGCCCGCGGGAAAGACCAGATCGACACCGCATTTGTAGTTGCTGCCATCTCCCCAATCGGCGGCCTTTTGGTACGCGGAAAGCACATCGACACCCCTGCAGGGGCGATTGCAGAAGCAAAAACGGCGGAAGAAGTCTGGGTGGATGCCAAGTAGCTTTCCTCATTAAAGTTACAACCATCAGAGAAAGGACACATAATAATGACCAAATTTATGATCATTGCATTGGCGACTGCTTTGAGCGTGTTTTCTTCAATTGGTGCAGAAGCGCAAACTGCAAAGAAGAACGAGCTCAAGGTTAACACGATACAGCTTCCGACACCGCCGAAGGGTAAGGGCCAGATCGTGTTCTTTCGCGGGAGTGGCGGTGGCGTGATCGTGGGTTGCTCGGTCAACGAGAATGGTCAGAAAGTCAGTTCGCTGGGCGATAACAAATACTTCGTTATGATCACCGACCCGGGCCGGCACGAATTTGCGGTCAAAAGCGAAGCCAAAGATGTCCTCGCTATCGAAGTGGAGCCGGACGAAACCCAGTTCGTGGAATGCAGGATCAAGATGGGTATTGTGATTGGCAGGCCCGATCTGGCTCCGGCCACAGAGGAAAACTTCCGGAAAAAACGCACCCTGAAGATGGTTGATGCAGAGGACATGGGGCCCGGCCTTGGCGCACTGCGTCCCGAGGACGTCCAGGCAGCGCTTAGCGCTTCAGCTATCTCCCGCTGATACGCCTTTTACGGCCAATCGATCATCTGGAATGACAGGCTGCCCCGCGGCCTCGACCAGACTTCTGCTGGGCGAGCACGTCGGGAACGGTCGCAGTTCGATCTCTACCGAAAAGACCGAGCCAACCGAAACGGCCTTTCGGTAAAGCGGTGCACTAGACCGAAAAGACCGGCCACCCTCAAGGCCGGTCTTTTCGGGCACGGCGGTCGCCGGAAACCAGATCAGTTGAGCGACAGCCACCCCTCGAACTCATAGACACGCACGAGGGTCAAGTCGTTGCCAGTGAATGCTGCAACCGCTTGCACCGCTCATCGGTCATGTAGCGCCGTCCAAGGTTCGTTATACTGAGCCCGTAGTCGGCCTTGATACCATCTCCACGGAACCTGCGAACATGCGGCAGCATCTCGCGGATCGACGCTTCGGTCGGTTCTTGGCCCGTCTGCGCCCACATGAAGTCGACAAAAGCGGTCAGGTCTTCGGTCAGACCGCTCTTCAGGATCTGCCGCATATGATAAGCCGCCTGTCCGCTTGCCTGATCGACGGACGCCTCGACAATTGCCCTGACCAGCGCCCGATCAGTGGTCAGGCTCACCTCGGCCTTTTGTTCTGGCGGTTCAAGGACGAGCGGTTCGTCTGATGGGTCATCGACAGTGTCTGGCGCCTCTTCGGCAGGCACACCGGCCGACGCCAGCTTGGGCGACAGCCAATTCCGCAGTGTGAACCGGATCATTTAGGCGGGCCTTTCGGCGGAGGCTGGAGCCCTGCCGGGTCTGGTGACGGCGAGTCTTTCGGGCGCGGGCTCAGCCTACTGAAGCTGACAACGCCACCGTTCATGCGGAGCGATATCTCTTTCTGCTCCTTTTTGGTGTATGGCGGTCTGTGATAGCAAAAGCCATCAGGCAACGTGACTTTAACCATGAGTGCTATCCAACACGCTGGCGACAGGTTTAGAGAAGCGTTTCAAGTGCAGACTGGCAGGACCCAGCTTGGGCGAAAGCCACTTGGGCAATGTGAACCGGATCATTTGCAAGGCCTCCTCGGGCGCGATTGTGATGGTGCGTGCCTAACTGTCCGTCCCGTCAGTTTTATCGACCGCTTGAACTGAAGGCACAGTTCCTCCGTCATGAAAGGTCCACCGGTTCCGTCGAAACCGCTCCCATAACGCTTTGTGTATATTAGGGTTCTGAAAACATGCAGCTGTGACAGAATTTCTTTGACAGCAGCCTCGTCCAGTACACGCCCCGTTTGGGACCATCCATAGTGGACATACAGTATCATGTCGTTGACTAGGCCAATTTTTCTTGCATCTCTTGTCCATTGCACACTTGTACTATTTACTTCGCCCCATGATGCCGCGGCCAAGTCATCAACAAGCTTTTGCAGCCAACCAAAGGCCAGCGGCAGATCTTGCTTGGCCGCCTCGAGCCGCCGATACAGCAGCTGGATTTCCTCCGGGTCACGCTTCCGCATACGCCCGTACTTCCGTGTTCAGGCACAGCTCGTTCAGGCGCGCTTGCAGCAGCGACAGCGACAAGGGATCGTGAACCTCCACCCAGCGCGCTGAACTCATCGGGTTGGAGAACGACTCGAAAATCACCTGGCCCTCGCGGCGGCCTTTGCCGCGATCGGGGAAGAGGTCGTGCTTCTGCAGGAAGGTGTAGGCTCGGGCTTCGGGCGACAGGTTGTGCTCCCACTGGTCTTCCCACGAGTAGCCGTCCATCGGCCGGAACAGCTCTTCCTCGGTCCAGCCTTCGTCGTCGCACACGGCGTCGATCTGCTCCTGCGTGTCGAGCACATGGCCATGCCAGCGCAGGTTGTCGATCAGCAGCTGTGGCCTGGGGATCTCGAATGCCGGCTGACCAAGATGCAGCCGCCAATGATCTTCGACAGGCTCGTAATAGATCACCTTGCCAGCCTCGGTCGGCGTGATCAGCCACGGGCTGCGGGTGTCCGCGACGGCGGTAGCAACCTCTTTGACGAATGAGGCGGTGATGATGGTTCCCGCACCCAGCAGGAACGAACGACGGGTAAATGACATGGGTGTTCTCCTTGCGAAACGCACCGCAAGAAGGGCTCGACACGACGTTGCAGGAAAACAGGCTCGTTGGCTTGCGTTACCCGCCACATCTCGCCTTAGCGAATGCCACCTTACCCGAGCAGGCAGGTTGGCGAGGGTTGAACCCTCTCTTGATGCAGGGCAAACATATCGCGGGAGATCGTGAGAGGTCAAGGGCGGCGGGATGCAGTGGCTGATGGAGATGCCCGCAAGCGGCGGGTCAGTGATACCGGCGCATGCCATGCGGCCAGACCGGGTTGTTGATCCCGTGGGCGCCAAGCTGAGGCTGTTCAACGCCTAGCCAACGTGGACGCGCATTGAACTGCTGCCGGTTTGATGGACACGAGGGAAGGCTACATTGGCCTGCCGCTCGAAGTCGATGGGGCTGGGATACGCAAAGGTCGAGTGCCCGCGTGTCAGATTGTAGAAGCGTTCGACGTAATCGAATACCTCGGCACAACTCAGCGATGGGCGGACCCCTATCCGCTCGGCGAAGGGAAAGTCGGATTTTAGCCAATGATCCGTGGCGTTAAAACATTTTGTCAAATGGATCCATAATCGACGGTATTTTTGCTTGCTCAAGATTCACTCTTCTAGAGACTGATCAAGGAAAATTATTCCCGGTCAAACCGACCGTGCGGAGCATTTATGGGCCATGCGACCAGCCATTCTCGGTCTGCCCTTGGGCAGTTTATTGGCTGCCCGCGCCGTTTCAATCGCCAGCGCCGTGTGGAACTGGCACCTCCTGCGAGGGCGCCATTGACGCCGGCCGTTGCTGCGGATGCCTTGCTGAAGAATGAGATTGTCGCCGTGCGCTCCACGGGTGTATCTCATCCATTCTGGGAACGTTACGGCCTGAGCGTTGGAGCGTTCCGCCACCCCGATATCGACCTCTGGTCGCGTTCAACCGCCCACAACAATTCGCCCATCTTTGGCTGCGCAATGGGCCGACGGAACAAAAAGAGGTCGCCGAAAATGATTCGAGACAATTGCTGCTCCCTTCGGTTACGCAGTCCGCCGAATCAGACCGCATTGGTGAAGGGGAGATGAAAAATGCGTTTTTGGGGGTACTGGGTTTCAGCAGACCGGGACGATCTCGAAGTGGTGGCTGGGGAGTTCGATGACACGGATCTTTCCGATCACTCCGATTGGAAAGAAGCCTGGCAAAACGAGGATCCCGAGTATGCTCATGGGTTCCTTGACCCGCTTACGATGCTGCACGACCTCAGCAAAAGGATCACTGGCGAGATCGATGCTGGAGATCTGGAAGCGGCTGCCGACAAGTTCCGGGAGGGGACGCCTTTCCCGGTGAATGACCTGGAGGCCCTCGCCAGATTGATCCAGTTGCTCATTCCGAAGGCTCTTCCACGGTCGGCCATGCTCCAGCTGCCAAATCCATCTTTGACAAATGATGGAGTAGATATCCCTTTTGGAAAATAACGAGATTTTGGAATTTATTATCGGGAGGCGTCATGACGGTCGAAGAATTCAATGAAATGTCAATTAGTGAAGCAAGGGACAAGTTAAATAAGTATGGATTGAATATTTTAATCAAAAAATCTGGAGAATTTTATTGTGATTTTTTTACATATGCAATTTGGCACTCAGACTTTAAAGAAAAGCTAGGTATTCTTGTTGAGCACGGCTTAGATCTGAATCGGGAAATTTGTGAGAGAGGGAGGGAGAAAAAGGCGCCTATTTTTGAGGCTCTGTCGAGCTTGTTTATAAAGGCGTCATCAATAAAGGCGCTTGTTGAATGTGGCGCCGACATAAATCTACGGAACGATGCTGGACAAACGCCTATCATGGTCGCGTCCACTGGCCGATATCAAGGTGATATGAGCAAGCCATCGATAGTGAAAGCGCTCATAAGGGCAGGGGCCGATTTGAACTTGAAGGATAGCAAGGGCAACCTTGTTACTGATCTAGCGGACGCAAAAGCACTGCCAACACTTATCGCCGCCAACGCTAGTATAAACCAAAATAGTAAGTCCATCTTATCGACCGCAATTTCTGCAGAGAATCTCGGTCTAACAATTGATTTTCTTCAGAGAGGGGTGAAGGCTCAACTTCATTTATATGCAGTTTATAAGCATATGCCCTTTCTTCGCACAGTCGCACATTCAGTGCCCGCGCTTTTCAATAATGGTTTGTCGTTAGAAGGAGATGAGGACAGTTGGGGAAAACACCATCGCGACCTTAAGAAAGCGGGGAAAGAATTTCTGAAACTGATTAGAACGTGCGAGGCTCCCGCGGAGGATCGGAAAATCGAGCAATGCGATGAAATGACGTTGCCGTCTTCACTGCGCGTTGGTGCGTGGCCCTCGCAACAGCCCGAGCCCACCGGTCCAATCAACGTTCAAGCGCCCCCTGCACCTGCTCCCGAGTTTCACTTCCCCCCAGATTTGCAGTCGGCCTGCGAGCAAATTTGCGAAATTAAATCTGACAAGCGATCTGCAGACAAGAAGCGATCAGATTTTTCTAAATTCATCTTCACGATAGAAAAAACTCTAACGGATATCGAAAATACGGACTGGGAGACGCAAACTAGGGAATTCATTAAAAAACCTATTGCAAGGGTTTATAAGGAATCAAAATCTTCCCGTATCAGGAAGGTCAGTGAATTATTGCGCCACCATCGGGAAGTGGCGTTCAATACATATTATACTCATAACGTGGATAGCGGACAGGAGAGAGGAAAGGGGCCGTTGAGTGTCAACATTGGAATGGGGTTCACCAACACATTCAATCACTTTGTTGCAATTAAAACATCTATCCCCACCCTTGGCCAGGCTGCCTTGCGCATTTGGTCGAATGACGAAGATCTCCTAAAAGACAAAAAATTCATTTTATATGCCGAAATGCTCGAAAATGGGGCTCTTTTCATAAGGCATGTAGAGAGGGAAATAAATTTTGATGATATCGGGATATTTGAATCTGGCGATCTTCAAAAATATCTCGAAATATTCGGATTCTTAAGATTCAAGTGGCTTTGGAGCGGTGCTAAGAAAATAAACTACTGCACCCTAGCGTATAGGATTGGTCCATCTGCATCTGAGGCACTGCAGAGCATTGCCAAAGCGGGAGATGAGCATGCACTCGGTTGCCTCTCGCACCTTAATGCGGAATCCTTGGCCTCCTTCATGGCTGAAACCCTTACACTGCCAGGGAGAGCCAAACACGTGCTAGCCTGGTTCCGGCTTTTTCCCGAGACCGCCGTCACTGGATTATTGAAATGTTCCTTTGGAGACGATTTGAATGAGCGGAGCAATGCTCAGCAGGCCCTCCGCTTGCTTGCTGAGAATGGTTCGCGGCAGCAGATAATCGACTGCGCCCTGAAGTTTGGCCAGGAAGCGCAAGCGGTAGCGATTGAGTTTCTGGGATACGACCCCCGGGCTGATTTCCTGCCGAAGAAAATGCCAAAAGTGCCTTCATATTTTGTAGCCAGTGCGCACCCGGTGCCTACCCTGAAATCTTCCGGCCAAGCGTTGCCCTGGCACGCTGTCGAGACACTCGTACGGATGATGCTGGTATCGACATGTCATGTCCAAACCCCCGCCATGAGGGAGGTTATGGAAGCTTGTGATCCGCAATCTCTCGCAGACTTCGCACTTAGTGTTTGTGTGACGTGGGCCAAAAATGGCTCGAAGAAGGATGGCATAGGCTTCCAGCACGCGCTGGGGTATCTGGGAGATAGCCGATCCGCGCTACTGCTTGCTAAATGGTATAAAAGCTATCCCTTCAATGCCGATACGGAGGGCGGCATTGAAGTCCTTGGCGTTCTTGGCCTACGTGGAAGTAACACAGCCATAGCGGGCCTGCAGGCCATTGCAAGGTTCAGCAAGTATGACAAGGCCATCGTCAAAGCTAGGGAGGTTCTGGAAGATGTCGCATTTTCGCGAGGCTTAACGCCCGCGTTGCTGGAAGACTTGGCTGTTCCCGATCTAGGACTTGACCCAAACAGCCGGATGTCACTCGATTTTGGCCCTCGCATTTTTGTGGTCACGCTCGATTCCAAGCTCGACGCTGTGCTGATGGATGAGAGCGGCAATGCCCTCAAGGCATTGCCCAAGGCCCTGAAGAGCGACAACGCTCAGAAGGCGAAGGCTGCAACCGCTCAGTGGCAGGAGTTCAAGGCCGCTCTCAAAGTGCAGGCATCCGACCAGAAGAAGCGGTTCGAGCAGGCCATGCTCACTCGCAGGGAATGGGATGGAGCGACGTTCAAGGAAGTCGTCGCCAATCACCCACTGCTTTCGAAGATGGTTCGCAGTCTGGTTTGGGCGACTGTGAATGGCGATCGCCCCGGCACCGTTTTCAGGATCGACGCTGATGGTCGTTATGCCACGGCAGATGGCGCAGGGTTCCTTCTGGCGGACGATGCGCGGGTCATGCTGCCACATCCGGTTCATCTCGGCGGAGCAGTGGAAATCTGGCTTCAGACCTTTGCCGAGAACAAGCTAACCCAACCGTTCCTTCAGTTGGCAAGGAAGTGGTTTGTGGAAGGCCCTGATACCGAGAATCTGATCAGCGACAGGGACGGAACCAAGGTGCCGCTTGGCGCGCTCCGGGGCCTCAAGGCCAAGGGTTGGGAGTTCGAAGAGGGTGGCGCTGGCATGGTATGGAGCGTCTACAAATCCGTCGAGGGCACTCGGGCTTCGATCAATGTCGAGCCGGGCTGGTCGCTGTCTGGATTCGATTATGAAGACTTCGGTGGCGATCAAGCTGTCAAACTCAGCCTCCGTGGAAGCGACCCAATCGCCTACAGCGAGCTGGTAAGAGACTTCCTCTCGCTACCGGTTGCGACGGGTGAAGAACCCTGATGAGCGATCTGGTGGCTACCGATCCGGATCTAACCAACCTGTCGGCGCCCGAGTTGGACAGGATGATTGGCGCGTCTGTCAGGCTGGACAGCAAAATTGCGCAACACGAACGGGTAGCCGGTTCAACGCTGGTGAAGCTTGCTCAATCTCGTTCTGCATCGGTTTTGCGGAATGTGGCCCTCAACCCGGTCTGTCCGAAGGAGACCTTGCTGAGGCTGGCACCAAAATTTCCGAATGAATTTTTTGCCAATCCGGCCATTTTTCTGCTGTTGCTCGAAGACCCCGATCTATTTCAGCGCCTGCCAGTCACGGCCATCAAAGCGATACTGAAGTCACCCGATTGTCCTCCGTCCGTCATCGATTGGGCAATGCGCTCCGGCAACAGTTCATATGCTCTTGCATTGGCAGGAAGGGCGGACATTTCAGTATCCAGCCTGAGGCAGATTGCAACAGGCCCCCACATCAAGGCAGCGGAATTCGCGACGTCTCGCCTGATGGGCATGGGAGAGCCACTTAAAGAGAAATCTGAATGACAGCGATAAACTCAAAACAGGCAACGGCAGCAGTTGGCGCGGCACATACACCTCAGGCACTCGTCACCTCACTGACGACCATTCTCGCAAATGACGTCAAGCTGAGCCTGATGATCTGGGGGCCACCGGGGGTAGGGAAGTCGAGCATCGTTGCGCAATGCGCGCGCCAGAGCGAGTTGGATCTGATTGATCTCAGGCTAAGCCAACTCGCGCCGACCGACCTGCGCGGGCTTCCCGTGCCGATCGATAACGTCAGCAAGTGGTATCCGCCGGAGTTTCTGCCCCGCGATGGGCAGGGAATTTTGTTTCTCGATGAGATAAACATGGCGCCACCCGCCATGCAAGGCATCGCGCAGCAGTTGGTCCTTGATCGAAAGGTTGGGAGCTATGTGGTTCCCGATGGCTGGTTCGTCTGGGCAGCAGGGAACCGAAAGGAGGATAAGGCGTCGGTGTTCGACATGCCGTCTCCACTTGCCAACCGCTTCGTGCACCTCGAGGTCCAGCCAGATTTCGACAGCTTCAAGTCCCACGCGTTGAAGGTCGGCCTGGACGAGCGCATTTTGGCGTTTCTTGCTTATAGAACAAACCTTCTGCACCATATCGACCCACGGCAGCCTGCTTGGCCATCACCTCGCACCTGGTTCATGGCAAGCCAACTCAGGTCGATCGGATTGCCGATCGCGGCCGCCGTGGGCAGCGCTGCTGCATTGGAATTTGAAGCGTTCGAGGCCGTTTATCGGAAACTGCCAGATCTTGATGCGATCGCCGCGGGGCGTAAAGGCGTCGCCTTCCCTGATGAGCCATCAGTCCGGTACGCTGTTACGATAGGCTTGGCGATAAGGGCGACTGATCCCGAACGGGCCCAGAACGTCATTGAATGGTCGAGCAAAAACGCACCATCGGAGTGGTTTCAGGTTCTGACCACTGACATCCTGAAAAGCAGCCGGGAAGCGGGCTTTGCAGACACGCTGGTGCGCAATCTGATCGTCAACCCGGTGATCAAGGATCGTCTGCTCGCATTCAGGGACTTGCTGTTTGGATGAGGGAGGACCCTAACCTTCAGCGGGCCAGCCTGGGGCTACGCATGTCAGCACCGTTTTTTGCTGGCCTGCTGCTCTTTGCGAACGTGCAGCCAAAAATTGGCCTCGGAACTGCGGCGACAGACGGCAGGACAATCTATTACGACCCTGCCTATCTTGCCACCTTAACCGTCAAGCAGGTTCAGGGCCTGTTGATGCACGAGGTGCTGCACTGCGCCTTGCAGCACGTACCCCGTCGGCAACTAAGGCATCCCGAGCTTTGGAATTTTGCTGCGGATATCGTCGTGAATGGAATGATTGCATCGCTTGGGGGCTACGAGCTGCCCCTTGGTGCCATTCGTCGGCCGGCACTTGAGCACTTTAGTGTCGAAGAGGTCTACGCGATCCTTGAACGTACCGCTGTGGCAATCCCGGCGGCACTCATTCTGGACCTGTCATACGGTGACGCCGGCGACGTGGTAGATGACCCTCCCCAAGGGATCGATGCGGGAGGATCTGAGGCGTACTGGCAGCATGCAATCCGATGCGCCCAGATGATGGCTGAGGCAAGCGAACGGGGACGTGGGTCAATCCCCGCTGAGTTTGAAAGGGAATTGCGCTTCGCTGATGCGCCCCAGATAGACTGGAAAACTGCGCTCTGGAGGTTCCTCGTTCGAACCCCATGCGACTTCGATGGTTACGACAGGCGGTTCATCCACAGCGGGTTGTACATTGATGACCTGGCCGGAGAGAGCCTGAAGGTTCACATCGCGATAGACACCAGTGCTTCCGTGAATGATCTGGAAATTTCGCAATTCCTTGCAGAAGTGCAGGCCATTGTGGGCGCCTATCCCCACATTGCCTGCCACCTTTATTATGCTGATGCAGATCTGCACGGCCCATACAAACTCGACCGAGCTTCAGAGATTCCGCCTCCCAAAGGCGGAGGTGGCACATCATTCAGGCCGTTTTTCACGGCAGTGGAAGAGATCGCATCATCACAGGAAGATGACCTCTGCATCTATCTCACGGATGGGTTTGGCGACTTTCCGGCCAAGGCCCCGGATTATCCCGTCATGTGGGTTCTGGTGCCTGGTGGCGCCAATGATGCCGAGTTTCCGTTTGGGGACATACTTAGAATGGTTTAGGCGCCGCCCGCGCGAAAAACAGCCTTCGGAACAGGGAACTCAAATGCAAGCCGATACCATAAGCCATCCGCCAATTTTCAAACGGGATACGTCCGGTCGCATTCGGATTTGGCGGATGGAGCAGCAGGGATCTGCCCATCGGGTGCTTTCTGGTCTTCGTGACGGTGCACAGGCCGCGACAGGATGGACTGTGTGCGAGGGCAAACAGGGACGCAATGGTGTCCAGCAAGCTGACTTCGAGATCGCCTCGGCCTATACCTACCACCTCAAGCGTGAGTATTTTGAGAATGTGGAGGATGTTGATTCGCCGCGATTTTTCAAACCCATGCTGGCTGGGAAATACGACGGCTTTGCCCCTGGCTTTGCTCAGCCCAAGCTGGATGGCATTCGGTGTCTCGCGCGTCAGTCAGGGCTCTACACCCGTGAAGGCCAACCGATCCTGGGGGCGCCGCATGTCCATGCCGATATGGCCGGGCTCTTCCAGCGAAACCCCGACCTGATTATCGATGGTGAGCTTTACAACCACGAGCTGAAGGACGACTTCAACTCGATCGTCAGTCTTGTACGGCGCAAGGAACCCGACGCGGAGCACATCGCCCGATCCCGCGACCTGGTTCAGTATCACGTCTACGACTTGCCTTCATCGGCAGGTGTGTTTGGCCAGCGGTTGGACCAGCTCACTGATGCCGTCGCCGCTTGCTCCAGAGACGTCGTCCAACTGGTCGAAACCCATGCGATTGAACAGCCAGATCATTATGACGTCCTTCACGGAAACTGGCTTGAAGCCGGGTACGAAGGCTCCATGTGGCGGGCCGATGCTCAATATGAGCAAAAGCGATCGAAGACGCTTCTGAAACGCAAGGAGTTTCAGGACGCCGAGTATGAGTGCGTCGAGATCGTGGAAGGAACGGGCAACTGGGCTGGTTTGGCCAAGAGCGTCATGTGCCGTCTGCCGGATGGCCGAACCTTCGGTGCCGGGATCAAAGGCAGTCAGCAGCGGGCAGCGGAACTGCTCTCCGAGACCCATCGGGTGGTGACCGTACAGTTCTTTCATCTCACGCCGGATGGAATCCCTCGGTTTCCCGTCGTGACCAAGTTCTGGGGTGAAGCGCGGGAACTTTAGTCGACCCGCCCGATGCGGGCGCATCAACCCCAGTGATTGAAGGAAGTATGAATGATCCAAAAGAGCAAAAGCGATCTCCTGCAGGATTCTGACTTCAGTGAAGCGTTGATTTGCGCAAATTCCGTCGAAATTTTCGATATTGAAAGAATTTTGATTGAGCACAAGTCCAAAACTGAAACTGATTTCATATTCAGCGTCAAAATATATGATGTTATCAAAACAAATATTAAAATATTCACTGAATACGTAAGAAAAAGTAAGGCAATTTCCATTTCAGACAGTGAGCATATAGATTTTCTGCTGCATTTCGCAGATAGTATATCATGGTGCTTCCCGGTAGAAATAAAAGTTTGCAATAGAGAATTATTAGATCGATCAAAGGCGTTGATGGCTGGGCCACTTTTTACGTCGTTAAAATATCCTTGGCCAGAATGCGGTGGTCGCTACAAAGAGCCTGTGTTTCAATTATTTCTAGAAGAAGTAAGCCGAATCACCGGTATTGATTATGGCGCCGGCTTGCTACAACTTTGGGTTGGACCGGACTGTTTTGAAGGAGAAGCGGGCTCAGAACATTTCCGTCTGATTCCCACCGCAGACGTGCGGTTGGATCAAATTGCTGCCATTCCGCATGAAATATCGAAAGACTATTTTTTGCAGCATGAGTTTACCGCGGGCGGTAAAGGTATTTGGCCGGATTGTGAAGAAGGTGGCCACTGTTTCGAGATTGTCGGCTTCCGAGAAAGAGTTATTACATGGAATGAGCACGGAAATTATATTGACATGAAGAAATTGAAGCGCGTCTTTGATGAAGATTTGCTATGTGTATTTGCTGGTCAAATCGACTATCTTGTTTCGAATTTTCGCCCTTACAAGGGACATAATTTGATGGGAGAGGGCTGGTTCTTCATGTTTGGCGGAAATAGTCCGGATCTTTGGTCAGGTAAAATTTTGCGAGTATCCGAGCACAATGGTAAATGGTTGTTACACCGTTTTGATAGCGAATTCGATTTTTAACATCAAATTAGTTTTAATAATATTTACTCCTTATGTTTTAATGACATCGAATTGGCGCGAATTTTGATTTTTAAATCGGCATGATCACCATTTGAGCGCTTAATCACCGTATCAGGCGACCAATTGGGGCTAATATCAGTTCATCGACAAGAAAGGAAAGCGAATGAAGAAAGAAGGTTTTTGGTTAGGCTTAACCGCCTTTATCGTGTTTCCCGCATTGTTTTGGATTTATACCATCGCAATGCTTCCCTCTAACTAAGCGGACTTGTCTTATAAAGATGTCGGACTTTCTGCGAAGATAGGCTGCCGCCGGCGAGCCGCAAACTCGCCGGCGGCGGGAAGGGATGGATCGCGAACGGACAGGCCGTGTTGGACGAAGTCTGCCGGCGCCTTGTCCAATGGGTGCTCTCGAACGCCCTGTCCCGGAAGCGGGTTTTTATCGCCCAGGCCGACGCGGGCGATCGGATTTCATTGCATAATTGAGGAGAAAATTCATGCGCGACGGATTCGGGTTGGAGGTTTCCAGTAAATTTGCAACCATATGTGAGCAACTTGCTTGTAATAATTCGAGTGTAATTTGCGATCGTGATTTAGGAGACAGCATTTTGTCTTTTATCGATGATATTGATTTATTTGTCAGAAATAATGAGGATAGATACAGCGAATATGACGACATCATCGCATATATCAACCATCTGAAATCAATTTCCTGGTGCTTCCCTGTGAGAACCTCGAAGCGGAATATGGAAGATTTCGATCGAACAAAGCCTTTATTGGCCGGTCCTCTTTTTACATCGCAATCGCATCCTTGGCCGGAGTACGGGGGGCGATATAGGGAGCCAGTCGTCCAATTTTTTCTGGAAGATGCAGGTCTATGGACAGAAACGCACTGTGGTGAGGGATTGTTGCAGGTCTGGGTGGGGCCGTATTTTGAAGACGGAAATGGCGAGTCATTTGTCGTCCGGGTGATTCCCACAGTCGACGTACTGGTCGAGCATCTTTCACCTGTTCCATCAGAAATTACCCCCACATACTTCTCTGAGCATGAGTTTACAGCGGGTGGAGAAAGCATTTGGCCTGAACGTACAAAGAATTGCAGCATATATGAGATTCTCGGGGTGAACGGTTGCGCGCTTACATGGAATGATAATTTGAATTATATTGAACAACCGGAAGAAATGCAAAACGATCAACTTCTGAATATGTTGTTGACTTTGGTTGATACGATAATCGAAAATCGGAAGCCATTCAAAGGACATTCTTTTATGGGAGATTGTTGGTTCTTCATTTTCGATGGCAATGAGCCTGCTCTCTGGCCTGATTTTGGTTATGCTCGCTTGGCTGAAGGGGGAGATAGCTACGCTCTATTGTGGAGCCGGTATGAAGACTTTGTATGACATATGCTGTCGGATTTGACCGAGGTGACCCTGCACGGCTCGACTGTGGAAGGATGTAGGGGATGATCCCGCATTCGACCGGGGCATCTCATCGTGACCATTCCGTTCGTCCATCTGACAGCAGGCGGTGCCCCCCGGTTTCCCGTTGTGACCAAATTCTGGGGTGAAGCGCGGGAACTTTAGTCGACTGAGGTATACGACGTTGCCAATCCGCCTATCTCAGCCATGCGTCGACCGTTCCGTTGCCTTCGAGAGGCAACTGAGCGCCACCCCGGGCTACAGGTTGTCATCCTGGCCGGGATCTTTTGCGAGGGTCAGGTTCTTACCGAATGTTGTCGGGTGGCATCACGTGTCAATCCAGATATTGCAGGTCGACCATCCTTCGGTGAGTATGCAAACGAACCTCTCATTGGGTTGAGGGTCGTGGGGAGAGGGGCGCCATCAGACGGAATACAGTTACGCACTTTGGCCAGGAGGGAAGGAACCGCAATGAACATAAAAGAAATAAAGAGCGCGCTTGATGCGCAAATGATCAACCAAAGTGGCGAAATAAAAACTGAATTAGGAAATTTTATCATCCAAATGGCGAAATCCATTTCTTCGGAAATTGAAAATTATATCTCCGATAATAAACTAGATTTTGATGAATATCATCCTTTGGTCAGGTTTTCGAAAAAACTTTTACTGATATCGTGGTGCTATCCAATCTCAACTAAAAAAATCGAAGCATCAAGGGTTAATCGTTTAAATTCAATGTTTTGCGGACCATTCTTCATATCGAAGGAATTCCCATGGCCCGAGATGGACGGTCGATATGCTGAACCAATTGTTCAATTGAACTTGGAGGAAGTCCAACCTATTTCGCCGGTTCCAATTGGCTCAGGTATGCTTCAATTGTGGGCTGGCGAATGGGGTGAAGATTTTTTAATTAGGATCATCCCTCCTGCGGAAATTGAGGAAGAGAATATGTCTCTTATCCCAGAATGCATAAAGGGTGAATATTATGGTGAAATGCGCTGGGGTATTACCTTAATTGCTTGGCCTGAAGATGATTACAAAAAGAAGGTTCCAATTGCATACGAAATTACAGAATTCAAATTACAGAAATTGAGTTGGCCGGGAGATTTAGAGGGTCTTAGTTTTTCCCTTGAAGAGGAACTGAAGGATGCTCAATTGGTAGATAAAATAAGAGAGTTTGTATCCATATTTCCTTGCGATCACCCATCCACAGAGCCGCATCTTTTTGGATCATTCGATCAAATCCAATATGATCCCATTGATGCGAATGCTACGTTTTTGGCACTCGAAAGTCGGCCGTGTTTCGATTGGAATAGTGGTAATGCCCAAATTTCGTATTGGCAGAACGACAAGGGCGAGGTCGAGTTTGGTTTCGCATGGAGTTGTCAATGAGTGTCATATTGAGCATCGCAAACGGCGTGCCGCAGGAACTGCCTGAATCCTCCTACGGTGGTGGTGGATGACCTGATCCCCTGATTTCATCCAGCGGGGATTAGGCCGTGTACCCATATGACCTGCTCCCCGTTCCTGGACCGCCCGGCTGGACGTCATCCGGTCCTTGTCGGCCAGGGCGGGCCATGTGCCGCTGACCGGTTTACGGGCGATATCGGCGGTTTGTTGCCGATCGCGATATGGGGTCGAACTTCGTTGTAGTCTCTGCGCCAAGCTTCGCATTGTGAACACGCGTCCAACGGCGACCCCTTTCAAAAACGACGTAAGCGATTGTTTCTGATCGCTTACGAGCCTCTTGGCCGGCGTCCCTCTTCGCTCGAAACGTGCCCCCCTCAGAACGATGTGTTACCCAATTAATACAGCAGGTTGCGAGACTTCTTGGTGGGGTCATTATTCAAAGCGTTTTCACACCAGGCGGCGCATCCGCCGCGAGCTAGCTACGCCAAGTATACAACTGCCCCGTCGAGATCTCGTGCCGCCGCGCCACCTCTGTCGGGCAAGCCCCGGGTGCGAACGCCTCGGTTAGGATCTGGAGCCGCTGTTCGTCGTTCCAGCGCCGCCGGCGCTCAGGCCCTGAAAACACCGTGATCGGGCCCATGTGCCGCTCCTGTGTGCGCTCATACGAGCGCTCTTTGGAGCGGACCTGCGCCTGCCCGACAAGGCGGCACTCGACGGATGGATACTCCGCGCCACGATGATGCCGCGGCTGTTATCGTCACGCGCGACGAGATTCTGACCGCTCTCGATTTTGGCGATCGTTTCTGGCACGCGCTATTGTGGGTCAGCAATCGTTTCGCCGGACTGCCGGCGTATATTTGCCAGCCCTTTCCGCGGAAGCCAGACTTTAGCGCGACGGCGGTCGTATATTCGATCGACGGGCTCATCTCTCGCGCAGCCTGACCGGGCAATTTAACCCTGGAACCGGCATCTGATGAGATCGATTTTCGCGCTATCCCGGATTTGCGCTTTGAATCAGATGTTTATCTCCAAACTATTCCACACATTGGCGTGCTAACCCCTGCTAGATAGTTCGGCGTCATCAAGACAGAGGGAGAATCAGCATGGCGCTCAAGGGTTTGATCATTCGGCAACCGTGGATCGGGATGATCCTGGCCGGCACGAAAACATGGGAGATGCGAGCAGAACGAACGAAGGTGCGAGGACCTATCGCGCTTATAGAAAAGGGCACTGGATTGGTCGTCGGTGTCGCTAATCTCACAGACTCGCTGTCCCCACTCAGCCTGCGGGAAATGAGCGCTAGATGTTTGATCCCAGGCTTTGATGGTGCATTATTCACCGACAGCTGGAAGGAAGCACTATGGGCCAGGTACTCCACGGGAGCGCCACAACGACTGAGGCAGTCCGTCGAGCGATACAGCATGGTCAAGCGAGCCTGAGGACGCTCGCCAAGCGGCACGGCATCAACCAGAAGACGGTTGCCAAGTGGAAGCGGCGCACCTCCACCGCCGATCTGCCGACTGGACCGAAAGTCGCGCGATCGACCGTGCTCTCCATTGAGAACGAGGCGGTCATCGTCGCCTTCCGCCGGCATACACTGCTGCCGCTGGACGATTGCTTATATGCTCTGCAGGCGACCATTCCGCACCTGACGCGCTCCTCGCTGCACCGCTGCCTCCAGCGCCACGGCATCTCGCAATTGCCCGCAATCGAAGGGGACGCGCCCAACAAACGCAAGTTCAAGAGCTACCCCATCGGCTACTTCCACATCGATATCGCAGAAGTCCGCACCGAGCAGGGCAAGCTCTACATGCTGGTCGCGATCGATCGAACCTCGAAGTTCGCCTTCGTCGAACTGCATGAGAAAGCAACAACCAGGGTCGCTGCCGACTTCCTTCGCCACCTCATCGCAGCGGTGCCCTACAAGGTGCACACCGTGCTCACCGACAACGGCATCCACTTCACCGACCCGAAGTACCCGGGCTCAGCTGTCGAAGAGGTCAAGCTTGCCATCGCAAATGGCGAACTCTTCCGCTGCCACTCCTTCGCACTCGCCTGCGCGCAGAACGACATCGATCACCGGCTCACCAAGCCGCGCCACCCTTGGACCAACGGCCAGGTCGAACGGATGAACCGCACCATCAAGGACGCGACCGTCAAACGCTACCACTACGAAAACCACGACCAGCTCAGGCAGCACCTTGGCGACTTCGTCGCTGCCTACAACTTCGGCCGCAGGCTCAAGACCCTGAAAGGCCTCACGCCCTACGAAGCCATCTGCAAAACGTGGCTCAAAGAGCCACACCGCTTCACGTCAAATCCAACCCACCAAATCCCGGGACCAAACATCTAGCCGCACCAACCATTGCATCCCTGCTGAAGTTAGTGGTGAGGTGGGCTTCAAATGGTTCACGCCCTGGGTTCTGGCCGAGGTAAGCCGACTTGCGCATCCGGTACCCTACATGCATCGCTCCGGCGCTGTGATTTGGGTGGCGCTTGATGCCGACGTCGAAGCGGCAGTCCATTCGCAGTCGCAAACGGAATTTGAACGCGCGCCGCCGGTCGCCAAGCCGCTGCCGGCAGCGGAGCCCGTGCCAATGCTGAGCGATAATTCCGGCAGGGCTGGCGTCCACATTCTGGACTTGTAACGGTTTTGTGCCGGTCACCTGAGCGTTTAGAGCTCGCAGCAGGAGACCGACGAGATGATGAAGCTTTCCGAAGAGTTCAAGCAGGAGGCGGTGCGGATTGCGCTGACCAGCGGGCTATCGCGTGAGCGCGTGGCCAAGGATTTGGGCATTGGTAAATCGACGCTGGGCAAGTGGATTTCGCAATACCGGCCGACTGATCTGCTAGCAGCGCCGCAGGCAGATCTGGCCCGCGAGAACGAGCGGCTTCGCCTTGAGAACCGCGTACTCAAGGAGGAGAGGGACATCCTAAAAAAGGCCACACAGTTCTTCGCGAGCCAGCGGCCGTGAGGTTTGCGTTCGTGGAGAGCTGGCGCCATATCTGGCCAGTCGAGACGATCTGCCGGGTGATGCAGATCAGCACGCGCGGCTATCGTTCATGGAGGTCACGACCGGTCAGTCAGCGTTCCCGCACGGACATGAAGGTGCTGGCCCACATCCGGGAGCAATACAGCCTGAGCCTGGGCAGCTATGGTCGTCCTCGCATGACGATGGAACTCAAAGAGGCGGGCTTCGCTGTCGGTGAGCGCCGTGTCGGACGGCTGATGCGCCTCAACGGGATCAAGCCGGTCCGCACCCGCAGACACAAGGTCACCACCGACAGCAACCACCGCCTGGGTGTCGCGGCGAACTGGCTTGACGGGGACTTTGTTGCCGCTGCGCCCAACCAGAAGTGGGCCGGCGACATCACCTATATCTGGACGTCGGAAGGCTGGCTCTACCTGGCTGTCATTCTTGATCTGCATAGCCGCCGTGTGGTGGGCTGGGCCGTCAGCGACAGAATGAAGAAGGATCTGGCCATCCGTGCACTCGATATGGCGGTGCGGCTGCGTAATCCACCGCCAGACTGCCTTTTCCACTCGGATCGCGGCAGCCAGTATTGCTCCTACGATTATCAGAAAAAGCTGCAGGCCTACGGCCTGCGGCCATCAATGAGTGGCAAGGGCAATTGCTATGACAACTCCGCCGTGGAGACGTTCTTCAAATCCTTGAAGGCTGAACTCATCTGGCGGCAGAAATGGCCAAACCGGCGTCACGCTGAGACTGCCATCTTCCAATACATCAACGGGTTCTACAACACCCGCAGGCGCCATTCATACCTGGGCGGCATTAGCCCGCTCGCATTCGAAGCCAAGGTGGCATAGTGAGATAGTGACCGGCACAAAACCGTTACAAGTCCAATATGATAAGCCGCCTGTCCGCTGGACGGTCCGCTTGCCTGATCAACTGAAGCCTCGACAATTGCCCTGACTTGCGCCCGATCAGTGGTCGGGCTCACCCCGGCCTTTTGTTCTGGCGGTTCGAGGTTGAGCGGTTCGTCTGATGGGTGATCGACAGTGTCTGGTAACTCTTTGACACGGACACGCCGGCCGAAGCCGGCTTGGACGACAGCCACTTTGGCATTGTGAACCGGATCATTTGGGCGGACCTTTCGGCGGAGCCTGAAGCCCTGCCGGCTCTGGTGACGATGAGGCGTTCGGGCGCGGGCTCAGCCTACTGAAGCTGACAACGCCGCCGTTCATGCGGAGCGACATCTCTCGCTGCTCCTTTTTGGTGTACGGCGGCCTATGGTAGCAGACGCCATTAGGCAACGTGACTTTAACCATGAGCGACCTCCAAGACACTGGAGGGGCGTCTGGCGGAGCGGTGATTACGCATAAGCCCGCACCTCCGTGTTGAGAGTGAGCTCGTTCAGCCGAGCCTGCAGCAGCGACAGCGACAGAGGATCGTGAACCTCAACCCAGCGCGCTGAGCTCATCGGGTTGGAGAAGGACTCGAAGATCACCTGCCCTTCGCGTCGGCCCTTGCCGCCTTCGGGGAAGAGGTCGTGCTTCTGCAGAAACGTGTAGGCTTGGGCTTCGGGCGACAGGTTGTGCTCCCACTGGTCTTCCCACGAATAGCCGTCCATCGGCTGGAACAGCTCTTCCTCGGTCCAGCCTTCATCGTCACACAGGACGTCGATCTGCTCCTGCGTGTCGAGCAGATGGCCATGCCAGCGCAGGTTGTCGATCAGCAGTTGCGGCTTGGGGATCTCGAAGGCCGGCTGGCCAAGATGGAGCCGCCAATGGTCTTCGACGGGCTCGTAGTAAATCGCCTTTGCAGCTTCAGGCGGCTTGATCAGCAACGGGCTACGGGTGTCTGCAACGGCGGTCGCCACCTCTTTGACGAATGAGGCGGTGATGATGGTTCCTGCGCCCAGCAGGAACGAACGACGGGTAAATGACATGGGTGTTATCCTTGCGAAACGCACCGCAAGAAGGGCTCGACACGACGTTGCAGGAAAACAGGCTCGTTGGCTTGCGTTACCCGCCACATCTCGCCTTAGCGAATGCCACCTTACCCGAGCAGGCAGGTTGGCGAGGGTTGACCCCTCTCTTGATGCAAGGCAAACATAACGCCGAAGATCGTCAGGGGTCAAGGGCGGCGAGATGCAGTGGCTGTTGCTGCGCATTCTAGCAACAGCCAATCTTACCGGCGTGTACGCTCAGTTGCTGGCTTCATCATCATTCACGGTGCGGGAGAGGGCCATAAGACCCAAAACCATTCTTCTTTCCCCCTCACGCCATATTGCTACGCATCGATTTTCTAAGATGGCTTCATACACATCACTATCGTCTTCGCAAAAATAAACCTTTTGTTCACATTTTCTGCAAAATCGAATATAATCATTCTTAGTTTTCTCCAGCTCATCCCAATCCTTTGGACACTGGTACCCGAACTTACAGTTTCTTATAAAGTAGCCTTTTTCATCGTTTATTGATAGCGCTCTCAAGACAAAATTTTCTTCTTCATCCTTTGTTGCCATCATAGTACCCCTCTAATGATAATTAATGAATATCAATCTATCTGATTGTTTAGGACATAGGGTGTTTTTCGCTCTCATCGAACAGTAAGTAGAGCCGAAAATTTCAAATGCCCTTCGAAAGATTGAACCAGCGACAAATCACAGTTTTGGCATTCCTACTCATAATATGGTCGATGCCTCCGCCGATATCCCACGTAAGCGTTGATCCATCTACAAAAAGCGCGACGATCTTCCGATCATGGAGAATGATGCCGCTACGCTTCGACCGAAACGAAGGGAGAAAGCGCACGTCCCCCAACCCAGCGTCGAGCATTTGTTTTACCAGAAACCGGCTCTGGGCGGAACAATCGATAAACTCGCGCGCAACACTGTCGGCATCCCAACACTCGACGTCGACCGTTTGAATTCCGACCCCACGCTCGCGTAGACCAGCAAGAAAATCGGCAAGTTGTTTGCAGTTTCGCGGGGCGGCTGCAGCGTAAGGATCAACGATATCAATCCGTTTAACCTGCTCGCCTGCAAGCACGTCTGTGAACAGCTGCCATGGCACATCTTGGCCGGGACGCTTTTCCCACCGAACTGGCGCAAGTCGGCGATCATCCAGCGGTGGCTCCGGCGCCGACGCGACGGGTGTCGGCTTTTCGATGGGCGGTTGCTTCGGCGCTAAGGAGCTTGGCGGTTGAGCCTCGGCCTCTGGCACGTCTGGTGCTGCCAGTTCAGGCTCCTCTGTAAACGATGCAGCAGCCTGCGCAGGTGCGCTGGCCAGAACTGTTTCGAACAGTTCGGACGCGTCTGTTTCACTTTCAGGTTCTACCAGCAACCCCTGAGCCAAGCCACGCTTACGCCGCAGCATGGCCGCAAGACTATGGTCAAAACTTGATTGCCGAATACTAGGGTCAGGGTGCTCGGCAATCGGCACCCAAACTGTCACGCCTTTGGTCTGACCGATGCGGTAGGCGCGGTCGGTTGCCTGATCTTCAACAGCGGGGTTCCACCAGCGGGTAAGGTGAATGACATGGTTAGCCGCCGTGATTGTAAGCCCAACACCGCCTGCTCGAGGCGAGAGGATCATTACGTCAAATCCGAGCGGTCGGGATTGGAAGTCGTCGACCAAACGCTGGCGCGCGTCCCCGGCCACCTCTCCCGAGATACAGAGCACCGGTCGGATCAGCCCGTATCGCCGACGCAATTCAGCTGCAAGACGAGGTTGGAGCTCCAGTGACTCGCAGAATATCAGTGCCTTTTCGCACCGAGCCTTCACTTCATCAAGTATTGCAATACATGCTTGCAATCTGGCGGAGTTTTCTGCGAATGCCGGCCCGATCGTGGGAAGCTCTGGGGCCAAAGAAATTGCCCGCAAACGCCCCAGTGTTTCGAGGATGGCTTCACGGCTGCCGGTGCCCTTCAGCAGCTGCGCGCGCTGAACGGCCTGCGCATATGCCGCAGCCTGCCGCGCAGGCATATGAACGGGTCGTTCTACTTCCTTCTTTGCCGGCAGTCCTTCAACGTGGTCGGCCTTCATTCTCCGGATCATGAAAGCTGGCCACGGTGGAGTCCCCGTTGTGAGCTGTGCGTTTAACTCGCGGAGCCGGTCATTATCAGCCTGACCGTATCGCATTTCGAACGCTTTGCTTGACCCAAGCATACTGGGCTGCATGACGTCGGCAATGGACCAAAGGTCCTGCAGGCGATTTTCGACCGGCGTACCAGTCATCGCAATCGAGAAACGGGCGCGCAACGTCTTGGCCGCACGCGTAATTTGGGCAGCCGGGTTTTTTAGTCGCTGTGCTTCGTCATACGCTATGACTGCAAACTCAACCCGAGCCATGCTGATGTGATAATCTCGCATGGTTTCATAAGTGGTTAGAACAACGCCAGCGTCACGCCAATCCGCCGTGTTCAATCGCGCAGTCCCGATGCTGGTGTCGGTTCCATTACCCTCTCGATGTGCCTTGAGCGTGTTACCGTAGGCACGCAGAACGGGACCCAGGAAGCCCGCAACAAGGTGCCGGTCGATCTCAGCCTGCCAGTTGGCCAACAGCCCAGTCGGCGCCACGATGAGGATCGGAGCGCGAACGCCCTGCTCACGCAACCAGCAGAAGAATGTCAGCGCTTGCAGGGTTTTACCTAAGCCCATGTCATCAGCAAGCAAAACGCCGGGTCGTTGACTGCGCCACGCGGTGGCAAGCCATTTGAAACCTTCTACCTGATGGGGCTTCAAGATGGTTTTTACTCCCGCTGGCAGTATCACGGGCGGCGCAGGTGCAGCGTCAACGCGTGCCAGCGGTGCGTAGGAGACCTCCTCAAGATTGTCTTTGATCTGCAGAAATAGCTTATTTGCGATTTCGGGAGGCGGCACCGACGGCGGCACGGGGTCACTGCCCGGCGGTGGCAGAAGCGATGCAAGGTTCGTAAGCGCAGCAATGGCGGCCGGCGATGCTGGCACTGCTACTCCACCGATCGCTACCGTTGTCTGCCCAGCCGCCGCGGCCGCCTCCATTTTTTGAAGAGCGGCATTAAGTTCGGACGGCAAGATCTCAACGTGAACAGGGGGATCGCCAACGACAATACCAAAACGGTCCGGCAGCCATGTGTTTGGTTTGGGTTTGATCCAAGGTAGCACCGGCTGTCGCCATGGGTCGATCCCAGTCACGCGCTCCGAGTACTGAGCCGTTTCGATAAACAGTGACTCCAGCAGTTCCGGTGGTTCGCCAAGCGCCTCGGCAATCACACGCCGGGGTGAGGCAGCAAACTGGCGACGCTGGGACTCAGGCGCAGTCTGCTGTTCCCCTACGACTGTTAACGCACGCGCCAGTGATGGATCCAGGAACAGGATTGTACCGTCTTGCAGAAGGTAAGAAGACGATTTCCCACGCCGGACACGAAATTGCCGCGCGAATGCCGCCTGCTGCTCTGGGGTCAGCAGATTATCCGCACTTTCGTCGATCGTTTGCCCAGCTTCAACGGCTTCACCGATGCGGGGCCCGAACAGCACAGGGTCAAACTGGCTACCGTCGAGAGAGAGCGAGAAGTTACCAGCAAAGGCAATGCGAGTTTCGGTTAGAATGCCATCAAGGATAGCCTGATCGGCATGCTGCTCTAGCATCTGCCGTAGCTCGGCAAAGGCAGCCTGACGGGCCGATAATTCTTTGGGCTGATTGACCGCACGTGCTGCACGGTAGAGACTGAACAGTGGCTCAGGCAGGCGATAGTCGGCGCCGTTTAACCGAACCCGCGCGCCACACACATCAACTGCGATCCTTGATCCATTTGTACGCGCCCAACGCGTCTCAACGGCAAAACTATCTTCGACAATTAGACCCCGGCCCTGCAATGAAAGCACAATCGGCGCCGCTGGTGGCAGACCCGCGGGGATGGCGATGGTCTCGGGCAGCGCGGCAACCGTTGATGGCGGCAATGTCAGGCTTACACCGTCATCATCCGCCAAACCCCTAGCGGCGAGGTCAAGAAGAGACACAGCCGCACCCGTTGGTTCAAGATCGGGCCATTTCGTAGTTTCCAGCGCTGCAGTCCTCTCCCTTTGGAAGAAGCCGCTGCCCTTGATCAGCTGTTGCAATTGGATACGAGCGCCGCCCTCTGGGGTAAAGACTGCGACAAATGCCGTGCTCACCACTCGGCCTCCGTCCAGCGGATGCTCGTCCAATCGCGAATTTGACGGGCAAATTTCGCATGCCAGCCGCGCGTTGTCCTCAAACGCTGCGGCGTGTGCGCCAACGCAATCCAGAGGGGATCTCCGCCCAGTTTGGTTGCCTGCCGCGCGGCAGCCCCGCTCATACGATCCGTGTTCCGCATCAGGCCGCCGTCATATCGGCGCAACCCAAATACAGGGCGATGCACGGCGTCTGGCTTCCAAAAGCAACAACTCCCAGAGTGGGTCCATTCGGCAATGACGATATCGCCAATTTCCATCAAAAAGGCTGAATGGTCGGGATCGGCACCCGTATCAATCAGGCCGTAACCACCAGCCTCTTGCAACTTCTGCCAATGCGGCCGCGCCCGGCGCTCGGCGTCCGTGCCCAACATGAAATAGGCACGCTTAATATGATTGGTTTCGAGATAGTGTCGCCAGAATTCCTCACGAGCGGCCCACTGGATGGGGTCTGAGGTGCTTTGCCCGATTAGCTTGAAAAAAATCTCAAACGCCGCTCGGTTCAGCCACTGCAGAACGATAGTTTTGAGTGCCTCGGTGTCCTGCTTGTACCCGAGCGCCTTGAGGTCAGCAAAGAATTGCGCCCACTTCGATCCATCAAAACGGGGGTCACCATACTGTTTAAGGGCAAAACGCTGGATACGCACACGCAGCTCATTATCCGGGGCAGCCTTAATCCACGGCCTGAGCAGAGCGCGCACCAGCAACGGCCGGGTCCGAGTGGACACGGCGGCGTCGCCCATACGTTCCAATAACCCTAACAAATGTTCACAATTTCCGGCTGCAGCGACCAGCTTACTGTCCGCCACCACACCGCAGACGCTTTCCAATGCGGATTGGACCAGATTTCCGCTGTACACCCCTGCGTGAAGGCTGGCCCGCCGGAGTACAGTGTCCGGTTCCGTCGCCTCGAGCAGTTCTTTGCCCACGCGTAGGGCGCCCTCGTGGCGATCCCATAACTGAAATTCGCGCCCAGCTGACCTATAGGGCCAATCATGCCGCTCAGCGGCGGTGCCGGCCGCTTGAGCGAGTATCTCCGCGCCTTGCTCGTTGGGAAAGAGGTCTAACCACGTCATCACCAACGCACGATCGATCTGCCGGCTCTGGCGTTTAACGGCGTCGAGAGTAAGTCGGGTCAACCATTCGGCATCGCTGCTCTCCGAACGGTCAACCCAGCGCCAAGCCGGCGGTAGCGACTGCCTCACATCGCGATTGGATAGGCTTTCGGGATCGGCCGGGCGAACACGGCGAAGTAGTTCCGCATCTACTTCGGGGTCTGACATCATTCTGGAGGCCTCCCACTTTTCCAAGCGTCGCGACGCCTGCCCCGTATGCACAGGTGTATCAGGCATCCTTGGCAAGGCGCCTGCTACGGTATGAAGTTGCCGGATTGCATCGCGCAGAGCAGTCATTGTAGCAGCATGTTCCTTGCGCTTTCAGGATCCGGCGTCACCATCAGGAAACGCAAGTCGATACGGCGGTTCTTGCTCAGGTCAGCTGCGCTGAAGCTGTCATAGCCCGGGATAGTGCGGTTCAAGCCGTAGCCGCTAACTGACAAGATCGGGACCAAGCGACCACTTTTGCTGCCGAGGCCGCGGTACTGTGTTTGCAGTCCATCGAGATCCGGCTGCTTGCCTATCAGCGCAAGATAAGTGTTGATCGCGCGACTTGCTGACAGATCGATGTTCGTATCGCGGCCGCCGCGTATCAAGAGTTGCTTATCCGTATGGCCCTCGATGAACAGAGCATCGATGCGGTAGGGGCTCTTGGCTGCCAAGCGACACTTCAACCGCGGATGGTCTTCGGTGTAGCAGGGCATCACGGCCGCCATGACGTTGGCCACCTTCGCGACAGCCTTAACCCCGCTATCAGACAAATCCGCATTTCCGCTGTCGAAGAGCACGGCGTCGGGCAAGCGCAACACACCCGTCACCCAATCAATCTCGACTGGAAGGCCCTCACGGTCGAGCCGACGCTGCAACTCTTCCAAAAGCTCTTTGCGTGCTTGGTTAGCACCGGTCAGCTCTTGCGTCGTTTGTCGGAATTGGAACGCGAAATAGAGAAGCAAGATAATGAAGACAAAAAGCAAACCAGTCAGCATATCCGACATACTGACAAAATAGCCTTCATCTTCTTCGTGGTGGGCCGATGCCCTTCGGCTAAGGCGAGCCATCTATCAGGCCCCCCGCGCGACAGCTGCGGCCTTTTCAAGTGGTTCAGCGAGATCCACCAGCAGGTCCACCGCACCGGTCAACTTGTTCACCGCGTTGCCCAGATTGGCATCGACCATGGTCGAATAGCCACTAAGCCTTTCGGAAACATCGGTGGCCGCATTGGCCAGCGCCGAGACCGCTCCAGCCAGCGACTCGTCTACCTCGACAAATCGATCTTGGTAATCAGCGAACGTCGTTCGGGCAGCGGTTCCCACTGCCTCCAAATCGGTCGCCATGCGGCGCATTATGTCAACTTGCTGTTGGTTTGCCACTTGCTGCGCTGTGATGGCCTGGCGAACTTCTGCAACGCTTTCGGCTATGGCATCGGTTGCCTCTCGCACGGGCTCAGATGCTTCAACAAGCGCGTTAGCGGCCTTGCCAAATCGGATGGTGGCATCGTTTGCGGCAACCGTAAGCTGTCCGCTCAGACGCTCAGTAGCTATCGTTGTCTCCGCCATTCTGTCGGCCTGACGACTCGCATTGAGCGTTGCTCGCTCCATGTTGCCCCCGAAACCAACAAGCTTCTCAGAGCTGTCAGTGATGCCAACCGTCAGTTTGCGGGCACTGTCGTCGAAACGCTTTGCGAAGTCGGCAAACAGTGCCTCAACCGTGTCAGCCGACGCTTTGGCTGCGGCCTCGGCTCCCTTTGTCGCAGCGTTGGCCATATCGGCCCCCGCTTTACGGAGAATATCCTCCAATTCTTTGCGCGTGCGGTCAGCGGACGCGGTACTTTCCTTTGCGTTTTGGTCGACCTGATCTGCCATCTGCTGCTGAATGGTAGTGAGTGTATCGCCAACCTTCACCATCAAGCCTTGCATGTCCGCACCTGCCTGATCGATAAGCTTCGTATTGTTTTTTGCACCTTGGTCTAGTGTGTTGGATACACTACGAATGTCTTCAGCCAGCTTGGCTGCCGCGGCGGCAAGAGACTCAGCGGCGGCTTTCGAGGCTTCCTCGAGCGCCTGACGCGAGCGATCTGTGGCCTCCTTACTTTCGTCTGCGTTGCGTGACGCCTGTTCGGCAATCTGTTTTTGAAGCGCTTCAAGCGTAGAGCCGAGCGAGCCAATCAGTGTCTTCATCTCAACGCCAGCAGCCCGCATCGCTTCGCCATTTTGGCGCGCTCCATCACCGAATGCAGTACCAGCACCGGCAAAGTCTTCCTTAAGTTGCTCACGCACCTGCTTCTGTTGCGCAGCATATGCGTCGCCTGTCTGGGTGATACGAGACTGCAATGCATCAAACGACGACGCCATCGTTTCGCTGGCGTCTTTGAACAGCTGAGCAGCTTCAAGGATGCGGCGGTTGGCATCATCAGCACTATCGCTAAGCTGCTTGGGGATCCCACCGAGATGCTCGCCCATTACGGCCAATGCAGCGGCCAACGCTTGCATTTCCTTACCAGCCGTTTGGCTAAGCGTCTCATTGATTGAGTCACTTACGCCGCTGGTGAGATCTTTGGAAAGCCCCTCGATGGACCCTTTGATCTCGCCCAGCACGGTGACCATCGGTTGAAATTTGTCGGTAAGTTTGTCGGCAATAGCGACAGCCAACTCATTGGCAAGCTTGCTCTGAGCAGTTGCCATTTGCTCAAGGTGCTTTTCCTGAGCAACGGCAACGGTCTGCGCAGGCAGATAAACCAGCCCCTTCTCGAGCGTATCGGTGAAATTGCTGACAGCTGAGCGTAGCTGGCGCTGAATGGTATCATCCCAGTAACGCAGGATTACAGAAGCGATCACACCAGCAGCAGACGTAAGAAATTTGGCCGCAGTAACGCTCAAAAGCGTGCGAAGAGCCTCCTGCATCGAGTTTGCCGTACCAGCAGCTTTAAGTGCTGCCGAGGTATTGCCAAGTGCTGCAATGATCCCGAGAAAGGTCAAGACTAATCCGACCGCGACGGCCAAATTGGCCCAGAGCAAGAGGCCTCTCGACTGGTCCGCCAACGGTGCGAAAAACTCATCGGGTCGAACCGTGTTTTTGAGCCGCTCAGCTTGAGGGTCGACAATGCACTCCTCGAACTCGACCCATGCACGTTGGAAGCCGCCATTCTCCGCCCCATGCGCTATCTTCGCGATATCCTGATACTGAGCTCGCAAGGCAGACTTGGCTTCATCGTCCTTGGCAGAACGGATCGGCTCAAGGGCTTTGTTTGCCTGTTCGAAAATGTCTAACAGAGGTTTTATTCGGTTGTTCGCTCGGAGCCCCAGGGCCACAGCTGCGCCGATGATCCCCACACCGAAAACAAACGCCGTTTCCACGGTAAAAACCACCTGCAGAAATTCGATCAGCGCTGCAACCAATTCCGTCATGCGGTCCACCCCTGCCTGAAGCCTTTTTTGCTAGATGGACGATAAGCCACCGCATTCCAGTTATCTCAACCCCCATTCTGATGATCTAACCACTCGACGAGGAACCGAAACTGAAACGCAGACCGGTCAAACGGCTCCAACCCAAAGGTGGACACGGTTTCTTCAATCTCGACGGGGTTCATGAACAGGAGCCTGTCGACACTGTGACGTGCACCCCTGAATTGGTGCCATTTTTGGGTAGAGTCCGTTTCTCGAGGAGACGGACGAATGAAACGGAGCAGGTTTTCAGACGAGCAGATCATCGCGATCGTGAAGGAGCAGGAAGCAGGCATGGCGACAGCCGAGGTCTGCCGGCGGCACGGCGTTAGCGGTGCGACGTTCTACAAATGGAAGGCCAAGTACGGCGGGCTGGAGGTCTCTGAGGCCAAGCGGCTGCGGTCGCTGGAGGACGAGAACGCCAAGCTGAAGAAGCTGCTGGCCGAGGCGATGCTGGACATCGCGGTGTTGAAAGACATCTCATCAAAAAAATGGTGACGCCCGACGCGAAGCGGAATGCGGTCGCCCATGCCCGGGA
>NZ_JBBATQ010000009.1:0-1722 GCF_040398665.1 Sandarakinorhabdus sp.
CCGTACCGCCGGTGCCACCCGTTTCGCCCGTGCCACCCGTTTCGCCCGTGCCACCCGTTTCGCCCGTGCCACCCGTACCGCCGGTGCCACCCGTTTCGCCCGTGCCACCCGTTTCGCCCGTGCCACCGGTGCCACCCGTGCCACCAGTTTCGCCCGTGCCACCCGTACCGCCGGTGCCACCGGTCTCGCCCGTGCCACCCGTACCACCGGTCTCGCCCGTGCCACCCGTAGAGCCAGTGCCGCCGGTGCCACCCGTCCCGCCGGTACCACCCGTACCGCCGGTACCACCCGTGCCGCCGGTTCCACCCGTGCCACCAGCGTTGGCAAGGATCACTTCGACGATTTCAGCCAGCGACGTGGCGTCGGCGATGGCTTGGTTGGCGTTTGCGGCCTGTTCCAGCCCGGTGGCGAGCGCCTCGTCCGGAATGTCCAGGTTGCTGGTCAGCGATTCCAGCGTGTCAGAGTCGGCCAGGTTGACCTGACCGCCATTCAACATTTCTTCCGCGATGTTTTCGATCAGCTTGGCTTCGAACGCGGCTGCGTCGGCCGGCGTGATGCCAGCCGCTTCCTTCAATTCGTTGAGCAGCGTGACGATCTGGGTCGCTGCCTTTTGCGCGATCAACGCGACCGGATCGCCATCCGGCTGCCCCTGCATGTCGTACTTGGTCAGATCAAGGTCAGCAGGCAGCCCAACGGCTGCAACAACGATCGCGTTCGCTTGCTCGACAGTCTTGCCGAGGTCGACCAGTTCCTGCACCAGCGTGGTCAGTGGGCTGATGATCTCCGCGCCACTCGGCGCCGTCATCACAATCGTGTTGGGCAAGCCCGTATCGGTGTTCACACCGCCAAAGGCGACCAACTTGCCGACATATACGGACGGGAACGAGAAGCGGCCATCGTCGCCGGTGACTGACGATGGCTCGTCTAGCTCGCCTGGCACGCCAACGTCGAGCACACCGTTACCATTGACATCGACGAACACGGTGGCGCCGGAGACATAGCCATCGATGACGGTGCCGGTTTGCAGCCTGGCCACCGAGATGGCGAAGCTGTCGACGTCGGTGAGCAAGCCGTCGGTGGACGTGACCTTGACGTTGATCTGCCCGACAAAACTGATGTCGGATCGGAAGTCGAGCGTGGCCAGCAGGTCGTTGATGGCGCTGAGCGGGCCATTGAGCACCAGCGTTGCCGTGCCGTTGCCGGTGACGCTGATGCCGCTGGGGATGCTGCCGAACGACAGCACGCCATTCCCGTCGAGCTCCAGCTTGACGGTGAAAGGCGCATTGCCGGCGTCAACATCGGCCACCGAAATGCCAGACAGCCGCAGGTCAGCGCCGGCCAGAACCTGGGAAGGGGCCGGGACTGTATTGACAGGCGCGTCGTTCACCGCAGTCACGTTCAGCACGAACGTGTCTGAAACGCTGGCGCGGCCGTCAGATGCCGTGACCTTCAGGTCGAGCGTTCCGACAAAATTCGCCGGCGGTGTGCCCGAGAACGTGCGGGTTGCCGCATCAAACGTCAGCCACGAAGGCAGCGCCGAACCGTCACCAAGCGTGGCGCTATAGGCCAACGCGTCGCCATCAACATCGCTGAACGCGCCAGCAGGAACCTGATAGCTCCACGCCGCGTCCTCGGCACTCGCCTGATCCGCAATGGCCGCAGAGACCACAGGCGCGTCGTTCACCGCAGTCACGTTCAGCACGAACGTGTCTGAAACGCTGG
>NZ_JBBATQ010000009.1:1822-134873 GCF_040398665.1 Sandarakinorhabdus sp.
AGCTCCACGCCGCGTCCTCGGCACTCGCCTGATCCGCAATGGCCGCAGAGACCACGGGCGCATCGTTCACCGCGGCCACCGTCAGATTGACGGTACCGGTGGCCAGCCCGCCCTTCCCGTCACTGATGGTATAGGCAAAGCTGGGTGTGCCGAAATAATTGGCCAACGGCTTGAAGGTCAGTGTGCCATCGGCGTTGAGCGTGACGGTGCCGACGCCCGCCAGCGTCACCGGCGTGCCGGCAATGATCGCCGCGCCATTGATGGCGGTGACGGCCAGGGCATCGCCATTGGGATCGCTGTCGTTGGCGGTAACACTGAACGTGACCGCGCTGTCCTCGTTCAGCGAGACCGCATCGCTGGCCGCCGTGGGCGCCAAGTTGGTGCTACCCGGATTGTCGGAGCCGCCAGCAAACACGGCAGCGAGCGGGAGACCGATGGCGCCCAGAGCGATCGCCAGCTCCTGGGTGCCGAACCCGCCGTCACCACCATCTTCATGGTCGCCGGGCTTGTGCTTTGCGGCGCCGGCCGCTTCGTGCTGCTCGGTCCACTTCGCCACCTGACGGTCGAGCGACGCGAACAGCGCCTTGATCTTGGGCTCAAACAATTGCTTGAGCCGATCCAGCAGTTGCGCTGTTTCCAGATGCAGCAGTTCATCGGCATCAGCCGCAGAAAGGCCCAGCGCTTCCAGCTTTTCCTGGGTCAGCCAGGACCGAACATCGTCGGCCTGTTTGCCCAGCAAATCGGGCCGCGCAAGCAGCAACGCGATCTTGAGCAGGGTCTGCTCTTGCGGTGCCAGTTCGGCTTGGTGTGCAAGGACCGCGGCCAGTTTTTCGGCATCATAATCCTGTGCCGCAGCCAGTTTTGCCTGGGCAAAAACCGCCAGGAAAAAGGCAAAGGTCTCCGCACCCCGTCCGGCGCGCCGCCAGAAGGGGGTCTTCGATCGAACCTTTTGCCAAATTGGCTTCACAAACTTCCTGCCAAATACAATTCGAGCCGCCTCCCTCCCTTGATTGTCAGGAAAGCTCAAACGCTTACGTCGGCAACTTTTGCCGATATCCTGAATGTAATTCGGCTCTGGCGGGCTTCAGCCGCAGCCTCGCCCTGACCAGGGGGCAGCCGGCGCGGCTAAACCCTTCTTGCAAAAGCAATGCGCGGCGGGCTTCGGCGAAATTTGAACTTTTCAAGGCGGTTGGCACCGAACGCGTCATTTCGTCGCCAGACGGGCGCCGAGCTGCGCGTTCAATGGTGCGGTGCAACAGATCCGGCCATGTCCGGCATCCCGATTCGAGGCCAGCATGCGCGACAGGCCGTTTCGGCAAGGCCGCGCAGCCTGCGCTGCCGGCGCCTTGACCCTTGGCCCTTGGCCCTTGGCAATGCGTAGAACATGGCTGCCCGTTTCCAGACCAGATGTAACAGCGGCGGCGGATCGGCTTCCTGGAAATCGGTACGAACGTTCTTGCAAATTTCTTGCGTGCATTCTGGCAATTCGCGTATCCAATGTTCGGAAATTAGATATAATAATTGAGATGTTTTTGACTTGCTTTGATTCCAGGTGATTTTTTTCAAAAAAAGCTCAGGCCAATTTTGTCGGCAAGATTGGCGTTTCAGCACATGAGAAATTTGTGCGAACGTGGCGAATATCGCGCGGAACACTGGCAAAACCAATGCGGCTACCAGTTTGGTTGGGCTTGCAGCAGGACCCGGGTTGGGAGATACAAATTTCGCCTGTCGTCAGAGGCTCCTCGGGCCAGCCATCCGTGCTCTTGCACAGGATTGGGGCGAAAAGCGGCCACTGGCGTCTATCCCCCCGACCAAGTGCCGTTCGACCATGTGTGAAATGCTGCAAGATCGATGAAGCGACTGGCCTATATTATCGGCAGCGAAACAATCAACGCCGGCGAACTGGCAGCGATTGTCAGCCATTCCGGCTTTGAAGCGGTCGTGTTCGATTCTGTGCAGACGTTCACGCCTGTAAGCCATGTTCTTGATTGCGGCGTCGCCATCATCGAGCTGAAAAGCATGGATCATTCCGGCATCGATCTGATCGCGCAACTCAAGGCACAGCGTTATCTGCATGTGCCGATTGGCTGCAGTGCGGACCCAAGTGTGCGATTGGCGGTCGACGCGATGCGTGCCGGTGCGCTTCATTATCTGCCCCGCCCATTCAAGCCCATCGAGATCTGCTCGGCATTGCACGAAGCCTATCTGGCTTTGCTGCAGACCACGAGGGATTCAACCCACAAGGCTGCTGCAGCGCAGCAGACCCAGTTGCTCACCGTGCGGCAGCGCGAGATCCTGAGCGGACTGATGTCCGGCGAGCGCAACCAGGCCATCGCCAAACGGCTGGGCATCAGTTGCCGCACGGTTGAGTCACATCGCAAGAAGATGATGGAACGCCTGGGCGCGGACACGATTGCCGACGCCATTCGGGTTGGGCTGGACAGCGGCATGAACGTGCGGCCCCGATCCCAGGATCAACCCTTGGATGCCACGCAAGCCCGGTGACGCCCGTCGGCGCGTGGGTGCACCTGCGGCCTGGCACCCACCAGACCGGCACGGCGGCCGGTTACAGCCGCGACAGATCGAGCAGATAGCTGATCAAGGCCGCCTGCACGTCCGGCCGGATCTGCAGAAAGTCGCGGCGCCCGTCATTCTCGTCCGGCATGCGCAGCAACACGCCATCTTCCACCATGCGGTTGACCAGCCGCAACGCGGTCGTCGTGGCGACGCCGGCCACGATGCAGGCACTTGAAACCGCAACCTTGCGCCGTTCCAGCGCCGCCAGCAGCAGATCAAGCAGAATGTTCCATGCCGGATCGCCCAGCAGCTTGCCGCCGATCACCCGTGACCGCGAATGTTCGGCGCGGATGAGCTTTTTCACCAGCGTCGCATCGACCTCGATGTCATTGCGGCCATAATGATATCCGCCGGTTTCCTTCGCGGACGTGTTGGTTTCGAACAGCGCGGTGATGCGCTGCATCTCGCTGCTCATCGCACTCAACTGGCTGGCGACCGAATCCACCGGGCTGGCTTCAGCCGCCATCGCGGAAATGCGCAGCAGCGTGGCGTTCAGCGCCGACGCCGTGAACGGCTTTTCCAGCAGATCGACGACCGACGCGCGGATGGCACTCACGGCGACATCAAGAGTGGGATAAGCCGTTGCCAGGATGAAGAAAATCTTGCGGCGGCGGACAGCGCTGCGCCCCGTCAGGGCGTAGATCAGGCTGATGCCGTCGCCGCCCGGCATCTTGTAATCAACGATGACGGTGATGACATTATGATTGGCCAGTTGGGCGAATGCCTCCGGGATGGTGTGGGCCCGGACGGACCGATAGCCCAGGTCCGCCAGCATCGCGCAGCAGGCATCCACCCAGGCTTCATCGTCGTCGACAACCAGGATGACGCCAAATTCATGCTCATCTGACTGCCATTTCGCAGAGGTCATCGGCATTTGACGCATCACGGGCCTCTCGACGGAAAATTCAGGTTTGGCAGACACATGCCAACCACGCATGGGCAGACGGCAACGCCATCGCCCAGGACCAAGGCATGGTCTCGGACCGAACAAGGGAAGATCATGGGCCGGGAACCCAATGCGCAACCACATCCAGGCGCGAACCAACCAGACACGCTGCGGTATCGATGCGGACAGGCTGGTGCAGACAAGCGCCAACCAACTCAATCAGCGGAACGTTCATCAACTCCTTGGCTTCTTAATGAGGCTTCTCAGTCATGGCCGGACGCAGAAAGATTGGCAGCCGTCGCGGACGACGTGGCGAACGCGGCCAGATCCAGCCGCTCGGCAACGCGGGCCGCGTTGCGCCCATTGATACGATAGCCTCTCAACCGCACCGTCTCGATCACGTCATCAAGGTCATGGCGCAAAAGCTCGGTGCGCAGGCCACTGACGTATACGTTGATGGAATTCTCGGTCAGTTGCAACCGGTCTGCCAACTGCTTCCGGTTCAGCGGTTCCCCATTTTGCACAAGCAGAATGTACAGAACGGAAGCGCTGCCGTGGGAAACGAGACCAACGTTCCATCGGAACGCAATGAAAGCGGCGCGATCGGCCTGCTCGTCACCCGTCAATTTCAGCATGGCCGGGCTGAACGCATCCGGCGCGACCCTGGCGCCGCCGCTTGGAAACGAGCCCCCGTCCAGGCTGCGATTGGTGAGGGCGCGATAATTGATCACGCTCGACGCGGCGCCGCCGTCCAGCGCCGAAATCATCCGGTAGTCACTCATGCCACGCCCCGACCCCCCTGCCGTGCGACCCATTCCTTGACGAATGTGGCGCGTCCGGCCGGGTCCTGATCCATCAAGAATCGGTGGCTGCTCAAGGATAGTTGCCGCAACTTTGCACTGTTCCGGCATTTTAACACCGTATTTCTACGCGGTGCATGGGCCGATTTCATACCAAAGTTTGAGGTATTTCGGCCTGTTTGGACAGGTTGGCGGCCAGATCACGCTGATCGCGGGCGGCGATCGTGCCGCGCCTTGTCGTGGTCCTGCCGGACGGGCGAGCCCCTGCCTGCAACCACATTTCGTTCGTCCCGTAGGCCTTATCCGGGGGCTGCCCTGCCAGCCCAGAGCGCGGCCGGCTGGCGTTGGATCGGCGGCTGCCGGCGGCGCGGCAAAGGCACACGGGCGGAAACCAACATGCCACCAGAGTTGACCGTAATTAGGTTCAGGCGCAAAACGAGACGCGCAGCTTAGTATCCACGATGGCCGGCAGGATATCGATACGTTAACAAGTAGCAAGAAACATTATACATGGCAGTTTTTCAAATACTGATAATAGATGACTTCGACGATATTGTCGAAGAGTTTGTCGTCATGCTTGAACTTCTTGGCTTTTCCGCCATCGGTGCCGCGACACTTGATGAAGGCATCGCGACATTGAAACGACATGAAACAATTGAGGTCATCATCAGCGACGTCCGCCTGCCGGGACATTCCGGTTTTGAACTTGTGGACGCCATGAAAACCGACCCGGTTCTGCGGGATCGACACTTGTCCTGCATCTTCATGTCGGGCGAGATGCCGATCAGCAACAACAGCCTTGCCTACCCCGTCATGGCCAAGCCGCTGGACATGGCCAGGCTGCTTGCAGAGCTGCAGCGGATTCTGGGTGGGGGGCCGCCGCAATGATGGCCCGGCCGTTGGCCAGCAAGCGCGTGGCGGCCCTCATTCTGGTGCCCATCGGCTTTCTGCTCGCCTTCACCCTCTCCACAGCCAATCCCATTGCCATTGGCCATGTCAGCATCCAGCTTTCCGTTCTGGTGATTTTGCTGTCCGGGCAGTTATTCGGCTTTGGCGGCGGATTTCTGGTCACCTTGGGCGCCGTCCTGGCCGTCACGGGCGGCGACAATGCCGCGGTTCCCATGCTGACGACCGTCGGCTTTTACATCACCACATATTATTTGCGGCAACAGGGTGCCCTGCTCGCGCAGGGCGCGGCCATTTTCTTCACCATCACGTTTCTGATCATCGCCCTGATCTCGCCCGAAGCGGCACCCGGAAACATGCAGGCGCTGGCCTTCGTGTATATTCGCAGCGCAATCGGGAGCATTTTCCTGGCGGCCATCGCCGATTTGCTGCTGCGCGGCATCACGCCGACAACACAATGGCCGGTGGCGAACCTGCGCCAATCCCTGTCGATCAATCAGCTTTCGCGCAGTGCAACATCCCTGGCCTTCTGCAGCCTGATCCTGTTCGTGGTCAATCTGGCCAGCCAAACGCTCGACGACATCAACCGCGATCATCCCGCCCGCTTGCGGGACCGGGTTGCCATCACACTGTACGAGAACCCCAGGGCCAGCCTGCCGCTGCGCATGGCCATCCCGGGCGACGGCGGCGACCGGATCGACGTGATCGTTGCGCCGCCGGGCGCCGATGCCTTCGCGCTGGCCAACACGGTCTGGCACGGGCGCTGCCGGCCTGGCCCTGGCGTGGCGCTGCTTGCGGCCGATCTCGGCGCCGAACTGCAGGATCTCCTCAGGCCATGCGGCGCGTTCAGCGTGGCGATCAACGGCAAGCGCCTTGATGGCATTGCCGATTTTGGGACAATCATCGAAGCCACGGTGCGCAAGATCATGTGGCAGATGGCAGCGCTGTTCGGCATGATCTGCCTGGTTTCCGCTTATCTGCTTTCCGTGAAGAATCAGATTCTGCGCGAATTTCTGGCAACGGAGAGCCTCATTTTCAAATTCGGTCGACCAAGGCTGGAGCTTCCAGCCGATGTTCATATCACCGAATTCCAGGATATGGCGCAGACGATCATACAGCGTAACAACGTCTTTCTATCCAACGAGGCGGAACGGGAAAAGCTTTCCGGTGCCGTTGGCGAACTTCAGCGGACCATCGAATTCTCGATGATGGCCGACATCCGATATGACCATGATGCTTCCAGGCTATGCTACACACAATTGCTGTTGGACGGTCGTTCCATTGCGCGGGAAATGGCCGTCCACCCCTTCGATCTCAACCTGTTCGCACAGATCGACGGCAGCAGCGACGCCTTGGTGGAGTTTCGCGAACCGCCGCCGTCCGAAGCGTCGCACATGCTCACGCTGCGCGGGGCGGCCGGCCCGCAATCCTGGTCGTCGGGCGTGATGGTGGCCATGCGCCAGCCCAGGCGCATGCGCGAATTCCTGCTGCACAACGCCCGCCTGATGGATCTGGGCGGCAGGGCTTCGGCCATATGCCACGAACTCAAGCAGCCGCTGTTCACCATGGCGCTGTCGGCACAAAGCATCAACCTGCTGCTGGCGCAGGATGGCCCCGTCGCCATGGCCCGCCTGCAGGAACGCAGCATGCGCATCGGCGAGCAGGTGACGCGGGCGCAACAGATCATCGACCGCATCGCCAATTATGGCCGGATCAGCATGGCCAGCGATGTCACATCGGATCCCAGCGAAGCGTTCGAGACGGCGGTGTCGTTCCTGGCCACGCTGCTGCACGAAAATGGCATCCGCTGTGATGTCAGGCGGCGCAGCAGCGGGCGCGTGATGATCGCCCCCGTGGCGCTGGAACAGGTGATGGTGAATGCCATCCAGAACAGCATCGATGCCATTCTTGAAGCCCGCGCCAGCCAGAACCGCCCTGACGCACACCGCATCGAATTCGAGGCCCTGTGCGAAGACGGCCAGGTGACGTTCAGCGTGCTCGACGACGGGATTGGCGTCGATACGGCCGGCGCATCGAGTGCGTTCGAGCCGTTCTATACCTCCAAATCCGAAACGGGCGGCAGCGGCCTGGGGCTGTTCATCGTCCGGCAGATCATCATCGAAGCATCGGGCCAGATCGCGCTGCTGCCGCGCGCGCCGCATGGCATGATCCTTCAGGTCCACCTGCCGGAAGCCGTGGCCGGCACCGAAGACCGCGTGACCAAGGCTTGATGCGGGGGCACCGTCCCGCGGGGAAAGGATGTGAACAATGGCCATCAACACCGGCGCGCCGCCGTTCGTCAACACCCCGCTGGCGGCGCTGCACGCCTTCCTGCTGAAGGATTTCCTGCACGAGATCGGCCAGCCGCTCAGCCTGCTGGGCATGATGACCCATGGTTTCGCCGGCGCGTCTGCCGAGGCTGAAGACGCCGAAGACCTCATCCTCAGCGTGGGGCAATCGGTGCGCATGGCCGGCGCGCTGGAACAGGCCACGCAGGTTTACAAACTGTTCCGGTCCGTCGGCCTGCCGTCGCGGCTAGCGACGCTGCCGCATGAACAATGGGATGTGGCGGCCGCACGGATCACGGTCCTCACCCGGCTGGCACTGGCCCGGTCTGGCGCCGCGCTGTCCATTGCGCCGGCGGATTGCCCGGTGGCGCTCAATCCCCTCCTCGCCGAGCTCGAAGCCATCGCGATCGCCTTGATCAAGGAAAATGCCGAACATCTGGGTACAAACAGCGGCGGTCGCTTCCACCTCGACGTGCAGCACCAGGCCGGCAATGAACCGGACCCCTCAGCCCTGCAGCTCAGCTTGACGCTCAGCAACAACGCGCATGGCGACGCGCTGGCGATCACCGCAATGGCGCAGTGGCTGGCTGCGGCCTATGGCTGGGTTCTCCAGGCCGGCACCGCCACATCCCGGATCGTCATCGCCAGACCCTGAACGCGCCGGCAGTCCGACGAGCCTGCGCCCGCGCCGCCCTGGAGCGTTTTCCGATCAAGCTGGGTCACCGGCACGGCGGCGGATTTGGTTCAGGGCAAGGAGCGAGGAGGGCGCGATGCTCTTTGCATCGTAACCGACGAGGGACGCCGCCCTGGGCCAAATCCGCCCCGCCCCGAAGGGGTCGCCCGATAGGGCGATGACGGTGATCCAACTTGGTCGGAAAACGCTCTAAACTTCGCGTGATGATCAAACCCGACCAAACTCCCTGAACAGGAACGGCGGCGCCGCGTCTGACGTGGCCGAATTCAGCCGTTGTTGTGGAAGAAATCATCCTTCCGGAAGCGGCGCTCCGTCACGGCCGGAGAAACGGCCGCAACCCGCGCCGGATCGGCCAGACGGGATCCCGCTGCGTCGGCGGCATGCATGGCTTGCAGCAGGGACAGGTCGACGATCGTGAAACTGCCATGGCGCTGCTCAAGCCGGGTCGCAAGGACCTGGGCCAGCATCTGCATCACCATCCACAGGAACGGCAGGCCCACAACCATCCAGCCGGCCGGCAAGTCGACATTGCCCAGCCAGACAATTGACACCACAATCAGGGAAATCAGGCACATGAGCCGATTCACGATGCGCGAAAGCCGCGTTCTGATCACAAGCATAATCCGCCAACCCGATATGGCTGACGTCCACCACAGCGACCGGCGTGTCGCAACGCCAACAACAACCGACTTTGCATCCGTCGGGGCTTCAGCGCGCTTCCCGCGTGGCCGCCGGGGAGCGCACACGCCCCGGCCAAGCCCGCATGGCTCAGGCCAACGCCGCCACGCGGTGCTGAGGGGGCGCTGGTGATCTGCAGGGACCTGATGCTGGCCGAACTGGGGACTGAGCGGCTGCCGTCATGCACCCATCCGCAACGTCCCGTCGGCCAGTGGCCGCTGCAGGGTGGCGGCTTCAGCCCAGTTTGCGGTCAACCAGTGGCGCTGTTGGCTGGGGGCGGTGAGGATCACCGGCATCGCCTTGGGATGGTGGGGGGCGACATCTTCATTGGGCTCACAGGTGAGGAAGCCGAACAGGGTCAGCGTCACCGCGCCTTCGGCTCGTCGGCGCACCCCGGTCCAGCGGGTGGCGATGCCGGCGAAGCAGGCCAGTGGGTCTTGCGCCGCCTTTTCGAACCACAGCGGCACGAAGCCGGCGTTGCCCTTCACATGTTCGGCGAAGGCGGTGAACGGCACCAGGCAGCGGTGCGGGGGTGAAAGCCAGCGGCGCCAGTGGGGGCTGGCGGTGTTGCGGATGTTGGTGATGCCGCGATCAACCGTCTTGCCGTCCAGCGCGAAGGCCGGGCTGGGCATGCCCCAGCGGGCGTATTGCAGCACCGGGCCGGGGGTTTCGGCGTCCGCCTTCCCCATGCGGATGATCGGCGCTTCGCCATCGGGGTAGATGCCCGGCAGCGATGCCAGATTGCCGAGCCGGTCGCTTTCCGGACCCAGCTCCAGCGCGCGCGCCAGGTCGCGCAGCGCCTGCTGGCCTTTGGTGAGGGCGTAGAGATTGCACATGTCAGAAGGTTCGACGCATCCCGCTGTTGCGACGGCGGGCGGTAACAGCCTTAGCCGGCGTCTCGCCGCTCCCGCAGGGCTCTAAAGCGGCGGTGGCGCAAGGTTCCACAGCCAGAGGAGATTGGCCAAGGTGCCCGACAGGCCGAGCAGCAATCGGGCGTGAACACGCATCATGCCGGTAACGGCATGGCACGGCCGGGCCTGCCGATGCGCGGGCGGCGCGATCCATCATGGCATCAGTTGCGGCGGTTTCCGAACCATATTGGCGGCCGGCGCTGCGCCCAGGGGGCGGCGGCCTCCAACTGGAAAGCGAGATCGAGCAGCTTGGCATCGTCACCGCGCCGGCCGGCGAAGTGCATGCCCAAGGGGAGCCCGTTGGTGGCCTGCATGATCGGCACGCTCATCGCGGCGGCGCCGGTGAGATTCTGCACCGGCGTATAGGCGACCAGCCGCATCATGTCGGCCATCAAGTCAGCCGGCGGCCGTGTGGGCGACAGATAGCCGATCGGGACAGCGTGACGGGACAGCACGGGCGTCAGCAGCAGATCATGATCCTGGAAACTGGCGTTATAGGCATTGCGATAAGTGGCCAGCCGCCCCATCAGCGCCTGCACATCGGCGGGCGCCATGGCGGCGCCGTTGCCAGCCAGATGGCGGGTGAGCGGTTCGAGTTTGGCGACCCCATCGGCGCCAAAGGCCTTTTGCACGGCCCCCACCGCCTGCGCCGCGCCCAGCGACCACAAGGCGACGAAATCGCGGGCGAATTCCGCCGGCGGGATCGGCCAGGGCGCGTCGATCACCGTGTGGCCCATCGATGCCAGCAGGCGGCGGGTGCGATCGATGCCGGCCAGCACCTCGGCATCGGGCTGGGCGTTCTCGGGGCCGGCGGTGATCACCGCGATGCGGAACCGTTCCCCGGCGGGGCCGTTCAGCCGCGGCACCGGGGCGCCCAGCCCATCGCTGCCCTGGATCTGCAGCGCCGCCATGCTGAGCGCGGCATCACGCACGCTGCGGGTGAGCACATGATCCACCGTGATTTCGGCGGGATCGTCGGCCTTGCCCTGCCCGGCCAGGCGCCCACGGCTGGGCTTGAAGCCGAACAGGCCGCACAGCGCGGCGGGAATACGGATCGATCCGCCGCCATCATTGGCGTGGGCAATCGGCACCACCCCGGCCGCCACGGCCGCCGCGCTGCCGCCCGACGAACCGCCGGGCGAGAAGGCCGGGTTCCACGGGTTGCGCGTCGGGCCGTGGCTGAGCGGCTCGGTCACGCACATCAGGCCGAATTCCGGCGTCGCCGTCTTGCCGATCGGCAGGGTGTTCATCTGGGCAAAGGCATCGACGAAGGCTTCGTTCTTCGCCGCCGGCGGCACATCGGCAAACGCGCGGCTGCCGTTCTTCGTCGGCCAGCCCTTGTAGTCATTGAGATCCTTGATGAAGGTCGGGATCGCCGGCTGGCGCTCATCCTTTGGCAGGCTGGCGATGGCGCGCGGGCGGTCGATCAGCACGGCGAAATTCAACTGCGGCTGCGCGGCATCGGCGCGGTCGAGCGCGGCGAGCACCTCGTCGCGCGCGCTGGCGCCACCGCTGCGGATGCGCTGCGCCAGGCCGATGGCGTCGGCGGGATCGGCGGCGCTGGTTTGCGCCAGGGCCGGTGTGGCGGCGAGTGCTGCCCCGCCAGCCAGCAGCGCGCGGCGCGAGATGTCGAGATCCATCATGCTATGCCCTCCCCAGGTGCGCGATGAGCGTGACATGACGAGGGCTGCCGGGCAAGCGGCGGGAGCCGCGCGCAGAGACGTCAAAGGCACCAGTCATGCTGAAACAAGTTCAGCATGACTGGATCTTCACTGGATGGGCGGTGCCCCTCGCCTCACTTGCGCTTGAACACCTGTTTGCCCGCCAGCCACGTCGCGGTCACCTTGATCCGCCACAGATCGCCCTCGGGCGCGGTGAACGGATCGCGGTCCAGCGTGATGAAATCGGCCCATTTGCCGGGCTCCAGCGTGCCGACCTTGTCTTCATTGTGGCCGGCGCGCGCCGCCCACAGGGTGAAGCCGGCGAAGGCATCCTCGCGGCTGAGCTTCTCCCACGGGCGCCAGCCGCCGGCGGGCAGGCCATCACGCGATTGGCGGGTGACGGCGGCGTGGATGCCGAACATCGGATCGGGCGGCTCCACCGGGAAATCGCTGCCCAGCGCCAGTTGCGCGCCGCTCTTCTTGATCTGTGCCCAGGCATAGGCGCCGCCCAGCCGGCCTTCGCCAAGGCGGGCTTCGGCCATGCCCTTGTCCGACGTGGCGTGGGTGGGCTGCATGGAGGCGATGACCTGCAATTCGGCAAAGCGGCCGAGATCGGCCATGTCGACAATCTGCGCATGCTCGTTGCGGTGGCGCAGCTTCACGCGCTCGGCCAGCGGCACGGCGGCAAAGCCGTCCATCGTCGATCGGTTGGCCTGGTCGCCGATGGCGTGGACATTGACCTGAAAGCCATCCTTCGAGGCATCGGTGATAAAAGTCTTCAGCCGGCCCGCCGGGGTGATGTCCAGCCCGCGCGTGTTCGGCATGTCGGCATAGGGGGCGATCAGATAGGCGCCGCGGCTGCCGAGCGCGCCATCCGACACCAGCTTCATCGCCTGCATGGCGATCAGATCATCATGCCCCCACGGGATCGGGCCACCCGGCGCGATGGCCTTGCGGTTGTCCGGCCCGGCCGCCATCGCATAGATGCGCGCGGTCAGCTTGCCGGTCTGGGCGAAGCGGACATAGCGATCCCAGGTCGATTTATCCATGCCGGCATCATGCGCGCCGGTCAGGCCGACTTCGGCCATGGTTTGCAGCGATTTTTCGAGCGCAAGATCGAGCCGCGCGGCATCGTCGCCGGGAATCACCTGCCTGATCAGCGCTTGGGCTCTGTCCACGAACACGCCGGTGGGATTGCCGTCGGCATCGCGGATGATCTCGCCGCCGGCGGGGGATTTGGTGTCGCGGGTGATCCCGGCGGCCTTCATCGCAGCGGTATTGGCCCAGCCAGCGTGGCCATCGACACGGCCGAACCAGGCAGGCCGTGTTCCCGTTACCGCGTCCAGCTCGGCCGCGGTGGGGAAGCGGCCGATCAGCTTGCCGCCATCATACCAGCGTTCCTGGTTCCAGCCGCGCCCCAGGATCCAGCCGGCGGCCGGCGTGCCAGCCTTGATGCGCGCCAGCGCTTCGGGGATCGATGCCGTGTCGCGCAGATCGACCACGAGCTTCAATTCGCCCAGCCCCATCACGTGGCCATGCGCATCGATCAGGCCGGGCCACAGCGTCGCGCCGGCCATGTCCACGCGGGTGCCCGCGGGCAACGCCGCGTCGGCGGGCAAAGTCGCCTTCACCTTGCCTTTGTCCGGGCCGGCATCACCCACCACCAGCGTCGCAAAGCGGTGCAGAACCCCCTTGGCGTCGAGCGTGTAGCCGTTGGCATTGGTGTAGAGCGTATCGGCCAATGCCGGCGCAGCGGCGGACAGCAAGGCGACGAGCAGCAGCTTCTTCATTCTTCTTCCCCCCGGATGTCAAAGGTCCTTGGCCATGAACACCCAATGCGCGTGCATTATTTCAGGCACTTCCACCCCTGGATAAGGCGGAATTCGCGAAAAGCCCAGCCGTTCGTACAGCGCAATCGCGGTGGTCAGCGTGGGGGCGGTATCGAGGAACATGGTGCGATAGCCAAAGCCGCGCGCGTCATCCATCAGCCGTTCCACCAGCGCGCGGCCAAGCCCCTGCCCCTTGGCGACATCGCGGATATAGACGCGCTTCATTTCGGCGATGTCACCGCGCACCCGGCGGATGCCGCCCATGCCGATGGGCTGACCTTGCTGTTCAACGACGTAGAACTGGCTTTCTGGCGGGCCATTGCCGATGATCCTGGGCAGCACGCCCGGCAGATAGGCGCGAATGTCACCGCCGGGGAAGATTTCAGCCAGCGTGACCGGAAAGCGTGCGGTCACGCCGGAAAATACGAACTCGAGATATTCGGTATTGAGATCGATCAGCAGGGCCGCATCGGCGGGCAAGCGCGCCGGCCGATGGAGGATGTTCACCGCACCAGCCGCCGGATCAGGCTGCTGGTATCCTGCCGCGCGCCGCCCATCGCTTGCACATCGGCATAATATTGATCGACCAGCGCCGTTGTCGGCAGCGGCACACCCAGCCGCTTCGCCTCGTCCAGCGCCAGGCCGAGATCCTTGCGCATCCAATCCACCGCGAAGCCGAAATCAAATGACCCTCGCGTCATGGTCTTGGCGCGATTGTCCATCTGCCAGCTTTGCGCGGCGCCCTTGGAGATCACGTCCACGACCGCGTCCATGTCGAGGCCCGCCTTCATCCCCAGCGCCAGCCCTTCGGACAGGCCGGCGAGAATGCCGGCGATGCACAATTGGTTGACCATCTTGGTGAGCTGGCCGCTGCCGGCCGGGCCCATGTGACCGATGCGCAAGGCATAGGCGCTCATCACCGGTTCCGCAGCTGCGAACGCCGCCTCGCTGCCGCCGACCATGATGGTCAGCTTGCCATTTTCGGCGCCCGCCTGCCCGCCCGACACCGGCGCATCCACCACCAACAGGCCGCGCGCGTCGCCTTCGCTCGCCAGCCGGCGGGCGATGGCGGCGGACACCGTGGTGTGATCGATGAACAGCGCACCGGCGCGCATCGCGGCAAAGGCGCCATCCGCCCCCAGCGTCACCGCCTCCAGATCGGCATCCGCACCGACACAGGCGATCACCACATCCGCGCCATCAGCCGCGGCCGCGGGAGTCGCAGCGCTGCGCCCGCCATGCGCCGCCACCCAGGCGGCGGCCTTTGCCGGCGTGCGGTTGTAAACGGTGAGGCTGTGGCCTGCCGCGGCCAGATGCCGTGCCATCGGCGCGCCCATCACGCCGAGGCCGAGATATGCGATTTCAATGCCCATGGGCGCGGCTTTAACGCCGCGCCGCGAACCGCGCAATCAGGGGGCGTTTTGCGAGACTGGCAGGAACAATGAAACCACATCGCGCGCCAGCCGCGCTGGGCGCATGGTGGCGACATCGATGCAGCACCAAGTGCTTTTCACTTCGGCGATCACCTGTTCGCCGCGCTTGAACATCGTGGTGAAAAAGGCGCGGGCGCCCTGCACGCTTTCGGCGACAACACTGGCGACGACATCATCGTTCAGAAACGCCGGCGCGCGATAATTGATATTGTGGTTCAGCGCGACCCACAGATGGTTGGCGACGGCTTCGGGCGGCGCGGTGTGCTGCCAATAGGCCACCACCGCATCCTGCACCCAGCGCAGATAGACCGCGTTGTTGACATGACCCATGTGATCGATGTCGGCCGGATCGACGGCCACATCATGACGGTACATGCACAACACTCCAGAACGCGGACACAACAGGTTGCCCATGAAGCACGCCAATGGTCAAGCCCGATGCGGTGCAGCGCGGCACTGGCGCGGCACAAGCTGCGGCGCTATGCAGCGGCGATGAACGCAACCGCACCCGCCGTGCAGGACAGCCTGCCGATCAGCCTGGATGATGTGACCGCCGCTGCGAAGGCCATTGCCGGCCAGGTGATCCGCACGCCGTGCCTGAAATCGGAAACGCTGAGCCAGATGACCGGCGCCGAGGTGTGGCTGAAGTTTGAAAATCTGCAGTTCACCGCCGCCTACAAGGAGCGTGGCGCGCTGAACCGGCTGCTCAGCCTGACCGCCGAGGAGCGGCAGCGCGGCGTGATCGCCGCATCGGCCGGCAACCATGCGCAAGGCCTGGCCTATCACGCGCGGCGGCTCGGTATCCCGGCGACCATCGTGATGCCGCAGTTCACGCCGATCGTGAAGGTGCAGCAGACCGAAGGTCACGGCGCCCAGATCGTGCTGTTCGGCGAGAAATATGACGATGCCAGCACCCATGCGCTGGAACTGGCCGCCAAAAGGGGCCTGGTTTACGTCCACCCGTTCGATGACCCACGCGTGATGGCCGGCCAGGGCACGGTGGGCCTTGAGATGCTGGAGGATGTGCCGGAGCTTGACACGCTGGTCGTGCCGATCGGCGGCGGCGGGCTGATTTCCGGGATCGCCACCGTGGCCAAGGCGCAGACACGCGACATCAGCGTGATCGGCGTGCAGGCAGAGCTTTACCCGTCGATGTATGCCGCGATGCGCGGGCAGACGTCCGTGTGCGATGGCGACACGCTGGCCGAGGGCATCGCCGTGCGCCAGCCGGGCCGCTTGACCAGCCAGGTGGTACGCGCGCTGGTCGATGATATCGTGCTGGTCGGCGAGCGCGATCTGGAACGCGCCGTATCCTTGCTGCTCGGCATCGAAAAGACCGTGGTGGAAGGCGCCGGCGCCGCTGGCCTCGCCGCCTTGCTGGCGCATCCGCGGCGGTTCCGCGGGGCCAAGGTCGGCCTGGTGCTGTGCGGCGGTAACATCGATACGCGGCTGCTGGCCAATGTGCTGCTGCGCGATCTGGCGCGCCACGGCCGGCTGGCGCGGCTGCGCATCCGCCTGAAGGACCGCGCCGGGCAATTGTTCGAAGTGGCGCGCATCTTCGATCAGCAGCAGGTGAACATCCTGGAAGTGTATCACCAGCGGGTGTTCACCAACCTGCCGGCCAAGGGCCTGATCGCCGAAATCGAATGCGAGACCCGCGATCGCGATCATCTTGACCGCCTGATGGAGGCACTCAGCGCCGCCGGTTATGATGTGCGGATGATCGAAGCGGATTGAACGGGATTAGGCCACTGGCCAGCGGCGCAACAGCACGCTAGCGTGACCGTTAAGGCTGATGGGGAACAGCCCAAGTTTGGTGGGGTCAGAAGGGCTAAAGGCGCGGCGTGACGGACCAGAGTTATCGTTTTCCACGGTTTTTCGTGACCGCCCCTTCGCCTTGCCCCTATTTGCCGGGCCGCACCGAACGCAAGGTCTTCGCCGAATTGAAGGGCGATGATGCCCAGGCCATGGCCGAAGCGCTGGGCCGAATCGGGTTCCGGCGCAGCCAGAATGTCGTGTATCGGCCGAGCTGCGACGGCTGCCAGGCCTGCGTGTCGGTGCGGGTGCCCACCGCGCGCTTTGTGCCTGGCCGCAGCCAGCACCGCCTGCTCGCCCGCCACGCCGATCTGGAGGTGCACGCCTGCGAACCCTGGGCCACCGACGAACAATGGCAGTTGCTGCGCCGCTATCTGGCGGTGCGCCACCCCGGCGGTGGCATGGCGGCCATGGACTTGCATGATTTTGCCGACATGATCGAACAATCGCCGGTCGATACCGTCGTGGTCGAATATCGCGAACCAGGAATGAACGGCAAATTGGGGCGGCTGGTGGGCTGCTGCCTCACCGACAAGCAGGCCGATGGCCTTTCGATGATCTACAGCTTCTATGATCCCGAATGCGCCGCGCGGCCGGGCATGGGCAATTTCATCATTCTCGATCATGTCGTGCGCGCCGCGCGCGCCGGCATGCCGCATGTCTATCTCGGCTACTGGATCGAAGGCTGTGACCGCATGGCCTACAAGGCGAAGTTCAAGCCCGTGGAGGCGTTGATCGGCGGGGTCTGGCGGGAGTTGTGAGCCGGCCGGCCTTGGTCACACCAGGCCGTTTCATCAAGCGTTTTGGCCGTATTGGTGGCGTGCCGGTCCTCTATTTTCACGGGTCCCCCGGAGCCGCGTTGGAGGCGGAGCTGATCGCGCCGGCGGCCATCAGGCACGGCGTGGAGTTGTGGGCCATCGATCGCGCGCTTCTCGCCGGCACCGCCGGATCAGATGATCATGTCGGCAGGCTTGCTGAACTGGTGTCACATCTGCAAGGCGGGTCCGGGCTGCCCATGCTCGGCTTTTCGATCGGCGCCGCACTGGCGCTGCGCGTGGCCGCCCGGCTGGGCACGGACGCCGGCCCCTTGTTCCTGCTGTCGGCCGGCGGGCCGCTCGACCGGCCCGGCGCGCTTGATGGCATGGGCGCGGGCGCCCGCGTGTTCAAGGCGGCGCAGGCCGATGGTGCCGGCTTTGCCCTCACGATTGGCCTGCAAGCCCGGATGGCGCGCCATTTTCCTGCCATGCTGCAACGCCTGCTGTTTGCCGGCGCGGATGGTGCAGATCGGGCGTTCGCCGCAACGCCAGCGGGCCGGGCCGTGCTGACCGGCATTCTTGCGAAGGCGTGGGACGGCAACGCCAGAGGCTATCGCGCCGATCTCATGGCCTATGTGGCGCCATGGTCGGATGAATTGCCGGCGATCTCGTCACCGGTGCGGCTGTGGCATGGCAGCCGCGACACCTGGGCGCCAATCGCGATGGGCCGCGACATTGTGGAGCGGCTGGCAAACGGCACCCTGCACATGGGGCCCGACGGGCATTACACGACATTGATCAACAACGCCCCTGCTGCCCTGGCTGCGGCGCTGGCCGAACGCTAAAGCCCCGCCCGCGCCAGCAGATCGGCGGTGGAGGGATCAAAGCCCAGATCGTCGCCGGCCAGCATGGCGTTGGCCATTTCCTTGCCCAGTTCCACGCCCCATTGATCAAACGGGTTGATGCCGAGCAGCACGGCGGCAACGAACACCCGGTGCTCATGGAGCGCGATCAGCGCGCCCAGCGTGTGCGGATCGAGCCGATCGAGCAGCAACGTCGATGATGGCCGGTTGCCGCTGAAGGTCTTCGCCCGCGCCAGCGCCGGGTCATTGCCGGACAGCGAAAGCGCGACTTCGAAGCTGCGACCTTTCAGCAGCGCGGCGCCCTGCGCAAAGCAGTTGGCCAGCAATTGCTGATGGTGGGTGGCCGGCATGTTGTGGCCTGGTTCACGCACCGCAACGAATTCGATGGGGCCAATCGCCGTGCCCTGGTGCAGCAATTGAAACACCGCGTGCTGGGCATCGGTGCCGGTGCCGCCCCAGGTGATCGGTGCGGTGCGGCCCACCACCGGATCGCCATCACGCGTCACCGATTTGCCGTTCGATTCCATTTCCAGTTGCTGCAGGTAGGAAGGCAGCAGCCGCAGCCGATCATCATAACAGAACACGCCGCGTGTCGGCTGGCCCTGCACATGCGCGGCCCACACATCCGCCAGCCCGGCGATAACCGGCAGATTGGCGGCGAGCGGCGCGTCGAGGAAATGCGTGTCCATGGCGGCTGCCCCGGCGCGCAAGCTCGCCAGCGCCTCCGGCCCGCAACGGATCGCCAGCGGCAGGCCGACCGCCGACCACAGCGAATAACGCCCGCCAACACTTTCCGCGAACGGCAGCACGGTGCCAGCGCCCCAGGCGGCGGCGCGATCCGGGCGCGCGGTGATGGCGATGGTTTGCGTCCGAGCATCGGCAACACCGGCCGCTTCGAACCATGCCAGCGCCGTCTCGGCATTGGTCATGGTTTCAGCGGTGGTGAAGGTTTTGGAGACCACGGCCAGCCGTGTGCGCGCCGGATCGCAGGCGGCCAGCGTGCGGGCCAGCGCTTCGCCATCGATGTTGCTGACCACGTGCACATTGGGGCCATCTCCATCGCGGCCCAGCGCATCGAGCAGCAGTGCCGGGCCGAGCGACGAGCCACCGATGCCGATATGGATGACATCGGCAATGTCGCTGGCGCGGATCTCGGCGGCCAGAGCTGCCACCTGCGCGGCGGCGGCCCGCGCGGCGGCCACATCCGCAGGCGTGCCGGTGCCACGCTCCGCCATGTGGGTGGCCGGCCGGCCTTCAGACGGGTTGACGATGTCGCCCGCCACCAGCCGCGCCCGCCAGCCGGCCAGATCGGCGGCACCGGCCGCTGCCAACAGGTGATCGAGGATCGGCAAGGGCAGGGCGAGGCGCGACAGATCGGCATGGATGCCGGCCACATCCAGGCTCAGCCGCGCCAGCCGATCCGGCTCGCTGGCGAACAGGTGAAGGATATCGACAGGCTGGGCAGCGGCCAGAGCGGTAACGGCGGCAAGATGATCCATGGCCTCGTGTTCCTTGGGCGGGCGGGGAAGTCCAGTGTCAAAAAGCCCATGACGGTTTCGGGATGATGACATGGAAGGGGATTCGGGCCGAATTTGCGACCGGGATTGACGGGACCGTCGCTTGCCGTCACGAAAAATCGCGCATGGCCCGAAAATTCATCTCCGGCATCGATGTCGCCGCCGCCCAGGCTGATCGCCACGCGCGCCTGGCCGAATGGGCGCGCGATGTGCTGGGGCATGATTTCGCCGATCCGGCATTGATCGATCGCGCGCTCACTCACGGCAGCGCCAGCCGGGCGACCGCCGGCAGTTACCAGCGGCTGGAATTTCTGGGTGATCGCGTGCTCGGCTGCGCGGTGGCCAGCCTGCTCTATGGCCGGCATGATGAGCCCGAAGGCCGCTTGACGGCACGGCTGCACGCCATGGTCGAAGGCCCGGCGAACGCGCGGGTGGCGCGCAGTTGGCATGTCGGCCCGCTGATCGCCATGGAGCCTGTCAGCCGCGGCAAGGGCCTGGCCGACAGCGAGAATGTGCTGGGCGATGTGGCCGAAGCCATTGTGGCGGCGGTGTTCATCGATGGCGGCTGGGCCGCGGCGCACACAATCGTGGCGCGGCACTGGGGGCCCTTGATGGCGGCAGACCAGCCGTTCCTGCATGATCCCAAGAGCAGCCTGCAGCAATGGGCGCTGAAACGCCGGCTGGGGATGCCCGAATATCTGGTGGTCGGCCGCGACGGCCCGGATCATGCGCCGATCTTCACGGTTGAAGCCAGCGTGCGTGGGCAGCCGCCCGCCACCGGCAGCGGCCGTTCCCGCCAGGAGGCCGAAAAGGCCGCCGCCGCCACCCTGCTTGCGAGACTGGAATCATGACAGAGACACATTGCGGCACGGTGGCCGTGGTCGGCGCGCCCAACGCCGGCAAATCCACCTTGGTCAACGCCATGGTCGGGCAGAAAGTGGCGATCGTGTCGGCCAAGGTGCAGACGACGCGCCAGCGGCTGATGGGCATTGCCATCGATGGCACCACGCAATTGCTGTTGATCGACACGCCGGGCATTTTCCAGCCGCGCCGCCGCCTCGATCGCGCCATGGTGAAGGCCGCCTGGGATGGCGCTGCCGATGCCGATGTCATTGCGCTGGTGGTGGACGCGAAAACCGGCCTGCGCGGGGAAGTGCCCGATATCATCGCGGCGCTGGCCAAGCGCCGGGAACCGAAATTCCTGGTGATCAACAAGGTCGACATCAGCGTGAAGGAAAAATTGCTGGTGCTGGCGCAGGCTGCCAACGCCCTGCTGCCGTTCGACGAGATCTTCTTTGTGTCGGCGACCACCGGCGATGGCGTGGCCGAACTGAAAACCGCGCTCGCCGGCCGGCTGCCGCCGGGGCCATGGCATTTCCCCGAAGACCAGTTGAGCGATGCCACCACCCGCCTGATGGCCAGCGAGCTGACCCGCGAGCAACTCTATCAGCAACTGCATGCCGAACTGCCCTATGCCGCCACCATCGAAACCGAAAAATGGGAAGAGCGGCGCGACGGCAGCATCGCCATCCACCAGCAGATCGTGGTGGAGCGCGACAGCCAGAAGGCCATCGTGCTCGGCAAGGGCGGCGCGCGCATCAAGGATATCGGCGCCACATCCCGCGCCGCGATCAGCGAACTGACCGGCAAGACCGTGCACCTGTTCCTGCACGTGAAGGTGCGGCCCGATTGGGGCGACGATCGCAGCCTGTACAGCTCGGTCGGGCTGGATTTCGTCGATTAGGCTGCGGCAAGCATCCGGCGGCGGCGCAGGCTGGCGCCGACCAGCCCGAAACCGGCGATCAACATCGCCCAGCTCGCCGGTTCCGGCACCGGATCGCTGCCCAGGTTGATCGTGCCTGTGCCCACGCCGCTATTGCCGAATTTGCTGCCGCTGAGCGACTGATAGCGCACGAAGAAGTCGAACAGGTCGAGGCTGCTGATCCCCTTTTCGAATGACAGCGTCATCACCTGGCTGGTGGCGGGAAACGGGTTGCCCTTGGTGGCCATATCAAGACCGCCACCGCCGCCGCCACTGCAATTGTTGGTCGTGCCGTTGCCCGCCATGAAGCAGACATCGGCAATCTTGCCCAGGCCGGGCACATTGACATCGGAACCGAGGCCTTTTTCTTCAAGCACTTGGCCGAACAGCGGTTTTTCAGGCCCGCCCTTGGCCTGCAAAGCCGAAGCCGCGGTGATGGCAATCGGCTTGCCCTTGCCGTCATAGCCCTGCAAACCCATGCCGAAGCCGGTGATGCGCGCCGCCGTCATCGGTGATCCGGACTGATTGGCCATCGCCACCGTGAAATTCCAGGTACGATTGGTATCAGCGATACTGTTCAGCGTGAACAGCATCGATGCGGACAGGCCTTCCTGCGGCTTGCTGTCGACCAGGCCGTTGTAGTTGATCGTGAAGGTCGTGCCGATCGACTCCTTGGTCAGGCCCTTGAGGGCGTCGGTCACTTCCACGGTCGCAGCCGCCGGCGCTGCCAGGCTGGCCGCGACCAGAAGCACGAAAACAGAGGCTCGATCGTTCATAGTCATTAAGAATCCATTAGCGTTTCCGCTCGGCTAGCGCATCCTTCGTTGCCTATGCAATCGAAATATATAATTAATGATTATGAACATGGCGCTTTCCAGCGATCCGGCTATTCTGCTGGCCATGCTCCGCATCGAACCTTGCCTGGTGGTTGCCCTGGCGCCCCATGGTGAACATGGCAACGTTGGACGATTTCTTTCGGCAGAACAGGGGCTTGCTGCTGCCTATATCCGGGGCGGGCGCGGGCGGCGCATGCGCGGCGTGCTGGCCTTGGGCAATATCGTCGCATTGGAACTGGTGACGCGGGCGCCGGGGCAACTCGCCTTTGCCACCGTGCACCCGATCTCCACCAACATGGCGATGATGCATGGGGCCGCGGCGCTGGCGCTGGTGGAATATGTCGCGTTGCTCGCCGCATCCACCCTGCCCGAAGGCGAAGCCCAGCCTGGCCTGTTCCCGCTGTTTGCCGCGCTGTTCGCAGCCGCCGGCGCCGGCGCCGATGCGCAAACCTGCGGAGCCGCAATGGTTCGCCTTGAGCTGGCGCTGCTCGCCGGCCTGGGGCTGGGGCTCGATCTGTCGAGCTGTGCCGCCACCGGCAGCCACGACGATCTGGCGTTCGTGTCGCCCAGATCGCGGCAGGCTGTCAGCCGGGCGGCCGGCGAGCCGTGGGCGGCGCGGCTGTTGCCGTTGCCGGCGTTCCTGCGCGATGGCGGCGCGGCAACCCCTGATCAATTGGCCGATGGCCTGAAGCTTTCCGGGCATTTTCTCGCCCGGGAATTGCTCGCCGGCCACCCGGCCGCGCTGCGATTGCAGGCGGCGCGGCAGCGGTTGGTGGGCTTGCTGCTGGCCTGATCCGCTTGCGGTGCCGACGGGCGGGGGCTAACGCAGGCGCATGGCCAGCCTGCCCCCCGAAACAGAGTATCCTGCCGAACCCGGCATCCTCAACGCCCAGTTCGATGTCGCCCTGGGCGATCGCTATCTGGTCTATGCCCTGTCCACCATCACGGCCCGATCGCTGCCGGATCTGCGCGACGGGCTGAAGCCCGTGCACCGCCGCTTGCTGTGGGCAATGCGGCTGCTGCGGCTGAACCCGGATCAGGGGTACAAGAAATGCGCCCGCGTGGTCGGCGACGTCATCGGCAAATATCACCCGCACGGCGATGCATCGGTTTATGATGCGATGGTGCGATTGGCGCAGGATTTCGCGCTGCGCGTGCCGCTGGTGGATGGCCAGGGCAATTTCGGCAATATCGATGGCGATAACGCCGCGGCGATGCGCTACACCGAAGCCCGGCTGACCGATGCCGCCGTGCGGCTGATGGATGGGCTGGACGAGGAAGCCGTGCCGTTCCGCGCCACCTACAATGGCGAGGAGGAAGAGCCGGAGCTGTTCCCCGGCCTGTTCCCCAACCTGCTGGTCAATGGTGCCAGCGGCATCGCCGTCGGCATGGCCACCAGCATTCCGCCGCACAACCCGCCCGAAGTGATCGATGCGGCGCTGGCGTTGTTGCAGCAACCGGAGACCAGCGAAGCCGAATTGATGAGGCATGTCACCGGCCCGGATTTCCCCACCGGCGGCGTGCTGGTCGAACCGGCCGCCAGCATCGCCGAATCCTATCGCACCGGGCGCGGCAGTTTCCGCCTGCGCGCGCGCTGGAGCATCGAGGATCAGGGCCGCGGCACCTGGACGATCATCGTCAGCGAGATCCCCTATCAGGTGCTGAAGGGCAAGTTGATCGAGCAACTGGCCGAGCTGATCACCGAGAAGAAGCTGCCGATCCTCGCCGACGTCGCCGACGAAAGCGACGAGCAGTTGCGCATCGTCATCACGCCGCGATCACGCAATGTCGATGCCGACATCCTGATGGAAAGCCTGTTCAAGCTGACCGATCTGGAAGTGCGCGTGCCGCTGAACATGAACGTGCTCGATCATGGCAAGCCCGGCGTGCTGGGCCTGCGCGCCGTGCTGGCGAAATGGCTGGTGCACCAGCGCGATGTGCTGCTCGCCCGCTCGCGCTATCGGCTGGGGCGAATCGATGCGCGGCTGGAAGTGCTCGGTGGCCTGCTCAAGGCCTATCTCAACCTTGACGAGGTGATCCGCATCATCCGCGAGGCTGATGAACCCCGCGCCGAGTTGATGGCCGCGTTCGATCTTACCCATATCCAGGCCGAAGCGATCCTGAACATGCGGCTGCGGTCCCTGCGCAAGCTCGAAGAGATCGAGATCACCCGCGAGAACAAGGCACTGACGGCCGAAGCCGGCCAGTTGCGCGACTTGATCGACAGTCCGGCGGCGCAGACGGCGCGGCTCGATGCCGATCTGCGGGCGCTGCGCGACGCCTATGGGCCGACCACCCTGCTGGGCCGGCGCCGCACCACCATTGGCGCCGCGCCGCAGGTGCGGCACGTGCCGATCGAAGCGATGATCGACCGTGAACCGCTGACCATCATCTGTTCGGCGATGGGTTGGCTGCGCGCCATGAAGGGCCATCTCGATCTGACCAGTCCTGATGCGATCAAGTTCAAGGAAGGCGACGGCGCGGCCTTTGCCTTCCACGCCCACACCACCGATCGGCTGATCCTGGCCAGCAGCGACGGGCGCTTCTACACGCTGGCGCCCGATCGCCTGCCCGGCGGCCGCGGCTTTGGCGAGCCGGTGCGATTGATGATCGATCTGGCCGAAGGGGCGAGCGTCGTGGCGCTGTTCACCCATCTGCCCGACCGGCGGCTGCTGCTGGCCGCCAGCGATGGACGCGGCTTTCAGATCGAGGCCGGCGACGTGCTGGCCGAAACCCGGAAAGGCCGGCAGGTCATGAGCCCACGCGCCGGCGCCGTGCTGCAGGTGGTGCGCTGGGTCGGCGGCCAGGACGATGCCGTCGCGGTGATCGGGGACAATCGCAAGCTGCTGGTGTTCGCGCTGGAGGAACTGCCCCACCTGCGCCAGGGCCAGGGCGTCGCCTTGCAGAAATACAAGGATGGCGGGCTGGCCGACGCGCGCAGCTTCGTGATGGGCGAAGGCCTGAGCTGGCCGATGGGCGGTGCCTCAGGGCGCACCCGCACCGAAGCGGACCTGAATTTCTGGAAGGGCCCGCGCGCCAGTGCCGGGCGGCTGCCGCCCACCGGCTTCCCACGCGACAACAAGTTCACCGCCTGAAGCCTCGCCAGCCGGCGCGCGGACGGGTAAGGAGGGACCATGCTCGGTATCATTCTCATCGGCGTGCTCAACGTCGCCATGTTCGTGTGGTTCGGATATTTGTTCAGCAAGGACCCGGCCAATATCTTCAAGCGGCGGCGGCCGCCTGCCGACAATGGCAACACCCCGCCGCCACAGGAATGATGCCATGGTTGTGATCGTCCTCATTCTGTTGTCGCTGGCCGTCGCGGTGTTCATCATGCTGACCGACACGCGCAAGAACGACAATTTCCGCGCGCTCGAGAAGAGCGCCGGCGAACCGGTTGAACCGCCTGCTGCGATCACGGACACGGGCAAGGCCGACTGATCGCCCGATGGCCTGGCTGCTGATCCTGGGCGGGGCGATGCTGCTGCTGGGATTGGCGTTGCTGCCAGGCCGCAAGCCGGCGACCCCGCCGTTACCACCCCGCCGCCGTGATCCTGGCGGATCGGGCGTGTGGATGGGTGACCACGGCCCGGCAGGCGGCCTGCAACTGGACAAGTTCGGTCATGCCAGCGATTCGGCCGGGCTGGTCAGCGACGACGACTCCGCCCTTGATTCCGACTTCGAGCCCGGCGGCGGCCGTGGCGGCGGCGGCGGTGCCAGTGGCGGCTGGGATGATGGAGATGGTGGTGATGGTGGTGATGGCGGCGATTGAGGCGTCCGCTTGACGGTCGGCATATTTCCGATATAAATATGATATCGTATTTATGGAGACTGCGATGACGACCGAAGCACTGCGCCAGCCCAGTCGCGAACGTGACGGCGCAGGCGGCAATGGCCTGCTGATGTTGCTGCTGGTGCTGATGCTGCTCGTCGCCATTGCCTTTGCCATGGTGGGCGGGATCATCGGCGATGATCCGATGTCGCTGCTCGGCGGCGCCGGGCTCAGCGTGGTGCTGGCCTTCCTGCTTGGCGGTTTCTACAGCCTGCAACCCAACGAAGCGGCCGCCATCACCAATTTCGGCGATTATCGGGGCACTGATCGCGTCAACGGCCTGCGCTGGACCTGGCCGTGGATGGGCAAGAAGAAAATCTCCCTGCGGGCCAACAATCTGATTTCGCAGCAGATCAAGGTGAATGATCAGCGCGGCAACCCGATCGAGATCGCGGCGCAATTGGTGTGGCGCGTTACCGATTCGGCGCAGGCGCTGTTCGATGTCGATGATTATCGCGGCTTCGTCACCGCGCAGGTCGAGGTGGCGGTGCGCACCATCGGCGCGCGCTACCCCTATGATGATTTCGAGCACAAGGAGGTGACGCTGCGCGGCGACCACGAGCGCGTGTCGGGCGAACTGCGCGCCGAACTGATCAATCGGCTGAGCGTTGCCGGCATCACGGTGGATGAATGCGGCTTCACCCATCTGGCCTATGCGCCGGAAATCGCCGGCGCCATGCTGCGCCGCCAGCAGGCCGCCGCCGTGGTCGCCGCGCGCGAAACCTTGGTGGCCGGCGCGGTCGGCATGGTCGAAATGGCACTGGCCATGCTGAACGAGCGCCAGGTCGTCGAACTGGATGAAGAACGCAAGGCCGCCATGGTCTCCAACCTGCTGGTGGTGCTGTGCGGGGAGCGAGACACCCAGCCGGTGGTGAACACGGGCAGCCTCTATTAAGCCGTGAGCGCGAAAAAGCCCTTTGCGCTCAGGCTCGATCCGGCGCTGCATGATGCGCTGGAACGGACGGCGGCCGCCGATTTGCGCAGCCTGAATGCCCAGATCGAAGTGCTGCTGCGCGAAGCGCTGAGCCGGCGCGGCGTGAAGGTGGCGATCACGCCGGGGCCGCGGCGCGGGCGGCCGCCGGGGGCGGAATAGGCCGGTTTGCGATCAATCAAACGCCCTCCCCGCAAGGGGCAGGGCGTTGCGCGAGACTAACCGCGCGCCGCCGCGTCCAGCATGTCCGCTATGATCGCCGCATCATCCGGAAACCCCGCCGCCACCCAGGCCCGTTCGAACATGCCAAGCCGATTCGCCACCGCCGGCCCCGGTGCCACGCCGCGCGCGATGATGTCCTTGCCCGAGGCCGGCAGCCGCGGGCGCTGCCAGCCGATCAGCGGCCGCACCGCATCGGGTTGGCCGGCGATCAGCAGCCGATCGACCACGGCCTCGGCACCGTCGCCATAGGCCGAAGCCTGATGCGGCGGCGGCGCCGGTCGCTGCACGGCGGCGACAATGCGCGCCCGCTGCGGGTTGGAGAGTTTCAGCCGCGCGCTGACATCAGCCGCCGTGCGCGTGTCACTGGCCGGCAGCAGCGCCGCCAGCCGCCGTTCCCACGCCACAGGCACGCCGGCGGTGGCCTCGGCGGCGATGGTGGTGGCCAGCACCGGCAGACGCACGGCCGACAGTTCCGGCAGCACCGGCCGGAAAATGCCGGCGTCCTGCATCACCGCCAGCATCGGCACCGGATCGGGAAGGCCGAGCAGCAGGCGCAATTCCATGGCGATGCGTTCGCGCGACAAGGCCATCAGATCATTGGCCCGAAGCGTGCAGGCACCCAGCCCATCGGCATCGATCACCGCCGCGAACCGCGCGGAAAACCGGAAGAAACGCAGGATGCGCAAATGATCTTCGGCAATGCGCTGCAACGGATCGCCGATGAAGCGCACCCGCCGCGCCGCCAGATCGACCAGCCCGCCGCTGAGATCATGCAGCGTGCCGCCGGGCAGATCGGCATAAAGCGCATTGATGGTGAAATCGCGCCGGGCGGCGTCTTCCTGCCAATCATCGGTGAAGGCGACTTCGGCATGGCGGCCAAAGCTCTGCACATCGCGGCGCAGCGTGGTGACCTCTGCCACCAGGCCTGCACCCACCGCTGTCACCGTGCCGTGCGCAATGCCGGTGGGCACCGCCTTCAGGCCCGCCGCCTTCAGCCGCTGCATCACCTGATCCGGCGGCAACCGCGTCGCCAGATCGATATCGCCGCCCGCAATCCCCAGCAGCGCGTCGCGCACCGCGCCGCCCACCAGCCGCGTGCTGCCGGTGCCGGCGTCAAGCGCCTCCAGCAGCGCCGTGCCGGCTGCGGTTTCGGTCCACGGCTGCGCCGGCAACACGGCGGGCAGCGCGCTCACAGCCGCTCCAGCCGCTGCGCCAGCGCCACGATCATGCCGGCGGTGGCGCCCCAGATGACATGGCGATCATGGCGGATCGTCCAGAAATGCCGCGTCTCGCCCTGCCATTGCCCGCTTTGCCGCAGATGGTTGGCGCAATCGAGTGCATGGGCGAGCGGCACGTGAAAGACCTCCGCAACTTCATCGGGCTGCGGGCGCAAGGCCAGCCCTGGCGGCACCACGCCAACCACTGGCGTGATCAGGAATCCGGTGCCGGTGCGATAGGGATCGAGCATGCCCAGCACCTGGACCTGGCCCGGCGGCAACGCCACTTCCTCATGGGCTTCGCGCAGCGCCGCCGCGATCATCGAGGCATCGCCGGCATCAACGCGCCCGCCGGGAAACGCCACCTGGCCCGGATGGCGCTTCAGATGCGCGGTGCGCTTGGTCAGCAGCAACTGCGGCTGCGCCTCATCGGTGATTGCCATCAGCACGGCAGCGGGCATCAGGCCATCGACCGGCGGCGGCGCATCGGTCATCAGATCCCAGTCACCGTGCGGCTGCGGCGTGAACGGCCGCGCCAGCAGGCTGCGCACGCGATCCAGCGGCATCAGCGCGACGCCGGCGCAAAGGCAAAAAACGCACCATTGCTCCACAGGCCGGGCGGTTCGGCCGCTTCGTTCAGCGCCAGATCGGCGAGCCGATAGAAAGTGGCGCGATTGACCAGCGCCAGCAGGCCGCCGCGCACATGCAAATAGGGCCGCGGCGTGCCATCGGCATGAACCCGCACATCCAGCGCATGATCAGGCCCGCACACCACCACATCATCGGTGTTCAGCCGGAACAGCAATTGCCGCCCCTGCCCTTCGCTCAAGGTGTCGGCATCGACGGCGAGGAACGGCGCATCCTCCACATCGATGTCGAGTTTTTCCGCCGGGGTCACCAGCACATGGCTGCCATCGGCTTCGCGGCGCAGGATCGACGCGAACAGCCGGACCAGTTCCGGGCGGCCGATCGGCGTGCCCTCGTGAAACCAGGTGCCATCGGCTGCGATGCGCATGGCGCTGTGGCCGCAATGCTTCGGATGCCATTGTTCCACCGGCAGGCGCCTGCCGCTGCCGGCAAGGGCCAGCAGGTCGGCAAAACGGGTTGCGGGCGATTCGATACTCACCGTGCCTTCCATAGGCAAACCGGCCGGTCAGGCAACCTTGGCGGCGCGCGTGTCGGCCTCCACCCAGGCCAGACGCGGCAGGTGAGGCGCCGTGCCGCGCAGCAACAGGCGATTCTGGTCCACCGGCCCCGGCAATTGCCAATGGCGTGTGGCGGTGGCGGCAAAGCCGAAGCGGCCATAAAAGGGCGCATCACCGATCAGCAGCGCCGGCGGGCCTGCGGCGGCATCGATCGCAGCGAGGCAGGCCTGCATCAGCGCCGATGCAATGCCCTGGCCTTCACGGTCGGCGGCAACCGCCACCGGGCCAAGCAGGATCAAGGGCTGGCGACGGCCGCTGATCCCGCGCACCTGGATGGGCCAGCACTGCAGACTGCCGATCAGCCGGTCGCCCTCCAGCGCGGCAAGGGAAAAGTCCGGCAGCAGCTCAGCCCCATCGCGCAGGCGATAGGCGGTGCGATTGCGGCGGGCCGGGCCAAAGCGCTGATCGAGCAGAATTTCAATGGCAGGATGATGCTCGGCGACGAGCGGCACGATATCGATCAAGGGGACAAGCTTTCTGCTGGCAGGACAACGAAAAGGGCACTGCACCAAACGCGGCGCAGTGTCAGATTCGTCGGTCGTGTCGCAAAAACAGGCTCATGCCCGTCTGCATATCAGCCCCGGCCGGGCCGCGCAATGGCAGCGATCAATGCAGCTTGCGCTCGAGGCCGGCAATGGCGTCTTCGGTCAGACGGGTCTTCAGCGCCGAATCGCTGCGCGCTGCGATGATGGTGGCGGCGGCGCGCGTCACCTGCACGGCAACTTCGGCCTTCAATTCGGCGGCGGCAGCGCGCTCGGCCGCGACGATGCGGGATTCGGCGGCTGCGGTGCGGCGGGCGATCGATTCGCTGGCCGCAAGCTGGCTGGCGGCAACCAGTTCCGTGGCTTCGGTTTCGGCGCGGGCCCGAATCGCGGCCGCATCGGCCACGGCGGCGGCTTGCCGGGCCTTGGCATCGGCCAGCAGCACTTCGGCTTCGGCACGCAGCACGGCAGCTTCATCAAGCTGCTTCTTCACGCCGGCAATGCGGGCATCAAGCGCTTCGGCGATGCGGGCCGGCACCTTGCCGAGCACAACGGCCAGCACGATGAAGATGGCAACGCCGGTGTAGACCCAGCCTTCGGCATTCAGCCCAAGCAACGTCGGTTCGGCATGCGCCTCGCCGCCATGCGCAACGGTTTCGGCCGTGGTTTCCACGGGGGTTTCAGCAGCTTGCATCATGCAGTCCTCAACGCGGCCGCCACGTCGTCCGGCGTGACTTCGATCCCGGTCAGGCGGGCCACGGCATCGCCGGTCAGATCGGCCACGGTGGTTTCAAGGCTGCTGCGCGCAGCGGTACGCGCCGCATCCAGGCGCACCGCCGCAGCATCGGCATCGGCATCCAACTGCGCCGCCAGCGCCTTCAACTGCCCATCGGCCGCCTTGGCCGCCGCATCCTTCGCTGCGGCCACTTCGGCCTGCGCCGCAGCCTGCGCCGCCTTGATGCTTTCGTCATAGGCGGTGCGAACCGCATCGGCCTGGCCCTTGGCGGCTTCGGCACGATCGAGATCGCTGGCCACCTGAGCATCACGCGCGTCGATCACCTTGCCCAGTTTGGGCAAGGTGGGCTTCACCACTGCAAAATACAGCAACGCGAAGATCAGGCCGAACCAGAACAGTTGCGAGGCAAAACTGCTGGGATCAAACTGTGGCACGTGGTTTCCCCAGGCAAAGACGGATCAGGGCAGCGCCCGGCGGATGGCCGGGCGCTGCAACCTGGCTCAACCGAAGGCCAGCGCCAGCGCGACGACGGCGGCGATCAGGCCCAGAGCTTCGGTCACGGCGAAGCCGAAGATCAGGCGGGCACCCAGCTTGTCGGCGGCCGCCGGGTTGCGCAGCGCACCCTGCAGGAACATGCCGAAGATGATGCCGACGCCGATGGCGGCGAAGCCTGCGCCCATGGCAGCCAGGCCAGCACCGATCAGCTTGTAAGCAGCAACAGTTTCCATTGTTCGTCCTTTTATTGCAAGAGGTTGAATTGATTAGTGAAGATTGACGGCGTCGTTCAGATAGATGCTGGCCAGCAACGCGAACACATAGGCCTGCACCACGGCAATCAGCAGTTCCAGCGCGGTGAGCGCCACGTTGACGCCCAGCGGGATGACACCCAGGCCGATGTTGACCGCGCCCAGCGACACGACAAAGCCGCCGAACACCTTCATCAGCACGTGGCCGGCGGTCATGTTGGCGAACAACCGGATGGCCAGCGTGAACGGACGCGACAGGAACGACAGGAATTCGATCGCCGCCACCAGCGGCGCCACGAACAACGGCGTGCCTTCAGGCAGGAACAGGCTGAAGAAATGCAGGCCGTGGCGGGCAAAACCGACGATCACCACCAGGATGAACACGATCATCGCCAGCGCGAAGGTGACGGCGATGTGGCTGGTCGGCGTGAAGCTGTGCACGAACGGCACCATGCCAAGCAGGTTGCAGGCCAGCACGAAGATGAACAGCGCAAAGATCAGCGGGGCATAGCGCAAGCCATCCTTGCCGACATTCTCGCGCAGCATGTCGCGGATGAATTCATACATCAATTCCGTCGCCGCCTGCATGCGGCCGGGCACCAGTTGCGGGCGCGCCGTGCCGATGAACAGGAAGGCCGCCACCGCGACCAGCGCGATGAGCATCCACAGCGATGAGTTGGTGAACGACAGATCAACCCCGCCCACCGCAAGGGGGGCGATCGTTTCGATCTTGAACTGTTCCATTGGATTGGCCACGGCCGTTCAGTCCTTATTCCGTTCCCGGTCGTCCAGTTTCCGCTGCCGTCTGAGTGACTGGTACAAACCGGTCACAAAGCCCAACAGCAACATCAGGATCAGCCCCCAGGGGCCGCTGCCCACCTGCCGGTCGAAAAACCAGCCGATGAAGCCGCCGGCCAGCATGGCGCCGATGAATTCGGACGCCGCCTGGAAACCGGCACTTTCTCCCGCCTTGGCACCATCCTTGGCGTTCGATTCTGCTGCGCGTGCCGCAGCAATGCGGCGCGCGAGGCTGTCCTCGTCGGCTGGTTGGTCGGCCAAGGCGAAAAATCCCTGTCGTCTAACCCTGTTTCGCCTGCCCGATAAGGCGAGCGGTCCCAATGGCGATGCCACCAAGACTTGGCGCGCGTCCTAGAGGTGGGGGCAACTTGTGTCAACCATGCTGCACTGCACACATCACAGCGCTGCAACCAGTCTTTCGGCGGTGTGGAGATCGACGCTGACCAATTGGCTGACCCCCGGTTCGGCCATGGTGACGCCGAACAGGCGGTGCATCCGGCTCATGGTGACGGCGTTGTGGGTGACGATCAGGAACCGCGTCGCGGTTTGGGCGGCCATGCGATCGAGCAGGTCGCAGAAGCGTTCGACATTGGCGTCATCCAGGGGCGCATCGACTTCATCAAGCACGCAGATCGGCGCCGGATTGGCGAGGAACAGTGCGAAGATCAGCGCGGTGGCCGTGAGCGCCTGCTCACCGCCCGACAACAAGGTGAGGGATTGCAGCTTCTTGCCGGGCGGCTGCGCCATGATTTCCAGCCCGGCTTCCAGCGGATCATCGGATTCGATCAAGGCCAGCCGCGCCTCACCGCCGCCGAACAGATCGGTGAACAAGGTGCGGAAATGCGCATCGACCGCTTCGAACGCGGCGGTGAGGCGTTGGCGCCCTTCGCGGTTCAGGCTGCCGATCGAGCCGCGCAGGCGGGCAATGGCGGTATCGAGCTCCGCCTTCTCGCTGGCGGTCAATTTCGCCTGGTCTTCCAGTTCCTTCAGTTCGATATCGGCGCGCAGATTGACCGGCCCCAGCCGATCCCGTTCCGCCACTTGGGCATCGAGCGCCTCGGCCAGCGCCGCCGGATCGCCGGGTTCGACGCCAAAGCCGAAGCGGCCGGGCAGCAGCGGCGGCGGGCACTGGAACCGCTCCCCGCAACTGCGCTCCACATCCGTGCGCGCGGCGTCCTGATGCTCGGCTTCGGCGCGCAGCGTGGCGCGCAGTTCGCGGGCTTCGGCCGTGTCGGCGTCTGCGGTGCGCAAGGCAGCGCTGATGGCAGCGAGCGCGGCTTCGGCACTGGCGAGGCTGTCGGCAGCGGTGGCGCGCGCCGATTCTGCGTCGGCGGTGCGGGTGGCCAGGCCGGCAATATCGGCGGCAATCGCCCGGGTGCGGGCAGCGAGGCCGGCCTGTTCATCCTGCGCGGCGGCGCGGCGGCGGGCGAGTTCGCCCTGCTGACCGGCGCTGGCCGCCACCCGTCGCTGCCAATCCGCCTGTTCGCCGGCCAGTGCCTGCCGCCGGCGCGTGGCGGCATCGGCATCGCGGCCTTGCGTCGACAAGATGGCCAGAATCGCCGACAATGCTTCGCGATTGCGGTCATTCGTGGCGCGCGCCGCCGCGACCGTGGCCAACAGCCCGGCCACCATGTCCATTTCGGGCACCGCCGCCTGCGCGGCTCCGGCTTCGGCGGCGAAGCGCTCGGCATCGGCCGCAGCGCGGGTGGCGGCGCTTTGCAGGGTCGCTTCTTCACCGGCGGCGCGGGCGGCAGCGGTTTGCGCCGCCGCGAGTTTGGCGCGGGCTTCGGCGAGCGCGCGTGCCGCCTGATCACGTGCCTGACGGGCGCTGCGTTCGGCGGCGGCCGCCGCAGCGCTGGCCGTTTCGGCGCCCTGCTGGCTGGCCACCGCCTGTTCGACCGTGGCAGCGACAGCGTTGCGTTCGGCATCAAGCTCGGCAGCGCGGCGGCGGGCGCGCAGGCGGGCAGCGGCGGCATCGGTGCGGCCGCCCCCATCCACCAGGCCATCCCAACGCCAGAGCTGCCCCGTCCGGCTGACCAGCCGCTGGCCAGGGCGCAGCGCGGCAAGCAATTCGGGGGACGGCGGGCCGTCGATCACGCCAATCTGGGCCAGCCGGCGCACCAGTTCGGGCGGCGCCTGCACCTGCCCGGCCAGCACCACACAGCCCGCCGGCAGCGCCGGATCATCCGCCCGGGCCACCGAACCGGCCCAGCGGCGCGGCGCAGCCGAATCGGCGGGCGCCGCCTCCATATCCTCGCCCAGCGCGGCCGCGAGCGCCGCTTCGTAGCCGGCGGCCGGGATCAACCGGTCGGCAACGCGCGGGGCCTTGCCCTGATCGGCCGCCAGCCGCCGCGCCAGCGCCTGGGCTTCGGCGTCCAACCCGGCCAGCGTGGCACGCGCCGCAGACACGGCCGCCGCCGCCTGGGCACGCGCCCCCTCCAAGGCCGGGCGGGCAGATTCGGCATCGGCAACCCCGGTTTCGCAGGCCGCCACAGCGGCGGTTGCCGCCGCCACTGCCGCCTGCAGCGGCGCCAGATCGGGGGCCGGCGCCAACCGCGCCAGCCGCTGCGCCAGATCGGCGGCTTCGTTGCGCGCCCGCGCTGCGCGGGCGGCGGCGGCATTCGCGGCATCGGCCGCCGCGCGCGCCGCGCCCGCCGCGGCGGCATGCGCCGCCATCGCCTCGGCCAGCGCGGCGTCGGCGTCGGCAGCAGCCGTTTTCGCGGCGGCCGCCTGCGCCGTCAGCGTCGGCGTTGCAGCCGCCAGTTCGGCCAGCCGCGCCGACAGCGCGGCGTCTTCGGTGGTCAGCCGGGCCTGCGCCGCTGCCGCATCGTCGGCCAGCGCCGCCTCGCGCTGTGCATCGCGCTCGATGCTGGCCAATTGAGCCGTCAGCGCAGTGTCCCGGCGCGCGATATCCAGCGCTTCGGCATCCAGCAAGGCGCGGCGTTGGCGCAAGGCCTGCACGGTTGCCGCGGCTTCGGCTTCGGCGGTGCGCAGCGCCGGCAGGCCGGCGCTGGCGTCGGCCGCCTGCGCCGACAGTGAAGCTGCCAGCCTGGTCTTTTCCGCCGCCAGCGTCTCGGCCGCCACGGCAGCGGTGCGCGCCCGCTCGCTCGCCGCCACCGCGCCGTGCCAGCGCGCGTGGATCAACGCCGCCTCGCCGTGTCTGATCCGGTCGGAAAGGTTGCGATACCGTTCCGCACTGCGCGCCTGCCGCTTCAGCGTGGCCGCTTGAGCCTCCACGCCACGGATGACATCATCCAGCCGCAGCACATTGGCTTCGGCCGCCCGCAGACGGATTTCGGCTTCGCGGCGCCGCACCGCCAGCCCGGCGATGCCGGCGGCTTCTTCCAGCAATTGGCGGCGCTCGGCCGGCTTGGCGGCGATGATGGCGCTGATGCGGCCCTGGCCGACGATCGCCGGGCTGTGCGCGCCAGTGGCCGAATCGGCAAACAACAGCCGCACATCCTGGGCGCGGGCATCACGGCCGTTCAGCCGGTAATCCGATCCGGCGCCGCGTTCGATCCGGCGCAGCACTTCCACTTCCTCGCCGGTGCTGCCCGCCAGTTGCAACGTCACGCTGGCAAAGGCGCGCGCCGGCCGTGCAGCGGTGCCGGCAAAGATCACATCGTCCATGCCGCCCGAGCGCATGGATTTGGGGCTGGCTTCCCCCATCACCCAGCGCAGGGCTTCCAGCAGATTGGATTTGCCGCAGCCGTTGGGGCCGACCACGCCGGTCAGCCCCGGCTCGATCAGCAGATCAACCGGTTCGACGAAGGATTTGAAGCCGGCAAGGCGAAGGCGGCGGAATTCCAAATTCGGGTTACCGCAGCGCCGTCTGCAGCTTGGCCTCCAGATCGGGCCAGGTGAACACGCCTTCCTGCACGGTGCCGTTGATGATGAAGCTCGGCGTGCCGGTCAGCTTGTATTCGTTCACCGCCTGGTTGCGCAGATCATTCACCGCCTTGGCCTGCGCCGGATCGGCGAGGCACTGGTCGAACTTGGCGCGCGGGATGCCGCGCAGCTTCACATAATCGGCCAGCCCGCCCAGTTCGGCCATGCGGCGCACCGCCTGGTCTTCGGGCATCTTGCCCAGCGCTTCCTGATCGGTCTTGCTGATCTTGCCGAAGGATTCGGTCCAGCCGACCTGATCGGCGTAAAAGGCATCGAGCAGGCCGAAGAACGCGCCGGCGCCCTGGCAGCGCGCCAGGATGGTGGCGGCGAAATCCGGGCCGTTCAGCACGAAGTTGCGATATTCATAGCTCACATTGCCGCTGGCGACATATTTGTCCTTGATGGTGGCAGCAGCGGCTTCGTGGAATTCGCGGCAGTGCGGGCAGGTCAGGCTGGCGAACTCGACCAGCTTCACCTTGGCATCGGGGTTGCCCATCTTGAAGCCGCCTTCCGGCGTGGCGGTGACGACTTCGGCCCAGTTCTGCCCGGCCGGCGCGGCAATGCCAGCCGGCAGCGGCGCGCCCGCGTCAGTCGCCGGAGTCTTGCTGTCGTTGCAGGCGGTGAGCGCCAGCGGCAGCGCGGCAAGCAACATCAGGTGGCGCATCATCATTTCCTTGGCTCGGCAGTCTTGAGGGCGGTGATCAGCATCGGCTCCAGCGCGGACCAATCATAGGCATCGGTTTGCATCGTGCCATTGATCAGAAAACTCGGTGTGCCGGTGAGATTGTGATTCTGCACTGCATCGGCGCGAATCGCCATCAAGCGGTCCATGCCCGGCTTGGCGGCGATGCAGGCATCATATCGGGAGCGCGGCACGCCGGCGGCGGCGGCAAATTCCGGCAATTTGCCCAGTTCCGCCATGCGCGGGCCCTGCGCCTCCTGCGGCAGCGCAGCCAGCGCCGTGCGGTCCGCCTCGCCGATGGTCTGGAACGGCTGCACAAGTTCGGCCTGGCGCGCATAGGTGCGGTTGACGAAGCCCCACGCCGCCGTTGCCGGCAGGCATTGCATCACCAGGCCGGCCATCAGATCGATGCCGTTCAGGCTGAACGGCCGATATTCGTAACTTACGCGCCCGGCCGCGAGATATTTCGCCTTGATGATGGGCAGCCCGGTTTCGTGGAACGCCTTGCAATGCGGGCAGGTGAGCGAGCCGAATTCGACGATCTTCACCGCCGCCGCCGGATTGCCGAGCCGCACGCCGCCTTGCGGGGTGAGCGCGACGCGGGCTGCCCAGTCGACAGCTTTGACGGCAGCCTTGGCCGCGGGCCGGGCAGCAGGCTTTGGCTGCGCCAGCAGCGGGCTGGCCAGCACAAGGGCGGCGATCAGGGGGAAAGCGCGAAGTTGCATTGCTGCTGTCTAGCGCGGCACGGGGGGCAGCGCCAAGCCCCCCTTGGCGATGCCGGTGCACACATGATGTTGCAGACGCAGGTGGAGGACATGGACAGCGATTGCCAAAGAGAGCCAGTCATCCTGATCGTTTTGGGGAGAGCAGCCCCCTCACCGGATCTTCGGCGGCCCACTGCTCTGCGCCAGCGCCTCGGCCAGCGATTGCAGCGTGGCGCGCAGTTCGGGATCGGCGATGTCGCGCAGGGTGGAGCGGGTGGCGTCGGGCAAGGGCGGCGGCGGGCCCGGCAACGGTTCCGGTGGCGCGGCCATCGCGCCCGTCGCCTGTTCCAGCACGATGCGGGCGACCGCGCCATAGCCCAGGATGCGGTTGGCGCGTTCGATGATCTGCGGTTCGACATGGCGCAGCATCGGCGCCAGCGCGCCGGTGGCGGCAATGGCCAATGTGCCGCCCTCCTTTTTTCCGACCGGAAATTTCAGGCGCAGCGGCCGGCAGTGGCGCGCGTATTGCTCGCCGACGATCTCCACCCAGCGATCGATCAGCGCCCGCTGGGTGAAGCCGAAGCGTTTGAACGCCTGGCCGCCGACATCGCCGACCAGATCGGCAATGGCGCGCGGGCGGTTGGTGCGGGCGGGCGGCTGGACAGGCTCTGCCGTCTTGCCGGCGCGCGGTTTTGCGACTTTGGGGGGCGTTTCCGGCATGGTGCGTCCATGCCATAGACAGGCCGTGACGCATAGTTGGCCCCATGATCTGATCGCCTGGTATCGCCAGAATGCACGCGTGCTGCCGTGGCGCAATCCGCCGGGCGCGGCGCTGCCGGCCGATGCGGCATGGCCCTATCGCGTCTGGCTGTCCGAAGTGATGCTGCAACAGACGACCGTGGAAGCAGTGACCCCCTATTTCCACGCCTTCACCGCGCGCTGGCCAAGCGTGGCGGCACTGGCGGCAGCCGAAGACGCGGACGTCATGCAGGCCTGGGCCGGGCTTGGCTATTATGCACGGGCGCGCAACATGCTGGCCTGTGCGCGCGCCGTGGTGGCGCAGCACGATGGGCGGTTTCCGGGTGACGAAGCCGCCTTGCGCGCGCTGCCCGGCATCGGCGATTACACGGCGGCGGCGGTGGCGGCCTTTGGCTTTGGCCGCGTCTCTGTGGTGATCGACGGCAATATCGAGCGGGTGACGACCCGGCTGCTCGCCATTGCCACCCCTTTGCCTGCCGCGCGCGCGGCGATTCGCGCCGGCCTGATGCCGATGCTGCCGGCGGGCCAGGCCGGGGATTTCGCGCAAGCCATGATGGATCTGGCGCGGCGCGTCTGCACGCCGCGCGCGCCCAAGTGCCTGCTTTGCCCGATCGCGGGGGCGTGTGCGGCGCGGCAGGCCGGCAATCCGGAGGATTATCCGGTGAAACCGGCGAAGCGCGCGCGTCCGACACGCCTAGGCACGGCGTGGTGGATCGAGGTGAATGGTGACGTGCTGACCGTGCAGCGGCCGGCGAAGGGCCTGCTGGGCGGCATGCGGGCGCTGCCGAGTTGTGATTGGCGCGGCGGCCATGCCGCGCCGCCACTTGATGGCAATTGGCAGTTGCTTGGCGCGGTGCGACATGGCTTCACGCATTTCGAGCTGGAATTGCGGGTCGCGGCGCTATGGCTTGATGCACGGCCGGCGTTCGATGGCGCAGATTGGGTGAAGGTGGCAGACATTGCCGGCGTCGGCCTGCCGACGCTGTTTGCCAAGGCGGCGGCGCTGGGGCAGAGCGCCAGCAGGGGAGAGGATTCGGCATGACGGATTTCAGGGATGTGCCGGCCACCGGCTTCACCGGCAATCGGCTGGACCGGGCCGACGAGGTGCGCCGCGATCCGGCCGCGGTGATCGCCCTGCGCGGCCGATCCGATGCGCGCTGGCTGGTGATGGACAAGCTCAATCCCGTGGTGCGCCCCGGCGATACGCCGGCAATCCTGTGGGCCTACCGGTCCGATGTGCCGCACGATGCGCTGTCGATCTTTCTGGGGATGGACGGGGATGCCCCACGCTTTGCGGCCGCAGCGCCCGGTGATGAACTGGTGGCGGATTTCGGCGGGCAGGTGATCGACGCGCGCGCCGCCGGTGCCCTGCTGCCCGGCCACGAAGCCGCCATCGTCGCGCAGGCGCGCTCCATTCTCGATTGGCACCAGCGCCACGGATATTGCGCGGTGTGCGGCGCGCCGACCGTGCTGGCCAAGGCCGGCTATGCCCGCCAGTGCGGCGGCTGCAAGGCCGAACATTTCCCGCGCGTCGATCCGGTGGTGATCATGCTGGCGGTCAGGCAAGATCACGCGCTGATCGGCCGGCAGCCGCGCTTTCCCAAACGTTTCCTGTCGGCGCTGGCCGGCTTTGTCGAACCGGGCGAAAGCCTGGAGGAAGCGGTGCGCCGCGAATTGTGGGAAGAAGCCGGCATCACCTGCGGCCGCGTCGATTATCTCGCCAGCCAGCCCTGGCCATTTCCATCGAGCCTGATGATCGCGGCCTTTGCCGAAAGCGACGGCTTTGAAGTGCGGCTGGATCAGGACGAACTGGAAGAAGTGCGCTGGGTGACCAAGGACGAAGTGCGCGCCGCATTGGCCGGGGAAGGCGATTTTCTGGCGCCGCCGCCGCTGGCGATCGCACACACGCTGTTGAAGGCGTGGATCGAGCGCTGACGCCGATGACGCCGGGCTGACGGCAGACTGGCGTCTTGCCGACCCTGGGCGGGGATCGCCGCGGCCCACGGCCCGGCCACCACTGCGACATTTTGGCTGCCACCGTGCCGCACCAGTGATGGTGGGGCAAAATACGTATGTTTCAAAGTTGTAACAAAAGACATTTTACTTGCGATCAAACCCAACGAATGTGCCGCTTGGGCGGAAGTTGCACATTTTTGCCAATTGCATGCAGGCCGTCGGCTGATCAGTTTCGTATTCGCAACCAATATCTTTGAAAGGAACTGAAGATGGTGACCCCGTCTGTTGCACGCCTGTGTCTGGCTGCTGCCAGCTTGCTGGTTATGACTGCTATTTCGGCGCCTGTTGCTGCCCAACAGAAGCGGGATTCATCTTACACTGTCACGCTCAATCAAGACAGTTTCTTTGGTTTCAACCCGTCATTCAGCGGCCTGATCCCGGTCAACGACACGACGGATTTCAGTTTCTACGGCACATTCTGGACCAAGCCGGCCTTCGGACTGGGCCAGGGCAACAGCGGCGACGACCTGTGGACCGAGTTCGGCATTGGCGCGAACTTCAACCTCGATGGCGGCAAGCTGAAGGTGAAGCCGCAGATCGGCATCACCAACGGCTCGCTGCTTTCGGGCGGTGCCCTGGTGCGCGGTACCAGCGCCGGCGCCCGATTCCTCGACGGGATCGTGCCGAGCCTGACGGTCAACTATGCCGACGACAAGCTGGAGGGCGAATTCTACGGCGGTTACTATGCCGCGCTCAGCCAGCGCAACGGCAATGCATCGCTGGACTTCCTGCACACCTGGGTGAACATCGGTTACAAGGCCTCCAGCAACGTGTCGTTCGGGCCGCATTATGAAATCCTGTCCAACACCCGCAACACCTATCCGGGTGGCCGCGCCAGCAAGACCTATGAATGGCTGGGCGGTTATGTGCAGTTCGCGCTGCCCAAGGGCTTTTTCGCGCGCTTCACGGCCGGTGCCGATCTGGACAAGGACAATGCCGGCGATTTCTACAAGATGAGCGTGGGCATGAGCTTCTGAACAGGCAACGACGGGGCGCCCTCGCGCCGGGGGCGCCCCGTTCCGTTCGGATCACGCCGCCACGCTCTGCACCACCAGCGCGGTCGCTTCCTCCGGCGGCATCGGCTTGCCGAACAGGAAGCCCTGGATCTGGGTGCAGCCCAGATCGCGGCAGAGTTCGAACGCGGCGCGGGTTTCGGTGCCTTCGGCGGTCGTCTGCATATCGAGGCTGGCGGCCATGCGCACGATGGCCTGGATGATGGCGCTGGCTTCATCACCCATGGCGGTGGCGCGACGCACGAAGCTGCGATCGATCTTGATGCGGCTGAAGCTCGCCTTTTGCAGCGTGCCGAGCGCCGAATAACCGGTGCCGAAATCATCGAGCGCAAAATTGATGCCCAAGGCGGTCAATTGCTTCAGCACATCCACCACGCCGGGCTTTTCGGCAAGAAACAGGCTTTCGGTGATCTCCAGCTCCAGTCGCTGTGCCGGCACGCCATGGCGCCGCAACGCCCGCGCGATGCGGCCGGGCAGTTCGTCATCCTCCATCTGCAGGGCCGACAGATTGACCGCGATGCGGATATGATCGGGCCAGCGCGCCGCCCACAACAGCGCCTGTTCGATCACCCAATGGCCGATCGGCACGATCAGCCCGGTGTCCTCGGCCAACGGAATGAACCGCAGCGGCGAAATCTGGCCCAGTTCGGGATGGTTCCAGCGCAGCAAGGCTTCGAACCCGGTGATGCGTTCGTCGGCGGCATCGACCACCGGCTGGAATGCCAGCGACAGTTGATCGCGCTCCAGCGCCAGCGCCAGTTCGCCTTCCAGCCGGCGGCGCTCGGCGGCGGCTTCGGCCATGTCAGCCGAAAAGCGCAGGGCAGAGCCGCGCCCCTGTTCCTTGACCCGATACAGCGCCAGATCGGCCGCCTTCAGCAGCGCTTCGGGCGTCTCGCCATCGGCCGGCGCCAGCGCCCAGCCCACTGACGCGCCGACAATTGCCGCCCCGGCGCGGCCTTCCTCGCCCAGCGGGAACGGGCGCGCCATGTCCTTCACGATGCGCACGGCCAGCTTTTCGGCGCTTGTCCCACTGCCATCGGGCAACAGCACGGCAAATTCGTCACCGCCCAGCCGGGCAATGGTGGCCCCGCTCTGTCCTGGGCCCTTCACCAGCGCCTGCAACCGCTGCGCCACCTGGCGCAGCAGCAGATCGCCGGCGGCATGGCCAAAGCCATCGTTCACCGCCTTGAAGCGATCGAGATCGACGAACAGCAGCGCCGCCGGCTTGTGGCTGAGCTCGGCCCGTTCCGCCACAACCTCCAGTTGTTCGCGGAACAGGCTGCGATTGGCCAGCCCGGTGAGCGGATCGAAGCGCGCCAGTTGTGCGATGCGTTCCTGGCTGCGCCGCACCTCCGTCACATCCCGGCCAACCCCGCGAAAGCCGGTGAACATGCCCGTCGCATCCTGCTTGGGCGTGCCCGACAGCGCCCACCAGCGCAGATCGCGGCCCAGCGGCACCGGCACCACCAGATCGCGGAATGGCTGGCGCGTCTTGATGGCATGGGCCAGCGCCGCCATCGTTGCACCGCCCTGGGCCGGATCGAGCAGCGCCAGCAGCGGCTGCCCCAGCATGTCGGCGCGCCGCCGCCGCGCCACATCGGCAAAGCGCGTGGTGACGTGCGTCAACTGGCCGGCGGCATCGAGTTCGAGCAGCCAATCCGAGCCATTGGCTTCATATTCATTCAGCAGCAGCCGCACCACCTCGCCCTGGTCGGTCAGTTCGGCTTCGCTGCGCAGGCGGGCCATGGTGTGAAAGGTCGTCACCAGCGCGCTGCGCATGATGATCATCGCAAAGCTGAACAGGCCGAGCGCGACCAGCGGACGATCGAGCGGCGCACCGGCGGGAATCGCGTGCACCATGGCGCCGGCGGTGATCGCGCACAGCAGCAGCGCGCCGGCCGGCATCACCATCACCGCATGGCCGGCCGCCCCCAGAAACAGCAGCGAGATCATCAGCAATATGGCCTGCTCGGTACCGGACAGCACTGGCAGCAGCGTGGAGATCAGCCCACCCCAGAACAGGGCAAAGGCCCCGATTTCGGCATTGACCTTCCAGAAGCGCAGACGGCTGGCCGCCGGCACCTTGTCGATGCGGCGGCTGCCAACGGATCGCACCGTCCATATCACGCACATGCCGGCCATGCCGGCCAGCCACGGCGCCAGCGCCGAAAACGGCACTGCACTGCCGAAATTGGCCAGCACCATGGCCAGATTGACCGCCAGCAGCGTGACGTTGAAGGGCAGATGGCGCTTCAACTGTTCGAGCTGCACGCCGCGCACATCGGCCCAGAAGCCAAGCTCCGTCTGGCCCAGACCCAGCACCTGCCGCCAGCCGACATCGCGCGCGATCAGCGCCGCCGGCTTCGCCATCACGGTCATGCCCGTCTCCTCCAACAGCCGCAGCGGCCTTGCCAGGATGAAACGGCCGCCATTGCAGCCGGTTGAGTCATGGCAACGCAAATCGGCTTGGCAGGCGGGCGTTTGTTCCATACTTGTTCGCAGATGCTGCCCGTCGTGACTCCCGATTCCCCCGCTTCTGCGGTGCCGCCCTGGCTGGCCGGCCTGAACGCGCCGCAGCGCGAGGCGGTGACCACCACCGAAGGCCCGGTGCTGATCCTGGCCGGCGCCGGAACCGGCAAGACCAAGGCGCTGACCGCACGGCTGGCGCACATATTGTTCAGCCGGCTGGCGTTCCCTTCCCAGGTTTTGGCCGTCACCTTCACCAACAAGGCGGCACGCGAGATGCGCCACCGCACCGAAATGCTGCTTGGGAACATGGCGGAGGGCCTGCCGTGGCTGGGCACGTTCCATGCGCTGTCGGCCAAGATGCTGCGCCGCAACGCCGCGCTGGTCGGCCTGACCGCGGATTTCACCATTCTCGATACCGACGATCAATTGCGTCTGCTGAAACAGGTGATTGCCGAAGCCAATATTGATGACAAGCGCTGGCCGGCCAAGCAGCTCGCCAGCCTGATCGACCGCTGGAAAAACAAGGGGCTGGGGCCGGACAGCGTGCCGGCCGGCGAAAGCCATGGCTATGCCGACGGGAAAGGCGCGGCGCTCTATGCGCGCTATCAGCAGCGGCTGGCCGGCCTCAACGCCTGCGATTTCGGCGATCTGCTGCTGCACATGCTGAGCATCTTTCGCCGGCACCCCGATGTGCTGGCCGAATGGCAGCGGCGATTCCGTTATGTGATGGTCGATGAATATCAGGATACCAACAGCGCCCAGCACCAGTGGCTGACCGCGCTGGTCGGCGCGCACCGCAATATCGCCTGCGTCGGCGACGATGACCAGTCGATCTACAGCTGGCGCGGCGCCGAGGTGAGCAACATCCTGCAGTTCGACCGGGATTTCCCCGGCGCGCGGATGATCCGGCTGGAACAGAATTACCGATCGACGCCGCACATATTGGGTGCCGCCAACGCGCTGATCGCCCACAACAGCGGCCGGCTCGGCAAGGCGCTGTTCACTGCGCACGATATTGGTGAGCGTGTGCAGGTGACGAGCGTGTGGGACGGGCCGGAGGAAGCGCGGCTGATCGGCGACGAGGCCGAGAGATTGGCGCGCGAAGGCGGATCCCTGAACGGCATGGCGATCCTGGTGCGCGCGCAGTTCCAGACGCGGCTGTTCGAGGATCGCTTCATCAGCATCGGCCTGCCCTATCGCATCGTCGGCGGTTTCCGGTTTTATGAGCGCGCCGAAATCCGCGATGCGCTGGCCTATCTGCGGCTGGTGGCGCAGCCCGACGATGCGCTGGCGTTCGAGCGCATCGTCAACGTGCCGAAGCGCGGGCTGGGCGACAAGGCGATGGCGACCATGCACGGCGCAGCGCGCGCGATGAATGTGTCGCTGCCGCGCGCGGCGCTGGCGCTGTGCGAGGCGGACGGCCTGACCCCGGCGGCGCGGCGGGCGCTGAAAGCCTTCTTCGCCGATGTCGCGCATTGGCGCGAGCAGGCCGGCAATGTCGGCCACGCCGAGCTGACCGAGATGGTGCTGGAGGAATCGGGCTATGTCGCCATGCTGCAGGCCGAGAAATCCACCGAAGCCGATGGCCGCATCGATAACCTCAAGGAACTGGTGCGCGCGATGGGCGATTATCCGTCGCTGACCAGCTTCCTCGAACATGTCGCGCTGGTGATGGACAATGAAAGCGCCGCCGATGGCGAGAAGATCACCATCATGACGCTGCACGCCGCCAAGGGCCTGGAATATGACCAGGTGTTCCTGCCCGGCTGGGAAGAAGGCGTCTTCCCCAGCCAGCGCGCCATGGACGAAGGCGGCACCAGCGCCTTGGAGGAAGAACGCCGGCTGGCCTATGTCGGCATCACCCGCGCGCGAAAACGCGCCCATATCATCAACGCCGCCAACCGGCAGGTCTATGGCCAATGGACCGCCGCCCTGCCCAGCCGCTTCATCGCCGAACTGCCCGAAGCCCATGTCGAAACCCGCTCGACGCTCTCCGGCGGCCCCAGCCTGTGGCGCGCGGCGCTGGAAGGCGGCGACCCCTTCGCCGATGTGCAGCGCGGCACCGGGCGCGGCCCGGGCTGGGACCGCGCCAAGAGCCAGGCTGGTGGTTGGGCCGCGGGCGGGACTCGCGATTTCGGCCCACGCAATCCCCCACCCCGCGAACAAAGCTGGCGCGAAGCCCGCGTCAGCGCCGTCGCCCTCACGCCCGCACCGGGCTATCGCCGGGGCACGAAAGTGTTCCACGCCAAGTTCGGCGAAGGCGTGGTGTTCCATGTCGATGGCAACAAGCTGGAAATCGACTTCCCGGCGGCGGGGCGCAAGCGGGTGCTAGATTCGTTCGTGTCGGTGGTGTGCTAACGATTGTGCCGCGATTGAAGCGGCCGGAAAAGCGACGCTGCTGCCGCGCCTTGAACGCGTCAAGCCGGCAAGACTGGTCCTGACACGGAAACTTCGACAGGCACGCCATCCAATTCCAGGGGAACCACAGCTCGGTCGGCATCGCTAAGCACCGTTACGCGCACGAGATGGCAATCAGGCGCGCTGCGTCCCAGCCCGATGCTCGTTACGCGGCGATCACCGCCATAGCGCGCAGTCAGTTTTTTCTTTGCCGCACGAGCATCTTCACGAGTCACGGTTTGCATGGACATCCCCATTGTAGTGCAACCGATTTAGCCAAGCCATAGTTCCGCATCCAGTTCTTGCAAAACAAGGCTGAACGGATTCATGAAGGTCAGCCCGAACCCGGTCGGGCCACCAGCCTCTGACACGGCGAACACCAGACCAACCGCTTTTCCATCAACGGTAGTGGCAATCGACCCACTGTCACCCCGTTTGGCAAAGGCCGCATTACCGGAATATGCGGAAATTTGACCATCAAACCGGCACAGCATCGGGCGTTGCGGCGTGCCATAATCGACAATGACATTATCGACCTCCGTGGCCCAAACGCTTCCGAACGTCACCCCGGTCGTGCGTCCCACCTTTACAATTTCAATCGCGTCATCGACCTCATCGAGCACAGAAGTTGGCTGCACGCCTGAACGTCCGGATGCCGGCACACAGGGCAATGGATTGGCGACAACACCCGCCGCCATTGTTGCCACCGCGCAGTCCACGGCATTGATGCGATTTTGGTCCAGCAATGGTATATAATGATAGAGGTGGCCAATCACATCTGCCGGATTCGCCCCGCCATCCGCCTTTCCGGGCTGAAGAATGGCATCACCCGCCTGGGCCCGATTGGAATTTGCGAACACGTGATTGTTGGACAGCATCATCATGCCACCTTGTGTCCGCATCCTTACATAGCCGCCAAGCGTGCCCGCTGTTACCTGCCGATGACCAGCCGAGCAGCCAGGCGCCACAGGGCGATACCGAGCTGGAACCCAAAACGAGGCGCGCTGGATTGGCCCAGTGTAAACAAAGCGTGCCTCACCCTTGGCCAGCTTTATGGCCTTCTCGACAACTGGGTGATCACGTAGACGCTTTCTTTGACCAAAGATGAGCAACTGCTTGCCGGCTCGATTAGTGGCGCGCTCCTCGGCTTCATCGGATGAACCGATTCCAAGTGCGAGGTAGCGCGTTGGGTCAGCGAGAGCAGCTTGCGATATGATGCCATGGTTGCTGCGTGTCGCCCGCATGAAGCTTGGCATCGCCGCAGCGGTCGCGCTGCTTGCAATTTGCTCACCGAACCCAAAAGCTTTTTGAAAAATTTCTGCCTTTGCGTTCCTTACGCCATCCAAGTTCATGACTGCTCCACCAACATCTTTCATCATCAGTAACAGACGTAACGTAAACTTCAAACCCCCTCAACTTGGGTTTGCACGTTTAATGGCTGGTATTGGGAAGCATTCGAAAAAATGCAGCAGTCTGAATGTCGCGCCCGCACAGAGCAGAGCTCTACTTGAGAAGAAACAGGCAGGCCTTTGGTGTCCGAAGTGACGAGCACTGCTTGGCTCGCCCTCCCCGCTCAGCGATCCGGCGTGTAGCGCCCGCCGACAAGAAAGCTCACCCAACTGCGCATGATCCCTGCCGTGCCGAACATCAGCCCCACCGCCGCCAGCGCGATGCTCTGCCCCAGCGACCAGTGCAGATAATCCTGCGCAAAGAAGAACGCCCCGGCGACGGCAAAGGCGTTGAAGCCGCCGAACCACGAAAGCACCATCGCCACCAGCGCCCACGGCCAGCCGAAGCGATCGGCCCAGCCGGCCCAGGCCACCAGCATCTGCGCCGCGCCGACGCTGGCCAGCGCGAGCGCGAGGACAAGGCCAGGAAGCTGCCGCACGTTGTTCATGACCCTTGATCGTTACCAATGCAACGCCGGCCGCGCAAATCGTCGGCGGCCACCATATTGGCATTGATGCCTTGCCAAACGCTTTCTATGCCGGTGCATCGTGATCGCGCTGCCCGCCCCCTTTCAAATCCGCGATTATCGCGCCTTCTGGGCATCGCGCTTCCTCGCCACGGTGGCCGGCATGATGCTGGTGATCGTGATCGGCTGGCAAGTGTACGATATCGCCCGCGAAACGATGAGCCGCGATGATGCCGCCTTCCTGCTCGGCATGATCGGGCTGGCGCAGTTCCTGCCCTTGTTCTGCCTGGCGCTGGTGGTGGGCGTGATCGCGGATCGGATGGACCGGCGTTATATCGCGCGCGCCGCGGTGGCGCTGGAAATTGGCTGTGCCGCCGTGCTGGGCGGGTTGGCGCTGGCCGGGGACATGCCGATGGTGGCGCTGTTCGTCGTGGCGGCGCTGCTGGGGGTGGCGCGCGCCTTTCAGGGGCCGTCGATGGCGGCACTTGCCCCCAATCTGGTGCCGCGCGAGCTGCTGCCGCAAGCCATCGCGCTGAACAGCATCAGTTGGCAATCGGGTGCGGTGATCGGGCCGCCGCTGGGCGCCTTCCTCTATGCTGTCTCGCCAGCCACGCCCTATCTGGTGGCGGCGGTGCTGTTCACGCTCACCTTCATCTGCCTGATGATCATCCGGCCGGTGCCGATGCCGCCGCCGGCCACCGTGACCCCGTGGCGCAGCGTGATGGAGGGTATCAATTTCGTGCGCCACAACCCCGTGGTGCTGGGCGCGATCAGCCTCGATCTGTTTGCGGTGCTGCTCGGCGGCGCGACGGCGATGCTCCCCGTTTATGCGCGCGATGTGCTGATGGTCGGCGTGGAGGGCCTGGGGCCGCTGCGCGCCGCGCCGGCGCTGGGGGCGGCGATCACCGCGCTGATCCTCGCCACCAGGCCGCTGCGCCGCAATGTCGGCCCGGTGATGTTCCTGTGCGTCGGCGTGTTTGGCCTCGCCACCGTGGTGTTCGGCCTGTCGACCAGTTTCCCGCTGTCGATCGCGGCGCTGGTGGTGCTGGGCGCGGCCGACATGATGAGCGTGTTCGTGCGCGGCAGCCTGATCCAGTTGCACACGCCCGATGACATGCGCGGGCGCGTGTCCAGCGTGTCAGGGCTGTTCATTTCGGCCAGCAACGAGCTTGGCGAGCTCGAATCCGGGCTGGCGGCGCGCTTCCTCGGCGCGGTGCCGGCGGTGGTGGCCGGCGGCATCGGTGCAGTGATCGTGACGTTGCTGTGGGCGTGGCGTTTTCCGGAACTGCGCACCGCCGATCGGTTCGAGGGGCCGGCGGACAAGCCGCGCTGAACGCAGCCCAAGATTATCGGCGTTGGCGCGGGCGGCGCTGGGCTTTAGGATGGCCCGGCAACAACCGAAAAGGCGCCCGCGCATGAAGGCTGACTCAATCCTCCACACCATCGGCAACACGCCGCATGTGCGCGTCGGCCGCTTGTTTCCCGATGCCGAAGTGTGGATCAAATCCGAACGCAGCAACCCCGGCGGTTCGATCAAGGATCGCATCGGCCTTGCCATGATCGCGGCCGCCGAAGCCGATGGCCGGTTGCAGCCGGGCGGCGTCATCGTCGAGCCGACCAGCGGCAACACCGGCATCGGCCTGGCCATGGCGGCGGCGGTGAAGGGGTACAAGCTGATCCTGGTGATGCCCGAATCCATGTCGATCGAGCGGCGGCGGCTGATGCTGGCCTATGGCGCGACCTTCGATCTGACACCGCGCGAAAAGGGCATGAACGGCGCCATCGCCCGCGCCACCGAAATCGTCGCGACGACGCCGGGTGCCTGGATGCCGCAACAATTTGAGAACCCGGCCAATATCGATGTGCATGTGCGCACCACCGCCGAGGAGATTTTCGCCGATTTCGCCGACACGCCCATCGATGCCATCATCACCGGCGTGGGCACCGGCGGGCATATCACCGGCGTGGCGCGCGCGTTGAAACCGCGCTGGCCGAAGCTGAAGATCTACGCGGTGGAGCCAGCCGCCAGCCCGGTGATTTCCGGTGGTTCGCCCAGCCCGCACCCGATCCAGGGCATCGGCGCCGGCTTCATCCCGAAGAATCTCGATGTGGCGCTGCTGGATGGCGTGGTGCAGGTGGACGCCGCCGATGCCAAGGCCTGGGCGCTGCGATCGGCGACGCAGGAAGCCATGCTGGTCGGCATCTCGTCCGGCGCCACGCTGGCCGCCATCGCCATCAAGTTGAAGGAATTGCCGGCGGGGTCGCGGGTGCTGGGGTTCAATTATGACACCGGCGAGCGTTATCTTTCGGTGCCGGAATTCCTGCCCGGTGGCTGACCACCGGCCGGCACGAGTTCGATCACGACAATTTCGGGCGGCACGCCGATGCGGATCGGCAAGAAGGTGGTGCCCAGTCCGGCCGACACGACCATCTGCTGACCGCGCGCATTGCTGAAAACGCCGCGCCGGTGCGCTTCGTAATAGGGCGGCAGGCGCGGCAGGCCGAAGACGCGGATCTGGCCGCCATGGGTGTGCCCGGCCAGCAGCAACGCCACATTCGCCGGCAGCGCGCGGAAAAAATCCGGTTCATGGGCGATGGCAATCACCGGCTTGGCGGGATTGGCGCGGCCGGCGGCGCGGTGCAGGCCCGCCACCGGATCGGTGCCAAGGATCATGTCGTCGGCACCCACCAGTTGCACCGGGCCAAGATCGACGGACGCGCTGGCGAGCAGGTTCAGGCCAAAGCGCCGCATCACCCAGCGCGTCCAATAGGGTTCATCATGGTTGCCGGGCACGTTCCACACGCCCAGCGGCGCGCGCAGGGCGGTGAGCGGGCGCAGCGCATCTTCCAGCCGCATCGGCGGATTCCAGAACTTGCTGGCGTGGAAATCGCCGGTGATCACCACGGCATCGCCGTGCAGCGCGTTCACACGGCCCACGATCCGCGCAATGCGCACCTCCGGCATGTCCCACGGGCTGCCGTGAATGTCGGACAGGTGAACGATGCGCAGCGGCCGGCCCAGGCCTGGCAGGGCAACGCGATAATGGACGACGATCGGATCCTGGATCGCGCCCAGATAGCCGATCCATGTCAACACCAGGCCGACCAGCGCCAGCCATCGCATACGGCGCCACATGATCAGAGCCGGGCCTTGTTCTCACGCTGTTCGGCAAGGAATGCCTTGAACGGGTTCAGTTTTTCCGCTGCGCCACCGATGGCGAGCCGGCGCAGTTGCTGATAATACCAGGCCTGGGCAGCAAAGCCGTTGAGCGTGCGCACCAGCTTGACCGGTGACGCCGGCCCGAGCCAGCGCCCGGTCCACCAGGGACCGATGGTCAGATTGTCCTCGAACCGCGGCAATTCTTCCGACGCACCGGCCAGCAGATCGGCGACACAGTCCGGTTCGGCGCACAGCGGCCGGCCGACGCCGATCAGGCTGATGCCGCTGGCCACCGCATCTTCCATCGCCGCCAGGCTGCGAAAGCCGCCGGTGACCATCAGTGGAGGGGTCTTGGCGGCGAGCAGGGCTTTGGCAAGTTGCACGAAATAGGCTTCGCGGGCGCGGGTGGATTGTTGTTTGGGTTCCTCACGCGGGGTCAGGCCGTCCATGTCCATCATCGCCGGCTGTTCATAGGTGCCGCCCGACAATTCCAGGCAATCGACTTGGCTGTCGGCCAGCCAGCCGGCGACGGTCAGGCAATCGTCGAAGCCAAAGCCGCCCTTCTGGAAATCGGCGCTGTTCAATTTGACCGCGACGGTGAAATCGGTGCCGACCGCGGCGCGCACCGCCTTCACGGTTTCCAGCAGGAAGCGGGCGCGGTTTTCGAGGCTGCCACCCCAGGCGTCGGTGCGAATATTGGCGAGCGGGGACAGGAACTGGCTGAGCAGATAGCCGTGCGCGGCGTGGATCTGCACGCCGGTGAAGCCGGCTTCGCGCGCCACAGTGGCGACATGGGCGAAGCGATCGATCAGATCGAGAATCTCGCGTTCCGTGAGCGGCACCGGCGTGCCGAACTGCCCACCGGGCAGCGCCAGCGCGACGGCGCTGGGGGCCTTGGGGTGCGGATTGACGATCTTCTGGGTCTGGCGGCCGGCATGGCTGATCTGCACCCAGGCCTGGGTGCCATGTTCGGTGCTGGCGGCGGCCCAGCGTGCCCAGGCCGCCTTGGCATCGGCGGACAGCGGCCCATCGACAACGACATTGCCCGGCCGTTCGAGATGCTGGCGATCAATCTGCACATTGCCGGTCAGCAGCAGGCCGCAGCCCCCTGCAGCCCAGCGGCGGTAGAGCGCTTCATGGGCAGCACAAGGCAGGCCATCCTTGCCGGCCAGCCCCTCGGTCATCGCCGCCTTGGCGATGCGGTTGTTGAGGCGCTGGCCGTTGGGCAGCGTGAAGGGCGCGGAGACGGACATGCCCGCAACGTGCCGTGGCTGGGCCAAGGGTGCAAGCGACCAATGCTCCCCTCCCGCTTGCGGGAGGGGTTGGGGGTGGGTTTTCGCAGCAGGACCAGGCTGGGAGGCCCATCCGCCCCTCCCGCAAGCGGGAGGGGCGGATGGCTACGCCGCCCGTTTCGCCGCCATGCCGTAGAAGCTCTCCCCAGCCGCCGCCATGTCGCGCAGCAACTGCGGCGGCGCAAAGCGGGCGCCGTGGGCTTGCGCCAGCCGGTCCAGCGTGGCCACGACCTTGGCGATGCCCACCGTGTCCATATGGCTGAACGGCCCGCCGGTGAACGGCGCAAAGCCCCAGCCGAAGATGGCGCCCAGATCGCCATCCTGCGGGGTTTCCAGCACGCCTTCGGCAAAGCAGCGCGCGCATTCGACAAGCTGGCGATAGAGCAGGCGCTCCTTCACCTCGGCCGGCGTGGGCTGCTGTTCGGCGAGGCCGCCGGCGACTGTTGCCGACAGTTCGGGCCACAGATATTTCTTGCCGCCTTCGGGATAGACATAGAAGCCCTTGGCATTCTTGCGGCCCTGGCGGCCAAGATCGTGCATTTTCGTGATCACACCGTCGGCCGGGCCGGCGACATAGGCATCGCCCAGATCGGCGCGGGTCTGCTGGCCGACCTTGTACGACAGATCGAGCCCGACTTCATCGTTCACCGCCAGCGGGCCGACCGGCATGCCCATCTGCTTGCCGATATTCTCGATCAGCGCCGGGGTCGTGCCTTCACCGAGCAACGACAGGCCTTCCTGCACATAGGTGCCGAAGCAGCGCGAGGTGTAGAAGCCGCGGCTGTCATTCACCACGATCGGCGTCTTGCGGATGGCGGCGACATAATCCAGCGCCTTGGCGATGGCCGCCGGGCCGGTTTCCTTGCCGACGATGATTTCCACCAGCGGCATTTTCTCCACCGGGGAGAAGAAGTGGATGCCGATGAAATTCGCCGGCTTGCTCCATGCCTTGGCCAGGCCGGTGATCGGCAGGGTCGAGGTGTTGGAACCGAAGATGACATCCGGGCCAACGACGGCTTCGGTGGCCTTGGTCACATCGGCCTTGATCTCGCGGGTTTCGAACACCGCTTCGATGATCAGGTCACAGCCGGCCAGATCGGCATAGTCGGCGGTGGGGTGGATGCGATCGAGAATGGCCTGCGCCTTGTCAGCCGGCATCTTCTTCTTGGCCAGCCGGTCGGCGGTATATTGCTTGCCCTTTTCGGCGGCGGCCAGATCACGATCGAGCAGCACCACCTCGATGCCGGCCTGTGCCGTCACCATGGCGACGCCGGCACCCATCAGGCCGGCGCCGAGCATGGCGATCTTCTTCGTCGGCATCGGCGGCATGCCGGCCGGGCGGCGCGCGCCCTTTTCGGCGGCCTGCTTGGAAACGAACAGGCTGCGGATCATGTTGCCGGCCTGCGGGTCGGCCACCACCTTGGCAAAATATTTGCTCTCGATGCGGATGGCGAGGTCCATCGGCACCTGCAGGCCTTCATAAACCGCGGACAGGATCGCCTTGGGCGCGTTCATGTTGTCGCCGGCATTCACATGCGTCATCGCGGTGCCGCCAACGAACATCTGCGCGAAATTCGGATTGAGCGCCGTGGCGGGCCCGCCGGGCATCTTGAAATTCTTGGTGTCCCACGGCTGCACGCCGCCCTTGGGATTGGCCTTCACCCAGGCGCGCGCGCGTTCGACGATGTCGGCGGCGGGCGCGATTTCCTGCACCACGCCAAAGCCGAGCGCTTCCTGCGGGGACATGTTCTTGCCCTGCAGCAGATACATCAAGGCGGGTTGGATGCCCATCAGGCGCGGCAGCCGCTGGGTGCCGCCGGCCCCTGGGAACAGGCCGACCATGATTTCCGGCAGGCCCAGCGTGATCTTCGGATTGTCGGCAATGACGCGATAATGGCAGGCGAGGATGAATTCGAGGCCACCGCCCAGTGCCAGGCCGTTCACCGCGGCCGCCACCGGCTTGCCGCAGGTTTCCAGATCGCGCAGCAATTTGTTGAGGCCGAACACGCCATCGAACAGCGCGGCCATCTTGCTCTTGCCTTCGGGGAGCTTCGCCCCGCCGCCGAACAGCGCGCCCATGCCCTTCAGGTCCGCGCCGGCCATGAAGCCGCTGGGCTTGCCGCTGGTGAGCACGGCGCCCTTGACGGCGTCATCGGTTTTCAGCCGTTCGATGGCGGCGGCCAGATCGGCCTGCACTTCGGGCGTGATGACGTTCATCGATTGGCCGGGCACGTCGATGGTGAGCAGGAGGATGCCGTCGGCATCGAGTTCGGAACGGATGGCGGTGGTCATTTGGGGTTTCCCTCTACTGGCTCCCCTCCCGCTTGCGGGAGGGGCTGGGGGTGGGAATGGTCGTCGATTGTGGAGCTGGTGCGGGCGGCAAGGCCCACCCCTGGCCCCTCCCGCAAGCGGGAGGGGAGAATTGGGGGCGGTTACAGCCGCTCGATGATCGTGCCGGTGCCCATGCCGGCACCCACGCACAGGTTGATCAGCGCGGTGCCCTTGCCGGTGCGTTCCAGCTCATCGAGCACGGTGCCCAGGATCATTGCGCCGGTGGCACCCAGCGGGTGGCCCATGGCAATGGCGCCGCCGTTCACGTTGATCTTGTCATGGCTGATGTTGAACGCCTGCATGTAGCGCAGCACCACCGACGCGAACGCCTCGTTCAGTTCGAACAGGTCGATATCGTCCTTGGTCATGCCGGCGCGGGCCAGCACCTTGGCGGCGACGAATTCCGGCCCGGTCAGCATGATCATCGGTTCGCTGCCGATGCTGGCCATGGCGCGGATGCGGGCGCGCGGCTTCAGGCCATATTTCTCACCCATGGCCTTGTTGCCGATCAGGATGGCGGATGCGCCATCGACGATGCCGGACGAATTGCCACCGTGGTGGACGTGATCGATCTTCTCGACCTCCGGATAGCGCATCAGCGCGATGGCATCGAAGCCCGGCATCTGTTCGCCCATCACCTGGAAGGCCGGGGCAAGGCCGCCAAGCGACTGCATGTCGGTCTGCGGACGCATATGTTCATCGTGGGCGAGCACGACTTCGCCGATGACGTCGCGCACCGGCACGATCGAGCCCTTGAAGCGGCCTTCCGCCCAGGCCTGCGCCGCGCGGCGCTGCGATTCCATGGCGTAAGCGTCCACATCGGCACGGCTGAAGCCATATTTGGTGGCGATCAGATCGGCACCGATGCCCTGCGGCGCGAAATAGGTTTTCCAGGCCACGGCCGGGTCCATCGCCCAGGCGGCGCCGTCGCTGCCCATCGGCACGCGGGACATCGATTCGACGCCGCCACCGATGGCGAACATCGCTTCACCGGTCATCACCTTGGCGGCGGCCATGTTGGTGGCTTCCAGGCCGGACGCGCAGAACCGGTTGATCTGCACGCCCGCCGTGGTTTCGGCATAATCGGCGTTCAGCACCGCGACGCGGGCGATGTCGCTGCCCTGCTCACCCACCGGCGAGACGCAGCCCAGCACGACATCATCGACATCGGCGGTATCGATGCCAGTGCGGTCGCGCACCGCCTGCAACACCTGGGTGGCGAGCTGGATCGGCGTGATCTCGTGCAGCTTGCCGTCCTTGCGGCCCTTGCCGCGCGGGGTGCGGACGGCGTCGTAGATATAGGCTTCGGTCATCTTTTCTTCCCTTCTTCGCTCCCCTCCCGCTTGCGGGAGGGGCTGGGGGTGGGTCTTCAATTTGCGGGGGCGGTGCTTGTGGGAAGGCCCACCCCCAACCCCTCCCGCACGCGGGAGGGGAGCAGTTTGGTCAAAACATCTCGGCCGGCATTGCCATTACGGTTTCGGCCCCCGCCTCCAGCTGCGCGCGCAGGCCGGACGTCTCCGGCAGCACGCGCGCCGCGAAGAAACGGGCGGTGGTGAGCTTGGCCTGCATGAAATCCGGATCAGCAGCGCCGGCATCCAGCGCGGCCAGCGCAGCGCCGGCCATTTTCAGCCACATATGGCCCAGCGCGACATGGCCCATCATCCGCATGAAGGCCGTCGCACCCGCGCCGGCATTGTCCGGGTTGGTCATGCCATTCTGCAGCAACCACAAGATACCCGCCTGCACATCACCAAGCGCAGCCGACAGCGGCGCTGTGATGAAGGCCAGCCGCTCATCCGTGGCCGCGGCAATGTCGCCGCCGACCTGGCCCAGCCACGCCTGCGTGCCGCGGCCGCCCTTGGCGCCAAGCTTGCGCCCCACAAGATCGAGCGCCTGGATGCCGTTGGTGCCTTCATAGATCATGGCGATGCGGGCATCGCGGACGAACTGATCCATGCCCCATTCGGCGATATAGCCATGGCCGCCCAGCACCTGCTGGCAATTGGTGGCCACTTCATAACCGCGATCGGTGCCATAGCCCTTGATCACCGGCGTCAACAGGCTGATCAGATCATCGGCCAGTTCGCGGGCCTCAGGCTCTGGTGATTTGCGGGCGAGATCGACGCGGATGGCGCTCCACAACACCAGCGCACGCATCCCCTCGGTATAGGAACGCGCATCCATCAGCATGCGACGCACATCGGGGTGGACGATGATCGGATCGGCCTTGCCATCCGGATTCTTCGCACCCGTCAGGCTGCGGCCCTGCTGGCGGTTCTTCGCGTAATCCACGGCGTTCTGATAGGCGGCATCGGCCTGCGCCAGGCCCTGGATGCCCACGCCCAGCCGTGCCGCGTTCATCATGATGAACATGGCGGCCAGGCCCTTCATCTCCTCACCCAGCAGATAGCCGGTGGCGCCATCATAGTTCATCACGCAGGTGGCGTTGGCGTGGATGCCCATCTTGTGTTCGATGCTGCCGCACGAAACGCCATTGCGCGCGCCCAGGCTGCCATCGTCACCCACCATGAATTTCGGCACCAGAAACAGGCTGATGCCCTTCACGCTGTCCGGCGCGCCCGGCGTCTTGGCCAGCACGAGGTGGATGATGTTTTCCGACAGATCATGTTCGCCGGCCGAAATGAAGATCTTGGTGCCGGTGATCGACCAACGGCCATCGGCCTGCGGTTCGGCGCGGGTGCGGATCAGGCCGAGGTCCGTGCCGCACTGCGGCTCGGTCAGGTTCATCGTGCCGGTCCAGCGGCCGTGCACCATCGGCGGCAAATATTTGGCCTTCTGCTCCGGCGTGCCGACCACGTCGATGGCGGCCTGCGCGCCTTCGGACAAGCCGGGATACATGCCGAACGCCATGTTGCTGGCGGCGATATATTCCTGCAGCACGGCGCCGATGGTGTAGGGCAGGCCCTGGCCGCCGTGATGTTCGTCGGCGATCAGACCACCCCAGCCGCCATCACAGAATTGCTGGTAAGCATCACGGAACCCGTCCGGCGCGGTGACGCTGCCATCGGGATGGCGGGTGCAGCCCTGCCGGTCCCCGGGCAGGTTGAGCGGGGCGAGCACTTCCGAACAGAATTTGCCGCCTTCATTCAGCACGGCCTCGACCAGATCCGGCGACACGCTGGCAAAGCCGGGCACATTGCCGTGGTGATAGAGGCCGGCAACGGCATCGAGCACGAACAGCGTGTCTTTCACAGGCGCGGTATAACGCGGCATGTCAGCGTCCTTTCGTGGCCGTGCGCAACGGTTCGGCATCGCTGCCCTGTTGCGTGCGCAGCGACCCTTCAACGATCGCACAGAAATTCTGCAGTTCGGTGATGGTGGCGTCGATATCGGCGCGCTGTTCGGCGAGCAGCGCGATACGCGCCCGGCATTTTTCCAGCGTCACGCGCTTCTGGGTCTGGCGGTGATCGCCGACGTCATAAAGATCGATCATCTCGCGGATTTCGGCGAGGCTGAAACCGACATTCTTGGCGCGCAGGATCCACGCCAGCCGGGCGCGGTCCCGCCTGGAATAGATGCGGTTCTGGCCCTGCCGCTCCGGCGTGATCAGGCCCTGATCTTCATAGAATCGGATGGCGCGCGGGGTGACATTGAAGGCCAGCGCCAGTTCGGTGATGGAAAATTGCTGAACATCGCCGGCCACCGGCGGCGCCGGCGCGGTGGCGAAGGCGTGAAGCAGCTCGGCGGCAAGCAGATCAACCACGGGGGGCTGGGCCATATCGTTCATGGCCGATCCGGGTAGGTGACGTTTACGTAAAGGTCAAGCAAAGCCCGGCGTCAGCGCAAGGCAAGCCGGCAGAGCGCAGCAGGGAAGCGGGCGCGGCAGCAAATACTGAACTGGTTCAGATTGCAGCCGAATCGGATCACATGGCGGTGGCGTCAGGGTTGATTGCTGCGCTAGGTTTCTGATTGGCGGCAATGCCGTCATGTTCGGGGGCGCAAGTGATGCAACAGGTGCAGCGAGCGGGACTGGCTTTTGTGATCGGCGCATTGCTGTCGGCACCGGCAGCGGCGGCGACAAGCTTCTACACGAACGAGGCCGCCTTTCTGGCTGCCGGCGGCGCCACGCTCAGCTTCGAAGGCTTCAACGCCCCGCGCGCCGGGGCCGCCCTGCAAAATTATGCCGGCTTCACGCTGGGCGAACTGGCTGGCAGCAGCAACAGCATCCAATCCTCGCGCAGCAACAATGTCTTGCCGGCCGGCCTGGTCGAAGGCGCCGGCTATGTCTTTTATGACGATAATGGCAACAGCCGGGCGGTGTTCAGCTTTGACGGCACGATCAATGCGTTCGGCATCTTTGTAACGTCCAATTTCGATGGCGTGCCGGGTGCGCAAGGCGACATGGAAATCACCGGCGGTTTTGGCAGCGACACGCTGGGCCTGACCATCAACCAGCCACGTTTCTGGGGCGTGATCGCCGACGCACCCTTTTCCACCATCACCTTCACCATGCCGCTGGAACCGCTGGTGGCGTTTGATGCATTGCGCCACGGCACCATCGTGCCGCCATCACCCCCGGCGGCGGTGCCGGAACCCCAAAGCTGGGCGCTGTTGCTGCTGGGCTTTGCGCTGGTCGGCTTCGCCCGCCGGCGGCGACGCGCTGCAGCCTGAATCACCGGCCCGCCTCATCAACGGTCCTGCGCGACATGGCAGGCCAGTTCCCAATGCCCTGATCGCTTGTCGATGCCCAGATGGGTACAGCCATACTGCTCCATCTGGGTTCGCGACAGCGACATGACATAGGCGACGCGCCGGTTCACCAGCGTCCGGCCCCGCACCGTCATCTCCGCCGGGTCCGGCGCTGCTTCCTCGATTGGCCGTTGCCCTGGCGCAAGAAACTGGGTGCGGTCCCGTGGCCCACCCACCCGCACCGCCACCTCGTCAAGGCGCAGCCGGCCCAGCAACAGCGGCGTGTCCAGCACAAGCCGGCGCACAGGGCGGCGCACGCCGAGCACGATGTCTTCCGACCAGGGTTCGCCCTCCAGGCGCCCCCCCAGGCGGTTCGCAAGCGCGGCGCCGACCGCCGCGGATACCAGCGGCAAGCTGCGCCTGACGCCGGGATCGACGGTGACCAGAAAGCCAAAGTCTTTGCCATTGACCAGGCCATGCGCGGTGGTGTCGATTTCGCCGACCAGTCGCAGGCGCAGCGCCGGGGCGGCATTGCCGGGCGCAAACCGCAGGGTCAGCCGCGGTTCAGCGATGGCCATCGGTCCAATGCTGCCATCGAGCGGCAGGGGCGATGCACCGGGAAACCAATAGATCTGCTGTTCCTGCCAACGGCCGGCCACGCGCACCCAGGCGCCGCCATGGCGCCCCTTGAGCACCCTGAGACCGCCCACTTCCAGATTGGCCGTTCCGTCTTCGCGCTGCGGTCGCAGACCCACCCGCCGGACCACCGGATCATTGAGCGTGACATGATCAACCGTGCCGCTGGCAAGACGCAGTGTCACCGGTCGCCCGGCGATGGTGGCATGAATGGGCCGGTCAACCTCCAGTTCCAGTGGCGGCTTTGCGGCATGGGCCGGCACCAGGACCAGCAAGGGGACCAGCAAGGGCACCAGCAAGGGCACCAGCAAGGGGATCGGCAACAGCCTCGAAAAGCGCATCGGGCACCATGGTCGGTTGGGCTTTTGATATCAGCATGCAAACGAACGATATCAAGCCCGGCCAAAGCCCTGCAAACCAAGGAACTTCGCGGCCACTGCGGCAATTGCGCGATTGCCGTGGCGAAACACGCCGGGCTGGCTGTGTTTCGTCAGCGCAAGCATGGCACCGGCCACGGTCTCGGCCGGGATGCTGCCGAGGTGGCGCGGCAGCGCAAGGTCCATCGCTGGCGCCGCCCATTGCAGGAAGCGCTCCACGGGCCGCCGCTCATTGCGCGGGCCGATGATCAGGCCGGGCTGGAGAATGTCCAGCCGGGCGAAGCGCATCTGTTCGAGCGCGGCCTCCACTTCGCCCTTGGTGCGCGGATAGAGCAGGCTGGCGCTGGCATTGGAACCAACGCTGCTCACCAGAATGAAACGCGTGACCCCGGCGGCCTGCGCAGCGCGGGCGAAGGCCAGCACGGCATGCATGTCGACCGCGCGGAACGCCGCGTCGCTGCCGGCCTTGGCACGGGTGGTGCCCAGCGCGCAGATCGCCACATCGGCCGGCGGCAAGGGCGGCAGATCATCGAAATCCGCGACCACGCCCGGATGGCCGGGGATGGGGCGGCGGCTGACGGGGATGACGTCGCGCGCCAGACCCAGCACCAGTCCGCCAACCAGCCCGGTGGCGCCGGCGACAAGAATGGTCAGGGCCGCACCCACAATTGCTGCACGCCATTGAACGCTGCCGAAATGTTGCGCTCGATGGGCGCGCCGGTCAGCGCCAGACCGGGGAAGCGGGCGAACAATCTGGTCAGCGCGATATCGGCCTCGGCGCGGGCCAAGGGCGCGCCGAGGCAGAAATGCACACCGCCGCCGAAGGCAAAATGTGTCTTGTCCGCCCGGTCGATATCGAAGCGCAGCGGATCTTCGTGCAGCGCCGGGTCCTGGCTGGCGGCCATCAGGAAGGTGGTCAGCGCTTCGCCGGCGCGCACCGGGCAGCCGCCGATCTCGCGCGGCGCCAGCGGAATGCGCAGGCTCTGCATCACCGGCGGGTCGAGCCGCAGCGTCTCCTCGATGGCATCGGCCATGCGCGCCGGATTGGCCCGCACCACGGCCAGTTGATCGGGCGCGCGCAGCAGGGCCAGCGTCGCGTTACCGATCAGATCGGTGGTGGTCAGATTGCCCGCCAGCAGCAGCAGATTGCACATGGTGACAATCTCCTGTGTGGACAGCGTGTCGCCGCCTTCCTCCACAGTGATCATCGCGCTGATCAGATCGCCGCGCGGGGCGGCGCGGCGTGTCGCGATGGCGCGCTCGAAATAGGCGCTCAGTTCATCGGCATTGGCCTTCAGCGCCGCCAGGAATTCCGGCGTGCGGATCGGCGAGAAGACATTGGCCAGCCCCTTCGACCAACGCCGGAAATCGCCGACATCCGCCGCATCCACGCCCAGCATGGTGGCGATGACGATGATCGGCAGCGGCGAGGCATAGGATTCGATCAGATCGAATTCCGGCGCGTCGGCCACCGCGTCGAGCAATTCGTCGGCAACGTCGGCCACGCGCGGCTTGATGGCATCGATGGCGCGGGCATTGAAGGCGTGCGTCACCAGCCGGCGCAGGCGGCCATGATCGGGATCATCGAGCACCAGCATCGATCGCGGCGCTTCACGGTCCTGCAAGCTGGTCAGCCGCTGCACGATGGTGTCCGGCGCGGCGTTGCTCTGGTCGACCGACAGGCTGCGATCCTTGAGCACCGCAGCCACATCGGCGGCGCGGGTGAGCAGCACCCGGCCCAACATCTTGTCTTCGTGCACCGGATCGGCGGCACGCAGCGCAGCAAAGCGTTCGCTGGGGCGATTGCGGAACGTCTCGTCGAACACCGTCATCTGCAGGCCGGTGGGAATGTCCTCGGTCATGACGCCTTCTCCGCTGTGACGGGTTCCAGGCCGGCGCTGCCCAGCCGGCGATAGAAACAGCTCTGGCGGCCGGTATGGCACGCCGGGCCGGCCGGTTCCACCATCAGCAGCAGACAATCCTGATCACAATCGACGCGGATTTCCACCACGCGCTGGAGGGCGCCACTGGTCGCCCCCTTGTGCCACAGCTCGCGGCGCGACCGGCTCCAGTAATGCGCCTCCCCGGTGGCGATGGTGGCCGCCAGGGCATCGGCGTTCATGTGAGCGACCATCAGCACCGCGCCCGACGCCGTATCGACCGCAACGGCGGTGATCAGGCCATCGGCGCCCCACCGGGGCGTAAACGCCGAACTTTCGTCCAAGGTTGCATTCATGTGACAATTTCCGTCGCAAAAGGGCAGACAACGGTCCCGCCCGGCCCTATATGGCGCGGGACACGCACGTTGACAAAGGCCGACCCCATGGACCCGATTTTGACAACCGACCCGTGGGAACAGGATCATCTCCACGAAGAATGCGGCGTCATCGGCGTCTATGGCGCGGAAGGGGCAGCGGCGCTTGCCGCGCTTGGTCTGCATGCGCTCCAGCATCGCGGCCAGGAAGCCGCCGGCATCACCACCTTCGATGGCAAGGAATTCCACACCCACCGCGCCATGGGGCATGTCGCCGGCAATTTCGACAAGGATTCGGTGATCAATGCGCTGAAGGGCGAGATCGCCATCGGCCACAACCGTTATTCCACCAGCGGCGAGACCGCGCTGCGCAATGTGCAGCCGCTGTTTGCCGAACTGGCCAGCGGCGGCTTTGCGGTGGCGCACAACGGCAATATCTCCAACGCGACGACCCTGCGCCGCGAACTGGTGCGGCGCGGCAGCATCTTTCAATCGACGAGCGACACCGAGGTGATCATCCACCTGGTCGCCACTTCGGCCTATCGCACGCTGCTCGATCGCTTCATCGATGCGCTCAAGCGGGTCGAAGGCGCCTACAGCCTGCTGTGCCTGACCGCCGAAGGCATGCTGGCCTGCCGCGATCCGCTCGGCATCCGGCCGCTGGTGCTCGGCCGGCTGGGCGATTCGTACATCCTCGCCTCCGAAACCGTGGCGCTCGATATGGTGGGGGCGACGTTCCTGCGCGCCGTGGAGCCGGGCGAGTTGATCATCATCTCGGCACGGGGTCTGCGATCGATCCGGCCGTTTGCGCCGCTGCGCCCGCGGCCGTGCATTTTCGAACATGTCTATTTCAGCCGGCCCGATTCGATGGTCGATGGATCGTCGGTCTATCAAGTGCGCAAGCGCATCGGCGCCGAGCTGGCCCGCGAGAATCCGGTGGACGCCGATATCGTGGTGCCGGTGCCCGACAGCGGCACACCGTCTGCCATCGGCTATGCCCAGGAAAGCGGCATCCCGTTCGAACTGGGCATCATCCGCAGCCATTATATCGGCCGCACCTTCATCCAGCCGGGCGACCAGATCCGCAACCTTGGCGTGAAGCTGAAGCACAATGCCAACCGCGCCATGATCACCGGCAAGCGCGTCGTGCTGATCGACGACAGCATCGTGCGCGGCACAACATCCGTGAAGATCGTGCAGATGCTGCGCGAAGCCGGCGCCGAAGAAGTGCATATGCGCATCGCCAGCCCGCCGACCCGTCACAGCTGCTATTACGGTGTGGACACGCCGGAACGGTCCAAGCTGCTGGCGGCGCAGATGGACGTGGAACGCATGCGCGACTTCATCAAGGTGGACAGCCTGTCGTTCCTGTCGATCGACGGCCTCTACCGCGCCGTCGGCGAAGCCACCCGCGACGACAGCGGGCCGCAATATTGCGACGCCTGCTTCACCGGCGATTACCCGACGCGGTTGACCGATCAGGAAGATGCCGAAGTGCCGGACCAGCTGAGTCTGCTGGCGGAGCGGGTGATTTAGCGCGGCGCGGCGCGTGCTGGCCGTCGGCCCTGAGGCCGGCGGAACAGCTTCGACGGTGCGGCTTCGCCGCGCTCTTTCTTCCTGTCCTCCCTTCCGAAACGGACTCGGCGGCTTTGCCGCCGGCCGCGCCCCTTGCCCCGCCGGGCCCGCGCCCCTAATCACCCGCCATGACCGACACCACCAAACCCCTCGCCCTGATCACCGGCGCCAGCCGCGGCATCGGTGCTGCCACCGCCGAAGCGCTGGCGGCGGCCGGCTGGCATGTGATCATCACCGCCCGCACCGAAAAGGCCCTGGCCGAGGTGGATGATCGCATCCACGCCGCTGGCGGCACCGCCACCATCGCGCCGTTCGATCTGGCCGATTTCGACGCCATCGATCGGTTGGGGGCCGCCATCGGCGCGCGCTGGGGGACGCTGGATGCGTTGATCCTGAATGCCGGGCTGCTTGGCACGCTGGCGCCGGTGCCGCATCTCGATCTGAAGGAATGGGACAAGCTGGTGGCGATCAATCTGACCGCCAACATGCGCCTGATCCGCGCCACCGATCCCTGGCTGCGCCAGTCGCGTGCCGCCAGCCTGGTGGCGATCACCTCGTCGGTGGCGAGCGCCCCGCGCGCCTATTGGGGCGGCTATGCCGCGACCAAGGCGGCGCTGGAAAATCTGGTGCACACCTATGGCGCCGAAGTGCGCAACATCAGCGCCATCCGCACCCACATCATCGACCCCGGCGCCACCCGCACCAAGATGCGCGCCGCGGCCTATCCGGGCGAAGACCCGGCGCGGCTGAAGCCGCCCGAGGATGCAGCAAAGCTGATCGTGGACGCGGTGACCGCATAACCCTCTCCCCTTGCGGGAGCGGGCGAGAGACGCCGAAGGCGGCCCGGGGTGAGGGGTGGTCGCGGGTGATCAAACGTGCACCCACTCACCCCGCTCGGCTGCGCCGAATCTCCCGCGAGGGGAGAGGGGTTTTACGCCGCCCGGCCCGTCCGCCGCATCTTCTCCAGCTTCTTCAGCAGCATGTCGCGCTTCAGCCGGGAGAGGTGATCGATGAACAGCACGCCGTTCAGATGGTCCATCTCGTGCTGCAGGCAGGTGGCGAGCAGGCCGTCCAGTTCCTCGTCATGGCCGGCACCCTGTTCGTCGAGCCAGGTCACGCGGATGCGGGCCGGGCGGGTGACATCGGCGTACATTTCCGGCACCGACAGGCAGCCTTCCTGATAGACGCTGTGCTCGTCCGACGCCCAGGTGATTTCCGGGTTGATGAACACGCGCGGCTGTTTCACCCGCACGATGGTTTCGGGATCGGCGTCGTCCGGCGTCTCATCGGCTTCGGGTTGCAGATCGATCACCAGGATGCGTTCCGCCACGCCAACCTGGATGGCGGCCAGGCCGATGCCGGGCGCGTCATACATGGTTTCGAACATGTCGGCGATCAGCGTGCGGTGGGCACCGGTGACGGCGGCAACCGGGGTGCTGATCTGTTTCAGCCGTGCGTCCGGCGTTTCGATGATGGGGAGGATGGCCATCGCCGGGAGGTATGGTGCGCACAAGCCAGCGTCAAGAGTATCAGCTTGCCCTGACGCGCGCGGCGGGGCAGCGTGCAGGCAAATTCAGCTATTGGGAGACACGACGATGAACCGCATGGCAGGCAAGGTAGCCTTGATCACGGGCGCAGCACAGGGTCTGGGCGAAGCGATGGCGCGGCGCATGGCCGAGGAAGGCGCGCGGCTGATCCTGACCGACATCAACGAAGCCGGCGTCGCCGCGGTGGCAGCCAGCATCGGCGAAGCTGCGGTCGCCTGCCGCCATGACGTGACCAGCCCCGAGGATTGGGCAGCGGCCATCGCTTTCGCCGAAGAAAAATGGGGCGGCTTCAACGTGCTGGTCAACAATGCCGGCATCGCGGCGGGATCGACGGTGGAGGCCACCGATTTCGACACCTGGAAACGCGTGCACAGCATCGATCTGGACAGCGTGTTCCTGGGCTGCAAGCTCAGCCTGCCGACCATGGCGCGCACCGTGCGCGAAACCGGCGTGCGCGGCAGCATCATCAACCTCAGCAGCATTGCCGGCGTCATCGCCGCGCACAACAGCGCCGCCTACAACAGCGCCAAGGCCGCCGTTCGCCACCTGACCAAGAGCGTCGCGCTGCACTGCGCCAAGCAGCAGTATCGCATCACCTGCAACAGCATCCATCCGGTGTTCATCGACACGCCGATCCTGGATGGCATCACCAGCCGCATGGGCCGCGAGGAAGGCCTGGCCAAATTGGGCCGGCAGATCCCGCTGGGCGCGGTGGGCGAACCCGATGACATCGCCTGGGCCGCGGTCTATCTGGCCAGCGACGAAGCCAAGATGGTGACCGGCCATGGCCTGTATGTGGATGGCGGCATCAGCGCCATGTAGGCTCTGGCGCGCGGCTCAACCGGCCAGCCATGTCCCCAGCAACCGTCCGAACGGCAGGGTGAAGAAACCGGCGATGAGCAGGCTGCCGATGACCAGCCCGCGCATCGCCGATGCATGGCCAGCCCGGTCATGGCGCCGGGCCCTGATCACCGCCACCGGCACCATCACCATCACGAACAGGCTGAGCGCGTGAATGGGGGACCAATCGCCCACAAACACGCCGCCGACCGGATGGCCGCTGCCCATATTGAAGAACAGGGTGATGATGGCATTGCCCCACATCAGCCCGGCCCAGACCCGCCCCAGCCGACGGTGACGCGGGGTGCCCTTGGCCCTCAGCAGCATCGGCACGGTCAGCGCCATCACCGCCATCATGCTGAGCAGATGGATCTGCACCAGCAACGGCAGCGTCATCAGGCCACCGCCGCCGCGCACGACCGCCGCCAGCACCACGGCCAACAACGCCGCCATGGCATAAGCCAGATTGCGGTTGGAGAGGATGCCGCTGGTGTCGTTCGCCGCCCGTGTCGCCATTGCTGCTCCCCCGCCTGCCGTGCGACAGTCGCCGTGCGGCCGGGGCCATGCAAGCGGTTTCGCAAGCGGTTTTCGCTGGCCGGCTTTTGGTCTATGGCCCTGCGATGATCAACGCCGCCGAAACCACCCCCGACGATAGCCTACAGCCCGCTGCGGTGATGCCGATCCCCGGCCCGTCCGATCCCATGGTGCTGCCGCGCAAGGCGGGCACGCGCGCCGATGGCAAGCGCGTGCTGATCGGCCTGTCGAAAGCCGAACTGCGCAGCGCGCTGGCCGACATCGGCATTCCAGCCAAGCAGATCAACATGCGCGCCAGCCAGTTGTGGCACTGGCTGTACAATCGCGGCGTCACCGAAATCCAGGCCATGGCCAATATTTCCAAGGACATGCGGACGATCCTCGATCAGCATTTCGTCGTCGGCCGCCCCGAGGTGGTGACCGCGCAAGTGTCGAACGACGGCACGCGCAAATGGCTGCTGCGCTTTGACGATGGCGAAGAAGCCGAATGCGTGTTCATTCCCGATGCCTGGCGCGGCACGTTGTGCGTGTCGTCACAGGTCGGCTGCACGCTCAACTGCCGGTTCTGCCACACCGGCACGATGAAGCTGGTGCGCAACCTGACCGCGGCGGAAATCGTCGGCCAGGTCATGCTGGCGCGCGATGCGCTGGGGGAATGGCCCAATGGCGCCGCCAGCCTGCCCGCCCTGCCCGACACGGATGATGACGACGATGATCGCCCCTACATCCCCGGCGCGCACAACCCCGGCAACAATTACACGCCGGAAGGGCGCATGCTCACCAACATCGTGATGATGGGCATGGGCGAGCCGCTGTATAATTTCGACAATGTGCGCAATGCGCTGCAGATCGTGATGGATGGCGATGGCCTGGGCCTGTCCAAACGCCGCATCACGCTTTCGACCAGTGGCGTCGTGCCGATGATGGCGCGCGCCGGCCATGAAATCGGCGTCAATCTGGCGGTGTCGCTGCACGCGGTCACCAAGGAAATCCGCGACGAGATCGTGCCGATCAACAAGAAATTCGGCATCGACGAATTGTTGCAGGCCTGTGCCGATTATCCCGGTGCCAACAATGCGCGGCGCATCACGTTCGAATATGTGATGCTGGATGGCAAGAACGACAGCGACGAGGATGCGCGCGAACTGGTGCGGCTGATCCGCCGCTATCGCCTGCCGGCCAAGGTGAATTTGATCCCGTTCAACCCGTGGCCGGGCAGCGCCTATCTCTGCTCCCCACCCGAACGCATCCGCGCCTTTTCCGACATCATCTTCAACGCCGGCATCTCCGCCCCGGTGCGCACCCCGCGCGGCCGGGACATCATGGCCGCCTGCGGCCAGTTGAAATCGGCGAGCGAAAAGATCAGCCGGGCGGAGCTCGACCGGCGCGCGGCGGAGAAGGAACTGGGCTGGGTCTAGGCTGCGCTGCCCACCCCCAGCCCCTCCCGCAAGCGGGAGGGGCGCGTTTCGCGCCGGGTACAATCGACTCCCCTCCCGCTTGCGGGAGGGGCTGGGGGTGGGAACGGCATGAACTACCCTTCGATTGCTGCCACGATCTGGCGCACCACGCCGTCCACGTCTTCATCAAGCGCCCAATTCGGTATTCGCAGCACGCGATAGCCACGCGCCAAAAGATCAGCATCCCGTCGCGCATCCCGCGCCACATCATGCCAACCACCGTCCAGTTCCACGATCAAGCGATGGCGCCGGCAAACGAAATCGGCAATCCAGGGCCCGATACTGATCTGGCGGCTGAATTTGTGGCCGCAGGCGCTGCCTCGCAGGCGGCTCCAGAGCGTGGCTTCATGGCGGGTGCCGTTGGTGCGCAATTCGCGAGCGCGCGCCAGCTGGCGGGGGTTTATGGTGCGGGGGACTTGGCCGGCCATCGCGGGATGATGCCCACCCCCAGCCCCTCCCGCAAGCGGGAGGGGAGCAGATTGCGCATGGACCAAACGGCTCCCCTCCCGCTTGCGGGAGGGGCTGGGGGTGGGGTTCTCAATCCGGCGCGCGCGCCACGCTGACCATCGCCGGGCGCAACAGTCGGTCGCGGATCGTCCAGCCGCTGGCCAGTTCGGCCACCACACTGCCCGCCGGCAGATCGCTGGGCACCTCGATCATCGCCTGATGGCGGTTGGGATCGAGCGGCTGCCCGGCCATGATATCGATGCGGGTGATGTTCTGGCGGCCGAAGATGGCGATCAGTTCGCGCTCGGTGGCTTCGATGCCGGCGCGCACCCCATCAAAGCCCTCGGCGGGCAGCGAGGCAACGGCGCGGCGCAGATTTTCGGCCACCGCCAGCATGTCGCGGGCAAAATTGGTGACGGCATATTGCGTGGCTTCGGCCTTGTCGCGCTCCAGCCGGCGGCGGGTGTTTTCCACATCGGCCAGCGCGCGCAGCACGCGATCCTTCAGATCGGCAATTTCCTGATCCTTGGCCAGCAAGGCTTCGGCCAGATCCAGCTCCGCGCTGGTTTCGGGGGCCGTTTCGGGCGCTTCGGGGATATCCTGGGTGTCGGTCACGTCGTTCATGATACCAATCTGCTCAAGGTTCGGGCGGTGTAATCCACCATGGGGATGACACGGGCATAGTTCAACCGCGTCGGCCCGATAACCCCCACAACACCGATCACCCGGCCATCGTTGCCACGATAGGGTGCCGCAATCACGCTGGAGCCGGACAGCGAGAATAATCGCGATTCCGCGCCGATGAAGATGCGGGTGGCGTCCGCCCCGCGCGCCATGTCCAGCAGGCGGATCAGTTCGGCCTTGTCCTCGAGATCGTCGAGCAATTGGCGCACCTTGTCGAGATCCATCTCGCCTTCGATCAATTGCGCCTGGCCGCGCACGATCAGCACCGGGCGCGCCGTGGCGTCGGCCGACCACACCGCCAGCCCGGCCGCCACCGCCGCCTGGGTGAGGACATCCAGCGCCGCACGATGCCCGGCGATTTCCTGTTCCAGCCGCACCATCGCCTCGGCCAGCGTCAATCCGGCCAGCCGCGTGCTGATATAGTTGGCGGCGGCTTCCAATGTGGCCGGCAACATGCCGATCGGCAGATCGAGCAGGCGATTTTCCACGCTGCCATCGGCACCGACCAGCACCACCAGCGCCCGCAGCGGCGACAGCGGCACGAAACTCAATTGCCGGATGATCATTTCGCGCGACGGCACCAGCACCAGCCCGGCGCACTGCGACAGGCCGGACAGCGCCGCGGTGGTGCGGGTGAGCGCTTCCTCCATCGCCACGCCGGGTGCCAGCCCGGCCTCCAGCGCGGCGCGTTCATCCTCCGACACTTCGGCGGCCTGCATCATGCCATCGACAAACATCCTGAGGCCGAGTTCGGTCGGCAAGCGCCCGGCCGATGTGTGCGGTGCGGCCAGCAGGCCCAGTTCCTCCAGATCCTGCATGACATTGCGGATGGAGGCCGGCGACAGGCCCAACCCGCCGCCCTTGGCCAGCGTGCGACTGCCCACCGGCGCACCGGACAGCAGATAGGCATCGACAATCTGCCGGAAGATGGCGCGCGCCCGATCGTTGAGTTCGGCCAGCGACGGGGTCTGCTGCATGGGCAGAGTGTATGGCGGCAGACGGGTGGGCGCAATGGGTGGCATTGGGGGGGGCGGCATTGGGGGGCCCTTCCCTTCCGGGTCGCCAGGCAATAAGGCCACGGCTGTTCAATCTTGAAAGGCTTGCCTCATGCGCCCATCCGGCCGCGCCCCCGACCAGATGCGGTCGATCGAAATGATCCCCGGTTTTTCGGCCCATGCCGAAGGATCGTGCCTCGTCAAATTCGGCAACACCCATGTGCTGGTCACCGCCAGCGTCGAAGAACGCCTGCCACCCTGGCTGCGCGGGCAAGGCAAGGGCTGGGTGACGGCCGAATATGGCATGCTGCCACGCGCCACCCACACCCGCGGCAGCCGCGAGGCGGCCAAGGGCAAGCAATCAGGCCGCACCCAGGAAATCCAGCGGCTCATCGGCCGCTCCTTGCGCGCCGTCACCGATCTGGTGGCTTTGGGCGAGCGGCAGATCACGCTGGATTGCGACGTGATCCAGGCCGATGGCGGCACCCGCACGGCGGCGATTTCCGGGGCCTGGGTGGCGCTGCGGCTGGCCATCGATCACATCCATGCAAAAACGCCGCTGGCCGCCGATCCGCTGCCCGCACAAGTCGCGGCGATCAGCTGCGGGGTGTACAATGGCCATCCGGTGCTCGATCTGGACTATATCGAGGATTCGAACGCCGGCACCGACGCCAATTTCGTGCTGACCAACCAGGGCGGCATCGTCGAGGTGCAAGGCACGGCCGAAGGCGAGCCGTTCGATGAAGAAACCCTGCTGCGCCTGCTGCGCCTCGCCCGCATCGGCTGCAACCAGGTGTTTGCCGCGCAACTGGTTGCGGTGGGCCGATGAGGCCGCTCCAGCCGGGCCGGCTTGTGCTGGCCACGCACAATCCGGGCAAGGTAATCGAGCTGGCCGAATTGCTTGGCCCGCATGGGCTGGATGTGGTGTCGGCCGGCGAACTGGGTCTGCCGGAGCCGGAGGAAACCGAAGACAGTTTCATCGGCAATGCCCGATTGAAGGCGCTGGCCGCCGCCACGGCGAGCGGCCTGCCGGCAATTGCCGATGATTCCGGCCTGTGTGTCGAAGCCTTGGGCGGTGCGCCCGGCATCTATTCGGCGCGCTGGGCGGGCGAAGCCAAGGATTTCGGCGCCGCCATGGCGCGGGTGAACGATGAACTGGGCGATGCCCCGCGCACCGCGCACTTCATCTGCGCGCTGTGCGTCGCCTGGCCGGATGGCCACACCGAGGTGGTGGAAGGCCGCGTGGATGGCACATTGGTGTGGCCGCCGCGTGGGGGGAATGGCTTCGGCTATGACCCGATGTTCCTGATGGAGGCACGCGACCAGACCTATGGCGAGATGGCGCGGGCCGACAAGGAAGCCGACAATCACCGGGCGCGGGCGTTCGGGCTGTTGGTGGGGCTGTTGCCGGCGGTGGGCGCTTGACACTTTTCCACCCCCAGCCCCTCCCGCAAGCGGGCGGGGAGCAGATTGTGCAAGGGCTGAACGGCGCCCCTCCCGCTTGCGGGAGGGGCTGGGGGTGAGCGTGACAAGCGCCGACCCCCTCGCCCTTTACGTCCACTGGCCGTTCTGCGTCACCAAATGCCCCTATTGCGATTTCAACAGCCACGTCCGCGCGTCGGTCGATCAGGCGCAGTGGCAGGCGGCACTGCTCGCTGATCTGGCGTTCGAAGCCGCGCGCCTGCCGGGGCGCAAGCTGGCCAGCATCTTCTTTGGCGGCGGCACCCCCAGCCTGATGCCGCCCGCCACCGTCGCCACGATCATCGAAGCTGCCTGCCAGCATTGGGCACCGGATGGTGACATCGAGATCACGCTGGAAGCCAATCCCTCCAGCGTCGAAGCCGCGCGCTTTGCCGGCTTTGCCAGCGCCGGGGTCAACCGGCTGTCGCTGGGCGTGCAGGCGCTGGATGATGATGCGCTGAAACTGCTCGGCCGCCCGCATGATGTGGCCGCAGCGCTGGCGGCGCTGGATGTGGCGCAGGCGACGTTCGGCCGCGTCAGCTTCGATCTCATCTATGACCGGCCCGGCATGACCCGCGAAGGCTGGCAGGCAGAGCTTGCTCGCGCCATCGGCTTCGGCACCAGCCATTTGTCGCTTTATCAACTGACCATCGAGCCCGGCACGCGCTTTGCCGCCCTGCATGCGCGGGGGGCATTGGTGATGCCCGATGAGGACACCAGCGCCGATCTGTTCGCCATCACGCAGGACGTGACGGCGGCGGCGGGCATGCCGGCCTATGAAATCTCCAACCACGCGCGGCCCGGCCAGGAAAGCCGGCACAATCTCGTCTATTGGCGTTATGGCGATTATGCCGGCATCGGGCCGGGTGCGCACGGGCGCCGCCATGGCGTGGCGACGCTGCGCCGCAAGAAGCCGGAGGCCTGGCTGGCCGGCATCGCCGAACATGGCCACGGCATGGAAAGCGAAACGCCGCTGACGATCCCCGAACGCACGACCGAAGCGCTGGTGATGGGCCTGCGCCTCGCCGAAGGGCTGAACGCCGCCCGGTTCGCAGCGCGCGCCGGCGTGACGCTGGCCGAGGCGATTCGGCCCGACGCTGCGGCGCGGCTGGCGGCGCAGGGCCTGATCACCGCCGACACACAGGGGCTGCGCCTGACCGCCGCCGGCTGGCCGCTGGCCAACGCCGTGCTGGCGGAGATTGCGCGGTAGGAAGTGCTTGAACGCCCTCCCCGCAAGGGGGAGGGAGCGGGTTTGGTCCTAGAAACTCGTCGGGGCCGGTGAAACCACGCCGCTGCCGATCTGGTCCACTTCCAGCGCGCGTTCGGCGACCCGGCCGGGGGTGAAGCGGAACGCGCCATCGATGCCGGCAAAGCCATCCGGCGCCAGCAGCGCCGCGCGCGGGAACGGCTGGTTCAGCGGCCAGCGCGCCGCCAGACTATGCGCCAGCAGCACCGCATCATAGCCCAGGGACGCCAGCCGCGACGGGTTGCCGCCATGTTTGGTGCGATAACGCATCGCGAGACTGTTGAAGCGCGCATCGGCAACGGTGGCATAGAGCGCGCCCTTCAGCGCCGGCACGCGGGCAAGACCGGGCTCGTTGTTCCACAGCTCCGTGCCCAATATCACCACCTGGCCGGGCGCAGCGCCAAAGCGCGCCAGCGGCGGCAGGAAGCGCAGCGCGGCATTGCCCGAATCGGCGATCATCAAGGCCTGGAACGGCACCGGTGCCAGCGCGCCGGCCACGCGCGCCACCGTGCCATCGGGGCGGATCACCGGCTTGCCGCTGGCGCGCAGACGGGCATCATGGTTGGTGACCTGGCGCGCGGCGGCCAGCAGCTTGTCCGGCTCGCGGCCATAGCTGACCACCGCCGTCGAGCGACCACCGGCATCGTTGACCGCCTTCACGAACGCCAGTTGCGCACGCTGGCCATAGGCGCCCTGCGGCACCAGCGCCGCGAAGCGTTCGATGCCACGGCTGCGCACATAGGCAATGACGCGGTTGATGGCCTGGCCCGGTTGAAAACCCAGCACGAACACATCGCCGCCGGCCACCCCGGCGTCGTTGGAAAACGACAGGATCGGCACCGGCCGCCCGGCCACCGCTGCGCTCACCGCCGGCACATCGCTGGCCAGCAGCGGCCCCAGGATCAGGCCGGCGCCATCGGCCACCGCCTTGGCAGCGGCCTCGCCGGCGCCGGGCGCGCTGTCATAGGTGATCAGTTGCACCTGCGGCTTGCCCAGATCGGTCATCGCCATGGCGGCGGCATTGGCGATCGATTCGCCCAGCGCCGCGTTGGCACCCGACAGCGGCACCAGCAGCGCCACCTTGTTGAGCCGCGCTTCGGGCAGCGGCGCCGGCCGGGGGGCGGCCACCGGCGGCGGCGGCGGCGGCGCGACCGGGACGGGCGCCTTGCGCGCCGGGGTGCAGGCGGCCACCACCACGGCAAGTGCCAGCACGGCAGGCCGCAGGACTTGCCAGTTGCGGCCAAGACCGCTCTTGATAGCCATGTGCACGAACTTCCTTCTTCCGAACCGGACTCCCCAGAGGAGCCAGCCAGCCTCGCGCCCGGCCTATACATTGTGGCCACCCCCATCGGCAATCTGGGAGACATGACCCTGCGCGGCGTGCGGGTGCTGAACGGCGCCAGCCTGATCGCCTGTGAAGATACACGGGTGACGGGCCGGTTGTTGAACCATTTCGGCATCGCCACGCGCATGCAGCCCTATCATGATCACAATGCCGCCGCGGTGCGCCCGGCCCTGATCGCGCGGGCGCTGGTGGAACCGGTGGCGCTGGTGTCCGATGCCGGCACGCCGCTGATTTCCGATCCGGGCTACAAGCTGGTTGCCGATGCCCGCGACGCCGGGGTGAATGTGGTGGCGGTGCCAGGCGCCTGCGCGGCGATCGCCGCACTGTCGATCGCCGGCCTGCCCACCGATCGTTTCCTGTTTGCCGGCTTTCTGCCCGCCAAGACCAAGGCGAAGCACGATGCGATTGCCGAACTGGCGGCGGTGCCGGCGACCCTGGTGTTTTACGAATCGGGGCCGCGCCTGGCCGCGACACTGGCCGCGCTGCACGATGGACTGGGGGATCGGCCGGCCGGCGTGGGGCGTGAACTCACCAAGCGGTTCGAGGAGATGGTGACCGGGCCCTTGTCGGAACTCGCCGCGCGCTGGGCCGATGCGCCGCCGAAGGGCGAGATCGTCGTGCTGGTCGGGCCACCCTTGCCCGTAGCGGCAGCCACGGCGGCTGATCTCGATTCCGCGCTGCACACCGCGCTGGCGACGATGAAAGTGAAGGATGCGGCGCGCAGCGTGGCCGAAGCGCTGGGCGTGTCCAGATCCGACGCCTATGCCCGGGCGCTGGTGATCAAGCATGGCGAATAAGCAGCGGCAACGCCGGGAGCGCCGCCAAAGTGAACGCTGGGGGCGCACTGCCGAACGAATCGCCGCGATCTGGCTGATCGCCAAGGGCTATCGCCTGATCGGCCAGCGCCTGAAAACCCCGGTGGGGGAGATTGATCTGCTGATGCGCCACAAGGACACATTGGTGTTCGTGGAAGTGAAGGCACGGCCCGCTCTCGACTCCGGCGTGATGGCGCTGCATCCTGCCGCAGCGCGCCGCTGCCAGTCCGCCGCTCGCTGGCTGGCGCCGCGCCATGGCTGGCCGGGCGCGGTGATCAGGCACGACGCAGTGGTAATCCGGCCTTGGGCGTTGCCGGTGCATCTGGTGGCAATCTGGCAGGATGGATGGTGATGCAGCGTGATTGAACTGGGCAGAATCGGCCTGATGGATGATGGCGATATCGATCTGATCGAGGCCGGCATCGCATTGAGCCTGGCAGATCGGCCGCGTGGCGATGCCGCGCGCCTGCGCCGCCTGATGCAGAATTGGGCGATCAGCTTGCAACGCGATCTGGCGCCGACCACGGGTCAGGCCCGCGCGCTGCGGCTTGCCGGGCTGATTGCCGGCGATGGCGGCTTCACCGGCGATGCCCAGGATTATGAAAACCCCTTGAATGCCGATCTGGTGGCAGTGGCGGCGCGGGGCTGTGGCCTGCCGATTGCGCTGTCGATCCTGTATGTCGCGCTGGCCCGCCGGGTCGGCTGGCGGGCCGAGGCGTTGTCGCTGCCTGGCCATGTGCTGGTGGAAGTGCATGGCGGCGGCACCCCGGCGCTGATCGATCCGTTCGAACATGGCACCAGTGTGACGCAGGCGCGCGCCGCCGACATTGCCCGCCAGGGCGGCGGCCTGCCGATCGGCGGGCGCTTTCCGGTGCTGGGCAACCGCCAGATGCTGGTGCGGCTGGTTTCGAATCAGGCCAGCCGGGCGCAACTGGCCGGTGATGTGACGCGGGCGCTGACGCTGTATGAACGGCTGACCATATTGGCACCGCGGATCAGTGCCCTGTGGTGGGAACGATCCCGGCTGGAACAACGGCTGGGCCGCCTGGCCGACGCGCGCGCCAGCCTGACCGCGATGCTGGAAACCACCCACGATCCCGCACTTGGGGCACGCATCCGCACCACGCTGGCGGCGCTGGCCCGTTCAGACAATTGAAGGCTTGATCCCATGACCCTGCGCATCGCGGTCCAGATGGACCGGATCGAAACCATCAATGTCGCCGGCGATTCGAGCTTCGCCCTGATGGAAGAGGCGCAGGCACGCGGCCACACGCTGTTCCACTATCTCGCCGATGATCTGTCGGCGGAAAACGGCCGGGTGCGCGCGCTGGCGCGGCCACTGCGGGTGATGAACCAGATCGGCAACCATTTCGAATGGCTGGGGGAGGCGCGAAACATCGATCTGGCCGATGATGCAGACGTGGTGCTGATGCGGCAGGATCCACCGTTCGACATGGGCTATATCACCGCCACCCACCTGCTCGAACAGGTGCAGCACGCGACCCTGGTGGTGAATGATCCGGCCGAAGTGCGCAACGCGCCGGAAAAATTGTTCGTGCTGCGCTTTCCCGATCTGATGCCGCCGACGCTGGTGACCAAGAGCCTGGCCGAAGCCATGGATTTCCGCGCCCGCCACGGCGCCATTGTCGTCAAGCCGCTCTATGGCAATGCCGGCGCGGCGGTGTTCCTGATCGACAAGACAGATGGCAATCTGCCGGCGCTGGTGGAATTGTTCGGCAGCGTCTGGCGCGAACCCTTCATGGTGCAGGCATTCCTGCCCGACGTGGCACTGGGCGACAAGCGCATCGTGCTGGTGGATGGCGTGCCGACCGGCGCCATCAACCGCTTGCCCAAGCAAGGCGAAATCCGGTCGAACCTCGCCGCCGGTGGCAGCGCCCAGCCCACCGACCTGACCCCGCGCGAACAGGAAATCTGCGCGCGCATCGGGCCCGAACTCAAAAGCCGCGGGCTGATCTTTGTCGGCATCGACGTGATCGCCGGTTGCCTGACCGAAATCAACGTCACCTCCCCCACCGGCCTGCGCGCCATCGATCGCTTCAACGGCACCAACACGCCCGCGCGCATCTGGGATGCCATCGATGCGCGCATTGCAGGGCGGGGGGTGAAATGATATTTGCTTGCGCATGAGCAATGCCGCACAACATGTCTCGCCTGTCGAAGCAGGCTGGCGTGTGCGCCGCGCCGGCGCCGAGCGTGCCAGCAAAGTGTATCCGACCCAGGAAGCCGCCATGGCAGCCCTGAAGCGGCGCGTAAAAGCCGGGGGCATGGTCATCTACTTGCACGGGCATGATGGCCTCATCCGGCAACGGATCGAGCTTTCGCCAGACACCCCGTAACGGAGCCGATCTTGCCGGATTTCGATCGGTCAGTTTTCCTCAATTGCCCGTTCGATGATGAATTCATGCCGATGTTGAGGGCGATGGCCTTTGCCGTGGTGGCATTGGGTTTTCATCCTCGCATTGCGCCAGAAAATGCCGACAATGGCTCAGCGAGGCTGGATCGCATACATACCATCATTGGTGGATCCCGATTGGCCATCCACGATCTCAGCCGCAGTCGCATCCAACCCGGCCAACAATTCGCCCGCCAAAACATGCCGTTTGAACTGGGCCTTGATCATGGCTGCAAAATCTTTGGCGATGAACGATTGCGCAGCAAGGTCATTCTCATCCTCGAAGCGCAGCGCGGCGATGCGGTGCTGTCCCTTTCCGACATTGCCGGGTTGGATATTCGAACCCATCACGGCGACCGGCTGAGTGCAGTTAGCCATGTGCGCAGTTGGCTGCGTGGTGTTGCCCGTGCACCCGATATCGGGCCGACCAGAATCCTCAATCTGTTCGAGGATTTCAACGGTTGGTATTGGGAACGGGCAAAACGCAACGGTGCCAGCGAAGCCGACATCCTCGCTTACCCCACCGAGGAGATGATCAGCGCGATGCTGGAATGGCGTGACCTTGGCGAACCGCTGACAGCGAACTGACCTCGGCTATTTCACCTTCGCTGTCTTGCCCGGCGGGCCGTCGACCTGTTCCCAGCCGCCCATGCCGCAACCGCCGAAGCTGATGCCGCCAAGCATGAAATCCACCACCTGCACGATATCACCGCGGCACTGGCTGCCGATCGGGCTGACGTGCACCAGCGCGCGGCCGGGGGCGAGGCCGGGGCATTCCATGTTGTTGCGATACCATTTGCCGTCACGGGTGCGAGCGTACCAGTGCTGGTCCTTCGCGGCTTCGGCTTGCGAAATGCTGCGCGTCTGCAAGCACTCCAGCGGCTTGGCCGGCGGTTTGGGTGCATCTTGCGCCAGGGCTGGCGCGGCAAGGGCGGTCGCACACAGGGCCGCCACCAAAAGGATTTCTCTGACCATCAGGCCATAATGTGCGCCAACAGCTTTCTGCAAAGTGAACAGCCTCAGCCGCGGAAGCTGTCCTTCGCGGCGCGACGACGGGCAAGTTCGGCGACGCTGCCGGCGCGCACGAACGGATTGGTCGCCGCCTCCATCGCCAGGCTGAACGGCACGGTGGGTTCCCCGCGTTCGCGCAGGCGATCCACGGCTTGCGCCCGGTTGACCAGCGCCATGTTGTCGGGCTCCACGGTCAGCGCAAACCGCGCGTTGGATTGGGTATATTCGTGGGCGCAATAGACCAGGGTGCGCGGCGGCAGCGCCATGAACTTGGCGAGCGCGGCGTGCATCTGTTCGGCAGTGCCTTCGAACAAGCGCCCGCAGCCCATGGCAAACAATGTGTCGCCGGCGAACAGCGCGCCTTCGAAGGCGAAGGCGATATGGCCGGCAGTGTGCGCCGGGCAATCGATCACCTTGCCCGTATGGGCGCCGATCTGCACCTCGTCCCCTTCGGCAACCGCACGCCCGATCAGCGGAATCTTCGCGACTTCTCCGCGCGGGCCGGTCACCCTGGCGCCCGTTGCCGCCACGATCACGGCATTGCCGCCGACATGATCGGGGTGCCAGTGCGTGTTGAGGATCTGCGTGATCGTCCAGCCGCGCGCCTGCGCCGCAGCCAGCACCGGTTCGGCCACCGCCGGATCGATCACCGCCGTCTCGCCGCTCGCCGCATCATGGGCCAGCCAGACATAATTGTCGGAGAGGACCGGCACGCCGATGATGTCGAGCATCTCACCAGCTCCCGACATTGGGCATCGATGCCCAAGGCTCTGCCGGCGGCAGCGCCGGGCCAGCCTGCAGCAGTTCCACCGAAATGCCATCGGGGCTGCGCACGAACGCCATGCGGCCATCGCGCGGCGGCCGGTTGATCACCACGCCGCCATCGCGCAGGCGCTGGCAGCTGGCGTAGATATCGTCCACCGCATAGGCGACATGGCCGAAGTTGCGCCCGCCTGCATATCCGGCCTCGTCCCAATTGTGGGTCAACTCGATCTGCGCATCTTCATCGCCCGGCGCCGCGAGGAAGATCAGGCTGAAGCGGCCGGCCTCGTTGTCGATGCGGCGCAGTTCCTGCAGGCCGAGCAGTTCGAAAAAGCCCAGCGTCGCCGCGACATCCGACACGCGGATCATGGTGTGGAGATATTTCATTTCAGCGCGCGTCCTTCATAGGCTTCGAACAGGGCAACCACGGCATCGGGCACCGGAGACGGCCGGCCGCGCGGTTCGTTGACATGCACCTGCACCTCGGTGCCGCTGGCGCGCAGATCCTCGCCGGCCTCACCATGCACTTCAAAGGCGAAGGTCAGCGAGGTGCGGCCGATTTTTTCGCAGCGCACGCCGATCACCATCATCTCATCGAGCAGCACCGGGGCATGATAGACCACCTCGGCCTTCACCACATGCAGATCGGGCGCGCCTTGCAGATTGGGCTGCGGATAGAGGCCGACGGTGCGGAAATACTCGGTGATGCCGATATCGAAATATTCGAGATAGCGGCTGTTGAACACCACCGCCTGCGCATCGACCTCGGCATAACGGGCGCGTTGCATCCAGACGAACTTGAAATCTGCTCTTGCCATCAGCGGGGTGTAGCAGGCAGCACAGCATCCGTCAGCGGCTTTTGCGCGGCTTCGGGTGCAAGCAGCTTCTGGGCAGACGGCCCCATGCGGCCCAGCGCAGCACTGGCCGCGGCACCCGCCGGCGTGTCCGGGCCATCGCTGGCGGCCGCTTCCCAGGCCTGCCGCGCCAGCACGGTGTCGCCCTTGGCCAGGGCGATATTGCCGGCTTCCAGCTCGACATCCGGCGAATCCGGCGCCAGCGCCGCGGCCTTGAGCAGCGCCGCTTCGGCCGCCGCCACGTCGCCGCCGCGCCGGGCCAGCGTGGCGCGCAACAACCACGGCGTGAAGCCATCCGGTGCGATATCGGTGGCGCGCGCCAGATCGGCCATCGCCGCCTCCGGCTTGCTGTCATCCACCAGCGCCTGCGCGCGCAGCACCAGCAGATCGGCTTCGGCCCTTGGGGACAGTTCCAGCCCGCCCGGCTTGCCCAGCGCACGCGTCAGGAAGCGCACCGCGGTATCCGCCTGGCCGACGATCAGCGCGGCATCGGCGGCCTGACGCCACAGCGCAATCGCCTGGCCATCGCGCGCCGCCTCGCTGGCCTGGCCGGCCGCCTCATAGCTTTTCAGCGCGGCCTCATGGTGACGGGCGTGCATCTGCGCCACCGCCAGGCAATGCTGTGCCGCGACGCCGCCGCCTTCGATGCGCCAGCCATAGGCCATCTGCAAGGCGCGGGCCGGATCCTTCGGCGCCATTTCCAGGCAGGCGCGGTAACGGGTCGGGTCGGACGGTGCGGCAAGCGCAGGCGCCGCGCACAGAGCCAACAGGAGCACAAACCGCTTCACACCAGTTCCTTGATCATGCCGACCAGCGCGGCGATATCCGCCTCCCGCGACAGGCGATGATCGCCATCCTTGATGAGCCGCACCTGAACATCCTCGCCCGTGATGCGCGCCGCGATATCCAGCGCCAGCCGCCACGGCACCGCATCATCGCACTGGCCGTGCAGCAGCCGCACCGGCGCGGCGATGGGGATCAGCCCGTCCATCAACAGATGATCCGGCGCATCGGCGATCAGCGCGCGCGAATAACGATAGGGCGCGCCATAGTCTGAAGGCCGGGTGAAATAGCCGTTGGTTTCCAGATGTTCCCGATCAAGATCGGTGATCTTCAGGCCCCATCGGGTGAAATCCGGCGCGGCAGCAATGCCGACCAACCCGGCCAACCGTGTCTTCAGCCGCATGCCGGCCAGCAACCCAATCCAGCCGCCCATCGACGATCCGACCAGCAGCACCTGTCCGCTCGGCCAGAGATGATCGATCAATGCCAGCACATCGCCGGTCCAGCGCCCGATGCTGCCATCCAGAAAATCGCCGCTGCTGGCACCGCAGCCGGAATAATCCAGTCGCAGGCAGGCTTGGCCATGGCCACGCGCCCAATCGGCCACCGCAACGGCCTTGCTGCCGGTGAGATCGCTCATAAAGCCGGGCAGGAACAGGATGAGCGGCCCGGCGCCGGGCGTGAAACGATAGGCAAGCGAAGCGCCGCCATGCGGGAATTGCTGCGGAATGGGCATGACGGCGTTGTAGGCCAACAGACCGCCGGGCGGAAGGCTCGGGAAGCGCACACGCCCGCACGGCCGGCCGGTGCGAGATGGCGGTGGCGAGGCTGGTGAATTTTGGCTAAGCGCGGCGGGCTGCCGGCGTGGCAGCGCACTCGACCGAAGGCCATCATGTCCGATCTCATCGCCCTTACGTTGCCCGATGGTTCCACGCGTCAGGTGGCGCGCGGGACAACCGGTGCCGATGTCGCGGCCAGCATCGGGCCTGGCCTGGCCAAGGCGGCGATTGCTGCCAGGGTGGATGGCGAACTGGTCGATCTCAGCCGCCCGATCGAAGCCGACGCGCAACTGGCGCTGGTGACGGGCCGCGATGAGGCCGATGCGCTGGAGCTGGCGCGGCATGATTTCGCGCATGTGCTGGCCGAGGCGGTTCAGGGCCTGTTCCCCGGCACGCAGATCACCTTCGGCCCGTCCACCGACGATGGCTTTTATTACGACGTCGCGCCGCCGCCGTCGCGCGGGCCCTTCACCGAGGAAGACCTGCCGGCCATTGAAGATGCGATGCGCGCCATCATTCGCGCCGACAAGCCGCTGCGCCGCGAAGTGTGGAGCCGACAGGCGTTGATCGACCGTTGGGCTGCGCAGGGCGAAGCGTTCAAGGCCGAGTGGGCGGCGCAACTTCCCGACGGCGAGGAATTGAGCGTCTATTGGTCGGGCACAGACTGGATGGACATGTGCAAGGGGCCGCACCTGCCCTCCACCGGCAGGCTCGATCCGGCGGCCTTCAAGCTGACGCGCGTGTCGGGGGCCTATTGGCGCGGCGATCAGAACAACGCGATGCTGTCCCGCATCTATGGCACCGGCTGGCTCAACAAGAAGCAGCTCGATGCGCATCTGCTGCGCCTGGAGGAGGCCGCCAAGCGCGACCACCGCAAGCTGGGCCGCGAGATGGACTTGTTCCATCTGGAGGAAGTCGCGCACGGCAGCGTGTTCTGGCATCCGCGCGGTTTCGTGATCTATCGCGCGCTGGAGGCCTATCTGCGCCGCCGGCTGGACGCTGCGGGCTACCGGGAAGTGAAAACCCCGCAGATCATGGACGCGCGCCAGTGGGAGCAATCCGGTCACTGGGGCAAATATCGCGAGAACATGTTCGTCATCCCCGACGAAGTGCCCAACACCGAGGATGAAGGCCCGGTGGTGAGCAGCGACGCACAATGGATGGCGCTGAAACCGATGAACTGCCCGGCGCATGTGCTGATCTTCCGGCAGGGCATCAAATCCTACCGCGATCTGCCGCTGCGGCTGGCCGAAATGGGCTGCTGCCACCGCAATGAACCGCATGGCGCCCTGCACGGCCTGATGCGCGTCCGCCAATTCACCCAGGACGACGCGCATATCTTCTGCCGCGAAGACCAGATCGTCACGGAAATCGCGGCGTTCTGCGATCTGCTCGATGCGGTCTACAAGGATCTGGGCGGGTTCCGCTATGCCATCAAGCTGGCGCTGCGCCCGGAAAAGCGCTTCGGCAGCGATGCGATGTGGGACTGGTCCGAACAATCGATGCGCGATGCCGTCAAGGCCACCGGGCGCGACAACGCGGATTGGGGTTGGGAAGAACTGCCGGGCGAAGGCGCCTTCTATGCGCCCAAGCTGGAATTCCATCTGACCGACGCCATCGGTCGCACCTGGCAGGTCGGCACCATCCAGACCGATACGGTGCTGCCCGAACGGCTGGATGCGTCATTCGTGGGGGAAGATGGCAATCGCCACCGCCCGGTGATGCTGCACCGCGCCATCCTGGGCAGCTATGAACGCTTCATCGGCATCCTGATCGAACATTTCGCCGGCTGGTTCCCGGTGTGGCTGGCACCGGTGCAGGCCGTGGTCGCCACCATCGTTTCGGATGCGGATGGCTATGCCGAACAGGTCGCCGCCACGCTGGCCAAGGCCGGCATCCGCGTCGAAACCGACCTGCGCAACGAGAAGATCAACCTGAAGGTGCGCGAGCACAGCCTGCAAAAGGCGCCCTACATGCTGGTCGTTGGCCGTCGCGAAGCCGAAGAAGGCACAGTGGCGCTGCGCAGCCTGAACGGCGGCGAACAGAAGATCGTGCCGCTGGCCGAAGCCGTCGCCTTGCTGGTGGCAGAGGCGACGCCGCCCGATTTGCAGGCCTGAAATCATTTCTGCGCCAATTGCGCCATTGGCCGATCGGCGCGACAGGGGATATGAAGGATATAGCCGTAAAGGCCAACGAGGGAGATTCACATGCGCATGCTTGCTGCCGTTCTGGCCACCGCCATCATCCTGCCCGCCATTGCCCCAGCCGTCGCCTTTGCCGGCCCCCTGGAAGATCGCCAGGCGATCATGAAAGGCAATGGCCGCGACACCAAGCTGGGTGGCGACATGCTGAAGGGCGTGACCCCGTTCGATGCCGCCGTGGCCAACAAGATCCTCGCCAACTATGTCGCCGCCGCCAAGGCCTTCCCGGGGCGTTTCCCGGCCGGCAGCAACGGCGGCGATACCGAAGCTTCGCCGGCGATCTGGAGCAAGCCGGCCGAATGGAGGGCCGCCACCACCAAGTTCCAGACCGACACGATTGCCGCTGCCGCCACCAAGGTCTCCACCCAGCCCGAATTCGGCAAGGCGTTCGGCATGGTCACCGCCAATTGCAAGAGCTGCCACGAAGGCTTCCGCATCAAGAAGGACTGACATGCGAAGGCTGCTGGGCGGCCTTGCGGGGCTGATATTGCTGGGTGCGGTGGCGGGCTTCATCGTCACCGCGCCCCAGCGCCTGCCCGACGCCGACGTGGCGCAAGGCCCTGGCGATGCCGCGCGCGGGGCGCGCATCTTCTGGGCCGGCGGCTGCGCATCGTGCCACGCCGCGAAAGGCGCCAAGGGCAATGACCGGTTGAAACTGGGCGGCGGTGCCGTGCTGAAAACCGCGTTCGGCGATTTCCAGCCGCCCAATATCTCACCCGGTGGCGATGGCCTGGCCAACTGGACCCTGGCCGATTTCGACAATGCCATGCGCCGCGGCGTGTCGCCTGATGGCCGCCATTATTACCCGGCCTTTCCCTACACCAGCTATGCCCGCATGACGCCGGCCGACATCGCCGATCTGTTCGCCTATCTTGGATCCCTGCCGGCCGTGGCGGGCAAGCCGGCCGCCGGGGCCATGGCCTTTCCCTACAATATCCGGCGCGGCATCGGCCTGTGGAAACGCGTCTATCTGGACGCCGCACCGGTGGTGGCGCTGCCCGCCAAGGCCTCGGCGCCGTTGCGCGCCGGGCAATATCTGGTCGAAGGGCCGGGCCATTGCAGCGAGTGCCACAGCCCGCGCACGCCCTATGGCGGCGTGGACAAGGCCAGGTGGCTGGCCGGCGCAGCCGATCCCGAAGGGAAGGGCAAGATCCCCAACATCACGCCGGGCAAGCTGCGCTGGAGCGCCGCCGAAATCGCCGACTATCTGAAGACCGGATTTACCCCCGATTATGATTCGGTGGGCGGCACCATGGTGGAGGTGCAGGCCAACATGGCGCAGCTTTCCGATGCCGATCGCGCCGCCATTGCCGCTTATCTGAAGGCGGTGCCGGCCGTGAAATGAACCGAGATTTGGTCGTTGCTCAAATTTGCGGCCCGCGCCCCTTGGCCCGGCTGTGTCTTGCCTCTATATGGCACCCGCGGGGGCGCCGGCAGGCCGTGGTGAAACGGCTGGTCTGAACGAAGGAATGAAGTGAATGCAGACGCATAGCGCATCGGGGGGCCCGCAGGGGGGCACGCCAGCCCGCACCCGCATGATGGCCGCGCTGATTGCCGGCACGATGCTGTCATTGCCCGGTGGCGCCGCCGCCGAAACCCTGCAAGGCGCCTTGATCAAGGCGTATCAGACCAACCCGACGATCAACGCCGCGCGCGCCAACCAGATGGCCACCGATGAAAATGTGCCGTTGCAACGCGCCGATGGCCTGCCGTCGCTGCAGTTGAACTCCAACTTCAACGAAAACGTGCTGATCCCGGGCGGCCAGTTCATCATCATTCCGCGCACCGCGCAGACGCAGATGCAGCTCAGCGTGCCCTTCTATTCGGGCGGGCTGGTGCGCAACGGCCTGAAGGCCGCCGACGCCCGCGTCGCGGCCGGTGCCGAAACCCTGCGCGCCACCGAAGCCAGTGTGTTCAGCCAGGTGGTGGCTGCATACAACGACGTGATCCGCGACATGGCGATCGTCGAGCTCAACCGCGCCAATGTCAGCCAGCTTGGCGTGAACCTGCGTGCCACCGGCGATCGGTTCGAAGTGGGCGATCTGACCCGCACCGATGTCGCGCAATCCGAAGCCCGATTGAGCCAGGCCCAGGCCGATCTGCGCAACGCCGAAGCCAATCTGATCGCATCGAAGGAGCGTTACATCCAGCAGGTCGGCGATGTGCCCACCGATCTGGCCACGCCGCCGCCGCTGCCCAATCTGCCGGCCGACGTGACCGAAGCGGTGGAAACCGCCATCAAGGAAAACCCGGATATCGCCGCCGCCACTCGGAACAGCGAAGCCGCCGGCTATGACGTGCGCGCGGCGCGCGGCAGCCGGCTGCCGACCGTGTCCGGGTTTGGCACGGTCAGCCGCAATGACAATTTCGGCGGCGCCATCGTGCCGCCCGGCTTCCCCAAACAGCCTGCCTCGCAAACCTCCGCCGTGGTGGGTGCCCGGCTGGCGCTGCCGCTGTATCAGGGCGGCCGTCCGGCCGCGCAGATCCGCCAGGCCCAGGCGCGCCGGACCGCCGCGATGGAGAACCAGATCGGCACCGAACGCAGCGTCATCCAACAGGTTCGCGCCGCCTTTGCGAGCTGGCGCGCCAGCCTGGATGTGATCAAATCGGCGGAAGCGGCCATCGCCGCCAACAGTCTCAGCCTGGAAGGCGTGCGCGCCGAAAACGGCGTCGGCAACCGCACCATCATCGAAGTGCTGAACGCCGAACAGGAATTGATCAACGCGCGCGTCACGCTCGCCACCGCCAAACGCAACGCCTATGTCGCCGGTTTCACCCTGCTGGCGGCGATGGGCAATGCCGAAGCGCGCGATCTCGATCTGCAAGGCCTGCAGCTTTATGATTCGGGCGCGAATTACAAGGCGGTGCGCGGCCGGTTCATCGATTGGCAGGATCGCGATGCACCGGTGATCCGGTCCACCCGCACCGTATCCACCCCGCCGCAGGATGCCACGCCGGTGGCCGGTTCCGCCGCGCCGGCGCCGCCACAAGACTGACAAAAACGCCGGGTCTGCCAGACAGGCCTTGCGTACCGCACCGCAGCATGCGACATATTCACGCAGGGGCATCCCCCCTGGGGGCACTATCGTGCGGCTGTTGGTGATCGGGGCTTCTGGCCAGCTTGGCCGGGTGATCGTGGAAACGGCGTTGAACCGTGGCCATCATGTATCAGGGCAAAGCCGGCACCCGGCGCGGGTCCCACCCGGTGCCTTGCCGGTTGCGGCCAAGCCGGATGATGCCGATGTGCTGCACAAGGCCCTGCCCGGCCACGACGCGGTGATTCTTGCGCTGCGGGCCGGTCGTGCCACCCCGGACACATTGTTTTCCGATGCCACCCGCGCCCTGGTGCCAGCCATGAAGGCCGCCGGCATCCGGCGGCTGGTGGCGATCACCAGCGCCGGCCTGCGCGAAACCAGTGCGCGGGCGGGCTGGCTGTACAACCGGCTGATCTTTCCGCTGATCGCCCGCGACCGCCACCCCGACATGGCGGTGCAGGAGGAATTGATCGCCGCCAGCGACCTCGATTGGACCATCGTGCGCCCTGCCCCGATCACCGACGGCCCCCTGAAGGGCGGTCTGCATGCCGTCTGGCCGGTGCCGGAAAATGTCCGCGTCGCCGCCGTCACCCGCGCCGAAGTCGCCGAATTCGCCCTGGATGCGGTGGAACAGCAACGTTGGCGCCATGGCCGCCCGCTGGTCGGGCATTTCGCCTAAATCCGGTTGCGCACAGCTTGAAGCATTCCACGCCCTCCCCGCAAGGGGGAGGGAGCCAAAACGAATCAGCGCGCCGCAGCCGGTGCCAGCCGCGGCTTCAGCCAATCCACCCAGCGCCGCCACACATCACGGGCGCGGATCGGATCGGCAGGGCTGTGGCCGGGCACCGGATAGGCGACGAACGTCACCGGCACATTGTTGTCGGACAGCGCACGATAGAGTTTGTAGGCCTGCGGGATCGTCACCCGCCAGTCGCCGACATCAGCCATGATCAGCGTCGGCGCCTTGGCACGCCAGGCGAACTGGATCGGCGACTGTTTGGCATAGCTGGCCATATTGTCGCCGACGAACGGTGACGGGCCATATTGGCCGGCGCGGGCGCGGTTGTTGTCCGCCGTGGTATATTGATCGAGAATGTCGGTGACCGGCGCCCCCGCCACGGCGGCGGCCCAGGCATCGGGATAATTGCCGATCAGCCAGCTGGTCATCATGCCGCCATAGGACCAGCCGGACACCGCCATGCGGCTGCGATCGATCAGGCCGCGCTGGTCGAGGCTGGCCACCCCGGCCATGATATCGCGGCCCGGCCCGGCGGCGGCATCGCGGATGATGGCTTCCTGAAAGACATGGCCGCGGTTGTTGCTGCCGCGATAATTGGGCTCAAGCACCAGCCAGCCCTGCGCTGCGAGGATATGCGCCGAAGTGCTGAACGACTGGCGCGATGCCGCCACCGGCCCGCCGTGGATATACAGCACCAGCGGCAGTTTCGTGCCCGGCTTGTAATCGGGCGGATAGGTGAGGACGCCATCGGCGGTATAGCCATCGCTGGCCCAGGTGATTGTCTCCTGCCGGCCGAGCGTGAGGCCGTCCGTCGCGGTCTGCACTTTGGTCAGCACCGCCGGTCTTGCCTTGATCGTCGGCATCACGAACAGTTCGGGCGGCCGATCCGCCGTGGTCGCGGTGAAGACGATTCCGCTGCCCTGCACCGCTGCCGTCACCGGATCGAGATCACCCAGATCGAGCCGCGTCGCCTTGCCGCCGCGCGCCACCCACAGACCGCCATGCGTGCCGTCGGTGCCGGAAAGCAGCAGCGACTGGCCATCGGCCAGCCAGCCGACGAGTTCGACATCGACATCAAGATCGGGGGCGGCGTCACGGGCCGCGCCGCCGGCCAGGTCCGCCACCATCACCCGGCTTTGTTGCGCGGCAATGCCGCCGCGCGGGGAGACAAAGGCGACGCTTCTGCCATCGGGCGACAGGCGCGGCCCCGATTGCCGCGTGGCGCCCGGCAACAGCGCGCGCACCGTGCCGGTCGCGACCTCGACGCTGGCCAGCCGGCTGCTGTCGGTATCGCCGGTGGCGGCAGTGGCGGCCTGCTGGAAGATGATGCTGGTGCCATCCGGCGACCAGTTCAACTGTGACGGCGGCCCCGACGGCGGCAGTCCGACGGGGATCGACTGCGGCCCGCTGGTCACCCGCCGGGCGACGGCATCGGCCAGCGTCACCATCCAGATGTGGGTGGGCCGGCGCGCGACACGATCGAGAAAGCTGTTGTTGCCCACTTCAAACGCGTCTTCGAAGCGGGCTTCGCCGGTGCGTTCGGGTTCGTCATCGGCGGCGGCATAGGCCAGCGCCGCGCCATCCGGGCGCCAGGCGAGGTGGGTGATCGTCGTCTTGTGCGCGGTCACCTGGCGGGCATCGCCGCCGCCCATCGCCATCACATGCACCTGCGCGCGGCCGGCACTGTCGTTGGCCAGAAACGCAAGGGCACGGCCATCGGGCGCCCAGCGCAGGCTGCCGACGCCGCGCCGATCGACGGTGAGCACCCGGCTCGCCTTGGTGGCGACATCGATCAGTGTGAGCTGCCCATCCCAGCGATTGTCCACCAGATTGGCGCGGCCGATCACCACCGCCACCGATTTGCCATCGGGCGACAGCTGCGGATCAGACAGGCGCACGATCCGGGGCAGATCATCCGCCGAAAAGCGCCGCGCTTGCGCCAGCGCCGGCTGCCCGATCAGCAGTGCGGCGCCGGCAAAAGCCAAAAACCGGTGCAGCACGCGAAGCGGCGTGATGGTGATGTGCATGAAATCCCCCCTGTTTGGCGAAATGCTAGCAGCACGGTGTTGCCACAGCAATCGCGGGGATCGGCAGCCGAAGGCGGTCTTCAGCCCGCCCGCACCAGCGTGCCGGCGCCCTTGCGGGTGAAGATCTCCAGCAGCAGCGCGTGCGGCACGCGGCCATCGAGGATCACCGCGGCATCCACCCCGGCCGCCACCGCGCTCACGCAGGTTTCCAGTTTCGGGATCATGCCGCCGGTGATGGTGCCATCGTCGATCAGGCCGGCAATCGCCGCCGGCGACAGATCGGTTTTCAGCGTGCCATCCTTGCCGAGCACGCCGGCCACATCGGTGAGCAGGAACAATCGCGCCGCGCCCAGCGCGCCGGCAATGGCGCCGGCCATGGTATCGGCGTTGATATTATAGGTGTGGCCATCCGCGCCCACCGCCACCGGCGCGATCACCGGCACGATGCCGGCCGCTACCAGCGTATCGATGATGCTGCGATCGACGCTGGCCGGTTCGCCGACAAAGCCGAGGTCCACCGCCTGTTCGATGGCGCTGCCGGGGTCCTTTACCGTGCGTTCCACCTTGGTCGCGGTCACCAGCCCGGCATCCTTGCCGCTGATGCCAACGGCCCGGCCGCCGGCCTGGGCGATGTGCGCGACGATTTCCTTGTTGATGCTGCCGGCCAGCACCATTTCGGCGACTTCAGCCGTCGCCGCATCGGTAACACGCAGGCCATCGACAAAGCGGCTTTCGATCCCGAGCCGCTTCAGCAGATTGCCGATCTGCGGCCCACCGCCATGCACCACCACCGGGTTGATGCCCACGGCTTTCAACAGCACGATATCCTCGGCGAAATCGCGGGCGCGCTCGGCATCGCCCATGGCGTGGCCGCCATATTTCACCACGAAAATCTTGCCGGCATAGCGCTGCAAATAAGGCAGGGCCTCGATCAGCGTTTCGGTCTTGGCCAGCATGTCGGGGTGGGGGGCGTGTGCGCTCATCGGCTTGGCCTTATTGGGGATGGCTGGGCATTTCCAGCAGCAATTTCCCGTGCACCGGCACCGCCGCCCACTGCACCGACACATCGGCAATGCGCGCCCGGATCGCCGCCAGCAGCGCGCCGGTGATCGGCAACGGCGTGTCGCCGCGTTCTTCACAGGTGACGGCATAGAGGGCGATGAACTCGGCGTCCGGCAGTGCCGTCTGGCTCCAGCCTTCGCCCTGGAACATCTCGACCAGCCGCTCGACGCTTTCAGCCGACGATATCCCCAGCGCTGCGCGTTGCCCGCTGTCGCCGCCGTGCGCAATCAGCCGCAGGAAGCCCGCCGCTGTCACCTCGGCCTCCACCGCACAGTGAAACATGTCGTGCGGGATGATGCCCTGTTTCGGGCAATCGATCGGCGGGCGGGGTCCATCGCTGGCCACGATGTCCAGCCGGTCATATTTGCCGCTGCCCTTGGTGAAGGTCAGTCTCATCGTGTCGGCACAGGCTCCGGCCCACTGTAATCATAGAATCCGCGGCCCGATTTGCGGCCCAGCCAGCCGGCCTCGACATGTTTCACCAGCAGCGGCGCCGGGCGATATTTGGGATCGCCTGTGCCGGCCTGCATCACCTGCATGATCGAAAGCAGCGTATCCAGGCCGACGAAATCGGCGAGCGCCAGCGGCCCCATCGGGTGATTGGCGCCCAGTTTCAGCCCGGCATCGATATCGGCGACACTGCCGACACCATCGCCCAGCGCAAAGATCGCCTCGTTCAGCATCGGGCACAGCACGCGGTTGACGATGAAGGCCGGCGCGTCGCCCGCCAGGATCGCCGTCTTGCCCAGCTTGGCGGCAAAGCCCTGCATGGTGGCCGTGGTGGCGGCGGACGTGGCAAGGCCGGGGATGATCTCCACCAACGCCATCAGCGGCACCGGATTGAAGAAATGCAGCCCGCAAAACCGGTCGGCCCGGCCAGTCGCCGCCGCCAGCCTTGTGATGGAGATGGACGAGGTATTGCTGGCCAGCAGCGCGTCCGGCTTCAGCACGTCGTTCAGGCCGGCGAAAATCTTGCCCTTGATGGCCTCATTCTCGGTGGCGGCTTCGATCACCAGATCGGCGGCGGCAAAATCGCCATTGTCGGTGGTCAGGCGGATGCGGGCGATCGCGGCGTCGGCTTGCGTCTGCGTCAACACGCCCTTGCCCACCTGCCGCGCCATGTTCTTGGCAATCGTGGCGCGCGCCGCTTCACAGCGTTCCATCGCCACATCGGACAGGATGACGTCATAACCGGCCTGCGCCGCCACATGCGCGATGCCGTTGCCCATCAGGCCCGCGCCGATCACCCCGATGGTCTGCATGATATTGTCCTGTCTTGAAGTGCGTGTTGGTCGGCGCGATAGCAGGCGCATGACCAGACTGGAAGGCAAGACCGCGCTGATCACCGGCGCCGCGCGCGGCATCGGCGAGGCGATTGCCCGGCGCTTTGCCGCCGAGGGCGCGTGCGTGTGGGTCACCGATATCGATCCGGCCGGTGCAGCGGTGGCCGCCAGCATTGGCGGGCAGTTCGCGCTGCTCGATGTGCGCGATGAAGCGGCGTGGGATGCCGTGATGGCTGCGGTCGGCGGGCTCGACATCCTGGTCAACAACGCCGGCATCACCGGATTTGAAGGCGCGCCTGCCGCCCATGATCCCGAACATGCCAGCCTGGCCGATTGGCGCAGCGTTCATGCGGTCAATCTGGATGGCAGCTTCCTGGGCTGCCGCGCCGCGATCCGCGCGATGCGCCCCAAAGCCACTGGCAGCATCATCAACATCTCGTCACGCTCCGGCCTGGTCGGCATCCCGGCGGCGGCGGCCTATGCCAGTTCCAAGGCGGCGGTCAGGAACCACACGAAGACCATGGCGCTGTGGTGCGCACAGCAGGGCCTCGCCATCCGTTGCAACTCCATCCACCCGGCCGCGATCCTCACCCCGATGTGGGAACCGATGCTCGGCACCACGCCGGCCGAACGGGAGGCCGCCACACGCGCCTTCGTCGCCGACACGCCGCTGAAACGCTTTGGCACTTCGGACGAAGTCGCCGCCATGGCCGCCTATCTGGCCAGCGACGAAAGCGCCTATGTCACCGGCAGCGAATTCCACATCGATGGCGGCATATTGGCCGGTTCGGCGGCATCGCCGGGATAGCCCGAAAATAATGTCGTCGATCCGGGCCGCGAACGGGAACCATGGCCGTCTTGCACGGTTTGCTTGCACCAGAGGAGTGCAAGACCATGAAAATCACCATCGCCCGTTTCCTGCTGATCGCTGCCCTGCCGGTGGCGCTGACCGCCTGTTCGAAGACCACCAAGGAAGAAACCAGCCAGGCCGCCGAATCGGCCGCCGATGACGCCGCCGCCAACACCAAGGCCGCTGGCGACGCCATGGAGCAATCGGCTGAAAACGCCGGCAACGCCATGGAAAATGCCGCCGACAAGGCCGGCAACGCCATGGAACGCGCCGGCGACAAGGCTGCAGCCGCTGCGGCTGACGCCAAGCAGAACACCGGCGAAACGCTGGAAGAAGCCGGCAAGGACATGCAGAAGCCGAACTGAGGCTGATGCCGGTTCGATGGAAGGCGGCCCGGCGATTGCCGGGCCGCCTTTTTTTGGTTCCGAATTGATTGCATTTGGTCGGAGCACGGCTCCCTCCCCCTTGCGGGGAGGGCGTAACGCGCTTCAACTGTGCACGATCTGTTCCAGATCAATTCACCTTGCGCTCGCGCCCGGCCCAGAACGGCTCGCGGAGATCCTTCTTCAGGATCTTGCCGCTTGGGTTCCGCGGCAGCGCGTCGATGAAATCCACGCTCTTGGGCACCTTGAATCCGGCGATGCGCACCCGCGCAAACGCGATCAGCTCGGCGGCGGTCACCGCGCCTTTCTTCACCACCATGGCCTTCACCGCTTCGCCCCAGCGCTCATCGGGCACGCCGATCACCGCACAATCCAGCACCAGCGGATGTTCGTGCAGGGCATTTTCCACCTCGGCCGGATAGATATTCTCGCCGCCCGACACGATCATGTCCTTCACGCGATCGTGGATGTACAAATAGCCATCTTCATCCAGGTAACCGGCATCGCCGCTGTGATACCAGCCATCGACAACCGCCTTGGCCGTGGCTTCGGGCTTGTTCTGATAGCCGCTCATCACGCTGACGGAGCGGATGCAGATTTCCCCCACCTCGCCCGGCCCCAGCACGCCGCCATCACCATCGATGATCTTCACGTCATTGCCGGGCAGCGGCTTGCCGCAGCCGCGCATGCGGGCGTTGCCGGCGGGATCATGATCGGCGGGCGACAGGCTGACCACGGTGCCGCAGGTTTCGGTGGCGCCATAGCATTGGATGAGGCCGGCATTTGGAAAGGCCCGCATCGTGCGGCGCAGCACATCCAGCGGGATCGGTGAGGCGCCATAATAAAGCTCGGTCAGGCTGGTCAGATCCGCCGGCGCGGTTTCCAGATGGTTGCAGATCGCCAGCAGCACCGCCGGTACCGCGAACATCCGGGTGATGCGCTCGCGTTCAATCGCTTCGACCATGCCGGCCACATCGGGGCGCGGCAGGATCACCATCGCCGCGCCGGCCTCCAGCGCGTGCAGCGCCCAGCCGGTGCCGCCGATATGGAACAGCGGCATGGCGACCAGCGCGACGTCATCCGCGTCCCACCGCCCCCAGGCTTCACCGGTCAACTGGCCCTTCTCGATGGTGCCGAGCAATTGCCGGTGGCTGAGCAGCGCGCCCTTGGGAAAGCCGGTGGTGCCGCTGGTATAAAGTTGCAGCGCCACATCATCGGGCGAAATCGCCGGCATGGCGGCATCGGGAACATGGGCGGCCACAGCAACGGCAAAGGCCGGGCGGCCATGATGGTCGGCATCGAGCAGGACGACATGGGCAAGGCCGGTGGCGGCCTGCGCATCCTCCACCAGCGGCAGGAACGCGGTTTCCGACACGATCACTTCGATGCCGGCGTCCGACAGCACATAGGCAATCTCGCGCGCCACCAGCCGGGCGTTGATCGCCACCAGCACCGCGCCCAGCCGGAAACAGGCGCACATCAATGTAAGATAATCGGGATGGTTGAGCGCCAGCCAGCCGACGCGGTCGCCGTGCTTCACCCCCAGGCCGCGCAGCATCGCCACGCTGCGCAGCACGCGATCATGGAATTGCGCCTGGCTCCACACCGCACCCTCCACGCGGATGGCGGGTCGATCCGGCGTGGTGGCGGCAAAATGCGCGCTGATCTCGGCCAGCGTGGCAAAGCGTGTGGACATGAACGATCCTCCCCGCAGGCGGTTGTGCCGCGTGCCGGTTGTTTTGGCCAGAGTTTCAATTGCGGCGCGCCGGCCTGCACGGTAAAGCCCTCGCCCATGGCCAACACCACCCTCGCGCTCGTCAACATCTTCATCATGATCACCCAGGTGCTGATCTGGGGATTGGTGGTGTGGGCGATCTCCAGTTGGCTGGTCGCCTTCAACATCATCAACGCCTACAACCCGGTGGTGCGCGCCATCCTGAATGGGCTGGACCGCGTCTATGCACCGCTGGTGCGCCCGATCCGCCGCATCCTGCCGGATTTCGGCGGCATCGATCTGTCGCCGGCCGTGCTGTGGCTGATCCTGGCCGGCCTGCAGCAACTGGTGCCGGCGCTGGTGATGGATAGCGGGCTGCTGTTGCAGTGAGTGCAACTCTGATCGACGGCAAGGCGCGCGCTGCGGCGCTGCGCGCCGAGGTTGCGACGGGCGTTGCCGCCTTTGTGGCGGCGCATGGCCGCCAGCCTGGCCTGACCGTCGTGCTGGTTGGCGATGATCCGGCCAGCGCCGTCTATGTGGGATCAAAAGGCAAGGCGACCCGCGAGGCTGGCATGATCTCTGGCGAACATCGCCTGCCGGCCAGCACCAGCGAAGCCGATCTGCTCGCGCTGGTCACGCGCCTGAATCGCGATCCTGAAGTTGACGGCATATTGGTGCAGATGCCGCTGCCGGCGCATATCGATAGCGACCGCGTGATCGCCGTCATCGATCCGGCCAAGGATGTCGATGGCCTGCACCCGATCAACACCGGCCTGCTGGTGAGCGGCCGCCCGGGCCTGGTGCCGTGCACGCCCAGTGGCTGCCTGATGCTGATCGAGGACGCGATTGGCACCATCGCCGGTGCCGAAGCGGTGGTGATCGGCCGCTCCATCCTGGTCGGCAAGCCGATGGCCGCGCTGCTGCTGAACAAGAGCGCCACCGTGACCATCGCCCACAGCCGCACCCGCGATCTGGCCGCGCATGTGACGCGCGCCGATATCGTGGTGGCCGCTGTCGGCATCCCCGGCATGGTGCAGGGCGAATGGATCAAGCCCGGCGCCTGCGTGATCGATGTCGGCATCAACCGGATCGCCCTGCCCGATGGCAAGAGCCGGCTGGTGGGCGATGTCGATTTTGACAGCGCCGTCACCCGCGCCGGCTGGATCACGCCGGTGCCGGGCGGCGTCGGGCCGATGACCATCGCCTGCCTGCTGGCCAACACGCTGTCGGCCGCGACCGCACGGGCCGCGACATGACCGAATTTGCCCTGAATGGCCCGCTCGTCCAGCTGTTCATCTCGGCCTTTGTCACGCTGTTCGTGGTGATCGATCCGCCGGGCTGCGTGCCGATCTTTTCCAGCCTCACCGCCGGCACGAGCAGTGCCCACCGCACCCAGATGGCGATCCGCTCCTGCCTGATCGCGGCCGGCGTGCTGGTCGCCTTTGCGCTGGGCGGTGAAGCCTTTCTGTCGGCGCTGGGCATCACCCTGCCGGCGTTCAAGATTGCCGGCGGCATCATGGTGTTCGTGATCGCCATCGACATGGTGTTCGAAAAACGCACCCAGCGCCGCGAAAGCCGCGCCGAGGAAGTGAAATCAACGGCCGCCGCATCGGGCAAGCCCCTGGAAGAAGAAGATATCAGCGTCTTCCCGATGGCGATTCCGATGCTGGCCGGGCCGGGGTCCATCGCTTCCGTGATGCTGCTCAGCGCCCGCACCGGCGGCGATGTCGCCAGCGAATTCGCCGTGCTTGCCGCTCTGGTGGCAGTGCTGGCCCTCACCTTCCTGTCGCTGCTGGCGGCCGGGCCACTGATGAAGCTGATGGGCGCCAAGTTCGAAGGCGCCCTCACCCGCTTGCTCGGCGTCGTGCTGGCGGCACTGGCGGCGCAGTTCGTGATCGATGGCATCAAGCAGAGTTTCAATCTTTAAGGACATGCAGCCCATGAAATCCACCCTCATCCTCGGCGCCTCGCGCGGCATCGGCCTTGGTCTCACCAGCGAACTGATCAGCCGCGGCTGGCAGGTGACGGCCACGCACCGCAGCCCGGCGCCCGAACTGGCCGCCACCGGCGCCCGCTTGGCCGTGGCCGACATGGATGATGATGCGACGCTCACGGCGCTGGCGGCCAGCCTGGCCGGTGAACGCTTTGATCATGTGCTGATCAACGCCGGCATCACCGGACCGCGCAGCGAGACGGCCACCAATGTGTCCCGCGATGCCATGGCCCAATTGTTCTGGACCAACGCCATCGCCCCGATCCGCGCCGCCCGCCTGCTGTTGCCATTGATCAAGGACGGGGGCAGCATCGGTTTCATGACGTCACGACTGGGCAGCGTCGGCAGCCGCGACCATGGCTATGCCGAACTCTACAGCGCGTCCAAGGCCGCGCTCAACAGCCTGACCCGCGGCTTTGCCGTGCAGGATGTCGGCAGCCGCGATATCGCCGTGCTCAACCTGCACCCCGGCTGGGTGAAGACCGCCATGGGCGGCGACGGCGCCGACATCGACGTGGCGACCAGCGCCAAGGGCCTGGCCGATGTGATCGAAACCGTGCGCGGTCCCGGCCAGCGCTATCTGGACTACACCGGCGCGACGATCCCGTGGTGAGACCGCGCGGCGGTTGAACGCCCCCTCTCCCGCTTGCCGGCGAGGGGGATTCACCGGCCTACCGCCCGTCGCGCCGCCCCAACAACCGCAACCGCAACGCATTCAGCTTGATGAAGCCGGCGGCATCGCGCTGGTCATAGGCACCACGGTCATCCTCGAAGGTCACGATGCCGGCCGAATAAAGGCTGTTCGGCGATTTGCGCCCCACGACGCTGGCGCTGCCCTTGTACAGCTTCAGCCGCACCGTGCCGCTCACCTTGGCCTGGCTGTGATCGATCGCCGCCTGCAGCATCTCGCGTTCCGGTGAGAACCAGAAGCCGTTGTAGAGCAGCCCGGCATATTTGATCGCCAGCTCATCCTTCAGATGCGCCGCGCCGCGATCGAGCGTGATCTGCTCGATACCGCGATGCGCCAGATGCAGGATGGTGCCGCCCGGCGTTTCATACATGCCGCGCGATTTCATGCCGACAAAGCGGTTCTCCACCAGATCGAGCCGGCCGATGCCGTGGCGCTTGCCCAGCTCGTTCAACTTGGCCAGCAACGTGGCCGGCGACATTCCCTCGCCATTCACCGCCACCGCATCGCCGCGTTCGAAATCGACGGTGATATACTCCGGCGCGTCCGGCGCATCCTCCGGGTGATCGGTGCGGCTGTAGACATAGTCCGGCACTTCTTCCCACGGGTCTTCCAGCACCTTGCCCTCGGACGACGTGTGCAACAGATTGGCATCCGTGCTGAACGGGCTCTCGCCGCGCTTGTCCTTGGCAACCGGGATCTGATGCTGTTCGGCAAAGGCGATCAGCGCCTCGCGGCTGGTGAGATTCCATTCCCGCCACGGCGCGATGATGCGGATATCGGGCGCCAGCGCATAATAGCCGAGCTCGAACCGCACCTGATCATTGCCCTTGCCGGTGGCGCCATGGCTCACCGCATCGGCGCCGACCAGCTTGGCAATCTCGATCTGGCGCTTGGCAATCAACGGCCGCGCGATCGAGGTGCCGAGCAGATATTGGCCTTCATACAGCGCATTGGCGCGCATCATCGGGAACACATAATCGCGCACGAACTCCTCGCGCAGATCGTCGATGAAGATATTCTCCGGCTTGATCCCCAGCAGCAACGCCTTCGCCCGCGCCGGCTCCAGCTCCTCGCCCTGGCCCAGATCGGCGGTGAAGGTCACCACCTCGCAGCCATATTCGGTCTGCAACCATTTCAGGATCACACTGGTATCCAGCCCGCCCGAATAGGCGAGAACGACCTTGTTGACTTGGGACATCGGCGGTTCCTTGAACATCGTGATTCGTGTGGCGGCCTTGTGCGGCGCGCGCAGCGATCCTGCAACAGTCGCCCCTCTTCTCCCCTCCCTTTCAAGGGAGGGGCCGGGGGTGGGTGCGCGCCACATGCCCCACGCAACGCCGCCAATGCGCAGCCGCCCAACCGATGCTATATCTCCCACACGGGGAGGACATCATGGCCGAAAACAAGACCCAGCCCACCACGCAAGACGTCGCCGCCTTCCTGGCCGCCCTCGAACCCGCCCAGCGCCGCGCCGATGCGCACGCCATCTGCACCCTGCTCGCCGAAATCAGCGGCACCGCGCCGGTGCTGTGGGGCAGCATCATCGGCTTCGGCCGCTACGACTACACCTACGCCAGCGGCCGCAGCGGCACCGCCCCCCGCCTCGGCTTCGCCCCACGCAAGGCGCAGCACGTGATCTATCTGATGGACGGCTTCGACGGCCACGCCGACCTGCTGGCGCGCCTGGGCAAGGCCACCACCGGCGTGTCATGCCTCTATGTGAAGAAACTCGCCGATATCGACGTGGCGGTGCTGACCGAAATGGCGCGGCAGTCTTGGGCGATGATGGCGGCGCGCTATCCGGCGTAAGAGAAGAACAGCCTTGTCGCCCCGGACTTGATCCGGGGCGGCGGGCAGGGACTCGTCCCTGAACCCGTTTGTTTTGGAGCCACCCTCCCCTCCACACCCGTCGCCCCGGACCTGATCCGGGGTTTGGCTTGGCTTTTTTGCACGCTATACCGTAAGCAGCTATGCGGCAGGCAGATTTTGTGTCGCTATTCAATCGACTTGCGCAGGCTAGGATCGAGGAGGACGTCAAGGCCGGCTAACGTGTGCTGCTCAACCGGCAACGCCCAGACAAGGTTGGATGAAATAAGGATTGAGGCCGCATCATCTCAGCCCTAAGGGTGTGGAACAGTAAGGGAACGCTGAGGAGACCCGGAAGCGTGCGTACTTTCTATGAGTTCTTTGCGGGCGGGGGCATGGCCAGAGCTGGGCTAGGCTCAGACTGGCAATGCGTTTTTGCCAACGACATCGATCCCATGAAGGCTCAGACATACCGGTGCAATTGGGGAGATGCAGACCTCAGTTTAGCGGACATCCAAACGCTTGATGCTGGGCGGTTGCCGGAGCAAGCAGACCTAGCTTGGGCATCTTTCCCATGTCAGGACCTTTCGCTCGCCGGAAACTATGGGGGCATAGGGGATGCCGGCGACATAAAGCGCACAAGGTCTGGCACCTTCTGGGCGTTTTGGCACATTATGTTGGAATTGATGGAAGAAGGACGCGGGCCGCGCCTTATCGTTCTAGAAAACGTCTATGGGATACTCACTGCAAAAAGCGGACAAAACTTTGCTGCAATAGGTCAGTGCTTTGCTGACGCGGGTTACCGCTTCGGCGCAGTGGTAATTGATGCTGTACACTTCGTACCGCAGTCACGCCCGCGAGTGTTTATAATCGGCGTCAGACAAGACCTAGATTTACCTAATAATTTGCACGATAGTTTCTCGTCTAAAGATTGGCATCCTAATTCTCTTGTTGCAGCGCAGCAAGGATTGTCACTGCATGCGAAGCGCCATTGGATTTGGTGGCGCTTGCCTCGCCCCACGTCCAAAGTCGCAACACTCGATGTTATTGTGTCCGACAACCCAGAGGGTGTGAGGTGGCATACGGAAGCGGAGACTAAGCGCCTAGTCGGCATGATGAGCCCACTCAACGTCGCCAAGTTGGACGCGATGAAGAAGAGCGGCAGGCGCATGATTGGGACAATTTACAGGAGAACTAGGCTAGGCGAGCAACGGTCTGAGCTTAGATGTGACGGCGTCGCCGGGTGTCTCCGCACGCCATCGGGCGGCTCGTCTAGGCAGTTTGTGCTAGTGGTAAAAGGTTCTGCCGTGCGATCTCGACTATTGTCGGCGCGAGAAGCTGCAAAGCTCATGGGGTTACCGGATTGGTTTACGTTGCCTGAAAACTATAATGATGCTTATCATGTTGCCGGCGACGGTGTGGTAGTTCCGGTCGTAAGGCACTTAGCCATGAGCTTACTAGAACCAATACTGATTGGTACATCGAATAAATTGGAACACGCACATGCCGCTGAGTAGTAAGCAACGCGAAGAGCTCGATGCGCTCGTAGAGGCATTTGATTTTAAGACTAAGGGACCTTTAGCTATTGCTCTTACGGTTGTAGATCAAGCGTCGAAAGAGGAGTTGCCGCTTGACCCCGCGCGGTTCAGGTCGCCGAAAGCTGGACAGGTAAAAGGGGCAGGCGGTGCGGCAACGGCTAGAATACTTCTCAGGAACGGCATTGACCGCGTATTGGCAAGCGAAGGAGGTCGCACATCGCGAGGCAGTATTGAGCGCATGGAAGCCCTTATCGCTACTATGAATCGATGGCATGCTGCCGGTTCATTAGACATACCGGCGATAGAAGGTTATTGGATTGAGAGAGTAAAGGCATTTTTTTCTGCTACTCCAATCTCATTCAAAATGGATCCCGCTCTTGGCCTTCGATCGATCTTAAGGAACCTTATTTCTAAGGCTGAAGAGCGCCAAAGCGAAACAAGAGGAACTCAAGTCGTTGGAACTGTGATGCAGCATCTTGTTGGCGCTAAGTTGGAGGCAGCATTTTCGCAACGATCAATTGAAATACCGCATCATGGATCAAATCAAAATGATACTGGAAGGGGTGGAGACTTTGACCTCGGAGACGTATCGATACACGTCACTACATCTCCATCCGGCCCCCTGCTTCAGAAATGCAGAAAGAACATCGAGGCCGGCGCTAAGCCTATAATCGTAACTAATTCCTCCGGCGTTATAGCTGCGGAGGTTCTTTCTAAAGCTGAAGGGATCGAGGGGCGAGTAGACATACTCGATTTTGAACACTTTATGGTTACTAATTTCCACGAAATCGGTGGATTTTCCAGTGGAGCGACCCGTGAAGTTGTTACTGACATTGTAAATCGGTACAATGTTATCATCGAGAAGTACGAAACGGACCCCAGCCTTAAGATCGAAATCGATTAACCTTCTGCACTCAACGACGTATAAATTGGTGAATTTGTGCGAGGGGGCACCTGACCATTTGCAAGGTCCGGTTTGCCCCCAATGCCCCCTATGCCACGCGCGCCGCGACCTTTGACCACGACTCTCCGCCAATACGCTGGACATAGCCCCCAGTTTCGCCAGCAAGGGCGCTTAGAACCTCAAAGTTGGGCGGGCTGAACTCCAACGTGGCAAGTGTGCTGTTGCCTGTGAACACGTCCGCATAGTCCGAAGCGGCGTAGGAGTTCAAAAAGAGGTTCAAAGCCTGAAGCGAGCCGCTGCGATCAACGAACTCTATGATCTTGTACTCGGGCCGATGCATGGGCCTGGCAACAGCGCGCGTCACGCCGCACTGTGTGGCCAGAAGCTCGCAGACATTTTCTGCCGTCAAATGACCGGGCAGGATTGCTTGAGTTTCGATGCCCATACTGGATTGTCCTATGCTACTGTGCGGCCTCTACACCTTTCTGCAATTGCCGTACAAACCGGATTCTAGGGCGGCGGGGAATCCGGCGCAATGGCCATTCGCTGACTGCCGCGATAGGTGCTCACGAAAACTCACGGGTGCAGGGACGAGTCCCTGCCCGCCGGAGGCTCCACTTCCTCCGTTCCCGGTCTGTCCTACAACCCCGCCAATGGGTTATACCAAATCCATGAGCAGCAACACGCCCCCCGCCCCCAAAACCTCTTTGCGTCCGCAGCACAATGGCTGGTCGCCGGAGCGGCAGCAGCGGTTTCTTGATCATCTTGCCCTGCATGGGAACGTCTCGGCGGCGGCGCGCAGTGCGGGGATGACGAAGCAATCGGCTTATTGGTTGCGGCGGCAGGCCCACAGCGTCGATTTTGCGGCGGCCTGGGATGCGGCGCTGGCGGACCGGGGCCGCTTGATCGAGGATCTTGCGATGGACCGGTTGCTGGACGGTGAGGAGGAGGTGATCGAGCGGGAGGGTGTGGTGGTGGCGGTGCGGCGACGGCCCGCGGATGTGCGGCTGCTGCTGTATCACCTCAAGCGGCTGGATCGGCAAAGAACGGACGCTTTGAAACCCCGAATCCCGCCGGATTCGGCAAGTGTGGCAAAACTGCGGGCGGAATTGCGGGCGCTTGCCGCGATGCCGCAGGGTCCGGACGACGATATATTGGCGCCGGATTGGCCGGCGGCGCCGTTCAACGCTGCCGGCGGATGAAATCGCGGATATCGTTCGACAGTTTCAGCCGATCAGCCGCGCGCACATACATCATGTGGCCGGCGTCGTAATAATGATACTCGACGCGGTCGGTCGGCCAGCCGGGGCGGTTCATGGAATATTCGGCCATGTGGAACGGCGTGGCGAAATCATACCAGCCCTGGCCGACCCAGACCTTCAGGTGGCTGTTTTCCCGCAGCGTGCGGGCGAGGCCGGGGGCGACGTTGATGTAGGAATCCCGCCCGTTGCCCAGCCGCCAATCCCAGCGGCCGACGCCGCCGATGGAGACATAGGACAGGTCGGTCTTGTAGCCGAGATCACCGCGCAGATAGGCGTTCACCGCCGCCGGGTAGGAGGCATCGATGCCATAGAAGCTGGGATCATTGTCGGGGGTTTCGCCGGCATTGTCGTAATCCTTGCCGGTGTAGCGCGCATCGAGCCGGCCGATGGAAAGGCCCCGATCGCGCAGCAGTTCCTTGTAGAAGCGCCCCGGGGTGACGCGCAGATTGGCCTGTTCGAGATAGGTTTCGGAAAGGCCGGTGAAGCGGGCGAGTTGCTTGCGGATGGCGGCGCGTTCATCGGCGGGCAGGCTGTTGCCCTTGATCAACGCGGTGATGTAGGGGCCGCCGGCAAAGGCGCGGGCTTCGGCGGCCCAATCGGCGACGTTTGCGGGCTTGTTCGTCACCTTGCCGTGATACCAGGCGGCGGTGGCATAGCTGGGCAGCAGGCCCATATATTGCATTTCATTGCCTTCATCCTCGGCCTCCAGCCCGAAATCGAGGATGGTGGAGATCAGGATGACGCCGTTCAGCGCGACATCGTTGTATTGCCGGTTGAGTTCATGGGCGACCGCGGCGGAGCGGGTTGTGCCATAGGATTCGCCGCCGAGGAATTTCGGTGCGTTCCAGCGATTGTGCTCGTTCAGCCACAGGCGGACGAATTGCGCGACGGATTCGGCGTCGGATTTGACACCCCAGAATTCCTTGGGATCGGTCTTGCCCAGCGCATGGCTCCAGCCCGTGCCGACCGGATCGATGAACACCAGATCGGCGACATCAAGCAGCGATTCGGGATTGTCGCTGATGTCATAGGGCGGCGCGCCGTCATCCTTGGCATCGGGGATATTCACCCGCTTCGGCCCGAAGGCGCCCATGTGCAGCCACAGGCTGCCCGATCCGGGGCCGCCGTTGAACAGGAAGAACACCGGACGGTTCGGTTCGGGCGCGTCCTTCAGATAGGTGGTGGAGAAGATGGCGGCGGTGGGCTTGCCGTCCTTGTCCTTCAGGTAGGTCTCGCCGACGATGGCGGTGTAATTCATCTTGATGCCGCCGAACGTGCCGGCGCGCTTGGCGGTGACGCGATTGGGGGCGGGGATGGCGTCGGATGCTTTTTCGGGGGACTTGTCGGCGGTTTGCGCCAGGGCGGGCAGCGCCAGCGCAAGGGCCAGTGCGGCCAACGAAATACCACGGACGATCATAGAGCCTCCCAAAACCGGTCTCGGGATAGCGGCGCGTGGTGACCGGTGCAATCACATACCCCTCTCCCCCCGCGGGAGAGGGAGGGGCCCGCCGCGAAGCGGCGGGAGGGTGAGGGGGTGCAACCGTGGTCACCCCGGAGCATTCCCTCTCCCCGCTCGGCTTCGCCTCGCACCCCTCTCCCGCGAGGGGAGAGGGGAAATGGCCTCAATAATCCGCCGGCGCGCGGTCTGCAGCTGGCGCCGGCGCGTCCTGCGCCAGCCGCCCCACCGCCCAGGCGCCCACCGCCACCGCCGCCAGGCCGAGCGGCGACACACGGCTGAGCACGAACGGCAGCGCCACCGCCGCAGCATTGCCGATCGGCCCCAGCCCGCCATGCGCCACGCGTGCGGCGATCTGGCGGGTGGCAACGGCGGCCAGCGAGCGGGTGACAAAACGGGTGATCAATGCCATCTCAACGTCCTTCCAGGGCTCAATACCATCTTCGGACGCGAAGGTTCACCCCGCCAGTCTCGCGCTGCGCCATCCGCCGCGCTATGGCCACGGCATGGCGGAAAAATCTCCCGACGTTGCGGACGCGCTGTTGCGGCTGTGGCTGCTCGCCGAACTGGCTATGGCCGGGCTGTACGCTTGGCAGGGCTGGCTGTTGTGGCCCTACCCAGGCGATTGGGCCGCGCCGCCCACCCGCCGCGCCGTGACCGTGGTGGAGGGCCTTTATCTGTTTCTGTTCCTCCCCGCCGCCATCACCATCGCCGCGCGCTGGGCCGCGACGCGAGACCGGCCGCTGGCGCTGCTCGCGCTGGCCTATGGCCTGGTGACCGCGGCCTCGTTCGCGGCGTGGGGGCTGGCGACCACGCTGGGCGAAACCCGCGCGCTGTTCTTTACCGATGCACTGATTTCGCTGCTCGGCATTCCCATCGCGCTGAGGGCGCTCAGGGCGTCAGCTTGACTGCACTGCTGGCGCCCGACAGCGCATCGAGCGCCGTCACCCAGGTCGCACCCGCCGGCACCTCGCCAGCAAAGCGCCCGGTCTGCCCGGCGTATGTGAGCGGCACCCGCTTGTCGCCCACCCAGGCGTCGATGCGGAAGCGCTTGGCATCCCACAGCGATCCCGGTGCGATCGGGCAGCCGCACAGCATCGACACATCGGCGACGACACGCCCGCCTTCACGCTTTGCGGTCAGCGCCAGGCCGGGCAATTCCACCACCCAGCCATCGCCGGCAATCGGCTGGCCGGGGATCAGCCAGCGCGTGGTGGTGAGCGAGACCGCGGTGCCGGCGGGCTTCAGCGGGCCGTTCACCGTCAACTGCAACTGCGTGGGCACATCGATGTCGAGCATGGTGGCAAAGGTCGCCACACCTTCGGTGGCCAGCCGTTCGCCGCGCGGTGCACCGTTCATGATGCGCGCGGTGTCGCCGGTGCCGCCGATCACCTTGCCCTGCTTCACCGTCTTGCCGGTGGCGACATCGACCAACGTCACCTCCACGCCGCCCATGCCGTCACCGATGAACTTGGCGCCCTGGGACAGCACCCGCACCACCACCGGCGTGGGTATGGCAAAAGCCGGCGCAGCGGCAATCAGGGCAGCAACAGCGAGGATCGTCTTCATGATTGGTCTCCGGCAAAACTTGCAGCAGCGCTGCGGATTTCGGCATCGCGTTGGCCGATGCGGGTGGCGTTGATGGCTTGCACCTGCGCCAATATCTCCGGTCGGGCGCTGGCCGGGGTGCCGCCCGGCGCCTGGTCCGGATCATATTCCAGCGCCAGCCGCAGCACATCGGCCAGATCGCGCCCGTGCAGATGTTCGGCGATGCGAAAGGCGAAATCGATGCCGCTGGTGACGCCGCCAGCGGTGATGATGTTGCCATCGATCACCGTGCGCTCCGCGACGAATTCGGCACCGAACAGCGCCAGATACTCACCCCACGCCCAATGGCAGCCGGCACGGCGGCCCTGCAGCAGGCCGGCGGCGGCCAGGATCAAGGATCCGGTGCACACGCTGGTCAGATACTTCAGGCCCGGCGCCTGCGCCCGCAGCCAATCGAGCACCACGGCGTCATTCATCACCGCCGAACAGCCGAAGCCGCCCGGCACGCAGAGCAGATCATACTGGCCGGCATCGGCCATGGTGATGGTGGGCATCAGCGCCAGCCGGCAGTCGCTCATCACCGGGGCCAGCGTGGCCGCCACATAGTCCACCTGCGCGCCCGGCAAGCGGCTGAGCACCTGCGCCGGCCCGGTCAGATCGAGCTGGGTGAGATTGTCGTAGAGCAGAAAGCCAATGCGCATGGGTTCGCCTCCGGTCGACATCGCCATAGCCCGGCTTGGTGCGCTTCACCAGCATCTCGAGCCGCCTGCCGCATTGCAGCATGGCAGGCCCTGTGATAGGCCGCGCGTCCTGCAACAAGTGGGCACCTGCATGTCGAACCACGGCGCACCGTCCGCAGCCGCTCAGACCGATCACGGGCATCAATCGCTGCTCAAGCTGGCGGTTGGGGCTGTCGGTGTGGTGTTCGGCGATATCGGCACCAGCCCGCTTTATGCCTTCAAGGAAACCTTTGGTGGCCACCACAAGCTGGCGGTGGATGGGCTGCACGTCTTTGGCGTCGTCTCGCTGATTTTCTGGACGATGATGCTGGTGGTGACATTGAAATATGTCATGGTCATCATGCGCGCCGACAATCGCGGTGAAGGCGGATCGCTGGCACTGCTGGCGCTGATCTCGCGCCTGTCGCCGGGGGACACACGCTCGGCGCAATTGATCCTGCTCGGCGTGCTGGCCACCGCGCTGTTCTTTGGCGATGCCATCATCACGCCGGCCATGTCGGTGCTGTCGGCGGTGGAGGGCATCACTGTGGTCGAAGCCAGCATGGCCCCCGTGGTGGTGCCGATCGCCATCACCATCCTGCTGGCTTTGTTCTTCTTCCAGAGCCGCGGCACGCAGCGCGTCGGCGCCATCTTTGGCCCGATCGTGCTGGTGTATTTTGCTACGCTGGCGGTGCTGGGGGTGGTGAACATCCTCGATTATCCCGGCATTCTCGCCGCGCTCAATCCCTGGCATGCCGCCGCCTTCATCCTCGATTCGCCGCTGGCGGCCTTCCTGGCGCTGGGCAGTGTCGTGCTGGCCGTGACCGGCGCAGAGGCGCTCTATGCCGACATGGGGCATTTCGGCCGCAAGCCGATCCGGCTGGCCTGGTATGCGCTGGTGCTGCCGGCGCTGATGATCAACTATCTCGGCCAGGGCGCCCTGCTGATGGTCACACCGGAAGCGGTGGCCAATCCCTTCTTCCTGATGGCGCCGGAATGGGCGCGCCTGCCGCTGGTGGTGCTGGCGACGCTGGCCACCATCATCGCCAGCCAGGCGGTGATTTCGGGCGCGTTTTCGGTGACGCAGCAGGCGATTCAACTGGGCTTCCTGCCGCGCATGAAGATCGTGCACACCTCGGCTTCGGCCTTCGGACAGATCTACATCCCGGCAGTGAACTGGACCCTGCTGGTGCTGGTGATGGCGTTGGTGTTCGGCTTCCAATCCTCGTCCAACCTGGCAGCGGCCTATGGCATCGCCGTGACCGGCACGATGTTCATCGATACGCTGCTGCTCGGCGTGCTGGTGCTCACCATCTGGCGCTGGCCGATGTGGTGGGCGGCGCCGCTGCTGGCCGTGTTTGCCATCGTCGATTTCGCCTATTTCGCCTCCAATCTCACCAAGGTGCCTGATGGCGGCTGGTTCCCGCTGGTCATCGGCCTCATCGGCTTCACCGGCCTGACCACCTGGTCGCGAGGCCGCGCGCTGATGCAGGATCGGTTGCGTGATTCGTCGATGCCGATCGAGGTGTTCATCAAATCGGCCGCCGCCGCCGCCACCCGCGTGCCCGGCACTGCGGTGTTCATGACGACATCGCCGGTGGGCGTGCCGCAGGCGCTGCTGCACAATCTGAAACACAACAAGATCCTGCACGAACGCATCATGATCCTGACCGTGGTGATCGATGAAGTGCCGTACGTTTCCGACGAGGATCGCATCGGCGTGCGCGAATTGGGTGGCGGTTTCTATCGCATCCTCATCCGCTATGGCTTCATGCAGGAAATCGACATCCCGGCCGTGCTGAAGACGGTGGAAAACTGCGGGCCGAAGCTGAAGATGATGGAAACCAGCTTCTTCCTGTCGCGCCAGACTTTGCTGGCCAGCGACAAGCCCGGCATGGCGATCTGGCGCGAACATCTGTTCAGCTGGATGATGCGCAACGCCGAAAGCGCGATGGATTTCTTCAAGCTGCCGACGAACCGTGTGGTGGAATTGGGCAGTCAGGTCGAAATCTGATCGGGCATTGCAAATTTTCGCCGGCGGTTTCGGGCCAGCCCACCCTTCCGTGTCGCGCCATCGTCCGGACTGAAGCACCACAGGCACCAGGTGCACCATCAACGCGCAGGCCGCTGCGCGCCACTTGATCAACATCACAATTGCAGATGGCGCCGCAGGTCATGCGGTCCGTGATGATCCACAATATTCTTTCCCCGCATCGGCAAATCCCGGCGGTGACATCTGATCCCCTGGAACCAGCTCTGCCTGATCGACGCTGAAGAACCAGAAACCAATCATGAAAAATCTCGAGCAAAACATGCGCGAATAATTGTTAAATGTAATTTCGCCGGCGTGCCGGTTGGTGGCGGTGAGCCTCTTCGATACCAAAGGATAGGAAGCGATGAAGCGGATGTCATTTGCAATTTCTTCGTGATACTGTTCAATTTGGATATATTGATGGCTGGGTGCTGGTGACGGCGCCGCATCGTCGACAAGCCGTGTTGAACCGGGGGGTTGATGCTTAGCACACGCACGAAACCTGCTCTGGCCAAGTCACTTGCGAATGACCTCATCGCCCAGATGCCTGATGTGGTGCTGGTGATGGCCTACCCCGGCTTTGAGCTGATGTATGGCAATGATGCCGGCAATGCCTGGCTGTCGCGCGCCTTGGGATTGGATGATCCCGCTGGCGTCGATCTGCGCACTGCCGTCAACGGTGGAACAGAAACCGACTGGAAGGCCTATATCGACGAGGTGCTGGCAAGCGGCACGTCAGAACATGACCATATCGGTGCGCTGGGACGGCGCTGGCACCTGCGCCTCAAGCGACAACCGCTGCAAGGCCCGTGCACCAGCATCACATTGACCGCCACCGACATCACCGATCTGGCCGATGTCCGTGACCAACTGCTGCACAGCGATCTTCATTATCGCGTGCTGTTCGAAACCATGAGCACGGGGGTCGTCTATCATCATGCCGATGGCCGCGTGATCCGGGTCAATCCGGCCGCCGAAGCCATATTGGGCTATAAGGAGGCCGACATGATCGGCTGGAGCCCGGTGAAGGGCGAATGGCATGTGACCCGGGAGGATGGATCGGTGTTTGCCGGTCAGGAACATCCGATCATGCAGGTGGTGCGCACCGGCATCGGGCTGGACAACCAGTTGCTCGGCGTTCCCCACCCCGATGGCCGCCGCCGCTGGATCCGGCTCAGCGCCCGGCCCGTGCTGCGCACCACCGATGGCACGGTGGAGAATCTGGTGGTCTGCTTTCACGATGTGACCGAACAGCAGGAGCTGCGGGAACAGACGAAAGCCCATGTGGCCCAGCAGGACCTCGCCCTTGAACAATCGCTGCTGGCCATGGCCGAAATGATCGAGATGCGCGATCCCTATACCGCCGGCCACCAGCAGAATGTGGCCACATTGGCCGATCGGATCGCCAGGGAGATGGGGCTGAGCGACGAGCGCTGCCGGATTGTCCGCCTGGCGGCCCTGGTCCACGACATCGGCAAGAATGCCATCCCGGTCGAACTGCTGGTGAAACCGACCGGCCTGACCGCTTTGGAACATGATCTGGTCAAGCTGCATGTCGAGGCCGGTTATCAGGTGCTCAGCCGTGTCCAGTTCGCGCAGCCGGTTGCCGATATCGTGCGCCAGCATCACGAACGGCTGGATGGCTCAGGCTATCCCTTCGGTCTTGCCGGCGACCAGATCCTGCTGGAAGCCCGGATATTGACCGTGGCCGATACCGCCGATGCGATGGTCAATCACCGGCCATACCGTCCGGCGCTGGGCCTCGACGCCGCGCTGGCCGTTCTGGAGCAGGCGGCCGGCGCCCATTATGACCCGGATGTGGTCGCCGCGTTCAAGCGCACGCTGACCCGCGCCTGACCCCAAGTGCCTGACTATCGCCCCCTCCCTCAGCCAAGAGGTGGCGCGGCCGCCATTTGCGCCTATGACGGGTGCACACAGGAGAAACCAAGCCATGCCCCGTGAAATCCGCCTCGCCGCCCGCCCCGTCGGTGTGCCCGCCGCCACCGATTTCGAACTGGCCGACAGCGCCCTTGCCGCCCCCGGCGACGGCGACGTGCTGGTGCACAACAAATATATGAGCGTCGATCCGTACATGCGCGGCCGCATGTATGACCGGCCGTCCTATGTGCCGCCGTTCGCCATTGGCGAGGCGTTGCAGGGCGGCGCCGTCGGCGTGGTGGTGGAGAGCAAATCCGACAAGCTGAAAGCCGGCGACATTGTCTTGTCGATGTTCGGCTGGCGCGAGGCGTTTGTCGCCCCGGCTGCGGCGCTGGAGAAGCTCGATGTGCCGTCGGGCATTCCGATGGAGGCCTTCCTGGGCGTGCTTGGCATGCCCGGCCTCACCGCCTGGGCCGGCCTCACCCAGATCGGCAAGCCCAAGCCCGGCGACGTGGTGTTCGTGTCGGGCGCCGCCGGCGCGGTTGGCAGCATCGTCGCCCAGGTCGCCAAGCTGAAGGGCTGCACCGTGGTCGCCACGGCTGGCAGCGATGAGAAGTGCGACTGGCTCAAGGGCCTGGGCGTCGATCATGTCATCAATTATCGCACCTGCGGCAATCTGCTGGCCGCGGTGCAGGCCGCCGCACCGAAGGGCATCGACATTTATTTCGACAATGTCGGCGGCGAGCATCTGGAAGTCGCCATCGAAGTCGCCCGCCCGTTCGCGCGCCTGATCGAATGCGGCATGATCTCCGCCTACAACGACAGCGAGCCGTCGCCGGGCCCGAAGAACCTGATCCAGATCGTCGGCAAATCGCTGATGATCCGCGGCTTCATCGTGATGGAATTCGCCGGCCTGCGCAGCGATTTCCTCGCCGAAGTCGGCCCCTGGATCCGCCACGGCAAGCTGAAATGGCAGGAAACCGTGCTAGACGGCATCGCCGAAGCGCCGAACGCGTTCATCGGCCTGTTCGAAGGCAAGAACACCGGCAAGATGCTGGTGAAGCTGTAAAAAAGCCCCACCCCCAGCCCCTCCCGCAAGCGGGAGGGGAGCATTTCGCGCCTGTCACTATCTACTCCCCTCCCGCTTGCGGGAGGGGCTGGGGGTGGGTTCTCGCCGTAAAGCCCAACACCGTGGCTCGCTGCGCTCGCACCCTCCCCCGACCCCTCCCTTGCAGGGAGGGGAGCACTTACCCCACCGGCCGCCGCGCATTCAGCGCCAGCGCCAGCGTGCCCTCATCCAGATAATCCAATTCCCCACCCATCGGCAGGCCCTGCGCCAACTGGCTGACCTTCACGCCCGTGCCCGCCAGCGCCTCGGCGACATAATGCATCGTCGCCTGCCCCTCCATGGTCGCCGACAGCGCCAGCACCACCTCGCGCACCTCGCCATCGCCAACTCGCGCAATCAGTGACGGGATGGCCAGATCGTCCGGCCCCACCCCATCCAGCGCCGACAATCGCCCGCCCAGCACATGATAGCGCCCGGAAAACAGGTGCCGGCCATCGAGAGCCCACAGATCGGCCACATCGGCGACCACGCACAGCAAGGACGGATCCCGGCGCGGATCGCGGCAGATGCTGCACGGATCACGCGTCTCGACATTGCCGCACACCCCGCACACCACCAGATTGGCGGCGACAGCCCGAAGCGCATCGAGCAGCGGCACCAACGCCACCTCGCGCCGCTTGATCAGATGCAACACGGCCCGCCGCGCGGACCGCGGCCCCAGGCCCGGCAGCCGGGCCAGCGCATTGGTCAGCGCATCAATCTCAGGGGAAGCCATGGCCCCCTTATCGGTGTGATTTTTCACCCGCGCAACCTGTGCGGGCTTTGACACGAATGTTCCCAAAGCGTGCGTGCGCAGGCTTTGCGCGGTGCAGCATCTCGGCTAGACCGGTGCGGCAACTTGTCAAAAATCACACACAGGAACCAGCGCCATGACCGCCATCGGGCACGACAGCCTCAACACCCGCCGCACGCTGAATGTCGCCGGGCAAGGATATGCCTATTACAGCCTGGAGGCTGCTGCCGCGCAGTTGGGGGACGTGTCGCGCCTGCCTTATTCGATGAAGGTGCTGCTGGAAAATCTGCTGCGTTTTGAAGATGGCAGCACGGTGAAGGTCGCCGATGTGCAGGCGATTGTCGATTGGCAGGGGCCGCGCACGTCCAATCATGAAATCAATTATCGCCCGGCGCGCGTGTTGATGCAGGATTTCACCGGCGTGCCGTGCGTCGTTGATCTGGCGGCGATGCGCGATGCCATCACCAAGCTGGGCGGCGATCCGGTGAAGATCAATCCGCTGGTGCCGGTCGATCTGGTCATCGATCACAGCGTGATGGTCGATGAATTCGGCAACCCGCAAGCCTTTGAAGACAATATGGCGCTGGAATATGCCCGCAATCTCGAACGCTATGAATTCCTGCGCTGGGGCAGCAGCGCGCTGCGCAATTTCCAGGTGGTGCCGCCCGGCACCGGCATCTGCCACCAGGTCAATCTCGAATATCTCGCCAAGACGGTGTGGTCATCGGCTGACACGTCCGGCGCGATCGTCGCTTATCCCGATACGGTCGTGGGCACGGACAGCCACACAACGATGATCAACGGCCTCGGCGTGCTCGGTTGGGGCGTCGGCGGCATCGAGGCAGAGGCCGCGATGCTCGGCCAGCCGGTTTCGATGCTGATCCCCGAAGTCGTCGGTTTCAAGCTGGTCGGCACGCTGGCCGAAGGCGTCACTGCCACCGATCTGGTGCTCACCGCCACGCAGATGCTGCGCAAGAAGGGCGTCGTCGGGCGCTTTGTCGAATATTATGGCCCTGGCCTCGACGCGCTCACCCTGGCGGACCGTGCCACGCTGGCCAATATGGCGCCGGAATATGGCGCCACCTGCGGCTTCTTCCCGGTCGATACCAAGACCATCGAATATCTCGTGCTGTCGGGCCGCACGCCGGAAAATGTCGCCCTGGTCGAAGCCTATGCCAAGGCGCAGGGCCTGTGGCGCGATGCCGAAACCCCCGATCCGGTGTTCACCGACACGCTGGAGCTTGATCTGGGCAGCGTGATGCCCAGCCTCGCCGGCCCGCGCCGCCCGCAGGACAAGGTGCTGCTCTCCGACGCCAAGCCGGCCTATGAACGCGAACTCGCCGGCAGCTATGGCAAGGCCGACCAGATGGCGCAGCGGGTGCCGGTGGCCGGCGCCAATTATGATATCGGCCACGGCGATGTCGTGCTGGCCGCGATCACCAGTTGCACCAACACCTCCAACCCCGCCGTGCTGGTCGCTGCCGGCCTCGTTGCCCGCAAGGCCCGCGCGCTCGGCCTGAAGAACCAGCCGTGGGTGAAGACCAGCTTCGCGCCGGGTTCCAAGGTCGTCACCGATTATTTCGACAAGTCGGGCCTGTCGGCGGACATGGACGCGCTCGGCTTCAACCTGGTCGGCTATGGCTGCACCACCTGCATCGGCAACAGCGGCCCGCTGCCGGAGCCGATTTCCGAAGCCATCAACGCCAACGATCTGGTCGCCTGCTCGGTCTTGTCGGGCAACCGCAATTTCGAAGGCCGCGTGTCGCCGGATGTGAAGGCCAATTATCTGGCCAGCCCGCCGCTGGTCGTCGCCTATGCGCTGGCCGGCACCATGCGCAAGGATCTTACGCGCGAGCCGATCGGCCAGGGCACCGATGGCCCGGTCTACCTGAAGGACATCTGGCCGACCAACGCCGAAGTCGCCGGCATGGTGATGGCCAATGTGACGCCGGAAATGTTCGCCGCGCGCTATGCCAATGTGTTCGATGGCGATGAACGCTGGCAGGCCGTGCAGGTCGAAGGCGGTGCCACCTATCGCTGGAACCCGGCCTCCACCTATGTGCAGAACCCGCCCTATTTCGAAGGCATGACCATGACGCCGACGCCGGTGGCCGACATCATCGGCGCCCGTGCGCTGGCGATGTTCGGGGACAGCATCACCACCGATCACATCAGCCCGGCCGGCAGCATCAAGCAAGCCAGCCCGGCCGGCCGCTATCTGAACGAGCGCCAGGTTTCGACCGCCGAGTTCAACTCCTATGGCGCGCGCCGCGGCAACCATGAAGTGATGATGCGCGGCACCTTCGCCAATATCCGCATCCGCAACGAAATGCTGCCCGGCGTGGAAGGCGGCGTGACGACCCATGTGCCGACCGGCGCAAAGCTCGACATTTACGACGCCGCCATGGCCTACAAGGCGGATGGAACGCCGCTGGTGGTGATCGCCGGCAAGGAATATGGCACCGGTTCCAGCCGCGATTGGGCGGCCAAGGGCACCACCCTGCTGGGCGTGCGCGCGGTGATCGCCGAAAGCTTCGAGCGCATCCACCGGTCCAATCTGGTCGGCATGGGCGTGCTGGCGCTGGAATTCGCACCCGGTACCGACCGCAAGACGGTTGGCCTGACCGGCACGGAGACCTTCGAGCTGACCGGCCTGGACGATCTGAAACCGCGCCAGATGCTGACCGTGCGCTTCACGCGCGCCGATGGCACCGGCGGTGAATTCCCGGTGCTGTGCCGCATCGATACCGAGCAGGAGCTGGAATATTATTATGCCGGCGGCATCCTACCCTATGTGCTGAGGAAGCTCGCCGCCTGATGGCCTATCTGCCCCTGCTGGTCGAGATCGTGGGCTGGACGGGGGCGGTGCTGGTGCTGATCGGCTTTGCGCTGGTCAGCGCCGGCCGCATCGAAGCGCGCGGCGCGCTGTTCCAGTGGCTCAACCTGCTCGGCGCCGCCGGCTTTGTGGTGAACAGCGGCTGGCACGGCGCAGTGCCGTCGTTCGTGCTCAACATCATCTGGTGCGCGATTGCTGCCGTGGCGCTGCTGCGATTGCGGCTGGGATAGACAGAGTATCGTTGAAATCAAAGCACTTCAGTTCCCTCCCCCTTGCGGGGAGGGCGTTAAATCAACTTCAGGCCCGTTCCAGCAGACTGCCCTGAATCCGCCCCCACACCGCCATCGGCCAGCCGCGCGCCGTGGCGATTGCCTCCAGCTTTCGCGACGGGTTGGCGCACAACACGCGGCCGCCGCTGGCCAGCGCCAGCTCGAAACACGGCAGATCGCTGTGATGGTCGCTGGTGAAGTGCACCACCGCACCTTGCAATCCCTCACGCACCAGCCAGGCTGCCAGCGCGGCCGCTTTGGCGGGGCCATAGTTGTTTTCGCCGTCCAGCGCCGGCAGCACAGCATCGCCCACCCGCGCCGCTTCGGTGGCGATCACATCTGCCACTCCCAGCCGGGCGGCAATGGCCCGCACATAGAATCCGTGGCTGGCCGAAGCGATCACCACCCGCCGCCCAGCCCGCGCATCGGCGGCAATCGCCAGCCGCGCCGGCGCCAGCGCGTGCGCGGCCACAAATTGCTCGGCAAAATCCTCTGCCACCGCCGCCAGCTGCGCCGCCGATACGCGTGGACCGATCAGCCAGCGATGCGACCAGGCCTTCAACCCGCCGCGTGACATCCAGCCCAGGCCGTGCGCGACCCCGCCCAGCGCCACCACCGGCAACAGCAACAGCCGCCACGGCACCACATGCTGCATCCAGAAGCGCAGAAATGGCACCCAGCTGCCGGCGTCGGTCAATGTCCGATCCAGATCGTAAACCGCAACTTCGGCGGGGGCTGGGGGAAATGCGACACTTGGCATTTGTCAGCACATAGACCAGTTTGCAGGCGATGGTCATGGACAAGCTTTGGGACGTCGATTGGTCTCCGCCGGATCAGGCGGACGCGCGCGTCGTGCTGTCCGGCCGGTTGACGCTCGATTCGATCACCGAACTGGATAATGCGCTCACGGGGCGCCGCCCGGCCGGCTTCGGCCTTGCCATCGATCTGAAGGGCGTGACCGGGATCGACACTGCGGGCGCCTGGGCGGTCAATGGCCTGGTGCAGCGCTGGAATGAAGCCGGTGTGCCGGCCCAGCTGGAAGGCGCCGCACCCGATGTGGAGCGGTTGGTCGGCGCGCTGATCGTGCGGCCATTGCGGGTGGTGCGCCGCGCCCGCGGCAACCCGATCATCGATCGGCTGGAACGCATCGGCCGCGCCGTGACCGCTCAGGCGAAGAATGTCGCGTCCTTTGTCGGCTTTCTCGGCGAAGTGCTGGTCGTGCTGGCCCAGACGTTGATCGGTCGGCGCCGTCTGCGCGGCCATGCGGTGATCCACCAGGCCGAAGCCATCGGAGTCAGCGCGCTCGGCATTGTCGGCTTGTTGCTGTTTCTGGTCGGGCTGGTGGTGGCGCAGCAGGGCGCGGTACAGTTGCGCCAGTTTGGCGCCGACATCTTCACGGTCAACCTGATCGGGCGCGCCACCACGCGCGAGCTGGGCATCTTGCTGACGGCGATCATGGTGGCGGGGCGGTCGGGATCGGCGTTTGCCGCGCAGATCGGATCGATGAAGCTGAATCAGGAAATCGACGCGCTGCGCACCATCGGCCTTGATCCCATCGAAGTGCTGGTGATCCCGCGGGTGATCGCCGCCTCGCTGATGATGCTCGGCCTCGCCTTTTATGGCATCGTGTGCGCGCTGATCGCTGGCGGTCTGTTCGTGTGGGCGGAACTGGACATGCCGCCCGGCGCTTATCTGCTGCGCTTGCAGGAGGTGATTCCGCTGTCGGATTTCGTCATCGGCATGGTCAAGGCGCCGGTGTTCGGGTTCATCATCGCGCTGATGGGCTGTTTCCACGGTTTCAACGTCACCGGCAACGCCGAATCGGTCGGCAACAGCACCACGCAGGCGGTGGTCGAATCGATCTTCGTGGTGATCGTGTTCGATGCGCTGTTCGCGTTTTTCTTCAGCTTTCTGGGCTATAATTGATGGATGCCCAGGGCCCCATATTGTCCCCCACCTTGCCCGACGATGCCGATGTCGCGGTGCGCGTGCGCGGGCTGGTCACCGGCTTTGGTGACAAGGTGATTCACGACGGGCTCGATCTCGATGTGGCCAGGGGCGAGATTCTCGGCCTGGTCGGCGGTTCGGGCAGCGGCAAATCGGTGCTGATGCGTACCATCATCGGGTTGCAGACCGCGCGCGCCGGCCGCATCGCGATTTTCGGCCATGATGCGCTCGATCCCGACCCGGAAGCGCAGCGCGCGCTGCGTCGCAAATGGGGCGTGCTGTTTCAGGAAGGCGCGCTGTTTTCCGGGCTGACGGTGGCCGAAAACATCGAAGTGCCGATGCGCGAGTATCTGGCGCTGCCCGATGCGGTGCTGGCCGGGCTGGCGGCGGCGCGGCTGCGGCTGGTCGGCCTGCCCGCCGATGCCGGCGCGAAATTCCCGTCCGAACTGTCGGGCGGCATGAAGAAGCGCGCCGGCCTGGCCCGCGCGCTGGCGCTCGATCCGCCGCTGCTGTTCCTTGATGAACCCACCGCCGGGCTCGATCCGATTTCGGCCGCTGCCTTCGATGATCTGATCAAGGTGCTCAAGGAAACGCTGGGGCTCACCCTGTTCCTGATCACCCATGATCTCGATACGCTGATCGCCATCTGCGATCGGGTGGCGGTGCTCGGTGAAGGCCGGGTGCTGGCGTGCGGCACCATCGAACAGTTGCGCAATTTTGATCATCCCTGGGTGCAGGCCTATTTTGCCGGCGCCCGCGGCCGCGCCGCCACCAGCGGCACGCCCAATGAGACGAAAGCAGCCTGATGGAAAAGCGCAGCAATTTCGTTCTTGTCGGTGCGGTGGCGCTGGCCATGGTGATCGGCATTTTCGTGATGGTGGTCTGGCTTTCGCGCTATTCCGGCGGCGATCATCAGGATTTCGACATCTATTTCAAACAATCGGTGAACGGCCTGGCGGTGGGATCGCCGGTGGCGTTCAACGGCGTGCCGGTGGGCAAGATCACCGAAATCCGCATCCCACTGGAATCGCCGCAACTGGTGCGGGTGCGCATCCAGGTGAACGAGGATGTGCCGGTGCTGAAGGGCACCACGGCTGCCGTGGAAGGCGTCGGCTTCACCGGCGTGTCGCAGATCCAGTTGCGCGGCGTGATGCAGGGCGCGGAGCCCATCACCGAACCGGGCCGCTATGGCGTGCCGGTTATCCCGGCGCGCACCGGGGGCCTCGGCGAACTGCTCAACACCGCACCGGAAATCGTCGCCAATGTCGCGAAACTCACCGATCGGCTGAACGACGTGCTGCGCGATGAAAACCGCGCCGCCTTGAACGGCATGCTGAAGAATCTGGATGTGACCACCGCGGCGCTGGCGAAAAGCACGCCTGATCTCGCCGCCGCGCTTACCGAGGCTCGCGCCACCATGGCCGCGGCCACCGCCGCGCTGCACCGCGTCGATGCCTTGGCCGCATCGGGCCAGACGGTGGTGGAAAGCGACATCCGCCCCCTCGCCGCCGATCTGCGCCGCGCCGCCGCCAGCACGCAGGCGACCATGGCCAGGGTGGAGGCCATTGCCGGCAATGCGCAACCGGCGGTGGACATGCTGTCGAACCAGACCCTGCCGGAAATCACGCAATTGATCCGCGAATTGCGCGAAACCAGCAGCCGGCTGGGCGCCGTCGCCGCCAAGCTGGACGAAGACCCGGCCGGCACGCTGATCGGTGGCCGCACCCTGCCCGAATATCAGCCACCGAAGGAGGACCAAAAATGATCCGAGCCCTCCTGCCGGTTTCGCTGGCACTGGCGCTCAGCGCCTGCGGCCCCCTGGTGCAGATCGGCGGCAATGCCCCGGCGCCGGCCGCGTTGCTGGTGCTGCGCAGCGACGTGCCGCCGCCGGCCTGGGCTGGCCCGACCGCGCTGGCCGACACGCTGGCCATCGCCGTGCCCGATGTGCCGGCGGAATTGCAGACCCTGCGCCTGCCGGTGCAGTTGGACGGCGCCAGCGTGCAATATCTGGCGGGTGCGAGCTGGTCCGAACAGCCCAACCGGCAATTTCAGCGCCTGCTGAACGATCGGCTGGCGGCGGCCGGCATTGCGGTGCTCGATTCGCGCGGCGGCAATGTTGCGGCGGCGCGCGTGCTGACCGGGCATTTGCGCGAATTCGGCCTGGATGTGCGGGGCAATCCGATGGTGCGCGTGCGTTATGATGCACAACTCGCCGGCCCGCGCAGCGCCGGCACCGTCGCGCTGAGAAGCTTCATCGCCGAAGAGCCGGTGCCCAGGCAGCAGCCGGCAGCGGTGGCCGGAGCGCTGTCACGAGCAAGCAACCGGCTCGCGGCTGAGGTGGCAGCGTGGGTGAAGGGTTAAGGAACGCCCCCACCCAAATTCACCGGTTGCCCGCCGCCACCGCCCGCCTACAAAGGGCAAAACAAGGGGAGCCACCACATGCCTTATGTTCGTCCGGACGTGCAAAACCTGCTTGGCATGATGGCCGCACAGCCAGGCCCACCGCTCAGCGCACTGTCCCCGCAGGAAGGCCGCGCGATGATGAGCGGCATGACCCAGATGCTCGAACGGCCGCGCGGGGAGATTGCGACCACCGATCTGACCATCCCCGGCAACATCAAGGCCCGGCTGTACACACCGGCCAATGTCGATGCTGCCGGGCCGGTGCTGATGTATTTTCATGGCGGCGGCTGGGTGATTGGCGATCTTGATACCCATGATCCCTTGTGCGCCGAAATCGCCCGGCTGCTGGCGATGCGGCTCGTATCCGTGGACTATCGCATGGCCCCCGAAGCGGCCTTTCCGGCGGCCATCGACGATTGCGTGGCCGCCACGCGCTGGGCCGCCGGATCGCCGGCCGACTTGGGCGGCGCTGTTACGGGGGTGATTCCGGCTGGGGACAGTGCCGGCGGCAATCTGGCCGCCGCAGTCACCAACGCGCTGCACGGGCAGTTGCCCGTGCCGATCCTGGCGCAATGGCTGATCTATCCGGTTACCGACATGACGGCGACGGCCGGTTCGATGGCCGAGTTTGCCGATGGCTATGTGCTGACCGCCGATGCGATGGCGTGGTTCATCGGCCTGTACATGGCCGGCAGTGAAGCGGATTTGCGTGAGCCCCACGCCAGCCCGCTGTTTGCGCAAACGCTGGCCGGCCTGCCGCCGACGCTGATCAACACCTGCGGCCTCGATCCGCTGCGTGATCAGGGCCGCGCCTATGCCGCCCGCCTGATCGAATATGGCGTGCGCGTCAGCTACCACGAGGCCGCCGGCCAGATCCACGGCTGCTTCACGATGCGGCAGGGCATCCCGAGTGCGCATGATGATCTGCTCGGTTGCATCGCCGATCTGAAGCTGCTTTTGGGCCGCGCATGACCCCCTCTGCTGCCCCGCGCGAACATCCCTCCGGCCTGCCCTATCGGCCCTGTGTGGGGGTGATGCTGGTCAACGCCGAAGGCCTGGTCTTCACCGGCCAGCGCCTCGATCAGATGGTCGAGGCGTGGCAGATGCCGCAGGGCGGCATCGATCCCGGCGAAGACCCGTATGACACCGCCCTGCGCGAATTGTGGGAGGAAACCGGTGTCGATCCGGCGCTGACCCAGCTGCTCGGCGAAACGCCGGACTGGCATTATTATGATCTGCCCGACGAGCTGATCGGCAGGATCTGGAAGGGCAAGTTCGCCGGCCAGCGCCAGAAATGGTATGCGCTGCGCTTCCTGGGCACGGATGCCGACGTGAACATCGCCACCGCCCACCCGGAATTCCGGACCTGGCGCTGGAGCCCGCTCGATTCGCTGGTCGAGATGGCCGCGCCGTTCAAGCGTGAACTTTATGCCGATGTGATCGGCGTGCTGCGCACCGCTCTGTGATCCGGCGCGCGAGACTGCGCGCGCTCCTTGCCCTGCTGCTGGGGCTGATCCAGCCGGCCCTCGCGGCCGAACCGGACCTTCGGCTGAGCGGCACCATCACCGGCGCCGATCATCAGCATTTCATCGCCACGCCCTTCGCGGTGCCGGCCGGCGTGACCGCGTTCAGCGTCGATTTCTCTTATGATCGCAGCGGCGGCACGGTGATCGATCTCGGCCTGTTTGAAGGCCAACGCTTCCGTGGCTGGAGCGGCGGCAACAAGGCGCAATTCGTGGTGGGGGACATGGTGGCGACGCCGTCCTACCTGGCCGGGCCGGTTGCGGGCCGCCGTTTCACGCTGTTGATGGGCGTGCCGAATGCGAAGCCCGGCAGCCGCAGCGACTGGCGCGCCGACATAGACTTCGCACCCGCCGCCACCCCGCCACTGCGCAGCGGCCCCGGCTGGTATCGCGGCGATCTGCACAGCCACAGCGGCCACAGTGACGGCACCTGCGCCAACGATGCCGGCGCGCGCGTGCCCTGCCCCGTCCATCGCAGCGTCGAAGCCGCCGCCCGCGCCGGCCTCGATTTCCTGGCGGTCACCGATCACAACACGGTTTCGCACCTGTCCGAACTGGCCGGCCTGCAACCGGCCTTCTCGCGGCTGCTGCTGATCCCCGGCCAGGAGGTGACGAGCTTCCAGGGCCACGCCAATATGCTGGGCGTCACGGCGCTGGCAGAATTCCGCATCGGCACACCGCAAGTGCCCGATGGCGCCGCCTGGAGCCGGGCCATGGCGAAGCTGGGCGGGGTCGTCTCGATCAATCACCCGGCGCTGCCATCCGGCGCGGCCTGCATGGGCTGCGGCTGGACGTTGGCGGGCACCGATTGGCGCGGCGTCACTGCCATCGAGATCGCCAACGGCGGCGCCATGGCGGCGCTCGGCGGACGCCTCGATACGCCGCTGTCAGGCATCAAGTTCTGGGAGAGCCTCCTCAACGCCGGCCACCACCTCGCGCCGATCGCCGGCAGCGACAATCACGATCCCACCATTGCCGCCCCCGACGCCCGCGCCATCGGCCGCATCGTCACCGCCGTCTGGGCCGACGCGCTTTCCACCCCCGCCATCATGGCTGGCCTGCGCGCCGGCCGCGTGTTCGTGGATACCGACGCCGCGGCGGGGCGCACGCTCGACCTGTTCGCGATCACCCCGGCCGGCAAGATCCCGATGGGCGGCACCGCGCGCCTGCCGCCCGGCGGGGTGCTGCCCGTCGAAATCGCCCTCACCCGCTGCGCGAATTGCACCCTCACCCTGATCGTCAACGGCACCGCCCAGCCACCGCGCAGCGTCACCGGGCCAGACACGCTGCTGGCGCTAAACGCGCCCATCACCCGCCCCGGTTGGCTGCGGGCGGAGGTACGCGACGCGGCGGGCCGGCTGGTGCTGGTCGGCAATGCAGTGCATGTGGCGGCGCAATAAGCCGCACCGTTCACGCGCGCGCTATCGCTGCGACCAGTCGATCGGTTCCGCCCGCGGCACCAGCACGGCCAGGCTGAACAGGGCGATCAACGGCATCCCGGCGGCCAGCGCGAAGGCGGCGTTGTAGCTGCCGGTCGCATCGATGATGGCCCCGGTGATCAGCGGGTTGACGATGCCGGCGATGTTGCCAAATCCGTTCTGGACCCCGGTCCACTTGCCCACCGCCGTCGGCCCGGCAAACATCTGCGCCATCATGTTGACGCAGACATGCATGATGCCGATCCCGAACCCGGCCAGCAGCAGCGCCGCGACAAGGCTTGACTGACTGTTCGACAGCGGAATGCCGGCCAGACCTGCTGCGGTCAGTATCGTGCCCAGCATGGCGCCGCTGCGGCGCACTGCCCCCGGGGCAAGGCCGCGCTGCAACAGGCGATCATTCACCTTGCCGGCCATCAGCGCCGCCACGGCCTGCGCGGCAAAGGCCAGCGCGCCAATCCACGCCATGTCAGCCAGGCTGTAATGGCGCACGTCCACCAGCCACAGCGGCAGCCAGGTGACGAGGAAATACAGGCCGAAGCCCCAGCACACCTGGGCCAGCGAGAGCGACAGGGCCGCGCGGGTGACGAGGATCTGCAGATAGGTCGGGCCACCGCCGCCAGCGCCGCCATGCGCGGCCGGCGGCGGCAGGCGGCGGATGGTGACAATCCACGGCACCAGCCACAGCAGCGAGGCGATGCCCACGATGGCAAACAGCCAGCGCCAATCCAGCGCCGCCAGCAGCAGCCCGCCGGCCAGCGTGCCAAAGGCTGGCCCCAGCGCCAGGCCAATGGACAGTGCTGCATTGGCCTCCCCCTGCCGGGCGGCATCGACATGATCGACAATCAGCTTGAACAGCGCCGGAAAGGTCACGGCCTCACCCACCGCCAGCAGCAGGCGCAGCAGCACCAGCGCCAGCAGGCCGTTGGCCAGCCCGGTCAAGGCCGTCGCCAGCCCCCACAGGCCAAGCCCGGCCGCCAGCAACCAGCCGGCGTGGCTGCGACCGACCAGCCAGCCTGCCACCAACTGGCCAGGGGCATAGACCCAGAAGAAGGCGGACGCCGCGAGGCCATATTCGGTGGCGCTGAGGCCAAGATCGGCCTTCAGCCGCGGCGCGGCGATGCCCAGCGTGCCGCGATCGACATAGTTGATGAACACCGCCAGTCCGATCAGCCAGACCAGCGCCGTCACCGCCCCCGCCCGCGCGCCTGCCTGTGCCATCATCACCCCCGCCGTTGCAACGTGGGCGGCGGCCTGCAGGCTGTCAAGCAAGGCGGCAATTGTGCTGCGCCCGCCGCCGCGTTAGCCTTTCCGGCACGACAACAGGGAGAACAGGATCATGGCCACTCTTGAAGGCGGCTGCCTGTGCCGCGCGGTGCGGTACAACGTGGCGGCGGAACCGGTGATGCAGGCGGTATGCCATTGCAAGAACTGCCAGCGCCAGGCCGGCAGCGGCTGGTCGATGATCATGGGCGTGCCGGCGGCAGCGCTGAGCGTCATCGGCGAAGTAAAGACCTTTGAGGACCATGGCGAGTCCGGCGGCGCGGTGCTGCGCCAGTTCTGCCCCAATTGCGGCTCGCCCTTGTTCAGCCGCGTCTCGGCTGCGCCCGATCTCGTCTTCATCAAGGCCGGCACACTGGACGACACCAGCGCCTTCACCCCGCAGATGCAGTTCTGGACCGACAGCAAGCAGCACTGGGTGGAGATCGCCGGCGTGCCTGGCGTTGCCCGCAATCCAGGTTAGATCAACCGCTAGCAGGCCCAGCGGAAATATTCCGAATCTATGGGCACGCCAAGGCGCGATTGTCGGCAATCGCGGATGGCTTCCTGCACCGATTGGGGTGCCAGCTGCGCCAGTTGCGGGCCGGCATCCAGCGTGACAGTGCGCGCGGCAAAGTCTGCCATGATCCGCGGCTGCAGTCGCGCCCGTGGCCCGTCCCTGACAGCTGGGCACCAGCCCTCCCCGCAATTGGGAGCTCCATAGGCCAGTATCAGCGCGGTCCGCAGTTGCTCGGGCGACAGCGTGGAAGGCATTTGCAGAGCGGCCCGCGACAGCGCCGCACCGCGCGGCATCTGCACGAAATCCAGCGCGAAAGCCTCGCCGTTGGGGCCCTCGAAACGGGCAGCGGAAATGGAACCACGATAGCGGCGCTCGACGCTGGTCTTGGTCTGCTTCCCGACCAGCGCATACCACGACGGGCCGGACTGGAATCCGATCAGCCTGAAGCCCCGCCCTTCGAGGAAGCGGCGCGCCGTTACGGCCGCCATGCCAAAGTGCAGGCCAAGCAGATCATCGCGGGCCTGGGTCTGTTGGGCGACAGGCGTTGCAACCGCGTCGCTTTCTGCGGCCTGCACCGGGGCCGCTGTCGCCAGCATGGCCAACGCCAAGGCCGCGATTTTCCCAATGCACCTTGGCCACAGATTGATCGTCATCGCCTTTCCTTCCAGCGCATCTTCGACCCTGCATTACACACATGTAATGTTTGGACATGAACAGCGGCTGAATGTCAGATGCGGGGACGCGGGCCGCAGGCCGGCGCCTTCAGATCAAGCCCGCCAGCGGGCTCGACGGGTCGGCATAGCGGCGCTTGCCCATGCGCCCGGCGCGATAGGAAAGGCGGCCGGATTCGACCGCCAGTTTCATCGCACGTGCCATCAGGATCGGGTCCTTGGCTTCGGCAATCGCCGTGTTCATCAGCACGCCGGCGCAGCCCAGTTCCATGGCCACGGCGGCATCCGATGCCGTGCCCACCCCGGCATCGATCAGCACCGGCACCTTGGCATTTTCGACGATCAGCCGCAGCGTCACCGGGTTCTGGATGCCAAGGCCGGAACCGATCAGGCTGCCCAGCGGCATGATCGCGGCGGCGCCCAACTCTTCCAGCTTCTTCGCGGCGATGGGATCATCGGCGCAATAGACCATCACCTCAAAGCCATCCTTCACCAGGATATCGGTGGCGCGCAGCGTTTCGGCCATGTCGGGATAGAGGGTGCGCGCTTCGCCGAGCACTTCGAGTTTCACCAGATTCCAGCCCCCCGCCTCGCGCGCCAGGCGCAGCGTGCGGATGGCATCGTCCGCGGTGAAGCAGCCGGCCGTGTTGGGCAGATAGGTGAAGCGCTTGGGATCGATATAGTCCGTCAGCATCGGCGCATTGCGATCGGTGACATTCACCCGCCGCACCGCGACCGTGACGATTTCGGCACCCGAAGCCGCCACCGCAGCGGCGTTCTGGGCATAATCCTTGTACTTGCCGGTGCCGACGATCAGCCGCGACGTGAAGGTGCGACCCGCCACCGACCACGTATCGTCATCCTGACCACCACCAACGAAATGCACGATTTCCAGCGCATCGCCCTCGGCCAGCGTCACATCGGCGAACGAGGATCGCGGCACGATGGACAGATTGCGCTCCACCGCCACCTTGTCAGCCGGCAGATCGAGTTCGCGCAGCAGGTCCGCCACGCTGCATCCGTCCGCAACCCGGCGCGGATCGCCGTTCAGGGTGATGGTCAGGCTCATATCGTCGCCGCCGCCAGGATCGCGGCGCGCAGTTCGGGGATGCCCAGGCCCTTTTCCGCCGAGGTCGCAAACACCTGCGGATAGGCGGCGGGATGGATGCGGCTGGCGTTCAGCGTCGCTTCGGTCAGCGCCGCCAGCGCGCTCGGCTTGATCTTGTCCGCCTTGGTCAGCACCACCAGAAAGCTCATCGCCGCCTTGTCGAGAAGGGACATGATCTCGCGGTCCACCGGCTTGATGCCGTGGCGGCTGTCGATCAGCACCAGCACGCGGCGCAGCACGACGCGGCCACGCAGATAATCGAACACCAGATGTTTCCATTGCCGCACCACATCCTTGGGCGCTTCGGCAAAGCCATAGCCCGGCATGTCCACCAGCCGGAACATCGTGGGCTCCCCCACTTCGAAGATATTCAGTTCCTGCGTGCGCCCTGGCGTCACCGAGGTCCGCGCCAGGCCATGCCGGCCGGTGATGGCATTCAACAGCGAGGATTTGCCCACGTTCGATCGCCCGGCAAAGGCGACTTCCGGCACATCCGGCGCGGGCAGGAACTGCAGCTCCGGCGCGGACAGCAGGAAATTCACCGGCCCGGCAAAGCGCCGCCGCGCCAGTTCGATCAGATCATCCTGTTCGTCGTCCACGGTCACTTGCGGCGGCGCCCACCAGCAGGCGAGCGCGGCGGCGGCGGGTTGGGGCCCGGCTTGGCCGCCGGTTTTGCTGCAACCGGCTTGGCATCCACCACCATCTGCCCGGGCGGCGTCGCCGGGGTCGGGTATTTGCGGTTCATGTAAAGCTGCTGGGCGATCGAAACCAGGTTGTTGATCGTCCAATAGAGCTGCAACCCGGCGGCGAACGGCGCCATGAAGAACATGAACAGCCACGGCATCAGCGCGAACACCTGCTGCTGCACCGGGTCCATGGTGGCGGGGCTCAATTTCTGCTGCACATACATGGTGACGCCAAGCAGGATCGGCAGCACGCCCAGCGCGATCATCGCCGGTGGCTGCCAGGCGATCAGGCCGAACAGGTTCAAGGGCGTCAACGGATCCGGCGCCGACAGATCATGCAACCACAGCACGAACGGCTGGTGACGCATTTCGATGGAGATCAGCAACGTCTTGTAGAGCGCGTAGAAGATCGGAATCTGCAACAGGATCGGCAGGCACCCGGCGAGCGGATTGACCTTTTCCGTCTTGTAGATCGCCATCATCTCCTGCTGAATCTTCAGCTTGTCGTCCTTGTACTTCTCCTGGATGGCCTTCATTTTCGGGCCGACCAGGCGCATCTTGGCCATGGATTCATATTGCTTGTTGGCAATCGGGAACATGGCGGCACGCACGATCAGCGTCAGGCCGATGATCGCCACGCCGAAATTGCCGGTGAACTTGAACAGCCAATCAAGCAGATAGAAGATCGGCTTGGCGATCACTTCGAACCAGCCCCAGCTCACCGCCTTGTCGAGGCGCGGGATGCCGGATTCGGTGTAGCGATCCAGAAGATCGACCTCCTTGGCACCAGCAAACAGTTTCGCCGTGCTGGTGATGCGGCCACCGGCGGGCACATTGATCGCGCCGGCCAGCCAATCGGTTTGATACTGGCCCGCCGCGTGCTGGAACGTGGCGGTGATGCGCGCCTTCTGATCGGGAATGCTGGCGGCCAGCCAGTATTTCTCGGTCAGGCCCAGCCAGCCGCCGGTCGACGGGATATGCTGGGGGCCACCATCCTTCAGATCATCGAATTCGATGTCCGTGTCTTTCAACGTGCCATCAAGCACGGCGACCGGGCCGACATGGATATTGGTTTCGGCCTTTGCCGCTTCACCGCGGCGCGAGACCAGGCCGAAGGGTTGCAGGCTGATCGACTGACCGGTCGGATTGTCGATGCTCTGTTCCACCGTGAACATGTAATCGCCGTCGACACTGATCTTCTGGCGGAACACCAGGCCCTGCGCCGTGGTGCTCAGCGTGACCGGCGTGGTCGGCGTCAGCGTAGCGCGATCGGCGGTCCACACGGCGCTGGCCGGCGGCGCGGCACTGCCAACCCAGCCGAACTGCGCAAACTGCGCGTCGGCGGTGCCGCCCGGCGAAAACAGCCGGGTCGGTGGCGAATTGCCGTCCACCGTCTGGCGGTAACGCGGCAGCACCAGATCATCGAAGCGCGCACCGGTCAGATTGATCGACCCGGTGAGGCGCGGCGTGACGATGCGCACCCGCGCGCCGGCGGCGAGCGCCGCAGCGCGCGGCACGACAGCGGCCGCGCCGGCGATCGCCGGGGCGCTGCCCGGCGCCGCAGGGGCGGCAGAAGCAGAGGCGGGCGCCGTTGCGCCGGCAGAGACTGGGGCCGAAACCGGGGCCGGCACCGTATCGGGCGGCAGGAAGCGATCGGCCAGAAAGGTCCAGCCGATCAGCACCAGCGATGAAAGCAGTACGGCCAGCACGATGTTCTTCGTGTCGGGCGATTGATTGTCCTGGGCCAAGGCCTGTCTCTTTGCTGGCGGATTCGGGGGAATGTGGCTGCCTATAGCCGGTCATGGCACCGGGTCATAGCCCGATGGTCCCCATGGATGGCAACGGCCGATGCGACGGATGGCGAGCGCGCTGCCTTTGATGGGGCCATGGCGTTCGATGGCGGTGATGGCATAGGCCGAACAACTGGGGGTGAAGCGGCACGATGGCGGCATGACGGCGGAAAATGTCGCCTGCCAGATGCGGATCGGCCAGATCAGCAGGCGTTTCATCTGCGTTCGCGGGGTGTTGGTGGCGGCAGATGCGCCTTGCCCAACGCCTTGGCGAGATCGGCCTGCAACACGGCGAAATCGCGTGTCAGGCCGGTGTCGCGGCCAATCAGCACATGATCGGCGCCAGCATGGCCATGGGCGGGCAGTACCAGCCGGACGATCTCGCGCAGACGGCGTTTCAGCCGATTGCGCACCACGCTGTTGCCGATCTTCTTGGTGACGGTGAAGCCAGCGCGCATCGCGGACTCGCCATCGTCGCGCTGCCGCACCAGCAGCACAAAGCCGGCGGTTGGCACCCGCCGGCCCTGATTGGCGGCCAGAAAATCCCGCCGCAGCCGGATCGTGTCCGGCGCCTTCATTGGGATCAGGCCGAAAGCTTCTTGCGGCCACGCGCGCGGCGGGCGTGGATCACCTTGCGGCCGCCAACAGTGGCCATACGCGCGCGAAAGCCGTGGCGGCGGGCGCGGACGAGCTTGGACGGTTGATAGGTGCGCTTCATCGGGGCAGTCCTGAAAACAGATCGTGATGGTGACGGATGCCCGCCACCGGAAAGAGCGATGCCGATAAAGCGCACGCCGCGCAGAGTCAACCGTGGAAGCCTCTGGACAAGGCGCGCGCGCGTGGCAAAGGCGGAGCCATGACCATCTCGCCGCTCGCCCTGCCCTTCCCCGAACTGGCGCCGATCGCCGGCGTGCGCATCGGCACCGCCACCGTGCCCTACAAGCAATGGACGCGCGATTGCGTGACGCTGGTGGAATTGGCCCCCGGCACTGCGGTGGCCGGCGTCACCACCACCAGCAAATGCCCCTCCCCCGAAGTCGAACGTTGCCGCGCCAATCTGCCCGGCGGCCGCGCGCGCGGCCTGATCGTCAACGCCGGCAACAGCAATGCCTTCACGGGTCTTTCGGGTCGCCAGGCCGCGCAGGCGCAGGCGGCGCGGGTGGCCGAACGGCTGGGCTGTGCGCCCGATCAGGTGTTCAGCGCCTCCACCGGCGTCATCGGGGTGCCGCTGCCGGTTGATCTAGCGCTGGCCGGGGTGGACCGCGCCCACGCCGCCCTTGGCCAGGCGGATTTTCTGGCGGCCACCAACAGCATCGGCACCACCGACACCTTCCCCAAGGCCGCCACTGCCGCCGCCATGCTGGGCGCCACGCGCGTGACCATCACCGGCATCGTGAAAGGCAGCGGCATGATCGCGCCCGACATGGCGACGATGCTGGGCTTCATCTTCACCGACGCCGCCATCACGCCGCCACTGTGGCAGGCGATGTTGAGCGCTGCCGTGGGGGGCACGTTCAACGCCATCACCGTGGACAGCGACACCTCAACCTCTGACACCGTGCTGGCCTTCGCCACCGGCGCGGCTGGCAATCCCGAACTGGCGACGATGGAAGAGGCCGGTGCCGATGCGCTCGCCGCTGCGCTGGCCGACGTGTGCCGGCAGCTTGCCATCCTGGTGGTGCGCGACGGCGAAGGCGCGACCAAGTTGATCGAAGTGAATGTGGCCGGCGCGGTGGATGATGCCTCGGCCCGGCGCGTGGCGCTGTCCATCGCCAATTCGCCGCTGGTGAAAACCGCGATTGCCGGCGGCGACGCCAATTGGGGCCGTGTGGTGATGGCGGTCGGCAAGGCCGGCGAACCCGCCGAGCGCGACCTGCTCTCCATCCGTTTCGGCGACACGCTGGTGGCCGAACATGGCGCGGTGGTGCCCGGCTATGACGAAGCGCCGGTGGCCGCGCATCTGGCCGGCAGCGAGATCCGCATCACCGCCGATCTGGGCCTTGGGCCGGGCCGGGCGCGGGTGTGGACCTGCGACCTCACCCACGGCTACATCCGCATAAACGCCGATTACCGGAGTTGACCCGCCATGCTTCCCATTCTCTATCATTATGATGCATCGCCCTTCGCCGAACTGGTGCGCGCCGCGTTCGGGGTGAAGGGCATCGCCTGGGGCAGCGTGATGGTGCCCAATATCCTGCCCAAGCCGGACCAGACGCGGCTGACCGGCAGCTATGCCCGCACGCCGATGGTGCAGGTGGGCGCGGACATCTATTGCGACACCGGCGCGATCCTGCCGGCGCTGGAAGCACTGGGGGGGCGCTCGCTCTATCCCGCGCCGCTCGGCCCGCTGCACCGGATGATTGCCAGTTGGGCCAATGGCCCGCAGTTTCTTGCCCATGTCGGTGCCGCAATGGGCGCGATGCCGGCCGATGCGATGGGGGAAGGCTTCATAAAGGATCGCCAGGCGCGGTTCGGCATGGATCTGGGCCAACTCGGCAAATCGGCGCCGCATCTGACCGGTCAGGCCATGGTGGCCAGCGCCTGGTTGTCCGACACGCTGGCCGATGGCCGCGCGTTCATCGGCGGCGATGCGCCAGGCGCGGGCGATCTCGCGCTCTACAGCAATCTCTGGTTCGTGGCCGCGGTGCCGTTTGCCGCCGATACCGCTGCAGCGATGCTGGCCCGGCCCCATGTGGCGGACTGGTATGCGCGCCTGGCCGGCTTCGGCCATGGCGACCGGCAGGAACTGACCGCCGACGCCGCGTTGGCGCACGCTTCGGCCGCGCCGCTGCCGGTGTCAGGTGGGGTGGATGCGCCGTTCGCCGCCGGGATGATGGTGGGCGTGGCGCAAGAGGGCAATCGCGATGCACCGTCCGTCGGCCGCCTGCTGCGCTGCGACGCCGGCGGCATCGTCATTGCGCGCGACGTGGACGGCGCCGGCACGGTGCACGTGCATTTTCCGCGATTGGGGCAAGTCATAACCCCTCTCCCCTCGCGGGAGAGGGAGGGGCCCGCCGCGTAGCGGTGGGAGGGTGAGGGGGTGCGCGTGCGGACGCGCAGCAACCCCTCTCCCCGCTCGGCTGCGCCGAGCCGCCCTCTCCCCGCTCGGCTGCGCCGAGCCGCCCTCTCCCCGCTCGGCTGCGCCGAG
>NZ_JBBATQ010000009.1:134973-148663 GCF_040398665.1 Sandarakinorhabdus sp.
CCGCCCTCTCCCGCAAGGGGAGAGGGGGAAATTAGCCCAACGCGCCGACCAGCCACGCCTTCAGATCGCTCTTCGGCTTGGCGCCAACTTGCGTCGCCACCGGCTTGCCATCCTTGAACAGGATCATGGTGGGGATCGACATCACGCCATAGCGGCCCGGCGCATCGGGGTTGTCGTCGATGTTGACCTTGACGATATCGACACCGTCCAGTTCGGCATCCAGTTCTTCCAGCGCCGGGGCGATCATGCGGCAGGGGCCGCACCATTCGGCCCAGAAATCCACCAGCACCGGCTTGCCGGCCTCCAGCACCTGGGCGTTGAAATCGGCATCGGTCACGGCTTTGGTCATCGTCTTGCTCCTTGGTCCCGGCGAGATACGCGCCCTCGCGGGAGACGGCTCAGCGCATCAAGATAGGCGCTGCCGCGTCGCCATTCAATGCGGTGTTCACCGTGGCTGCCATGTCGCCAGCACATCGCGGGGCAGCTCGATCAGGCGCGGCCCGGCGGTGTACAGCAGCGCCGCGCGCACGTCATGGCCGGGAAACACCGTCCGCAACGCGGCGGCATAGGCGCCCAATTGCGCGGCATGCGCCGGTGGCACGGCACCGGCATTGGCCGGCACGCGGCTGCCGGTCTTGTACTCCACCGCCAGCACGTGCGTTTCGCTCACCAGCAGGCGATCGATGCTGCCGGCGATCACCTGCCCGCCAACCACCGCCGCCACCGGCGCCTCGGTCAGTGCGCCGCTCGCAAACACCGCGGCAAAGCCCGGATCATCCAGCACGCGCAGCACGGTTTCGACCAGATCATCGACATCGAGATCGGGCACATTCAGCCTGCACCAGCGCCGCGCCACATCGGCCCGCTGCGCTGCCGACAGATCGGGCCCCAATTCTGGCAAGGTTTCGAACAATCTGTGCAGCGCCGTACCGCGCCGCGCCGCCGCGCGCCGATCGGGGGAGGGCGGCGGATCGGCGACCGGATCGGGGCCAAGTGACGATGGGCTGAGCGGTCGCGGCGGCCGTGCCTCTGGCGGCGCTTGCTCCCGCCACCAATGGCCCAGCGGCAACACGCCGGCGGCTGGCGCAACATCGGTCGCCGCCAGCGCTGCGGGCGTGCCGCCGCGCAAATGGCGCACCGGCTGCGGCCAGGCTTCATGATCCTCGGCCACCAGCCCGGCATCCGCCAACGCGCCGGTCACCGCCGCATACCAACTGTCGGGATGCACGTCCCATTCCCTGGTCGGCTTGGTCGCGCCGCCGATGCACAAAATCTCCTCGGCGCGGGTCAGGGCGACATACAGCAGCCGGCGATCTTCGGCGTCGCCATCCCGCTTGCGTCGGTCCTTTGCCTCGGCAATCCGTTCCGGCGGCACCACCAGGCCGGGCGGCAGCCACAGCGGCAGATTGGCGCCCTGGCCATCGAGCGGCAGCGCCACCATGCCGCTGCGTTTCTGCGGCGGCGCACAGGCATCGGCGAGGATGACGATGGGCGCCTGCAAGCCCTTGGCGCCGTGCACGGTCATCAATCGCACCGCATCCAGCGCGGCTTCGGGGTCGCGCTTCACCTCCAAATCGTCGGCGGCCATCCAGGCCAGAAATGCCTGAAGGCTGGCTGCCCCGGCGGTTTCGCAGGCCAGCGCCTGATCGAGCACCGTGTCGATGGCGTCGCGCGCCTCCTCGCCCAGCCGCGCCAACAGCCGCGCCCGGCCCTGCAACGGGCCTGACAGCACCGATTCCAGGAACTGATAAGGCGACACGTTTGCGCCCAGCCGCAACAATTGGCCCAGCCAATCACGTGCCGCCATCACAGCGGGCGCTTCGCTGGCCTGCACCGCCGCCCACAGGCTGGCCGTGCGCCCCGCCGCCAGATCGGTGAGCTGCGTGTGGGTCAGCCCGACCAGCGGCGACACCAGCAGCGCCGCCAGCGTCAGATCATCGCCGGGCTGGCAGACGAACTGCACCAGCGCCACCAGATCGGCGACCGCCAGCGGTTCCGACAGATTGAGCCGGTCCACCCCGGCCACCGCCACGCCGCGTTCATGCAGCGCGCCGACCAGCGCGCTCATCAGGCGCCCGCGCCGCCGCACCAGCACCATAACATCCTGCGGCGCCGCGCGCCGTCCGCTGCCGGGCAGCACCAGCGGGTTCGGCCCGGTCAACCAATCGGCGATGGTGGCCGCAATGCGCCGCGCCAGATCAATCTCGCTGGCAAGTCCAGCCTGGCCGGCGGTACCGGGTTCGGCGTCCTCATCCTCCTCGTCGCCGGTATCGGGCAGCAGGGGCGGCCATAGCGTCACCACGCCGGCCTTGGCCTTGAACGCCGTGTGGGGCGGCACCGCATCCCCGCCAAACGGCACGGTGCCGACGTGGCCGATCACCCGGTCCACCACATCCAGGATCACATCGGCGGAGCGGAAATTGCGCGACAGTGGCACTTCCATCCAGCGCTCCGGTTCGGCCTCGCACTGCTGGAAGAATATCTCGCGGCGGTCGGCATAGACCAGCGGATCGGCGCCCTGGAAGCTGAAGATCGACTGTTTGAAATCGCCAACCACGAACAGGCTGCGGAACTGATCACGCTGGCCCAGCCCGGCGAAAAATTCCTCCACCAGCGCGGCGATCACTTCCCACTGCGCCAGATTCGTGTCCTGCGCCTCGTCGACCAGCACATGATCGATGCGACTGTCGAGCTTGAAGCGCACCCATTGTGCCGCCCCCGGCGCGGCGAGCAGGCGCACGGCCGCGGCGATCATGTCGGCATAATCGATCACCCCGGCGCGCGCCTTGGCCGCCTGCCAATCCTGCGCCAACGTGATGGCGAGCCGCAGGTGCCGCCCGCTGATGGCCAATATCTGCCAACGTTCCTGTTCGGCGCGGATGGTCAGCAATTGATCCTGCACATCGGCGCAGAGGACACGCCAATTCGGATCGAGCGCATCAAGCCCGTTCGGGATCAGATAACTGCCCTTTTTCGGTTCATTCTTCGTGGAGTAAAAACACGCCCACAGTCCCTTGAGACGCTCCGTGTGGTCGGCTGTCCGCATGCAAGCATCCAAGTCGACAGACAGTTCGACCGCACGTTTGCCACTCTGCTGACCGAGCACCTTGACGAGCAGTGCCAGCCGCGCAAGCGGCAACGTCGCCAGCGCGGCGACCAGCGCCGCTTCGGCGCTGCCGCCATCCGCCGGCAAGCCCAGGAAGCGCCGCAGCAACGGATCGACGCCTTCGATGCGCAGCGGCACCAAAGCCTCCTCGTACGTGGCGGCGGCGTTCATCAATTCGTGCAGCCGGCCTTCGCCACCATCCAGCGCCACCTCGTCCAGATCGGCGCGCAGCACCGGATTATTCGCCATTGCACCGATCAGCGCTTCGTTCAGCACGCGGCCGCGCAGCAGAATGCCGGCGCGATCGTCCAGCGTCTGGAAGCCGGGGCTGATCGCAGCCTCCACCGGAAAGGCGGCGATCAGGCCTTGCGCAAAACTGTGGATGGTCTGGATGGCCAGGCCCGCCGGCGTCTCCAGCACGGCGGCAAACAGGCTGCGCGCAGAGCTGAGCGTGTCGGCATCGGTAGCGCCGCCAATGGCCGCGATATCGCTGGCCAGCGCCGCATCGCTGCACCCGGCCCAGTGCGCCAGCCGCGCCATCACCCGGTTCTGCATTTCCGCCGCCGCCAGCTTGGTGAAGGTGAGGCACAGAATCGCCTCGGGCCGCGACCCCGCCAGCAACAGGCGCAGCACGCGCGCGGTGAGCACCTGCGTCTTGCCGGTGCCGGCCGATGCCGCCACCCAAGCGTGCACATCGGGATTGGCGGCCTGCGCCTGTTCGGGCAGCAGCGGGCTCAGGGGTTTCACCGCCGCGCTCATGCTGCTGATCTCGGCCGGCTGATCCATTCCGGCACCCGCGCCAGATGATCATAATCACCCCAGGCCCATTCGGGCCGCAGCTTGGGCTCGAACGGGTTCTCGCTGAGCAGATAATGCGCCGCCAGTTCGCCAGCGCGCGCCACGGCCGCCGCCACATGCGCGGCGGCATCGATCGGGTCCTTGCCGTTCAATGGCGTGTGCACGGTGCCGGCGGCAGCGCGCGAGCCCTGCAACTGCCAATATTCGATGGCGATAGGCGTACCACCCGGCAGCAACTCGCCATTCTTCACCAGCGTGCCGGCTGCGGCCATGGCAAGGCCCAGCGCCAGTTGGTTGGCCTGCAGGCTGCGCACCCGCGCCTTGGCCGGCGGCTTTCCGGTCTTGTAATCAATCACCAGCAGCTCGTCGCTTTCAGTGCGGTCCACACGGTCCACCCGACCGGTCAACGTGATGCCACCGGGCAGCATGATCTCGCCCCTGGCTTCGGCGACCAGCTGCTTCCAGCCCGCCTGTTCGCGATCCAGAATCTTTACCCCCGCCCAGTGCAAGGCAGCGCGCATGCGCGGCACCCAGGCGGCAGCGAGCAGCGGGAAATGCTTCGCCTCGCTTTCCAGTTCCGCGGTGATGATCTGATCGAGCCGCGTGAGGCTGAAGTTATTATCGTCGATCCAGCGTTCGAGCACGTCATGCACCAACGTGCCGCGCATCGCCGCCGTCGGGTCCTGATCGAGCGGATCGAGCGGCCTGAGTTTCAATATATGTTTGGCATGAAAGGCGAAGGGATCGGCGATCAGCGTGTCGATTTCGGTGATCGACAGCTTGCGCGGCCGCAGCTTGAGCGGCGGATTGGGGCGGGGCGGCGGCTGCGGGCGCGGCGCGGCGGCGCCATCGAGCGCGCGGGCCAGCGCCACCAGATCATCGCGGCGGTGCAGGTGCGGGCCGCCATGCGCCTGCAGCCGCAGCCACAGCCGCGATGGCAGGCGCGGCCCACTGGCATCGCGGCGCGCGCGGGTGATCAGCACGCGCGGCGCGGCGGCGGCGCGCAGGAAATCCTGCGCGGCCAGGCCCTGCGCCCGCGCCGTGCCGGGCAGGCCGAGCCGGGCGCGGATCACCGGCGCCAACCAGGGATCGGGTGCCGGCTGGCCGGGCCAACTGCCTTCGTTCAGGCCGGCGAGGATCACCACATCGGCACGGGTAAGCTGCGCCTCCACCGGGCCCAATATGCTCAGTCGCGGATGGCCCTGGCCGGGCACGCGCACAGTGCTGCCCCGCATCAAGGCGCTGAGCAGCGCCGGGGCTTCATCGGGCCTGAACGCGCCGAACAGCGCGCCATGATCTTCGACCGCCGCGATCAGCGCCGCCAGTTGCCGGCCATCGGGGCCGGACCAGCCATCATCGCCGGCCAGCGCGGTGATGGCCAGGCGCAGCCCCGCCATCAGGCCGGCCAGATCGGCCTGACCAGCCTCGCGCAGCGCCTCCAGCGGTGCCAAGGCAGCAGCGACATCCTCCCACCACGCCGCCATGGCGTCATGGTCGCCGCGCGTCTCGTCGACGAAATTCAGGATCGCTTCGCCGGCGGCTTCCAGCCCCGGCGGCGGCCGCACGCCGCGCAAGGCCAGATCGGCCGTCAGCACCGCCGCGGCAAAATCGCGATCGCCGCGCCGGATCAGGCTGTGTTTCAGCACGGCCAGCAGCCGGGTCGGCGCGAACGCCTCGGCCATCGCCGCGACCAGATCCTGCGCCAGCGCGCCTGGCGGCATCAGGCCGAGCGGGGTGCCGGCCGAACTGTCGATGGCAATGCCCCAGCGCTGGCAATGCGCCGCAACGCGCCGCGCCAGATCGGGATCGGGGGTGATCAGTGCGGCGCGCTGGCCCGGCTGTTCCACCGCTTCGCGCAGCGCCAGCGCCACCACTTGCGCCTCTTCGGCAGCGGTCGCGCATTCGGCGAGCGCCACATGATCAAAAACTTGGGCTTCCGGCACAGGCTGCGCCTGGGCAGCCACCGCCGGCGCCAACGCCGCCACCAGCGCCGCCGCGCGGCCCGGCGGACCATCCAGCGCGCCGCCGTCGTGCGCCCAGCGCTGCACATCGGCCCGCGTCAGGCCCAGCCCGGCGAGCAGGGTCTTCAACGCCCATTGCGGGTGGCCGGGATCGCCGCGCTGGCCCAAATCGGCGTCGGCAAGGCGGATGCCGTCCCAGCGCGCCTGCCCCGCCGCGCCTTCACCGTCATCAAGGCCGGGCAACACCACCAGCCCCTGGCGCAGACGCAAAACCGCACCGAGCAAGCGCAGGATCGCCGGGGTCGGGTTGGCAATGCCGGCGGCGACGACCAGCCCTGACGGCGCGGCCATCCCCCATCGCGCGATCAGCGCATCGATCAACTGGCTCAGCCGCGTCGCGCCTTCGATGCCGCCGTGGCCAGCGCGCGCCTGCGGCCACACCGCAATCACCAGTTCCAGAAACGCCAGCGTCTTCTGCCAATGATCGGCAAGATCCTGACCATCGGCAGCACTGCGCAACGCTTCGGGATCAATCTCTTCGGCCAAGAGCGCATCGAGCACCTCGCCGAGCGCATCGCCCAGCCGCAGCCGTTCCACCGCCCCCCGGTCACCCGGCAGCTTGGCCGCCAGCCGTGCCAGTTCGAAACGGCGCAGCAGCGGCGGCACCGCCGGCTGGATCGGTGCATCACCGGCCGCCAGCCGGTCAAAGCCGGCATCGTCCAGATCGCCCACCGGCACCAGCCGCGGCAACAACAGGCCGCCACCTTCCACCTGACGCGTCCCCAACTGCCGCACGAACGCTTCGGTCACGGCGGTCACCGCGCGCCGATTGGGCAGCAGCACCAGCGACCGCGCCAGCAACAACGGGTCAGCCGCCGTGCGCGCCAACAGCCCCTCCGCCAGCGCATCGGCAAAGGCGACGTGCAGCGGGATGTTGAACAGCGGCAGCAGGCGGGACGGCAGATCAGTCACGCGGACCAGCATAGCCGGAGGGCGGCGCTGCACCAGCCCCCCAGGCAAGTTGCCAGCCGTGAATTATGCGGGACAGGTCACGGCCTAGGCGGCGCGTTGATACCGCGCCCGCACCCGCTGTTCGGTGCGCAAACTGTCCGCCGCCATCGCCAGCATCGCCTGATAGGTTTCCGGCGCGATGGCGAGGAAGCTGCGGCGCCCGTCGCGCTGGCAGGGGCGGCGCACGATCAGGCCTTCGCGCGTCATGCTGTTGATCCAGCGCAGCGCCGTGGTGCTCGGCACATCGGCGGCAATGCACAGGCTGGTGACCGAGGTTTCCCGCCGCCAATATTGCGCCACCGCCAGATCGAGCAAGATGTCCCACGCCGGTTCGCCCAGCGACAGCGCCGGCAGGTGCCGCGCCCGCAGGCGGCGGATGCGGAACTGGCTTTCCAGGAAGGCGACACAATCGCCTTCGGCCACTTCGATGGTTTCGGCCGGCACGGCCGACCCTTGCCCGACCAGCCGATCGGCGAGCGCCGCCAGCCCCTGTGCCATGTCTGCGACCTGGCGTGCGATCGTCATGGCTTGTTCCGATCCACCCGGATCGACCCCGAACTGCCCCGATCGCATCTGGCCGGCCAGCGCCTGCAAGGCCAGCAGATCGAGCCCGGACCGGCCGGCGCCGATGGCTTCGACAACAATGCCATGTGGAACCATTCCATCCGGGACGACGCCGTCAGGGTCGGGCCCGCCAGGCCCGTGCAGATTGTTGATCCTGGTATCATCCGGCGGCCGTGCCGGCGCAATCCGCACGACCGGTATCGGCCCGGCCTGCCCGAAATCACTTGAACCAAACCCCTGGGAAAAGCCTGCATCCTGCCCGGCATCCATCATAATCAATGCGCCCCCGCGCTCACGGCCAATCGGCAGAAATTTGTAACAGTTGCTCGAGGTGCTGGATGCAGGGAGGCTGCTCCAATATGGACAGTCCATGGCTGGAAATATGTTCATTCAGGTGTTTGTCTGGTGACCAGACGGCGATCGGCGGCAGCGGCGCGCCCGCATCGGCCGGCAGCATGGCCAGGCACAGATCAGCTGGCGGCAGCATGGCCGGGCCCGGCGGGGCCTCGAACACGACCCAACCCAGGATTTCGGCAAGCATCGCCACCGGTTCGACCAGGGCCGGCGGCAAACCGAACAGCGCCAGCCGCAACGGCGGCCGCGCCGCCACGCCGGCATGTCCCGCCATGCGTGGTCCTGCCGTGTCGGGGGCAGCATTGACCACAGCAGGGTCCGGGGCCCGATCGGCCTTGGCAAATTCAGCCTGCATCGCGGTCACAGTGCCTCCGGCGACGACGGCCCTGCGCCGCCCGGCCATGGCAACGGCCGGGTGCAACCATGCTTGTGCAGCCAAAATGGTTAGCCGGCAAAAACCATCAATTGTTCAAGCGCCGCCAGCGAGACCGGCATCACCAGACGATCAAGGCCGGCCGCTGCCATCTGCGCCATCACCGGCCGTTCATCACAGGCAACCGAGATGATGTTGCCAGCCGCCCGCATCGACAGGCGGGCCGATCCTGCCCCGTTCGCCACTGCCTGATCGTCGCTCACGACCGTCCAGCCCATGATTTGAAACAGCAGGCTGATCTTCTCAGCCTCTTCGATCGGGATTTCAGCCAGGCATAATCGCCCGCCACAGCACACGTCCCTTTCCGACGGTGCGATCCTTTGTCCGATCACTTTGCAACCCCATTTTCGACCCACTCACAATATTAACCATCTGCTAACAAATCGCAAGGTCAACAAGCTCCAAACCGGACGCAAAGCCGCCATCTCGACACTCGCTCCCAGCCATGCTTGGATGCGAGGGAACACACACCAACGGGGAAGATTCGCGATGTTCAGCCATATCATGGTCGGTGCCAACGACACCGCCGCATCAAAGGCCTTTTACGATGCCACGCTGGGCGCCACCGGCGTCGCACCGGGCTTTGCCGACGACAAGGGCCGGGTGTTCTGGATGACGCCCACCGGCATCTTTGCCATTTCCAAGCCGATCGACGGCAATCCGGCGTGCAACGGCAATGGCAGCACCATCGGCTTTGCCATGGCCAGCCCGGAACAGGCCGATGCCTGGCATGCCGCCGGTCTGGCCAATGGCGGCACCGCCTGCGAAGATCCGCCTGGCGTGCGCCCGGGCGCCATGGGGGCTTTGTATCTGGCCTACTTGCGCGATCCGGCCGGCAACAAATTGTGCGCCCTGTATCGGATGCCCGCCTGATGCGCGCGCTGGCCCCAATGCTTGCGCTGGCGGCGCTGGCGCTGGCTATCCCCGCAGCCGCACAACTGGTGAAGGACAAGCCGGTTCTCACCCTCGCGGGCGCCAGGATCATTTCCGATGCCGCGCAAGCCGAAGCCGAGAAGCGCGGGCTGAAGGTGACGATCGTGGTGGTCGATCCCGGCGGCGTGCCGATCGCATTGCGGCGCATGGACGATGCCTCGATGGCCGGGCCGGAGATCGCCAGCGGCAAGGCGCAGACATCGGCCCGGCTGGGCAATCCGACGGCGCTGTTCGAACAACGGCTGCAAAAGGAAGGCCAGTTGCGCTATCTGAGCTTTCCCGGCGTGGTGGTCGCCTCCGAAGGCGGTATCCCCATCAGGCTGGGCGGCAAGATTGTGGGGGCGGTTGGCGTATCGGGCGGCACCTCCCAGGAAGACGGGCTGATTGCGGCGGCGGGCATCACGGCGCTCGAACAGCAACTCGCCGCCGGAAAATAGGCTGACGCATCAAGGCCGAGGACGCGTGAATTCCACCCTTCGTGACGGGCTTTTGCGGCCTGGAGCGTGGAATCGATGCGTTCACGGCCGAACCGGGTCAGCGCCTCTTGCCGCTGCCCCCGCTGCCGCGCTATTGGGGCTGCGGGCCGGCACAGGCCAAAGACTCAGGAGAGACTGTCATACCACCGCCACCACGCCGTTTCATGAACACGCCCGCGCCGATTTCCGGGCCGCTTTATGATGAATTCATCCGGGCGCCCAAGGTCAGGGTCATTGATCAGGACGGTGAGAATCTCGGCGTTCTCTACACGCGCGAGGCCATGGCCATGGCGCAAGAAGCCGGGTTGAACCTGGTGGAGGTCTCGCCTGGCGCCGACCCGCCGGTGTGCAAGATCCTCGATGTCGGCAAATTCAAGTACGAGGCGCAGAAAAAGGCCGCCATCGCGCGCAAGAACCAGAAGACGCAGGAGATCAAGGAGATCAAGATGCGTCCCAACATCGACGAGCATGACTATCAGACCAAGATGAAGGCCATCAATCGCTTCCTCGAAGAAGGCGACAAGGTGAAGCTCACCTTGCGTTTCCGCGGCCGCGAATTGAGCCACGGCGAGCTTGGCCTGAAGCTGCTGGAACGCGTGCGCGACGACACGGCGGAACTGGCCAAGGTGGAGCAACTGCCCCGCCTGGAAGGCCGCCAGATGCTGATGGTCATCGCGCCGCGCTGATCGGCATGTCGTTCGCCGCCGCCGCCCTCACCGGCCCGAAGCCGGAGCAATATCATGCGTTCAATCAGCAATTGGCCGCGCTGATCGGCGATGAACGCGATTTCGTCGCCAACATGGCCAACATGGCGGCGCTGATCTTCCACCAGTTGCCCGATCTCAACTGGGCCGGATTCTATCTGATGCGTGGGCAGGAACTGGTGCTGGGACCATTCCAGGGCAAGCCGGCCTGCATCCGCATTCCGCTGGGCCGTGGCGTGTGCGGCACGGCGGCAGCGACACGGGAGACACAGGTCGTGCCCGATGTCCACGCCTTCCCCGGCCATATCGCCTGCGATGCCGACAGCCGCTCCGAAATCGTCGTGCCGCTGATCCATGATGGGGCAATCATCGGCGTGCTCGATCTCGACAGCCCAAGGCCCGGCCGCTTCGACGAAGACGACCGGGCCGGGCTGGAGGCGGCAGCGGGGCTGCTTGTGCAGGCCAGCCTGCCGAGCTGAAGCCGGTGTCGGCCGGCGTTCAGATCATTTCTTGAACAGGAAGATCTCCTGGCGGTTGTTGGCCATGGCGGCATCAATGCCCTTCAGGGCCTGGGCGCGCTGCTCGGCTGAAAGCCCCGGTGTGGCTTCAATCGCGGCGCGAGCCGAAACCATGGCTTCACGCACCTTTTTCTGCATTTCCATGCCGCAGGTGGCGAGTTGCCCGATGTCGGCATCGGTCGGAAGCTTGATGCCTTCCTGATCGCAACGGGCGCGCATGTCGGCGCGAATTGCGGCAATATGGGCCTGCGCGGCATCGGCCGACTCGCCAGCCAGCCGGGCCTTGTCGATGCGGCGCACCATCACCATCCTGCGGCCATCGGCGGCGGTGGTCACCTTCACATCCTCATCGCCCGGCTTGCCGTCAGCGCCGAACATCATCACGTCCGGGTCGGCCTCGCCGCCGGCCTCGCGCACCAGCTTGCCATCCTTCATGATGATTGTGCGCACCACGGTCTTTTCGCCCTTGCTGGCCTTGTCACCCCCGGTGTCCTTGCCGTCCAGCTTGTGGGTGAAGATCATCACGCGCGGCGCTTCGGGTGCCGCAGGCGCAGCGGGTGCCGCAGGCGCAGCAGGAGGGGCAGCAGGTGCGACCGGCGGGGTGGGCGGGGCGGGCGGTGCGGGCTGTTCACCCGAAGCCGTCGCGGCCAGCGCCGCGCCAGCCAACCCAGCCAGCAGGAGGCCGCCAGCCACGCGCCGCAGCAAACCGATGTTGCGATCCTTCATCATTGCAATACGCTCCTTCAATTGGGATTTGTGGTTCATGGCGCACGCCGCCACGGGCGTTGCGATACAGGCGGATTTCAGCACCGCCCCGGCATAGGCGGCGCGCGCGCTGCCATCGCTGCCAGCCAGCACCGTGGCATCGCAGGCCAGTTCCTGATCGGCGCGGAAGGCCCGCCAGGCCATGTGCGCCAGCGGATTCCACCAATGCGCCGCCAGCACGACCAACCCGGCCAGATTGGCCAGCAGATCGCCGCGATCATGGTGGGCGCCTTCGTGCAGCAGCGTCATGCGGCGCTCGGCCGCGCTGTAGCGGGACAGGAAATCCGCCGGCAGCAGGATACGCCGCCGCCAGACACCCGCCGCCATCGGCCCGGGCACATGGGTGGACATGATCACATCCACCCCGCCCGCAGTTGTCAGCGGCGTGCCCTCGCGCACCGCCTGGCCAACAAAGCGTGCGTGCCGCGTCCATTGCGCCGCCAGCCACACCGCAGCGCCCACCGCCCACAGGATCAGCAGCAGCGCCGGCCAATCGATGACCAGCCCAGGCTCGGCCGGTGGCAGCAGCGGTTGGGTATAGAGCGCCGCATCGGCCGCCGGCACCAACGCAACGGCAAAATCACCGTCCGGTTTGGCGCGGGCCACCGGCGCGTAGAATGATTGCCAACCCGGCAACGGCGGCAGGATCATGCGCAGCAGCGGCAGCGCCCACAGCGCATAGGCAAACCGCGGCCCCCACAACAGCGCGACCGGGCGGCGCAGGATCAGCACCAGCAGCATCAGCAGGCTGCTGCCGATCAGGGCTTCCATCAACCAGGCGCTCATTGCTTCAACTCCCGGATCAGGGCTTCCAGTTCGGCAATGTCGGCGCTCGAAAGCTCGCCGCGCTCGGCCAGATGCGCCACCAGCGGCGTCGCCCGGCCGCCAAACAGCCGATCAACCAGCCGCCGCGATTCCCCCGCCGCAATATCCCCGCGCGCCACCACCGGGGCATAGAGGAACCGCCGGCCATCTTCGGTGGTGGACACGGCCCCCTTGGCCGCCAGCCGCGACAGCAAGGTCTTCACCGTGGCCAGCGTCCAGCCCATGCCGGCCAGTTCCACCGCCGCCGCCTGCGCGGTGAGCGGGCCTTGGCGCCACAGCACCTCCATCACCTGCCATTCGGCTTCACTGATCCGTTCGGTCATTGCGGCAGGCTCCCGGACTTGAAGATCGAATCGATTACATCTGTCATCGTACTACCGTTTACGCATGTAATCGTCAAGCGCTGTGTTGCGCGATGCATACAGGCACTTGGCCGGTTGACCGCCGCACACCGCCATGGCAATGCCACCTCCAGAGCGCGGGTATGATGTAATGGTAGCCTGCTAGCTTCCCAAGCTCGACGCGCGGGTTCGATTCCCGCTACCCGCTCCACCCAAGTTGCCGGCCAGACATGCCGGGCAAGCTGCTGATTTTCCTACAGCCCACACGTTGTGATAAATGCCTGCCCCCATTTGATTGGAAGGGCAATGCATGCAGCTTTCGAAGCATTTTCACCTGCGCGAATTCACCAGGAGCCAGACCGCGGCGCGGCGGGGGCTTGATAACATGCCGGGGCCGGTGGCGATCGATGCGCTGACGCTGTTGTGCGAGACCCTGCTGGAACCGGTGCGGCGCGAATTTGGCCGGGCCGTGGTGGTGAACAGCGGGTTTCGTTCGCCGGCGCTCAATCGGGCCATCGGCGGCGCGCGCGGCAGCCAGCATGTGCTGGGTGAGGCGGCCGACATCGAGATCCCCGGCCTGGCCAACGCGCAGGTGGCGCAGTGGATCGCTGCCCATCTGGCCTTTGATCAGTTGATCCTGGAGGCGCATGTGCCCGGCGATCCGGCGTCGGGCTGGGTACATGTCAGCATCGCACCCGGGCGGGCGCCGCGGCGGCAGTTGCTCACCGCGACGCCGAAGGGCGGCGGCCGGCCGGGGATGCTGTATCAGCAAGGGTTGCCGGGATAGCGGGCGGGTTGCCGCAGATTTGTCACCCCGGCGAAAGCCGGGGTGACGGCCGCTCGCGATCTAGGCCGTGAACTCATAAATTCCATGCCCCGGCACGGCCCGGAGCGGCCCGGC
>NZ_JBBATQ010000010.1:0-136772 GCF_040398665.1 Sandarakinorhabdus sp.
AGTCTGGGCCGTGTCTCAGTCCCAGTGTGGCTGATCATCCTCTCAGACCAGCTAAGGATCGTAGCCTTGGTGAGCCTTTACCTCACCAACTAGCTAATCCTACGCGGGCTCATCCCTAGGCGATAAATCTTTGGTCCGAAGACATCATACGGTATTAGCAGTAATTTCTCACTGTTATTCCGTACCTAAGGGCAGATTCCCACGCGTTACGCACCCGTGCGCCACTAAGCCCGAAGGCTTCGTTCGACTTGCATGTGTTAGGCATGCCGCCAGCGTTCGTTCTGAGCCAGGATCAAACTCTCAAGTTCATGCGACCAGTTGCTACGGGGAAAACCGTTTGCAACTGACCGTTCGTTCAGGAGCTTATTCTGTCTGCACAACATCACTAACGTACCGGCAAAAAGCCGGTGTGCTTTGTGGTATTGAGACATATAAGCTTCGGTTTAACCACGGTATCCGGAGCCTGAACCCCCGAACCGTGGACCGCCGCCCACATGTCCCTTCATTTCAACCTACGATGAGAAAGAGCGGCAACTGCCTATCCCCTGGTTGCCCAGGTTCCTGACCGGTGTCTTGTTCGATGTCGGCGGCGAACGCTTTGCCCAGTTGAGGGCGGTGGGTTCGTCGTCGGCGACGGAGGCGGCTTATGGTCCGCTCTGAACTCTCCGTCAACAACTTTTTTCGTTTTCTTTCCGATTGCTCGGAAGGTCCGAAATTCCCGGCACCGCAATGATTGTCTGCCCACTTTTTGGTGGGTCAAGGCGACCATCGCTGCTGTCTTGGCTTTCGGCGGGAACCGCTGGTTCTCGTCGGCCGGGAGCGCTCCTCTATGGGCGGACCCCCGGACTGGCAAGGCGTTTTTTGCATTCTTGTGAAATTTTCTGTCCCATCCTTGGAAGAAGCGAACTCGTTCCCTGTGTAGCGCCCTGTCTGGGGATGGGGTTGCGACCCTCCAAGGGATGCATTTTCGCCGAATCGGCGGAACGAATGGCCCGCAATATGGTTGAAGCCGGCTTCGGGAATCGCCCTTGCCCCGCAGAATCGCGTCGATTGCTCCCCTGGCACCGCAGACGGGCCCCGAATCCCGGGCATGTCCCTGCCCGGCGCCGGTGGGATCAGCTGGCGATATAGTGTTTGAGGGAATCGGCCTCTGCCTCGGCGTCCTCGATCCGGCGCTTCACCAGATCGCCGATCGACACCAGGCCCAACAGCTTGCCATCGTCCACTACGGGCAAATGCCGGAATCGCCGGTCGGTCATGATGGCCATCGCTTCTGCCACGCTGGTCCGCGATTCGGTGACCACCACGGGAGCGGTCATGATCTCCCGCGCGCACACATCATGCACACCGGCGCCATGGACATGCAGGCAACGGCAGATGTCCCGCTCACTGACCAGGCCAGCAATGGTATCGCCATCCATCACCAGCACCGCGCCGATCCGGTGTTCATGCAGCAAGGCCGCGATCTGGGTGATGGTGGCATCAGGGCCGACGCTGACCAGCGGCTTCTTGTCGACCAGAATCGAACCGATCATGATTCGCCTCCCCGTGATTGGCGCAGTATGCACGCGCCGTGGGCTTGTGATCCGGGCCGAGGATGCGCCCATCCGGCCAGGAAGGCAAAAGATCAGTGACAATCGATAACGGCGGGGCCGAACCGCAGGCCAGAAGTGCCCAGACATCGGTCTGGCGGCCCTTCAAGCGATTGATGGCCATAACCGGCGGCCTGGCGGTCGCTGCGGTGGCAGCGGCGCTGACGTGGCTGCAGGCCAGCGGCGCGCCGGCGCGCTGGGAACTCTATCTGGCGGTATCGGTGGGTGTGGCCGGCACCCTGCTGCTCACCGGCGCGCTGATGGGCCTGGTGTTCGTATCGAGCCGATCAGGCCACGACGAATCGGTCGATCGCCGCGAAGCCGACGACTGACGCAGGCTTCGCGGCGATTCGGCTCAGGCCCGGCTCATTCTGCGGCCGGTTCCACATCGGCAACCACTTTGCGCGGGCGGCCACGGCGCTTCGGCGCTGCGACTTCGGCTGGTTCGTCGGCAATCGCAGCCACTGGCAGCAGTTCTGGCGCTGGCGCCGGCGCCGGAACAGCGGCCGGCTCGGCCTCGGCATGCCTCAACGACAGGCGGCGGTCGTCTTCACGGGCGGGGCTGCGCACGGGTTCGGCACGCGACACCGATGGTGGCAAGGCCTGCAGCAGCGATTCGCGATCATCGATGGCTTCGGCGTCGTTGCCGGCGCGCGGCGCCTCGTCCCGCTCCGGCCGACGGTCGCGGCGGTCGCGTTGCCAATCACGGCGGTTGCGATTGGCATCATCGTTGGGGCGTTCGTCGCGGGCACGCTCTTCACGGGGGCGATCCTCACGGGGCCGATCTTCGGCTGGGCGCGCGGCGCGTGGCCGATCCTGCCGGTCATCCTGCGGACGCTCGATGCGCTGCCGATCGCCGCGCGGACGGTCATCGCGTTGCCGGTCTTCCCGGGGCCGGTCTTCCCGGGGCCGATCCTCACGCTGCCTGTCTTCACGCGGGCGGTCGTCGCGCTGCCGCTCCTGCGGGCGCTCATCGCGCATCCGTTCCGGCGGGCGATCATTGTTGCGTTCTTCATCGCGGCGGGCGTCATCGCGGCGCGAACCGCGATCATCCACATCGTCGCGGCCATCGTCGATGGTGTCACCGTCACCATCGCCGTCCAGGCCATCATCATCATAACCGTCGCGGCCGCGGCGCGCGTCAGGCTGGCGATCACGATAATCGCCAAGCAGCCGGAAATAATGTTCGGCATATTGCAAATAATATTCGGCGGTCACGCGATCACCGGCCTGTTGCGCATCACGCGCCAGCGCCCGATATTTTTCCAGCAACTGGGTGGCGTTGCCGCGCTGGCGATTGTCGAGCCGCGGGCCATAATTGTTGCCACCAGCCATTTGCTGCGGGCGTGGGCCATTGTTGCTGCCACCCCGACGCCGGCGCTGGTTGTTTCTGATCAAGATCGCGATCCTCGTTCCTGGCCCGGCCGTGGCCCCACCTGGGCCCGCTGTGGGTGAACTTCAGTGCCTTGCACTTGCCAACAAACGCCGGCGTCAAGCCGGGTCTGCGGTTGTGCCCGCCTGCGGTTCCGTGGCCAAGGGCTCGGAAGCCCCAACAGCCCGGTTACACATGTGCGAAGGCGGGCCTGCTGCATCTGATGCGACGGCTGCCTGATCGGGCCTTAGCCGTGCCAGCGCCATCCGCCAAGGGAAAAACGACGCACGTCCGCCGCCGCCGCGATCAGCGCGCCACCTTGGGCGCCATCCCCGCCATGGCCAGGAAACAGCCTTCCGGGTTGTGGCGCTTCAGATCGAGCAACTGCATTTCCGGCGCGCCGTCGCGGCCGACCGGGATTTCCGGCGAATCGGCCAGGATGCCGGCGATGATCTGCTGCGCCGCTTCGTGGATCGAAATGCCATCGTTCACCGGATCATCACCGGCACCCTTCTGGCTGCCATCGCCGCGCAGCGCATTGGCGGCGATACCGGTGGCGACAAAGCCGGGGGTGAGCACATGCACCTGCACATCATATTGCGCGATTTCGGCGCGCAGCGCGTCTGACCAGCCGACCAGCGCATGCTTGGCCGCGCAATAACCGGTGCGCAGCGGCGATCCGACCTTGCCGGCCACCGAGGCGTTGTTGATGATTCGCCCCGATCGGCGCGCCACCATCCCCGGCAGCACCAATTGCGTCAGCCGCAACGGCGCGAAGAAATCCACTTCCAGCATGGTGCGATAGACGCTGAAATCCGTATCCAGCGCCAGGCTGCGCTGCGAGATGCCGGCATTGTTGACCAGCCAGTCGATACCGCCTGTCGCGGCCTCTACCCGCGCCGCGATTCCCGGCAGCGACTCCAGATCGGTGGCTTCGAACGCTTCAACAAGCGCGCCGGGGCAATCGGCGGCTACCGCCGTCAGCGCATCATGGTTGCGCCCCGAAAGCACCAACCGCGCACCTTGGGCGGCCAGCGCCAGCGCCAACCCCTTGCCGATGCCCGACGACGCACCGGTGATCCAGATCGTCTTGCCCGAAACCTTGCTCCCAGAGACTGTCATTGCATGTAGCTCCAACCTGCGGCGGGAACGCCGATCAACCATGTGTGGCCCCAGCCCAGAAACAGGAACCACGCCGCCGCCCCGCCCAGCATCGGCACCAGGCCGGGCCACAGCGCGCTGGCCGGCTGGCGGCCACCCAGAATGGCCGCGAACGGCACATGGCTGGTGCGTGCCATATGGGCAGCGTAATTGCTGTCCTGCCCCTGCTTCTTCACATCCTGCATCACCGTGCCGATCAACGCCAAGGCCGCGATGCCGCTGGCCAGGATGATGGTGCGCGGATCGGCGGTCATCACCATATGCACCCCGGCCCAGATCACGAAGCTCCACATCATCGGATGGCGGGTGATGCGCTGCATGCCCTTTGGTTCACCCTTCACGCCCGGCATCATCGACGGGTTGGGCGCCGTGACCGAACCGACAAACAGGATGAAGGCGATCAGCATGGCGACCAGCGCTGGCCCATAGGCCCAAGCCGGCGTGTCCCACAGTCGCGCCTTGGGAATCTGCCGCCACAATTGCACGGCGGCGCCCAGCGTGGCGATCGCCACCAACGAATACACGACAGCAAAGCCGCCCGCGCCCAGCCGCGCCACCAGGGGTGCGCGCAGCGGGTGTGCGAGCAGTTCATGGGTCAGGACAAACGCCCCGACCAACAGGCTAAGCAGCACCAGATCCGACACGATATTCTCCCCCTGCCGCCGTTCGATCGCCGTTCAATCGGCCACAGCCTTCACTGCGGATACTGCAACGGCAGATCGGTGCGGCCAAGCGTCTTGTAGCGCTGCGCCAGTTCGGTCTGCCGACTGGTCAGCGACTGCGCCACGCCATCGATCCAGACATTGGTCGGCGAGCTGGTCAATTCCAGCGGATCGCCATCCCACAGCACGACATCGGCGCGCTTGCCCACCTCCAGCGTGCCGGTGTCGGACAGGCCGAGCACGCGCGCCGGATTGGCGGTGATGCTTGCCAGCGCCTGCGCCCTGGTCAGCCCCTTGCCGCCGGGGATCAACCCCTGCGCCACGGCATTGCCGGCATAGCCCGGCAGATTGACCGGCGTGGTGCCGCCGATACCGCCCAGCGGCCCCAGCACCACGGTGACGCCCGCCGCCTGCAATACGCCAACATTGTTGCGCGAGGCCGCCAGTCCTTCGAAATCGTCGGGCAGATCATAAAGACTGTGGGTGATCACCGGCACCCCGGCGCGGGCAATCTGGGCCGCCACCAGCCAGGCTTCGCGCGCACCGACCAGCACCGGCCGCAGCGCCGGATAACGCGCCTTCAGTTTCAGCACCTCGATGATGTCGGCGGCGCGTTCGACGTGCACCATCAGGGCTTGGGTGCCGGCAATCACCGGCAACAACGCCTCAACATCGCGGCGCTTCGTCAAGGAGCCCGAATCCTCGCCGCCCACGGTCGCTGCCGGATTGGCCGCCAGCCGCTTGGCGGCATCGAGCAGGCCCAAAAGCTGCGCATAGGCCGCCGGACGCGAACCGCCGGCAAGCTGGGCGCCGGCCTCCCCCAGTTCCACATATTGAAAGGCCCGCGCGCGGGTAACGGTCGGGCCGCTGGCCGCCAGGCTGAGCAGCGCACCCTGCCCGCCGAACACCGCGTTGCCGGCATCGGGCACCGCGGCAGCGCGGGTGACGCCGGCCATGCGATAGATGGCAAAGTGCAGCGAGGCCGGGTTGATGGCCCCCGCCATGTCCAGCGCCGCCGAATAGGGCGAGGTGCGGGCACTGCCATCGTTGGTTTCGCGCACGCCGCCGACCTCGGTGAGGCCGAGATCGCTGGGCACCGCGACGATGCCGGGGGTGACCGGCAGGCCCTTGGCATCAATCACCGTCGCGCCAGCCGGCACGGGCAGGCCAGCACCGATGGCGGTGATGCGGCCAGCATCGATGATGATGGTGGCGTTGCGGATCACTTCCTCACCGCGGGCAGTGAGTGCCGTGGCGCCGGTGATGGCGATGGGGGCGGCGAATGCGGGCGCACTCGCCAGCAAGGCCAGGATGGCAAGCCGCTTCATTTCACATCCCCTGCGCCGGGTTGGCCCAGCTCGAAATCGGCAATGGGCCGGCGTTTGGGATCGCCCCAATCATACATCAGCGCGCCATCAATCCAGACATTCATCGGCCGCGAATAGACACTGAACGGTTCGGCCGACCACAGCACGACATCGGCGGCCTTGCCGACCTCGAGGCTGCCGGTGCGGTCGCCAATGCCCAACCCCTTGGCCGGGTTCAGCGACAGCCAGGTCCATGCCAGTTCCGGTGCGATCGGCAGCCCCAGCCGGCGGCCGGCGGCGATGGCCTTGGCGGCCTCCTGGTTCAGGCGCTGGATGCCGTTGGCATCATCGCTGTGCACGATGGCGCAGGCGCCGGCGGCATTCACCAGCGCGATATTCTCGCGGATGCCGTCATAGCTTTCCATCTTGAAGCCATACCAATCCGCCCACATCGCCGAGCAGATGCCTTCGGCTTTCAACATGTCGGCAATCTTGTAGCTTTCGACCGCGTGGTGGAACGCCGTCACCTTGTATCCGAACTCGTGGCTCATGCTGATCACGTTCGCCATTTCATCGGCGCGGTAGCAGTGGTTCTGCACCAGGATCTCGCCCGACAGCACGCCGGCCAGCGTGTCCAGCGCCAACTCGCGGCGCGGCGCGTCGCCGGGCTTGGCGGCGCCGGCCTCGGCGCGCTTGGTATAATCATCCCAGCGGCGTTTATAGGTGACCGCATCGGACCACAGCTGGCGGGCATAGGCGATATTGCCCATGCGGGTAGAGGGCAGCTGGTTGCGGCTGCCGTAGACACGCTTGGGGTTCTCGCCGCAGGCCATCTTCAAGCTGTAGGGCGCACCGGGAAACTTCATTTCCTGCACGCTGCGGCCATAGACGGGCTTCAATGTGGTGCCGCGCCCGCCGAACAGATTGGCCGATCCGGGCAGCACATGCAGTGCGGTGATGCCGCCGGCGAGCGCGCGGCTGAAGCCGGGGTCCTGCGGCCACACGCTGTGTTCGGCCCACACTTCCGGGCGCGCCGGGCTGGTGGCTTCATTGCCGTCGCTGTGCGCCTGCACGCCGGGGCTGGGATAGACGCCCAAATGGCTGTGGATATCGATGATGCCGGCGGTGACATATTTGCCCGCCGCCTCGATCAACTTGGCGTCGGCCGGCACGGCAACGCTGGCGCCGATTTCGGCAATCTTGCCGCCTTCGATGCGGATCATGCCATTGTCGATACGCCGCCCGGCGCCGTCATAGATGGTGGCGCCACGGATCACCGTCGTCACGCCGGGGTAGGGCTTGTACTGGCTGGGGAACGGGTCCTTGCCGACCCGGATGACCTCAGGCGGCGGCGACGGGGTTTCGGCTGGCTTGTCCTTGGCGGACGCGGCCGTGGCCAGCGCCAAGGCTGTTGCTGCCGCCGCCAGCAGATAACTCGACTTCATCAACCATTCTCCCCTGTTGGCGTCATGCTGGGCCAACAGGGCCATGGCCGCAACCCCTGCATTAACCCCTGCTTTGCGCCGATCACTTCACCCCGTGCATGAGCTTCTTCAGCAGGGGCGCAATCAGCAGCAGCACACCACCGATCGCCGCAGAGGCGAGCCCGATGGTCTGGAACACGCCGGCATAGGTATCGAGGCTGACCTTGAGGTTGGTCACCTGCCCACCAACCGTCTCGACGCTGGCGACCTGCGCCACCAGCCCGCCAACATATTGCGCGCAGGCGATGGAGACAAACCACAGGCCCATCATCAGCCCGACGATGCGGGCAATCGACAGCTTGGTCACCATCGACAGGCCGACCGGCGAGATCATCAACTCGGCCGCGGAATGGATGAAATACAGGCCGGCCAGCCACCAGATGCCCACCTTGAATTCCGGGCCGACAAACTGCGTGCCCCACACCAGGAACAGGAAACCGCCGCCAACGCCAACCAAGGCCATGCCGAACTTCACCGGAATGCCCGGTTCCAGCCCGCGCCGGCCCAGCGCCTGCCACAACAGGCTGAACAAGGGCGCCAGCGTGACGATGAAGAAGGCGTTGAAGAATTGCGTCTGCCCGGCCGAGATCGGCACGCCGAAGATCGACAATTCGGTGTTGCGCGCGGCAAACAGCGTCAGGCTCGATCCGGCCTGTTCGAACAGCGTCCAGAACACCACGTTGAAGACGATCAGGATGATGGCGGCCAGCATCATCTGCCATTCGGCGCGGTTGCCGACCATGATCGACCAGATCGGGATGCCGACAACACAGGCGAGGAAGGTACCGAACAGCACCTTGCCCAGGATCGGCAGGCCGGCGAGATAGCCCAGAAAGCCTTCGCCGGCGACCGGCGGCGGCGCCGCCATCAGATTGGTGAACAGGAACCACACCAACGGCACGAAGGCGATCGCGCCCAGATAGATGGGAATGTCGCGATTGGCGGCGCCGGGCGGCGGATCGCCATAGCCATCGAGCTTTGGCCCGGCGAACTGGATGAGGAACCAGCTCAATGCCATGCCCAGCGCGGCGAGCAGGAACCCGGCCCACCAGCCATAGGCATCGGCGAGGACCGGACAGGCCAACTGGCTGCCCAGCGAGCCGATGTTGATGCCCATGTAGAAGATGGTGAAGCCGGCATCGCGGCGCGGATCGCCCTTGGCATAAAGGCTGCCGACCATCGTCGAGATATTGGGTTTGAAGAAGCCATTGCCGATGGTGACCGCCGACAGGCCGATCAGCATGATGGTGACGAACAGCGCGTCGCGCGTCCCGCCGGCTTCGAAGCCGCCCTTGGCAATGCGGCGCGCTTCACGGCCGTCGCTGGCGTTCAGCGAGACGCTGCCATCCTCATTGCCCTTGATCTGGAGCTTCTGGCCATTGAGCGTGACGAACTGCGACTGGTCGTTGCCGATCTTCTCGATGCTCACCGCATATTGCTGGCCATCGAACTTGGCGAAGGGCTTGGCCGTCTCGCCGCCGAAACACAGGGTGAAATAGCCAGCCGCCATCAGGATGGCGCCGAACTTCACCGCCTTCTTCGATCCCAGATAGCGATCGGCCAGCAAGCCGCCGACCAGCGGGGTGAGATAGACCAGTGCGGTGAAGCCGCCATAGAGGCCGGTGACGGTGGTATCGGAAAACAGGAAATGATTGGCGAGATAGAGGGTGAGCAGCGCCCGCATGCCATAATAGCCGAAGCGTTCCATGGCTTCGGTGGTGAACAGCCGCGCCAGTTGCGCCGGGTGGCCGAACCATTGCGGGCGGGTGTCGGCCACGGCGGCAGCGGCATTTTCGCTCAATTCAATTCTCCCTGGCGCGCCGCAGGCCCGGCGCGCGCTGTGCTTGCCACGGTGATAGCCGGCGGCAGGGCATCCGCCAAGCGGTCAACACCCCGGCCCCATTCCTCGCCTCTGGCCAAGCCGGCGCGGTGATGCCATGCGTTGCCTTTGCGACCGCGAGCGGCAACGCCGCCGAGACAAGGGAGGGCGCCGCCATGCCGATCGATGTCAACCTGTTGCCGGTATTCGTGTCGGCGGTGCTGTTGCTGATGATCATTCCGGGACCGGATATGATCCTGGTGATCGCCAACAGCCTGGGGGGTGGCCGCCGTGCCGGCTTGAGCGCCATGCTGGGGGTGGCAACCGGCGCCTATCTGCAGGTGATCGGCGCGGCCATCGGGGCATCGGCCGTGCTGGCCACGTCATCGCTGGCCTATGATATCGTGCGCTATGCCGGTGCAGCCTATCTGGCCTGGCTGGGGTTCCAGTTCCTCACCGAGCGCCAAAGCCTTGCGCCCATCGGCCGCGCCGGCCAGCCATCGCTGCTGGTGGTCTATCGGCAGGGCGTGCTGACCAATCTGCTCAACCCCAAGGCCGCGCTGTTCACGCTGTCGTTCCTGCCACAATTCGCCTCGCCGGCCCTGGGCCCGGTGGCCGGGCAGATGCTGATCCTGGGCGGCGTAATCGTGGTGATCATGGTGATGATCGATATCCCTATCATCCTGGCGGCGCAGCGGCTGGTGGTGGTGCTGGGCCGCAGCGGGGGCACGGCAACTGCCATGGCCAGGCTGGTCGGCGGCCTGCTGTTGGGATTATCCGCCTATGTGGCGCTCTCGCGCCGCACCGCCTGATTTTGCTCGATCGGAGACACATGATGCGTCGCGCCCTTGCTGCACTGCTGGCCCTGCTGCCGTTGCCCACCATGGCAGCCCCGGTGTTGCTGGTGCCCGATCGGGTGTTCGATGGCGAGGCGATGCACGAAGGCTGGCAGGTGCTGGTGGATGGCACGAAGATCGTCGCGGCTGGCCCGGCGTTGAATGTGCCGGCCGATGCCACCCGCATTGCCCTGCCCGGCCATAGCTTGATGCCCGGCATGATCGAAGGGCACAGCCATCTGTTGCTGCACCCTTATGACAAGACGCCGTGGGACGATCAGGTGCTGAAGGAGAGCGAGGCCTATCGGGTGGCGCGCGCCACCGTGCATGCGCGCGACACATTGATGGCCGGCTTCACCACAGTGCGCGATCTGGGCAGCGAAGGCGCCGGCACTGCCGATGTCGGGCTGAAGCGTGCGATCAACGAGGGGCATATCCCCGGCCCGCGCATGATCGTCGCCACCCGCGCGCTGGTGGCATCGGGTAGTTACGCGCCCAAGAATGATGCATGGCACGTGCCGCAGGGTGCCGAGGAGGCCGACGGGCCGAATCTGGTCAGCGCCGTGCGCCGGCAGATCGGCGCCGGGGCCGATGTGGTGAAGCTCTATGGCGATTATCGCTGGCGGCCCGGCGAAGGCAGCCGGCCGACCTATAGTCAGGCCGAGATCGCGGCTGCGGTCGCCGCCGCCCACGATGCCGGCCGGCCGGTGGCGGTGCACGCCAATACGGCCGAAGCCATGCGCCGCGCCACGATGGCCGGGGTGGACGTGATCGAACATGGCAGCGAAGGCACGGCGGACGTGTTCGCGCTGATGGCGAAGAACAAGACCGCGCTGTGCCCCACGCTGGCGGCCGGCGATGCCATCGCGCGTTACACCGGCTGGAACGGTCAGGAGCCGGCCCCGCCCAGCGTGCAGGAAGATCGCGTCGCGTTTGCGCTGGCGATGAAAGCCGGCGTGCCGATCTGCATGGGCGGCGATGTCGGGGTTTATGCCCATGGCACCAACGCGCGCGAAATGCTGCTGATGGCCAAGGCCGGCATGCCGAACCGCGACGTGCTGTTTGCCGCGACCGCCGGCAACGCGCGCTGGTTCGGTCTGGCGGATCGCGGCCGGGTTGCGGCCGGGCTGTTCGCCGATCTGGTGGCGGTGCCGGGCAATCCGGTCGCCGACTTGAACGCGGTGACGCGGGTCGGCTTCGTGATGAAGGGCGGCGTTGTGGTGAAGGCAGCACAATGATGGACGGGTTCAACGATCGCAGCAGCACGGCCAGCCTGCTCGCCACCCGCCGATCCGGCAAGGCGCGCGAAATGGCGGAACCCGGCCCCGATGCCGCCCAACTGGCGGCCATCCTGCACGCCGCATCGCGGGTGCCGGACCATGGCAAGCTCAATCCGTGGCGCTTCGTCGTCATCGCGGATCGTGCGGCGTTTTCGGAAGCACTGCTGCGCATCTATCAGGCCGGCAAGCCTGATGCCGGCCGGCTGGAGCTGGAAGCGGTGGCGCAGTTCGGCACGCAGGCGCCGTGCCTGGTTGTGGTGCTGTCCAGCCCGAAGCCCAGCCATATTCCACTGTGGGAACAGGAGCTTTCGGTGGGTGCGGCCTGCCAGAATCTGCTGCTGGCGGCGCATGCACAGGGTTTTGTCGGAAATTGGCTGACCGGCTGGGCCGCCTATGATGCCGCCGTGCTGACGCTGCTGGGCGGCGCGGCGCCGGAACGCATTGCGGGATTCTTCTTCATCGGCAGCCAGGCGCGGCCGCTGGAAGAGCGGCCGCGGCCCGATCCGGCCGCCGTCATCAGCCGTTGGCCCCCCGAATCTATCGGTTGATCAGCTGCAGCGCACCGCGCCGCTGCCGGCGACCTTCTTGGAGCAACGGCCGCCGCCGGTGACCGTGACATCGCCCGATCCGGCCACGTTCACAGTGGCCTGACCCGACACATGGGCGCTGACGTCGCCCGATCCGGCGACACTGATCGCGGCATTGGTGCAGCGCAGGGCTGACGCATCGGCATTGCCGCTGCCCGCCACGCGCAGGTTGAGTGCGCCGCAGCGGCCGGCCGCGACCACATCCCCGCTGCCGGAAATGGCGATGTCGGCCGTCTTGGTATCGAGATTGGCGATCCTGGCATTGCCCGAACCGCTGATCTTCAGGCCGAACTGGTCTCCGCCGCCGCGATCGGCGATCACATCGGCCGAACCGGCGATCACCAGGCCGTGCAGCGCCGGCAGCGTCACCGACACCTGCACATCCTTGCCGCCCCAGCCCCACTGGCCACGCTTGCGGCCGATCTTCAGCACGCCGCCTTCCACTTTGATGTCGAGCTTGTCGAGATCGCTGGCCGCCCCGTCGGCCGCCACCGCGAAACCGCCTTGTTTCACGGTGACATTGTCGCTGCCCGCCACGGCGATCCGGTCAAAGCCGGTCAACGCAAAGCGTCGCTGTTCGGCAAGCGCCGGGGTCGCGACGGTGGCAGCAACGGCGAGCAGCAAGGCGGTACGGATCATGGCGGGCTCCTTCGTGTATTATCTGAATAATACACGACGAATCAATCCGCGCAAGTCAGCGTTTCACGCGTGCGAATTCCAGACCGAAAATATTGATTTCAATCACGAAAAAGCAGATGATCCAGATCGCGCCGTCCCAGAAATCCAGCCAGGCGCCTTCGATCCACCACAGCACCGCGCAGACGAAGGTGATGAGATACAAGATCCAGCGCAGCGTCGATCGGCTGAGCCCGCGCGAGCCGCGCGGGTAGAATAGATCCACCCAGATCAGCGCCGAAATGCCGAGCCATGCCACCGCATTGGCGATCTCCACCGGATCGCTGATGTCGATATAGTGCGACAGGGCGAAAAGTGCGCAAGCATAACCAACCAGTTCGCAAGCCAAGGCCGGCCGGCTGATGCGGGTGAGCGCCTCGCCCGGCGGCAAGCGTGCGGTTTCCCATTCGAACACGCCCAGAATGATGATCCAGCCGATCTGGTCCACGGCCTTGGGCGCCAACACGTCGCCCGCGGCAAAGATGAACAGGCCGACATTGGCCAGCAAGGCCGCATAGACTGCGGCCTTGAACGCCTGGAACCAGAGCAATTTGCTGGGCAATGCCGGGGCTGATCAGATCAGCAATCGGATCAGGCGGCTTTGAGCACCTGTTCGATCTTTTGCTGTGCGGCCGGCTCATCGATGTTTTCCATCGCCGCCAGTTCGCGCGCCAGACGGCCGATGGCCGCTTCGTAGATCTGCCGCTCCGAATAGCTTTGCTCCGGCTGATCTTCGGCGCGGTGCAGATCGCGCACCACTTCGGCGATGCTCACCAGATCGCCGCTATTGATCTTGGCTTCATATTCCTGGGCGCGGCGCGACCACATGGTGCGCTTGATGCGCGGACGCCCCTTCAGGGTGGTCAGCGCTTCGTTCATGGTCGCCTGGCTCGACAGCTTGCGCATGCCGACGCTTTCGACCTTGTTCATCGGCACCCGCAGTGTCATCCGCTCCTTTTCGAAGCGCAACACGAACAGATCGAGCGCGACGCCGGCGATTTCCTGATGCTGGATCTCCACGACACGGCCAACGCCATGCTTGGGATACACAACATAGTCGCCGACTTCGAAACCGAGCGGTTTGGCAAGTGCCATTGATCCATGTCCTTTTGTTCTACGCGGCAGCCGGGCCAAATCACGGACAACGCTGGATATGTTCACCAGCGGTTGCGGCTTCGTGCGGTTGGCCGATCGTGCTGACTGCCTGCCTTTGTTCCAGACCGTGGCCCGGCATCCGCCCGGCAGGTGGGCGCGGTGATGACGGAACCGGCGATAGGTTGCGGCGTTGACCAACAACCATTTGCCATCTGTATCAGAAACTGGTCACAAATGCCACAACGGCGTGACAAAAGCGTCCATGCGCGGCGATTGGGCGTATCCAGCCGCCCGTATCAGCAGATTTTGGCGCCAATGTCCGTGGAATAATGGCCGTTTGGCATCGCTTCGCAGCCGGTTCGCGGGATCTCGTGGCCGAAACCCCGCGGGGGCACCCAAGTTACGAACCGATGCAGGGCGCGCTTATGATCCGGTGCCCGGGGCGTCCGTGAAATACTTCTCGAACTTGCCTTCTTCGCCCTTGTGCGAATCGGCGTCGTCCGGGGTTTCGCCCTTCATGGTGATATTGGGCCACTGCGCCGCAAAGGTGGCGTTCAGTTCCATCCACTTTTCCAGGCCGCCTTCGGTATCGGGCAGGATGGCTTCGGCCGGGCATTCCGGTTCGCACACGCCGCAATCGATGCACTCGCTGGGGTTGATGACCACCATGGTCTCCCCTTCATAGAAGCAGTCCACCGGACACACTTCCACGCAGTCCATATATTTGCATTTGATGCATGCTTCGGTGACGATGTAAGCCATAAATCTCCCCTGGTCGGGATCTGTCCCGTATGGTTCATCGCGGGCCTTAAGCGACCGCAAAGCCTTCTGGCAAGAGGGCAAGTTGCCCGCCGTCCCTGTGGCCGCGATCCGGCGTCAGATCGGTATAATATTCCCGCGCCTCAACATAGGGCCCGCGCCGGTCGGGAATGGCTTCCACCCGCACCACGATGATCTCGTCACCGCGTGGCCAGCTCAGCACGCTGCCGGCGCGCACCAGCGCCGAAGCACGCTCGACAACGCGGCCATCGATGCGCAATCGTCGGCTTTCACACAGGTCCTGGGCATAAGAACGGCTCGGCGCGAGGCGCGCGAACCAGAGAAATTTGTCGAGCCGAAGCCCTGCCCCGTAGACCAAATGCTACCTGCCTTTCATGCCGGCCAGAACAGCGAAGGGCGACGCGTCATTCCCTCTGGCCAAAGGAACGGCGTCGGGTGGCGGCTGCGGTGGGCGCTTGCGCCCGGCCCAGGCAAAATGCGGCGCGCCATCAACAAGGCGCGGGCGATAGCCAAGCGCGCGCAGCAGCCGCGCCAGCCCATCCTGCGACAGGCCCAGGCTTGCCGCCCAATTGGGATCGGGCATGAACGGCATGCGGCCGTCACGGCGTTCGTGGATGTGGCGCGCCAGCCGATCGACCATGTCGATGCGCACGGCGATGGAATCGCGGCCATGTCCGACCCGCCAGTATCCGGCCACCGCCAGCACATCGGAATCGGTTTGCGCCTCCGCTGCCATGCTGACCCGGCCGGGCGCCGGCAGCGGCGGCAACTGCAGCAGATCATTGGCCACCGCCCACAGCGCCAGGCGCCAGCGCGTCGGTTCCGGGCGCAGCAATGTCGCCATGAACAGATGCAGCGGCCCCAACCGCACGCCGCAGCGCGCCAGCGCCTGCCGATCGCCGCGAGTCAGGCCGACCAATTGTTCGGCCACCGCCTCACGCGACAACACGCCCAGCGCCGCCACCAATTGCACGATCAGGCCGCGCGCCGACGGCGAGACATCACCGTGCAGCGCCGACAGTTTCGCCAGCGGCGCCAATACGCGCGCCGCGCCGTCGGCCACGAAGCGCTCCAGCCGTTCCGTCACCCGCCGGCGATCATCGGGCGACAGGCTGGCGACGCTGCGATCCACCTCCACACGCGGGGTCAGCGCGTCGCGGCCCTTGCGCAGCACCGCCACCCGCGCGCCGCGCCAGATCAGGCGCGGCGGCAGATCGCCATTGAAGTCGAGCGCGAAATCCATGTCTTCGCTTTCGGCCAACTGGCGGGCGCGCGCCGCGCGTTCACGCACCAGATGGCGTTCGGCCGCCGCCAGCAACAGGCGCTGTTCGCCGGCCCGCGCCGCCACGTCGGCCGTGAAGCGGAATCCATCGAGATGGCCGATGGCCTCGCCGTCCACCGCGACTTCGCCGGCCGCATCGATCAGCACGGCCGCCGATGCGCCCTTGGCCTTCAGATCCTTCAACAGCACCGCCGTGCGCCGATCGACAAAGCGCTGGGTCAGCGCACCGTGCAGCGCATCGGACAGGCGGTTTTCGACATCGCGGGTGCGTTCGGCCCATTCGGCCGGATTGGCCAGCCAATCGGGGCGGTGCGCCACATAGGTCCAGGTGCGCACCGCCGCGATCCGGTCCGCGATGGTTTCGACGTCACCGCTGACCCGATCAAGATGCGCGACTTCGGCGGCGATCCAGGCTTCGGGCAGATGGCCGGCACCTTCGGTGAGATGGCGGAACACGCGGCCAGCCAGCCGTGTGTGTGTCTCCACGCCGGTCTTGCGGTAATCCGGCAGGCCGCATGCCTGCCACAACCGGAACAGGCCGCGTTCCCCCAACAGCCGCGCATTGGCGCGCTGCATCACCCACGGCTCTCCGGCCAGCCGCTTCAGCACGGCCAGATCGAGCGCATCATCGGCGCGCACCAGTTCGGGGCGCGGGGAGCGCGCCTCCATGGTGGCCACCAGCCGCGCCAGGCTGGAAAAATCCAGATCGCTGTTGCGCCAGACCAACTGGCTGAGCGGCTCGAAGCGGTGCGCTTCCAGCCCTTCGATTTCGTCCGGCGTGAAGGCGCAACTGGCTTCGGCGCCCAGTTGCACGGTGCCGAATGTGCCATCCTTCTGGTGGCGGCCGGCGCGCCCGGCGATCTGCGCCATTTCGGCCAGCGTCAGCCGGCGCTGGCGCTTGCCATCGAATTTGCCCAGCCCGGCAAAGGCGACATGGGCGATATCCATGTTGAGGCCCATGCCGATGGCATCGGTGGCGACCAGATAATCCACCTCGCCGGATTGATACATCGCGACTTGCGCGTTGCGGGTGCGGGGAGACAGCGACCCCATCACAACCGCCGCGCCGCCCTTCTGCCGGCGCAACATTTCGGCGATGGCATAGACTTCGGCCGCGGTGAAGGCGACGATGGCGGTGCGGCGCGGCAGGCGGGAAAGCTTCTTGGGCCCCGCATAAGCCAGGGTGGAAAAGCGCGGCCTTGTGATGATCTCGGCCTGCGGCACCAGCTTCTTCACCAAGGGCTTGATGGTTTCGGAACCGAGGATCATGGTTTCGGCATAGCCGCGCGCGTGCAGCAGCCGATCGGTGAACACATGCCCGCGTTCGGGATCGGCGCCCATCTGCGCTTCATCGATGCCGACAAACGCCGCCTCGCGATCGAGCGGCATCGATTCCATCGTGCATAGATACCAGCGCGCCTGCGGCGGCACGATCTTCTCTTCGCCGGTGATCAGCGCGACCTGATGGGCGCCCTTGGCAGCCACCACCTTTTCATAGACTTCGCGGGCGAGCAGCCGCAGCGGAAAGCCCATGACGCCGCTGGCATGGCCGCACAGCCGTTCCACGGCGAGATGGGTCTTGCCGGTGTTGGTCGGGCCGAGCACGGCGGTGACCTTCGCCTCGCCCAGAGAGCTGCCGGGCCGATCAAACGAGGCGCCGATGCGATTCACAAGCCGAACGTGGCCGCTGTTGCGCAGGCCCGCAAGTGGGTGTGGCAATCGCGGCGAGTGAAACCAGACTGCAGGGCGGGCGAATGGATACTGCGCGATCCGGCGCGCCGGATCGGCTGGCAATATCCTGTCATGCGAACATCGCTCGGCTGGACATGGCCGAAATCTGACACAGCCGCGATTCGGCGGCAAGTGACCGTTTGATGGCAACGGCTGGGCGGGATTGACAGCCGTCCCGCCTGTCGCGGAATTGACAGGGCGACTCGCCGCAGGCAGACCTTCGCCCGTTGGCCAAGCGTTTCGGGCCGGACTGCGGTGGGGGTCGCACCTTGTACCAGGCGGATTTGCATTCAGTGGCCGGCGGCAGCGTGGCATTGCCGTGCGCGCGCAGCCTGGGTGCTCCCGCCCTGCTGCGCCGGGTTGGCAAGGGCCTCGTCGATCTCAATCATCAGCAACAACGCCTGAGGGGCGATGCGGCCCGATTGCTGCGCGCGGCACGGACCGGGGACCTCGATCCCGCCCATCTCGATCTCGATCTCGGCCTTGGCCTGTTCAGCCGCGCCTGGTGGCTGAAGGCCGGCGCCTGCGCGGCGCTGGTGGGCGCCGCGCTGTGGGCCGGCAGCCAGGTCGTGCCGATCCATGAAGCCGCCGCGCCCGCCTTCACCCCCAGCCAGCGCGATGACGCCGCGGTGTTCGCGATTGCGCCGCTGGCCCGCGGCGGCGCGACCGGCGAGGCGGCGCGCGTCGATGCCCGCCAGCTGCGCCCGCTGGCCGAAGCCCCCGAACGTCCGCGCGTGGAGCGCAGCCTGAGCATCGGCCGGCGCGGGCTTGCCGCCGCGCTGCGCAATGCCGGAGTGGGCAGCGCTGACGTGGCGGACGTCACCCGCCTGCTGGCCGGGATCAATCCCGGCGGCGGTGTGCGCGCCGAACTGGTGCTGGGCCGGCGCGCGAACAAATCGCTGCCGCGCCCGCTCGATGTGCTGAACCTGCGGGCCGCTTTCGATCTGAAGGTGGAGCTGCGCCGGGTCGAGGGCGCGCTGACCATCAAGCGCATTCCGATCGCGGTGGACACGACGCCACTGCGTGTTGAAGGCTTGGCGGGTGGCAGCCTCAATCGCGCGCTGCGCAGCGCCGGCATTCCGGCCGGGCCGGCAGCCGAGTTCGTCAAGCAGATGCGCCATGTGGTGGATTTTCAGCGCGGGCTGGGCAAGTCGGACCGCTTCGACATCATCATCGAGCAGGACCGCGCCGCCACCGGCGAAGTGCGCCACGGCAAGCTTCTGTTTGGTGCGCTGACCCGCAAAGGCAAGACACCGGTGGAAATCGGCCTGTACAAGGGCGATTACTACCAGGCCAGCGGCGAGGGCGTGTCGCGCGGGCTGATGCGCACCCCGGTGGATGGGGCGCGGATGACCAGCGGCTTCGGCATGCGCCTGCACCCGCTGCTCGGCTTTTCCCGCATGCACCAGGGCGTCGATTTCGGCGCCGGCACCGGCACGCCGATCATCGCGGCGGGCAGTGGCACGATCAGCTTTGCCGGCTGGCACGGCGGCCATGGCCAATATGTGATGATCCGCCACAACAAGGATCTGGCCAGCGCCTATGCCCACATGTCGCGGATCACGGTGAAGCCGGGGCAAAGGGTGCGGCAGGGCCAGGTGATCGGCAAGGTCGGATCGACCGGCATGTCGACGGGGCCGCACCTGCATTACGAAGTGTGGCTGCGCGGCCGACCGGCCAATCCGGTGTCGCTGCGCTTCATCGGCGGCGCGGAGCTGGCCGGGCGCGATCTGAATGCCTTCCAGCGCCAGATGAACCGCTGGCGGGCGCTGCCTGAGAGCCGTAACCAGCCGGTGAGTGCCGACTGACATTTTTTGGCCATGCTCGGCTGTCATAGCCAGATCATGCACCTTCTGGTCCCGCTGATCCCGTTTTTGCTGGCTGCTGCGCCGGCGACTTTACCAAAGCCCCAGCGGCCAGTGGCGCCGGTGGTGGCGCTGGAATGGGGCGATGAAGCCTCGCGCGACCAGCTGGGCGAAGCGGCCGACGTGGTGCGCATCGCCGGCATCAAGGCCGGCAGCACTGTCGCCGATATCGGCACCGGCACCGGATATTATGTCATGCGGTTGGCGCCGATCGTGGGGCCGCAGGGCCGGATCTTTGCCCAGGACATCTCGCAGCGGGCGCTCGATCTGGTGCGGCGGCGGGCGGCGGCGGCCAAATTCACCAATGTGCGCACAGTGCACGGCGGTCAGGCCGATGCGCGGCTGCCGGCGGCGAGCGTGGATGTGGCGTTGATGGTGCACATGTATCACGAGATCGAGCAACCCTATCTGCTGCTCGATCGCTTGCGGCGCAGCCTGAAACCGGGCGGGCGCATCGTCATCGTCGATCTCGACCGGCCATCGGACATGCACGGCATGCCCAAGGCGCTGCTGACCTGCGAGGTGAAGGCCATGGGGTATGAACTGATCGGCATCACCGATATCGCCCAGGGCTATGCGGCGGTGTTCCGCCCTGGCCTGCGGCCACAGCCGGCCAGCGTGCGCGCCTGCCGCGCCTGAAATGCCGCATTTACCTTTGCCGGCGGCCATGACAGGCGCTGCGCCATGATCACCATCCCGCGCGCCGTGCTGTTTTTCGGGCTTGCCGGCCTGATTCCGTTTTTTGCCGCACCGGTGCTGACGTTGCTGTTTCCGGATTTCCGCTGGCAGTGGAACGAAGCCTTGCTGTCGTGGTCGGCGATCATCCTGTCGTTCCTGGGCGGGGCGCGCTGGGGCGCTGCGGTGCAGGCCGGCCCGGCCCCGGCGCGCCTGATCGGCCTTGCCATGCTGCCCAGCATCGGCGGCTGGTTCATCCTGCTGATGCCGGCCAACACGCGGGCGGCGCAGTTCATTGCCTTTGCGGTGGCACTGCTGCTGATGCTGGCCTGGGATTGGCGCGGGCGCGGCCTGCCCGGCTGGTATCGCGCCTTGCGCCTGCCGCTCACCGCCGGCGCGGCGGTGGCGCTGGGCTGGCAGGCGTTGTTGCAGGGCTGATTGGAATATTTCGGCACCCTCCCCCTTGCGGGAAGGGCGACTCGGCGCCAGCAGAGCAGTCTGCCCCGGACTTGATCGGGGGGGGTGGGGGTTGCCTCTGTTGGTGACCACCGGCGGAACCCACACGGGCCTCGCCTTCCTCGCAAGGGGGAGGGAGCTGAACGTTACAGCTTGAGCGCAATCGCGTTACGCCGACCAGCGCGCGAAGATGGCGGTGGGCAGGATCAGGCCGCGGGTTTCTTCGCGGGTGCCCATGTCGCCCACCTCGATGGTGCCGCCCCTTGGCCCCAGCGCCTGATCAAGCAAGGGGTGCAGCGCCAGTGCCGACATGCGGATCGCATAGACGGTCAGCACCACGAATCGCGCATCGTCGGCGAGCAATTGCCGCGCGAGATCAACCAGTTCGGGTAGATCACGCTCCAGTTGCCAGATCTCGCCATCGGGCCCGCGGCCATATTTGGGCGGATCAAACATCAGGCCATGATATTTGGCGCCACGCCGCACCTCGCGCCGCAGGAATTTCAAAGCATCATCGATGATCCAGCGGATCGGCGCATCGCCAAGCCCCGACAGCACGGCATTCTCGCGCGCCGCCGCCACGCTTTTCTTGCTGGCATCCACGTGGGTCACCTGCGCGCCGGCGCGCGCCGCAACCAGGCTGCCGACCCCGGTATAGCCGAACATGTTGAGCATGCGGTCACCCGGTCGCAGCCGCGATTGCAACCAGTCCCATTGCCCGCCCATGTCCGGAAAGAAGCCCAGGTGACGGAACGGCGTGTTGCTGGCCCAGAATTCAACCGCACCCGCAGGCGATGGCCGCTGCATCTGCCAGCGTTCGGGCACGTTGCTCAAATGCCAGCGGCCGCCGCCGTCGTCGTCGCTGCCACCGATGAATTCACCGTCGGCCTTCCAGTCCGGATGGGCCGGCGCCCACATCGCCTGCGGTTCGGGGCGGATGAACTTGAAGCGGCCATAGCGTTCGAGTTTGCGGCCCCCCCCTGAATCGATCAGGCCGTAATCCGCCCAGGGTTCGGTGACGAGGGTGGCGAGGGCGGTCATGAGCAGGGGTTAGGGGATTTGGCGGCGCTGGCCAAGCCCACCCCAGCCCCTTCCCGCAAGCGGGCGGGGAGCAGATCATCCACGTGCACACGGTTCCCCTCCCGCTTGCGGGAGGGGTTAGGGGTGGGAGAGCGCAAGCGCGCCCGAATCACGCCGCCTTGTGACGGCCGATCTCGGCGCGGGCCGGGGTGTGGGCAAGCATGGCGGTCCCAGCCGCGCGCGCCTGATCCACCGTGACGGCTTCGATGCGGGCGACGATCTCGGCCGGCGGCACGATGCGGCGGTGGACGAGCAGGCTGCGCGCCATGAAATCCGCCACGCCCTGCGGCGCTTCCAACGCCATCAGCAGGCCGGCAAGCGCCTGCGCGCGGGCACGATTGAGCTCGGCCTGCTCCAGTCCGGCCGCCGTTTCGTGCAGCACCTGTTCAACCAGCGCCCGCGCTGCGGCGGCCTGGGTGGGGTCGGTGGCAGCATGGACACTGAGCAGCCCGCCATCGGCATAGGGCTGCAACGCCGCCGACACGGTATAGGCCAGGCCGCGTTCCTCGCGCACCTGCTGGAACAGCCGCGAAGACATGCCGCCACCGGCCGCCAGCGCAAACAGCAGCGCGGCATCCTGCGCCGGATCATGATGGCCCGGCGCGGCCCAGGCCGCCGTGAGCTGCGCCTGTTCGATGCGGCGCTTGTCGTGGCGGTTCGATGGCGCGAACTGTGCCGGATCGCCAGTCGGGGCGGTGGCAGCGGTGGCCGGGCCGGGAAAAGCAGCTTCGGCGAGGCGGCAAAGCGTGTCGTGATCGAGCTTGCCGGCAGCCACCAGCGTCAGGCGCTGCGGCGCATAATGATCGGCCTGCCAGCCGAGCAGATCATCGCGGGTGATCGCAGCAAGGCTGGCTTCGTCGCCGAGCACGGAACGGCCCAGGCCCTGATTCGGGTAGGCGGCCTCTTGCAGTTGATCGAAAACAATATCGTCGGGCGTGTCGCGCGCCTCGCCAAGTTCCTGCAGCACGACCTCTTTCTCGCGGACGATATCCTCGGCATCAAAACGCGCGCCCGTCACCAGATCGGCGATCAGATCGACGCCCAGCGGCAGATCGCGCGCCAGCAGGCGGGCGTGGAACATGGTGGCATCGCGGCTGGTCCACGCGTTCAGTTGCGCGCCGACATCTTCCATCTCCTCGGCGATGGCACGCGCCGTGCGCCGCTGCGTGCCCTTGAACACCATATGCTCGAACAGATGCGCCAGGCCGTTCAGCCGGGCCGATTCGAATCGCGAGCCGGTATCGGCCGACAGCGCCACGGCAGCGGTTTCAACGCCGGGCAGCGCCCAGCTTGCCACCGTGAGTCCGTTGGGAAGGATCGTGAGATTCGGTTGTGTCATTTCGGAGTGGCGCGCGCGGCGACATAGGCCTCGATCGCCTGCAACTGTGCCGGTTCGATATCGAAGCGTTCGGGCCGGCTCATCAGATCAGAGAGCCGCGCCGGCAGTGCCGGTTCGATGCCGCAGGCCGCCAGCACGGCGGCGGGGAACTTGGCCGGATGGGCAGTGGCCAGCGTCACCATCGGCGCATTGCCGGTGTCGCGGCGTGCCGCCGCGAGGCCGATGGCGGTGTGCGGATCGAGGATTTCGCCGGTGTGCGCCTGCGCCCAGCGCATGGTTTCGACCATCTCGGCCGCATCGATGCGATGCGAGGTGAACAGCCTTGCCGCCGTCTCGCGCTGATCGGTGGGCAGGGTCATCTGCTTGGTGGCTTCGAATTCGGCCATGCGGGCGGCCAGCGCCGCACCATCGCGGCCGGCCAGATCAAACAGCAGCCGTTCGAAATTGGAGGAGACCTGAATGTCCATCGACGGTGCATCGGTGGGGGCCACGCTGCCGGCGCTGTAATCGCCGGCCGACAGCGCGCGGTGGAGAATGTCGTTCTCGTTGGTCGCCACCACCAGGCGTTCGATCGGCAGGCCCATTTGCGCCGCGACATAGCCGGCGAACACATCGCCGAAATTGCCGGTGGGCACCGCATAGGCGATGGCGCGGTGCGGCGCCCCGAGCGCCAGTGCCGAGGTGAAATAATAGACCACCTGGAACATCAGCCGCGCCCAGTTGATGCTGTTCACTGCCCCAAGATTGAAGCGGCCGGCAAACGCGGCATCGTTGAACATCGCCTTCACCAGCGCCTGCGCGTCGTCGAAATTGCCGGTGATCGCGATATTGTGGATGTTGGGCGCCAGCACACTGGTCATCTGGCGGCGCTGCACCGGGCTGACGCGGCCGTGCGGGTGCAGCATATACACATCCACGCCGCTGCGCCCAGCCAGGGCATCGATGGCGGCAGAGCCGGTGTCGCCCGATGTGGCACCGATCACGGTGATATGGTCGCCGGATGCCGCAAGGAAACGTTCGAAGACCAGCCCCAGCGCTTGCAGCGCGATATCCTTGAACGCCAGCGTCGGGCCGTGGAACAGTTCGAGCAGGAAGTGCCGGTGATCGAGCTGCTTCAGCGGCACCACCGCCGCATGGGCGAAACGACCATAGGCGGTGGTGAAGATCGCGCGCAGCGCCGATTCGTCCAGACTGTGACCGGTGAACGGCCGGCACACGCGCACCGCCACCTCGACATAGGAAAGACCGGCCATGGCCGCGATCTCGTCCTGCGAAAAATGCGGCCAGGTTTCGGGCACATACAGCCCGCCATCGCTGGCCAGGCCCGCCAGCGTGGCGCCTTGAAAATCGAGGACCGGCGCGCGGCCGCGGGTGGAGATATAGCGCATGGCTTCCCGTTATTCGGGTGTGACGGCGGGCGCAACCATGCTGCGCGCCGCAAGGCTTCGGCGCCGCAGCCACAGGCCATAGATGGCCGACAGGGCGATGGCGAGGCCGAACCATTGCCCGGCATAGGCCAGATGATTGTCGGGCAGATCGGCCGGACGGGGCTGTTGCGGCTTGCCGAGCGGCGGCACGGCGGCGTCGGGAATCAGCATGAAACGCGGGCGATCCGGCGCATTGCCATAGGGACGTTCGATCACCACGCCGGCGAATTCATGATCAAGGTTGATCACCGAGTCCTTGGCGTCGACGCGGCGCGTCCAGCCGGCGACCGCGACGATATCGGGCGGCAGATCATTTGGCCGGCACGACACCACGACGAAAAAGCCCGATGTGCCACCCGCCGAACTGCCGGGGCGCAGATCATAGGGTTTGCGCGGGCCGGCGTGGCAGCCGATGGCGGCACGGCGATACTGCACGCTGATGTCGCCCTTCATCGCCGCCAGAAATTCCCGCGGGGATACCGGCGGCAGTGTGGCAGCAGCGTCCAACCGGGTGATCAGATCATGTTTCCATGCCCGGCGTTCCAGTTGCCAGCGGCCGAGCCCGCACAGGATCAGCACGCCGATGGCGGTGATCAGGGTGGGGATGATGGGGATGCGTCGCGTCATGAGCCTGACTGGCCGTTGCTGCCGCGATATTCGAGGGCGACCAGCAGCCCCTTCGCGATGCGTTGCAGCGTGATGGTGAGGCCGACGGTGAGCGGCGTCCACAGCAGCACATGCACCCACCAGGGCGGGGCATATTTGGCATCGACGACCAGCGCCGCCACCATCACCACGCCGCCGACGATGAAGATCAGAAAGGCCGCCGCGCCGTCACCGACATTGAAGCGGCCATAATCGAGGCCGCATTTCGTGCAACGCGGCGCAAAGGCCAGCACACCAAAAAACAGGGGGCCGCCGCCACAGCGTGGACAGCAGCCCCGAAGCGCAACCTGCGCTGGTGTTGGCCCGTCAGCCAAACTGGCCGGAGCCGACGGCGGCGCCGAACTTCGACCCCCACACATAGATGGCGATGAACAGGAACAGCCACACGACATCGACGAAGTGCCAATACCAGGCTGCGGCTTCGAAGCCGAAATGCTGCCGGGCGGTGAAATCGCCTTTGTACGTCCGCGCCAGGCAGACCATCAAAAAGATGGTGCCAACGATGACGTGGAAACCGTGGAAGCCGGTCGCCATGTAGAAGGCAGCGCCATAGACGCTGTCGGCCATGCCATATTCGGCGTGGTGATATTCATAGGCCTGCACGGCCGTGAAGATCAGGCCGAGCAGGATCGTCACCCACAGGCCCTGCTTCAGGCCCTTGCGGTCATCGTGGATCAGCGCGTGATGCGCCCAGGTGACAGCCGTGCCGGACAGCAGCAGGATCAGCGTGTTGAGCAGCGGGAACACGAAGGGATCGAGCAGTTCGATACCCTTGGGCGGCCACACGCCTTCGATGCCTTCCTGCATCGACGGATACAGCGCAGCGTTGAAATAGGCCCAGAACCACGCCACGAAGAACATCACTTCCGAAGCGATGAACAGGATCATGCCATAACGGTGGTGCAGTTGAACCACCGGCGTGTGATCGCCGGTGTTGGCTTCGTGGACGACATCCTTCCACCACAGGAAGAACATCGCCGCGACCGCGGCGAGCCCGGCGAAGAAGGCAGGCATGCCCCACGTCGCCTTGTGCATCCAGCCGATGCCGCCAGAGGCAAGCACCAACACCGCGAACGACATCAGCAGCGGTCGCGAAGAAGGGTTGAGAATGTGGAAATCGTGGGTTTTGCTGCCGGCCATGGCTGGGGCCCTATCCTGTAATGGTACGTTTTGCCGCACCGCTTAGCTTGACCGGTGCGGGATTGTCCACCGCGTAGAAGGTGTAGCTGAGCGTTATTTCATCGATCTTGCGGGCCACGGGATCATCCATGATCGCCGGATCGATATAATAGCTGACCGGCATGTCGACCGTTTCGCCAGCCCGCAGCGTCTGTTCACTGAAGCAGAAGCAATCGATCTTGATGAAATAGCGGCCCGCCACATCGGGCGAGACATTGTAGACAGCGCGGCCGGTGATCGCGGTGTTGCCGCGATTGCTGGCGGTGAAGAATCCCAGGCGCTTTTCCCCGATCGGGATCGATACTTCGTTGGCCTTGGGCCGGAAACGCCAGTCAAGACCGGGGGCAACGTTGGAATCGAATCGGATCTTGATGCTGCGGCCGATCGCGCCAGTGCGCAGCGGCGCGGCTGCGGCAACCTGGGTGGTGCCGCCAAAGCCCGTCGTTTCGCAGAACATCCGGTACAAAGGCACTGCGGCATAGGCCAGGCCGACCATGGCGACGGCCATCAACGCCGCCAGCGCACCGACGCGACGATTTGCACTTTGCAGCGGGGTGGCGCTCATTGAGCCGGGACCGTGGGTGCCGCGACCGGTTTGGGCGCGGCGTTGATCTGATCGGTCATCCGCACCACGGTGATGCCGAAGAACAGGGCGACCAGCACGAACAGCAGAATGCCGAGCGCGCGGTTGCGCGATTCGCGGCGGGCGTAAAAGGCCGTGCGTTCCGCATCGGTCCAGTTGGCGGGATCGGGGTTCATGGCAGCAGCAGCCGATCGGCAACCAGGGCACCGAACAGGCAAGCCAGATAGAGCAGGCTGAACTTGAACAGCTGCTTTTCGGCAACCATCTGCGACGGCGCGGTGGCCGTGCTGCGCGAGACCTTTATGGCCATCCACATGAACATTGCGCCCAGCGTGATGGCAGTGCCGCCATAGGCCCAATCCGCCATCCCGAGCAGCGTCGGCGCGATGGTCAGCGGCACCAGCAGGCACGAATAGAGCAGAATCTGCCGGCGGGTTTCCGGCAGACCGTGGGTCACCGGCAGCATCGGCACGCCAGCCTTGGCATAATCGGCTTCCATGAACAGCGCGAGCGCCCAGAAATGCGGCGGGGTCCACAGGAAGATGATGCCGAACAGCATCCAGGCGAACAGCGGCGTGTCCCCCGTGACGGCGGCCCAGCCGCAGATCACCGGAAACGCCCCGGCCGCGCCGCCGATGACGATATTCTGCGGTGTGCGGCGTTTCAGCCAGACCGTGTAGACGACCACGTAGAACAGGATCGAAACGGCCAGCCAGAAGGCCGCGACCCAATTCAGAGCCAGGCCAATCATCGCCACCGATCCGGTGCCGAGGATGACGCCAAAGGCCAGGGCTTCCCCGGCGGCCAGCTTGCCGGCCGGCAGCGGCCGCTGCGCCGTGCGCTTCATCAGCGCATCGATATCGGCTTCATACCACTGGTTGAGCGCGCCGGCGGCACCCGCAGCCACGGCGATGCACAAGATGCCGGTGAAGGCCAGCATCGGATGCAGCTTGCCGGGCGCGACCGCCATGGCACAGGCGGCAGTGAAGATCACCAGCGTCATCACCCGCGGCTTCAGCAGCGCGAAATAATCCCGCCAGTCCGCGAACAGCGTGGCTTGGGCCGACCCTGTTGTTGCGTCGGTGGCAATCTGGTTCATTGCAATATCCTGATCGGGGGCAGGATCACCCTGCCCCCGAAAGCCGGTTACTTGATGACCGGCAGGGTTTCGAACTGGTGGAACGGCGGCGGGCTGCTCAGCGTCCATTCCAGCGTGGTGGCGCCTTCGCCCCAATAATTGTCTTCCACCTTGCGGCGCGACGCGAACGACACGATCAGGTTGAGGAAGAAGAAGACCATGCCCAGTGCCATGACCGCATAGCCATAGGACGCGATCTGGTTCCAGAAGGCAAAGGCATCCGGATAATCCGGGATGCGGCGCGGCATGCCGTCCGACCCCAGGAAGTGCATCGGGAAGAACATGATGTTCACGCCGATGAAGAAGATCCAGAAGTGCAGACGGCCGAGCGTTTCATTGTACTGCTTGCCGAACATCTTGCCGAACCAGTAATACCAGGCGGCGAAAATGGCGAACACGGCGCCCAGCGACAGCACATAGTGGAAGTGCGCCACGACATAATAAGTGTCGTGGAAATAGGTGTCGACACCGGCGTTGGACAGCAGCACGCCGGTCACACCGCCCACTGTGAACATGAAGATGAAGCCGATCGCCCAGAGCATCGGCGTATCGAACTTGATCGATCCGCCCCACATCGTGGCGATCCAACTGAAGATCTTGATGCCGGTGGGCACCGCGATGATCATCGTCGCAGCGGTGAAATACATCTTGGTGTTCACATCCAGACCGGCGGTGAACATGTGGTGCGCCCACACGATGAAGCCGATGAAGCCGATGGCGACCATGGCATAGGCCATGCCGAGATAGCCGAAAACCGGTTTGCGGCTGAAGGTGGAGACCACCTGGCTGACGATGCCGAAGCCCGGCAGAATGAGGATGTAGACCTCCGGGTGGCCGAAGAACCAGAACAGATGCTGATACAGCACCGGATCACCACCACCATCGCCGGTGAAGAAGTGGGTGCCGAAATTGCGGTCGGTCAGCAGCATGGTGATGGCGCCGGCCAGAACGGGCAGCGACAGCAGCAGCAGGAAGGCGGTGACCAGCACCGACCAGACGAACAGCGGCATCTTGTGCAGGGTCATCCCCGGCGCGCGCATGTTGAGAATGGTGGTGATGAAGTTGATCGCGCCCAGGATCGACGAGGCGCCCGCGATGTGCAGCGAAAGGATCGCCATGTCCACGGCCGGGCCGGGGTGGCCCTGCGTGGACAGCGGCGGATATACGGTCCAGCCGGTACCGGCGCCGTTTGCGCCTGCCGGGCCCTCGACGAACATCGATCCGCACAGCAGCAGGAACGACGGCACCAGCAGCCAGAACGACACATTGTTCATGCGCGGGAACGCCATGTCGGGCGCGCCGATCATGATCGGCACGAACCAGTTGCCAAATCCGCCGATCATCGCCGGCATGACGGTGAAGAACACCATGATCAGGCCGTGGGCGGTGATGAACACGTTCCACAGATGGTTGGCCTGATCGACATTCCCCTGGGTCATGAAGGTCAGATACTGGATGCCCGGCTGCGCCAGTTCGAGGCGCATCATGCCCGAAATCGCGCCGCCGATGGTGCCGGCGATGATCGCGAAGATCAGATAGAGGGTACCGATGTCCTTGTGGTTGGTCGAAAACAGCCAACGCTGGACAAAGCCCAGCTTGTGATCATCGTGGGAGTCGTGCGCTCCGGCGGTGGCGGCGTGAGCCATGATTTGGGCGTCCTCTTGAGGATTATCGAACGGCCGGCGCGGCGACAGGCGCTGCAGCTTCGGCGGGCATTGGGGCGGGGGCCGCGGTGGGCGCTTCAGCGGCGGCAACGGCAGGCGGTTCGATGCCGTTTTCCTTTTGCTTGGCGGCCACCCAGGCATCGAACTTGTCGCGCGGCAGCACTTCAACCGCGATCGGCATATAGGCGTGGCGCGAGCCGCACAATTCGCTGCACTGGCCGAAATAGACGCCGGGCTTGTCGACCTTGAACCAGGTTTCGTTGATGCGGCCCGGCACGGCGTCCATCTTCACATAGAAGGCCGGCATGGCGAAGCTGTGGATCACATCGGCGGCGGTGGTGAGGATCTTCACCGTCGCACCGACCGGCACCACAAGGCGATTGTCGACATCGAGCAGCCGGGGTGTGCCGCGCTTGGCGGTTTCGGCCTCGGTCAGCATCACCGAATCATAGGTGAAACCGCCCTGATCGGGATATTCATATTCCCAATACCATTGGTGACCGGTCGCCTTGATCGTGATGTCGGCCTTGGGCGGGCTGTACTGGTTGGCGAGCAGGCGGAACGACGGCACCGCGATCACCAGCAGGATCAACGCCGGCACGGCGGTCCAGATCACTTCGATGGTGGTGTTGTGGCTGGTTTTCGACGGCACCGGATTGGCCCCGGCGCGATATCGGAACACTGTCCAGGCCAGCAGGACCAACACGAACAGCGCCGTGGCGGCCATCACCGGGTTGAGCACGTAATCGACCATGTTCTGCGCTTCGACGGCGATGTCGGTCATCGGTTTCTGCAGTTCCCACCCGCCGCTGGGCTGGCCGATGCCGGCGGTGGGCGCCGTCAATTCGATCGTGCCCGTCGGCACGGCGGTGGCCGCGACCGGCGGCACCGGCGCGGCAGCAACCGCGTCCTGCGCGGCACCATGCCCCGAAGCAAATATTGCTCCGGCGGCGAACATCAACTGCAAAAAGCGACGCATATTGCCTCTGGACTGAAACGGGCGGACGCGGCCGCCGAACGATGGAGGGTGTATGCCGCGCTGCACCGCAACAGGCAAGCCGAAACGCGCCGATCCCGGTGTCGCATCAGGCTATCAGATCAGCGAAGACCGCTTGGCTCTTGGCCATCTGCGCGCGCACGGCGCTGGCGACATCATCGCCCTGCAACATGCCGGCATTCCACACCGCAACATATTCCAGGCCATCGGCCACGCTGTGATCGCGGCCGTGGTTCAGCACCTGCTTGATGCCGGCGATGGCCAAAGGCGATTTGGCGGCGATGTCGCGCGCCATCGACTCGGCAGCAACCAGTGCCGCCTCGTGGCCCTCGGCCACGCGATTGACGAAGCCCCATTTTGCCGCTTCGTCGGCCGGGAAGCGCCGGCCGGTATAGGCCAGTTCGCGGATCAGCCCTTGCGGCAACAGATGCGGGATGCGCTGCAACGTGCCGACATCGGCGACGATGGCGATGTTGATTTCCTGGATCACGAAAAACGCGTCACTGGTGCAGATGCGGATGTCGCACGCCGTCACCAGATCGACTCCGCCGCCGATGCAGCCGCCCTGGCACACCGCGATCACCGGCACCCGGCAATTGTCGATCACGTTGAAGCTTTCCTGCAGCTCTTTCACATGGCGGCGAAAGGCTTCGCGCTGGCGGCCGGTATCGGCACCGCTGTTGGCCAGCGCGCCGCTTGCCGCCATCTTCAGATCGAGCCCGGCGGTGAAATGCTTGCCGGTCGATGCGATGATCACGCAGCGCACCGCCATGTCGGCATCGATGGCGCGGAACACCTCGATCATTTCCGGCCAGAACGCCTTGTTCATGGTGTTGAGCTCGGCCGGGCGGTTGAGCGTCACCCGCGCGATGCCATCATCCACGCGGTAATCGAGAGTCGTCAGTTCCATTGGAGCCTCCCACACACTATGAAGTTGGCATGACCAAGTTCACCGTGAACGGCAATCCTGTCGAATTTCTGATGCCGGCCGATACGCCGTTGCTGTGGGCGCTGCGCGACGCGGCGGGGTTGACCGGCACCAAATTCGGCTGCGGCGCCGGGCTGTGCGGGGCGTGCACCGTGCATGTCGACGGCAAGGCCACCCGATCCTGCCAGGTGACCATCGCCGATCTGGAAGGCACGTTCGTCACCACCATCGAAGGCCTGTCCGACAATCGCGACCACCCACTGCAACAGGCGTGGATCGCGGTTCAGGTGCCGCAATGCGGTTATTGCCAATCCGGCATGATCATGGCCGCCGCCGCGCTGCTGAAGGACAAGCCCAGGCCGACCGACGCGGACATCAACACCGCCATCACCAACCTGTGCCGCTGCGGCACCTACAACCGCATCCGCCGCGCCATCCACATGGCGGCCAGCGGGCAGATCGAGGCAGCGGTGCCGGGGCCGGAGGCCAGCGCCGAGGATGCGGCGGCGCTGGTGCCCAGTTTGAAGCCCTGATGGCCAGACTGGGCGCCTTGGCCGCAAGCCGGGCAAGGCGGCGCTGAAGCGGACAGATCGGCGGACACGCGTAGCCGCTACTTGCTATTGCTGGATCCGACCGTTCCTGGCTTCCTGCACAGCACTGGCCGGAGGGCAGAGAAACGCATCAAACCGCGCCTTCACGATTGCATAGCACTCGCAGGTTATAGCCTCGAGCCTGGCACGATCCCGGATCTGCATCATCCCCCGTCGGTAGCTGATCAGCCCCTGGTTTTGCAGCGATTGCGCCGCGAACGTCACCGACGTTCGATTTGCCCCCATGATGCGCGCCAGAAACTCGTGCGTATAGGTCAATGTCTCGCCTTCGGCCCGATCGGCCATCATCAAAAGCCAGCGGGATAGTCGTTCTTCCACCGAATGCAGACTGTTGCAGGCGACCGTCTGCATGACCTGTGACAGGAGCGTTTCAGAATAGCTCACCAGCAGGTTCTGCATATGCGAACTATTCTGGAATTCGGTCAGCAAGGGTTGGATTTCGCATCGCAGCATGGGCCCTTCGAGTTGCACGGTACATCGGTTGTACGACACGCGGCTGTACATGGCGGAGAAGAGTCCGAATGCTCCTTCACGTCCGATATTGGCACACTCGATTTCCGATCCGTTCTCGAGGATCGTGAGCAGCGAAAGGACACTGCCTTCAGGGAAGTAAACGTGGGTCAGCAGGCCGCCGGCCTCGCAAACCGTCGCTCCCAGTTTCAAGTCGACAGGCTTCATAAAGGGCTGAATCCGGTCGCGAGCCTCCGGCGTGAACGCACCAAACAACTGATTTTTATGAACAAGCTTCTCATCTTTCGGCTTTTTCATGTCCGCATCCTTGCCCGCGATGGCGGAAAACAACGAAACGCCCGAACCCGCGAAACGTTGCCACCCTCTGTTGGCTGGACAACAGACCGCGTCGCCAACACCCTGTAACCTCCGGTTCAAAGCATAATCGGTTCTGCCCTCAGGGAATGCGCCAACGTGAACATGCCATTGGCCGACCCAAAGCGCCCAACGTCATTTTGCCCCCGGCGTCCATGAACGCTCGTGCGCATGTCGGCTCTTGAGGCAAGCAGAGGTTCAGCGATCCGGCCTAGAACGGCAAGATCACTGTTGCCCGTGCAGGGATTTCGTTGCGGACGACGACGATGAGCGCGACCAATACAGGCCCACCACTCCGCGCCATCGCATGGATCGTCGATGCCTGGTCACTCGATATCATCAGCGACTGGTTGCATTTTTTCGGCGGCGACAGGCGCATGGTCGAAATCTACCTGTTCGTCCTGGCGGCCAACACCCAGCATCTGATCGGTGATGCAACGCTTTCGGCGCGTCGACATGGCGACCCCGTGACGCCGGCCGATTGCCGCCCGGTGAAGATTGGCGCCATCGCCGCGGGACTTGGCATCGATGACGAGACGACGCGCCGGCATGTCGCCGCGATGTGCGCGGACGGCCACTGCCTGGCCGATCATCACGGCGTTATCGTGGATCTTGCCGATGCCGGCGCCGCAGTTTTCACCGCCACACCGGGTGGCATGCCGGCGCGGCTGGCAACGCTCGTCACCCGGCTGAAAGGCCTCGTTCTCGATACTGGCTATAGCGCTGCTGCCGTTGCCGAACTGGGTACCGCGCTCGACTTCGATGCTTGCCGCCTTGTCACGGCCGCTACGTTGGTCACCCTGCTTGTCGGCCGGCACATCACGCGGACGCTGTTTCCCACCATCAGCCTGTTCGGGGCCGATCGCGACAGCGCCGCCATCTATTTGACCATCTATGTCGATAACACCCGCACCAAGATGGATGATCCGCGGGTGTTGCGCGCCGATGGCTGGATCGACCGCGAATTGCCGGCTGACGTGTTGCGGCCAATAACCGTGACCGACATCGCCAGGCGACTTGGCCTGCCGACCGAAACGGTGCGGCGCAAGGCCAATCGGCTGATCGACAGGGGGATGATCGAACGCGTGGTCGGCGGGGTGATCGCGATCCGCACCCTTTCCTTTGCACCGGTCCACGCGCCGCGGCTTTATCAGGAACTGCTCGCCATGCTGGCGAAACTGGCGCTGGTCAGTGCGGCGAATGGCGCGGGCGCCGTGGCGCCTTAGGCAATGCCGCCGCGGTGCTGCCCCCCCCTCGGCGATGGTCGCCCGCGCAGGAAGCCCGCGCCAGGCACACATTGTCTGCCCATTCACAACCATGGTTCAACTATCTGATAACATTTATTATTTTCTGCGGCCATTTCCCCATAATGAGGCTTGCGCGGCGGCGGCATAACCCTGTCTACGCGCGAATGTCCGCGGCCTGATTGCCGTCAGGGCAAAAATTCTTGTTTTTCAAAAGGGCCAAAATGAGCAAATTCCTGATCACGCTGCTGGCGACGTCTGTCGTCGCCGCAGCGCCCGCCGCCGCAGACCCATGCGCCGTAACCACCGTGACCTTCCCGACTTATGCGCCCGTGCAATGCTATGACGAAGAAAACTGCCCACCCGCTGTGGTCTCCAACCCCTATGACGAAGCCGGCTTCCATTTCCAGAACTCAGCTGAAGGCGGTTATGCGCTTGTAAATGGCAGCAGCAATCCAACGAATTCAGCTGATCCGACCGGCGGCGTTCTGACCAACAATTACGGTTACAAGACGACAACGGTCACCAAGGTTGATGGTGGTCTGTTTGATTTTATCTCGGTCGATCTCGCTGACGGATTCAACAACATGAACTACTTCCCTGCAACCGGCTTCAACAGGCAGGGCGGCGATGTTTTGTTCACGTTCACCACCGGCAGTGGCTCGACAACGCAGACCATCACCATCGATGGCATTCCCGGCTTGCAAACGTTCACCTTCAACATGACCGGCCTGACCTCGGTCAGCTATTTGCCGCAAACCACCTTCAACGGCTATATTCAGGCCGACAATTTCGTTGTTAGTGCCGCCACCGGTGCGGTTCCCGAACCCGCCAGCTGGGCGATGCTGATCGCCGGCTTCGGCCTGACCGGCGCCGCGATGCGCCGTCGTCGCACGGCTGTCGCTGCCTGAACCGGCCGCATGTGCCGATGAAGGGGGGCGGCCGGCAACGGCGGCCCCCTTTTCTTGCCGGAATGCCGTGGCTCATAATCAGGCCCGCACACCGGCGGCGAGCCGTTCATCGGCAGGCGAACCTGAAACTTCGCGTTTCTGAAGCCGTGCACGCAGAACGATGATGCCTCGGCAGATAATTGAACTCATTAATTTTCTGCTGCGGCCATTTCCCCATAATGAGGCTTGCCAGTCGGCAACCTGAGCGTGTTCACACGCGAGCAGAGGCGGACCGTTCGTCTTCAGGCCTTTGAGGCCTCTCAACACAAAGGTTCACCATGAAGATCCTGTCAAAACTCTCGCTCGGCGCTGTTGCCGCCGGCGCCATCGCCGCGCCGTCGGCCGCGACCACGACGACCGTCAATTTCTTTTTTGCAAACAATGGCTCAGGCAGGAGCGACATCACGTTGGGCGGCAATACAACGCCGCAATACACTTATGACACGTCGGTCGTTTTTAGCGGCAAGAATCAGGCCTACTTCGTTCCCAACAGTTCATCATCTTATGGAGTTATTGGCCCTGTTGTTGGTCCGGTCGCGCTTCCGACGCCAAACACAGCCACACAAAACCTCGGAGGTTACATCGGATACAACAATAACTCCCCGGGCGACCGCTATTTGCCACTGCAGTTCTCCATCAACGGCACCACGACCGTCGGCAATGCCTTTTTCAATAATACCAACGGCCTGGTCAAAATCGAATACGCCGACGTTGCCGGCGGTGTCCCCGAGCCGGCGATCTGGGCCGAACTCGTCGCCGGCTTTGCCCTTGCCGGTGCCGCGATGCGCCGCCGTCGCCCTCAGGCGGCGGTCGCCGCCTGACCATCCAGCCCGCGCCAATATCGTGCTTCGCTGAACCGGATGTCGCCGCCCCCGCGGGCGGCGACATTCATGGTGTCGGCAACGCGGCTGTCGCTGTAATAATCGATCCATGTCACGAGCGGTGCCGCCCGGCGGCTGGCCACGTACAATTGCAGCGCGTTGACGTACGATCGGCGCCGGTGCGGGGCGACGATATTGCAGTCAATCGACGCGGTATCGCCCGTGGTCGCGGCCAACAGCACGCCAACCACGGCGCCATCTTCGACAATCACCGTCGAGACATCGGGGTTGAGACGCACGGCGAAGGGATCGACCAGCGACCTTTGCAGCCGGGCAAGGACCTGCGCCGGCTGCTGCCCGAAGCCGGCGGCGATAAGCATTGCTGTGCGTTCGAGCGGGGCGTCGCGCAGCGTCGGCGTCGCCACGCCAGTTGGAATGCGGCGCGTCTTTTCCAGTCGGGCAACAATGGCTTCGATCTGCGTCTGCATGCCTTGCAGAGGTATGCGCGAATGCACGTCGCGCTGCCCGGCGACAAAGCCGCAGCGCACGAGGAACGCCGCCGCCGGGGCGTCGTCACGATAGCGGTCGGCCGACCACAGGCCGTCGGTTTCGCCGTCCGCCGCCGCCGCCATGGCAGCAAGCAACGCCCGGCCGACTCCGCGCCGCCGCGCCCCGTCGCGCACGAACACGGTGACGCCGAAACCCGGCGGGGTGTTCTGCCCGCGCCATTGCATCGCGCCGGCGCCGGCAATCTCGCCATCGATCAGCGCCGCCCAGTGCTGCGCCCCCGGATCGGCGGTGGCCGGCAACAGTGCCAGACAGGCCGGCAGGGTCGCGGCATCGGCGGGGGCAATCATCAGCATCGCCATCGCCTAGCAGAGGCCGGCGCGACAGCAACAGGGACTTCACCATGATCCAGACCCGCCTCATCGTCCTTGATGGCGTCTGCTGGCCGGGTTTTGCCGCCGCCTGCCGGCAGGGGCGCGTGCCGACGCTCGCCCGTCTTGCCGCTGCCGGTGCCACCGGGCTGTTGTACGGCGTGCCACACCAGGGGCGCATCGGTGCTGCCGCCAGCATCGCCAGCGGCCATTGGCCCGAAGCCAGCGGCCTGTGGTTTCCCGAAGAAGCCTGGGCCGGCGGTGTTCGCCCGGCAACAATGGCAAGCTGGCAACGGCCGCCGCTGTGGGCGTCGCTTGCCGCCGCTGGCATCGGCACCGCCAGCGTCGCCTGGCCGGGCAGCGCCCCGGGGGGCAGCGCCGCCGGCTTGCATGTCGATGATCGATATCCGCGCGCGCTTGGCCAGACCGTGCAAGGGTGGGCCTTGACGCCCGATTGCTGCCCACCGGCCTGGCGCGACGAGCTTGCCGACCGGCGCATCCACCCGACCGCGATCACCACCGGCCATCTGTTGCCGCTGGTGCCCGATCTGGGTGCGGTCGATCAGGCCGCGACCGACGCGCTGGGCCGGCTGGCCATCACCATGGCCGAAGCGGCGACGGCACACGGGGCCGCGGCCTGGATCTTCGCGCACCGCCGCCCCGATACCGCTGCGCTGTGGCTGTCATGGCTGGGCGACATTCGCGCCGGCACCGCAGCCACGGCGCGACCGCCATGGGATCATCTCGTTGCCGGGGCCTGGACCTTCCTCGACACGCTGGTTGGCGCGCTGGCGGCGCTGGCAGGCAACGATCGGCTGTTGATCGTCGGTACCGGCTGGGCCGCGGCACCGGGGCTGGTGCTGGCACATGGACCGGAGATCGCGCCCGGAACGGTGCTGCCGGCGGCGCAACAGATCGATATCGCGCCGACCATACTCGCCTGGCATGGTCTTGCCGATCCGGGGCTGGCCGGGCGGCCGCTGCCGCTGGGGGTCGATCGCGCCTGCCGCGACGTGCCGCCGCCGCCGCCGCAACCGGCCGAACCCAGCGCCGCCGCGGCGGCATACCTCGCGCCGCTGCTGGCCGAAGGCTTTGCGCCGCCGCCGCCGCCGTCGCCGCGATGGCAGGCGGCGCGGGCGCTCGCGCTTGGCCGGCTGTTGCTCGACCGTGATGCCGCCGCCGCCGAAGCCGCCGCCGAGGCGGCGCTGGCGGCGGTTCCCGACAATCCCGACGCCCTGACGCTGAAGGCGTGGTGCCGCTATGCTGCCGATGATGCCGCCGGCGTCGATGCTATCGGCGTGAGGCTGGAAACGCTGGCGCCCGATCACCCGTGGGGCGCCATGGCGCGGGGCGCTGCTGCGGCGATGCGCGGCGACGCCGGCGCGGCAAGACCGTTCCTGGTTGCGGCGGCGAAAGGCGACGCCGAAACCCGACTGCGCGTAGCGCGCGCCTGGTTGCGCCTGCGCCAACCGGCCGCGGCCATGGCCTTGCTCGGCCCCCTCGCCGTGGAATTGCCGGGCCGGGCCGAAGTCCGGCTGGCACAGGCCGAAGCCGCCGCCGCCGTCGGCAACCATTATGAAACCGAAATGGCGTTGCGTGCGGCGCTGGTCATTGATCCGTACGTGGAGCAGGCCTGGGCGGCGCTCGAAACCTTGCTGGTACGCCTAGGCCGCCGCAGCGAAGCGACGCGCGCCGCGGCGATGCTGGCGCAATTGCAGGTTCGTTGAATAGACTTGGGGGCATCCCGGAACCTGTCGCGGCGGCGGCGGCAAGGCGCTGACCGAGCGAGCGGTGATTCATCAAGCGGTGATCCAGGCGGCCATGATCGGAGCCGCTATCGATCATGGCCCACGGCATTTCTGCCCGACGATGTGGCGCAATCAACCGAGCAGACGTTGGCGGTTGGCAGAAACATTGGCCGTATCAGACCCAGCCCGAAATCGCCGACTGGCTTCGATCAGAACGGGTTGAGCGTATAACCGCGCTGTTGATAAACGGCATGGGCGGTGATCGCCGAGAGGGACATCTTCACGCCGGGCAGCAGATCGGCCTTGGTGATCTTCTGCCCGGCCGCCGTCTGGCCGCACAGATAGAATTCCACGCCGGCACCGATCAGCTTGCGGATCGCCTCCATGCTGCCATTGGCCTTGCCGTCGTTGCGCGCCGCATAGACCTCCGGCTTGAGCAGATCGGCGGCGGACGGGCCGTGGAAGATCAGCACGATCTGCACGTTTTCCTTGGGCACGCCGGCGGCGACGTGCATGTTGAGCGTGCGTGCCGCGGTTTCGATCTGGCGGCTGAGCGTGCCCGGCGTTGCCTTGGCGGCGATATCGAAATCGATCTTGAATTTCGTGCCCTTGGGCAGCGGCAGGTCGCTGTCCACCGGGGCGATCGGGCCGACATCCGGCAGCACCGGGCCAGCCACAAAGCCTTCGCGCGATTGGGCCAGCACCGGCGCCGACAGCAACATCAGGGACAGGACGGCAGCGCGGATCATGGGATCACCTTTCAGAACGGGTTCAGCGTATAGCCCTGCGCCTGCAGGATCGCATGGGCGCTGCTGGCGGAGATTGCCAGTTCCACGCCGGGAAGCAAATCTGCTTTCTTCACGCCCATGGCGTTGGCGGCCTGGCCGCACACCACGAAGCGCACGCCCTTGGCCAGCATCTCCTCCACCATCGCCTGGCTGGCGTTGGCGGCACCGTTGTTGCGCGCCGCGTACACCGGCGCCTTGGTCAGCTCGGCGATCGCCGGGCCGTGGATCACCACCGCAACCGCGACATCGCGCAGCGCCATGCCATTGCCGACATGGGAATTGATGAAGCGCGCCGCGGTTTCAAAGCCGGGGTTACGCTTGCCGGGCGTGGCGGCGGTCACATCATAGACATGGCGCAGCACCGTGCCCTTGGGGATGACGAGATCATATTCCACCGGCGTGTGGCTGCCGAAACCCATGAAGACGGGGCCATCGGTGGCAAGGGCGGGCGTGGCGAGCAGCGCCGCCAGGATCAACGTACGGATCATCCGAACCTCCGCATGCCCGCCAGGGCGCTTTCGGCTTCCGCCATCGTGCGGCGCACGATTTCGCCGGCCGGGAGCACTTCGGTGATGCCACCGCCGCCCTGCCCCGCGGCAAGACACTGGGTTTCGGGGATCACGTCGAGCACGCCGGCAATCGGCCCCAGGCGGTTCAATTGCACCGATTCCATCACCTGCGCCGCAAACGGCTTGGCCGTGCGATTGTCGAAATCGCGGTTGCTGTCGTTCACGATGGCACGCAGCGTCTTGCCGGTGAACACCTTGGAAATCACCGTGTCGCTCTCGCTCATGCCGACGATGGCATCCTTGTACGCCTGGCCGGCGTGGGCTTCATGGCTGGCGATGAACCGGGTGCCCATCCACACGCCAACGCAGCCGAACGCCAGCGCCGCCGCCAGCCCGCGGCCATCATAAAGCCCGCCGGCCGCCACCACCGGGATATCGACGGCATCCACGCACTGCGGCCACAGCGCCACACTGGCCACGCTGCCGGTATGGCCGCCGCCTTCGGTGCCTTGCGCGATGATCACGTCGCAGCCGGCTTCGGCGGCCTTGATCGCGTGCTTCACATTGCCGGCCATGCACATCACCACGATGCCGGCCTGTTTCAGTTCGGTGATGATGGCAATGGGCACGCCCAGCCCGGCGATGAAGGCCTTGGCGCCGCCCTTGATGATCACATCGACACTGGCGGTGAGGGTTTCCGGCTGGGCGGTGAGCAGATCGACGCCGAACGGCTTGTCGGTCAGGTCTTTCACGCGGGCCATCTGATCGGCGATGAACTTCGGCGGCAACCCGGCCATGCCGAGCGAGCCGAACCCGCCGGCAGCGGAGACCGCAGCGCAGACCTCGGCATAGGAAACGCCGCCCATGCCGGCGAGGAGGACGGGATGCTCGACACCGAGCAGGTCACAGATGGGGGTGTGGATGGTCATGATTGCTCCTCAGGTCCCCTCTCCCCCCAAAGGCTTCTGGGCGGGAGAGGGCGAGAGACGCCGAAGGCGGCCCGGGGTGAGGGGTAAGCCAAATGGTACCAACGCGGGTGCCCCCTCACCCCGCCGCGCTGGCGCGCGAATCGCCCTCTCCCGCAAGGGGAGAGGGAAAACAGATCACTCCGCCGCGGCCGCTTCACCCCAGCCGATGATCGCCTTCGTTTCGAGGAAATCGGCAAAGCCATGGTCGCCCCATTCGCGGCCGTTGCCGGACTGCTTGTAGCCGCCGAACGGCGCCATCAGATCGAACCCGGCCTGATTGATGTTGACCTGCCCGGCGCGCAGTTGGCGGGCCACAGTGCGGGCATGTTCGGGCTCACCCTGCACATAGGCGGCGAGGCCATAGACCGTGTCGTTGCCGACTTCGATGGCCTGTTCCTCGCTGTCGTACGGCAGCATGGCCAGCACCGGGCCGAAGATTTCCTCGCGGGCGATGGTCATGTCGTTGGTGACATCGGCAAAGATGGTCGGCTTCACATAATAGCCCTTGTCCAGGCCCTCCGGCCGGCCGGGGCCGCCAGCGACCAGCGTGGCGCCTTCGGCGATGCCCTGCTCGATCAGGCCCTGGATCTTGTGCCACTGGGTCTCGCTGACGACGGGCCCCATGGCGCTGTTGCCGTTCGGGTCGCCGACCGTGGTGGCTTCGGCAGCCTGTTTGGCGATGGCGGCGGCTTCGGCCATTTTCGCGCGCGGCACCAGCATGCGGGTGGGCGCGTTGCAGCTCTGGCCGCTGTTCATCATCACGCTCTGCACGCCGCCAGTGACGGCCTTCACCAGATCGGCATCGGGCAGCACGATGTTCGGCGATTTGCCGCCCAGTTCCTGCGCCACGCGCTTGACCGTGTCAGCCGCGTTCTTGGCGACGGCAATGCCGGCGCGGGTCGAGCCGGTGAAGCTGACCATGTCGACGTGCCTGTGGCCGGACAGCGCCGTGCCCACGCCAGGGCCATCACCGTTGACCAGGTTGAACACACCGGCCGGCACACCCGCCGCGTGCAGAATCTCGGTCCAGATATAGGCGCTGAACGGCGCGACTTCGGACGGCTTCAGCACCATGGTGCAGCCCACCGCCAGCGCCGGCGCCACCTTGCAGGCGATCTGGTTGATCGGCCAGTTCCACGGCGTGATGAAGGCGCACACACCGATCGGCTCTTTCGTGATCAGCGTGGTGCCCTTGAGTTCGTCGAACTTGTAATTCTTCAGCACTTCGATCGCGGTGGCGACATGGCCGATGCCGAGCGCCGCCTGCGCCTGGTTGGACAGCCAGGCCGGCGCGCCCATTTCCTCGGTGATGGCGGCGGCCATGTCGTTGTACCGCTTCTGATATTCCCCGGCGATGGCGCCCAGCAGCTCGATACGCTCCTGCACGCTGGTGCGGCTGAAGCTGGTGAAGGCGGCCTTCGCGGCAGCGACGGCGCGATCGACATCGGCGGCGCTGCCCAGATTGATCTGGCCGGCGACTTCTTCGGTGGCCGGGTTGATCACATCGATCGGGTTGGCCACGGCCGGCTCGACCCACGCCCCATTGATATAGAATTTGGTGTAATCGCGCATGATGCCGTCCTCCCCAGACTTGTTTGGAGCGACTGTAGCACGAAGGCCAAGCGATTCGGCGCTTGGGCATTTTGAGGGGGACATTCCCACCCCCAGCCCCTCCCGCAAGCGGGAGGGGAGCAGATTGGGCGTGATGCACGCTCTTACCCCAAGTCCACACGGCTCTCCTCCCGCTTGCGGGAGGGGTTGGGGGTGGGCCTGCGCGCCCTACTTCGCCGGCATCAACATCACCGCCGCCGCCGCCATGCTTTCAACACCCGTCGCAATCGTCGGGCCGGGATCGGGCGCCCAGCCGCTGTTGTGCAAGGACGGGATGGCGGGACCGCCGGCCTGGGCCGCGTCCCATTGCGCCTTGCCGACCCCGCCCAGCCAATAGATCACCGATGGCACCTTGGCCTCCAGCCCGAACAGCTGGAAATCTTCCGACGCCATCGATGGATCGAGATCGATCACCCGCGTGGGCCCAAGCGTCTGCCGGAAATGGGTGGCCAGGCGCGTGGCCAGCGGCGTGTCGTTCAACGTGGGCACGCCGATCGCCGTCGCGGTGATCACCGGCGCCAGCGTATCCGGAATCCCCGCCGCGATGGCTTCGCCTGTCGCCAGCCGTTTGATGCTGTCGATCAGGCGTTGCTGCTGCGCCGCGTCATAGCTGCGGATGGTGAGTTGCAGCGCCACGCTATCGGGAATGATGTTGTGCTTGGTGCCGCCGTGGATGCTGCCCACGGTGATCACCGCCGGATGGAAGGGATCATTTTCCCGGGAGATCAACGTTTGCAGGGCGGTGACGATGCGCGCCGCCAGCACCACCGGGTCCTTTGTCGTCGCAGGGTACGCACCATGGCCGCCGATGCCCCTGACCACCATGTCCATCGAAGTCGAGATCGACAGCGCGCGATACGGCGGCACGCTCACCGTGCCGGCGGGAATGGCGGCGCTGTCGTGCAGGGCCAGCGCGAAATCGGGCTTGGGAAAGCGGGTGAGCAGGCCATCGGCGAGCATCGCCCGCGCGCCGCCCAGGCCTTCTTCGGCCGGTTGCCCGATCATCACCACGGTGCCGCGCCATTTCGCCTTGTTCTCGGCCAGCCAACGCGCGGTGCCCACCCAGACCGACATGTGGATATCATGCCCGCAGGCATGCATCACCGGGGTCATCGGGCCGCTGCCATAATTGCCGGTCGCCGTGCTGGCATAGGGCAGGCCCGTCGATTCCGGCACCGGCAGCCCGTCCATGTCGGCGCGGATCAGCACGGTCGGGCCCTTGCCGTTCTTCAGCACGGCAACCATGCCGGTGCGGCCGACCTTTTCCGTGACCTCGAACCCGGCGGCGCGGGCTTCGGCGGCGAGGATGCCGGCCGATCGTACCTCCTGGAAGCTCAGTTCGGGGTGGGTGTGCAGATCCTTGTACAGCGTCACCAGATCGACCGGCGCTGCGGCGAGCGGCGGCGCCGCCAGGGCTATCATCACGCCAGCAAAGCCCAGAATCCGTCCCATGCCAGTTTGCCTCCCACCAGGATCATCAGTGCATGGATAATGGCATAGAAACGCGGGCCATCAACCCGGCGCACCAGGATGGTGCCGGCCCAGGTCGACAGGATCGCGGCGGGCATCAGGATCAAGGCCAGCCACAGATTGGCCGGCGTGAACGCCCCCAGCGCCCAATAGGCCGGCACTTTCAACCAGTTGATCGACGCGAAAAACACGCTGCTGGTGCCCAGAAACACATCGCGCGGCAGCTTGCGCGGCAACACATGCATCTGGAACGGCGGGCTGCCGGCATGGGCGATCTGGCTGGTGAAGCCAGCGACCGCGCCGGCGGCCACGCCTTCCCACGCCGCGCCGATGCGGGCGGGGATGCCGCGGCGCTCCGCAACGATGCGCTGAAAGGCGAACGCGATGGAAATCAGGCCCACCGCCAGCTCGACCATCGCCACCGGCACGAAGCGCGCCAGCGCCCAGCCCGCCACAATGCCGATACAGGCCGACGGGATCATCACCTTGAGCACCGCATCGTCGCGTTGTGCGCCAAAGGCCCGCACCGAAAACACATCCTGCACCAGCAGGATCGGCAGCAGGATCGCCGCGGCCATCACCGGGTTCATGCCCAACGCCATGATCGGCACGCCGAGCACCCCCAGCCCGGCAAAGCCACCCTTTGCCAGCCCGAGCACGGTCACGCCGATCACCGCCGCTATCCAGAATCCGGCATTCTGGCCCGCCAGCGCCGTCTGCAACGCGTCCATTCAGGCGCTGCGCAGTTCGATCAGCACCAGGCGCGCGCTCCAGCGCGGCCACGGCATGGCAATGCGCCAATGGCCGGGCGCCACCATCTCCAGCACGCCCAGCTGATCACGATCGCCATCCTCGCCATAGCGCAGCCGGCCCATTTCCCCCTCCAGCGCCACACTGCCCAGGAAAATCAGCCGATCGACATCGGGATAAAGGGTGCCGAAAAAGCGCTGCGGCGCCGGGCTGGTTTCCAGACCGAGCAGGATGCCATCGGCGGCGAGCGTGCACGGCGCCCACGCCCCGGCCTGCACCGGCGGCACATCGCGCGCACTGCCCTGCCGCCAGCCGAGGCGGATGGTGCGGCATCGATAGGCACCGGGCCCGGGCATGGTGATCTGCGCCGTCATGCCAGCGGGCGGCGGCGCGCCGGGCGGTGGCGGCACCACGGGGCCCAGCGCGGCCAGATCGGCATCGGCGCCGGCGCTGCCGATATCGGCGCGCGCCTGTTCCCACGCGCCCGACAGCCGCGCCAGCCGGCCGCGATCCTTGTCGCTGATCACCGCCTGCCACACGTCTGCCCGGCGCACGATGGCATAGGGGCGCAGATTGTCGGATTTGGTGCAGCCGGCCAGCACCAGTGCCAGCAGCAGGAGAACCGGGCTGCGCGCCATCACTGGCCCAGCATGTCGCGCACGAAGCCGGCCAGGCCGAGCTGGCGTTTGCGGCGCAGGCGTTCGGCCTTCAGGATCGAGCGGAGTTCGTTCAGGCAGGTTTCGGCATCATCGTTGACGAGGATATAGTCATATTCGCCCCAATGGCTGATCTCGTCGCGCGCGCGCGCCATGCGGCCGGCGATGACTTCGGGATGATCGGTGTTGCGCATGGTCAACCGGCGTTCCAGCTCGGCCAGATCGGGCGGCAGGATGAACACCCGCACCAGATCGGAGGCGGCATCGGTTTGCTGCAACTGCTGCGTGCCCTGCCAATCGATATCGAACAGCACATCGCGCCCGGCGGCGAGCGCATTTTCAACCGGGCTGCGCGGCGTGCCATAGCGGTTGCCGAACACATGCGCCCATTCCAGCAGCGCATCGCCATCGACCATCGCCTGAAACTGATCGGTCGACACGAAATAATAATCGACGCCGTCAATCTCGCCGGGGCGCGGTGGGCGCGTCGTGGCCGAAACGCTCAAGGTGATCAGGCTGTCTTCGGCGAGCAGCGCGCGCGACAAGGTGGTCTTGCCGGCACCCGACGGCGAGGACAGCACGAACATCAGGCCGCGGCGAATCGGCAATCGCGACGATGACCGGTTCTGGGCGTCGCTGCTGACGAACTGGGTCACTTGCGGCGAAACCGATCGAGCGTCACCACATTGCTGCCATCCGCGCTGCCGTCCGGGGCGGGCGGCGGCGCTTCCGGTTCGGGCGGAGCGCTGCCTGGCGGCGGCGATTCGCCGTCCTTGGCGGCAAATTGCAGCGCGAAATTCACGGCCGGATCGACAAAGCCGACCACGGCATCATAAGGCACCACCAGCTTGGCCGGCATCTGGTTGAACGACAGGCCAATGGCGAAATGCTCGGCCTCCACCTCCAGATCCCAATAACGGTGCTGCACCACGATGGTCATTTCATCGGGATAGCGCTCCATCAGATGCGCCGGGATCGACACGCCCGGCGCGCGGGTGCGAAACGCGATGTAGAAATGATGGCCACCGGGCAGGCCGCCGGCCTCCAGAATGCGGCGCAACACCCGGCCGACGACCGTGCGCAGGGCGTCCTGGACGATGTCGTCATAGGGGATAAGGCTGTCGGGCGTCGTTTCGTTCACGGCGGCGGGCCTTCGTCAGGATAGGGGGCTGCGTCTGGCGCTCCCGATTGGCGTGCGACGGTGCGAAGGTCAAGGGATATGGGATCGGCTGCGGCCGCTGACGCTGGTGGCTGGGTCAACCCAGGCTGGCCACCTGTTCGCCGCTGCCGGGAAACGATGGTAGAGCATGCCGATGTCGAGTCTGCGCCGCGCCCTGACTGCCGCCCCAAACATTGCCTTGTCGTTTGCCCTGCTGGCCACCGCCGGCTGCGTGTCCACCAGCCGGCGTGCACCGGATCCCGCAGCGCCGCCATTTGATGCCGCCGCTGTCTTTGCCGGCGCCACCCGCGGCACGGGATCACTGCATATCCTGTTCCGGCGCCCGCAAAGCGTGGTGGTGGCCAGCATCGGCCGGGTGACGCCGGACAACATCATCATCGTCGATCAATCGGTGCGGCGCGGCGACCGGCCGGCGACGCAGCGGCAGTGGCAGTTGCGCGCGGATCGGCCCGGCCATTATGTCGGCACGCTCAGCGATGCGGTGGGGCCGGTGGCAGGCGTGGTGGTGGGCAACCGGCTGCACCTGCGCTTTGCGCAAAAGGGCGGCTTCCGGGCCGAACAATGGCTTGACCTGCAACCCGGCGGTCAGGTGGTGCGCAATGTGATGATCATCCGCAAGTTCGGTATCGCGGTGGCGCGGCTCGACGAGACGATCCGCCGTGTGGATGGCGCGGCGCCGGAACAATGAGCATGCGAATCGGTGAGGGGGTAATGTTGCCCGGCCCCCCAAATCGCCTGAGGGTCGGGGGGCCGTGTGGGCGCAAATTGGTGAGGGGGTAATGTTGCCCGGCCCCCCAAATCGTCTGAGGGTCGGGGGGCCGTGTGGGCGCAAATTGGTGAGGGGGTTCTGTTGCCCGGCCCCCCTCGGGCCGCTGGAATCCACTTCTGTTGCCCGGTGTGGCCCGAACCGCGCTTTCGGCCAGTGTAACTTAGTCCGTGAGGACCGGGTTACGCTGCGATTGCGAATGCCTCGTTGTCGTTGGCATTTATGGGGTTTTGAACGGTTTAACGGCTCATTCAGGCCGGGCAAAAATACGGTCTTTGAACACACGTCGATCCTGGTTCGGCCCCAAACATCACCCCGACAACGGGCTGACAATGGTGGAGCCGCCGGGTACTGCCCCCGGGTCCGCTGCGTCTATTTCACGGCATCATTTATCGCCATATCCGGCAAGCCGGCGGCCCCCATATAGGCGCGGCGCGGCGATTCCTCAATGCCTGTGATCAATCGCGGGCAAAACGCCGATACAATGTGGGCACCACCAGCAAGGTGAGCAGGGTGGAGGAGATGATCCCGCCGATCACCACCGTGGCCAGCGGCCGCTGCACTTCGGCCCCGGCGCCGCTGGCCATCGCCATCGGCAGAAAGCCGATGCTCGCCACCAGTGCCGTGGAAATCACCGGCCGCAGCCGATCGAGCGCGCCGGCCGCAGCGGCTTCGGCCTTGGCCAGGCCCTCGCTGCGCAACTGGTTGATATGATCGACCAGCACCAGGCCATTCAACATGGCAATGCCCGACAACGCGATGAAGCCGATGGCCGCCGTGATCGAAAAGGGCATGCCGCGCAAGCCCAGCGCGAACACGCCGCCCGTGACGGCCAGCGGAATGCCGGCAAACACGATCAACGCCTGCACCATCGACCCCAGCGCCCCGAACACCAGCAGCAGGATCAGCAGCAGACAGGCCGGCACCAGGATCGCCAGGCGGGCCTTGGCCTCTTGCAACTGTTTGAACTGGCCGCCGAATTCGATGCGATAGCCTTCGGGCAGCTTCACCGATTTCGCCAGTTCGATGCGGGCGCGCGCCACATAGCCCTCCACATCGCTGCCCGACAGATTGACCAGCAATGCAGCGCGTTTCTGGCCATTGTCGCGCCGCACCGGTTCGACCGCCATCACCTCTTCCAGCCGCGCCACGCGCCCCAGCGGCACCAGCCCGGCATTGCCCACCCTGAGCGGCAGCGCCCGGATGGTATCGCGATCGGCACGGGCCGCATCGGGCAGGCGCACGACAATGGCGTGGCGGCGGATGCCTTCCAGAATCGCGCCCACCTCCTGGCCGGCCAGCGCCGTGGTGATGGCGCGGTTCACCTCGTCCGCCCCCAGCCCCAGCCGCACCAGCGCGGCTTGATCGACCCGCACCACCAGGCTGGGCGTGCGGCCGTCCACTTCAAATTCGGCCTGGGCCGTGCCCGGCAGGCGTTTCAGCACCGCCAGCGTCTGCCCGCCCAGCGCCTCCAGCCGATCATTGTCGGCCCCGAAGATCTTCACGCTCAGATCGGCGCGGGTGCCTTCCAGCATTTCGTTGAATTTCATCTCGATCGGCTGCCCGCGCAGGAAGGTCTGATCGGCAAAGCGGGCGCTGGCTTCGGCCTCGATGGCGTCAATCAAGGCCGCCTTGGTCTGCGGGCCCGTCGCCGGCCATTCATCCAGCGGCTTGTAGCTGACATAGAGGTCATTTTCGTTGGGGGGCATCGGATCGGTGGCGACGGCCGACGTGCCGATCCGGGAAAAGGCTGCGGTAATTTGTGGATATTTGGCCACCAGTGCCTTTTCGAGCGCAAGTTCAAGTGCCAGGCTCTCATCAAGGTTCATCTCCACCGGCTTGTAGACCATGGTGGTGATCGAGCCTTCATCCAGCCGCGGCGTGAACACCGTGCCCAGCCCGGTGAACACCAGCCCGGCGGCCGCCATCACCAGCAGCGCCGGCAGCACCGCCAGCAGCGGCCGCGCCAGCGTGGCGGCGAGCAGCGGGCGATAGACACGCTCCAGCCCGGCGACCAGCCGGCCCGGGCCATGATCCGATCCGGCCTTTAGCCAGAATGACGCCATCGCCGGCACCACGGTCAGGCTGATCACCAGCGCGGCAGAGAGCGCCAGCATCACGGTGATCGCCATCGGCCGGAACAATTTGCCTTCGACCCCGCCCAGCGCCAGCACCGGCACATACACCAGCGTGATGATCGCCACGCCGAACGCCACCGGGCGCGCCACCTGCCCCATCGCCTGGGCGATCAGGCCGCGCCGCGTCGCTTCATCCAGCGGTCGGCCCAGCCGCGCCTGTTCCTGGCCCAGCCGGCGCAGGGCATTTTCCACCGCCACGATGGCGCCATCGACCACCAGCCCGAAATCCAGCGCCCCCAGGCTCATCAGATTGCCGGAGATATCCAGCCGCACCATGCCGATGCTGGCGATCAGGAACGCGATCGGGATCACCGCCGCCACGATCAGCGCCGCACGCCAGTGGCCGAGCACCAGGATCAGCACCACCGCCACCAGCAACGCGCCTTCCGACAGGTTGGTGCGCACGGTCGCCACCGTGCGATCGACGATATCGGCCCGGTCATATCGCACCTTGATCACCATGCCGGTCGGCAACGCTGCCTGCACTTCGGGCAGGAAGTCCGTCACCCGGCCGGCCACCTCGCGGCTGTTCTGACCGGTGAGCATCATGATCGTGCCGAGCACGGTCTGGCGCCCGTTCACGGTCGCCGCACCCGATCGCTGCGCCGAACCCACCCGCACCGTCGCCAGATCCGCCACGGTCAGCGGGCGCACGCCGCCGGCGAACTTCACCGGCAGGGCGCCAATGCGTTCGGGCTGCATCACCCGGGCATCGGTGCGCACCACCAGCCGGCGCTGCCCCTGTGCGATCACCCCGCCGCCGGCGTTGTCGGCAAAGGCCGCGATGGCATCGGCCAGTTCGGTTGGTGTCACCCCGGCGGCGGCCAGCTTCTTCAGGTCGGGTTCCACCACATACTGGCGCTCCAGCCCGCCGATGCTGTTGACCTCTGCCACGCCGGAAACCGTGCGCAGCATCGGGACGACCGTATATTCCTGGGTTTCAGCCAGTGCCATCAGATGATCTTCGGCGGCGCTGGCCGGCTCCAGCCCGGCGTGGTGCGGCTCGTCGTGCGGCAGATGCTGCCATTCCAGCGTGTAATAGAGAATTTCGCCCAGCCCGGTGGTGATCGGGGCCAGCCCCGGCGTGGCCCCGGCCGGCAGCAGCGCCTGCGCCGTGGCCAGCCGCTCGGTGACCACCTGGCGCGCGCGCAGCACATCGGTGCCATCTTCAAACAGCAAGGTCACCTGGCTGAGGCCCGAGCGCGTGAGCGAACGGAAACCGGTGAGGCCGGGCTGACCGCCCATCAACCGCTCGATCGGCACCGTCACCCGGGTTTCGATTTCTTCGCCGGCCAGGCCGGGCACGGCGGTGTTGATCTGCACCTGCACGCCCGTCACATCGGGGATCGCATCGATCGGCAGGGTGAACAAATGCCACAGGCCGATGGCGGCGGCGACCAGCGCGACCAACAGCACGCTGCCGCGATTGCGCTCGCTCGCTGAAATCAACCCGGCAATCACGGGGCTTCGCCTGCACCCGTGATGATGCGGATATTCTCCCGCGCTTCCCACAGGCCGGCGCGCGTATCGAGCACGGCCGACATCGCATCGAGCCAGCCGTTCTGCATCTGGACATAGGTGGCCAGCGGCACCGCGCCGACCCGATAGCTGCGATCGGCTTCGGCCGCGGCGGCGGCAAAGCGCGCTGGTGCATCGGCCGGCCATTTCGCCAGCGCCGCCATGCGCGTCCGGTACTGCGCCGCATCGGCATAGAGGCGCGCCAGCAGCCGCCGCCGCGCGCCGATCAGCGCCGCTTCGCCTTGTGCTTCGCGGCTTTGCGCCGCCGATACATCGCCGGCCTGGCGGTTCCACAACGGGATATTGGTGGTGGCGCGCAGGCCGACCACCTGATCCTTCACGTCACCGCGATCACGATTGAAATACGGCCCGATGCTGATGGCGCCGCTGCGGCTCTTTTCGGCAAGGCGGGAGGTCAGACCCTGCTGGGTCAATTGGGTTTTCAGGGCCAGCAATTCGAAATTGCCGCTTTCCAGTCGCTCGGCGAGGGTCTCGACGCCGGGCAGCGGCGGCGGGATCAGCGGCGGACGCAGGACGCGCAGCCGCGCCGCAAACGCCTGGCCGCGCAGGCCGTTCAGCTCATACAGCGCGGCGTTGCTGGCCGCTTCGGCTTCGGCAGCCGTACGTTCGGCGCTGATGGCGGCGGCTTCCAGCACGGCCGCCTCCAGGCGCGGTGTGGGGCCGGCGGCCTCGCGGGCCACCAGCACGCCTGCCAGATCACGCAGGCGTGCAGCGACCTGCGCCGCTGCCTCGGCACGGGCATCGGCCGCGAACAGCCGATAGCCCAGCGTGCGCGCGCGACCGGCGAGCGTGGCTTCGAACTGGGCCAGGCCAATGCGCGCCAATTGCACATCGCCCTGGGCGATCGCCTTGCGCAGCGGGATGCGGCCATTGAACTCGATGGGCTGCAGGATCGACACGGCAAAGGCCGGGCCATCGCCAAGCCGCTGGCCCGTCTGCACATTGTCCGTGCGGCGTTCGCCGAATTCGACGGAAATCTCCGGATCGGCGAGCCGGCCAGCAGCGGCGGCGCCGGTTTGCGCCAACGCGATCTGCCGGGCGAGATATTGGCGTTCCGGATTGTCGGCGACCACCTGCGCAGCCAGCGCGTCGATGGACAGCGAAGGCGGCACCGGTTGCGACAGCGCCGGCATGGCAGGCAGTGGGGCGAACAGAACGGCAAGAAGCATAGTGTGGCGCATCGCGGCGACCATAGACGCAGCGCCGCCGATAAAAAACCCGTTGTTTTACGAATGCTTAGCTGCGATTACGTCGCGATAGCGAGACAGGACGGCGCCGTTGATCACATCCCAGTCATAGGCGTTGGCCGCAGCGAGCCCGGCCTGGCCATGCGCGGCGCGCAAGTTCGCATTGCGGCAATAGCCGGCCAGCGCATCGGCATAGGCACGCATGTCGCGTGGCTCGACCAGCGCGCCGGTGATGCCGTCGCTGACCAAAGTTTCATTGCCGCCGGCGCGCGCCGCCACGACCGGAATGCCGCTGGCCATCGCCTCCAGATTGATGTTGCCGAACGTCTCGGTGGTCGATGGGTTGAGCAGCATGTCGGCGCTGGCGTAAGCGCGGGCCAGGTTGGTGCCATCGAGGAAGCCGGTGAAGATCGCGCCATCCGCCTTCCCTGCACCCACCAGCGCCTCGAAATGCGCCCGCGCCGGGCCGTCGCCAACCACGAGCAAGCGGTGCTTCACGCCGCGCTGCGTCAGCTCGTTCACCGCTGCTGCCACCATGTCGAGGCCCTTTTCCAGCACCAGCCGGCCGACGAAGCCGATCACCGCCTCATCATCGGCAATCCCGAGGCTCCAGCGCCATTCCGGGCTGCGGCGGCCAGGGTTGAACCGCGCCTTGTCGACACCGCGACTCCACACGGCGGGCGCCATGCCGATGATGCCGGTGTCGCGCATGGTTTGGCCAAAGCCTTGCGATGTCACGAAAATCTCGTCGAGACCATGGTAGAAGCGGCGCAGCAGCGCTTCGATCCCGGGCCGGATGAAGCCCAGGCCATAATATTCGAAATAGGTTTCGAAGCGGGTGTGGATCGAGGCGACCACCGGGACGCCCAAGCGCCGCGCCAGTTTCTTCGCCGCGTGCGCCGCCGGATCCGGAGCTGACAGATGGATGATATCGGGCGCAAAATCGCGAATGTCGGCCTTCAGCCGATCGGGGAGGCCTGGCGCGACGCGATACTCGCTGCGGCCCGGAATGGCGAAGCTGGGCACCGACACCAATGTGCCAGCCGGCTCGAACGCCGGCGTGTCGGAGGTGGGCGAATAGACCCGCACCACACAGCCCTGCGCTTCGAGGAACGTCACCAGGCGGTTCAGCGCCTGGTTGGCACCATCGCGCACATAATTATAGTTACCGGAATAAAGCGCCACCCGCAGCGGGTGGGCGGGGCGGGTCTGCGGCGCCGGGGCGGCAGATTCGGGCAGTTTGAAGGCAGTGGCCACGCGCATGTTCCGATTGCTCGGCAACGTTGTTGCACGGCTTTGTGGCCAAGACACGGCAGCATGATGACCAGCAGCGCAGGACATGAAAAACCCCGCCGGCATTACGGCCGGCGGGGTGATTTCAGCGGAAGCGCACGGCCGATCAGGCTTCGGTCTGCTCCAGCGCCTTGGCGTTGGCTTGCTGCACGGCGCGCAGGGCCACGTCGCGGCTGTTCGCCGCCACGCGCAGGCGGTTCATGCCGGCGCCGGTGCCCGCCGGGATCAGCCGGCCGACGATGACGTTTTCCTTCAGGCCGGTCAGGGTATCGATCTTGCCCTGCACAGCGGCTTCGGTGAGCACGCGGGTCGTTTCCTGGAAGGATGCGGCCGACACGAACGACTTGGTCTGCAACGAGGCCTTGGTGATGCCCAGCAGCACCGGCTTACCAGCAGCATGGCGGCCACCGGCCTCCAGCTTGCTGTTTTCGCTGTCCATTTCCTCGCGATCGACCTGTTCGCCCACCAGCAGCGTGGTGTCGCCGCTGTCGGTGATTTCCACCTTCTGCAGCATCTGGCGCACGATGACTTCGATGTGCTTGTCGTTGATGCGCACACCCTGCAGGCGATAGACTTCCTGGATTTCGGCGCAGAGATATTCGGCCAGCGGCTCCACACCCAGCACTTCCAGGATGTCGTGCGGGTTGGGGTTGCCATCGATCAGATAGTCACCCTTGCGCACGAAATCTCCTTCCTGCACCGCCACGTTCTTGCCCTTGGGCACCATGTATTCGGCCAGGTCCCCACCATCTTCGGGACGGATGTTGATCCGGCGCTTGGTCTTGTAATCCTTGCCGAATTCAACGCGGCCATCGATGCGCGCGATCACCGCATTGTCCTTGGGGATGCGGGCTTCGAACAGCTCGGCCACCCGCGGCAGACCGCCGGTGATGTCACGCGTCTTGGCGGCAGCGCGCGGGATGCGGGCCAGCACTTCACCGGCCGACACCATCTGGCCATCGGCCACCGACAACACCGCATCGACGGCGAGCAGATAGCGCGCCGTTTCGCCCGATGTTTCATCCAGCAAGGTGATGCGCGGCCGCAGATCTTCCTTCTTGCTGGCGGTTTTCCAGTCGGTCACCACCTTGTTGGCCAGGCCGGTGGCTTCATCCACCTCTTCCTTCAGCGTCACGCCTTCGATGATGTCCTGATACTTCACCTTGCCGGCCTTTTCGGTGATCACCGGCAATGTGTACGGATCCCATTCGGACATGCGATCGCCCTTGGTGACCGCAACACCTTCAGCGACATTGATGATGGCGCCATAAGGGATGCGGTGGATCGAGCGTTCACGGCCTTCGGAATCGCGGATCACCAGTTCGCCGTTGCGGGCCATGGCGATGTTGCGACCACGGCTGTCCCCAATCGTGGCCATGCCGCGATATTCGACGACACCGTCAACCGGCGCATCCAGCGTCGATTGTTCGGACACCTGGGCCGCACCACCGATGTGGAAGGTGCGCATGGTCAGCTGCGTGCCCGGCTCACCGATCGACTGCGCCGCGATGACACCGACGGCTTCGCCCATGTTCACCGGGGTCCCGCGCGCCAGATCGCGGCCATAGCAGGTGCCGCAGACGCCGCCCTTGGTTTCGCAGAGCAGCGGCGAGCGGATCTTCACTTCGGCCACGGCGGCCTTTTCGATGCGCGCCACATCGGCTTCGGTGAGCAGATGGCCCGCCGGGGCCATGACATCGCCGGTCTTGGCATCGACGATATCGACCAGCACGGTGCGGCCGAGGATGCGCTCGGAGAGCGACACGATGGTGTTGCCGCCTTCGACGATGGCCTTCATCACCATGCCGCGCTGGGTTTCGCAATCATCCTCGACGACCACGCAATCCTGGCTCACATCCACCAGACGGCGGGTGAGATAGCCGGAGTTGGCGGTTTTCAGCGCGGTGTCGGCCAGACCCTTGCGGGCGCCGTGGGTGGAGTTGAAATACTCCAGCACGGTGAGGCCTTCCTTGAAGTTCGAGATGATCGGCGTTTCGATGATCTCGCCCGACGGCTTGGCCATCAGGCCGCGCATGCCGGCCAGCTGCTTCATCTGCGCCTGGCTGCCGCGCGCGCCGGAGTGCGCCATCATGTAGATGGAGTTGATCGGCGCGACCCGGCCATTGGCCAGTTGCTTGGGCGTGCTGATTTCCTTCATCATTTCGGTGGCGACCTGGTCACCGCACTTCGCCCAGGCATCGACGACCTTGTTGTACTTCTCACCCTGGGTGATCAGGCCGTCCTGATATTGTTGTTCGAAATCCTTCACGCCCGCCTTGGTCTCATCGACCAGACGGATCTTGGCGACCGGGATCACCATGTCATCCTTGCCGAAGCTGATGCCGGCCTGGAATGCGTGGCGGAAGCCCAGCGCCATGATGGCATCGGCGAACAGCACCGTCTCCTTCTGGCCGGTGTGGCGATAGACGATGTCGATGACGTCGCCCAATTCCTTCTTGGTCAGCAGGCGGTTGATGGTTTCGTACGGCACCTTGTGGCTTTTCGGTAGCGTCTCGCCGAGCAGCAGGCGGCCCGGCGTGGTGTTGACGCGCTTCACATACAGCTTGCCGGTTTCATCGGCCTGATTGACGCGGGCGATGATCTTGGTGTGCAGGGTGACGTTCTTGTTGAACAGCGCCTGGTGCACTTCGGCCATGTCGGCAAAGGCCATGCCTTCGCCGGGTTCGCCTTCCAGCTCCATCGACAGATAATAGAGCCCGAGCACCATGTCCTGCGACGGCACGATGATCGGCTTGCCGTTGGCGGGGCTGAGGATGTTGTTGGTGGACATCATCAGCACGCGCGCTTCCAGCTGGGCCTCAAGGCTCAGCGGCACGTGCACGGCCATCTGGTCACCATCGAAATCGGCATTGAACGCGGCGCAGACCAGCGGGTGAAGCTGGATGGCCTTGCCCTCGATCAGCACCGGTTCGAAGGCCTGGATGCCCAGGCGGTGCAGCGTCGGCGCGCGGTTCAGCAGCACGGGATGCTCGCGGATCACCTCATCGAGAATGTCCCAGACTTCCTTGCGCTCCTTTTCCACCCACTTCTTGGCCTGCTTCAGGGTCATCGAAAGACCCTTGGCGTCGAGGCGCGAGTAGATGAACGGCTTGAACAGTTCGAGCGCCATCTTCTTGGGCAGGCCGCATTGATGCAGCTTGAGTTCCGGGCCGGTGACGATCACCGAACGACCGGAATAATCGACGCGCTTGCCGAGCAGGTTCTGGCGGAAGCGGCCCTGCTTGCCCTTGAGCATGTCCGAAAGCGACTTCAGCGGCCGCTTGTTGGCGCCGGTGATGGTCCGGCCACGGCGGCCGTTGTCGAACAGCGCATCAACGGCTTCCTGCAACATGCGCTTTTCGTTGCGCACGATGATGTCCGGCGCGCGCAGTTCGATCAGCCTTTTCAACCGGTTATTGCGGTTGATGACGCGGCGATACAGGTCGTTCAGATCCGACGTGGCAAAGCGGCCGCCATCCAGCGGCACCAGCGGGCGCAGTTCCGGCGGGATCACCGGCACCACGGTCAGCACCATCCATTCCGGCTTGTTGCCGGAATTGATGAAGCTTTCGACCACCTTCATCCGCTTGATGATCTTCTTGGGCTTCAGCTCGGACTTGGTGGTGCGCAGTTCCTCGCGCAGCACTTCCATCTCGCCTTCAAGATCGAGTTCCATCAACAGGATGCGGATGGCTTCGGCGCCGATGCCGGCCTGGAAGGCGTCTTCGCCATATTCTTCCTGCGCCGTGAACAGCTCGTCCTCGGTCAAGAGGTCGAACTTCTTGAACGGCGTCATGCCCGGATCGATGACCACATACTGCTCGAAATACAGCACGCGCTCGAGCTGCTTGAGCTGCATGTCGAGCAGCATGCCGATGCGGCTGGGCAGCGATTTCAGGAACCAGATGTGGGCAACCGGCGCGGCCAGTTCGATATGGCCCATGCGTTCGCGGCGCACCTTGGAAACGGTGACTTCCACGCCGCATTTCTCGCAGACGATACCCTTGTACTTCATGCGCTTGTACTTGCCGCACAGGCATTCGTAATCCTTGATCGGGCCAAAGATCCGCGCGCAGAACAGGCCGTCACGCTCCGGCTTGAACGTCCGGTAGTTGATGGTTTCCGGCTTCTTGATCTCGCCGAACGACCAGCTGCGGATCTGTTCCGGGCTGGCAATGGCGATCTGGATCTGATCGAACGTCTCGGGCTTGGCGGCCGGCGAGAAGAAATTGGTGACTTCGTTCATGGGTCAATCTCCGTGGAGGCTGTGGGCAAGCGCGGTGGTGTGGCGCGGCGGTGGGGGACCGCCGCGCCCGCGCCTCACTCCACCTCTTCGTTGGTCTGCAGTTGGACGTTGAGGCCCAGGGACCGCATTTCCTTGATCAGCACGTTGAAGCTTTCGGGGATGCCGGCTTCGAACGTGTCGTCACCCTTGACGATGGCTTCATAGACCTTGGTGCGGCCGACGACGTCATCCGACTTGACGGTGAGCATTTCCTGCAAGGTGTAGGCCGCGCCATAGGCCTGCAGCGCCCACACTTCCATTTCCCCGAAGCGCTGGCCACCGAACTGGGCCTTGCCGCCCAGCGGCTGCTGGGTCACGAGGCTGTAGGGGCCGATCGAGCGGGCGTGGATCTTGTCGTCCACCAAATGGTGCAGCTTGAGCATGTAGATATAGCCCACCGTGACCTTGCGATCGAACTGATCGCCGGTGCGGCCGTCGAACAATTCGACCTGGCCCGACGAATCCAGCCCGGCCAGCGCCAGCATGTGCGACACGTCGCTTTCCTTGGCGCCATCGAACACCGGCGTCGCCATCGGCACGCCGCCAACGAGATTGCGCGCCAGTTCGACCACCGCTTCATCGGCCATGTCGGCAATGTCCAGCCCATATTGCGGGCCATAGATCGCCTTGAACAGCTCGCGGATTTCGTCCGCCGAACCTTGGGTCATCGTGGCGTTGATGTTTTCAAGCATCTCCGCAATCTTCTTGCCCAACCCGCGCGCGGCCCAGCCGAGGTGGGTTTCGAAGATCTGACCGACGTTCATGCGGCTGGGCACGCCCAGCGGGTTGAGCACGATATCGACCGGGGTGCCGTCCGCGAGGAACGGCATGTCTTCCTGCGGCAGGATGCGGGAAATCACCCCCTTGTTGCCGTGGCGGCCGGCCATCTTGTCGCCCGGCTGCAGCTTGCGCTTCACCGCGACGAACACCTTGACCATCTTCAGCACGCCGGGCGGCAGTTCATCACCGGCCTGCACCTTGCCCTTCTTGTCTTCCAGCTTGGCATTGATGCTGGCGTGGGCTTCGTCCCACTGCGCCTTCAACGCTTCCAGGCCGGCCTGCATGGCATCGTCGGCAACGCCGAACTGCCACCACAGACGGCGCGGCTGTTCTTCGAGCAGGCTGTCATCGATGGTGATGCCCTTCTTCACGCCCTTGGGCGCGGCCACCACTTCCTGGCCGAGCAGCGCATCGCGCACGCGGGCATAGGTGGCGCGATCGAGGATGGCGCGTTCGTCGGCCGCATCCTTTTCGAGCCGCTCGATTTCCTCGCGCTCGATCTGCAGGGCACGTTCGTCCTTGTCGATGCCGTGGCGGTTGAAGATGCGCACATCGACGATGGTGCCCGACACGCCCGGCGGCAACCGCAGCGAGGTGTCACGCACATCGCTGGCCTTTTCGCCGAAGATGGCACGCAGCAGCTTTTCTTCCGGGGTCATCGGCGATTCGCCCTTGGGCGTGATCTTGCCGACCAGGATGTCGCCCGGCTCCACTTCGGCGCCGATATAGACGATGCCGGCTTCGTCGAGCCGGGCCAGCGCGTCTTCACCGACGTTGGGAATGTCGCGGGTGATGTCTTCCGGGCCCAGCTTGGTATCGCGGGCCATCACTTCGAATTCATCGATGTGGATCGAGGTGAAGATGTCTTCCTTGACGATCTTCTCGTTGATCAGGATCGAATCTTCGTAGTTGTAGCCATTCCACGGCATGAACGCGACGAGCACGTTGCGGCCCAGCGCCAGTTCGCCGTCCTCGGTGGACGGGCCATCGGCGATGATGTCGCCCTTGGCCACGATATCGCCCACCGTCACCAGCGGACGCTGGTTGATGCAGGTCGACTGGTTGGACCGCTGGAACTTCATCAGCGTGTAGATATCGACGCCGGACTTGCCGGGTTCGACCTCTTCGGTGGCGCGGATGACGATGCGGGCCGCATCGACCTGATCGACGATGCCGCCGCGCTTGGCGCCGATGGCGGCGCCGGAATCGCGGGCAACCGTGCCTTCCATGCCGGTGCCGACGAACGGCGATTCCGCCTTCACCAACGGCACGGCCTGGCGCTGCATGTTCGAGCCCATCAAGGCGCGGTTGGCGTCATCGTTTTCCAGGAACGGGATCAGCGAGGCCGCGACCGACACCAGCTGCTTCGGCGACACGTCGGCCAGCGTGATCTGGTTCTTCGGTGCCATCAGGAATTCGCCGGCTTCACGCGACGACACCAGATCGTCGAGGAACTTGCCGTCGGCACCGATGCCGACATTGGCCTGCGCGATGGTGTGGCGGGCTTCTTCCATGGCCGACAGATAGACGACTTCGTCGGTCAGCTTGGTATCGATGACCTTGCGATACGGGGTTTCGATGAAGCCGTACTTGTTCACCCGGCTGAAGGTCGCCAGGCTGTTGATCAGGCCGATGTTCGGGCCTTCCGGCGTTTCGATCGGGCAGATGCGGCCATAGTGCGTCGGGTGGACGTCGCGCACTTCGAAGCCGGCGCGCTCACGGGTCAGACCGCCCGGCCCAAGCGCCGACACGCGACGCTTGTGGGTGACTTCCGACAGCGGATTGGTCTGGTCCATGAACTGCGACAGCTGCGAGGAGCCGAAGAATTCGCGCACCGCCGCCACCGCCGGCTTGGCGTTGATCAGATCGTTGGGCATGACCGTGTCGATATCGACGCTGCTCATGCGCTCCTTCACGGCGCGTTCCATGCGCAGCAGGCCGACGCGATACTGGTTTTCCAGCAATTCGCCCACCGAACGGACACGGCGGTTGCCGAGATTGTCGATGTCGTCGATTTCGCCCTTGCCGTCCTTCAGCTCAACGAGGGTCTTGACCACGGTCGCGATATCCTCGCGGCGCAGCACCGTCACATCATCCGGGCAATCCAGATTGAGGCGCATGTTCATCTTGACGCGGCCGACCGCCGACAGATCATAGCGATCCGGATCGAAGAACAGGCCGGCGAACATGGCTTCGGCGGTTTCGCGCGTCGGCGGCTCGCCGGGACGCATGACGCGGTAGATTTCGGCGAGCGCATGGTCGCGCTCTTCCACCTTGTCGGCCATCAGCGTGTTGCGGATCCACGGACCGACCTGAACATGATCGATGTCGAGCAGTTCGATGCTGGTCTGGCCGGCGCGATCGATGCGCTCCAGATTTTCGGCGGTCAGCTCGTCACCGGCTTCGATGTAGATTTCGCCGGTGGCTTCGTTGATCAGATCGAACGCCGAGTAACGGCCGAAGATTTCCTCGGTCGGGATCAGCAGCGCGGTCATGCCATCGCTGCCGGCCTTGCGCACCATGCGCGGCGTGATCTTGGTGCCCTGCGGGAAGATGATCTCGCCGGTGTCGGCATTGACCACGTCAAAGGTCGGCTTGGCATTGCGCCAGCTGGCTTCGACGAAGGGCACCACCCAGCCGGCCTGGCCGGTCGGGCTGGTGCCGCGCACCCACACCACGCGCTTGTAGAACAGGTTGAGGATTTCTTCGCTGTTCCAGCCCAGCGCATAGAGCAGGCTGGTGACCGGCAGCTTGCGCTTGCGATCGATGCGGACGTTGACGATGTCCTTGGCGTCGAATTCGAAATCCAGCCACGATCCGCGATAGGGGATGACCCGGGCGGCAAACAGATATTTGCCCGACGCATGCGTCTTGCCGCGATCATGATCGAAGAACACGCCCGGTGAACGGTGCATCTGGCTGACGATCACGCGCTCGGTGCCGTTGACGATGAACGTGCCGTTCTGCGTCATCAGCGGCATGTCGCCCATGTACACGTCCTGCTCCTTGATATCGAGCACGGAGCGGGTTTCGGTATCGGCATCCACTTCAAAGACGATCAGGCGCAGCGTCACGCGCATCGGCGCCGCATAGGTCATGCCGCGCTGACGGCACTCGTCCACATCATATTTCGGCTCTTCCAGTTCGTAATGCACGAAATCCAGCTCGGCGGTGCCGGCGAAATCGCGGATCGGGAACACCGAACGCAGGGTCTTTTCCAGGCCCGAGACATAGGCGGTGGCCGGATTGGAGCGCAGGAACTGCTCATAGCTTTCGCGCTGCACCTCGATGAGGTTGGGCATCTGCACGACTTCGCCGATCTGGCCAAAGCTCTTGCGGATGCGGCGGCGGCTGTTGAACGGCTTGACGCCCTGGGGCGGCTTCATCTGGGTGGCCATCGGTGTCGGTCGCCTTCTTCATGTGCCCGGCAGGGGGAGTGCCGGAAAAACAGCAAAACCCGCACGTCACACCACTGCTGCGGTATGTCGCACGGTCACTGGCGATTAAATTGCCGTCACCCTTCCATCCGTCGCGGCCCGATCGCGCAGCAGGCCGTGTCTCGAAGCGTGTCGGCCCGGACGGGGAATCAGCCCCCGACCGGTCGATGGCCGCCCCATAGGCGCTTTGTTGGATTTGCGAAAGGGGGGACGTGACCGCCAAGCCCCGCTGCGCCTGTGTTGCAGTGCGGCAACACGCCGGCAGCCAGCATTGCCACCGCGGAACCATCGCCACCTTCGACGGGTTGAGTGTTGCAGTGGCCGCCCCCGCCACCCGCGTTTTGAAGAAAGAACCCCATGAAATCCCTGCTCATCACCAGCGCGCTTGCGCTGACCATCACGTCTGCCCCGGCCGTCGCCCAGAACACGATGGACCCGTCACCGCAGCCCACCACACAGAACGACGGACCGACCAGTCCTGATGGCTCCAAGGCCTTCGGGATCGAGCCCTATTTCGGCGTGGTCGGCGGCTACAACAGCTTTGATCGCACCACCGATGCCAATGGCGTGCAATCGCGCCGCTTCGATGGCGCGCTGGTCGGCGGTGTTGTCGGTGTCAACATTCCGCTTGGGCCGCTGTTCGTCGGCGTGGAAGGCCATGGTGCGCGCGGTTTCGGCGACATCCGCTGGGAATATGGCGCGCGTGGCCGCGCTGGTTTCCGGGCCGGCGACAGCGGCATGTTCTATGCCAGCGCCGGCTATACCTGGATCGACGCCCGCAACAGCCGCGGCTTTCCCGACCGCAAGGATTGGGTGTGGGGCATCGGCGCCGAATTCGGCCCGCGGGATATCGGCCTTGGCGGCGTCACCGGCCGGGCCGGGCCGCGGTTCCGCATCTCCGTGGAAACCATGGACTTCGACAATATCCGCCCAATGGCCGGCGTGGTCTTCCACTTCTGATCAGGGGCTGAATGATGGGATCGGGGGCGCTTGCGGACACGCAGGCGCCCTTCTTTCATGGCGGCTGCCCCCTGCTTGCCCAAGCCCGGCGTGACGCACAGCGCCGTTGCCTGCCCATCAGTGTCGACTTCTCCCCTCACCTTTCCGCCCGACAGGCCTTGGGGAAAGTGGCAAGAAAAAGGGCTGCCCCTTGCGAGGCAGCCCCTTTCCTTCAACTCGGCAAATCGGGCGGCGTTGCCGCAACGACTTACTTGAGTTCGACAGTCGCGCCGGCTTCTTCCAGCTGCTTCTTGATCTTCTCGGCGTCAGCCTTGCTGATGCCTTCCTTGACGGCCTTCGGCGCGGATTCGACCAGCGTCTTGGCTTCGGTGAGGCCCAGGCCGGTGATGGCGCGGACTTCCTTGATGACGTTGATCTTCTTGCCACCGTCGCCGGTGAGGATCACGTCGAACTCGGTCTGCTCTTCAACAACCGGGCCAGCAGCGGCGGCCGGGCCAGCCGACACGGCAACCGCCGCAGCGGCGGACACGCCCCACTTTTCTTCCAGCATCTTGGCGAGGTCAGCGGCTTCCAGCACGGTCAGGGCGGAAAGCTGGTCAACGATCGAATTCAGGTCAGCCATGGTAATCTCCAATGTTTTCAGTTAGCGTTTGGGTTCGAAACGGCTCAGGCGGCTTCTTTGTCCTTGTCGGCATATGCCGCAAAGACGCGGGCCAGCTTGGCGGCCGGGGCGTTGGCGAGCTGGGCCAGCTTGGTCGCCGGTGCATTGACCAGACCAATGATCTTGGCACGCAGTTCATCCAGCGACGGCAGTTCGGCCAGGGCCTTGACGCCGTTCACATCGAGCAGCGTGCTGCCCATGGCGCCGCCGACGATTTCGAACTTGTCGGTCGTCTTGGCGAATTCCACCACGATCTTGGCGGCAGCCACCGGATCGGCCGAGGTCGCCAGCCCGCACGGGCCGGTGAGCAGCGCGCCAAGCGGCTGGTAGGGTGTGCCCTCGAGCGCGATGCGCGCCAGACGGTTCTTCGTCACCTTGAAGTTGGCGCCGGCCGCACGCATCCGGTTCCTGAGATCGCTTGCTTGCGCGACGGTCAGGCCATGGTTGCGCGCGACCACGACCACCGAAGTTTCGGTGAGCGTCTTCGCCAGCTTGGAGATGGCTTCGCTTTTTTGGGTGCGATCCATGCTCACTCCTTGACAGGTTGAGCGCATCCGCCGGCCCGAAGGCCCGCATCGGCGCGGGTTATGACAAAGCGCCAAGCGCCTTGCCGGCTCGATGGGCCTGCAAGCTGCCAGATTCCGATGTGGAAGGCGGCGGGCCCCAGGCCCGTCCGAAGAGGATCGTTGCCAACGCCGTGCGCATCTGAGATGGCCCGAACGCAGTCCCGGCCACGGCGCGAACGCCAGCCGGAGAAAAACTTGCCTCGTCTCATGCAGGCCCTGGTGGCTTAAGCGCGAACGCACCTGCAATCTCGGACGGTTGCCCGGCCATTGCGGGCCGAACAGGAAATGGCGCGTTAGGCGGCCAGCGGCCCGGAGTCAAGTGGCGCGCGGGAAACCGCCGGCCCCGCAAAAGGCAGAACGGGCCGGGGCGCACCGCGCCCCGGCCCGTTCGCTTGTTCAGTCGCGGTTGATCAGGCCGTCTGGCCGGTCGACGACGGATCGACCTTGATGCCGGTGCCCATCGACGAGCTGACCGCGACCTTGAGCAGATACTTGCCCTTGGCGCCGGTCGGCTTGGCCTTGACCACGGCATCGAGCAGCGCATCGAAATTGGCGCGCAAGGCGTCCTTTTCGAAGCTCGCCTTGCCGAGGATGCCGTGGATGATGCCGGCCTTTTCGACGCGATATTCGACCTGGCCGCCCTTGGCCGCTTCGACAGCCGCAGCGACGTTCATCGTCACGGTGCCGAGCTTGGGGTTGGGCATCAGGCCCTTGGGGCCCAGCACCTTGCCGAGACGGCCGACCAGACCCATCATGTCGGGCGTGGCGATGCAGCGATCGAAATCGATGTTCCCGCCCTGCACGGCTTCCAGCAGGTCTTCGGCACCAACGACATCGGCGCCAGCAGCGAGGGCTTCTTCGGCCTTGGCGCCGCGGGCGAACACGCCGACGCGCACGGTCTTGCCGGTGCCGCTGGGCAGGGTGACGACGCCGCGCACCATCTGATCGGCGTGACGCGGATCGACGCCCAGGTTGAAGCTGACTTCGATGGTTTCATCGAACTTGGCGGTGGCCAGGTTCTTCACCAGGGTCAGGGCTTCATCGACGCCATAGAGCTTCTCGCGGTCAACCGCAGCGGCCAGGGCCTTGGCTTTCTTGGTTGTTGCCATGTGATCAGCCCTCCACCACTTCGAGGCCCATTGCGCGGGCCGAACCTTCGATCGTCTTCATTGCCATTTCGATGTTGTTGGCATTCAGATCGGGCATTTTCTTCTGGGCGATCTCGCGGATCTGCGACTGCTTGATCTTGGCGACCGCAGCGCCCTTGCCCGGCGTGGTGCCGCCCGATTTCAGGCCGGCGGCCTGCTTCAGCATGTACGACGCCGGCGGCAGCTTGGTGATGAAGCTGAACGAGCGATCGGCGAACACGGTGATCACGGTCGGGATCGGCGTGCCCTTTTCCAGGCTCTCGGTCTTGGCGTTGAACTGCTTGCAGAATTCCATGATGTTGACGCCGCGCTGGCCCAGGGCCGGGCCGATCGGCGGCGAAGGGTTGGCCATGCCGGCCTTCACCTGCAATTTCACATAACCTGTAATCTTCTTGGCCATCGGGCCACTCCTTGCTGTGTGGTGATAGCGGCCGGGGCGACCGGCCTCCCACGTGATGGGGGAAAGGCTGAATTACTTCTGCTTTTCCACCTGTTCGAAGCCGAGTTCGACGGGCGTTGCCCGGCCGAAGATCGACACCGAAACCTTGACGCGGCCATGGTCGTAGTCGATTTCCTCGACCAGGCCGTTGAAACTGGCAAACGGGCCATCGAGCACGCGCACGCTGTCGCCGATCTCGAAATTGGCCTTCTTCTTGATCTTGGCCGCCGGGGTTTCCTCGGTCTTGGTGTTCAGCATGCGCGCCGCTTCGGCTTCGGTGATCGGCTGCGGCTTGTTCTGCTGGCCCAGGAATCCGGTGACCTTGGGGGTGTTCTTGACGAGGTGATAGACATCGTCGGTCATGGCGAGCTTGGCGAGCACATAGCCCGGCATCGATTTGCGTTCGACCGCGCGCTTCTTGCCCTTCACCACTTCGGTAACGGTTTCGGCCGGCACTTCGACCGCATCGATGAAGGCTTCGAGGCCCATGCGGCGGGCTTCGGAGAGGATGGCCTCCTTCACCTTGTTTTCAAAGCCGGAATAGGCGTGGATGATGTACCAGCGTGACATGAAGATCCTCAGGCTGCGAGGCTGAGCAGGAATTTGACGGTGCGGCCCAGCACCTGATCGATGCCGAGGAAGAACACCGACAAGATGGTGGTCATGATCATCACCATGATCGTCATGCGCACCGTATCGGGCACAGTGGGCCAGGCGATCTTGCGCGTTTCGGTTTGCACCTGGCGCACGAACTCCGCCGGGGACACCCGGGGCTTTTTCGCAACTTCGGCCTTTGCTTCGCTCACGCGCCCATCTTCCTGTTCAACACCAAATCGAATCAACCCGCCACGGATGGCAAGCCTGCCAGCAACACCAATAACCGGCTCGGGCTACCCCGAGGCCGGCACTCTGCGAAGCATCCCGCGCCACGTTTTCAAGCCAACAAGCCAATGATTCCCGTGGTTTGCACGTTCATCACCGGCCCGCTGGCAGGAGTGGAGGGGCTCGAACCCCCGGCCCTCGGTTTTGGAGACCGATGCTCTACCAACTGAGCTACACTCCTAGGCGCGGGATGCGGGCTATAAAGTGGCTGGCAGGGCGGCGCAAGAGGCGCGCGAAGCATGGGGGCAACCGGGCATTGAAACCGCGTGTCTGCTGCCGTATGAGCGGCGGCAATGCGGGTATAGCTTAGTGGTAAAGTTCCAGCCTTCCAAGCTGGCCATGCGGGTTCGATTCCCGCTACCCGCTCCAAATCGCAGCCGGGCGCGCAAATAGCGCAGCTATTTGCCGACTCCGGCAAGATCGGCCGGGCTGGCGGTTGGCCCTTCCGCCAACCGAACAGCTTCGACGGCGCGGCTTTGCCGCGCTCTTGCTTCCTGCCTTCACGTCCTCCGTGCAACCAAGGCAAACGGACCCGGCGGCTCCGCCGCCGGCCGTTCCTCGCGTTGAGCGGGTTCCCCCCCGCAAAAACCCCACCCACCCGCTTAACCCCCCGCCCTCTCCGCCGTTTCCCGATGGGCAGATCGCAGCGGCAGAAGGGTCCAACACCATGCAACATCAGCCAGGGCCGATGCAGGCCGTCGCCTCGGTGCCGCCGCCGGCCGATGTCAGGACTTCGGCTGGCGGATTTCCAGCGGGAACGGGCGCGATGGCCTGGTTCGATCAGATCCGCGCGCTGCTGCTGTCCAGCGGGCTGCCGCCGGAGCCGGCGGTGTATGATGTGCTGTGGCGCTATGTGCGCGACGATGATCATGAACTGTCGCTGGCCATCGATCGCGCGCTGGCGCATGGCGCGCTGACGCTGGCTGCGTTGCTGGCGCTGCGCGAAACGCATCTGGGCCAGATGAGCGAGGCACAGGTCAACCAGTTGATCGCCGAGGCGCATGACCAGGCCGAGGCGCTGGGGCGGCGGATCGAAAGCGGGCAGACCGATCTGGCCGATTACGGCCGCGCCATTGCCGATGGCGGCGAACGGCTAGCCGGGCCGATGGACGCCGCCAGCCTGGGCGCACTGCTGGAGCAATTGAGCCAGGCGACGTCGCTGGTGCAGGCCGCCAATGCCCGCCTGATCGAGGAGCTGGACCAGGCCGCCAGTGAAACCCGTGCGTTGGCCGACAAGCTGATCCAGGCCGAACGCGCCGCGGTGACGGATGCATTGACCGGCGTGCTCAACCGCCGCGGCATCATGGCCGCCATCGAAAAGGCGCAAGGCGAGGCTGTGGCATCGGGCGTGCCACTGGCGCTGGCGGTGGTGGATATCGATCATTTCAAGCGGTTCAATGATCGGTTCGGCCACGCCATGGGTGATGATGTGCTGCGGTTTGTGGCCGGGCACATGGCCGAGCGGCTGGAGGCGGATGGCGGCGCCGTCGGCCGACTGGGCGGCGAGGAGTTCGTCGGCCTGCTGCCGGGCGTGAGCGTGCAGGCCGCCGCCGGGCGCATCGATCGCATCCGGGCCGATCTGGCCGCGCAGGTGCTGCGCAGCGCCGTGGATGGCAGCAGCATGGGCCGCATCAGCTTTTCGGCCGGCGTGGCCGAACATCGCCACCCGCAAAGCGCCGACCAGTTGATCGAGCGGGCCGATAGCGCGCTGTACACCGCTAAGCGACTGGGGCGCGACCGGGTGGTGCCGGATCGCGGATAGACGGCGAACAGAAAACCCCCGTTGACAGGCGGGCTGACCTGCCGCACTAGGCCGCCTCCCGCACGGTGCCTGCTTGGCAAGCGCCTTGCCCGAAAGGCAGTGGAGGGGTGGCCGAGCGGTCAATGGCAGCAGACTGTAAATCTGCCGGGTTTCACCCTACGTTGGTTCAAATCCAACCCCCTCCACCAGCTTTCGGTTGCCAGTTCGGCCCGGTGCCGGTTCAGCCAAGGCAGCAATCATGGGCCGTCGACCGCATCCCAAATCCCAGCAGGGCCAGAAAAGCCCGTTCCCGCGCCTGTATGGCCGGCATGCGGTGTTCGCCGCGCTCGACAATCCGGAGCGCGAATTGCGCAAATTGTGGCTGACCCCGGCCAGCGCCAAGACCATCGAACTGCCGCCGGGCCTGAACGTGCAATATGGCGATGACCATGATCTGGGCCGGCTGTGCCCGTTGGATGCGCCGCACCAGGGGTTCGTGCTGGAGGTGGAGCCGCTCGAATCAGCCTGGCTCGACGAAATCCTTGCGCAGGCCGATGATGGCGACAATCGCCCGATCGTGGTGCTGGACCAGGTCACTGATCCGCACAATGTGGGGGCCATCATGCGATCGGCGCTGGCGTTCGGTGCCCGCGCGCTGGTGACGCAGGATCGCCATAGCCCGGCGGAGACCGGCGTGCTGGCGCGCAGTGCCAGCGGCGCGCTGGAGCAGTTGCCGTGGGTGCGCACGGTCAATCTGGCGCGGGCACTTGGCGAGATCGGCGAGGCCGGTTTCTGGCGCATCGCGCTGGACGGTGCGGCCGAGATGACGGTGGAGGCGGCACTGAGCACCAGCCAGGCCGCGCTGGTGCTGGGCAGCGAAGGCGAAGGGCTGCGGCCGCTGACCGTCCAGAACTGCGACGTGGTGGCCAAGCTGCCGATCAGCGGCGTTGAAAGCCTGAACGTGTCGAACGCGGCCGCCGTTGCCCTGTATGCATGCGTGCGGCGCGGCCTGTAAGGGCCGCGCCGTCGCAATTTGCCGACATGTTTGAAGGGCCGCTGCCGAAAGGCAGCGGCCCTGCATGCGTTACATGATCACGCGGAGGCCGAAGCGATACACACGGCCCAGCGGGTTGCCGATGAACGGATCATAGGACAGTTCCAGGCGCGAGGCGGGCGGATCGGCATTGGTGAAATTGTCGATGCCGAACTGCAGCTGGGTGGTCACCCCGCCCATCGGGATGTCGTACTGCACGTTGATGTCATGCTGCGTGAAGCTCTTCACCACCGCGCCGAAGTTGGTCGGCCCGAAATTGGTGCTGACGCAGTTGGCCAGGCCAACGCAGCGATCGTCATCGACACCACCGACATAGCGCGCCTGATAGCGGGCGTTGAAGCGCGGCAGCGAATAGTTGATCCAGCCGGTGGCGCGTAGCGGCGAGACGGTGAGCGGATCGCGCAGATAGTTGGTGAAGCCCTTGGCCTGATAGCCGGGTTGCACCAGCACGCCGCGGAAGATGAAGTCGGCGAAGGTGTAATCGAGCACGATGCTGGCCTGCGCGCCGACGTTCAGCTTTCCGGGGCCAAGATCGGTCTTGTAATCGAACGACAGGTCGATGCCGCTGGTCTTCAGATTGGGGCCGTTCACCCAGTCGGTGCGGACGCGGCTGATGGCATTGCCGTTGGTCACGCCCTGCACGCACCCACCCTGGAAGGTGATCAGATTGGCGAACACGCTGCTGCAGTTGGCCAGGCCGAGGCCGTTGAAACCCGGCACCACGGCCGAGGCGATCGCCTGGCCGGGCGTGGTGGTGATGCGGCCATCGACATCGAAGCTCCAGTAATCAGCCGAGACCGTGAAGCCCGACGTGGTGATCACGGCACCGACATTGTAGGTGAAGGCGGTTTCCGGCGCGAGATCGCTGGTGTTGCCGAAAATGTCCACCGAGCGGAAGCCGTTGGCAGCGGCCTGGATGCCAGCCAGCGAGGTGATCTGGTTGTTGACCACCTGGTTGGCGAGCGGACCGCGGAAGGTGGTGCCGGCCGAACCGCGCAGGACCAGCCAGTCCGTGGGGTTCCAGCGCACCGCGCCCTTCGGATTGAAGGTGGAACCGACCGTGCCGCCATAATCTTCGTAACGGGCCGCGCCGGTGAACTCCAGCGTGTCGGTGATCGGCACCTTCACTTCGGCAAAGATCGCCTTCACATTCTGGCGCACGGTTTCCGGACGCGTCACGCCGAGGAAGATGAACGGTCCGACGCCCTGGGTCGGGGTGCCGACGCAGCTGAGATCGCCTTCGCGGAAGCAAGGGTTGATGTTGGCATCGGAGATCGGGGCGAGCGGCCGCGACGACCATTCGTTGCCGCGATACTGGGCACCAAAGGCATAGGCGATCGGCCCGCCGCCCAGATCGATCGCGGTTTCGCCCGAGAAGATCGCATCGACGACCAGTTGTTCCTCGACCTGGCGCGTGCCGGCGTAGGGCTGGATGAAATTGATGAGATCCGCCGAGTTTTCGGCGCCGCGCACATAATTGGGATTGTTCAGGCCCTGGATCGACACCGGCTGCCCGGCGTTGATGAACGGATTGAACCACTGGCAGCCATTCAGCCCCGGCGTGTTGGCACCGACGTTGCAGTTGGCGCCGCCAAGGCCGTTGAGGGCATTCTGCAGGCGCGAGCCCACCATGTCACGCGAGGCGGCATTGCGTTCGGACCGCCACCATGTGGCGAACAGCTCGGCGCGGAAATTGTCGTTGAACTCGTGGTTGATCCCGCCCGACAGGCGATAGCTCTTGTTCTGGGCAAAGCCCAGACCGGCGCCGCGCACCGGCTCGGACGGATTGCCCAGCCAGCCGAACGGTCGCCACAGCACAACGGAGATCGCATTCAGCGGTTGCGCGACGGTCGGGGTCGGCAGGCCGTTCTGGGCCAGGAAGGCCGGCACACCGGGGTTGTTGGGGCTGACCGTGAAACGGCTGGTGCTGCCCGACCCGGTCGGGCCCTGGATCGGCGGGAAGGACGGCGACTGACCGATGGTCGTATCGGTCTGCGCAAAGGTGAATTCGGCGTGGAACTTGGTGCGGTCCGACAGTTCCGCATCCATCTGGGCATAGGCCTGGTAGCGGTCTTCCTCTTCGATGATGTTGTTCCATGGCAGGAAGCTGAAGCGGCAGATCGGCAGGCCGGTGCCGCCGGCGCCGCTTGTATCGTTGATGCCGCCAACCGCCGGGCAAGCGGTGGTGCCGCCATCGCGGACGGTGATCGGCGCAATGCCCCCATAAACCGCGGCAAAGACGCCCGGATTGCTGGATGCCGACCAGGCGGACGGGTTCACCGCATAGGGCGTGCGGCTGAAATCGCGGCTGAAGCTGGGCAGGGTGGAGCGGTGCTGCCAGCCGCCACCGACCATCAGATTGACCTTGCCGAACGTGTGGCCGACCAGCGCCGACATCGTCCAGTTGCCGCGCGAGCCGCTGATGGCATCGAAATCGCCCTGCAGCACCGCGCCATTGAAATCCTTGCGGGTGACGAAGTTGGCCACGCCGGCGATGGCATCGGAACCATAGGTGGCGGCCGCGCCATCCTTCAGCACTTCGATGTTCGCCAGCGCGAAGATCGGGATCAGGTTGGTATCCGCAAAGCCGTCACCAGGCGCCAGCACCGTGCGGCGACCATTGAACAACACCAGCGTGCGGGTGGGGCCAAGGCCGCGCAGGTTCAGCGAGCCATTGCCCTGGAAACCCTGGGCCGCCGTGGAGAATTGGTTGGTATCGCCCAGCGACGCGCCAACGGACGGCAACTGCTTGATGAATTCCAGCGGCGAGCTGATGCCCTGCTTGTTGAGATCATCGGCGGTGAACACATCGACCGGCACCGCGGCGTCTTCACGGGTGCCGCGAATGAAGCTGCCGGTGACGACGATTTCGGTATCGGCCTGTTCCTCGGCGGCGGGCGCGGCCGCTGCCTGGGCCTGATCGGCCGACTGGGCCTGCGCCGTCGCGCCGTAGAATGTTCCCGCAACCAAAGCAAAAAGCGCACAACCTGAGCGCAGCCGCAAAGACGACATCGATATCCTCCCCGAACAGGATCAGCGTCTGGCCTGTTCCCGAAGTGGGCTGGCTGAGATCGTGATCAATGTCTCATGCTGTTTCGCAAACGGCGGCGGGTCAAGAGGCAAAATGCCCTGATATTGTGGGCAAGCAGCAGTGGCAGCACGATTATATCGGGGGTGTGTCTTTCAGTAAGCCTCTGTGTCGTAGATGCGGGTGATGTCGCCGCCCCAGGCACCGTTATACAAGCCGAGCAGGCGATCGGCGTTGGTCAGGCCGCTGGCGACAATCTCGCGCAGCGGACCCAGAAAGCCTTGCTCGCTGTCGCCGGCATCATTCAACCGTGCCCGCGCCGCCAGACCGGCATCGGCGATTTTCAGCACTTCGCGCGCCAGATCCTGCAGCGTGCCGCCACTGGGGCTGGCTGCGCCCAGCGCCAGTGCCGGCACTTCGCGGCGCAGGCGGTCATGATCGGCTGGTGTCCAGTGCTTGACCAGATCCCAGGCGGCATCCAGCGCCGTCTGATCATAGAGCAGACCGACCCACAGCGCCGGCAGCGCGCAGATGCGATCCCAGCGTCCACCATCGGCGCCGCGCATTTCCAGATAGGACTTCATCCGCACTTCGGGGAAGGCGGTGGTCAGATGATCCTTCCAATCGGCGAGGCGCGGCACTTCGCCGGGCAGCACCGCCAGCTTGCCGGCCAGGAAATCGCGGAAACTGTGCCCGGCGGCATCGATGTAACGGCCGTCGCGGTAGACGAAGTACATCGGCACATCGAGCGCATAGTCGCAATAACGTTCATAGCTGAACCCGTCTTCGAACACGAAGGGCAGCACACCGGTGCGTGCCGGATCGGTGTCGGTCCAGATATGGCTGCGAAACGATTTGAAGCCGTTGGGCGCATTCTCGGTGAACGGTGAATTGGCGAACAGGGCCGTGGCCAGCGGTTGCAGGGCAAGGCTGACGCGGAATTTCTTCACCATGTCGGCTTCGGAGCCATAATCCAGATTGGTCTGGATGGTGCAGGTGCGCATCATCATGTCGAGGCCCAGATTGCCGACCCGCGGCATGTGGCGCAGCATGATCGCATAGCGCCCCTTGGGCATCACCGGCAGATCGGCACGCGCCTTGTCTGGCCAGAAGCCGAGCCCGAGGAAACCCAGTCCGAGTTCATCGCCGATTTCGCGACATTGGCGCAGGTGGCGATTGGATTCGGCGCAGGTGCCGTGCAGATCGACCAGTTGCCCGCCCGACAATTCGAACTGACCGGCCGGTTCCAGGCTGATGTTGCCGTCTGCACCCTTCAGCGCGATGACATTCTCGCCTTCATAAATTGGTTCCCAGCCGAACCGCGTCATCCCCATCAGCAGATCACGGATGCCCCCAGGTTCGTCATAGGTCGGCGCGCCATGATCAGCCTTGCGGAACACGAATTTTTCATGCTCGGTACCGATCCGCCATGCAGCCTTCGGCTTCGCGCCGCCTTCGAACACCGCCATCAACTGGTCAAAGCGTTCGATCGGTGCTTCATCGCCCGTGGAAGTGACCTGGTTGCTCATGCGCCGCGCCTTAGCCGGGTTGCCGGCAACAGGCAATGAAGCCTGCCGATTGCCGAAATATGACGGCCATGGCGCAGAGATTGCCGCACGGGCCCTCTTGTGATTCGACACCGCGAGCCCTTATTGCACTGCATGCGTCTCATTCCCCTGCTGCTGTTATTCGCCCTGGCCGGATGCCGCTTTGACGAAAGCCGTCCGGCGCCCGTGGCCGATCCTGACGCCTGGGGCCGGGTGGACGCCGATCCTGCCCCGGCAACCCCCGATCCAGCGGCGGTTGCCCCTGGCCCGGCCCCCACCCCCGGCCGCGCCTGACAAACCCACCGGGTTGCAGGCCAGCCATAGTCTGTCATGCTGCGGCTTTCCCATGGGAGGGGCGCAACATGCATGATCTGGTCATTCGCGGCGGCACCATCGTCGATGGCAGCGGCAACCCGCGATTTGTGGGCGATATCGCCGTGGATGGCGGGCGGATCACCGCCGTCGGCCACATCAGCGTGCCGGGCCGCGAAGAGATCGACGCGGCCGGTCTGATGGTGACGCCGGGCTTTGTCGATATCCACACCCATTATGATGGCCAGGCGACCTGGGATGCCGAAATGGCGCCGTCATCATGGCACGGTGTGACGACGGTGGTGATGGGCAATTGCGGCGTCGGCTTTGCCCCGGCCGCGCCGGATCGCCATCAATGGCTGATCGGCCTGATGGAAGGCGTGGAGGATATCCCCGGCACGGCGCTGGCCGAAGGCCTGACCTGGGATTGGGAGACCTTCCCCGAATATCTCGACGCGCTGGAAAAGAAGGCGCGCACCATCGATGTGGCGACGCATGTGCCGCACGGCGCGGTGCGCGCCTATGTGATGGGCGAACGCGGCGCCCGCAACGAAAAGCCAACCGAAGATGACATCGCTGCCATGGCGGCCATCGTGGCCGACGGCGTGCGGGCCGGCGCGCTGGGTTTTTCTACCAGCCGCACCATCCTGCACAAGAGCATCGATGGCGAGCTGGTGCCGGGCACCACGGCTGAGAAGGACGAATTGATCGCCATCGGCCGCGCCATGGGCGAGGTGGGCCATGGCGTGTTCGAGATGGCCAGCGATCTGAAGCGCGAATGGGATGAATTCGGCTGGATGGCGCAAATGAGCCGCGAAACCGGGCTGCCGGTCACCTTCGCCATGCTGCAGAGCATCGCCAAGGAACTGCCCTGGGAAGAACAGATGGCCGAAACGGCCCGCGCCAATGCGGACGGCGCCAATATCGTCGCCCAGATCGCACTGCGCGGCAATGGCATCCTGATGGCCTGGCGCGGCACCGTGCACCCGTTCAAGTTCAAGCCGAGCTGGGCCGCGATCGATGCGGCCCCGTGGGACGAACAATGGGCCTGCATCTCCAACCCCGAATGGAAGGCCAAGCTGCTCGCTGAGCCGGATGTCTATCCGGAATCCGATGTGCAGATGCTGCTGATGGCGGTCGCGCAAGGCTTTGGCCTGCATTATGAAATGGGTGACGGCTTCGATTATGAGCCGACCCAAGCGGAAACCGTCGCCGCCCGCGCCGCCGCGGCCGGCAAGCCGCCGGCGGAATATGCCTATGATCTGCTCACCGCCAATGGCGGCACCGGCTTCATCTATTTCCCGATCCTGAACTACGCCGATGGCAATCTCGATTTTGTCGAAGGCCTGCTGGATCGCGACGATGTGGTGATTTCGCTTTCGGACGGCGGCGCGCACTGCGGCACCATCTGCGATGCCGCCTCGCCGACGTTCCTGCTGCAACATTGGGTGCGCGATCGCAAACGCGGCACGGTGACGATCGAGAACGCCGTCCGCCGCCAATGCCATGACACGGCCCGGCTTTATGGCCTCAATGATCGCGGGCTGATTGCGCCGGGCTATCTGGCCGATCTCAACATCATCGACATGGACCGGCTGAAACTGGGCAAGCCGTGGCTGGCCTTCGATCTGCCGGCCGGCGGCAAGCGCCTGCTGCAGAAGGCCGACGGCTATGTCGCCACCATCAAGTGCGGCCAGGTGACCTTCCGCGACGGCACCATGACCGGTGCCCTGCCCGGCGGCCTGATCCGCGGCCCGCAGGCCGTGCCGGCGGCGGCAGCACTGGCGGCGGAGTGACCATGATCCGCACGCTCCTTGCAGCAACGCTGCTCGCCAGCGCTGCAACTGCGCAGCCGGCACCGCCTGCCGTGTTCAGCGAGGCGCGCCCCCTGCCCGGCCTGTCGGCACCCGGTGAGATCATCATCGATCGTGCCGGCATCCCGCACATCTATGCCGCCAATGCCCGCGATGGCTTTTTCCTGCAGGGCTATGCCGTGGCGCGTGACCGGCTGTGGCAGATCGATCTGTGGCGCAAGCGCGGGCTGGGGCAACTCTCGGCCAGCTTCGGCCCGGCCTTTGTTGCGCAGGATCGCGCCGCGCGGCTGCTGCTGTATCGCGGCGACATGGCGGCGGAATGGGCGGCCTATCCGGCCGACGCAAAGGCCTGGACGGAACGCTTCGCGGCCGGGATCAATGCCTTCGTGGCCGATGTGGCCGCCGGCCGCCAGAAACTGCCGATCGAATTTGCCGCCACCGGCAGCCGGCCCGACCGCTGGAGCGCCGATGATATCGTGCGCATCCGGTCCAACGCGCTGGCCAGCAATGTACCGGCCGAAGTGCTGCGCGCCCGTGCGCTGTGCGGCGGCGATCTCAAGCTGGAACCGCTGCGCCGCGAACTGGCGCCGGCGCGCGCGGTGACAATCCCCAAGGGCCTCGATCCGTGCAGCATCCCCGATGATGTGCTGGACAATTACATGGCCGGCACCAGCGATGTGCGCTTCGATGGCAAGCAGATGCAGGTGGCCAGCCGCACCGACCCGGAAACGCTGGAAGGATCGAACAACTGGGTGATCGCGCCGGCGCGCAGCGCCACCGGCCGGCCTATTTTGGCCAATGATCCGCACCGCGCCCACGCCGTGCCCAATCTGCGTTACCTGTCCCACATCGACACGCCGGAGCTGAAGATCGCCGGATCGGGCGAGCCGGCGCTGCCTGGCGTCAGCTTTGGCCACAACGAAGATGTCGCCTGGGCGCTGACCATCTTTGGCATCGATCAGCAGGATCTGGTGGTGAACCCGAAGGGCACGAAGCTGACCGAAGTGCGCGAGACCATCGCGGTGAAGGGCGAAGCCCCGCGCGACGTGGTGCTGAAGTTCAGCGCCGACGGCCCGATCATCCACGAAGACGCCGCATCGGGCCGCAGCTTCGCGTTGCGGGCGACGTGGAGCAAGCCGGGCGCATCGGCCTATTTCAACGCCACCTGGGCGTTTGCCGCCAAGACCTGGGACGAATTCCTCATCGCGCGCAACCATTGGGGCGCGCCGCCGCTCAACCTGCTGTTCGCCAGCCGCGCCGGCGATATCGGCTGGGCGCCGGGCGGCTTCGTGCCGGTGCGTGCGGCGGGCGACGGCCTGCTGCCGGTGCCAGCCGGCAAGGCCTTTGGCTGGACCGGCCTGCTCGATGCAAAGCTGATGCCGGTGGTGTACAATCCGGCGCAGGGCTGGTTTGCCACCGCCAACGAATATAACGTGCCGGCCGGCTATCCCCACCTGCTCGGCCTGGAATGGGGTGATCGCAGCCGCATCACCCGCATCAACGAAGTGATTGCCAGCAAACCCAAATTCTCAATGGTCGATGCGATGGCGCTGCAGAATGACGCCACGTCGGCGATGGCACAGCGGGCCGTGAGGTTGCTCGCCGGCCTGACCGGGCGCAGCGAGGCCGAACGCGTCGCGCTGGCATTGCTGCAAGGCTGGGATGGCCACGAAGGACCGGATTCGGCACCGGCCGCACTGTATGAAATCTGGGCCGCGCGCCACCTGCCCGGCGCCGCAGTGAAAGCCATCGTGCCGGAAGCGGCGCAGCGCAATTTCGGCCGCACCGCGATCGGCAATATCCTGCCCGTGCTGGAACAAGCCACGCTGCTGGGCAGCGATGCCGGGGCGATGCGCGCGGCGATCCTGCTGGGTTCGCTGGGCAGCGCCTTTGCCGAAGCGTCGAAACTGCTTGGCCCCGATCCGGCGAAATGGCGCTGGGGCGCGCTGCATGTCGCGGATTTTCAGCCAGCGCTGCCCATCGCCGGCCGCGATGTCGAACGCCGCGTTGGCCCGCTGCCGATCGGCGGCAGCGGCTCCACGCCGATGGCGATGAGTTCGGCTGCCGATTTCCATGTCACGGCCGGCGCGTCGGTGCGGGTGGTGATGGATGTCGGCGCCTGGGACAACAGTGTCGCCATCAATACGCCTGGGCAATCCGGCGACCCGGCCAGCCCGCATTATCGCGATCTGTTCCCGCGCTGGGCCAGCGGCAACTATGTGCCGTTCGTCTGGAGCCGGGACCGCGTGTTGCAGGAGGCCGAGCGCATCATTCGGGTGACGCCTAACTGACCATTCCCACCGGCACGAACCGCTCCGCCTGCCATTCGCCGCTGGCCAGCACGGCCTGCAAGGCGGCGAGCGCCAGGCCGATATCGGCAAAGCGCGTGGTGAGCGCGGGAAAGCCGAAGCGCATGGCATCGGGCGGGCGGCAATCGCCGATCACCCCGCGCGCGACCAGCGCGTTCATCACACGGCGCGCTGACATGTGGCGGATGATGCATTGCGCGCCGTGGCGCCCCTGGGGCAGCGGATCGACGCTGATGCCCGTGATCTCCGCCGCGCCGGCAGCGAACAACTGCACTTGGCGGCGGCTCTTCGCTTCAGCCACCGCCATGTCGATGCCGTCGAACGTGGCCACGCCGGCCTCCAGCGCGCGCATCGCCAGGATCGGCGGCGTGCCGGTGAGCAGGCGGCGCGCACCCGGTGCCGGTGCATAATCGGCGGCAAAATCGAACGGCGCTGCATGGCCCATCCAGCCGGTGAGCGCCGGTTCGCAATCCCGCCAATGCCGGCGCGCGACATAGGCGAAGGCCGGCGCGCCGGGGCCGCCGTTCAGATATTTGTAGCCGCAGCCAACTGCGAAATCGGCCCCATCGCGATCCAGTTGCACATTCAGCGCCCCGGCGCTGTGCGACAGATCCCACAGGGTGAGCGCGCCGGCCGCGTGCGCCGCCGCGCTCATCGCCGCCATGTCGTGCACCTGGCCGGTCACATAATGGGCGTGGGTGAGCAGCAGCAGCGCGACATCATCCTGCAGCGCGCCGGGCAATTCCCCTCGCGCTACCCGTTTCAGCGTGACGCCCGCCAGTCGCGCCAAGCCCTGCATCACATAGGCATCGGTGGGGAAATCCTGGGCTTCCATCAATATGGTGCGCCGCCCGGGCCGCAGCGCCAGCGCGGCGCTGGCCAGCTTGAACAGGTTGATGCTCACGCTGTCGCAGGCGACCACGCTCTCGGCTTCGGCACCGATGATCGGCGCGATCATGGCGCCCAGCGCCACCGGCAGATCGATCCAGCCGGCATCGTTCCAGCTGCGGATCAGCCCCTGCCCCCATTCTTCAGCGACCGTCTTTGCCAGCAGCGCCGGCGTGTCAGCGGGCAACGGCCCCAGCGAATTGCCATCGAGATAGACCAGCCCATCGGGCACAAGAAATCGAGCGCGGGCGTGCGCAAGCGGATCGGCCGCGTCCAGCGCGGCGAGGTGGGGATCGGGCAGCATCGTGCGCCCTTGCGCCACAGCCGACGCTTCATTACAAGCGTATCTGTCCAGCCGTCCCGCAAGGGGCGGCTGTTTGCTTTTCATTTTAAGGAGCTCAGCCCATGGCCGCGCCCAGCGTTCCCTTGATGCCCCACGCCACCGCCGCCTGGCTGGTGGACAACAGCGCCCTCACCTTCTCGCAGATTGCCGAATATTGCGGGCTGCACATTCTGGAAGTGCAGGCCATCGCCGATGACACCGCCGCCACCAAGCTGAAGGGCCGCGATCCGATTCGCGCCGGCGAACTCACCCGCGAGGAATTGACCGCCGGTGAAGCCGATGCCGATCATGTGGTGAAAATGGCGCGGCTGCCCGAACAGGCCCGGCGCACCAGCGGCCCGCGCTACACGCCGGTATCGAAGCGCCAGGACAAGCCCGATGGCATCTTGTGGATCATCAAGAATCACCCGGAAATCAGCGATGCGCAGATTTCCAAGCTGATCGGCACCACCAAGAACACGATTTCCGACATTCGCACCAAGTCGCACTGGAACTATGCCAATCTGCAGGCGCGCGATCCGGTGACGCTCGGTCTGACCAGCCAGCGCGAGATGGACTCGCTGGTCGCCGCCGCCGCCAAGAAGGCCGGCATCGACATGAGCGTCGATCCGGAAAAGGCCGCTGCCGACCGTGCCGCGCTGATCAACCAGTTGCAGGCCGAACGCTATGCCGCGGCCAACGCGCCGGAAACCCCGGTGTCGAACACGCCCGGCACCGCGCTGGAACAGGGCGAGGCGCTGTTCCGCCGCTGATCTTGTCATCATCCTGCAACAGGCGTGCGCTCTTGATCACTGTCTGTTTGCAGGGATGAGGGTATGATGACCGAATTTGATCGACGCGCGTTGCTGGCCGGTTTGGCCGGCACCGCCCTGTTGCCCGGCATGGCGCGCGCGGGCGCCTTCCCGACGCTGGCGGGCAGGCTCGACGTGCCAGTCGCACCCACGCTCGATCCCGAACGCCGGCTGACCCGCATCGGTGTCGGCTCCTGCTTCAATCAGAACCGCGAGGGCGCGCTGCTGGAAACCGCACTGCACACGCAGCCTGATCTGTTCCTGTTCATGGGCGACAATGTCTATGGCGACACGCGCGGCCCCAATCTCGATGAGCTGATCGGCGCCTATGCCGCCGCCCTGGCCCGCCCGGATTATCGCCGTTTCCGCAGTGCCATGCCGATGGCGGCGGTGTGGGATGATCATGATTTCGGCCTGAACGATGCCGGCGCCACCTATGCCTGGAAAGACGCGACGCGGCCGTTGTTCTTCGATTTCTGGAACGTGCCGGCCGATTCGCCGCGCCGCCGCACCGGCGGGATTTACGACAGCTTCATCACCGGGCCGAAGGGCGCGCGCGTGCAGGTGATCCTGCTCGATACCCGCAGCTTCCGCAGCGACTGGACGAAAAGCCCGCAGCGCGGGGCACCGGGCCAGGAAGTCTATGTCGCCAATCCCGATCCGGCGCTGACCGTGCTGGGCGAAACGCAATGGCAATGGCTGGAGGCACAATTGGCGCAGCCGGCCGATGTGCGCCTTGTCGTGACCTCCTATCAACTGCTCGCCGATGGCCACGGCTATGAATGCTGGCGCCTGTTCCCGCACGAGCGCGCGCGTTTTCATGCCATGGTAACGCGCACCCGCGCCAATGGCATAGTGCTGCTGTCCGGCGATCGTCACCGCGCCGGCCTCTATCGCGAAACCGTCGGCACCGCCTATCCGATGATCGAGATGACGGCATCGGCCTTCAACATGGGCAGCAGCGGCGAGCACCGCGAAGAGGCCGGGCCGAATCGGCTGGGGCCGAGTTTTTCGGCCAACAATGTCGGGCTGGTCACGCTGGATTGGGCCCGCGGGATGATCGGCCTGCGCATTCTGGACGCCGCCGATACGGTGGTCTTGTCCCACGATGTCGCGCTGGCAGCGCTGAAGGCCTGATCAGCCGCTGTCTCCGCTGAACGGCAGGTTGAGCTCGCGCGGCGGTTCGCGGTCGAGCAGGCCGGCGGCTTTCAGATCGGCAATGCCGGGCAGGTCGCGGCGGCTGCCGAGATTGAAATGCGCCAGGAATTCCGGCGTGGTGGCATATTGCAGCGGGCGACCAGGAGTTTCGCGGCGGCCGGCCGGACGCACCCAGCCTGCCGCCATCAACACGTCGATGGTGCCGCCCGACACCGCGACGCCGCGGATTTCCTCGATCTCCGGGCGCGTCACCGGTTCGTGATAGGCGATCACCGCCAGCGTCTCGACCGCAGCGCGCGACAGTTTCTTCACGGTTTCGCGGGTGGTGCGCAGATGATGCGCCAGATCGGGCGCGGTCTGGAATTGCCAGCGGCCGCCGCGTTCGACCAGATTAATGCCGCGCGGACCATAGGAGGCGGCCAGCGCCCGCAAGGCCGGCAACAGATCGCCGCGTTCCCCGATATGGCGGGTGATGTCGGACAGGCTGAGCGGTGCATCGCTGGCGAACAGGATCGCCTCCAGCGCGCGCGCCAGTTCCGGATCCTGCCCGTCATCCATCGCGGCGCGCCTTCATTAGGATCGGCGCAAAGGCTGCGCCCTGCGACAACTGCACCTTGCCCTGCCGCGTCAATTCCAGCGCCGCAACAAAACTGGAAGCCAGCACCGATCGCGCATAGGATTCGTCGACGAGATCGACCGGTAGGAACCGCGCCAGCTCGGTCCAGTCGATGCTGCGGCCCAGCAGATGCTCGAGCCGTTCAATGGCTTCATCAAGCGCCATCACCGGCCGGCGGCGGACGATGTGGACACTGCGGGTGCGCCGCGCCGTGATGGCACCATAGGCCGACAGAAGTTCATAATAATCGCAATCATAAACCGCGCGGCGATCCTGGGCGAGGCCTTCGGGATTGGGCCGGCGGAACATGTCCCAGCCCAGTTGCGGGCGGGCCAGCAAATTCTGGCCGGCGCCGCGCATGGCTTCCAGCCGTTGCAACTGGAATTGCAGCTTCAGCGCAAGTTCGGCCGGATCGGGATCGGCGTCCGCCGCCTTGGGGAGCAACAGCGCGGATTTCAGATAGGCCAGCCAGGCCGCCATCACCAGATAATCGGCGGCCAGTTCCAGGCTGAGCGCCTTGGCATCGCGGATGAACGCCAGATATTGATCGACCAGCGCCAGGATGGAGATCTGCGCCAGATCGACCTTTTGCGCGCGCGCCAGGCCGAGCAGCAGATCGAGCGGGCCTTCCCAACTGCCCAATTGCAGCACCAGCGTATCGCGTGTCGACAGCGCCCGCACGGGTGCGTCGAAATCCGCCGCCGCTTCGGTCATCAGCCCAGCGCCAGCAACATGTCGCGCGCCTGTGCCCATTCGGCGGCAGGGGTGCCGTCCCCAGGCCCCATCCACGCCATGGCCGCAGCAAGCCGCGTGGCAGCGGCATCGCTCATCATCGGCGCGGCTTCGGTGATGGCGCGCATTTCATGGAAATCGCCCGAACAATGCAGGGCGATATCACAGCCGGCATCCAGGCAGGCCAGCGCCCGCGCGCCGAAATCCGCCAGCGCGTTGCTGCCCGGCGGGTGGCCGCCCGATTGCGGATTGCCGAGCGCGTGCATGCCCAGATCATCCGACATCAACAGGCCAGCAAAGCCGATATCCTGACGGATCAGATCGATGACGATGGGCGACAGCGTGGCACAGCGATCAGCATCGATCGCGGTGTAGGTGATGTGCGCCGTCATCGCCATCGGTGCGTCGGCCAGGCGGCGGAAGGGTTCGAAATCGCGCTCCAGTTCTTCCCGGCTGGCGCTGACCACCGGCAGTTCCAGATGGCTGTCGGCCAAAGCGCGGCCGTGGCCGGGGATATGCTTCACGACGCCGCAGATGCCGCCCAGCCGGAAGCCATCGAGCACGGCCCGGCCCAGCGCGGAAACCAGCATCGGTTCGGCACCGAAGCTGCGATCGCCGATGATATCGTGGGCGCCAACGTCGCGCACATCGAGCAAAGGCAGGCAATCGACGTTGATGCCCAGATCGCGCAGCAGCGCCGCCAGCGCCAGCGCGTTCAACCGGCACGCCTCGATCGCCGTGATCGGCGCGACATCATAGAGGTGCCCGAAGCGCTCGCCGGTGGGAAACTCCGGCCAATGCGGCGGACGCAACCGGGCGACGCGGCCGCCTTCCTGATCGATCAGGATCGGCACATCGCGGCCCGCCAGATCGCGCAAGCCGGCGGTGAGCGCCCGCACCTGATCGGGCGAATCGATGTTGCGCTTGAACAGGATATAGCCGGCCGGATCGGCCGCGCGGAACAGCGCACGCTCTTCATCGCCGAGCGTGAGGCCGGCGAGACCCAGAATGAGCGGCTGCATCAACCCTTCACCACTTCACATGCGCCCTTTGCCGCCAATATCGCCTGGCAGGCTGCGGCGGCGTCCCTGGTCTGGCCGCGCACCCGCCACAGCGTCTTTCCGGCCGCACTGGTCAGCTTCTCGACGCGCTTGCCGGTCAACTTGCCCTTGCCGCCAACGCGGGCCCATTCCTCTTCGGCCTTGGCCTCACTGGAAAAAGCGCCGATCTGCACCAGCGTGGTGCCGGAAGCGGGTTTCTGCAGCGCGGCGGCGATGCTGGCGAGCGGCTTGGCCGGTGGTTTGGCCGGAGGTTTGGCAGGCGCAGCCGTCGGCGCCGCGACTGGCTTGGGTGCAGGCTTGGCGGCGGGCGCCGCTGCGGCCGGCAGCATATCGGGTTTCTGTGCGGGGCGCTGCGCCGGCATCATCTGCACCGGCACCGGCTGCCCCGTGGGTGGTGGCGACGGCGTGACTGGCGTGCCATCGGGGGGCAGCAGATCACGCGGGCGGCCGATCGGCGCTTCCGGCACGGCGTTCAGATCGATCTGGCTTTGCAGATCCTCGCCGCGCACGGCTTCGTGAATGACTTCGCCATTGCCTTCCAGCTCCAGCCCCTCGCGATTTTCCGGCGGCACCTTGTAGGGACCGGCATCGGCCTCGATCAACGGCGCCTGCGCCGCCTCCATATAGCCCTGGCTGCTGCCACCATCCTTGCGGCCGAGCAGCATCAGCAGGCCGACAGCGGCAATCGCACCCAGCGCCAGCACGGCGATGGCGATGTTGAGCATCGGCCGGCGCCGCGCCGCACTGCCCGACGGGGCGAGTGGCGCGGCTTCGGCCAACCAGGGCGCATCCTCATCCCGTCCCGCCATCAGTGCAGTTCCTCCGCCGCGGCCACGCCGATCACGGCCAGGCCGTTCCTGATCACCTGGCCGACAGCGCGCGCCATGGCCAACCGCGCCGCGGTCAGGTCCGGCCGGTCGGCCAACACGAAGCGCCGGGCCGCATCATCGTTGCCGGCATTCCACTGGCTGTGGAAGGCGGCGGCCAGATCGCCGAGATAGAAAGCGATGCGGTGCGGTTCCCGCGCTTCGGCGGCCTGTTCGACGATGCGCGGGAAATTGGCCGCCATTTTCACCACGCCCAGCTCGTCGGCATCGAGCAGCGCCAGATCGGGTTCGGGCAGGGCGAGGCCAGCCTCCACCACCTTGCGGCCCAGCGAGGCGATGCGGGCATGGGCATATTGCACATAGAACACCGGGTTTTCCCGGCTCTGTTCCACCACATGCGCGAAATCGAAATCCATCGGCGATTCCGGCCGCTTGGTGAGCATCACGAAGCGCACGACATCCTTGCCGACCTCTTCGACCACTTCATCCAGCGTGACGAAATTGCCGGAGCGCTTCGACATTTTCACCGGCTCCCCGGCGCGCAGCAATTTCACCAGATTGACGATCTTGATGTCGAGCGGCACGCGGCCGTCCGACAGTGCCTTCACCGCCGCCGTGACGCGCTTCACATAGCCGGCGTGATCGGCGCCGAAGATGTTGACCAGCGCGTCGTAATCGCGAGCCAGCTTATCCCAGTGATAGGCGACGTCGCCGGCGAAATAGGTCCAGCTGCCGTTGGATTTCTGCATCGCCCGGTCCTGATCGTCGCCGAACTGCGTCGAGCGGAACAGGGTTTGCGGGCGCGGTTCCCAATCATCGCTGGTCTCGCCTTTCGGCTTTTCCAGTTCGCCCTGGTAAATCAGGCCCTTGGCGGTGAGCGTGTCGAGCGCCTCCTGCACACGGCCGCCAAGCCCGGCTTCGGAGAAATACACATCCTGCACGATGCCGAGCAGCGCCAGATCGGCGCGGATGCGCACCATCATCAAGGCAACGGTGCGGGTGCGGAACAGCACCAGCCAGTCACTTTCCGGCGCATCGCGGTAACGGTCCCCGAATTCGGTCGCCAGTGCCTGGCCCACCGGCACCAGATAATCGCCGGGATAGAGGCCTTCGGGAATGGTGATCGTTTCGCCGAGCGCCTCGCGATAGCGCAGGTGCGCCGAACGGGCGAGCGTATCGACCTGGCCGCCGGCATCGTTGATATAATATTCCTTGGTCACGTCCCAACCGGCGAAGGCCAGCAGGCCCGCGAGCGCATCACCGACCACCGCGCCGCGGCAATGGCCCATGTGCATCGGCCCGGTGGGATTGGCGGAGACATATTCGACATTGATGCGCTTGGCCTGGCCCACAGTGCTGCGGCCATAATCGCCACCGGCGCCGAGCATGGCGGACAGTTGATCATGCCAGACGCTGTCGGCCAGCTTGAGATTGATGAAACCGGGGCCGGCGACATCGGCGGCGATGATGCCGGGCTGGGTGCGCAGCACCGCGACCAACGCCTCGGCCAGCACGCGCGGGTTGGTGCCAGCCGGTTTGGCCAGCACCATGGCGGCATTGGTGGCCAGATCGCCGTGGGCAGCATCGCGCGGCGGCTCGACGGTCACATTGGCCAACGACAGCCCTTCGGGCAGCGTGCCGGCCGCAACCAGTTGGCCAAGCGCGGCGTGAATGAGGGCCGTGAAATGGGTGAAGAGATTCAAGGGCAGGTTCACGGCGATTGGCAACTTTTCGAGACAGTGATTGATGGCCCAATCCCTAACGCCAAGCCCCGCCCCCGTCCATCGTCTGGCGCACGCGCCCTGCCGCGATGCAGGGCTTGCCGAGCCGAGCCGCCCGCGCCACCCTTTGGGCATGGATCATCATGCAGCCATCACCGCCAGCCTCGAACTGGCCGCCACGCGCATCGGCGACCCGACGGCGGCGGTCTATGCCCGGCTGTTCGCCCTGCACCCGGCCATGGAGCGCGAATTCTGGCGCGATACGCACGGCAACATCCGCGGCGAGATGCTGAACCGCAGCTTTGAAGTGATCCTCGATCTCGCGGGCCCGCGTGGCTGGGGCGGCCAGTTCCTCGCCACCGAAATCCACACCCACAGCGCCTATGGCATTCCGCCTGCGGTGTTCGGCGATTTCCTCCCCATCGTGGCGGCGGTGATCCGCGATGGCTGCGGCGATGGATTTGCCCCGGCAATGGCCGAGGCGTGGGACATGGTGCTGGCCGAGGCAGCACGGCTGGCCGCTACGATCATCATCTGAACCTGCACAGGTTGCCGGCACTGCGCTGATGCGGTCACAAATGCTTGGAGCCCCCCCTCAGTCTGATCGATTTTTCGAACAATGAAATACGTAACAGTCTCGAATTGATCGGCCGCCCCGCAGGGTAATCATGTCCGCCTTCAATCAGGAGGAAAAGCGATGGGCAAGATCGTTTGGAAGGCCGCCACATCAATGCTGGGGGCATCGCTGCTGTTGACGGCACAGCCGGCAATGGCAGACGGCGGCGTGATCACCGCGTATGTCGCCCGGAAAACGGTGGCGTTCGTGGTCAATTTTCTCAGTTCCGCCTCCAGCAACGCCAACGCGGCAGCCGCAGCAACGGCGGTATCCGAAGTCGGCACCGATTATGATGACGACACGGATACCGGCTATTTCAAGGCAACGGCAAATGCGAGCGCCACGTCCGGCACTTTGGCCAGCACGTCGGTGACCGTCGTCGCGGACTATAATTTCTTCGAACCGAATGAACTGACCATCACGCCGGGCGCCAGCCAGATCATCAACCCCAATGGGTTGTCATGGGAATGGTATGCCAACGCCCGCATCAAGGGCATTTGGCAGATATTGGTGGAATCGCTGCCTTCCCCCTTCTCGATCCAGCCCTTGAGTTCGCCGGTCATGGGTGAGCTGGCGGTACCGATGTCATTCGCGTTCGATCTCAACCCGCATACGAGCTATCGATTCGATCTGGCACTGGAGTTCGATGGCGGCTCCACGATCGAACTGGCGCAAGGATCAGCCGGTGCAGGCGGCACATCGATCCTGTTTCCCTATCTGGAAGGCAGCAATCCCGCCCTCGCTTCGGCCCTGCGCGCCCAGTATATGGGGGCGGTGAGCGGGCAAAGCGGGCCGGTTGCGGTTACTTTGGGTCAGGGTTTGCTGCCGCCCAGTGATGATGGCGCGACAGGCCTGCCGGTGATGGTTCCAATCGGCGAACAGTTCCGCCTGAACAGCGGACTGGACGGGGATGGCGCCAACGCCGTGCCAGAACCGGCAAGCTGGATGCTGCTCATCGTTGGATTCGGCAGCGTGTGCCTGGCACTGCGCCGGCGGCGCCGGGCACTGCCAACGACCGCTTGCTGAGCGACGAGCCGGCTTACGCCGCCGCCAGCCCATCCTCCGGGATCGCATAGAACAGCGCAGCGCCGCGCATCGCGCTCGCCGACAGCGCCTGTACCTGCGGCAGCAATTGTTCGGCGAAGAAGCGCGCGGTGGTGCGTTTGGCGGCGGCGAAATTGGGGTCGGGGTGGGCGCGCGATGCCAGCGCCTGTTTCGCCAGCAACCAACCGCCCAGCGTCAGGCCCATCAGGCGCAGATAGGGCGTGGCGCCGGCCGCCACATCATCCGGGTTGTTGGCGCTGGCCAACCACAGCGAGGTGGTTTGCGCCGCATCCAGCGCATCCTGCAGCCAGGGGGTGATCAGCTTCAGTTCGGCATCTTCATCGAGATCGGACAATGTGGCGCGCACCTCGCCAAGCAGCGTCTTCCAGTGCGTGCCGCCGTCCTGATGGAGTTTGCGCCCGACCAGATCCATCGCCTGGATGCCGTTGGTGCCTTCATAGATCGGGGCGATACGGGCATCGCGGAGGAACTGCGCCGCACCGGTTTCCTCGACATAGCCCATGCCGCCGAACACCTGCACGCCCATGGAAGCGACCTCGACGCCGATGTCGGTCGCCCAGGCCTTGGAAATCGGGGTGAGCAGATCGGCGAGGCCCGCGCCATCGGCATCGCCGCTGTGGGCGCGATCAACTGCGGCGGCATTCAGATAGACCAAGGCGCGCGCCGCTTCGGTGAGCGCGCGCATGGTCATGATGGTGCGGCGCACGTCGGCATGTTCGATGATGCGCACCGCATCACGACCGCCGCCGAACTTCGCCGACTGCACCCGGCTGCGCGCATAATCCAGTGCGTGCTGCGTTGCGGCCTCGGCGATGGCGACGCCCTGCAAGCCGACCTGCACGCGGGCGTTGTTCATCATGGTGAACATGGCGCGCATGCCGCCACCTTCATTGCCGACCATCCAGCCAACACAATCATCATGGTCGCCAAAGCTCATCGTGCAGGTCGGCGAGGCGTGGATGCCGAGCTTGTGCTCCAGGCCGACGCACTTCAGATCGTTGCGGCGGCCATCGGGCAGGATTTTCGGCACCAGAAACAGGCTGATGCCCTTGGTGCCCGGCGGGCTGTCGGGCGTGCGGGCCAGCACGAGGTGGACGATATTCTCGGCGGCTTCATGCTCGCCCCAGGTGATGTAGATCTTGGTGCCCTTGATGCGCCAGCTGCCATCAGCCACCGGTTCGGCCCGCGATTTCAGCGCGCCGACATCGCTGCCGGCGCCGGGTTCGGTCAGATTCATCGTGCCGGTCCATTCGCCGCTCACCAGCTTCGACAGATAGGTGGCTTGCAGTTCGGGGCTGGCGTGCGCGGCCAGCGCCTCGATGGCGCCCTGCGACAGCATCATGCACAGCGCAAACGCCATGTTGGCCGATGTGATCTGTTCCTGCACGGCGACCGCAACCGCAAACGGCAGGCCCTGGCCGCCATGCGCTTCGGCCACGCCCAGCCCGGCCCAGCCGCTGTCGCGATACTGGGCATAGGCATCGACGAAGCCCGGCGGCAGCGTAACGACGCCATCCGCCAGCGTGGCGTGCGCCTTGTCCCCCACTTTATTGAGCGGCTCGAACACCTGCGCTGCCATCTTGCCGGATTCGCCCAGGATCGCCTCGACCAGATCGGGGGTGGCATTGGCATAGGCCGGCAGCGCGGCGAGGCCGGGCAGATCGGCGATCACATCCAGCACGAAACGCTGTTCGGTGGTGGGGGCGGTGTAGGGCATGCGTAACGGCCTTGGGTTGTTTGCCGGCCCGGTATAAACGCGGGGCATGGCCCATGAAAGCCACATCGTCGCAGCAGACGCCGCCGGCATCGCCGCAGCGGTGGATGTGCTGCGCGCGGGCGGCCTGGTCGCGGTGCCGACCGAGACCGTCTATGGCCTCGCCGCGCGTGCCGATGACGGGCGGGCGGTCGCCGGGATCTATGCGGCGAAAGGCCGGCCCAGCTTCAACCCGTTGATCGTGCATGTGGCGGATTTGGCGCAGGCCGAAACGCTGGCGCTGTTTTCGCCGTTGGCGCGCAGCCTTGCGGCGCAGTTCTGGCCGGGGGCGCTGACGCTGGTGCTGCCGCTGCGCGACGGTGCGGCCGTCGCGGGGCTGGTGACGGCGGGGCTGGCGACGCTGGCGCTGCGTTGCCCGGCGCACCCGGTGATGCAGGCGCTGATCGCCGCCGTCGGCCCGCTGGCAGCGCCATCGGCCAATGCATCGGGGCGGATTTCGCCGACGCGCGCGACGCATGTGGCGGGATCGTTGCCGGGCATGATGGTGCTGGATGCCGGGCCGTGCGCGGCGGGGGTGGAATCGACGATTGTGGCGGTGGAAGCGGAAGGCTGGCGCTTGCTGCGGGCGGGCGCGGTGGCGGTGGAGGATATCGTGTCAGTCGCTGGGCAACCCTTCACCCCTCCGGATCAAGTCCGGGCCAGGCTGCGCGCCTCCGCCGAATCGCCCTCTCCCCCCGGATCAAGTCCGGGGCAGGCTGCTGGGGGAGAGGGGATCGTCGCGCCCGGCATGATGGCATCGCATTATGCGCCCAACCAGCCCGTGCGGCTTGAGGCGCGCACCGCCGACGCCCCCGAATTTCACATCGGCTTCGGCCCGGTGGCGGGCGATGCCAACCTGTCCCCCACCGGCGACCTGACCGAAGCCGCCGCCCGCCTGTTCGATCTGCTGCACATCGCCGAGGCCTCGGGCCGGGCGGCCATTGCGGTTGCCCCGGTGCCGCGCCACGGATTGGGGCGGGCGATCAACGACCGCCTGGCCCGCGCCGCCGCCCCGCGGGGGTAAGGGCATATCAGCAGAGCCGTTGGTGGCTTTCGTTTGCAGCCTTCAGGCGCCGCCGCCCATGGCCTGTCCAAACACGATCAGATTGCCGTCAGGCGCAAGGATCAGCAATTCCCGCTGGCCATAGGATTTGTCGGCCGGTCCGTGCACGTCCTGCGCGGGCAAGCCATGCAACCGGGGTTTCAGCTCTGCATGGAGCGCATCGACATCCCGGCAATCGAAATAATATGCGAAACGGCGGGTGCCCGGCTGGAACGGATTGCCGGGGCCGGTTTCCAGCATCCGCAACCCGGCGCCGTCGCGGCTGACATAGGCATAGCCATCCATGCGGAAATCGATCCGAAAGCCAAGCCGATCCACCATCAATGCGAGCGCCGCCTCCAGATCGGGCACATGCATGAAGGCGGTCGATTGGATGATGTTGGTCATGCATGGGGCCCTGTTTCAGACGGCAGCATGATCATGCGGGCGGGGGCGCAGCGCAACCTTGACGCCCCCACCCGCCATCAGTCGTCCAGCGCTTCCACCGCGCGGGTGGCGGTGGCGAGAATTTCGGCGATGCGGGCGGCGCGGTCGCTGCTGTCGTCCTGGGTGGCCAATTGCGCGCGGATCGCCGTTTTCAGATCGGCCATGGCATCGCGCACATCGGCATGCGGGCGGCGATGGCCGGCCATGCCCGCCATTTCGGCGAGCCGGTGCAGCGCCTGTTTCAGATCGGCCTCGGCAGCAGCCAGTGCGGCCTCACCGTCGGCCGTGATGGCATAACGGCGCTTGCTGTAATCGCCCGGCAGTTCGCTGATCAGACCCTGTTCGGCAAGCAAGGTGAGCATCGGGTAGATCATGCCCGGCGACGGCGAATAGAGCCCGGCGGACAGATCCTCGATCGTCTTGATCAGCTCATAGCCATGGCGCGGTTCGCGCTGCAGCAGATGCAGGATGACGATCTTCAACGCATCGGCGCCAAAGCGGCGGCGGCGCGGATGTTCCGGCCCGTCGGCGCCGAATTCATCGGCCATGGCGCGGGCAAAAGCTGCCCAGCGTCCACCACGGCCGCCAAAGCGCCCGCCGAACGCCTTGTGAAAACGCTCGCCATCAACGTGGAAACGAAAATGCATGGGTCTGCTCCAAAGGGGGATTGGAAGCCTTAAGATATATCTTGCATCTGTGTATTGCAAGAGCAATACGGTGGGGGATGGCGGCGTGCGCGGCTTGTCTCTTTCGCGCCTGCCGTTCCCGCCATAGACTTGCGCCGCATAACGGGGGGACCTTCATGACGCGCGCATTCATCCTGGGGCTGATGCTGTCGGCGGCGGCAACCGCACAGGCGCAGCCGCTGCTGCTGACCAATGGCCTGATCGTCGATGGTTCTGGCACCACGCCCTATATCGGCTGGCTGGCGATGGACGCGGACCGCATCACGGCGATGGGCAAGGGTGCGGCCCCGGCGCTGCCGGGCGCGGCAGTGCGCGATGTCGGCGGCCAGGCCATCGCGCCGGGCTTCGTCAACATGCTCAGTTGGGCCACCGAATCGCTGCTGGTCGATGGCCGGGCGCTGTCTGATCTGAAACAGGGCATCACGCTGGAGGTGATGGGCGAAGGCGAGAGCATGGGGCCGTGGAACGACGCCATGAAGGCGCTGGACGCGCGGCGGCAGGGCGACATCAAGTACACGGCGACCTGGACCAGCCTGGGTGACTATCTGAACCATCTGGAGCAGCGCGGCATCGCCGTGAACGTCGCCAGCTTCGTCGGCGCGGCGACGGTGCGCGTGCATGAACTGGGCGAGAATAATGTGCAGCCGACGCCGGCGCAACTGGCGCGGATGCAGGGGCTGGTGCGCGCCGCCATGCACGAAGGCGCGATGGGGGTGGGATCGTCGCTGATCTACACGCCGGGCAACTATGCCAAGACCGCCGAGTTGACCGCGTTGATGCAGGCCGCGGCGCCGTGTGGCGGCATGTATATCAGCCATATCCGCAACGAAGGCCCGACCCTGGAAGCCGCGCTGGAGGAGATCATCAGCATCGCCAAAGACAGCGGCGCCCGCGCCGAGATTTATCACATGAAGCAGGCCGGCCGCGCCAGTTGGGGCAAATATGATGCGATGGTTGCCCGCATCGAGGCAGCACGCGCCGCCGGCGTGGCGCTCACGGCCGACATGTACACCTATGCCGCGTCATCAACCGGCCTTGATGCCTCGATGCCGCTGTGGGTGCAGGAAGGCGGCATCGAAGCCTGGACGGCGCGCATGAAAGACCCGGCAATGCGCGCGCGGGTGATTGCCGACATGCGCAATCCGCCGGCCGGCGAAACCAATTCGATGGCGGAGGCCGGCGGGCCGGACAAGGTGCTGCTGCTCGGCTTCAAGACCGAGGCGCTGAAAGCCTTGACCGGCAAGACCCTGGCCGAAGTGGCCGCATCACGCGGCACATCGGCGGAGGACACCGCCATCGATCTGGTCATCGCGGATGGCAGCCGCATCCAGGTCGCCTATTTCTCGATGAACGAAGCCAATGTGAAGAAGCAGATCGCCCTGCCCTGGATGAGCTTTGCCAGCGATGCCAGCGCGCAGGCGCCGGAAGGCGTGTTCCTGAAAAGCTCCACCCACCCCCGCGCCTACGGCAATTTCGCCCGCGTGCTGGGCAAATATGTGCGCGAGGAGAAGGTGATTTCCCTGGCCGAAGCGGTGCGCAAGCTCAGCGCGCAGCCGGCAGACAATCTGCGCATCACGGCACGCGGGCGGCTGAAGCCCGGCAATTTCGCCGATGTGGTGGTGTTCGATCCCGCCACCATCGCCGATCGCGCCACCTTTGCGCAGCCGCAGCAACTGGCCGTGGGCGTGAATCATGTCTGGGTGAATGGCGTGCAGGTGCTCCAAGGCGGCGAGCCGACCGGGGCAGCGGCGGGGCGGTTCGTGAAGGGGCCGGGCACCGGGCGGTGCCCGGCCTGAAACGCGCGGGGAAGTGTCCGGCCTGAACGGAATTTCATTCAAGTTAAAAGGCTTAACTCCCTCCCCCTTGCGGGGAGGGCGACTCGCGCCCCTTGGCGCGAGCGGGGTGGGGGTCCGCCTTTTGGTGACAGCAGCCGGGAACCCCCACCCCGCTCGGCCAGCGCCGAGTCGCTCTCCTCCTTGCAGGGAGGTAGCTGATTCGATCTTGATGCAATCGGGCCTGAATCACCGGCTCCGCGCCAGCAGCGCCTTCAACTCGTCTTCCCAGAAGATGCTCCACGTGTGGGTGGAATGGCCACGGGTCTGCGCGGTTTCGGGGATCAGCACGAAACGGCCCTGCGGCATGGCCTTCACCCATGTGTCCGGCGCACCCACGCCGGGCGGATTGATGAAATCATCGGCGCTGTTCACCCAGGTGATGGGCACGGTGATGCGCGCCAATTGTGGGCCGGGGTTGTAGTTGCGGCTGGCCTCCAGTTGGTAGATGCGATCATTGGCATCGGGGCTGCCGGCCAGGCCGGTGGCCATCGCGCGCTCTGCTGCCATATCGGTGGCGGCGCGGGTGGGCAGATCGGCCTGCATGCGCACCGGGGCGGAGCTGGCCATCGCCTGCAAGGCCACGCCTACCCGGATGCCGTTCAAGGGCGGGCGCGTGTAATTGCCGCCCTGCCAATCGGGATCAGCCTTGATCGCCTGGATGGCCATGGCGCGCCACATGCGGTTGCGCCCGGCCAGTTCGATCACATTGCAGGCCAGCGGCATGATCGCCGCCGCACGCCCGGGCAGATCGACCCCGAACTGGAAGCCCATCATGCAGCCCATCGATGTGCCCATCAGCAGCCGCAGCCGCTTCACCTTCAGACCATCCAGCAGCAGGCCCTGCGCCCGCGCCATATCGGCATAGTCATAGGCCGGGAACGCCATCTTCAGGCCATCGGACGGTTTTGATGATCCGCCATGGCCGATGGCATCGGGCAGGATGATGAAATTCCGGGCGGGATCGAGCGGCGCGCCGGGGGCAAACAGCCGCGTGAACTGCGGCACCAGAAACTGCGCGCCGCTGCCGCCGGTGCCGTGGCCGATCATCACCGCGTTGGTGATGTTGCCGGCCGCGTCGCGGATCGGCGTGCCCAGCGTGCGATAATGCTGCCGAAGCGCGGGCAGGCTCTTGCCGTCGTTGAACTGGAAATCCCGGGTGATGAAGTCCGCTTCGGCCACGGGCAGGGCCGGCTGCGCGGCGGCGGCCGTCGCGAACAGCAGACCGGCCAGAATTGCGATGATGCGCATGACGATATCTCCCTCGACAGCCGTGATGCCGACTCCGGTGCCAAGCGCAACAAAAAAGGCCGCTGTCGCCAGCGGCCTTCATTGCAAATGGTGCCCAGGAAAGGACTCGAACCTTCACGCCCTTGCGAGCGCCAGCACCTGAAGCTGGTGCGTCTACCAATTCCGCCACCTGGGCCCGTTTTTCCCAATTGCTTGGGTGGTAGGCGGCGGCAGATATGGGTGGAATCAGGGCTTGTCAATCGTTGGGGCGGGTTTTTGCACGAATTCGCCTGCCAGCGGTGCCGCAGGGCAATCTGACCCGCGACAAGCCGCGCCCGCGGCGCTAATGGCAGCGGCCATGACAGCAATCACAGATGATGCAGCGCCCTTGCCGGCTGGCGCGCTGGTGACGGTGATCGGCGGCGCCGGCTTTCTGGGCCGCTATGTCGTCGAGGCGGTGGCCAGGGCCGGGTACCGGTTGCGGGTCGTATCCCGCCATGCCGATTCGGCGTTGTTTCTGAAACCGCTCGGCGATCTGGGCCAGATCCAGATGGTGTCGGGTGATATCCGCTCCGATGCCGATATGGCCTCGGCCTTCGCGGGCGCCGCTGCCGGCGTCAATCTGGTCGGTATCCTGGCCGAATCCGGCCAGCAGAAATTTGCCGCGTTGCAGGCCGAGGGGGCCGGGCGGGCCGCCCGCGCCGCGGCCACGGCCGGCGCCGTCGCCTATGTGCAGATGTCGGCGATCGGCGCCAATGCCGCCAGCACCATCCCCTATGCGCGCAGCAAGGGCGATGGCGAGCAACAGGTGCAGGCCGCCCTGCCCCAGGCCGTCGTGCTGCGGCCCAGCATCGTCGCCGGGGCGGAAGATCAGTTCTTCAACCGCTTTGCCGCCATGGCGCGCCTGTCGCCGCTGCTGCCGGCGATCAGCGGCAACAGCCTGTTTCAGCCGGTGTATGTGCGCGATGTCGCCGACGCGGTGGTGGCCGGCCTGACCCGCAGCGAAGCGCGGGCGCGCATCTTCGAACTGGGCGGGCCGGATGTGCTGAGCTTCAAGGCGATCCTGGAAATGATTTCCGACCTGACCGGCCTTGACCGGCCAGTGGTGGGCTTTTCGGATTTCACGAGCGCCATGCTGGCGAAGCTGGGCGATATCCTGCCGTTCATGCCGATGAACAGCGATCAGTTGGCCATGCTCAAGCTGGGCAATATCTGTGCGCCGGGCATGCCGGGCCTGGCCGATCTGGGCATCACGCCAACGCCGCTCAGCGCCTTCCTGCCACAGATGATGATGCGCCACCGGCCGGGCGGCCGCTTTGCCAAACCGATGGCGGAACCGGCGGCATGACCACGCCGGATCTGCTGACGGTCATCCTGCTCGGCATTGTCGAAGGCTTGACCGAATATCTGCCGGTATCGTCCACCGGGCACCTGATCCTGGCCGGCGAGCTGCTGGGCTTTTCCGGCGATGCCGGCACCACCTTTGATATCGCCATCCAGTCGGGCGCCATCCTGGCGGTGCTGGTGGCCTATTGGGGCCGGTTCATGGCGGTGGGGCGCGGGCTGCTGGTGCGGGAGCCTTCGGCACTGGCCTTCCTGCGCAACGTGGTGCTGGGCTTCCTGCCGGCCGCCGTGATGGGCGTGCTGTTCATCAAGGCCGTCGAAGCGCTGCTGGAAAGCCCGACAACGGTTGCCGTCTCGCTGATCCTCGGCGGCTTTGCGATCCTGTGGATCGAACGGCGCATGGGCGAGGCCCGTGTTTCGGGCGTGGAATCGCTGAGCAGCGCCACGGCGGTGAAGATCGGGCTGGGCCAATGTGTCGCGATGATCCCCGGCGTATCGCGGTCGGGGGCGACCATCATGGCGGCGCTGATGCTCGGCGTGGACCGCAAGACCGCCGCCGAGTTCAGCTTTTTTCTGGCGGTGCCCACCATCTCGGGTGCCACGGTGCTGATGCTGTGGCGCAACCGCGATGCGCTGGATGCGTCCAACCTGTCGGCGATCGGCATCGGCTTTGCGGTGTCGTTCGTGGTGGCCTTGGCGGTGGTGAAGGGCTTTGTCGCGCTGGTCGGCCGCTTCGGTTTTGCGCCCTTTGCCTGGTATCGGATCATCGTCGGCAGCGCCGCCTTGCTGTGGCTGCTGGCGCGTTAGGGCCGAAACGGATATATTTCGCCGCCCCATGCCGCCTTGGGCGGCAATCTGATCTGCAAATAGTCAGTAATTCTGACCTAATCGGCCGAATCCGCGTGACTCGCCCGCCAAACTGTGGTTGAGCGACGCCCATCGAGAGGAGCGGGGGCGATGGCCGCAACAAAATTGCTGAAGTTCGTGGAACGTGACCAGGCCTATCCGGCCAAGCGCACGGCCGAAGAGCGCACCCACGATTTCCAGGAAATCGCCCGCCCTTATATCGAGGCCAACGCCGAGGCGCAGGCCGGCCGCTGCAGCCAGTGCGGCGTGCCCTTCTGCCAGGTGCATTGCCCGCTGGGCAACAACATCCCCGATTGGCTGAAACTGACCGCGGAAGGCCGGTTGGAGGAGGCCTATGAAATCGCCGCCGCCACCAACGCCATGCCGGAAATCTGCGGCCGCATCTGCCCGCAGGATCGCCTGTGCGAAGGCAATTGCGTGATCGAGAAGGATTTCGGCAGCGTCACCATCGGCGCGGTGGAAAAGTTCATCACCGACACCGCCTGGGAAAATGGCTGGGTGAAGCCGATCCGGCCGTTGGTCGACCGATCCGGCCAGAGCATCGCCATCATCGGCGCCGGCCCGGCCGGGCTGACCACCGCGGAGCTGCTGCGCGTCAAGGGCTATGACGTGCATGTCTATGATCGGCACGATCGCGCCGGCGGCCTGCTGACCTATGGTATCCCCGGCTTCAAACTGGAAAAGCCGGTGGTGATGCGCCGCATCGATCGCCTGATCGAAGGCGGCGTGCAGTTCCATCAGGATTTTGCCGTCGGCCGCGATGCCAGCCTGGCCGATTTGCGCGCCCGCCATGATGCGGTGCTGATCGCCACCGGCGTGTACAAGGCGCGGCAAGTCGATGTGCCCGGCGCCGATGGCCCGACGACGCTGGAAGCCATGGATTATCTGATCGCCTCCAACCGCGCCGGGTTCGGCGACACCGTGGCCGATGCGCCGCGGTTCGATGCGGCGGGCAAGCATGTCGTGGTGATCGGCGGCGGTGACACGGCGATGGATTGTGTGCGCACCGCCGTGCGCCAGGGCGCCGCCAGCGTGAAGTGCCTGTATCGCCGCGATCGCGCCAACATGCCGGGCAGCATCCGCGAAGTCGCCCACGCCGAGGAAGAAGGCGTCGAGTTCGTCTGGCTGGCCGCCCCGGCCGAGATCACGCCGTCGGGCGTGACGGCGCAGGCCATGCGGCTGGGCCAGCCCGGCGCCGATGGCAGGCGCAGCCCGGAACCGGATGCCGGCACGCAGTTCACGGCGCACGCCGATCTGGTGATCAAGGCGCTGGGTTTTGATCCCGAAGATCTGCCCGGCCTGTTCGGCGCGCCCGATCTGCCGGTCACCCGTTGGGGCACGGTGCGCATCGATCACAAGACGATGATGACCGGGCTGGATGGCGTGTTTGCCGCCGGCGATATCGTGCGCGGTGCCAGCCTGGTGGTGTGGGCGGTGCGCGACGGGCGTGACGTGGCGGCGCAGATGCATCAATATCTGCGCGCCAGAGCCGGTGCTTTGGCCGGCGCAGCGGTTCAGGGTGTTGGCAAGGCTGCCGCCTGAACCGGACGGACCTGCGCGTGCGTGAATTCAAGTTGGAGGACCTGCCATGTCGTTCCTGATCTTCGCCGTCGCTGCCGTCGGGGCCGCCGCGCAGCAAGCCCAGCCGCCGCGGCCCAGCCTGCCGCCGGCGCCGCCACCGGTGCGCGCCGATGCCGCGACCATGCAAGCGGCCACGACCCTGATCACCCAACTGGGGCTGAAGACGCAGTTGCAGAACCAGATGGCGGGCACCGTCAAGCAGATGCAATCGGGCGTCGTGGTGCGTTCCATGCTGGCGCAGCAGCCAGGGTTCATTCCAGCCTATCAGGCCAACAAGGCCAAGTTCGATGTCGCGCTGAAAAAGGCCGGTGCCATTCAGGCCAGTGTGGCCCAGGGCGTCATCAACCAGAATTTGAACAACGTGGTGACCGCGGCGCGCGATGCCTATGCAAGGCAATATACCGCCGCGGAACTGAACGCCCTGATCGCCTTCTACCGCAGCCCGGCCGGCCAGGCGCTGCAGAAGAAACAGGGCGCAGTGCAGAACGAGATCGGCCTGCAAACCGCGCGGTTGATCGGCGCCAAGATCGACGTGGCCATGCAGGCCAATGCCGCGAAACTGCGCGACGCGCTGGCCCCGCTCAACAGCGCGCCGCAGCCCAAGTAAACCGACTGGACCTGCCCATGACCACCACGCCCTTCACCGCATCCGCTGCCGAACGTGCCCGCATGGCCGACATCGGCATGTACCGCCCGGATCTGGAATCCGATGCCTGCGGTGTCGGGCTGGTGGCCGCCACCGATGGCCGGCCGCAGCGCCGGGTGGTGACGGCCGCGATCGACGCCCTGAAGGCCGTGTGGCACCGCGGCGCCGTGGATGCCGATGGCAAGACCGGGGATGGTGCGGGCATATTGGTCGAAATCCCCGTCGATTTCTTCCACGAACATATCGAGCGCCATGGCCAGAAGCCGGTGGCCGGGCAATTGGCCGTGGGCATGGTGTTCCTGCCGCGCACCGATCTGGGCGCGCAGGAGGCCTGCCGGACCATCGTCGAATCCGAGGTCATCGGCTTTGGTTATAAAGTCTATGGCTGGCGCCAGGTGCCGGTGGACATCAGTTGCATCGGCGACAAGGCGATGCTGAGCCGGCCGGAGATCGAGCAGATCATGGTCGCCGGGCCGGCGGCGCACAGCGAGGATGCCCGCGAACAGTTCGAAAAGGATCTGTTCCTGATCCGCCGCCGCATCGAGAAGAAGGTGATCGAAGCCCAGATCCAGGGCTTCTACATCTGCTCGCTGTCGTCGCGCACCCTGATCTACAAGGGCCTGTTCCTCGCCGAAACGCTCAGCATATTCTATCCGGACCTGAACGACGAGCGCTTCGTGTCGCGCTTTGCCATCTACCACCAGCGTTATTCCACCAACACCTTCCCGCAATGGTGGCTGGCGCAACCATTCCGCACCCTGGCGCACAACGGCGAGATCAACACCATCCGCGGCAACACCAACTGGATGAAAAGCCACGAGATCAAGATGGCGGCCGCCGCGTTCGGCGAGCATAGCGAAGACATCAAGCCGCTGATCCCCGCCGGCGCATCGGACACGGCGGCGCTTGATGCCGTGTTCGAAGCCTTTGTGCGATCAGGCCGCGATGCCCCCACCGCCAAGCTGATCCTGGTGCCGCAGGCCTGGCAGAAGGATGACACGCTCGATCCGGCGACGCGCGCGATGTATGCCTTTTTCGCTTCGGTGATGGAGCCGTGGGATGGCCCGGCGGCGCTCGCGATGACCGATGGCCGCTGGGTCGTGGCCGGGCTCGATCGCAATGCGCTGCGGCCGATGCGTTATTGCCTGACCCGCGACGGCCTGCTGATCACCGGCAGCGAAGCCGGCATGGTGGTGGTGCCCGAAGCCGATGTGGTGAAGAAGGGCGCGCTCGGCCCCGGCGAGATGATCGCGGTGGATCTCGATGCGGCGCCGTCGCGGTTCTACACAGACACCGAGATCAAGGCCAAGGTGGCCGCGGCGCAGGATTATCAGGCACTGGTTGCCGGCTTCACCGATTTCGAGGCGTTGCCCGGCGGCGATGCGCCGGAACCGGCGCCGGCCTTCACCCGCGATGAATTGCGCCGCCGCCAGGTCGCCGCCGGCCAGACCCAAGAAGACATGGAGCTGCTGCTGGCGCCGATGGTCGATGATGCCAAGGAAGCCATTGGTTCGATGGGCGACGACGCGCCGCTGGCGGTGATTTCCGACAACGCCCGCAACCTGTCGCATTTCTTCCGGCAGAATTTCAGCCAGGTCACCAATCCGCCGATCGATGCCTTGCGCGAAACCCGGGTGATGAGCCTGAAGACACGTTTTTCCAATCTGACCAACATCCTGGACGACGAAGCCACCCAGGCCGGCGTGATGGTGATGGAAAGCCCGGTGCTGTCCAACCGCGACTGGTTCCGGTTGAAAGCCCATTTCGGCCGCCAGGCGGTGGAGATCGATTGCACCTTCGACATCGGCGGCGGGCCGGCGGCGCTGCGCGAAGCCATCGCGCGGGTGCGCAGCGAAGCCGAAACCGCCGTGCGCCAGGGCAAGACGCAATTGTTCCTGACCGATGAACATCAATCGGCGACCCGCGCCGGCATTGCCATGATCCTGGCCACCGCCGGCGTGCAGACGCACCTGATCCGCAAGGGCCTGCGCGCCTATGCCAGCATCAACGTGCGCGCCGCCGAAGCGCTGGACACGCATTATTTTGCCGTGCTGGTCGGCGTGGGTGCCACCACGGTGAACGCCTATCTGGCGCAGGAAGCCATCGCCGATCGCCACGCGCGCGGCCTGTTCGGCACGCTCAGCTTTGCCGACTGCGTGGCGCGGTACAAGAAAGCCATCAATGACGGCTTGCTGAAGATCATGGCCAAGATGGGCATCGCGGTGATCTCGTCCTATCGCGGCGGCTATAATTTCGAAGCGGTTGGGCTCAGCCGTGCGCTGGTCAATGATTTCTTCCCCGGCATGCCGGCGAAGATCAGCGGCGAAGGCTTTGAATCGCTGTTCATCAACGCCCAGATCCGCCACGATCGCGCCTGGGACGAAGGCGCCGCGGTGTTGCCGGTGGGCGGCCTGTATCGCTGGCGCGCCGGCGGCGAGGCCCACGCCTGGAACGCGCAGTTGATCCACCTGCTGCAAACCGCGGTGAGCCGCGATGCCTATGGCGATTATCTGAAATTCAGCCGCGGCGTGCAGGCGCTGCCGCCGATTTCCCTGCGCGATCTGCTGGATTTCGTGCCGGGCACCAAGGCGATCCCGATCGAAGCGGTGGAATCGGTCACCGAAATCCGCAAGCGCTTCGTGACGCCGGGGATGAGCCTGGGCGCGCTGTCCCCCGAAGCGCACGAGGTGCTGGCCATCGCCATGAACCGCATCGGCGCCAAGGCCGTATCGGGCGAAGGCGGCGAAGACCCGATCCGGTTCAAGCCCTATGCCAATGGCGACAATGCCAACAGCGTGATCAAGCAGATCGCCTCCGGGCGCTTTGGCGTGACCGCCGATTACCTCAATGCCTGCGAGGAGATCGAGATCAAGGTGGCGCAAGGTGCCAAGCCGGGTGAAGGCGGGCAGTTGCCCGGCTTCAAGGTGACCGAGCTGATCGCCCGCCTGCGCCACAGCACGCCGGGCGTGACGCTGATCAGCCCGCCGCCGCACCACGATATCTATTCGATCGAGGATCTGGCGCAGCTGATCTATGATCTCAAACAGATCAACACCCGCGCCCGCGTCTGCGTGAAGCTGGTGTCGAGCGCCGGCATCGGCACGGTGGCGGCCGGGGTGGCCAAGGCCCACGCCGATGTGATCCTGATCTCCGGCAATGTCGGCGGCACCGGCGCGAGCCCACAAACCAGCATCAAATATGCCGGCACGCCGTGGGAAATGGGCCTGTCGGAAGTCAACCAGGTGCTCACCCTGAACGGCCTGCGCCACCGCGTGAAGCTGCGCGCCGATGGCGGCCTCAAGACCGGGCGGGACGTGGTGATCGCCGCCATCCTGGGTGCCGAGGAATATGGCATCGGCACCATGAGCCTGGTGGCGATGGGCTGCATCATGGTGCGCCAGTGCCACAGCAACACCTGCCCGGTGGGCGTGTGCACGCAGGATGATGCGCTGCGGGCCAAATTCGTCGGCACGCCGGAAAAGGTCATCAACCTGATGAGCTTCATCGCCGAAGAAGTGCGCGAGATCCTCGCACGGCTGGGCGTGAAGAGCCTGGATGAAGTGATCGGCCGCACCGAATTGCTGCGCCAGATCAACCGCGGCGCCGAGCATCTTGATGATCTCGATCTCAATCCGATCCTCGCCAAGGTCGATGCGCCCGATCACCAGCGCCGTTGGGGCCTTGGCAATGGCCGCAACCCGGTGCCCGACAGCCTGGATGCAGACATGATCCGCGACGCCGCTCACCTGTTCGAACGCGGCGAAAAGATGCAACTGGCCTATACGGTGCGCAACACCCACCGCGCCGTGGGCACCCGCCTGTCCGGCGAAATCACCCGCCGGTTCGGCATGAAGGGCCTGCAACCGGGGCATGTGCAGATCAAGCTGCGCGGATCGGCCGGGCAATCGTTGGGCGCGTTCGCCGTGCAAGGCGTGAAGCTGGAAGTGTTTGGCGAAGCCAATGATTATGTCGGCAAGGGGCTTTCCGGTGCCACCATCGTGGTGCGCCCCTTCCCGTCGAGCCCGTTGGCATCCCAGGACAATGCCATCATCGGCAACACCGTGCTCTATGGTGCCACCGCCGGCCGGCTGTTTGCCGCCGGGCGCGCCGGGGAACGTTTTGCGGTGCGCAACAGCGGCGCCACCGTGGTGGTCGAAGGCTGCGGCGCCAACGGCTGCGAGTACATGACCGGCGGCACGGCGGTGGTGCTGGGGCCGACAGGCGACAATTTCGCCGCCGGCATGTCGGGCGGCATGGCGTTCGTCTATGATCGCGACGGCGGCTTCGAAGGACGGGTCAACACTGAAACCGTGGTGGTGCAGCGGCTGGCTTCGGCACATTGGGAAGGCGTGGTGCACGGCCTGATTGCCGAACATGCCGCCGAAACCGGATCGCAATGGGCCGCCGGTCTGCTGGCGGAATGGGATCGCACGCGCCTCGCCATCTGGCAGGTCTGCCCCCGGGAAATGCTGAGCCGGCTGACCCACCCACTGGACGACAGCCCCAGCAGCATCGCCGCCGAATGAACCCATGCGCCTTGAAACCGGGTTCTTCGCTGCTATATTTGCATAAGACAGTTGAAGGACCCGGTTGTGGCAAAGAACAATGATCCGCTCATCGAAAGCCTGATGCAGCTCGCCGTGTCGGCCGCGCCGCTGATCCGCAAGGCGCGCGAGGCCGGGATTTTCCGCGAGCGCGAGACCGTGGTCGAAGCGGAAGTGGTGACGCCCGCTGCCAAGCCGGAACCGGCCCCGGCCCCGCCAGAGCCGCCAAAGGCGCCGGAACCGGCCCCCGCCGCTGTTGACACCGGCCAGACCGCAGCATTGCAGGACATTGTCGTTCGCCAGGCGCTGCGCATCAACGAGTTGGAAGCCGAAGTCGCCGCCGTGAAGGCCGCGATGGCCGCACTGGCCGCAGCAACTGCCGCCCCTGCGCCGACCAAGCCACGCCCCAAGGCCAGCCCGAAAGCCAAGCCGGCAAAGGCCTGAAGCCACCGGCCATGCGTGCGGCCTTTCCATGGCGGCAAACATGGCTATGACAGGGCGTCATGTGGCGTCTCCACCATTTCACCCTCTGCCCGTTCAGCCGCAAGGTCCGCTTTGCGCTGGCGGTGAAGGGCGTCACCCACGAATTGCTGCTGGAACGACCGTGGGAGAAGCGCGCCGAATTCAATGCATTGAACCCGGCCGGGCAAACCCCTGTGCTGCAACAGGGCGCCATGGTGCTGGCCGACAGTGTCGCCATCCTCGAACATTTCGAAGAGACGCTCGATCGCACGCCGCTGCTTGGGGCGACGCCGGAAGCCCGCGCCGAAACCCGGCGGCTGGTGGCCTGGTTCGATCAGAAATTCTATGGCGAGGTTGGCGCGCTGCTGCTGGGTGAGCGCATGTACAAGCGCACCGTGCTGAAGGGTGCACCCGATGGCGGCATCATCCGCCAGGCCGGTCGCCAGGCCGACATGCATCTGGATTATATCGATTTCCTGCTGGAACAGCGCGCCTGGCTGGGCGGCGGGCAGTTCGGGCTCGCCGATATCGCCGCCGCCGCGCACCTGTCGGTGGCGGATTATCTCGGCGGGCTGGAATGGGACGGCCATGATCCGGCCCGTACTTGGTATTCAGCGATCAAATCCCGGCCGACCTTCCGCCCGCTGCTGGCCGAACGGCTGGAAGGCCTGCCGCCACCGCCGCATTATGACAAGCTGGATTTCTAGGTTCAGTTGCTCTGCCGCAGCAGTTCGCGCGCGGTGATCATCCGCATGATCTGGTTGGTGCCTTCCAATATCTGATGCACGCGCAGGTCGCGGAACAGCCGTTCCAGCGGGAAATCCATCAGATAGCCATAGCCGCCGTGCAGTTGCAGGCCGCGATCGACGATGGCCATGCCGGCATCGGTGGCGAAACGCTTGGCCATGGCGGCAAACATCGTCTTGTCGGGCGCGCCCTCGCTCACCTTCACCGCCGCATGATACAGCAGCGCGCGTGCCGCGGCGAGTTCGGTGGCCATGTCGGCCAGGGTGAACTGCGTCGCCTGGAAATCGCTGATCGCCTTGCCGAACTGCTGGCGCTGGCGCGTGTAGGCGATGGCTTCATCCAGTGCGCGCTGCGCGCCGCCCAGGCTGCACGCGCCGATGTTGAGCCGGCCGCCATCCAGCCCGGCCATGGCGATGGCAAAGCCCTGGCCTTCGGCGCCGACCAGATTTTCCACCGGCACGCGCACGCCATCGAAATTCACTTGGGCGGTGGGCTGCGATCGCCAACCCAATTTGCGCTCCGGCGCGCCGAAGCTGACGCCTGGCATGTCCTTTTCGATCACCAGGCAGGAAATGCCCTTGGGCCCATCCGGCCCGGTGCGCACCATGGTGATGTAAACATCATTCACGCCGCCGCCGGAGATGAACGCCTTCGATCCGCTGACAATATAATCATCGCCATCCCGCACGGCGCGCGTCTTCAGCGCGGCGGCATCCGATCCGGCACCGGGCTCGGTCAGGCAATAGCTGGCGATCTGGTCCATGGTGACCAGGCCGGGCAGATATTTGGCCTGAAGCGCGGCGCTGCCATAGGCATCGATCATCCAGGCGGCCATGTTGTGGATGGAAATGAACGCCGATGTGGATGGGCAGCCGTGCGCCATCGCCTCCATGATCAGCGCGGCTTCCAATCGGCCCAGCCCGATGCCGCCGCCCGCTTCGGACACATAGATCGCCCCAAACCCCAGCGCCGCGGCGGCTTGCACCACATCCTTCGGGTAGTGATGCTCCGCATCCCAGCGCGCGGCGTGGGGGGTGATCGCCTCGGCGGTGAAGCGGCGCGCCACTTCCTGGATCGCCTTCTGGTCATCGGTCAGGTCAAATTGGCTCATGATATGGCCTTACAGGCCGCCATGGAGGCTGAAAAGCCGCGCAGGACTGGAATCACCGCCGCAGATGGTGCAACAGGCGCGCGATGAATGCTGCCCCTTCCGAAATCGTCGACCAGCTGGTCCAGATCCACGCAGAATCCACCGCGGCGCTGCGCGCGGCCTTGCGCGCCTATATCGACGACAGTGAAACGCCCGATGGCAGCAGCCGCGTGCGCGGCGATTGGGCCTATCCGGAACTGCGGCTGGAATTTTCCGGCGTGCGCCGCGCACTGCGCCCCATTCGCGCCTTTGCCCGGCTCAATCGCCCCGGCGCCTACGCCACCACCGTCACCCGCCCGGCGATGTACCGCGCCTATCTGGAGGAGCAGATCGGCCTGTTGATGGCCGATTATGATGTGGTGGTGTCGGTCGGCCGATCAGAGGTGGAGATCCCCTATCCTTATGTGCTGGATGGCGCCACCGATCTGAAGCTGGACGGCGTGGCGGCGGCCGAGCTGGCCCGGCATTTCCCCACCACCGAACTGGCGCAGATCGGCGACGAACTGGCCGATGGCCTGTGGGATGATTTCCGCGTCGAGCATCGTCCGCTGGCGCTGTTCGATGGCCCGCGCACCGATTTCTCGCTGGCCCGGCTGAAGCATTACACCGGCACCGCGCCGGAGGATTTCCAGCATTATATCCTGCTCACCAATTATCACCGCTATGTCGATGAATTCGTGCGCTGGGCGTGCCGCCAGTTGGGGCCAGCGGGAAATGGGGGCTATGACCGGCTGGCCTGCCCCGGCGGGCTGGACATCACTGCCGATGATCCCGATGCCGACAAGGCCGCGGCGGATTTCGCCTGGCGCAAGAACCAGATGCCGGCCTGGCACCTGATTGGCCCGAACCGCACCGGCATCACCTTGGTCAACATCGGCGTCGGCCCGGCCAATGCCAAGACGATCTGCGATCACCTCGCCGTGCTGCGCCCCGAAGCGTGGTTGATGATCGGCCATTGCGGCGGGCTGCGCCCCAGCCAGGCCATCGGCGATTATGTGCTGGCCCACGCCTATCTGCGTGACGATCATGTGCTCGATGATGTGCTGCCGCCGGAAATCCCGATCCCGGCCCTGTCGGAAGTGCAAAAGGCGCTGCACCTCGCCACCGAGAAGGTGACCGGCCTGGTCGGCGACGCGCTGAAACCCCGGCTGCGCACCGGCACGGTGGTCACCACCGACGATCGCAACTGGGAACTGCGCTATTCCCGCTCAAGCCTGCGCTTCAACCAGTCGCGCGCCGTCGCCATCGACATGGAATCCGCCACCATCGCCGCGCAAGGCTATCGCTTCCGCGTGCCCTACGGCACGTTGCTCTGCGTATCCGACAAGCCGCTGCACGGCGAGATCAAGCTGCCCGGCCAGGCCAATCGATTCTATGAAGGCGCGATTTCGGAGCATCTGCAGATCGGCATCGAAGCGATGATGATCCTGCGCGATGAAGGCCCAGCGCTGCACAGCCGCAAATTGCGGGCGTTTGACGAGCCGCCGTTCCGGTAGGCGGTCTTTGGCCTGTCCTACCCAGGCCAAGCCTGTAATCATGGCCGGGTCAGGCTTTTGCGCGAATGCGGCCACTCGGCGGTCAAAATTGTCCAAAACCCGCCGGATTCGTCCAATGCGTCAAAACTGCAGACCGAATCCCGACAAGCTGCCGCTCTTTCACAATCGCATTTCAGCCGGCACCAGCCGCTTCTCCCGCAGCCAGGCCAGCATCGCCGCGTTGACTGCATCGGGTGCTTCCTGCTGCACCCAGTGCGAGACGTTGGGGAAGCGCTGAAGCGTGAAATCCCGGACGTGGCGGCCATAGTTTTCGGTGAGCTTGAGATCGAGCGCCTTGTCTTCCTCCCCCCACAGCATCAGCGTCGGCACGGTGATTTGCGCGGCGACCTCATCCAGCAGGCCCAGGTTGGCGCGGTAGTAATTGATCATCGCGGTCAGCGCGCCGGGTTGCAGGGCGTTCTGGCGATAGACCTCCAGCACCTCTGGCGGGAACATGGCCTTGTTTACCGCCATGTTCAGAAAGGCGTTGGCAATGGCTTCCGCCCGGCGCTGGCGCAGCAGAAACTCCGGCAGCGAGGGGATCTGGAAAAACGCGACATACCAGCTCTTCAGCCGCTGCGGCCAGTAATGGGCGATCAACTCGCCGAACACCGTCGGGTGCGGCACGTTCATGATGATCAGGCCGTCGAGCGGCACGGCGCGGCGCATCGCCACCACCCAGGCAATCGCCGCGCCCCAATCATGCGCCACCAGCAATTTGCGCCGCGCACCCAGCGCATCGAACATCGCCGCCACATCATCGACGAGATGATCGATATGGTAGGCGGCCTTGCCGGAAGGCCGGCTCGACCCGCCATAACCGCGCAGATCCGGCGCCACCGTGCGCCAGCCAGCGTCGGCCAGCACGGGCAATTGATAACGCCAGGAAAAGCGCGATTCCGGAAAACCGTGCAGGCACAATGCAACGTCCGGGCCTTCACCCGCCACGTCGCAGGCAAACTCCAGCCCGTTTGCGCGCAGCATCATGCGTTATAGTTCAGTTTCAGCCCCGGCCGCGGCCAGCGGCACTTTGCGAGCTTGCCGGTGGTCGACAGGCAGACCCAGGCATCCATCATGTCGTCGCCGCCAAAGCAGATGTTGGTGGTGAGCAGATCGGGGAACGGGAAAAATTCCTGCGCGCCCGTTACCGGATCGATGCTGGTGATGCCGGCGCTTTCGATCAGCGTCGCCTGTGCGATGTTGCCGTTGGCCTCGATCGCCAGCGAATCGAGATAGGTCTTGTTGGCCCAGGTCGTCACAAAGCGGCCGGGCACCGCCGGCAGCGGTTCCGGCGCCAGCACGCCAGGCGACACGATATCGAACGCCAGCACCACGCGCCGGCTGGTGGAGGCGGCGTAAACCGTCTTGCCGTCGGGGGAGAGGCCGACGCCGTTCAGGTCGGGCCCGTGGATGAGCCTGGTGATCTTCGATCCATCGGGCAGCGCATAGAACAGCCCGCCGGCATCGGTGTGGTGATCGAAATGCTTGCCGAGATCGGTGAAGTAGAAACCGCCATGCGCATCGAAGACGATGTCGTTCGGGCCAGACAGGCGCACGCCGTCGCAACTGTCGTACAGGCGATCGACCTTGCCGGTGGCGATATCGATACGTTCGATGCGACCAGTGCTGTAATCGCCGGCGGCATTGCCGGGCAGCAGGATGCCATCCTGCTCATACCATTCAAACCCGCCGTTGTTGCAGACATAGAGCGCGCCATCCGGGCCGATCGCCATGCCATTGGGGCCGCCGCCGGGCGTTGCCACCGTCTCCTTGCGGCCATCGGGCGTGATGCGCGTGATGCGGCCGGGGCGGATTTCGACGATCAGCACCGATCCGTCGGCCATCGCCACCGGCCCTTCCGGAAAGCCCAGGCCGTCGGCCAAGATCTCGTGTGGATGGAAATCGCTCATTGTCTGTCCTCCCCGTCGTTTGCGCCATGCTGGCGCGGGTCAGTCGTCCGCGCAAGCGCATTGAAAGACGAGGCTGGGAACAGAAAATTAACGCCTGATCGGGCAAGCCTTAACCTTGGAAGGATATGGCCATGTTGCAGGCAGAGATGGTGATCGGCGAGGTGGCGGCATTGGCCGCCGGCCAGATGATGCTGCGCCTGGATATGGCCGCCACCGCGCGCCTGAAAAGCCATCCGGATGGCGTGCTGGCATCGGCCGGCATGCTGGGCAGCCTGCTCAAGGTCGAAAGCCAGGGCCTGTGGGTGATCGGCACGTTGCGCGCGATCGAGCAGCAGGACGGGGCCGCCGTGGGCATCATCGATTTCGTCGGGGAAGCCGAAGCCGATCCCGATGGCCGCATCACGCGCTTCCGCCGCGGCGTCGGCACCTATCCGCGCGCCGGCGATCGTGCCTGGCCGATGGACGGCGCCGAGACGGCACGGGTGTTTTCCGGCGACGAGCGGCCGCACATCCAGGTCGGCATCGTCTATCCCACCGGCCAGGTGCGCGCCGCGGTGTTTTTCGACACCTTCCTGTCGAAGAATTTCGCCATCGTCGGCTCCACCGGCACCGGCAAATCCACCGCCACCGCGCTGTTCCTGCACCGCATCATCGAACAGGCGCCGCAAGGCCATGTCGTGGTGATCGATCCGCACGGCGAATATGCCCGCGCCTTTGCCGATACCGGCATGATCTTCAACGTCGACAATCTGGAACTGCCCTATTGGCTGCTGAACTTCGAAGAACATTGCGAAGTGCTGTTGACCAGCGAAGGCGCCGTTCGGGAAATGGACCGCGATATCCTGGCGCGCTGCCTGCAACTGGCGCGGATGAAATCCGTTTATGCGCAAGGATTGAGCAGCGTCACCACCGACACGCCAATCCCCTATCTGCTGTCCGCGTTGATGGACACGCTGGCATCGGAAATGGGCAAGATTTCCGAAGGCCAGAACGCGCCGAATTATCTGCGCATCCGCGGCAAGCTGGAACAGATCATGCGCGATCCGCGCCACAAGTTCATGTTTGATCGCCGCTACTCCAATGACAACATGGCCGAATTCATGAGCCGCATCCTGCGCCTGCCGGTGGCCGGCAAGCCGATTTCGGTGATCGATCTGTCGGGTGTGCCTTCAGCGGTAGTCTCCGCCGTCGTCTCGGTGCTGTCGCGCATCGTATTCGATTTCGCCGTCTGGTCGCGTGGGGAGCAGCGCCGGCCGGTGGTGCTGGTGTGCGAAGAAGCCCACCGCTACATCCCGTCGCGCAGCATTTCCAAGCACAGCACGGTGCGCGACGTGCTGGAACGCATCGCCAAGGAAGGGCGCAAATATGGCGTGTCGCTGGGCCTGGTCACCCAGCGCCCGTCCGATCTGGCCGAAGGCGCGCTGTCGCAATGCGGCACCATCGTGTCGCTGCGACTGAACAATGATCGCGATCAGGCCTTCGTGAAGAACGCCCTGCCCGAAGGCGGCCGCAGCTTGCTGGATGCGATCCCGGCGCTCAGGAACCGCGAATGCATCATTTCCGGCGAAGGCGTCGCGGCACCGATCCGCGTGCGGCTCGATGATCTGGAACCGCACAAGCGCCCGGCCAGCGACGATCCGGTGTTCAGCGAATTGTGGGTGGAGACGGGAGATGATGACGAGATGCTGGATCGGGTGATTGCGCGGTGGCGGGCGAATACGCGGTAGCGGCTAGAGATTTCTGCTCCCCTCCCTGCAAGGGAGGGGCCGGGGGAGGGTGGATGCCGCTTGTGCCTCCAGCGTCTTCACCACCCGCTCACCCTGAGCTTGCGGCCGGCGGCGAAGCCGCCGAGTCCGCTGGGGTGTTCAAGGAAGTGGAAGAAGGGAAGAGCGCGGCAACGCTGCGCCGTCAGACGAGTCAAAAAGGGCGGCCTGTTGAGACCGCCCTTTTCGCTCGCTGGCCGTGCTTGCGCGAGTCGGCAAATAGCTGCGCTATTTGCGCGCCGCGCTACGCAGCAAACTGGTTCATCGTGTTGTGCGCCCCACCAGCCTTCAACGCCGCCTCGCCAGCGAAATACTCCTTGTGATCATCGCCAATGTCCGAACCCGACATGTTCTGGTGTTTCACACAAGCAATGCCCTGACGGATTTCGGCGCGCTGCACGTTCTTCACATAGCCCAGCATGCCCTGGTCGCCGAAATACTCGCGTGCGAGATTGTCGGTGCTCAAGGCGGCAGTGTGGTAGGTCGGCAGGGTGATCAGATGGTGGAAGATGCCGGCCTGCGCGGCGGCATCGCGCTGGAAGGTGCGGATGCGCTCGTCGGCTTCCTGCGCCAGTTCGGTGGCGTCATAATCGACGCTCATCAACCGGGCGCGGTCATAGGCTGACACATCCTTGCCGGCTTGGGCCATGGCATCATAAACCTGCTGACGGAAATTCAGCGTCCAGTTGAAGCTGGGGCTGTTGTTGTACACCAGCTTGGCATTCGGGATCACGTCGCGGATGCGGTTCACCATGCCGGCGATCTGGCCGATGTGCGGCTTCTCCGTTTCGATCCACAGCAGATCCGCACCGTTCTGCAGGCTGTTGATGCAATCGAGCACGCAGCGATCCTCCCCGGAACCGGCGCGGAACTGGAACAGGTTCGATGGCAGGCGCTTGGGCCGCAGCAATTTGCCGTCGCGGCTGATCACCACGTCGCCGTTGCCGACCTGCGTCACATCGATTTCCTCGCAATCGAGGAAGCTGTTGTACTGGTCGGCAATGTCGCCGGGCGTGCGGCTGTAGGCGATCTGCTTGGTCAGGCCGGCGCCCAGTGAATCGGTGCGCGCGACGATGATGCCGTCTTCCACGCCCAGTTCGAGGAAGGCGTAGCGGATGGCGCGGATCTTCGCGAGGAAGTCCTCGTGCGGCACCGTCACCTTGCCGTCCTGGTGGCCGCACTGCTTTTCATCGCTCACCTGGTTCTCGATCTGCAGCGCGCAGGCGCCGGCTTCGATCATCTTCTTGGCGAGCAGATACGTGGCTTCCGCATTGCCGAAGCCGGCATCGATATCGGCGACGATCGGCACGACATGCGTCTGGAAGGCGTCGATCTGATGCTCGATCGATTTGGCCTTCACCGCGTCACCGGCGGCGCGGGCGGCATCGAGATCGCGGAACAGGCCGCCCAGCTCGCGCGCATCGGCCTGGCGCAGGAAGGTGTAGAGTTCTTCGATCAGCGCCGACACGCTGGTCTTTTCATGCATCGATTGATCGGGCAGCGGGCCGAATTCGCTGCGCAGCGCCGCGACCATCCAGCCCGACAGATACAGGTAGCGTTTGTCGGTGGTGCCGAAGTGCTTCTTGATCGAAATCAGCTTCTGCTGGCCGATGAAGCCATGCCAGCAGCCCAGCGACTGGGTGTACTGGCCGGGATCGGCATCATAGGCGGCCATGTCACGGCGCATGATCGCCGCGGTGTAGCGCGCGATATCAAGGCCGGACTGGAAGCGGTTCTGCACGCGCATGCGCGCCACGGATTCGGCGCTGATCGCCTGCCAGCCGGGCTTGCCCTCGATGGCGGCGGCGGCGTGCCGGATTTCGTCCTGATAGGTCATGGGGGGCTCCTCTTGTGCACTGCGGTATCGCTTGTCACGGCGTTGCGCTTCGGCTACGGCCCGGTCAACAGATTCTGTCAAGGAATCGTGTGTAAATGTCCCGCTTTCGCCGGCTTTAGCTGTAAAGATGTAAATATTTTGACAAAACTCGCCGCCTCGCCTGCACTGAAGGACGCCATCGGCGGCGGCCGCAAGATCTTCGCTGGCGCGCGCGTGCGGCGGCTGCGTACCCAGCGTGGGCTCACCCAGACGCGCATGGCCCACGATCTCGGCGTGTCGGTCAGCTATCTCAACCTGATCGAACGCGACCAACGCCCGCTGTCGGCCAGTTTCCTCGTCAAGCTGGCCGAACATTATGATCTGGATGTGCGCAGTCTGACCGGCGACGACGGCGGCGAACTGGTCGAAGATTTGTCAAAACTCTTCACCGATCCGCGGTTGATCGGCATCGATGTGCCACGCGCCGAATTGAAGGATCTGGCGGTGCGCGCGCCGGCCATCGCCCATGCGTTGTTGCGGCTGGCGGCGGCCACCCCGCCCGTCGCCCCGATCCCGCCGCCGCCTGGCCCGCTGGCGGCGGTGGCCACGCTGATCGATGCCGCCGGCAATTATTTCCCCTTGCTGGATGAAAGCTGCGAACGTCTGGCAGACGAGCTGCGCCTGTCCGGCCCCGATCTCAACGCCGCAGTGGTCGATCGCTTGCGCAGCCGCCACGCCATCACCGTGCGCGCGCTGCCGATGGAGGTGCTGCCCAACCAGTTGCGCCGGCTCGATCTGCATGCCCGGCAATTGATCCTGTCCGAATCGCTCGATGCTGCCAGCCGCGGCTTTGCCGCCGCCGTGCAATTGGTGCTGATCGAACTGAAAGCCCAGATTGCGGATACCATCGCGGCCGCCGGCATCACCGACCCTCTGGAGCAACGCGCCTGCACCGTGGCGCTGGGCAAATATGCCGCCGCCGCCACATTGATGCCCTACGGTCGCTTCCTCAGCGCCTGCGAAGCCACCGGCTATGATGTCGAACTGTTGCAGGCGCGCTTCGGCCGCGGGCTGGAGCAGGTAGCACACCGCCTGACCACGCTGCATCGCCCCGGCGCGCGCGGGGTGCCATTCTTCTTCCTGCGGCTCGACCGGGCCGGCACCATTTCCAAACGCTTTGCGCCTGGTCCATCGCCCTTGCCGCTCACCGGCGGCTGCGCGCTGTGGCATGTCTATCATGCCTTTGATCGGCCCGGCGAAATCCGCCGCCAACTGGTCGAGCTGGAAGACGGCAAGCGCTTCCTGACGCTCGCGCGAACCGTGCGGCCGGCCGCCATGCCCTGGGGCGGTGCCCGGCCAAGCTTTGCCATCGGCATCGGCTGCGACATCGCCCATGCCGGCGCGCTGGCCTGGAGCAGCGGCATCGAACTGAACGGCCAGGCCGCCCCGATCGGGCCGGGCTGTGCCGCCTGCCACCGCGCCGCCTGCCGCCAGCGCGGCCAGCCCCCAGCCGGCGCCCATCTGGCGTTTGATGAACGCCAGCGCGGCCTCACCCCATTTCGTTTCACCGATGATTGAAAGGCAGAACATGACCAGCCACCCCGCCCTGAATTTTCCGGAACTTGGGGGCGTCGAGATCACGGGCGCGATGCAGCCCGGTTACGAGACCATCCTCACCCCCGAAGCGCTGGCGTTCGTCGCGCAGTTGCACCGCATGTACAATCCCACCCGGCTGGCGCTGCTGCGCGCCCGTGATCAGCGGCAGGCGTGGATCAACCGCGAGGGCTTCATCGGATTCGCGCCGGAATATTCGGCGATCCGCGATGATCGCAGTTGGCAGGTGCGGCCCGCGCCAGCCGATCTCGCCGATCGTCGGGTGGAAATCACCGGGCCGTGCGATCGCAAGATGGTGATCAACGCGCTCAACAGTGGCGCGCAATGCTTCATGGCCTGCCTGGAAGACGCCTCGGCGCCGACCTGGGATGTGATGGTGCAGGGGCAGATAAATCTGCGCGATGCCGCCGTCGGCACCATCACGCTGGAAGACAAGGGCAAAAGCTACAGCCTGAACGAGAAGACCGCCGTGCTGATCTGCCGTCCGCGCGGTTGGCATCTGGATGAAGCGCATCTCGTGGTCGACGGCGAGCGCGTCGCCGGCGCGATCTTCGATTTCGGCCTGTACTTCTTCCACAATACGCGCGCGCTGCTGGCCAAGGGCAGCGGTCCCTATTTCTATCTGCCCAAGCTGGAGCACAGCCTGGAGGCACGGTTGTGGAACAATGTCTTCATCTCGGCCCAATCGATGCTGAATCTGCCGCTCGGTACCATCCGTGCCACCGTGCTGATCGAAACCCTGCCCGGCGCTTTCATGGCCGAAGAAATCCTCTATGAACTGCGCGATCACATCACGGCGCTCAATTGCGGCCGCTGGGATTATATCTTCAGCTATATCAAGACGTTCCAGGCCGACGCCGCCAAGCTGCTGCCCGACCGGGCCGCAGTCTCCATGGCGGTGCCGTTCATGGCGGCCTATGCCGCCCATGTCGTGCGCGTCTGCCACCGCCGCGGCGCCCATGCCATGGGCGGCATGAGCGCCTTCATCCCGGTGAAGGACGACGAAGCCGCCAACGACAAGGCCTTTGCCGCGGTGCGCGCCGACAAGGAGCGCGAGGCGAAGCTGGGCCATGACGGCACCTGGGTGGCCCACCCCGGCCTGGTCGGCGTGGCGCGCGACGTGTTCGACCGGCTGATGCCCGGCCCCAACCAGTTGGCGGTGATTCCGGCTGGCGAAGCGACGCTGGCCGATCTGGTCACGCCGCCGGCCGGCGCGCGCACGCTGGCGGGGCTGACCAACAACATCAATGTCGGCATTGGCTATGTCGCGGCCTGGCTACGCGGTCAGGGCGCGGTGCCACTGCACAATCTGATGGAAGATGCTGCCACCGCCGAAATCAGCCGCACCCAATTGTGGCAATGGCGCACGCACGGCGCGGCGCTGGATTCGGGCGAAGCGGTCGATGCCGCGCTGATCACCCGCGTCACCGACGAGCAACTGGCAGCGTGGCGCGCCCAAGTGGGCGACAATTTCTTCGAGGCCGGCAAGTATCGCGAAGCCGCCGACCTGTTCCGCACATTGGTGCTGGCCGACAAGCTGGAACCGTTCCTGACGCTGCCAGCCTACGCCTTCTACTTCGCAAAATGAGCCGAGCCTCTCCCCTCCCCTGAACGGGAGGGGAGTTGACCTCACTCGCCGCGATTGCCGCCCTTGGGTGCCGGCAAACCCTGCTCCGCCACCATGGCCGGTGTCACCTTATCCTTGTATTTGTTGCCGTAATTGCTGCGAACATAGTTGATCACATCGGAAATCTGCTGATCGGTAAGGCTGCCGCGGAACCAGGGCATAGCGCCCTTGCCGCCGGTGACAACCATGATCGGATAGCCAGACACTTCCAGATTGGGATTTTTCGCCAGCGCCGGGATGCGGCCGGCGCCAACGCCGCCCAGCGCATTGGCCATGTGGCAGGCCTGGCAGATATTCTGATAGACCTCGGCACCCGGATGCGGCGCCGCGGGCTTGGCGGCCGGTTTCTGGGCCAGCGCGGGTGCGGCAATCACGGCGGCCGCCAACAGGAACATTCGCATCATCATGCCTCCAACGCGCGCTTGTGCAGACGGGTGACCGCGTCCAGCGAGGACAGGATCGCGCCTTCCATCCAGCAACCGATATAGCTGGCGTGTTCACCGGCGAGCACCAGCCGGTTATCCACCGCCACCAGCGTCTGGTAATGTTCCTTGCGGGTGTCTTCGTTCCACTGCGCACAGCAGCCCAGGGTGAACGGCGAACGGCTCCACGCCACCGACGCGCCGGTCAGAAATTCTTCCTTGTAGCGGCCGGGGTGGAAGACGCTGCCCTGATCGAGCGCGCGGGCGATGCGTTCTTCCGGCGTCATGCCGGCGAATTTGTAGCTGGCCGGGCCGAACGTATAGGCACCCAGCACCACCGCCGGGCCGTCGCTGTGCATGCGACCGGATGGATAGGAGATCATGGCGATCTCGCGGTCGGTGAAGCTGATGCCGCCATAAATGGCTTCATCCTCCTCCCAGAAGCGCCGCTTGAATTCGAGGCCGACCTTCACCGAATTGCTGTAGGGCACCGCGCGGATCGCCGCATCGAGGCCAGGCGAGCAATCGACTTCGATCTGGGCCAACACCCCCAACGGAATGGTGCACACGCAATAATCCGCCGTGGCGGTGCTGGCCACGCCGGTGCCAGTGTCGGTATAGCCCACCGTCACCTTGCCACCCTGCTGGCTGATGCTGGTCACCTTGCTGTTGTAGCGGACCTTGCCCTCCACCTGGCGGCCAAAGGCCTTGCCGATCATGCCCATGCCGCCCACCGGCTGGAACATCGAATGCTGGTGATCGATGCTCATATGCTGAGCGACGACACGCCAGATGCCGGAATCCATGATGTCCTTGAAGGCATGGGGTTCCGACGGGATCGGTTCGCCCAGCACGCCGCCGCCCTGGGGCCGATCCCACATGCGCCGCCGCGACGAGCGGGCGCTCTTGGAGTATTTGAAATTCTGATCGAGCGCGCCCCATTCGCGCAGCGCCATCCGCAGCCGGTCGCCGTCTTCACGGGTCATCACGCTGTCCAGACCGCGATTGTCGATGGCCTTGGCCAGCAGTTCGGCGACATTGCCGTCCCAATCGCCAGCCAGCTCGCGGTAGCGCATCGGCTTGCCGTCGAAGGCCTTGGCCGAATGCACCAGCGCCTGGTGGTTCATCTGGATGAACGGTTCCAGCGCCACGCCGAACTGCTTGCAATAATGCAGCAGAGCGCGGTGGTGATAGGGGATGCGCCATGGGCCCGGGTTGAGATAATTGCCGTCGGAGAAGCCAACCTTCTGCGTGGCGCCGCCCAGTTCGGTATAGGTATCGCCGCCATAGAGCGACCAGTTCCGGCCGCCGGGGCGATTGTTATATTCCAGGATTTGCACCTCATAACCGGCCTTGGCCAGTTCATAGGCGGCAAGCATGCCGGCAAGGCCAGCGCCCAGCACCAGCACCTTGGCCCCCGGCCGCGCCCCGGTCAGGTTGGGCGGCCCGGCAAACTGGGTTTCCTTGGCGTGGCCCAGCGCTTCCATGGCCTGATACAGCACCGCCGTGCCCGCCATCATGCCGATGGCCCGCAGCACTTCGCGCCGCGTCGGCCCCATTTGTGCCCAGTTGTTCAATGCCTTGATTCCCCTCGCTATGCCCGCTGGCAGACCCATCCGATGGCGGCTGCACCCCCGCGCCGATAGTGGCGAAATGACGGGGCTTTGTCACCCATTGCCGTGGCGCTTCACGCCGCAAGAACGGACACCGGCCTCACCACGGCTGCGGACCGTAATCGCTGTCGGCACGGTCGGCGAATTTGGTGAACTGCTTGATGAAGGTCAGCGGCACGGTGCCGGTGGCGCCATGGCGCTGCTTGGCCACGATCACTTCGGCAAGGCCGAAGACTTTCTCGGCCTTTTCCCGCCACTTGGCGTGTTTATCACCGTCTTCGGGATCGGGCTGTTTCAGGCTGTGATAATATTCCTCGCGATAGACGAACATCACGATGTCGCTGTCCTGCTCGATGGTGCCGGATTCGCGCAGATCTGAAAGCTGCGGCCGTTTGTCTTCGCGGTTCTCCACCGCACGTGACAATTGTGAGAGGGCCAGCACTGGCACCGCCAGTTCCTTGGCGAGCGTCTTCAGGCCGCGGGTGATTTCGGAAATTTCCTGCACGCGGTTGTCGCTGCCGCCGCTGCGCGATCCGGTGAGCAATTGCAGATAATCCACCACGATCAGCCCGATGCCATGCTGGCGCTTCAGCCGGCGGGCGCGGGTGCGCAGCGCTGCGATGGTCAGGCCCGGCGTGTCATCGATCCACAGCGGCAAAGCAGACAGCGCAGTGGAGGCGCGCGCCAGCCGGGTGAACTCCTCATCCTTGATGCGACCCATGCGCAGCGCTTCGCTGCTCAGCTCGGATTGTTCGGCCAGGATGCGCGTCGCAAGCTGGTCCGACGACATTTCCAGGCTGAAGAAGGCCACCGGCGCGCCGCTGCTCTTCTCCGGCTCCACGCCGCGCGCCACATCCTCGGCAAAGCGCTGCGCGCAGGCAAAGGCGATATTGGTGGCAAGGCTGGTCTTGCCCATCGCCGGGCGGCCGGCGAGGATGATCAGATCGGATTTGTGCAGGCCGCCCATCTTTTCGTTCAGGCCGGTCAGGCCGGTGGTGTAGCCCGACAGATGCCCGCCCGATCGCTTGGCGCGGTCGGCCATCTTCACCGCTTCCATGGCGGCTTCGCGGAAGCTTTTCACCGCGCCCTGCACTTCGCCGGCCTCGGCAACCTTGTAGAGCGCCATTTCGGCGGTTTCGATCTGGTCGATCGGCGCGACGCCGGTGCTGGTATCGCCGGCCGCGCTCACCATGTCGCGCCCGACGCGAATCAGCTCCCGCAGCAGCGCCAGATCATAGATCTGCGTCGCGAAATCGCGCGCCGCCAGCAGCGCCGCGCCATTTTGCGTCAGCATCGCGAGGTAACCGGGGCCGCCCAGTTCGATGATTGCCGGATCGGCATCGAACAAGGGCTTCATGGTGACCGGATTGGCCGACATGCCCTTGGCCGACAGCGACAGCACCGCCGCGTAGATGCGGCCGTGCAGGGCATCGGCGAAATGATCGGGCTTCAGGCGGGTCACGACATCCTCGACCAGCCGGTTGTCGATCATCAGCGCCCCCAGCAGCGCGGCTTCGGCTTCGAGATTCTGCGGCAGGCCGGCCATCGGCTGGCCCGGATCAACCAGGCGCAGATTGGGGCCGCCCTGAGCGTTGGCTGGGGGCAGGAGGGGCGGGAGGGAGACCATCGGGCCCTTGTCGCGCATGGCCAGCCGGCCGGCAATCCGCCCTTGGGTACAGGGGGCGAATTTTGATCTGCACGTCTCTGTTAGCATGCTGTGGACAACTTGGCCGCACCACGCCGCTTGCCCGTCGCCCCGAAACTGGCGTAAGCCCCGCCACCGATGACCAGCCCCCTCCCCGACTATCGTGCCCGTTCCGCCTCGCGCCTCGCCGCCGTACAGGCGCTTTATCAGCGCGAGATGGGCGGCGATCCGGTGCCCAAGTTGCTGATGGAGTTCCACAGCCACCGGCTGGGCCAGGAAATCGAAGGTGCCGAGTATCTCGCGGCCGATCAGGCGTTTTTCGATGATGTCGTCGCCGGTGTCGCCGCCCGCCAGGACGAGCTGGACGGGCTGATCAGCGGCGCGCTGGCGGAAGGCTGGGCACTTGATCGCCTGGACCGGCCGATGCGGGCGCTGCTGCGCGCGGCGGTCTATGAACTGGTGGCGCGCGCCGATGTGTCGGCGGCCACGGTGATCAATGAATATGTCGATGTTAGCCACGCCTTTCACGATGAAAAGCAGGCGCGCTTTGCCAATGGCCTGCTCGACAGCGTGGCCCGGCAGGTGCGCGCCTGAGCCATGGCGGAGCGGGATTTCATCGCCCGCCTCCTGTCTCCGTTGGCCACATCTGCGGCGGCGCGCGGCCTTGCCGATGATGCCGCGGTGTGGATGCCGCCGATCGGCCGGCAGCTGGTGTTCACCCATGATGTTCTGGCCGCAGGGGTGCATTATCGGCCCGCTGATCCGCCCGGCGACATTGCCTGGAAATTGCTGGCGGTGAACCTGTCCGATCTGGCCGCCATGGCCGCGGCGCCAGCGGGCGTGCTGCTCGGGTTGGGTCTGTCGGCGGCGGAGGATGATGGGTGGCGCGAAGCGTTCGCCGCCGGCCTGGGCCGCGCGCTGGCGCATTTCGGTGTGGCGCTGTGGGGCGGGGATACGGTGTCCGGGCTGGGGCAGGCGGTGCTGGGGTTGACGGCCGTGGGCTGGGTGGAGCCCGGCAAGGCGATGGGCCGCGCCGGCGCACAGCCGGGCGATGCGCTATGGGTTTCGGGCTGCATCGGTGGCGGCGGGCTGGGACTGGCGGTTGCGCAGGGGCTCCGCCCACCCGACAAGTCGCTGCTGAACCGCTATCGCCGCCCCACGCCGCGCCTGGCGCTGGGTGCCGCGCTGGGCGGCGTGGCCACCGCCGGCATGGATGTGTCCGACGGCCTGCTGATCGATGCGCAGCGGTTGGCGGCGGCTGGCGGTGTGGGGCTGGCGATTGCGATCGATGCGGTGCCGCTGACTGCACCGGCGGCCGGGCTGGCCGAAATCATGGCGCAGGCGACAGCCGGTGACGATTACGAATTGCTGTTCACCGCGGCAGCAGATGTGGATGTGGCGGCGCTGGCCGGGCCCACGAAAACCCCGGTGACCCGCATCGGCACGGTGGTCGCGGGATCAGGGTTGGCGCTCAGCTTCGCCGGCCAGCCGGTGCCACTGCCGGACCGGCTGGGGTACGAACACGGCTAACCCCGCGCGATCTGCGGCACCAGTTCCTTCAACGCCGCCACCAGCCGATCGCATTCCGCCGGCGTGGTGAACAGCGCCGGCGTCACCCGCACGCAGGCGCCGGCGGTCAGCCCGGCCCGGTGCACGGTCATGATGTTGTAGCGGTTGAACAATGTGTCGGTGATGGCGATGTTGTCGGCGATGCTGGTGTGGCCGGCAATGCGAAACGAGGTGATCGCGCCGAACGTGCGCGGATCATCGCCCAGCATGATTTCCAGCCCCGACAGCCCGCGCAGCTGGCTGACCCAGCGGTTGCGCAGATATTGCAGCCGCGCCAGCTTCATCGGCACCGGCAGCACCTGTTCCTGAAAATCCAGCGCCGCCGGCAGGGTGAGCTGCGGCGCATAATCCAGCGTGCCCTGGTGCACCTTGGCCTGCACATCCTCGGGCTTCGCGTCCGGCTCGGCGGGGGCGGCAGCGATCATCGGCGCCGCACCGGGCCGGATCCAGAAGCCTGCCACACCCACCGGCGCGCCCACCCATTTGTGGAAGTTCAGCACCACGAAATCCGCGCCGAAATCCGGGATCACGAACGGCCGCTGCCGGAAGCTTTGCGCACAATCCACCAGCACCATGGCGCCCGCCGCCTTGGCGATGGCGGCAATCTCCGCCACCGGCACCACCATCCCGCTCTTGTGGGTGCCATGCGTGAGCAGCACGAACTTCAGCCGCGGCGCATTCCGGATGGCCTCGGCATAGGCGGCGATCACATTGTCCCGCGTCGGCGCCCGTGGCAGCGGCACCGTGATGGCCTGCGCCCGCCGGTTGCGGGCCAGGGCCCGCATGGCATTGTGGCTGGTGTCATAATCACTGTCGGACCACAGGATCGATTCGCCATCGGCCACGCCCTGGAACTGGCTGATCAACGCCTGCAAGCCTTCGGCGGCATTGCGGCAAAAGCCGATCTCGTCCGGCTGCACGCCCATCGCCTGCGCCGCGCGGTCGCGCACCACTGCCTGATCCTTGCGCATCGCCCGGCGCGCATAGACGCTGCTGTCGCGGTTCAGCCGGTCCAGATTGGCGCGGTGCACTTCGGCCACGGGCGCCGCCATATTGCCCCAATAACCATGCTCCAGCTGCGTCACCGGGCCCATTTTCGGATAAAGCGCCGCAATGCGCGCCCAGCCGGCTTCGTCATCGGGCGCGATTGCGCCTGTGGGCACCGCTGCCCGCGCCACCGCCGGCACCGCCGCCGCGCCAGCCGCCAGCCAGAGAGCATCCCGTCTTGAAACCGTCATTGCAAAATCTCCCCCCGCCATGGTCACCTACTTGCTTGCGTTCGGCAAAACCCATGTCATTCTGCGACAAAATGACCGACCCGCGACATACGCGGGCAAATTCAACTGGGGAAGGATAATCATGGACAGCGTTATGGTTGCCATCGTCTGCGGGTTGGCAGCGGTGGCCTACGGCATCTTCACTTCGCGGCAGGTGCTCAGCGCCTCGCCGGGCAATGCCCGCATGCAGGAAATCGCGAAGGCCATCCAGATCGGCGCCGGCGCCTATCTCACCAAGCAATATACCGCCATCGCCATCGTCGGCGTGATTGTCGCCGGGCTGGTCGCCGGGTTCCTTGGCGTCATTCCGGCCATCGCCTTCGTGCTGGGCGCCGTGCTGTCGGGCGCCACCGGATTCATCGGCATGAACATTTCGGTGCGCGCCAACGTGCGCACCGCCGAAGCCGCGCGCCAGTCGCTGCAGGCCGGGCTCACCATGGCGTTCCGGTCTGGCGCTGTCACCGGCATGCTGGTCGCCGGCCTCGCGCTGCTCGCCATCGCCGGATACTTCTATGCACTGGTGTCTTCGGGCCTGGAGCCCACCAGCCGCGCCGTGGTGAATGCGCTGGTGGCGCTGTCGTTCGGTGCATCGCTCATCTCCATCTTTGCCCGTCTGGGCGGCGGCATCTTCACCAAGGCGGCTGATGTGGGCGCCGACATGGTCGGCAAGAACGAACTCGGCTTTGACGAGGATGACGATCGCAACCCCGGCGTGATCGCCGACAACGTGGGGGACAATGTCGGCGATTGCGCCGGCATGGCCGCCGATCTGTTCGAAACCTATGTCGTCACCATCGGCGCCACCATGGTGCTGTGCGCATTGCTCGTGGCCGGCCCTGATGCCGCCAAGCTGATGACCCTGCCGCTGCTGGCCTGCGGTGTCTGCATCATCACCTCCATCATCGGCACCTATTTCGTCCGCCTGGGTGGCGGCTCCATCATGGGCGCGCTTTACAAGGGCCTGATCGTCACCGGCGTGCTGTCGGTGCCGGCACTGTGGTTCGCCACCGCCGCCATCTTTCCGGACATGACCGCCGTCATCGGCGCCGATCCGGCCGCAGAGGGCGCCGTCAAGATTGCCGGCGTCGAAGGCGGCTTCACCGGGCAATCTTTGTTCTTCTGCATGCTCGTTGGCCTCGTCGTCACCGCGCTGATCGTGTGGATCACCGAATATTACACCGGCACCGATTATCGCCCGGTGCAATCCATCGCCAAGGCATCGGATAGCGGCCACGGCACCAACGTCATCCAGGGCCTGGCCGTGTCGATGGAATCGACCGCCCTGCCCACGTTGGTCATCGTCGCCGGCATCATCGCCACCTACAAACTCGGCGGCCTGATCGGCATCGCCTTTGCCGCCACCGCCATGCTGGCCCTGGCCGGCATGATCGTCGCCCTGGATGCCTATGGCCCCGTGACCGACAATGCCGGCGGCATCGCCGAAATGGCCGGCCTTGATGGCGAAGTGCGCCAACGCACCGATGCCCTCGATGCGGTGGGCAACACCACCAAGGCCGTCACCAAGGGCTATGCCATCGGCTCGGCCGGTCTCGCCGCACTGGTGCTGTTCGCCACCTATACCGAGGATCTGTCGCAATTCTTCACCCAAGTGCCGGTGGATTTCTCGCTGTCCAATCCGTACGTCGTCGTCGGGCTGCTGCTCGGCGCGCTGCTGCCCTATCTGTTCGGCGGCATGGCGATGACCGCGGTGGGCCGCACCGCCCAGGCCGTGGCGCAGGATATCCGCGCCCAGTTCCGCGAAAACCCCGGCATCGCCACCCGCGAAGTGAAGCCGGACTATGCCCGCACCGTCGGCCTCGTCACCGCCGGCGCCATCAAGGAAATGATCGTCCCCTCCCTGCTGCCCGTGCTCGCCCCGGTCGTGGTCTATTTCGCCATCACCGCCGTCGCTGGCCAGGGCAATGGCTTTGCCGCACTCGGCGCCCTCCTCATGGGCGTCATCATCTCCGGCCTGTTCGTCGCCATCTCCATGACCAGCGGCGGCGGCGCGTGGGACAACGCCAAGAAGGTGATCGAACAAGGCGCCTATGGCGGCAAAGGCTCCCCCGCCCACCAGGCCGCCGTCACCGGCGACACCGTGGGTGACCCCTACAAGGACACCGCCGGCCCGGCCGTGAACCCGATGATCAAGATCACCAACATCGTGGCGCTCTTGCTTCTCGCGGCCCTGGCGGGGGGCTAAATCCTCCCCTCCCTGCGTCTCCCCTCCCGCTCGCGGGAGGGGCCGGGAGAGGGGCCTCCCCACCAGCACCAACCCCAAAAGGGGCGGCCCACCAGCCGCCCCTTTTTTCATCGTCCCAACACCCCCACCCCGCTCATCCTGAGCCTGTCGAAAGACGCGCCAGTTTTGCCACCTTTGCCAAATCCGGCGGGATTGGGCGTTGTAAAACCGCCGTTTTCCAAAAAAACCAGCCCCGCCGCCGGCCCCAATCCAAAGCCCGGCCACCATGGCAAACAAGGCCCGTGCAGGACAGAGAACCAAGCAAGACTGCCTCCGGCGGGCAGGGGCTGAGCCCCTGCACCCACTCTGGTTGGGCCCGGCTGAAAAGTCTCGCCGAACCAGAAAGCCACGCCATGCCGCCAGGCAATCCAACAATTGTGTTTTACAAGGTTACAAAGGTTCCGCTTTTGGCGCTTTTCCGGCACACCATGTGCCACATGTTCGACGCCGGAACAGGCCGCCGCCTGCGCAGGAGCATGGCATGATTTCCGCCCTGTAGGACAGACCCCAGCCTGGAACCCCTGCTAAACCAACTGCGCGCCGCCTCCATCCGCCCGCTCAGCGGCATCGAAGCCCGCGGCGCGACAACAAGAGTGATCTTCATCGAAGGACCAGCCGGGGCGAAGATCGAACTGCTGCAGCGGTAGGGTGCGGCTGCGTGGCTGGCCCGGCCCGTTTAGGACAGAGAACCAAGAAGGCGGCCTCCGGCGGGCAGGGGCTGAGCCCCTGCACCCGCTTTCGTTCAGCTTGGTTCCCTAAGGCATGAAGGGCTAATTACTTCAGAGACGGCAGCACATCAAAGACCGGTTCACCAGTAAGTGCTCCCGCCTGTAAACCTGCAAGCCGTTCAACGATATTTGGTGACAGCCTAAGTCGAGCCAGAAGTTCATCACGAGCAAGCAAACCAGATCCCAAAACAAGATCGGCCACCTTACCAAGAAGTAAAGGCTGCTCCAGAGGCAGGCCATTTTCGCCGTCTAGCGGCTCCACAGTTCTCCATTTCTTAAAGGAAATCTGCTTATAGAGATTTGTCACCTGCTGATCATCAAACAATCCAAGATGCTTGCAGCGATAAATCATTGCTTGAATGGATACCTTCCACCTCCTCTTGAGCTCGACGAATGCTAGAAGGCGCGGAGAATATACTTCATTAGTAAATGATTTTCGTGGTAATAGAAATGCGCTGGCAAACCGGTCAGCCTCAGCTTCTATTTCTTTAAGTCGGTCTTTGTCTTCGATTTCCTCTGTGCCGAGCCAACGATGCATTACCAAGTGCCCAAGTTCATGCGCCGCATCAAAGCGTGCGCGTGCGCCACTGCTTTTATCGGATGCTAGAAAAACAAATGGTCGGCCACCGCTCCAGAACGAAAAAGCCTCAACTTTCTCACCAGGCATCTCTAGCCGACATACAATTGTACCCTTAGATTCTAGGAGTCGTACAACGTTAGAAATGGGACCAAGACCTAGGCCAAAATGACCACGTACCGTTTCGGCAATATCTTCAATCTCATCTTCGTTGTAACGAGACGTCGAAGAGCAAGAAGGCTCAAAAGAGGGCAAATCGACAATTGGAAAATTAACGTACTCATCGAAAGAATATGCAGTTTGTGCAAACCAGCGCGCATATACGGCACAAGCTAAGTTTCGTTTTTTTGTATCCGCTCCGACCTTGCGGAAAAAATTCGTACTGTGAGGCCCAAACGTGGCTGGGGCTTCGGCAACGAAATAGCTAATGGGTTGCCCAAGCGCATTTGCGATTGAGTTCATAGTGCTTGGCTCAGGAAATTTCTCTCCCTGTTCATAAGATGAAATCGCCTGTCGGCTGACGTCAATCATTGCCGCCAACTCGGTCTGGTTGAGACCAACCGCAGTCCGCGCTTCGGTCAGTCTACCCGGAATCAAGCGCCGCCCGAAACCATCGTCTCGGGCGGCACCTGGAAAGTGCAGAATATTATTGTTAATCGTCATTATCTTTCTGCCATTGCTCCAAGTCCTGCTTTAGCAGGCCAAGAGCTTCAAAATCGGTGTCGGTGTTTTCAGCCGGCGGAAGATCATCTGCAAGCTCGTGCGGCATCTGCATAAGGTTTGGCGATTGATAACGGAAGCCGCGACTATGGATGGGATGCGGAACGCCGAGGTGTGCAAATTCAAGCGTTTGGTGGCCGTGAGTGATCAGCAAATGCGGCAAGCCGCGAACCTGTTGTTCCGATTCGAATTCCGGCAAATCAAAGTAAGGCTCGTTGTTCAGGCGGCCATTCCGGCGAAACTCGACATTGCGGGGTTGATTTTGCGAGTCTGACACCTGACTTATGGACAGAACAGAGTGTGGCAACCTGATTTCGAGATAGCGCCCGGTTGGCTTGGCGAAGCTCCTCCATCGGAAATCAAACGGAAGGCGACCACTTTCAATCAAGCGTTTGAAGCCCAGATCAACTGCCCATGAAATTAATCGGCCGTGATTGTCCAAGGCCGTCTCTATCTGGAGGATCGGCTCTTCTGCCGCGAGCAGCTTCGCAGCATCATAGGCAGTTCTGAGGGTCGAGGGAATCAGTGGCCAGAATTGCTTCGGAAACTGATCCTGCAGAAAAAGGTGGGGGCTCACAATCTGCATGAGGGCTCTTTTTATCAGATGGGGTAACGCAACCATATCTGAAAAACGGGCCGATTTGTCAACCGAAATTCTGCGGAAGCTTGTGGATGCGGAGACGCCGGCTGCATGAGGTGGTGCCTGAAGCGACTTCCCACCCCCAGCCCCTCCCGCAAGCGGGAGGGGAGTCGATTGGCGCTCTGCTGGGTGTGAAGCGCCGCCCCAAACGAAAGTGGGTGCAGGGGCTCAGCCCCTGCCCGCCGGAGGCCCCCTTACTCTTCCTCTTCCGAAACCCCGCCTTGTTTCAGCAACTCGCGCGTCAGCAGGCCGGTGTAGCGGCGTTGTCTGCGGCGGGCTTTGGTGGGGTTGGCGCGCCAGGCTTCGCGTTTGAAGTCAGGTTCATTGGGACGGCGTGTTGGAGGTCGTCGGCCTGGGTTATGTCGTGTGCGTCTGTGGGGGAGGTGCGCTTGGGCATTTGGGTCCTCCGATGGGGGGGTGATGGTGGGACCCCTCCACCGCCTGCGGCGGTCCCCCTCCCCTGGAAGGGGAGGATTGTGGGGGTCAGGCGAGGGTGGCGAGGAAGGTGGCGGCTTGGGCTCTGATCCGCACCTGTTCCTCTTCCGAGAAGCGCCGCCAGCCGTCGTACATGCGCCAGAGGCGTTGGTTGTTACTGAGCGCTGCTTCGTGGCGGGCGAGGAAATCCCAATAGAGGCTGTTGAGCGGGCAGGCGTTCGGGCCGGTGCGAATTTTCACGTCGTATTTGCAGCTTTTGCAGTGGTTGCTCATGCGGTTCACATAGGCGCCGCCGGCCGCATAGGGCTTGGTGGCCATCAGGCCGCCGTCGGCGAACTGGCTCATGCCGATGACGTTGGGGGCCTCCACCCATTCGATGGCGTCGGCATAGACGCTGAGATACCAGAGGTGGACTTCGCCCGGATCGGTGCCGACCAGCATGGCGAAATTGCCGAGGATCATCAGGCGCTGGATATGGTGGGCCATGGCGTTGCGGCGCGTGGCGTCCACGGCGGTGCCCAAGCATTTCAGATCGGTGGGGGCGCCCCAGAACAGCGCGGGCAGCGGGCGCGTGGCGTTCAGGTGGTTGCGCGCGGTATAATCCGGGCCGGCGAACCAATAGAGGCCGCGGACATATTCGCGCCAGCCGAGGATCTGGCGGATGAAGCCTTCCACGGCGTTCAGCGGCGCGGTGCCGGCGACGTAGGCGGCTTCGGCGGCCTGGCAGACTTCCAATGGGGAGAGCAGGCCGAGGTTGAGCGCCGGGGAGAGCAGGCTGTGGTTGAGCACATCCTCCCCCGTCACCATCGCATCCTGATAATCGCCGAAGCCGGCCAGCCGGTGCGCAATGAAATCATCGAGTGCGGCCAGCGCCTGTGCGCGCGTCACCGCCCAGCCGAAGCCGGCCAGGCTGCCGAAATGATTGCCGAAGCGGGCGGCGACGGTTTCGATCACATCGGCGGTGATCGCATCGGGGGCGAAGCGCAGCGGCGGGGTGAATTTATGGCCCTTGGGCACGGATTTGCGGTTTTCCTGATCATAATTCCACTGGCCGCCCACCGGTTGATCGCCATCCATCAACAGGCCGGTCTGCCGGCGCATCAGCCGATAGAAATCCTCCATCACCATGCGTTTGCGGCCCTTGGCCCAGGCGGCGAACTGATCGATGGGGCAGAGGAAGCGGTCATCATCGCGGATTTCCACGGGCAGGCCGGTGATTTCGCCCCAGCTTTGCTGATCATCGAGCACGCGCCATTCGCCGCCGGCCACGGTGACGATGCGCGTGGCCTTGTGGCGGATGGCGGCGCGGGCGACTTCGCCGGCGAAATCGCCGCTGCTGTCGGGATCGTCGATGCGGATATAGTCCACCTGCCAGCCGGCCGCGCGCAGTTCGTCGGCGAAATGGCGCATGGCGCTGAAGAACAGCGCGATTTTCTGCGGGTGGTGGGGGACGTAGGTGGCTTCCGCGGCCACTTCCATCATCAGGATGATGGCGTCTTTCGGGATCGCTCGCAGGCTGGCGAGGCTGTGGGAGAGTTGATCGCCGAGGAGGGGGACGAGGGTGGTCATCGCGACCGTTTCGGCGCGGTCGTCGTGCGTGGCAACCCGCAGCGGTGTCGCGCGGCGCGGCCCACCCCCGGCCCCTCCCGCACGCGGGAGGGGAGGGGGGTGGCGCTTGCACTTGCTGCTCCCCTCCCGCGTGCGGGAGGGGCTGGGGGTGGGTCTACGCCGCCAGCGCGATGCCTTCGTAGCGCGACAGGTGGAAATCCACGCTGCCGAACTGGTTTTCGATCAGCGTCGCGCGCTTGAAATAATGGCCGACGGCCAGTTCCTGGGTGATGCCGATGCCGCCGTGGATCTGCACGGCGTTCTGGCCGACGAACTTGGCGGCCTTGCCGACCTTGGCCTTGGCCATCGAAACGGCGGCGGCGCGTTCGTCGGTGTCGAGCTTCAGCGTGGCCATCATGGTCATGGAAACGGCCTGTTCGACCTCCATGAACATGTCGACCAGGCGGTGCTGGATCACCTGGAAATCGCCGATCGCCTTGCCGAACTGCTTGCGCTGCTTGGCATAATCCAGCGAGGAGGCATGCAGCACGCGCAGCACGCCGCAGGCTTCGGCGCACAGGGCGGCGGTGGCTTCGTCAACCACCTGTTCGATCAGCGGCAGCGCTTCCTCGCGCAGCACATGGTCGGCGCCGATGGACACGTTTTCGAAATAGACTTCCGAAGCCGATGTGCCGTGCACGGTGAGATAATCGCGGCGGGTGATGCCGGGCGCGTCGGCCGGGATCAGCAGCAGGGCGATGCCGCCCGCGTCACGCTGGGCGCCGCCGGTGCGCGCGGTGACGAGCAGATGCGTGGCGTGGGCAGCGCCGTCCACCACGGCCTTGTGGCCATTCAACTGGCCGCCCTTCAGCGTGGTGGTGAGATCGTTGAGGTAATAACGGCCCTGCGGTTCATAGGCGGCAAAGGCGATGCGGGTGGTGCCGCCGATGATGCCGGGGATCACCGCATCCGCCACGCCGCCGCCGACATGCTTGAGCGCGCCGCCGCCGATGACGACGGTGGACAGATAGGGTTCCAGCACGATGGCGCGGCCCATTTCTTCCATCACCACCATATTTTCCACAACGCCGCCGCCCAGGCCGCCATGCGCTTCGCTGAACGGTGCGCCCAGGATGCCGAGCTCTTCGGCAAAAGCCTGCCACACGGCCGGGTTCCAGCCCTTGCCGCCGTGCACGACCTTTTGCCGGGCATCGAAGTTATAGGTGTCCGCCAGGTAGCGCGAAAGCGTGTCGCGCAGCATGGTCTGTTCTTCGGTGAAGTTGAAATCCATGGTCCGTCCCCAAGTTTTTAACCCTCTCCCCCAATAGTAGTTTGGGCGGGAGAGGGCGAGAGACGCCGAAGGCGGCACGTTAGGGGTCCTCAACTGGAAGTGGGTGACCCCTCACCCCGCCGCGCTGGCGCGCGAGTCGCCCTCTCCCGCAAGGGGAGAGGGGTTTAAGTCAAAGTCCCAGCACCATCTTTGCGATGATGTTGCGCTGGATTTCGTTCGACCCGCCGTAAATGCTGGTCTTGCGCATGTTGAAATACACCGGGGCCACGCGGCGCGCGCTGTCCGGGCCGACAGCGAAGCTGTTGTCGCCTTCGCCCATCGAACGGAAATACGGCGCGCCATAGGAACCAGCGGCTTCCAGCGCCAGTTCGGTCAGACGCTGCTGGATTTCGGTGCCCTTGATCTTCAGCAGGCTGGATTCCGGGCCGGGGCCCTTGCCGCTGCTTTCGCCGGCCAGCGTGCGCAGTTCGGTATATTCCAGCGCCGCCAGATCGACTTCCAGCTCGGCAACCTTGCGCTTGAAGAACGGGTTGGACAGCAGCGCTTCGCCGCCGTCTTCGGTCTTGCGCGCCACGTCCTTGATGCGCTCCACGTTGCGCTTGGAGGCGGCGACGCCGGCGATTCCGGTGCGTTCGTGGGCCAGCAGGAACTTGGCGCAGGTCCAGCCCTTGTTTTCGTGGAACACGCGGTTTTCCACCGGCACGATCACGTCTTCCAGCCAGACTTCGTTGACCTCATGCTCGCCGCCCAGGGTGATGATCGGCCGCACGGTGATGCCCGGCGTCTTCATGTCGATCAGCAGGAAGGAAATGCCTTCCTGGATCTTGGCCGTGGTGTCGGTGCGCACCAGGAAGAAGCCCCAATCGGCGTGCTGCGCCATCGTCGTCCAGGTCTTCTGGCCGTTGACGCGGTAATATTCCTTGCCGTCCTCACCGGTGAAACGCTCGGCGCGGGTGCGCAAGCTGGCGAGATCGGACCCGGCGCCCGGCTCCGAATAGCCCTGGCACCACCAATCCTCACCGGAAAGGATGCGCGGCAGGAACTTGGCTTTCTGCTCCGGCGTCCCGAACGTGTAGATCACCGGGCCGACCATCGACAGGCCGAACGGCATCAGCCGCACGGTATCGGCGCGGGCGGTTTCTTCAGACCAGATATAACGCTGCGTCGCGGTCCAGCCAGTGCCGCCATATTCGACCGGCCAGGCGGGGACGATCCAGCCCTTTTCATGCAGCACCTTGTGCCAGGCGAGAAAATCTTCCTTCGCCATTTCCTCGCCTTCGTCGATCTTGTCGTGCAGATATTGCGGATAGGCATCGCGGATGAAGGCGCGCACTTCGTCCCGGAAGGCCACGTCTTCGGCGCTGAAATTCAGGTCCATGTTCTACTCCCCAGCTCACAGGTTGACGTTTACGTAAACCCGATTCGAAGCCCGCACAAGCCTGCGAGTTTTGTCACAGCGTCACCTTGTGCCTCCGGCTCGCTGTTCCCACATCGGATCCATGCTGAACTTCCTCTCCCTGTTCATCGGCCTCGGCGCGCTCGGGCTGGCGATATTCGCCTTCCTGCCGTTCCTCGGCTGGGCGAACTGGGCGGTCATCCCGCTGGCGATGGTCGGCCTGGGGCTGGGCGCACTGTCGAGCAGCAATGCGGGGCGCAATCTCAACCTGGTGGTGATCGCGATCGGCGCGTTCCGGCTGTTCATGGGTGGCGGGATTTTCTAGCGGCAACTGGCACCGAAACATTGGCTGTGCTAATTTGTGTACAAATTGGCACAGGAGGTTCGCGGTGGCGGCATCGACGACCATGACCATCAGGGTAACGGCCGAAACAAAGGAACGCCTCGGCCGGCTGGCGCGCGAGACGCGCCGCAGCCGATCCTTTCTGGCGGCTGAAGCGGTCGACCGCTATCTGGACAGGGAACAGGCGATCATCGACGGCATCACGCGCGCGCGCGCAGACGTCGCTGCCGGTCATCTGGTCACCAACGATGCGGCCTTTGCCGAATTGGCGGCCGCCATTGCTGTTGCCGGGCGTGACCGCGACCGGTGAACCGGCCGGTTCTCTGGTCACGGGACGCGCTCGATGATCTCAAGAAGCAACTGATCTACATTGCCGCCGACGATCCGGTGGCTGCCGGCCGGGTTGTTGATCGATTGCGCGCGGCTGCGGCCGGGCTGGAAGACTTTGCGACGGGGCGACCGGGCCGCGTTACCGGCACGTACGAGAAATCCGTAACCGGCCTGCCTTACATCATCGCATATGAGATCATCCCGCGCGACGCGCGTGAAGCCGTCGCGATCCTGCGCGTGATCCATACGGCACGGAACTGGCCAGATGAGGCATGGCCATCGGATGAGTGACGCGCCTTGCGGCATGGCTGCCAGTTGGCAACCGCCTTCATCAGCAAGGAATAAGCGGCCTCCGGCGGGCAGGGCCTGAGGCCCTGCACCCACTTTTGTTTTCGGGCGGGATGGCCGCATATTAGAGCGCCGCAGGCTTCGACTCATTGCCCGCCGCGCCGGCCAACACACTATAGCGAAGAAATATCTTTATCCGCACTGTCCAAGTCCCTTAGAATTTGACCAATTTGGTCTAAGAGCGGCCCTTGAATCGAGCCGGCTGATAACAACATGAATTCGGATTCAACTTCGCCGCTTGTTTGAAACACGTGATTCAGCCGAATTCGAAATTCATCAACAAGTTGGCGGACCTGATCGTCTCTAACTCGATTAGCCAGTAACATTACTTGCGTCGTTAACTCCATTTGTTCATCAGATAGACCGTTGGGAAGCGGTTGTTTATGCCATTTCCCGGTCGTTCTATGGGCAACTATGTCTTGATGGAGAGATGCACCAGCATTGCGGATCAATTTCTGGGAGGCCACTTGAAGAGCAAGTAGGGTTTCCCTCTGAAATTCATTGTTCCGAGCGATCAACCGCTCGTTTCGTTCTTCTTTGCGTCGCTCCCGCCCTCGCTTGGTAATCCGACCATCATTGAACCAGGTCGAGACGGCCGCAATAAGGCCGCCAATAGTCACGCTAGCTATCGTAGTTAGCCAGTCCTGCATTTCTGTACTCCGACATTCGTCATACAACGCAGCTCAACGCTTCTAAGAAGGCTGCTGCTAAACACAAGCTGAGCATGGAGACGTTTATAAAGTAGGTAAAGTGGGTGCAGGGGCTCAGCCCCTGCCCGCCGGAGGCTATTCTGCCTTCTTCACTTGCGCCGCCCGCTCCGCCTCGCGCTCACGATGAAACAAGTGCGTTGCCATCATCGGGCCCACCGCTGGCGCCACCAGATTGAGCACCGGCACGGCGAACAGCAGCGCCGTCGCCAGCCCGATGCCCCAGGAGTCCCATTTGTGCAGCCCCGGCCAGGCGCGTGATTCGCCCAGGGGCACGTGGCGGGCGGCGACGGCCTCCAGATATTCGCGGCCCAGGGCCCAGCCGTTGGCGATGATGAACAGGAACAGCGGGCCGACGGCGGTGACCAGCAGCAGCAGATAGGCGGGCAGCAGCAACAGGTTGATCAGCGCCACGCGCATTGCGGCGCGGCCGCCCATGGCGAGTTCCACGCCCAGGCCGAGCGCGTGGCCCTTGGCGTTGGGGTAGTAACGCTGCTCGACGGCGATGATGATGTCATCCTGCCACATCGCCATCACGGCGGTGGCGATGCTGGTGAAGCCGAGCCAGGTGAGCAGCATGGAGAGGATGAAGGCCGCCGCACTGCCCGCGCCCGCCGCCCAGAAGCGTTGCAGCCAGCCCGGCCAGCCCGCGGTTTCGACCATGGAAACGCCGGCGAAGATGCCCCACGCCAGCACGCCGAACAGCATGAGCGTCAAGAACAGCGCGCGCAGCAGCACCCGGCGGATGGGGGCATCCCACAATTGCGCGAAGGCCAGGATCAAAGCTGCGGGCACGACTCTTCGCTAGGCACTGTGCAGGGCGGGGGCAAGCGGCTATGCGACGCGTATCTGTTCAGGAGCTTCGCATGACCAATATCGCCCGCCGTTTCGACATTCTTGCCATCGGCAATGCCATTGTGGACGTGATCAGCAGTGCGGCGCCGGCTTTCCTGATCGACCGCGGCATCCCGCACGGTTCGATGCGCCTGATCGACGCCGCCGAGGCCGAAACGCTGTATGCCGCCATGGCCCCCGGCCGGCAGATCAGCGGCGGTTCGGCGGCCAACACGGTGGCGGGTGCCGCTGGATTGGGCGTGCGCTCCGCCTTCGTCGGCCGGGTGGCGGCTGACAGCCTCGGCGATTTCTTCACCCACGATATTCGCGCCGCCGGTGTGCATTTCGCCACCGCGCCGGCCACGGGCGGACGCCCGACCGGCCGCTGCCTGATTCTGGTGACCCCGGATGGCGAGCGCACGATGAACACCTATCTCGGCGCCTGCCAGGAACTGGATGCGGCCGATCTCGATGCCGAACTGGTGGCGGCATCGGGCATCCTCTATCTGGAAGGCTATCTGTGGGATCCGGCGGCGCCGCGGGCCGCCATGCAGGCGGCGATCAAGGTGGCGCGCGCGGCGGGCAACAAGGTCGCCTTCACGCTTTCCGATGTGTTCTGCGTGAACGGCCATCGCGGCGATTTCCGCGATCTGCTCGAAAGCCATGTCGATATCATGTTCGGCAACGAGAATGAGGTGAAGGCGCTTTACGAGACCGACGATCTCGATGCCGCCATGGCCGAGCTGTCGCGCCACGCCTGCATCACGGTCGTCACCCGCAGCGCCAAGGGTGCCGTCGTGGTGGGCGGCGGCCACCGGTATGAAGTGCCTGGCGAAGCGGTGGCGCAGGTGGTGGATACCACTGGGGCGGGCGATCTGTTTGCCGGCGGCTTTCTGGCGGGTCTGGTGCAGGGCCGCACCCTGCCCGATTGCGCGCGGATGGGCTGCATTTCGGCGGCGGAGGTGATTTCCCACTTCGGCGCGCGGCCGGATGCCGATCTGGCGGCGCTGGTGGCGGCGAAATTGGGGTGAATGAGGAGGGCGGCCACCCCTCCGCCTCGCTTTGCTCGCCACCTCCCCTGGAAGGGGATCGTTGCATAATCCGACGTTTGGGATTTTTATTCGGTCAGTTTGGCGTT
>NZ_JBBATQ010000011.1:0-111787 GCF_040398665.1 Sandarakinorhabdus sp.
TCTTCACGCTGGACGGCGTGATCAGCGGCGACGGTGCGCTCACCAAGACCCAGGCGGGTACGCTGGTGCTGAACGGCGCCAATGATTACCGTGGCGGCACGGCGTTCAACGCGGGCACCATCCGTGTCGGAAACAGCCTTGCGCTGGGGACCGGCGCGGTGGCGGCGGCCGCCGGTACCATCCTGCAAGCCGGCAACGCCGGTGTGACGCTGGCGAACAACATTGCCCTGGCTGGCGGCATGACGGTCGATGTCTTCGGCCGGGTCTTCACGTTGGGTGGTGTGATTTCCGGCACTGGTCCGCTGTCGGTGATCGACACTGCGGCAGTTGTGGGTGACGCGCTGGTTCTGACCGGTGTGAACAGCTACACTGGCGGCACGGTGGTGACCGGCACCACGGTTCAAGTGAGCCAGGATGCCAATCTGGGCAATGTGTCCGGCGGTATCACGCTGATTGGCGGCGCGCTGCGCACGACGGCCAGCTTCACCACGGCGCGGGCGATCACATTGGGTGCCGGTGGCGGTTCCCTGCTGGTTGATATCGGCACGACGCTGACGGTCGATGGCGTGATCAGCGGCACCTCGCTCACCAAGAACAGCGGCAATCTGGTGCTGAATGCGGCCAATACCTACACGGGTGGCACGTCGCTGAATGCCGGCACCATCACGGTGGGCAACAACGCCGCGCTGGGAACGGGTGCTCTGGCCATGGCCGACGGCACAACGCTGAACACCAAGGTGAACGCTGGTACCACCACCAACACGCAGACTGTGGCGCTGGCCAACACGATCAGCACCGCCGGTGTGGGCACCGTCAATGTCGATACCGGCTTGACGCTGATCCTGAACGGCACCGTGTCGGGTGCCGGTTCGGTCAACAAGACGGGCGCCGGGCTGCTGGTGCTGGGCAGCCAGAACAGCTTTGCTGGCGGCACCACGCTGGTTGGCGGCACCATCCGCACTGGCAGCGGCCTGGCCCTGAGCACCGGCCGCCTGACGACCACCGGCGGCACCACGCTGCAGGCCGGTCTTGCCGACCTGACCGTGGCCAACGCCATCACGCTGGGCACGGGCACCACCACGGTGGACACGCAGGCCTTCACCTACACCCTGTCCGGTGTGGCGTCGGGTGCCGGCGGCGTGTCGAAGGCCGGTAGCGGTGTGCTCAACCTGACCGGCGCCAGCACCTACACCGGTGCCACCACGGTGGCGGCAGGCACGCTCAACGTCGCCGGCTCGCTGGTCTCGGCGGTCACGGTCAATTCGGGCGCGGCGATCACCGGCACCGGCACGGTTGGCGCACTCAATGTGCTGGCCGGCGCTTCGGTGAACCCGGCCGCTCCGGCCACCACCAACGCCGGGACGCTCACCGTCACGGGTGCAGCCACATTGGCAGGTACCTACACCGTGAATGTCACCGCTTCGGCAAACGACCGCATCACGGCGGGCGGTGCGCTGACCCTGGGTGGCACGCTGGCGGTGGTTCCGGCCACGTCGCCGATCTTCAGCCAGTTCAACGCGTCGTTCACGGTGGCCAGCGGCGCAACCCGCACCGGCACCTTCGCGACCGTCACCGGCCTCGATCAGTTCGGCATCGCCTTCAACCCGGTGGTGGATTACACCGCCACGCAGGCCAATATCCGTCTGGCACCGCAGAGCCTGGTGACGCTGGGCAACCGCTTCGGCGGCATCTCCGGCAACGCGCTGGAAGTGGCCAACGCCTTCGATCGCGCCGTGGCGGGGGGTTACAACCCGCAGGCGTTCTTCAACGTCTATGCCAACGCCGGTTCGGCGCTTCCGCAAACGCTGCGCCAGATGTCGGGTGAACAGCGCGCGACCGAACGCCGGGTGGTGCTCGATACCAGCCGCGTGGTCCGTGAATCGGCGCTTGATCGTCTGAATGGCGGCCTGGCCTCGCTCGGCGGCCAGCAGGTGAGCAGCAGCGATGGTGATCGCACGATCACCTTCTGGCTGCGCGGCGCCGGTTCGTGGGGCAAGAGCCGCACCAGCGGTGCTGCAACGGCCTTCACCGCCGAACAGCGCGGCGTGGTCACCGGTATCGATTGGGCCAAGGGCAACCTGACGGTCGGTGGCGCATTCCACTACACCAGCACCAATGTCGAATATCAGGTGCTGGGCGGCAGCTCGAACGTCGAAACGGTCGGCGGTACGGTCTATGCCGGTTATCGTCAGGATGGCGGTGTGGTCGCCAACGGCGGTGTCAGCGTCGCCGGCGCCCGCACCAACGGCAGCCGCGCCATCAATCTGCCGAGCTTCGCGCAGACATTGGCGGGGACCACCACGGGCACCACTTATCAGGTCTTCGGTGAACTGGCCTGGGATCTGGCGGCCTCGGCCGACACGCGGATCGAACCGTTCGCACGCCTCACCTATGTGAAGGCCGATATGGGCGGGCTGGCGGAAACCGGCGGCGTTGCGGCGCTTGCTGCGACCAAGCAGTCCTATGACATCACGGTCACCAACCTGGGTGCGCGGTTCGGCGGCAATGTTGCCGATGGCAAGGTGGCGCTGAGCGCAGCGGCATCGTGGCAGAACACCGGCGGCGATCGCAGTGCGGCGACGGTGATCGGCATCCCGGCGGTGGGCCAGAACAGCCTGATCCGTTCGGTGCAGATGGATCGTGACGCCCTGTCGTTGCAGGCCGATATTGGCGTGAACCTGTCCGATATGATCCGCTTCAGCCTCGGCTACTCGAGTCTCATCGGGAAGCGCAACGACGATCACGGCGGTCGCGCCACCCTCAACTTCGCGTTCTGATCGCGAAGCCAGCAGGGTTGAGCGATGGCAACGGCGGTCGCCTTGGGGCGGCCGCCGTTGCCATGTCCGGGGCTGTCCTGAATCCGCGGCTGCGACAAGTGGCAGGGCGCGTCCGGCATTGACCGGCGGGCATCGGCATCCCTATCGGAAGGCCATGAACCAGATCGCCAACTTCATGTCTGACAATGCCGCCGCTGCATGTCCTGCGGTGATGGCCGCGGTGGCAGCCGCGGCGCCGGCGCAGCCGGCGGGCTATGATGGCGATGATTGGTCGGGCCGGCTCGAGGCCATGTTCGGGGATATGTTCGCCCGTCCCTGTGCGGTGCTGCCGGTATCGACCGGCACGGCCGCCAACGCGCTGGCGCTGGCTTGCCTGGTGCCGCCGTGGGGCGCCGTGGCCTGCCATTCCGAAGCACATATCCATGTCGACGAATGCGGCGCGCCGGAGTTTTTCACCGGTGGCGCCAAGCTGCTGCTGTGCCCGGGCGACAATGGCAAGCTGACCCCAACCAGCATCGATGCGGGGCTGGCCAGCCACCGCGGCGATGTGCACCAGGTGCAGATGGCGGCCCTGTCGATCACCCAGGCCACCGAATGCGGCACGGTGTATCGCCCGGCGGAGGTGGCGGCGCTGGCGGCGCATGCCAGGGCTCAGGGCTGGCGGCTGCACATGGATGGCGCGCGCTTTGCCAATGCGGCGGCGTTTCTCGCCTGCCCGCCGGCCGATCTGGTGGCTGATATGGATGTGCTCAGCTTTGGCTGCATCAAGAACGGCGGCATGTCAGCCGAAGCCATCGTGCTGTTCGATCTCGGCCTGGCCGATCAACTGCGCTGGCGGCGCAAGCGGGCCGGGCAGATGCCATCGAAGGGCCGTTTCAACGCTGCGCAGATCCTGGCCATGGTGACGGACGGCGTCTGGCTCCGCAACGCAGCGGCGGCCAATGCCGGCGCACAGCGACTGGCCAGCGCGGCCAGCGATCGCCTGCTCTATCCGGTGGAGGCCAATGAAGTCTTCGTCCAACTGGCGCCAGGCGAGCCGGAGCGGCTGCGCGCGCAAGGCTTTCTGTTCTACGATTGGGGTGCTGCCGGATCAAACGAAGCGCGTCTGGTGGTGAGCTGGGACACGCCGCCCGATGCCGTGGAACGCTTGGCTGCTGCCTTGGCCGCCGGTTGATGGCCAACAGCGCAGCGCCGGCCGTCGGCCGCTTCACGCCGCGGGCCTGGGGGGCGTTCATCGGTTGCACCCTGATCTGGGGCTGCACCTGGTTCGTGATCCGCACCCAATTGGGTGAGGTGCCGGCGAGTTGGTCGGTTACCTGGCGGTTCCTGCTGGGCGCGGCGGTGATGTTCGGCCTTTGCATCGTGCGCCGCAAATCGCTGCGGCTTTCGGCGCGTCAGCACGGGTTTGCCATTCTGGTGGCGGTCAGCCAGTTCGTGCTGAATTTCAATCTCGTCTACCGGTCTGAACAATATCTCGCGTCCGGGCTGGTCAGCCTGACCTTCGCCTTTCTGCTCGTGTTCAACACGCTGCTGGCGGCCCTGTTCCTCGGCCAACGCGTGACCGGGCGGTTCGTTCTGGGCAGTTGCATCGGGCTGGCCGGGGTCGGCCTGTTGTTCGCGCCCGATCTGGCCCGGCCAGACAGTGGCGCGATGGGGCTGGGGCTGGCGCTGGCCTTTGGCGGTGTGCTGTCGGCCAGCATCGCCAATGTGTTGCAGGGAACCCGGTTCGGCCGGGCGATGCCGTTGGAGGCGGGGATCGCCTGGGCGATGGCCTGGGGCGCGTTGTTCGACGGCGCGCTGGCCTGGGCGCTGGCGGGGCCGCCGGTGATCTCGTTCACGCCCGTCTATCTGGCCGGGCTGGCCTATCTCGGCATTGTCGCCTCGGCGGTGGCGTTCAGCCTTTATTATGTGCTGATCCGCACTGTCGGGCCGGGGCAGGCAGCATGGAACGGCGTGGTGGTGCCGGTGGTGGCCATGGCGCTTTCGACGTTTCTGGAAGACTGGCAATGGACCGCCACTGCCGTGGCCGGCATTGCATTGGCGCTGGTCGGGCTGGCCATCGCGCTGACGGCAAAGCCAGCGGCCACGTGATTTCCCTTACGCAATGATCCGGATTCTGCGGTTCCCTGGACGAGGCCACACTGTTGCCAAGCCAACAAGGGAAACGCGCGATGAAGACGATCCTGGTGCACATCGAAGGCGACAACGGGCAGGAATCCCGGCTGAGCGCGGCGTTTGATCTGGCGCGCGCCACCGGCGGTCATCTCGTCTGCCTGTCGGTCATGCCCTATGCGGCCTATGCGTTGGGCGATCAGGCGATGGGCGCGTTTCCGATCACCACATTGATCGACGCGCTGGAGGCGCGCCGCAAGATCGAACGTGTGGCCATCGAAGCGCGGCTGGCGCGCGAGGGGGTGAGCTGGGACTGGCTGGCTGCCGATGGCGATGCCAGCGACCGGCTGGTCGAGCATGCGCGCCTGGCCGATGTGGTGGTGATGAGCGCCGGGCCCTTTGCCCATCAGGCCGCCCTGCAACTGGGCCGGACCGGGGATGTCGCCATCCGTGCGCCGGCGCCGGTGCTGGCCGTGCCCGAAGGCGCCGCGGGCATCGATGTGGCCGGGGCGGCTTTGCTGTGCTGGGATGGTGGGCAGGAAGCTGGCACGGCGCTGCGGGCGGCGTTGCCGCTGCTCAAGCTTGCCCAGAGCGTGACCCTGTTGACGGTCGCTGAAAAGGACACGCCCTACACCGCACGGGCGGCCGCGGCCTTCCTGTCCCGCCACGATACCCATGCCGAAGTCATCGAACGCGGCGGCGATGATGCCAATATCGAACAGGTGATCCGCAGCGTGGCTGCCGAACGTGAAGTGGCGTGGATCGTGCAGGGCGCCTATGGCCACAGCCGCATGCGCCAGATGCTGTTTGGCGGGGTGACGCGCGGGCTGCTTGCCGACGCACCGGTGCCGATCCTGATGGCGCACTGATCTGGGGTCAGGCCGTGGCCACCCGGCGGCGGCGCGCCGTCGCCCCGACCAGGCCGAAGCCGGCGATCAACATGGCCCAGCTCGCGGGTTCCGGCACGGCCGGCAATGGGCTGTAGGGCTGGCTGTAATTCTGGCCGGACAGGCTGCTCACCGTCGCGCCGGTTACCGGGTCGCTGTTCGCATCCAGAAATTCGATTCCCTGCCAGGTCACGCTGTTGCCCAGATTGCAGTCGAGATTGGAACTGTCGTTGCCGTTGGCGCTGCTGGCCGTCAGGCAGGACAGGCTGCCGCTCACCGTCCAGGGCTGGCTGATGTCGAATGCAAACACCCATTCAAAGGTGCCGAACGCATTGGCCGGATTGGTGCTGCTGTTGCTCTGCGGCAGGCCGCCGATGGTCGATTCGGTGTAGAGGCTGTTGGTCTGCACGACTGCACCGGTGAGCGGATCGGCAGAAATCAACGACAGCAGATCGAACCTGGCCGAATGGTTGTTGTCGTTTGACGATGCGGTGAAAAACACCCCGAAGCGCGAATCGCCGAACACGCGGGTAAGGCCGCCATCGCCGAGCACCGAGCCATCGATCTGCAATGTGATCCTGGCGAAACCGACCGGATCGACGCTGACCCCGGTGAGCGTGTCGGAAAAGGACGCGTTGGCCAGCGCAAAGACCGAATTCAAGCCCATCGGATCATGGACATAGTTGGTGAAGCTGACCGAAGTGCTGGCCTTGAGCAGACCGAAATCGGCCAGCGCGAAGGCGCTGGCGGCTTCGGTGCTGTTGGCCGGCAAGGCCAGCGCGGCGGTGCTCGAACCGGGGCCGCTTTGCGAGACGGTGGGGACAAATCCAGACTGCGGGCCAGAGGCTTGCGCCCGGGCCGAAGTGCTTGCCGGTGCGGCCAGCACCGGCGCTGCCGCCATCAATGCCAACGCCGACAGCCCGAACCTGAAATTCCGTACCATGGTATACCCCCCGTTACACCATGGCTATCTTACGTATCAGGCCGCGCGATGGAAGCCGATATTCTGCGCCAGCCGCCACAATTTTTCCGGCGTTGCCGGCATTTCGACCTGTTGCCCGTCCAGCGCGTCGATGATGGCGTTCATCACCGATGGCATGGCACCGATGGTGCCGGCCTCGCCGCAGCCCTTCACGCCGAGCGGATTGGTCGGCGATGGGGTGTTCAGCGTTTCGAAGGCCACTGCCGGCGGCATCACGTCGGCGCGCGGGATGCCATAATCCATGAAGCTGCCGGTGATCAGCTGGCCGGCGTCGTCATAGACGATATTCTCCAGCACGGCCTGGCCCAGGCCTTGCGCGATGCCGCCGTGGATCTGGCCTTCGACCAGCATCGGGTTCACCAGCACGCCGAAATCATCGACGATGCTGTAGCGCGTCACCGCGACCATGCCGGTGTCCGGATCAAGCTCGACCTCGGCGATGTGGCAGCCATTGGGGAAGGTCGGCGCGGGCTTGCCTTCCTTGGTCTGGTAGCGGCTGCGGCCATCGAGTGCGCCCGGATGGCGGGCGGCCAGTTCCGCCCACGATGCGGTGGCGTTGCTGCTGCGGGCGCGGAACAGGCCGTCGGCATAATCGACATCGCTGCCCAGATCGGCGCTGGCCAGCTCGCTGCCGCGCGCGATCATGTCGTCGGCGCATTGCAGCACGGCGCCGCCGCCGAACGCCATCGATCGCGAACCGCCGGTGCCGCCGCCCACATCCATGCGATCGCTGTCACCCTGCACGATGCGGATCTGCTCCATTTCGATGCCCAGCCGGGCGGCGAGCACTTGCGCATAGACGGTTTCATGGCCCTGGCCGTTGGATTGCGTGCCCACCGCCATTTCGATCGCGCCATCGGCGGCGACCCGCACATCGGCATGTTCCTCGGTGCCGCCGCCGCCGGCGATTTCGACATAATAGGCCATGCCGCGACCCAGCCGCTTGCCGCGGCGCGTGGCATCGGCCTGGCGGGCGGCAAAGCCCCCCCAATCGCCGACGACCTTGGCGCGTTCCAGCACCGCCGGGAAATTGCCGACGTCATAGGTGAGGCCCAGGCCATTGGCGTGCGGCAGTTCGGCCGGCAGCAGCAGGTTGCGCAGCCGCATTTCATCGACGCCGATGCCGATTTCGCGTGCCGCAGCTTCGACCAGCCGCTCCATCAGATAGGCCGATTCCGGCCGGCCGGCACCGCGATAGGCATCAACCGGCGCGGTGTTGGTGACAACGCCGTGCACCAGATTGTGGATCGCCGGGATGCGATAGACGCCGCCCATGATGCGGCCGCCAGCCATGGTCTGGATGGCCGGGCCGAACTGCGCCTGATAGGCGCCCAGATCGGACCAGGTTTCCACCTGCAGCGCCAATATGCGGCCCTCGGCATCCAGCGCCAGCGCGGCATCGCTGACCATGGCGCGGCCGTGCGTGTCGGTCTGGAAGGCGTCGGACCGCTCGCCGGTCCACTTCACCGGCCGCCCCAACGCGCGCGCCGCGTGCAGCACCAGCGCATATTCCGGGTAGAGGAAGCTCTTCATGCCGAAGCCGCCGCCGACATCGTGGGTGACGACGCGCACCTGATCGGTGGGCACTTTCAGGATATTCTTGGCCAGTTCGCGGCGCATCGACACCACGCCCTGGCTGCCGGTGGTCAGCGTGAAGCCGCCATCGGCTTCATATTCGCCCAGCGCAGCGCGCACCTCCATCGAGGCCGGGGCGACGCGGTTCTGCACGATGCGCAGGCGGGTGACATGGGCGGCACCCGCGACGGCAGCGGCCACGGCAGCGCCATCGCCGACCTGCCAATCGAACAGGCTGTTCGACGCGGCGGCCGCCCAGATTTTCGGCGCGCCGGGTGCGATGGCATCGTCCATGCTGGCGACCACGGGCAGCTCGTCATAATCGACCCACACGGCTTCGGCGCCGGCACGGGCGGCCTCGCGGGTTTCGGCGACAATGAAGGCAACGCCATCGCCGACAAAGCGCACACGGTCTGCCGCCAGCAGCAGGCGCGGGGTGGTCACGTCGCCCGACAGCGGCACCAGGCAGGGGATCGGGCCATAATCGGCAACATCGGCGTGGGTGTAGACGGCAACGACGCCGGGCACCTCCAGCGCTGCCGACACGTCGATGCGCTTGATTTCGGCATGGGCATAGGGGCTGCGCAGGCTGACGCCATAGAGCATGCCGGACCGCGCCAGATCGTCGGTATAACGTCCCTGGCCGGTGAGCAGGCGCGCATCTTCAACGCGGAGCGTGGATTGACCGGTGCCGAACTTCATGGGTGCATTTCCTTCAGACAAGCCTGCAAGCCAGCGTGATAATCGGGGTAAAGCAGCGACACGCCAAGCTGCCTTTTCATGCGGCCATTGGCCACGCGCCGGCATTCGGTATAAAAGGCGCGGCCCATCGGGGACAATGTGGCCTCAGCCAGCGGCACCAGCGGCGACGGTTCCTGCCCCAGCAACCGCGCGGCAGCGGCGGTGACGGCTTCGCCCGGCGCCGGCAGATCGTCGGCGATATTGTAGAGCCCGGGCGCGCCGCCCGCCATGCTGGCCAGCGCGGCGGCGGCGATATCGTCGACATGGATACGGCTGAAGACATGGCCGGGCTGGTCGATGCGCGCCACCGGCCCGGCGCGCAGCCGATCGAGTGCGCTGCGGCCCGGCCCGTAAATGCCGGGCAAGCGGAACACGCGCGCCTGGGGGTGAAGCGCTTCCCAATGTTCATCGGCCAGATTGCGCCCGGCGCGGCGGCCCTGGCGCGGGCTGGCTTCATCGACCCACGCCCCGCCGACATCGCCATAGACGCCGGTGGACGACAGATAGCCGATCCAGCGGGCCGGCGCGCGCGCCAGTGCATCACCGTGCGCCGCCAGCACCGGATCGCTGCCATCGGCGGCGGGCGGCACGGAAGACAATATGTGGCTGGCGCTGGCGATGACGCCGGGCAGATCGGGGCTGTCGAGGGTCAACACGCCATCGCCGGGGCGCGAGCGGACGGCGGTGATGGCAAAGCCGGCGTTGCGGGCGGCATCGGCGATGCGACCGGCGCTGTAGCCGAGGCCGAGGATGAGCAGGTGCATGGCTTTGGTGTAGCAGGCTGTGCGCATCGGGGGGAGGGGGTTAAGCCCGCCGATCAGCACAAGTCATGCTGGCGCAGGCCAGCATCCGTTGTGCCGCTTGGCCCATTCTCCACCGTGGATGCTGGCCTGCGCCAGCATGACTTGGTTCCTCTGGGAACGGCACGTCTTCAGCGCACGTCCGCCTCGGCCACATGTTCCGCCTTCCAGCGCATGGCCGTGCGCACGCGGGTGTGGCCGCTGGGGTGGTCGAAGAAGATATATTCCTCCCAGGCGCCCGGTTCGATCTTGCGATATTGCGACAGCTTCATGGCGATGCGGGCAAAGCCGTCGGGTGCGCGGGCGGCATTGAGGCCAAATATGTCGGCCTCCTGTTCCTGCACGCGGATCAGGCTGTTGGTGATCGGCGTGCCCAGCAGGAACACAAAACTGATCACGATGGTCAGCGCCGGCAGCGCGCCGGGATCGGCCATGCCCTCGATACCCCAGCGCCCGCCAAGGCGCGCCAGCAGCCAAGGCGTGCCTACTGCCACCAGCGCCAGGCTGAGGGCGATCATCAGGGCAACGGCGATGATCAGTTTCCACATGTGATTCAGCACATAATGGCCGAGTTCATGCGCCATCACTGAACGGATCTCGTGGATGTCCTGCTTCATCAGATTGTCATTCAGCGCGATGCGGATGGTGCCGAACAGGCCGGTGACATTGGCGGAAATGCGATCAGATTGACGGCTGGCGTCGACCAGATAGACATTGTCTGCTGGCACCCCATTGGCGCGCGCCATTTTCAGCACTTCGCTCTTCACCGGGCCATCCGGCAGCGGGGTGTAATCATTGAACAGCGGATTGAGATAGACCGGTGCCAGCGTGATGGTGACCATCAATACGCCAATGGTGAGGCCGGCGCCGCCCAGCCACCAGCCACGCGGGAAACGGCGGATGGTGGCGTTTATGCCCATCCAGAGCAGCGCTGCCAGCAATGTGTCGACGGCGATGAAGATCAGTTGCTCCCCGCCATATTCGGCAAAGCTTTGATTCGACAGGCCATAGGCATGTTCGCGCACGAAATCGGTGTAGATGCTGAACGGCAGGGTCAGCGCCGTGATCAGCAGCAGATAGGGCACGGCAAACAGGAAAGCCGCCAGCAGCGGCCCGGCCTTGCTGCGCGCCCAGCGTGACAGGCGCGCCGCCCAGCCCAGCCGCAGCACGATCAGATTGGCGATCAGCGCCACCAGAAAATCCCACAGGATCAACCAGTAACCGCCCTCGAAATAGGCGTCCGACTTGGCGCGCGCCGCGCCTTTCAGCGTTGCCATATAGGCCTGGGTTGCCAGTTCCACATCAAATGCCATCATGTCCTCCCGATGTGACCTGTCTTGCACAACTAATACAGTTGGGCAAGAGCCGCAAAGCCGACGTCGTTCCTGGCCCGATCCAAAATCCGCTTCCCTCGGCCGGCGGACTGACGCAACATCAAGACCATGCAAGATGTTCGCAACACGCCCGTGCTCACCTCGGTCCGTTTGGCCGATTACAGCCCGCCGGATTGGCTGGTGCCGGAGATTGATCTGGATTTCCAGCTGGATGCCACTCGCACGGTGGTGACCGCGCGGCTGCGTGTGGTGCGCAATGGCAATCATGATCGCCCGCTGCTGCTCGATGGCCATGGCCTGGAAACCCGCCGCATCACGCTGGAGGGTGCGCCGGTGCCCGCCGTGCCCAACAATGATGTGCTGCGCATCGATATCAGCGGCGACAGCGCGTTGATCGAAACCGAAGTGGTGCTGCACCCGTCGCGCAACACCCGCCTGATGGGCCTTTATGCCAGCGAAGGCCGGCTGGTGACGCAGTGCGAGGCCGAAGGCTTCCGCTCCATCACCTGGTTCCCGGACCGGCCCGACATCTTGTCGCGCTATACGGTGCGGCTGGAAGCGGACAAGGCGCTGTATCCGGTGCTGCTGTCGAACGGTGATCGCGGCGCGGCGCGTGATCTGGATGGCGGCCGCCACGAAATAAGCTGGACCGATCCCTGGCCCAAGCCGAGCTATTTGTTCGCGCTGGTCGGCGGGCAGCTCTCCGCGCTGCACGACGATTTCACGTGCGGAAGCGGCCGGCAGGTGAAGCTGGCGATCTGGACCGCAGCCGCCGACGTGCCGCGCTGCGCCCATGCCATGGCGGCACTGAAAGCCAGCATGGCCTGGGATGAAGCCATCTATGGCCGCGAATATGATCTGGATGAATTCAACATCGTCGCCGTGGCCGATTTCAATGCCGGCGCGATGGAGAACAAGGGTCTCAACATCTTCAACAGCAAGTATATTCTGGCTGACAGCGAAACCGCGACCGATATGGATTTCGATGCGGTCGCCGGCGTGGTGGCGCATGAATATTTCCACAACTGGACCGGCAACCGCGTCACCTGCCGCGACTGGTTCCAATTGTCGTTGAAGGAAGGGCTGACCGTGTTTCGCGATCAGCAATTTTCCGCCGATCAGGGCAGCGCCGCGGTGCGCCGCATCGATGATGTGCGCGCCTTGCGCGCCGTGCAGTTCCCCGAAGATGCCGGGCCGCTCGCCCACCCGATCCGCCCCGATCATTATGTGGAAATCGCCAATTTCTACACCGCGACCATCTACAACAAGGGCGCCGAGGTGATCCGCATGCTGCACAGCCTGCTGGGGGTCGATGGCTTCCGGCGCGGCACCGATCTCTATTTCGACCGCCATGATGGCGAGGCGGTGACCTGTGAAGACTGGTTGCAGGCGATGGAGGCGGCGGGCGGCATCGATCTGGCGCAGTTCCGGCGCTGGTATGATCAGGCCGGCACGCCGCGCGTCGCGGTGGAAACGCGGCAGACCGGCAGTTCGGTGGAGGTGACCTTGCGCCAGAGCGTGCCGGCCACCCCCGGCCAGCCCGACAAGGCGCCGATGCACATGCCGTTCCGGCTGGCGCTGATCGGGCGAGACAGCGGCGCGCGGGTTGGTGACGAACAGGTGGTGCAGATCAAGGCGCCGGTGACGCATCTGACCTTCGATGGCATCGCCGAGCCAGTGCTGCCCAGCCTCAACCGCGGCTTTTCGGCGCCGGTGGTGGTGGAGGCCAAGCTGGCCCGCGCCGATCTGGCCTTCCTGGCGGCGCACGACGATGATCCGTTCGCGCGTTGGGAGGCGTTTCAGCAACTGGCGCTGTCGGTGCTGGCCACCGACGATGATCCGGCCGAACTGGTCGCGGCGGTGCAGGGCACGCTCGAAGATCCCGATCTCGATGCGGCCTTCAAGGGCGAGGCCGTGCTGTTGCCCACCGAAAGCTTCATCGGCGATGCCGCCGATCTGGTCGCGGTGGAGGCCATCCACCGCCGCCGCGAAACCGCACGGCGCGCGATCGCCACGGCGCTGGAAGGGCAATGGTGGGCGATCTACGAAGCCCATGCCGGTGCCGCAACCGACCAGACACCGCAGGCCAAGGGCGCGCGCCGGCTGGCCAATGTCGCCCTGTCCTATCTGGTCACCGCCGGGTCCGACGCTGCGCTGGTGGCGGCGCGCAAGCAATATGACACGGCGGCCACGATGACCGATCGCATGGGCGCGATGACGGCGCTGGTGAACAGTGTTTCAAGCGAGCGCGAGGCGGTGCTGGCCGATTTCCATCGGCGTTTTGCCGGCAACAATGACGTGATCGACAAATGGTTCGGCGTGCAGGCGCTGGCCAATCGCCCCGATGTGCTGCTGGCGGTGGAGCGCTTGCTGAAACACCCGGATTTCACCATCACCAACCCCAACCGCCTGCGCAGCCTGGTCGGTGCCTTTGCCGCCAACCAGCGCTGGTTCCACGCTGCCGATGGCGAAGGCTATCGCTTGCTGGCCGATCAGTTGATCGCCGTCGACCGCATCAACCCGCAAAGCGCCGCGCGGCTGGCGGTGCCGCTCGGTCGCTGGCGGCGGTTTGATGCGGGCCGCGCCGGGCAGATGCGGGCGGAGCTGGAACGGATCATTGCAACGGCGGGCATGTCCAAGGATGTGCTGGAAATGGCGTCGCGGGCGCTGGCGTGATTGACGAGCAATCACCTCTCCCCTGTGGGGAGAGGTCGGACTCGCGCAGCGAGCCGGGAGAGGGTTCGCTGGGGCAAGAACCCCTCTCCCGGGCCGCGCTACGCGCGTCTCTCGACCTCTCCCCGGAGGGGAGAGGTGATACTTTATCCCTACCGCTCTTTTTCCATCCCGACTACGCGCCCACACTGCCGCCCGGCCACCGTTTCCCGATGTCGAAATATGCGCTGTTGCCCGGCGCATTGGACGCGCTGGGGCAGGCGGTCGAGCGGTTCGATCCGCCGCTGATGCCGGCCGAGTGGTTGAACGCCGTGCATGATCCGGCCTATGTCGCCGCCGTGCTCGCCGCGGCGGTGCCGGCAGAGATCGAACGGCGGATCGGCCTGCCGGTAACGGCCGCCGTTGCCCACCGCACCCGGCTGGTGGCCGGCGGCACCCATGCCGCGGCGCTCCACGCACTGGCGCACGGCTGGGCGGCGAACGGCGCTGGCGGCAGCCATCATGCCGGGCCGGACGGCGGCGCCGGCTATTGCGTGACCAACGATCTGGCCATTGCCGCCCACCGGCTGGTGCGCGAGGGCGCGGTGGCGCGTGTGCTGATCGTCGATTGCGATGTGCACCAGGGCGACGGCACCGCGCGCATCATGGCCGGGCGCGACGATATCATCACCCTGTCCATCCATGCCGCGAAGAATTTTCCGGTGCGCAAGGCGCGGTCACACGTCGATATCGAACTGCCCGATGGCACCGGCGATGCCGAATATCTGGCTGCGCTGGAACCGGAATTGCTGGCGCTGCTGGCGCGCCATCGCCCGCAATTGCTGCTGTATCAGGCGGGGGTCGATCCGCATGGCGAGGATCGGCTGGGGCGGCTGGCGCTTACCGACGCCGGGCTGGCGGCGCGCGAGGCGTTGGTGGCGCGGGCCTGCCACGGGGCGGGTGCGGCGCTGGCGGTGACGCTGGGCGGTGGCTATGCTGATCCGCCGGTGGCTGCGGCCCGCCATGCGGCGGTGCTGGCAGCGAGTTGGCAGGCGTGGTGCGCGCTGGGTTGAAACGCGGGGCTGAAACGAGGGAAGTTCCCGGCTGAAACGTAACAGGGGCAGATGAAGATGGATGCGCCTGCTCCCGGATCTGGCCCCTTGATGCCCTCGCTCGCGACGGCGCTGATGCTGCGCGTGGCGCAGGGCGATGCGGCCGCCTTCACGCAACTGGTGCGGCTGTTGGAACGCATGGCGCTGGGCCTGGCCTGGCGCACGCTGAATGATCGCGTCGAAGCCGAAGATGCCTGCCAGCAGGCGTTCGCGCGGCTGTGGACGCAAGCGGCGCGCTTCGATCCGGCGCGCGGCAATGTCGAAGCCTGGTTCCGCCGCATCCTGGTCAATCTCTGCCTCGATCGGCGCCGCGCCATCCGCCCGGTGCAATCGATCGATGCGGCGTTTGATCTCGCCGATACCGCGCCCGATCCGGAAGCCCAGGCCATCGCCCGGGACGATCAGGCAAGGCTGGCAGCCGCGATGGCGCGGCTGAATCCCCGCCAGCGGCTGGCGCTCAGCCTGTTCCATGGTGAGGGCCATTCCATGGCCGAAATTGCCGCGCAGATGGAGACCACCGCCAAGGCCGTCGAGGGATTGCTCGGCCGCGCCCGTAATGAATTGCGAACCATGATGAATGAGAGTGTGATGCCGTGACCGCCCTGTCTCCTGAAACCGCTCTGGCGATCCTGGCCAGCCATGGTGCCGATCCGGCGCGTTGGCCGGTGCAGGATCGTGCCGCGCTGCTGGCTCTGGCTGGCCGCGACGCCACCGTGGCGGCGGCGCTGGCCGACGCGCGGGCGATGGACGCGCTGCTGGCCGGTTGGGCCGCTGCGCCAGTGCCGCCGGCCCGGATCGATACGGCCGCGATCACGGCGTTGCCGCAGCAGCGCCCGGTGCCGCCTGGCCCCGTTCGCGCCTGGCGCCCGGCACTGCTGGCCGCCAGCCTGGCGCTGGTGGTGGCGGTGGGCGGTTGGATCGGTTTTGCCGGCCAATATGGCGGCCAAGTTGCCACCGAAATTGCCACCGCAACGCCGTCGTCGGCCGGCGTGGCGGCGGCAGAGGCCGATCTGGCCTTTGCCTATGTGTTTACGCCGACGGCTGCTGAGGAAGACGTGATATGAACCCGAGGATGCTGTTATTGGCAGCGCTGCTTGCTGCTGCTCCGGCCTTGGCCCAGCCCGCGCCGCCCCCACCGCCCCCCGGCCATCATGGTGGAGGCCCCGGCATGCCTGGTCGCGACCAGCGCAAGGGCGAACGCATGTTCCCCTCGATGAGCGAAGCCGGCCGCGCCACCATTCGCGAAGCGATGATGGCCGGCGGCGATCGCCGCGCCGATCGTGCCAAGGTGGAAGCCGCCCGGGAACGGATGATGGCGGCGCTGGATGCCGATCGCTTTGATGCCGCGGCCGTCAAGCGCGCCATGGACGAGGAACGTGCGCTGGCCGAAGCCACCAAGCTGGAACGGCAGGCCGCCATGCTCGCCGCCTTCGGCAAGCTGAGTGCGGCCGATCGCAAGGCGTTTGTCGCCGACAGCCGCGCCATGAAGGACCGGATGGACAAGCGCATGCGCGACTGGCGCGAACGGGTGCGCGACCGCCGCGACCGCCGTGGCGCGCCGCCACCACCGCCGCCGCAGGAATCGCCGGCGCCGGGGTTGGACAGCGACCTCTGAACTGAACTTCTCCCCCAGGCGCCCCCAGCGCCCGAACTCAGGCCCGCCAGCCCGTCTGGCGGGCCACTTCATTCCAGACCAGTTCGGCCAGCCGGTGCGTGACCGGCCCGGGCGTGCCGCCGGCCACCGCCTGGCCATCGATGGCGACCACCGGCAGGATCGGCGCGGTGGTGGAGGTCAGGAAGGCTTCATCGGCCGCACGCGCTTCGGTGAGGGTGAAGGCGCGTTCCTCCACCAGCATCTGGGCTTCACGGGCCAGCCGGATCAGGCTGTCGCGGGCGATGCCGGGCAGGATGTGGGTGCCGGTGGGATGGGTGATGATGCGTCCGTCCTTGATGATCCAGGCGTTGGTGCTGCTGCCTTCGCGCACGATATCATCTGCCACCATCCATGCCTCGAACGCCCCCGCCGCGCGCGCCGCCTGCTTGGCGAGCACATTGGGCAGCAAGCCCGTGGTCTTGATATCGACCCGGCCCCAGCGATTGTCGCCTTGCGTGATCACCTTGATGCCGGTGGCCAACTGGCGCACGCGCTGGGCAAAATCGAAGCGGCGCACCGTCATCACCAGATTGGCCGGCGCATCGGCCGGAAACACATGGTCGCGCCGCGCCGTGCCACGAGAGACCTGCAGATAGAGCAGGCAATCCTGGTGGCCATTGCGCGCGATCAGCCGCCGCGCCTGCAGGCCGAGCGGGCCGTCGGCGATATCGAGCGTGATGCCGAGCTCCGCCAGATTGCGGCGCAGGCGCACGCGGTGGGGCTGCCAATCGAGGATCTGGCCGTTCAGCACGGCGCACACTTCGTACACCGCATCGCCAAACTGGGTGCCGCGATCCTCGACGTGCAGGCTTGCCGACGCCAGCGGCAGGATCTGCCCATTCACATAGGCCAGTTGCGGCATGATGAAGCTTCCCCCAGAACTGGATGGTGACTTGATTGACCACAGGCCCTAGCGGCTGGCGCTCCTGTCTGTCGAGAGGCTGCGCCGATGACCACCCAGCTTGTCTGGTTTCGCAATGATCTGCGTCTGGCCGATCACCCCGCGCTGATCGCGGCGGCGGCGCGTGGCCCGGTGGCGGCGCTGTTCGTGCTGGACGATGAAACGCCGGCGCATTGGCGCATCGGCGCGGCGCAGCGGTGGTGGCTGCACCACAGCCTGGCCAGCCTGGGCGCCGAGATCGCGGCGCGTGGCGGCCGGCTGATCCTGCGCCGGGGCCGTGCCGGCCCGGTGGTGCAGGCGCTGGCCGCCGAGCTGAGCGCCGACGTGCACACGCTGGTGCATCACGAACCCTGGGCGCTGGTGCAGGAGGATGAGGCGGGCAATGTTTCGCGCCATCACGGCGTGACGCTCGCGCCGCCAGACAGCGTGCGCAGCGGCACCGGCGGGCGTTACCGCATCTTCACGCCGTGGTGGCGCAAATTGCAGGAGCAGATGCCGCCGCCGCGCCCGCGGGGTGTTCCCGATCTGCGCTGGGCCGATGCGGCCGGCGTCGCCAGCGATGATCTGGCGGCGTGGGGCTTGCAGCCGACCAGCCCGGATTGGTCGCGCGGTTTCGCCGATTGGCAGCCGGGCGAAGCCGGGGGCGCGGCACGGCTGACGGATTTCGCCCGCCGCGCTGCGCGTTATGACGACACGCGCAATCTGCCGTCGGTGGAGGGCACGTCGCGCCTGTCACCGCATCTGGCGGTGGGGGAGGTGTCGCCGAATGCCGCCTGGCATGTCATCGCCGATGCGGTGGGTGCTGCGGCGGCAGAGCCTTATCTGCGCGAACTGGGCTGGCGCGATTTCGGCGCCAATATCATCGATCAGTTCCCCGACCATGGCGATGCGCCGGGCCGCGATGCCTTCAACCGCTTCCCGTTCCGCGCTGATCCGGTGGGCCTGCGCGCCTGGCAGCGCGGGGCAACCGGCTATCCGATCGTCGATGCCGGCATGCGGCAATTGTGGGCAACGGGGTGGATGCACAATCGGGTGCGGATGATCACCGCCAGTTTCCTGGTCAAGCATCAACTCATCGATTGGCGGGACGGCGAACGCTGGTTCTGGGACACGCTGGTCGATTCCGATTATGGCAGCAATTCCTTGGGTTGGCAGTGGGTGATGGGATCGGGCGTCGACAGTTCGCCGTTCAATCGCATCTTCGCGCCGGTCGGGCAAAGCGCGAAATTCGCTGCGGCCGATTATATCCGCCGCTGGGTGCCGGAACTCGCCAGCCTGTCCGATGCGGACATTCACGCGCCCTGGGCGGCGGGTGTTGGCCTGATCCGCGCCGGGGTGAGGCTGGGCCGGGATTATCCGGCGCCGGTGGTGGAACATGAAGCGGCGCGGGCGCGGGCTCTGGCGGCGTGGGCGGGGGTGAAGGGATAAGTTCCCACCCCAACCCCTCCTGGCTGCGGGAGGGGAGTCGTTCGGCCCTTGCGCAATCTGCTCCCCCCGCAGCCAAGAGGGGCTGGGAGTGGGTCTCGGCGAGCGCTTTACGCCAGATCGAACACCAGCACCTCCGCGCCGGCATCCGACGCCAGCGCCAGTTCAGTGGCATCCTTCACCGCCAGGCCGTCACCTTGCGCCAACGCATGGCCATCGACCATCAAAGCGCCCTTGGCCACCTGCACCCAGGCATGGCCGCGGGTGATCGGGGCGGTCAGCGTGCCGCCCGGTGCCAGCACGGCGCGGGTGATGCTGGCGTCGCTGTGGATGGTGACGGCGCTGCCTGGCGCATCCGGCGCGGCGATCACGTCCAGCCGCGATTCGCCTGTCGCCACCGCCGGCAGCGTCTTCTGTTCATAGCCCGGCGCAATGCCGCGTTGGTTCGGCAACAGCCAGATCTGCAACAGATGCACTGGCTCTGCGGCGCTGGCGTTATACTCGCTGTGGCGGATGCCGGTGCCGGCGCTCATGCGCTGCGCCTCGCCGGGGCGGATGACTTCGCCGTTCCCGATGCTGTCGCGATGTTCCAGCGCGCCATCGAGGATGTAGGTGACGATTTCCATATTGTCGTGGCCGTGGGTGGGGAAGCCGCCGCCGCCGGCGATGCGGTCCTCGTTGATCACCCGCAAGCTGCGGAAGCCCATGATGTTGGGATCATGATAGCTGCCGAACGAGAAGCTGTGCCTGGCCTTCAGCCAGCCGTGATCGGCCTGGCCGCGGGCGTCGGATGTGCGATGCAGATACTGGGGCATGTCATGTCTCCCATTCCAGTGGTTGCGGCCGATATGGGGGCGGCGGCCGTCATTGCCAGATGCGAAACCATCGCAGCAGTCATGTCAAAAGGGAATGACGTCGCCCGCCCAGTCGATCAACTGGCCGGATTGTGCCGGGGTGGCGGCATCGATCACGCGCAACAGATGGCGGGCGCTGGTTTCAGGCGAGAACAGGGTCGGCACGCCCTTCTGGAACGGCTTGGACAGGCCGGAATCCGCCGTGCCGGGGTGCAGGGCCAGCAGAATCTGGTCGGGATTGCGGCGCGCCTGCTCGATGGCCATGGTGCGCAGCAACTGGTTGAGCGCCGCCTTCGACGCGCGATAGCTGTGCCAGCCGCCCAGGCGATTGTCGCTGATCGAGCCGACGCGGGCCGACAGCGCGGCCAGCACTGTTTTGCGGCCCTTGGGCATGATCGGCAGCACGGCGCGGGCGACCAGGGCCGGGCCGATGGCGTTGATGGCAAAGGCGGCGGCCAGTGCTTCGGCAGACAGTTGCGCAGTGGCCTTTTCCGGCGCCAGGCCCCCCCCGTGCAGCACGCCGGTGGCAATGAACACCAGATCGGGCGGGGTGGTGAGAGATGCAGCCGCACGCGTGATGCTGGCGGGGTCGGTCAGTTCGACGCCGCTGCTGCGGCTCCATCGCGTGACGTGCGCGCCATCCTGTTCGAGCAGCGTTGCCACCGCAGCGCCGATGCCGCCGGTGGCGCCGACCACAAGTGCGTGCAGCTTGGGCTGGAAACTGGGAAGCAGGCTCATCCCCGCCGCCTTATCGCGGCAGCCGCCGGCCGCCAGCGCCCGCGACGTCGCAGGCGCCTATTCCTTCTCCATCGTGCATTGCAGCGGATGGTTGTGGCGGCGGGCGAAATCGATGACCTGGTTGACCTTGGTTTCGGCGACTTCATAGGTGAAGATGCCGCACACCCCCACACCGCGCTGATGCACGTGCAGCATCACCCGCGTCGCATCCTCGATGGTCATCTTGAAAAAGCGCTGCAACGTCAGCACCACGAATTCCATCGGGGTGTAATCGTCGTTCAGCATCAGCACCTTGTACAGCGCCGGCTTGGCGGTCTTGGATTCGGGCTTGGTGGCCAGGCCCACGCCGGTGGTGCCGCGGCCGCCATCGGCGTCACGGTCCTCGTCGGTCATGGTCGGCATCAGGCTGGCGCCATCGATCATCAAACAACCCGGGGGCAAAAGGGGACGATATTGCCCCTGTATAGCAAAATCGCCGCCAGAAAAAAGGCCCGGCGCGAAGGGCGGGGCACGGGCGGTCAGCGCCGACACGAGAACGGGCGGGAGGCCTGCTGGCCACCCGCCCGGTTCCGGCCCGGGCGCGCTGGCGCCAGGGCGAAGGCTTCAGACCTTACTTGGCCCAGGTCGACTTCAACTTGTCGGTGGCCACGGCGATCTGGTTCTGCATCGGCTCCATCATTTCGCCGGCCAGCTTGACCATCATCTCGGTCAGCTTGCTGTATTCCGACACGGCGGAGTCGAACTGCGTCTTGGCGAAATCGGTCTGCAGCTGCAGCAGTTCGTTCGGGGTCTTGGCGGCGGTCAGGCTCTTCATGATGGCCGTGGAATCTTCGAACGACTTCTTCGACACTTCGGTCAGGTGGGCAACGACCTGCTCGACACCGGCCGTGGCGGCGCGGGCCGAAGCGATCAGCGCATCGACATTGGCGCGGGCCATGTCGTTCATTTCGTCGAGGCTCTTCATGCTGGCTTCGACGGCTTCCTTGGACTTGGCCGCAACCTGTTCCATCGCCGCCTTGCCGCTGTTGATGGCGGTTTCGGTCTGGGCGTTGAGGGTGGCGGTGGCGGCGCGAACGGTTTCGCCGGTGGTTTCAAAGGCAGTGGCCATGATCGGTTCCTTGATTGGGAGGATGGTGGAGGTCCGGAGGGGAATCAGCTTCGCGGTGGCCGGGGCGGGGGGCGCCGGTTCAGCCGCCGGGACCACCGCGTCCGGAACGGACACCGCAGTCACGGGCGCCGCCTTGGATGCGGGCCGCCGGGCGTTGCGCTTGGCCTTGGCCGAGGGTTCGGCAGAGCTTGGCGTGTGCTTGGCGGTCATGGTCATCTCCGGCTTTGCTGCGATGCAACATAAGCCGGTGCCAGCCGCGGTTCAAGGGGGGAAATGGTGCAGTGCAACAAAAAACTGGCGCTGCGGGTTCAGCGCCAGGACAAGCCATTGGCAGAGTGCGACAGTTCGCGGCCGGCCCGGTGCGCGGCGGCCACCACCATGGCGGCAACAGCGCCGCGATTGCACACGGCTGGTGCGCCGGAAAACACCGCGGCCACCGAATCAGGCCAGGTGCAGCCCTGCGCCATGATCACCGCAGACGGCGTGACAGTGATCGCGCGGGTGCGATTGAGATCGGCCAGCAGCATGGCACAGCCCGCCACGACGGCCGGCATGCCTTCGCTGGCATCGCCCGCAAAGGCCCAATCGACGTTGGTGCCATCCAGGCCTTCCCGGATCAGCCGTTCCAGGGCGGCCGAACTCATCGCGGCATCGGCCGCACCCAGCGCCAGCCGCACCAGACGCAGCCGGCCCGTCAGGCGGCGCGCGCCGAACTGGATCAACTCGTTGATCTCGGGGTCGGGCTTGTCGTCCAGCAATTCACTGGCCGTCATCACGCTGGCGATCGGGGTGGCCAGATCGTGGCACAGCCAGCGCACAAGATGATGGGGCAGTTCGTTCATGTTGCTGTCTCGATACCTTCGTTACGCAATTTCAAGCCAAATGCTATCAAGCGGCCATCGCCGTCTTGTGCAAGCTCGAAATCGAGTCGCTGCCCAGGCTGCAACGGTTCCAGCCCGGCATCGACCAGCGCACTGATGTGCACGAACACGTCGCGCGGGCCGAGATCGGGGGTGATGAACCCATAGCCCTTCTTGCCATCGAACCATTTCACCGCGCCGCTGGCCATCATGCGACCTCCAGCACGACAGGCTGGAAGGTCGCCGGGCCGGCGCCCACCGTATGGGCCGCCCAGGCGCCGATGCCACCGCCGGCGATGATCAGCCAGATCTGCCCGTTGTCGGTGGCGCGGGCGGCATCGCGGGTGGAGGGCTCGCGCTTGCCATCGGGGTGGCTGTGCCAATGGCCGATCACCTTCTGCCCGGCGGCGCGGGCGTTCCGGTGGCTGGCGAGCAGCGTGGCGGGCGCAATTTCAAAGCTGCGCGATGCATCGGCAGCGACATTCCGTGCCGGCAGCAGGGCGTCGACGCGGCCGGGCTGGCCGAGCAGCAAGCCGCAAATTTCATGATCCGGGCTGGCAGCAGCCGCCGCAAGCAGAAATTGCTGGTGTGTGCTTGATATCTGCAACTTCATCCCGACATCGCTAACCCATGGGGGACGAAGAGTCGATCATCATCACTTTGCCGGCCACGGCGGCCGGCCAGCGGCTTGACAAGGCGCTGGCCGAAACCCTGCCGCAATACAGCCGGGAACGGCTGAAAACGCTGGTGCAGGGCGGCCGCCTGACCGGCGCGGCCGGCGTGATGTGGGATCCGGCCACCAAGATGCGCGGCGGCGAGGCGTTCACCCTGGTGATCCCCGCCCCGCGCCCGGCCCACAACATCGCCCAGGATATCCCGCTGATCATCGTGTACGAGGATGAACATCTGCTGGTGATCGACAAGCCGGCCGGGCTGGTGGTGCATCCGGCCGCCGGCAATTTCGACGGCACGCTGGTCAATGCGCTGCTGCACCATTGTGCCGGCGGCCTGTCGGGCATCGGCGGCGTGGCGCGGCCCGGCATCGTCCACCGCATCGACAAGGACACATCGGGCCTGCTGGTGGTGGCCAAGAACGACCCCACCCATGAAGGCCTGGCGGCGCAGTTTGCCAAGCACAGCGTCGATCGCCGCTATGCCGCCGTGGTGGCCGGTGTGCCGGTGCCGCCGGCCGGGCGCATCGAAGGCGCCCTGGCGCGCAGCAGCGCCGATCGCCAGAAAATGGCCATCGTGAAGGACGGCCGTGGCAAGCACGCCATCACTCATTATCGCACCATCCAGACCTTTGCCGGCGCCGCGCAGGTGGAATGCCGGCTGGAAACCGGCCGCACCCATCAGATCCGTGTTCATATGGCATCCATCGGCCATGCCCTATTGGGGGATGCCTTCTATGGGCGCACACCCGGCAAGCTGTTGCCGTTGCTGCAAGGTCTGGGTTTTGCCCGCCAGGCGCTGCACGCCGCGACCTTGGGGTTCGTGCATCCGGTGCGCAAAGAAAAACTGTGTTTCGAAAGCCCTCTGCCAGACGATATTCTGGCGTTGATCGGCGCCCTGGATGGCGCAACGGTGGAGTGATGCGATGAGTTCGAATCTGCCCGCAGTGAAGCAAAGCAGCATCCCGGTGCTCGGATCAGAGGCCGGCCTCAACCGCTATCTGGCGGAAATCCGCAAATTCCCGCTGCTCTCGCCGGAACTGGAATATATGATGGCCCGGCGCTGGCAGGAACATCAGGATCCGGCCGCGGCGACCAAGCTGGTCACCAGCCACCTGCGGCTGGTGGCGCGCATCGCCATGGGCTATCGCGGCTATGGCCTGCCGGTGAATGAACTGATTGCCGAAGGCAATATCGGCCTGATGCAGGGCGTTCGCAAATTCGATCCGGAAAAGGGCTTCCGCCTCGCCACCTACGCAATGTGGTGGATCAAGGCGGCGATCCAGGAATATATCCTGCGGTCGTGGTCGCTGGTGAAGATCGGCACCACGGCGGCCCAGAAGAAGCTGTTTTTCAACCTGCGCCGCCTGAAGGGCAAGATCGGCGCGGTGGAAGATGGCGATCTGAAGCCGGCCGATGTCGAAACCATCGCGACCACGCTGGGCGTGGCGCAGGACGAAGTCGTCTCGATGAACCGGCGCATGGGCTATGGCGGCGATGCCAGCCTGAACAGCCCGCTGCGTGAGGATGGCGAAGGCGAATGGCAGGATTGGCTGGCCGATGATGGCCCGCTCGCCGACGAACTGCTGGCCGACAGCGAGGAGCGCGACCAGCGCCACGGCCTGCTGGTGGCGGCGATGAGCGAATTGAACGAGCGCGAGCGCGACATCCTCACCCAGCGCCGCCTGATCGACGAGCCCGAAACGCTGGAGTTGTTGTCACAGCGCTATGGCATCAGCCGGGAACGCGTGCGCCAGATCGAAGTGCGCGCGTTCGAGAAACTCGCCAAGGCCATGCAGACCGCGGCCATCGATCAGCGGCTGATGCTGGAGCAGGTGTAAGACGACCGCATTGACGCCCACCCCTCGCACAGGCGAGAGAACGGCAGATGATTGCGGGCTTCTTCTCGGCGGTGTTCGGCTTGGCGTTCCGGTTGGTGCTGGCCTTCGTGCTGCTCAGCTTTGCCTGGGTGGCGGTCTACCGCTTCGTGCCGCCGCCGATCACCTGGTTGCAGGCACGTGATGCCATTGCCGGCAAGCATGTCGCGCGGGAATGGGTGCCGCTGACGGTGATGACCAAGGCGCTGCCGCGCGCGGTGATCGGTGCCGAAGATGCCAAATTCTGCGACCATGGCGGCTTTGATCTGGACGCCATGGAAGCGGCCGCCAGCGCGAACATGGCCGGCAAGACATTGCGCGGCGGCTCGACGATCAGCCAGCAAACCGCGAAAAATGCCTTTCTGTGGCCGGGCCGATCCTATGTGCGCAAGGGGCTGGAGGCGTATTTCACCCTGTTGATCGAACTGGTGTGGGGCAAGCCGCGCATCATGGAAGTCTATCTGAACATCATCGAAATGGGCCCCGGCATCTATGGCATGGAGGCGGCGGCCGAGCATTATTTCGGCACCACGGCCAACAAGCTGAGCAAGCGGCAGGCGGCCCGGCTGGCCGCGATCGTGCCGCAACCGTTGAAGCGCAGCGCCGCAGCACCGTCACGGCAGGTCAAGCGCTACGCCCGCCGCATCGAGAAACGCGTGCGGGTGGTGGCGGAAGGTGGGATTGATTCCTGCTTGTGGCGTTGAACCAAATCCAGGCACTTCAGTTCCCTCCCCCTTGCGGGGAGGGCGACTCGGCGCCAGCCGAGCGGGGTGGGGGTTCCACATGTGGCCACGCGCAGGCCCCCGCTCGCGCCAAGAGCCGCAAGTCGCTTTCCCCGCAAGGGGGAGGGCGTGGCGCGCGCTAAACTAACCGCCACCCTGTCCGATCAACCCGGCACCACCAGATATTTCTGCCCGGTCCGCCGCGCATACCAGCCGGCGACGGCGTCGGGCGTCACCATCTCTTCCAGCGACACGCGGTGGCTGTAATGGCTGGCGAAGGTGGTGGTCAGTTCAGCCGCAACCCGCTGTTTCAGTTCGGCAAATTTGGCGTTGCCAAACACGCGCATGCGCGGGAACAACAGCCAGCCGCCCACCGCCCAGGCCATGCCGAAGCCGCGGCCGAATGTGGTGGGTGCCATGTCGAGCCCGCCATAGATATAGACCTGCTTCAGCACTTCCGAGCCATAGCGGCTGTAGCCGCCGGCGCGCGCGTTGATGGCAGCCTCCATCGCGGTGAGGATCTGCCCCGCCAGTGCGCCGCCGCCGATGGCATCGAAGGCCAATGTCGCGCCGGTTTCGGTGCAGGCCGCAATCAGCCGGCCCATGAAATCCGGCGCAGTCGAATCGATGACATGCGTCGCGCCCAGCGCCTGCAGCAGCGCCACCTGTTCGGCAGAGCGAACGATGTTGACCAGCGGCACGCCATCGGCGGCGCAGATCTTCACCAGCATCTGGCCGAGGTTGGACGCCGCCGCGGTGTGGATGATGGCGCTGTGGCCCTCCAGGCGCATGGTTTCGACAAAGCCCAGCGCGGTCAGCGGGTTGACGAAGCAGGAGGCACCCTGTTCTGCGGTTGCACCTTCGGGGAGCAGCAGCGCCTCGCTGGCCTTGACCACGCGGTAATCGGCATAGGTCGCGCCGCCGATGATCGCCACCTTGCGGCCGATCAGATGTTCGGCACCGCTGCCCGCCGCCACCACCGTGCCGGCGCCTTCATTGCCGCACGGCATCGCCTGACCAACGCGGGCCGCCATGGCGCGCAGGCCGGATGGCGGCACCGGCGCGCTGATGCCGCCCGGGATCGCCACCGTCTGGTTCACATCCGCGGCGCCGGTAAGGAGCCCGATATCGGACGGGTTGATCGGCGCTGCCTCGATGCGCAGCTTGATCTCGCCGGCACCCGGCTCCGGTTCCGGCACTTCGGCCAGCGCCAGAATCAGTTCGCCTTCGGCCGTGATCGTCGAATGAATTTGGCGCATTTGGTGGCTCCTCAAAAGTCGGGCAGTTTGAAACCGGGCGGCAGTTGCATTCCGGCGGTCAGCTTGCCCATTTCGGTGCTGCCGGCCTGGTCCGCCTTGTGCTTGGCATCATTGAACGCCGCAACGATCAGATCTTCCAGCATTTCCTTTGAATCAATCGTCAGCAGCGACGGATCGATCTCCAGGCTGCGCACGGCGCCGCGGGCGGTGGCCACCACCTTGACCATGCCGCCACCCGATGCGCCTTCCACTTCGATCTGATCGAGCTGGCTTTGCGCGCGCGCCATCTGCTCCTGCACGTTGCGCGCGGCTTCCATCAATTCTTCGAGACTGGGCATCTGAACCTCAAGCGCTTATTCTGATTGGGGAAAGTTCGGCATCGGGAAAGGCGGTCAGCAAGGCTGCCACGGTGGGATCATCGCGCATCCGTTGCTCCAGTGCCGCCAGCGCCGCCTGTTCGGTCTCGCGCAGCGTCGGCCCGCCGCCGTCGCTCAGCCATTCGATGCGCAGGCCCTTGCCGGTCCATTCGGCCAGGCGCTGATCGATATCCTGGATCACGTCACGCGGCACCCCGCGCGCGTTCAGCGCCGGTTGCGGCTGCCAGCGCACCGGGCGGACATCGTCGGTCAGATGATGCACCAGCCGCGATTCGCCCGCCGCGCGGAACAGCGCCACCATGGCTTCGAAACTGTCCGGCACGGCGCCGTTCTGCGGGGCCTTTGCCTGAACCGGTGCCGGAAACGGCGCGGCTTGCGGCCGTTGTACGGGCGCAGCAGCATCCGCAACCGGCGCGTCCTGCAATTGGCGAATCAATTTGCCGGGATCGGGCAGTTCTGCCGCATGGCACAGGCGCAGCAGCGCCATTTCGGCGGCCTGCAACGGCACCGGCGCCTGGTTCACCTCCTCCAGGCCCTTCAGCAACAACTGCCACAGCATCGACAGGCGCGGGAAGGGCAGGGCCTGCGCCCATTCATCCAGCGCCGCCTGTTCCTCGGCCGACAGCGCCGGGTCGCGGCGCGGCGCCATGCGTTGGCGGGTGATGCCGTGCACCAGCTCCAGCAGCTCGCGCAGCAACTGCGCCGGATCCTGGCCCAGATCATATTGCCGGCCCAGCGCCGCCAGCATTTCGGGCACCTCGCCGGCCAGCACCTGGCCGAACAGCGCCCGCACCGCGCCGCGATCGGCCAGACCCAGCATGTCGCGCACGGCGGCGGCGGTGATATGTTCGGCCGAATGGGCAATCGCCTGATCGAGGATCGACAGCCCGTCGCGCACACTGCCTTCGGCGGCGCGTGCGACCAGCGCCACGGCATCGTCTTCAAAGGCGACATGTTCGGCGCGCAGGATCGCCGCGAAATGCTCGACCAGCATTTCGGCCGGAATGCGCTTGAGATCGAAACGCTGGCAACGCGACAGGATCGTCGCCGGCACCTTGTGGACTTCGGTGGTGGCCAGGATGAACTTCACGTTGGGCGGCGGTTCTTCCAGCGTCTTCAACAGCGCGTTGAAGGCGTTTTTGGTGAGCATGTGCACTTCATCGATGATGTGGATCTTGTAGCGCGCCGACACCGCGGCATAGCGCACGCTTTCGATGATCTCGCGCACATCATCGACACCGGTGTTCGACGCTGCGTCCATCTCCACCACATCCAGATGCCGCCCGCCCGCAATGCCGGTGCACGGCTCGCACACGCCGCACGGCGATATGGTCGGGCCGCCCTGGCCATCGGAGCCGATGCAATTCAGCGCCTTGGCGATGATCCGCGCCGTGCTGGTCTTGCCCACCCCGCGCACGCCGGTCAGCAACCAGGCCTGCGCCAGCCGGCCGCGCGCAATGGCATTGGCCAGCGTCTGCACCATCGCCTGCTGGCCCAGCAAGGTTTCGAAACTGGCCGGGCGATATTTGCGCGCCAGCACGCGATAGGCCGGCGCGGGCGCAGGTGGCTCCATGCCGGGCAGGCTGATGGCGGATTCGTCAGGCATCGCCGACCGCTTTAGCGCAGGGGTCCCGCCCCGTCACGCCAGTCTTGCACTTCGCCGCGACTCCCGCCATATGCACCGTGGGAGCTGGGCGGACAGAGCGCTCGCCAACCCGGTCAGGTCCGGAAGGAAGCAGCCGTAACGATTCCGGTCTGGGTCGTTCCCGGCTCCCACCTCAAAACAGCATAGAGCCTTGCCACCCCGGCAGCGGACGTGGCATTTGATCATCAGGGTCATCACTTCGCCAGCCGGGGGCGCGTTCGATGATCCTTGCCAAAACGATATTGTTGCTCGCCGCCCTGGTCTCCCCGAACCAGCCGATCGCCGTAGCGGTCGCGGTGCAGCCCGGTGCAATCAAATCGCGGGTGGCGCCGTTCGATCCGGCCATGCTGCGCCAGGCGCTGCTGCGCGAACTGGCTGCGGCCGGCATCGCCACCGGCACGTCGCCCGATCTGCCGCAGCTGGTGGTGCAGGTCGATGCCGTCGATCCCGGCAACAGGCCGGCGCTGGATCAGACGGCAACGATTTCGGTCACCTCGTCATTCATGCAGACCGGCGCGCCTGGTCGGCCGGCAAGCAATGTGGCTATCCCGCCGGCAAGCTGCGCTGCTCGGGCCAAATTTGGCCTGCTAAGCACGCCCGGCGAGCGGGCGCGACTTGCGCTGGCCAGGTGCATCGATCAACTCGCCTTGCACATTACCGAGAATCTCACGGTAACCATTGGTTCGGTTCCCGCGCGTTGACGACGACCGCGGTACCCCACCAAATAAAAAATTTACGTCGCAAGTCTCATCTTAGATGTAGTTCGATCATTTTTGTGCTGCAGGATTAGAGGGTGTCGATGGCGCGACAGGAGAAGCTGGAACTTGAGTTACACCTTGCTGAGTTGTCGAAGCTGGACCTGCTGGCGGGTTGGCAGCTGTTTGTGGGGACGCAGGTTTTGCTAAAGCGTTACGAACAAACAGTGCCTCATCGATTTTTTCCCATGCCGCACGGTAAGCAAGAGGATCAAGAATAGGCTTGTCAGCCTGCGATCTCTGTCCATATGAACTGGAAGACTCAACCGAATTTACAAAATTCAACCTTATCTTTGTGTACCCGTTGGGACCTTGCTCGATAAAAGCTGTTGCTTTAGTAAGCCCTTGGGAGGCAATGCCAGCCATTGCACCCCAAAAATTTGTCTTGTTTTTTACCGGGCTACTCGCCGTAATAAAGCCAGTTTCAATATCTGCACTGTTTATTGTGTATCCTAAATCTTGAAACACGCTCATCGCTGACGCAAAAACGCTGGCCTTTGAAGCTTCAAATTCCTTCGATTGAAGAGCTTGCAATTCCATTGGCGTCAGAACTGGCTTCTTGGCAGCCAAGGCAGGTGTGTTGACGCAAGACATTGCCAATGCAATGGCGAAAGCAAAGCGAATATTATTTGTCATTGGATTAACCCCCTTATTCTCGGATGCGGATTAAAACTCACTCATTCGACTTTGAAAATCCGAAACGATATCAGATTTATCAAATTTGACAATTAACGTTGCGGTCCTTGTAGATTGGGAGAACCCCTCCGCTCTGCTGCCGGCGCTAGCAATAATAATAGAAAAAAAGGAACCGCTCGATGAAGACTGTGAAACAGTAGCGTGGCGCTGATAACTCCAGACTTCAGCACCGGACGAATCTCGAGTAGTAATGTTAGGTGAGCCAAATTTCTCCAGCACTTCTAATTTTGTGGTCTTTCCAACCGCTAGGTTTAGTTGAACGTTGCCCTGGGTTAGCGTGTTCGCTCTGGCATCAACGGGCTTGGTGCGCTCCTTTGGAGCGGCAGCAGCGGAGGTCGACAGCAAAAAAATTGACAAAAGTAAAATGGTTTTGAACACAGTATGATCTCCGTTTGGACCGACTGAATGGGCCGTCATTAACAATAGTCAGCTAACTCGTCTAGCTTCGATGAAATCAGACATACTGCCAGCAAGCATTTCTGCGGAGGCGTCGGGCTGCTCGGTTCCACGCGCGCTACCCCTCCGTCGCCCTGCCGGCGCCACCTCCCCTTGCAAGGGTGATGGCGGGTCCCTCAGCGGCTGTTGTCCATCACGCCGCGCGGCATCTTCACGTCCAGGCTGGTGATGTCGGCGGTCAGTCTGATCTGGCAGGCCAGCCGGCTCTGGCGGTTGGCGCCGGCGGCGAAGTCCAGCATGTCTTCTTCTTCGTCGGATGGCGGCGGCAGTTTGTCGGTGTCGCCGCCCACCAGATGCACATGGCAGGTCGAACAGGCCATGGCGCCTTCGCAGGTGCCTTCCAACGGCTGCCCATGCGCCTGCGCGATATCGAGCAGGCGGTCGCCGGCTTTGGCCTGCACCATGGTTTCATGGCTGCCATCTGCGGAAATGAAACGAATGCGGATCATGGGGTCGATGCCGAGGTTGAAAACTGTGGTGCGAATCTGTCCCGTCACTATTCTGCAAGATTGCGCTGCACTGCAACATTGATTTGCGCCGCTGCGGCGTCAATCTCGTCAATGGTGGTGAATCGGCCAAAGCCGAGGCGCAGGCTGGCCTTTGCGGGCCCGTCGGACAGGCCGATCGCCGTCAGCACATGGCTGGGCCGGCCGGTCACGGCGGCGCAAGCCGATCCCGACGAGATCGCCAGGCCCGGCAGTTGCGACAGCAGCGGCACCGCCACGCCGGGAAAGCTGAGGTTGAGATTGCCCGGCCAGCGCTGCGTGCGGCTGCCGTTGACGTGCACCTGCGCGGTCAATCCGGCGAGCAGCCGATCGCGCAACTGCACGGCGTGGGCATGATCGTCGGCCATGCGCGCCTGCGCAAGGCGCGCTGCCGCGCCCAGCCCGGCGATCAGCGCGGTCGGCAGCGTGCCGGATCGGCCATCCTCCTGGCCGCCGCCGTGCAACAGCGGCGTCAGCATGGTGAACGGCCGGCGATACAGCGCGCCGACGCCTTTCGGCCCGTAAATCTTGTGGGCGGTGATGCTCATCAGATCGATGCCCATCGCTTCGACATCGATCGATATCTTGCCGAATCCTTGCGCGGCATCGACATGGAAGACCGCGCCGACACCGTGCGCCAATGCCGAAATGCCGGCCAGATCCTGCACCACACCGATTTCATTGTTCACCGCCATCACGCTGACCAGCGCGACATCCTCGCCCAGCGCACGCGCCAGATCGCCATGATCGACCAGGCCGTCGCTGCGCACCGGCACGATGGTCAACTGCGCGCCGATGCTGGCGAGATACTGCGCGGTTTCCAGCACGCTGCTATGCTCGGTGGCGAGCGTGACGATGCGGCGGCGCGATTGGCCGGGCGCGGTGAGCAGGCCCTTCAGCGCCCAATTGTTGCTTTCGGTCGCACCACTGGTGAAGGCGATGGTTTCGGGCGGAGCGTTGATCAGCGCCGCCACCGCATCGCGCGCCAGTTCCACCGCAGCCTTGGCCTGATAGCCCCACAGATGCGCGCTATGGGGGTTGCCATAGCCGGCAATGCCCCAAGGCTCCATCGCTGCGGCCACCGCCGGATCAAGCGGCGTGGTCGCGCCATAATCGAGATAGAGGGGCTGGCTCATGCCCCATGCTTTCGGCCGAGCCGGGCGGCCATGGCAAGCCAGGCGGTGATGAAGTCGGCAATGTCGCCGTCGGTCGTGGCCGGCGACAGGCTGACGCGGATGGCTTCGCCGGCCTGGGCGCCCAGCCCCATCGCCGCGAGCACATGGCTGGATTTGACCTTGCCCGACGAGCAGGCGGCGCCGGCCGAGACCATGATGCCATCGAGATCGAGCATCATCACCTGCGTGGCCGCGGCCACGCCGGGCAGGGCGATGTTGCTGACATGCGGCAGGCGCGGGGCCGTGGCACCGTGGATGCGGGCGCCGGCGGCAACCAGCGCGGCCTCCATCGCGTCGCGCCTGGCGACCACCGACGTCCAGTCGTGCGCCCTGTCCGTGGCTGCGCCCACCGCCGCGCCGAAGCCGGCGATGCCGGGCAGATTGTGGGTGCCGCCGCGAAAGCCGCGCTCCTGCCCGCCGCGCTGGATGGCGTGCAGCGTGTCGGGATGCTTGACGATCAACGCGCCAACGCCCGGCGGCCCGCCGAGCTTGTGGGCGGACAGGGCGATGAAATCAGCGGCGGGCAGGGGCAGCTTGCCGGCGCTCTGCACGCAATCGGCGATCAGGAGGCCCCCGGCGGCCTGCACCAGTGCCGCGACCTCGGCCAGCGGCTGGATCACGCCGGTTTCATTGTTGCCGGCCTGCACCGCCACCAGCGCCGGGCCAGTGCGCAGGGCAGATTCCAGCGCGGCGAGGTCGATCAGGCCATGGTGTTCGACCGGCAGGATGGTGATGTCGTCGCGCGCGCCGAGCACGGCGCTGTGCTCGGTGGCGCTGGCCAGCACGCGGGAAACGCCGCGCGCGCCGCCCAGGGCCAGCGCCAGCGCTTCGGTGCCGCCGCTGGTGAAGATGATCTGTTCGGGCGCCGCGCCGGCAAAACGCGCCACGGCATCGCGCGCGCCCTCCAGGCAGGCATTGGCGGCCCGGCCGCCGGCGTGCACGCTCGATGGATTGCCGACGATGTCCAGCGCTTGCGCCATTGCGGCGCGCGCGGCGGCACCAACCGGCGTGGTGGCGGCGTGATCGAGATAGATGCGGCTTTTCATTGCATGCGGGCCTTCGCGACCCATATAGGATGCATCTTCAATTTTGTGCGAATTTAAGGGACCAATATGCCCGAAGTGATCCTTACCGGCCCGGAAGGCCGCCTCGAAGGCCGCTACCAGCCCGGTACCGCGCCGCGTGCGCCAGTGGCCATCCTGCTGCAACCGCACCCGGCGCAGGGCACGATGAACCATCCGATCGTGCTGGCGCTGTATCAAAGCTTCGTGCGGCGCGGCTTTGCGACGCTGCGGTTCAATTTCCGCGGGGTCGGGCGCAGCCAAGGCACGTTCGACAACGGCATCGGCGAACTTTCGGATGCGGCCAGCGCGCTCGATTGGTTGCAGCAGTTCAACCCGGAAGCCCACACCACCTGGGTGGGCGGCTTTTCGTTCGGGGCGTGGATCGGCATGCAGCTCCTCATGCGCCGGCCGGAGATCAAGGGCTTCATCTCGATCGCGCCGCCGGCCAACATGTATGATTTCACCTTCCTGGCGCCCTGCCCATCGAGCGGCATCATCGTTGATGGCGAAGTCGATGAAGTGGTGCCGACCGCGGCAGTGCAGAAGCTGGTCGACAAGCTGAAAACCCAGCGCCACATCACCATCGATCACGAGACCATCCCGGGCGCCAACCATTATTTCCAGAACGAAATGGTGGAATTGATGGCGGCGGTGGATGCCTATCTGGACATGCGCCTGGCGAACAACGGGCGGTAGGCCAAGGCCGCGCTGTTCCCGCGAGCGGGCGGGGAGCAGAGCCTTCATGCACAAGTGGCTCCCCTCCCGCTTGCGGGAGGGGCGGGGGGTGGGAAAATCCTACACCAGCCGCCCGCCCACCATCGGCATCGGCACCCCGGTCGTTTCCGGCCAACTGAGCACCTTGCCATCCAGCACCCGCACCGCCAGCCAGGCGAAGGCTTCGGCCTCCAGCGCGTCACCGTTCCAGCCGACGCTTTCAACCGGATCGCACGCCACGCCACAGCGCGTGGCGATTTCCGCCATCAGCACCGGATTGAGCCGCCCGCCGCCGGTCACCAGCAGCCGGCCGATCGGCGGGACGTGGCCCAGCGCCAGCCGCACGGTTTCGGCCGTGAACGCCGTCAGCGTCGCGGCGCCATCGCCCGGCGAAAGCCCGCGCAGCGCGCCGATATCCCAGGCGTTGCGATCCAGCGATTTGGGCGGCGGCGCATCGAACCAGGGATTGTCGGCCAGAGTCATCAGCACATTGTCGTGGACCATGCCGCTGGCCGCCACAGCGCCATCTTCGTCATAATTGCGCCCGGTGTGGGTGCGCACCCAATCGTCGATCAACGCGTTGCCGGGGCCGGTGTCGAAACTGCCCCAGGTGCCATCTTCGGCAAACCAGGTGAGATTGCCGACCCCGCCGAGGTTCAGCACGCCCAACGGCCGGCCCAGTTCTTCAGACCGCGCGCGGTGATAGCCCGGCGCCAGCGGCGCGCCCTGGCCGCCGGCGGCGACATCGGCACTGCGAAAGTCAAAGGCGACCGGAATGCGCGTGGCGACCTTCAGCGTGGCGCCATCGCCGATCTGCCAGGTCCATTTGCGATTCGGCCGGTGCGCCACGGTCTGGCCGTGAAAACCGATCACCGCCACGTCATCACGCCGGGTCTGGGTGGCGGCGAGCAGGCGGTGCACGGCCATGGCGTGCAGGCCGGTCGATTCCTGTTCCACCGCATCGATCAGGGCATCGCGGCACGGCGCATGCAGTTCAAGCGCCCGCGCGGTGGCGGCGCGCAGGCGGTGGCGGAAATCGGGCTCATAGGGAAAGAACATGAAGGCGACGGGGGTCACGATGCCCTCGCCATCGGTTTCGATCAGTGCGGCGTCGATGCCGTCCATGGAGGTGCCGGACATCAGGCCGATGGCAAGTCTTGTCGTCATGCGGGGCAGACTAGCGCGCTCTGGCGCGGCTGGCCATGCCGGCTTATGAACCTGCCATGCGCCTGATCCTCGCCCTTGTTCTGCTCTTGGCCAGCCCGGCCGCCGCCAATCCGTTGGCCGATCTCGTCGCGGGGCGCGATGCGCGCAGCCCCCGATTGTCGGGCGTGGCTGCCGTGGTGGCCAGCAGGAGCAGGATCATCCGCGCCGAAGCGCACGGGATGGCCGATATCGCCAACGGTCGGCCGTTGACGCCGGACAGCGTGATCCGCGTGGCGTCGATCTCGAAATTGGTGGTGGCCATCGCGGTGTGGCGGCTGGTGGAGCAGGGCAAGCTCGATCTCGATGCCGATGTTTCGGCCACGCTGGGCTGGCGGCTGCGTCATCCGGCCCACCCCGATACGCCGGTCACGCTGCGCCAGTTGCTCAGCCACACCAGCGGCATTGTCGACGGGCCGGGCTACAGCTTCCCGCTGGAGGACCGCTTGCAGGATCGGCTGACGGCCGAGCATTGGGGGCCCGGCGGGCCCGGCGGGCGGTTTCACTATGCCAATCTCAATTACGGCCTCATCGCATCGGTAATGGAGACCGCGACCGGCGAACGCTTCGACCGGCTGATGACGCGGCTGGTGCTGGCACCGCTGAAGATCGACGCCGGTTACAACTGGCAGGGCGCATCCGATGCGGCTGTGGCACGCGCTGCGGTGCTGTATCGCAAGGGCCGCGATGAAACGTCGTGGGACAGCGCCGGGCCTTGGGTGCCGCAAGTCGATGATCTGAACGGCAAGCGTGCCGCCTGCCCGGTCAGCAGCCGGGCGGGCTGCGATCTGGCCGGCTATCGCCTGGGCAGCAATGGCACGATGTTCTCGCCGCAAGGCGGCTTGCGCATCAGCCTCACCGATCTGGCGCGCATCGGGCAATTGCTGCTGCGCGGCGGCGAGGTGCCCGATGCTTCTGGACACGTGCGCTTGCTGAAACCCGCCACCGTGAAGGCCATGCACGCACCCGTCTGGCAGGCCGGCGGGCCGGTGCCGGGCGATGATTATGAAGGCCAGATGCTGTGCTACGCCGCCGGGCCGCAATGCCTGTCGGGCCGCGCCGGTGGGACGGATCAGCCGGTGGCCGAAGCCGCCTGGTGGGGTCACTTGGGTGAAGCCTATGGCCTGCTCGCCGGCCTGTGGGTGGACGAGCGTCGTGGTCGGGTGATGGCCTATGCGCTTACCGGCAGCGCCGACGATCCGTTCAAGGCGCCCAAGCTCAAATCCGCCTTTTCGGCGCCGGAGGACATCATCATGGCGGAATTGGCGAAATGACGGCCGAGGTAATGGCGGCGCGCACCGGCCTGTGGCATGTCTGCGGCGGTTTGATGGAGGACAGTCGATGATCGGTTACGCACTTTTCGGCAGCAACGATCTGCCGCGCAGCTTTGCCTTTTATGATGCGGTGTTCGCCAGCATCGGCATCAACCGGCTGATGGAATTTCCCACCGGCGCGGTGGTGTGGGGCACCGGCTGGACAGCGCCGATGCTGGGGACAGGCCCGGCCTATGATGGCCAGCCGGCCACGGCCGGCAATGGCACCATGATCGCCATCACCCTCGACAGCCGCGCCAAGGTCGATGCGTTTCATGCGGCGGCGCTGGCCGCTGGCGGCGCGGACGAAGGCGCGCCGGGTGTGCGCGGCGACGAAGGCCCGCAGGCCTTTTATGGCGCCTATTTCCGCGATCCGGATGGCAACAAGCTGTGCGCCTATCGGGTGGGGCCCGCCTGACCGACCTGGCGATCATCACCGGCGAACTGCAGGCCCGCGACCGGGATCGCTGGCTGGCGTGCCTCTATGCGCCGGCCAGCGCGCGCGGTGGGCTGATAGCGCTGTTCGCGCTTGATTGCGAACTGGCGCAACTGGTGGCGAGCACCACCGAGCCGATGCTGGGCGAGATCCGCCTGGCCTGGTGGCGCGAACGGCTGGAGGAACTGGATGCGGGCAAGGCCCCGGCGCAGCCCTTGCTGGTGGCGTTGCGCGACCACGCACTGCCGGTGCTGCGCGGCGCGGAACTGGCCGGGCTGGAGGATCGCTGGCTGCCGCTGATCGGCAGCGACGACGTGCCGCCGGCGCATGTGGAAGGCGGCGGGCATCTGTTTGCGCTGGCCGCAAGGCTGCTGGGCGGCGATGGCGGCCAAGCGCAGGACATGGGCCGGGCCTGGGTGTTGGGCGAGCCCTTGCTGCAACACGCGCCGCCGCCGCTGCGCCCCCTCGCCGGGCTGGTGGCGCTGTCGGCCCGCGACGCAGCGCGCGCCCGCGCCGGCAGCCCACGCGAAGCCCGTGGCAGCCTGCCCCGGCAGTGGCGCTTGCTGAAGTCTGTTGCGCTGGGGCGTTAGGCCGGATTATCCAGCAGCCACAGGGTCGGTTGGTGAAGGGGGCGTGATGCGCCGCATCCTGGGCTTTGCTGTTGCGCTGTTGGGTTTGCTGGGCGCCGGCCTGATCCTGTGGCGCGCGCCGCCGGTGACCGCGCCGGCCGCAGCGCTGGCGGTGCCGGCCGCCGATGCCGCCGGTGCGCCGGCCGACGATGCGCCGCCATTGGACGCACCGGATGCCCCGCAGGCCCCCGCCGAGCGCGAAGCGAAACGCCTGGCGCGCTATGACAAGGATGCCGACGGCATTGTCAGCCGCGTCGAGTATCTGGTCAATCGCCGCAAGGCCTATGACAAGGCCGATCGCAACCACGACGGCCGCCTCGATTTCGAAGAATTCGCCGCTGCCACCGCGAAGAAATTTGTCGTGGCCGACCGCAACGCCGATGGCCGGCTGACCCCAAGGGAATTCGCGACAACGGCGGTGAAGCGCAAGGCCAAGCCCGCCTGCGTGTGCCCGGTGCCGGAGGAGTGAGCGCCATATTGCACCTCCCCTGAGAGGGGGGGAGCTTGCGTTGGTTGCCAAGCATGTCCTTTCTTGACACGTTTGGCACATGCTGACCGGCCCGAAATCGACCCAGCGCAAGGCCCGCGCGTTGCGGCGGCAATTGACCTTGCCCGAGGTGATGCTGTGGCAGCAGTTGCGCCAGTCGCCCGCTGGCCTGCGCTTTCGGCGCCAGCATCCGGCGGGGCCATATGTGCTAGATTTCTATTGTGCGATCCGGCTGCTGGCGATCGAGGTCGATGGCGCGGTGCATGATCTTGAGGCCCAATGGCAGCATGATCTCGCGCGCGATTCCTGGCTGGTGGGCCAAGGCATCATGGTGATGCGGGTGCCGGCACGCGAGGTGTTGGTGGATTGCGGCGCTGTGGTGGACCGGATCGTGGTGACGGCACTGGCGCTGGTGGACATCAGGGCTCGGTAGGGAAATTGGTGCGCTGGTTTCGACGTGCGCCACCCCTCCGTCTCGCTGCGCTCGCCACCTCCCCTTGAAGGGGAGGAGCTTTGAAAATGCGCATTTTCAGGTTCCTCCCCTTCAAGGGGAGGTGGCGCCGAAGGCGACGGAGGGGTGGCGCCTGTGGGTATCGCAGCGCGCGTATATCGAAGGTCGCCACCCCTCCGGCTCGCTGCGCTCGCCACCTCTCCTGAAAGGGGAGGCGCAGAAAGAGGCAAGAAGCGTGGCCTTAAGCGACATCCAGCCACGCCGCCAGATCGGCCCGCGCTCGCGCCACCAGGGCGGGCTTGCGCTGGTCCTTTGACGTTGGCGGCGGCACCAGAGCCGGGAACAGGCCGAAATTGATGTTCATCGGCTGGAAGGTCGCCGCCGCGGCGCCGCCGGTGATGTGGTGGAGCAGGGCGCCCAGCGCCGTGGTGGCCGGTGGCGGTGCCGGTTCGCGGCCTTGCGCGTCGGCGATGGCGAAGCGCGCCGCCATCAGGCCGACGGCGGCGCTTTCGACATAGCCTTCGCATCCGGTGATCTGCCCGGCAAAACGCAGGCGCGGCTGCGCCTTCAACCGCAGCGTCGCATCGAGCAGCACCGGCGATTTGATGAAGGTGTTGCGGTGCAGGCCGCCGAGCCGGGCGAACTCGGCGCGTTCCAGCCCGGGGATCATGCGCAGCACCCGCACCTGTTCGGCATGTTTCATCTTGGTCTGGAAGCCCACCATGTTCCACAGGCTGCCCGATGCATTGTCCTGCCGCAGTTGCACCACGGCCCAGGCGCGGCGGCCGGTGGCCGGGTTGGTCAGGCCCACCGGCTTCATCGGGCCAAAGCGCGGCGTGTTGTGGCCGCGTTCGGCCATCACCTCGATGGGCATGCAGCCATCGAAATAGGGCACCTTCTCCCAATCCTTGAACACGGTCTTTTCCGCGGCGAGCAGCGCATCGATGAAGTTGTTGTACTGCGCCTTGTCCATCGGGCAGTTCAGATAATCCTTGGTGTCGCCATGTTCGTTGGGGCGATCCCAGCGCGATTGCGCCCACACGATATCCATGTCGATCGAATCGCGGTGGATCACCGGTGCGATCGCATCGAAAAACGCCAGACTGTCCTCGCCGGTCAGGTCGCGGATGGCCTCGGCCAGCGGCGTCGCGGTCAACGGCCCGGTGGCGATGATGACATTGTCCCAGTCTGCCGGCGGCAGGCCGGCGATCAGTTCGCGCACGATTGCAATATTGGGGTGCGCGGCCAGCGCAGCGGTGACGCCAGCGGAAAACACATCCCGGTCCACCGCCAGCGCCGATCCGGCCGGCACCCGCGCGCGATCGGCCTCGCGCATGATCAGGCTGTGCATCGCGCGCATTTCGGCGTGGATCAGGCCGACGGCATTGTTGTCGGGATCGTCGCTGCGAAAACTGTTGGAACAGACGAGTTCGGCGAGGCCGTCGGTCTTGTGCGCGTCCGTGCCCTGCACCCCGCGCATTTCGTGCAGCACCACGGGGATGCCGGCCTCAGCGATTTGCCAGGCGGCTTCGGAACCGGCAAGGCCGCCGCCGACGATGTGAACAGGCTTGGTCATGTCAGCGCTATAGGGTTGATTGGACGCGGTTCCAACCGGGTTCCAACCGGGGTTGCAACAGCGGCTGCCGGGCGCGGGCAGGCGCGGTCGGGGGGCGCGCCCCTGATCTGCCGCAGTGCGGGAAGCGCCTATCCCTCCCCGCAAATTTATGTGGGTAACGCCAAAGGCCGGTGTTTGGCCTTCCCACGGCTGGTGACGCTCGCTATACCCGCCCCGTTTGGCGCTCCCCCCCGGTTGTGTCGCTTTGGAAGTCATATTTATGTTCGTGCGGCCAGCGCTCGGCCGGACCAAAATGTCCGCACATGCGGCAGGATTGATCGAGCCATGCCCAGGTTGACCGTCGATGGAATAGAGGTGGAAGTGCCCACGGGCGCCACCGTGCTCCAGGCGTGCGAGATCGCCGGCGCCGAAATCCCGCGATTCTGTTACCATGAACGCCTGTCGATTGCCGGCAATTGCCGCATGTGCCTGGTCGAGATGGAAAAGGCCCCCAAGCCGGTGGCGAGTTGCGCCATGCCGGCTGCCGACGGTCAGGTGATTCACACGCGCAGCGAGAAGGTGAAGCGCGCCCGCGAGGGCGTGATGGAATTCCTGCTGATCAACCATCCGCTCGATTGCCCGATCTGCGATCAGGGCGGCGAGTGCGACCTGCAGGATCAGGCGCTGGCCTATGGCCGTGGCCAGAATCGGTATGACGAGAACAAGCGGGCGGTGACCGACAAATATATGGGTCCGCTGATCAAGACCGTGATGACCCGCTGCATCCACTGCACCCGCTGCGTGCGTTTTGCTGAGGAAGTTGCCGGCGTCGAGGAGATTGGTGCGATCGGCCGGGGTGAATCCATGCAGATCACCTCCTATCTGGAAAAGGCCGTCACCTCGGAAGTGTCGGGCAATGTCATCGATCTGTGCCCGGTCGGCGCGCTGACCTCCAAGCCCTATGCCTTCCAGGCGCGGCCGTGGGAGCTGAAGAAGACCGATTCGATCGACGTGATGGATGCGGTCGGCAGCAACATCGTCGTTGGCAGCCGCGGCGCGGCGGTGCTGCGCGTCACGCCGCGCAGCAATGATGACGTCAACGAGGAGTGGCTGGCCGACAAGGGTCGCTTTGCGGTGGATGGCCTGTCGGAGCGCCGGCTCGATACGCCGTGGCTGCGGGTGGACGGCAAATTGCGCAAGGCCACCTGGGCCGAGGCCTTTGCGGCGATTGCCGCCGGCCTGAAGGGCCTGGCCGGCGAACAGATAGCCGGGGTGGTCGGCGATCTGCAGGCCGTCGAGGACATGGCGGCGTTCAAGGATCTGCTTGGCAGCCTGGGCGCGAACCGGATCGAGTGCCGGCAGGATGGCGCGCTGTTCGACACGAGCGAACCGGCGGGCTGGCTGCTGGGCAGCGGCCTGTCGGGCATCGAGACGGCGGATGCGATCCTGTTGGTCGGCACCAATCCGCGCCACGAGGCGGCGCTGCTCAACGTGCGGTTGCGCAAGGCCGTCAAGAAGGGCGGCGCCAAGGCGTTCGCCATCGGGCCGGCGGTTGATCTGTCGTTCCCGGTGACGCAATTGGGCGATGATGCGGCGCTGTTGAGCGATCTGCCGGCGGCGGTGGTCGAGGCCTTTGCCAAGGCGGAGCGGCCGGCGATCCTCATCGGCATGGGCGCGCTGACCGTGCCCGGCCTGTATGTGGCCGCGCGCGCGGCCGCGACCCGGCTGGGCGTGGTGAAACCGGGCTGGAACGGGTTCAATCTGGTGCACACGGCAGCAGCGCGCGCGGGCGCATTGCGGCTGGGGCTGAGCACCGAAGGCGGCGTGAACGCGCTGCTCGGCGATGCCAGCATCAAGGCGCTATTCCTGTTGGGGGCGGACGAAGCGCCGGTTCTACCGGGAGCTTTCACCGTCTATATCGGCACGCATGGCGACAAGGGCGTGCGCCATGCCGATGTGATCCTGCCGGCGGCGGCCTACACGGAAAAGCCCGGCACCTGGGTCAATCTGGAAGGCCGGGTGCAGCGGGCACTGAAGGCGACGCAGCCGCCCGGCGATGCGCGCGAGGATTGGACCATCATGCGCGCGCTGTCGTCGGTGCTCGGCGTGAAATTGCCCTATGATGATCTGGCGCAATTGCGGGCGCGGATCGCCGCCGAGTGGCCCGATCTGGCGCAGAGTGGCCTGATCGAGCGCGCCGGCGTGCTGGGTGATGTGGCGACAACCGTGGTCGCTGGCCCGGTGCCGCATATCTACAGCAATTATCACCTGACCAACCCGGTGGCGCGCGCCAGCGGCACGATGGCGGCCTGCGTGTCGTCCCTGTTGGCGCCTGATATGGTGGAGGCCGCGGAGTGACCTACACCGGCTGGTTCATCGCGCAGTTCGGGGAAGGCTTCGGCTGGTTCCTCGCCAATCTGACGCTCATCCTCGCCATCGCCTTTCCGGTGATGGTCGGCGTCGCGCTGGCGGTCTATGCCGATCGCAAGATCTGGGCGGCGATGCAGATGCGGCGCGGGCCCAACGTGGTCGGGCCGTTCGGCATCTTGCAGACGTTCGCGGACGCGGCGAAGCTGTTCCTGAAGGAAACCATCATCCCCAGTGGCGCCTCGACGGCGGTGTTCCTGCTGGCGCCGATGATCAGCTTCACGCTCGCCCTGGTGGTGTGGGCGGTGATGCCGTTCGATGCCGGGCTGGTGCTGGCCGATCTCAATGTCGGGCTGCTCTATGTGTTCGCGGTCAGCTCGATGGGGGTCTATGGCATCATCATGTCGGGCTGGGCGTCCAACTCCAAATATGCGTTTCTGGGCGGTCTGCGCTCGGCGGCGCAGATGGTAAGTTACGAAGTCTCGATGGGCTTCATCCTGGTGTCGGTGATGCTGTATGCGCAAAGCCTGAACCTGTCAGACATCGTGCTGGCGCAGAAGGGCAATGTGCTGGGGCTGCTGAACGGCAATATCTTCAATCCCTTGCTGTTCCCGATGGCCATCATGTTCTTCATCACGGCGCTGGCCGAAACCAACCGGCCGCCGTTCGATCTGCCCGAAGCCGAAGCCGAACTGGTGGCGGGCTATCAGGTGGAATATAGCTCGATGAGCTTCGCGCTGTTCTTCCTCGGCGAATATGCCAACATATTGTTCATGTGCGCGCTGATCCCCACCCTGTTCCTCGGGGGCTGGCTGCCGCCGCTCGATCTGCCATTCCTTTATATCGTGCCGGGCTTCGTCTGGTTCCTCGTCAAGATGGCGCTGATGTTCTTCATCTTTGCCTGGGTGAAGGCCAGCGTGCCGCGCTATCGCTATGACCAGCTCATGCGGTTGGGCTGGAAGGTGTTTCTGCCCTTGAGCCTGTTCTGGGTGGTGGTGGTGTCGGGCTGGCTGATGTTCACCGGCCATTTCGATGCCGTGCCGGGCAGCGTGACGCTGTGACGGCGGTGCGTCCGGTCTTGACCCGCTTTGCCGGCATGCTGGCGCTGTCGGTGGTGGTTTGGCTGGCGGCCCGGCTGATCTATGCCGCCGTCGCCGATGTGCCGTTTGCCGATGCGCTGCCGGCCACATCCTTGAGTGTCATGGTGGTCGTGCTGATGTGCTTCTTGAACGCTCTGCCCCGGAATCAAGCATGACCGCGCTGCTCCGCTCCGCCAAGTCGCTGCTGCTGCTGGAGTTCGTCTCCGGCATGTGGCTGACCTTGCGCTATTTCTTCCGGCCAAAGGTGACGCTGAACTATCCGTTCGAAAAAGGCCCGGTGTCCCCGCGGTTCCGCGGTGAACATGCGTTGCGCCGCTATCCCAATGGCGAGGAACGCTGCATCGCCTGCAAACTGTGCGAAGCGGTCTGCCCGGCGCAGGCCATCACCATCGAAGCCGAACCGCGCGACGACGGCAGCCGCCGCACCACGCGCTATGATATCGACATGACCAAGTGCATCTATTGCGGCCTGTGCCAGGAAGCCTGCCCGGTCGATGCCATCGTCGAAACGCCGAATTTCGAATTCGCGACCGAAACCCGCGAAGAACTGATCTATGACAAGGGCAAGTTGCTGGCCAACGGCGAGAAATGGGAACGCGCCATCGCCAGCAACATCGCCGCTGATGCGGAGTGGCGGTGATGGTGGGTGTGAATGCGCCACTCAGCCCTAAGCTACCAGTCATGCTGGCGCAGGCCAGCATCCATGGTGGTGCAGGGGCTTTGCCGCGTCGTTTTGGCGGCACCGTGGATGCTGGCCTGCGCCAGCATGACTGGGCACTTCATGGTTGGGTTCGTTCTGTGAACGCGCAGGGTGCACGCGCATGACCGCGACCTTCGCCTTCTGGCTGTTTGCCATCACCCTGCTCACCGGCGGGCTGCTGGTGATCACCTCGAAAAACCCGGTGCACAGCGTGCTGTGGCTGATCGTGTGTTTCTTCAACGCCGCCGGGCTGTTCATCCTGCTCGGCGCCGAGTTTCTCGCGATGCTGCTGGTGATCGTCTATGTCGGCGCCGTCGCGGTGCTGTTCCTGTTCGTCGTGATGATGCTCGATATCGATTTCCGGGCGCTGCGGCGCGGCACGCTGCAGAATCTGCCGCTGGGGCTGTTCGTGGCCGGGGTGATCTTGGTCGAAACCCTGCTGGTCGCCAGCGGCTGGCAGGCGGGGCAGGGCGTGATCATCCACGAAGCGTTGGCCGGGCCACCGCCGGGCATGAGCAACACCCAGTGGATCGGCAGCCAGCTCTACACGCGCTATGTCTTCGTGTTCTCGATGTCCGGCCTGATCCTGCTGGCCGCCATGATCGGCGCCATCGTGCTCACCCATCGTCGCCGGGTGGGCGTGCGCAAGCAGGATATCGGCGTGCAGGTGGCGCGCACCCCGGCCGGCACCGTGCAAACTGCGCGGCCCGCCTTGGGCGAAGGGGTCAAATTGTGATCGGGCTTTCGCATTATCTTGCCGTATCGGCGGCGCTGTTCGTGCTGGGCGTGTTCGGGATTTTCCTCAACCGCCGCAACATCATCATCATCCTGATGTCGCTCGAATTGATTCTGCTCAGCGTCAACATCAACCTCGTCGCCTTCTCGGCCTTCCTGCACCAGGTGCACGGCCAGATTTTCGCGATGTTCGTGTTGACCGTGGCGGCCGGTGAAGCCGCCATCGGCCTCGCCATCCTGGTCATCTATTTCCGCAATCGCGGCACCGTGGCGGTGGATCAAGCCGATCTGATGAAGGGATGATGGACTTGACCGCCAACTCCCTCCCCCCTGCGGGGAGGGCGACCCGCGAAGCGAGCGGGGTGGGGGTTGCGCCCTTCGCCGGCGTGCGTTCGCTTGCTGCCACGTGCGTTACCCCCACCCCGGGCCTCGCCTGCGGCTCGTCTCTCGCCCTCCCCGCAAGGGGGAGGGAGGTATTGTCATGATCCAGCTCCTCGTCTTCCTGCCCTTGCTCACCGCGCTTGTCGCCGGGCTGGGCGGCCGCGTCATCGGCCATACCGCGGCCAAGGCCATCACCACCGGCGGGCTGTTCGTCTCCGCGGCGCTGGCCTGGGTGATTTTCGTCGGCTTCTGGCTGGACGGCGCGGCGGGCTACACCGTGCCGGTGCTGGACTGGATCGAAAGCGGCAATCTTTCCGTCCAGTGGGCGCTGAAGGTCGATACGCTCACCGCCGTGATGCTGGTCGTCGTCACCAGCGTCGCCGCACTCGTCCACCTCTACAGCTGGGGTTATATGGAGGAGGACCCGTCGCAGAGCCGGTTCTTCGCCTATCTGTCCTTGTTCACCTTCGCGATGCTGATGCTGGTGACGGCCGACAATCTCGTGCAGATGTTCTTCGGCTGGGAAGGCGTCGGCCTTGCCTCCTATCTGCTCATCGGGTTCTGGTACACCAAGCCGTCCGCCAATGCCGCGGCGATCAAGGCCTTCGTCGTCAACCGCGTCGGCGATTTCGGCTTTTCGCTGGGCATTTTCGGCACGTTCCTGGTGTTCGGCACCGTCTCCATCGATGCGATCCTGGCCGCCGTGCCGCTGCACAGCGGCCAGACCTTCAGCTTCCTCGGCTCCCAGGTCGATGTGATGACCTGCCTGTGCCTGCTGCTGTTTGTGGGCGCTTGTGGAAAGTCCGCGCAATTGGGCCTGCACACCTGGCTGCCCGATGCCATGGAGGGGCCGACGCCTGTTTCCGCCCTGATCCACGCCGCCACCATGGTGACCGCCGGCGTGTTCATGGTCTGCCGCCTGTCACCGATGTTCGAAGCCAGCGAAACCGCGCTGATGGTCGTGACGATTGTGGGCGCCAGCACGTCGCTGTTCGCCGCCAGCGTCGGCATGGTGCAGAATGATATCAAGCGGGTGATCGCCTATTCCACCTGCTCGCAGCTTGGTTACATGTTCTTCGCGGCCGGCAGCGGCGCCTATGGCGCGGCGATGTTCCACCTGTTCACCCACGCCTTCTTCAAGGCGCTGCTGTTCCTGGGCGCTGGCAGCGTGATTCACGCCATGCACCATGAACAGGACATGCGGTTCTACGGCGGCTTGCGCAAACATATCCCGATCACCTTCGCGTTGATGACCATCGGCACGCTGGCGCTCACTGGCTTCTTCTTCACCGCTGGCTATTACTCCAAGGATGCGATCCTGGAGGCGGCCTTTGCCAGCGGCACCAGCCATGGCCAGTTCGCCTTCTTCGTCGGCGCGCTCGTGGCACTGCTCACCAGCTTCTACTCGTGGCGGCTGGTGTTCCTCACCTTCTTCGGCAAGCCGCGCTGGGCCGGCAGCGAGCATATCCAGCACGCCGCGCACGGCGATCATGGCCATGGCCACGATCATGCCCACGATCACGCCCCCGATCATGGCCATGATCACGCCCCCGACCACGCTCACGCTCCTGCGCACCATGATGACGGCACGGCGGGCTATCACCCGCACGAAAGCCCGCTCTCCATGCTGATTCCGCTGTTCGTGCTGGGCGCCGGGGCGCTGCTGGCCGGCTGGGTCTGGCACGAAGCCTTTGTGGGCGCGGAAGAGGGCGCAGCCTTCTGGCGCGGCAGCCTGGCGTTTGACACGCACCTGATGCACGCCCTGCACGACGTGCCGACCTGGGTGGTGCAGGCGCCGACGGCCGCCTTCTTCACCGGTCTGGCGCTGGCCTGGCTGGCCTATATCAAGCGCCCGTCGATCCCCTTGTGGTGGCAGGCCAATGTGCCGGCGCTGTACAAGTTCCTCGTCCACAAATGGTATTTCGATGAGCTGTACAACGCCATCTTCGTGCAGCCTGCGCAATGGCTGGGCCGGCTGTTCTGGAAACGCGGTGATCAGCAGACCATCGATCGCTTCGGCCCGGATGGTGCGGCCGAGCTCGTCACCGTGGGTGCCGGCCTCGCCCAGCGCTTCCAGTCGGGCTATGTCTATTCTTACGCGCTGGTGATGCTGGTCGGCCTGGCCGCCGCCGCTGCCTGGATGATGGGCCAATGATCCCCGTGCTTTCGATCATGATCCTGGCTCCGGTTGTGGCGGCCTTGGTGGTGGTGACGCTGCCGGGCGACGACGCTTCACGCGCTGCCCGTGCCCGCATCGTGGCGCTGGCGACGACGCTGATCGAGTTCGCCGCCGGCATCTGGCTGTGGACGCAGTTCGATCAGACGACGGCCGCCTTCCAGTTCACCGAAGATCTGCCGCTGTTCGCGCCCTATCTCAACTGGTCGCTGGGGCTGGATGGCATCGCGCTGATGCTGATCGAACTCAGCGTGTTCCTGATGCCGCTGTGCATCCTCGCCAGCTGGGTGAGCGTGAAGAAGCGCGTGCCGGAATATATGGCGGCCTTCCTGTTCATGGAGGCGCTGATGATCGGCACCTTCGCGGCGCGCGATATCTTCCTCTTCTATCTGTTCTTCGAAGGCGGCCTGATCCCGATGTTCCTGATCATCGGCATCTGGGGCGGCGCGCGGCGCATTTATGCGTCGTACAAATTCTTCCTCTACACGCTGCTGGGATCGGTGCTGATGCTGGTGGCGATGCTGTGGATGGTCGGCCAGGCCGGCACCACCGACATTGCCGAACTCAGCCGGCAGGATTTCCCGAAGGACGCGCAATTCTGGCTGTTCCTCGCCTTCTTCGCGTCGTTCGCGGTGAAGATGCCGATGTGGCCGGTGCACACCTGGTTGCCCGATGCCCACGTCGAGGCGCCGACCGCCGGATCGGTGATCCTGGCCGGCGTGCTGCTGAAGCTTGGTGGCTATGGCTTCATCCGCTTCTCGCTGCCGATGTTCCCGGATGCCAGTGCGCAACTGATCTGGCTGGTGTTCGGCCTGTCGATGGTCGCGGTGGTCTACACCTCGCTGGTCGCGCTGGTGCAGCAGGACATGAAGAAGCTGATCGCCTATTCCTCCGTCGCCCACATGGCGTTCGTCACCGCCGGCCTGTTCGCGCTCAACACGCAAGGCATCGAAGGCGCGATGGTGATGATGCTCAGCCACGGCCTGGTATCCGGCGCGCTGTTCCTGTGTGTCGGCGTGATCTATGATCGGCTGCACACCCGCGAGATCGGCCGTTATGGCGGGCTCGCCGATACGATGCCCAAATATGCGCTGGTGCTGCTGTTCTTCACCATGGCCAGCGTCGGCCTGCCGGCCACATCGGGCTTTGTCGCGGAATTCCTGGTGTTGATCGGCCTGTATCAAACCAGCACCTGGGCGACCTTCGTGATGACCACCGGCATCATTCTGGGCGCGGCCTATATGCTGTGGCTCTATGCCCGCGTCGCCTATGGCAAGGCCGCCGGCGAAGACACGCGGGCCATGCCCGATCTGACGCTGCGCGAAGTCGCCATCCTGGCGCCGATCATCCTCGCGACCCTGTGGATGGGCATTTACCCGAACAGCTTCCAGGCGCCGATGCGGCCGGCCATTGCGCAGGTCGTCGCCCGGCTGGAAGGCCGCGAACTGGCCACCGTGCCGACCGACATGACGCTGTCGCCGGCGCGTCCGGCCCTCAGCGCACCGGCACATGCGGCAGAGAGCCACCACTGATGCACCCGATCTTCACTTCCCTCGCCATCGCCGGCCCGGAAACCATCCTGACGCTGGGGTCGTTGGCCGCGCTGATGCTGGGCACTTTTGCAAAAAAGGCGAACGCGCTGGCGACGACCAGTCTGTTTGTGGTGGCGATCCTGGCGCTGGCGGGTTTCAGCTTGCTGGATGCCCCCGCCGGCTCGCTTCAGGCCTTTGATGGCCTGTACGTTGCTGATGCTTTTTCCGCCTTTCTGAAAATCATCATCCTCGCCGCTGCCGCCGCCTCGGTGCTGCTGGCGCTGCCGTGGCTGGGCAGCAGCGACGGGCAGGGGGGCATTGTCGGCCGCTTCGAATATCCGGTGCTGATGCTGCTTGCCACGCTGGGTCTGACCATCATGGTATCGGCCAATGATCTGCTGACCCTCTATGTCGGCCTCGAACTGGCGGCGCTGCCCTCCTATGTGCTGGCCTCGTTCGCAAGGCATGACAATCGCTCGGCCGAAGCCGGGCTCAAATATTTCGTGCTCGGCGCGCTGGCGTCGGGGATCTTGCTCTACGGCGTCACGCTGATTTACGGCTTCACCGGTTCCACCCAGTTCGATGTGATCGCCGGGGTCGTTGGCGGGCAAACCGAACGCAGCCTTGGCCTGATGTTCGGCATCGTCTTCATCCTGGCGGGCCTCGCGTTCAAGGTGTCGGCCGTGCCGTTCCACATGTGGACGCCGGACGTGTACGAAGGCGCGCCAACCCCGGTGGCGGCGTTCTTCTCGGCAGCGCCCAAGGTGGCCGCGCTCGGCCTGATGGTGCGTGTGCTGGTCGTGGCCTTCCCCGGCGTGGCGGCGGCCGATTGGCAGCAGATATTGATCTTCATTTCCATCGCCTCGATGATCCTGGGCGCGGTCGCGGCTGTGGCACAGACCAACATCAAGCGGCTTCTGGCCTACAGCTCCATCGCCAACATCGGCTTCGCGCTGGTCGGCCTGACGCCCGGCACGCCCGCAGGCGTCACCGCGCTGCTGTTCTATGCCGCCGTCTATGTCGCGATGACGTTGGGCAGCTTCCTCGTCGTGCTGCAACTGCGCCGGCCCGATGGTTCGCCGGTCGAGGCCATGGCCGATCTTGCCGGCCTGTCGAAAACCCAGCCGAAGCTGGCACTGGCGATGGCGGTGTTCATGTTCAGCCTGGCCGGCATCCCGCCGCTGCTCGGTTTCTGGCCGAAATTTGCGGTGTTCCAGGCAGCGATGGCTTCGGGCCTGCTCGGCCTGGCCATCATCGGCTTCATCGCTTCGGTGGTCGCGGCCTTCTACTATCTGCGCATCATCAAGATCATGTACGCCGATGAACCCGGCGTCGCCCTGTCCAGCGAAGGCAGCGCGGTCAATGGTATGATGATTGCTGGCGCGGCGTTGTTCTGCTCGCCGATCGGCATGCTGGCGATCACGCCGCTGGTGGCGGCCGCGACGGCAGCGGCGGCGGCGCTGTTCCCGGCTTGATGGGGCCGGATTTCACCCACCTGCCCGAGATCGGCTCCACCAACGACTGGCTGCTGGCGCGTGTGCAGGCGCTGCCCGATGGCCATTGGGTGATCGCGGACCGGCAGACGGCCGGCCGCGGCCGGCGCGGCCGGGTGTGGAACGACGGCGCGGGCAATTTCATGGGCAGTGTGCTGGTGCACGCGGATGGACCGGTGCAGCAGTTGAGCTTCGTCGCGGCGCTGGCGGTGGTGGAGGCGCTGGGTGAAATCATCTCGCCCCCTTCTTCCCCCTCTCCCCTTGCGGGAGAGGTCGGACTCGGCGAAGCCGGCCGGGTGAGGGGTCCCCAACTTGCAGATGGTGCAACCCCTCACCCCGCCGCGCTGACGCGCGAGTCGCCCTCTCCCGCAAGGGGAGAGGGGTTTCGTCTCAAATGGCCCAACGATGTGCTGCTGAACGGCACCAAATGCGTTGGCATCCTGCTCGAACGGCAGGGCAGCGCCTTGGTGGTCGGCATCGGCATCAACCTCGCGCACCACCCGGAAGGCACCGAACGCCCCGCCACCAGCCTTGCCGCCGCCGGCCTGCCGGTGCCACAGCCGCTGGACGTGCTCGAACGCCTGGCGGCCCGCTTCACCCATTGGCAGCAGATCTGGGCGCGCGAAGGCTTCGCCCCCGTCCGCGCCGCCTGGCTGGCGCATGCCGGCGGCCTGGGCCAGCGCATGGTCGCCCGGCTGGGCACGGAGGCCCCCGAAGGCCGGTTCGACGGGCTGGCCGCCGATGGCGCGTTGCTGCTGCGGCTGGATGATGGCAGCGTGCAGGCCATTCATGCCGGCGAGGTGTTCGCGATTTGATGGTGAGGACAAGAAATGCTGCTCGCGATTGATGTCGGCAACACCAATATCGTCTTTGCGCTGTGCATGGGGGACACCATTGTCCACCGCTGGCGCATTTCCACCAGCGGCGATCGCACGGCGGATGAATATGCCGTGTGGCTGCACCAGTTGCTCGCGCTGGAGGGCGTCAGCCTCGCCGAGATCGATGCTGCGATCATCTCCACCGTGGTGCCGCCGGCGCTGTTCAACCTGCAGCGCCTGTGCCGCAAATATTTCCAGGTGGAACCGCTGGTCGTCGCCGTCGGCCAGATCGATCTGGGCCTGACCATCGATCTGCCCAACCCGGCCGAGGTCGGCGCCGATCGCCTGGTCAATGCGGTGGCCGCCCACGCCATCTGGCCGGGCGGCCTGATCATCGTCGATTTCGGCACCGCCACCACCTTCGATATCGTCTCGGCAGACGGCGCCTATCAGGGCGGGGCGATTGCGCCGGGGCCGAACCTGTCGATGGACGCGCTCTACCAGGCCGCCGCCAAGCTGCCGCGCATCGCCATCGAGCCGCCCCCCGAAGGCAAGGGCGCCATCGGCAAGGGCACCGTGCACGCCATGCAGTCCGGCCTGTTCTGGGGTTATGTCGGCCTGATCGAAGGGTTGGTGGCGCGGCTGGCTGCGGAGATGCCGCCGCCGGTCACCGTGATCGGCACGGGCGGTCTTGCCACCTTGTTCCAGCGCCACACCACTGCCATAGCCCATGTTGATTATGATCTGACCATTCGCGGCCTGATCCGCCTCCATGCCCTCAATACAAAGACCCAAACCCCATGATACCAGGCAATGAGCTGATTTTCCTGCCGCTCGGCGGTTCAGGTGAAATCGGCATGAACGTCAATCTGTACGGCGCCAACGGCAAATGGATCATGGTCGATCTTGGCATGACCTTTGGCGATGCGCGCTATCCCGGCATCGATGTCGTGCTGCCTGATCTGTCCTTCATCGAGGATCGCCGCAAGGACCTGCTCGGCATCGTTCTCACCCACGGCCACGAAGATCATATCGGCGCCATCCCCTATCTCGCCAACGAACTGAAGGTGCCGCTTTATGCCACGCCGTTCACCGCCGGCCTGATCGCCAAGAAGCTGGAGGAAGAAGGCCTGACCAAGGAGGTCAAGCTGAAGATCATCCCGATGGGCGGCAAGGTCGAGCTTGGGCCGTTCGGCCTCACCTATGTGGCGCTGGCGCACTCCATCCCCGAAGGCAATGCGCTGGTCATCGACACGCCCTATGGCCGGATTTTCCACACCGGCGATTGGAAGCTGGATGATGCGCCGATGATGGGCAACCCCGTCACCGCCGCGGAATTGACCCGCATTGGCGACAGCGGCATCCTGGCGCTGGTCGGCGATTCCACCAATGTGTTCAATGCCGAAGCGTCGGGCAGCGAAAGCGACGTGAAGGACGGCCTGATGCGCCTTATCAAGGCGCGCAAACAGGGGCGCGTGCTCGTCACCACCTTCGCCAGCAACGCGGCGCGACTGGCCACGCTGGGCCAGGTCGCCAAGGCGTCCGGGCGCGAACTGGTGCTCGCCGGGCGCAGCATGGATCGAATCGTCAGCGTGGCGCAGGCCACCGGCTATCTGAAGGATCTGCCGCCGCCGATCGATTGGGATCAGGCGATGGGCCTGCCGAAAAACAAGGTGCTTATCCTGTGCACCGGCGCGCAAGGCGAGCCGCTGGCGGCGCTCAGCCGGATCGCGGAGGGCACACACCCCAAGCTGAAGCTCGATAAGGGCGATCTCGTCGTCTATTCCTCGAAACAGATCCCCGGCAACGAACTGCCGATCGCCCGCGTGCAAAATGCCCTGGCGGCGCGCGGCATCGATGTGATCACCGAAAAACAGGCGCATGTGCACGTATCGGGCCACCCCGGTCAGCCGGAGCTGGAGGCCATGTATGAATGGATCCGCCCCGAAATCGCCATCCCCGTGCACGGCGAGCGTCGCCACATGGAAGAACATGCCAAGCTGGCGCTGGAATGCGGCGTGCCTCGCGCCATGGTGCCGGTGAACGGCAGTGCCATCCGCCTGGCGCCCGATGGACCAAAGCTGCTCAGCCATGAAAAGGCCGGGCGGCTGGTGCTGGACGGCGATGTCATCCTGCCGGCCGAAGGCGCCACCATGGTGGAACGCCGCCGCCTCGCGCAATATGGCGTCATCACCGTCGCCGTCGTCGTCGGCCGCAACGGCCTGCCCGCCACCACCCCGGTGGTGAACGCGCAGGGCGTGCCGGTGGAAGAAGACAAGGGCGATTTCCTCGCCGAATGCGCCGAAGCCGCCGAAAAGGCCGCCGCCAAGGCCGATCCCAAACGCGCCGAAGCCTATGCCGACGCCATCCGCAACGCCGTCCGCCGCGTCGCCCGCGACTGGACCGGCAAGAAACCCGTCACCGAAGTGCAGGTGCTCCGGCTGTGATGCCGGGCGTAAAACGCCCTCCCCCTTGCGGGGAGGGCGAGAGACGCCGCAGGCGGCCCGGGGTGGGGGTTACGCCCTTCGGTATCAACGGGCAGCAACCCCCACCCCGCTCGGCTGGCGCCGAGTCGCCCTCCCCGCAAGGGGGAGGGCGTTGGATCCCCCAACCCAACCACAATCGACCCTAGATGAAACCCCAATCCGCCCTCGCCATCTATCTCCTGTTCTGGACGATCACCCTGTTCGCCGTCCTCCCCTTCGGTGTGCGCACCAACGCGGAGACCGGCGCCAGCGACGTGCCCGGCCAGGCCCAATCCGCGCCCGTCAACCCGATGATCGCCAGGAAACTGGCGTGGACGTCCCTGATCAGCGCGCTGCTGTTCGCCCTGTTCCTGGCCAATTATCATTGGGGTTGGCTGGAACTGGACGATGTGCCGTTCTGGCGCACACGCGGGCCGTATGCGCCGGTGCCGCCGCAGGGGTGAACGTTCGGCTTCGCATTACGATCTGATACCAGCCAATCCGCGTGACGCTCGCCGGCCGTATCAGCCTTGTCGGGCGATCAACCGGTGCAGCGCCGCCGGCAACGCGCCAGCGCGCCAATGCCGCCAAGGCCGATGATCATCATCGCCCAGCTCGACGGTTCGGGAACCGGTTCGGTGACCAGATCGATCGACGCATAGCCGTTGCCGCTGTTCACCCCGCTCTTGCGCGCCGTATCGGTCATGATGTCTGCCAGGAAGGAGCTGCCACCGCCCCCGCCCCCGAGATAGCTGCTGCCACCGCCGCCCGAGAAGCCACCACCGCCGCCACCGCCAAAGCCACCACCGCCGCCGCCGCCGAAGCCGCCAACGCCACCGCGGAAGAAGCTGAAGCCGCCGTCGCTGCCGCCGCCGAAGCTGCTGCTGTCGCCATCGCCGCCGCGACCGCCAAAGCCGCTGCTGTCGCTGCCGCCGCCGCCGCCGAAACCGCCGCCGAAACCGCCGCTGCCACTGCTGGCACCGCTGCCGTCGCTGCCCCCCGAAACAAAGCCGCCGCCACCGCCACCGCCGGCGATTGCCAGCGGCGTTGCCGGATCGGCAAAGATGAAGCTGCCACCGCCGCCGCCGCCGCCGATGACGCCGCCTGCGCCGCTGCCGCCCTGGCCGCCGACAATGATGTTCAGCACGGTTCCGCTGGTCAGGGCCATCTTGCCCGAAACAACCGCCCCGCCGCCCCCGAAGCTGTAGCCGGCGCCGCCCTGCGCACCGGCGGCCCGCATCAGATAGACGCCCGTCTGGGTGACCATATAGGGTTGGACAACACCGGTGTGGATGAAGCTGACGGCATCAGCCGCCGTGCCAGTCAACGCAGCCACCGAAGCGCCTGCAAGCAGTATGAACCGCCACATCGATTTGCTCACCAATTTTGCAGGTGTCGCCGAATCTGACTAACCACTGTTCAGGATATGAGCGCAGCGTTCGGATCCATCAACAGAAACGGCCTGCCGAAGGGCAACAAAGGTGCCCAATATGGGCACGTTCAAGTTCATCATGTGTCGAAATCTGTAATTTCGGAAAATACGAAAATATCTTCATTGTTGTTCCCCATACGCGATCGGGCCTTTTTTCTTCGCACGACTTCGCCGAAAATTGCTCGGGCGGCGCAAGTGGGGGCGCGTTGGGCGCTTCAGATCATGCGCAAGCGGCTCTGGATGAATCCGCAATCCGCCCCCGCCAACCCGATGCTCGCCAAGAAACCCGCCCGGACCTCGCTGGCCAGCGCGCTCCGGGATGGGCTGCTGCTGGCCAATGGCCACTGGGGCTGGCCAACCGAGCCCGTGACGCCGATTGTTTGCGTGCCATGGTGGCCGACGGCGTTGGCTGGGCCAACATTGCGCCAAAGCGCAACCTGAACCACCGCATCTTTTACTACCACAGCTACTATTGCGGTACCGCAACCCGTTGTGACAAGCCCGGATCAACCTTCTTCGCCGTAACAAAGCGCGCCTGCACCAGGCTGGGATTGCGCCAATATGACTCCATGGCCTGGACTGCAATCGGATTGGTTCCAATTATAGTTGCTGGCTGCATGGCTGATCGATACCAAATAGTTTGTCTGCGCGCTATGCGAGGGGATTTTTGCTCCGACTTGCTTGGAAGTATGAAAGGAGGATTCAGCAATGCTCTTTATGTCATCGGCCTTTGCATCAACAATAAAATCGCCATCAATGGTATTTTATGCGCGAAAATTGTTTTGGCTGTTTGCTGCTATTTTCATCTCTCTTGGGATTTCGGATAACGTCTATGCGCAAAACGAAGCTCCTATAGCGTGCTGGGTGACAGAATTTGTTCCGGGGGAACGCAGCGATCACTGGCAAAAGGGTGCCGTACAACGGACACGCACGTTTTCTACTCAGAAAATTAGCATTGATGGGCTGAGTCTGGAAAAACTTTCTGAAATTTTCGAAAAGCATGTCCGCTCTTCGACTTCTCCGCTCAGCAGCAAGAGCCAATATGTCTCGGGTTGCACAGTTGGCGGCGCATATGAAGCCTCTTTTGGAGCCCTGGATTATCGAGGAGATAGCAAAGAAATTATCTGGGCTCCCTCGCCATCGGAGCTGGATGCCGCCAGGCGGTCAGCAACTGATTCGCAGTTTGTTTATGCGCAGTGCGTGCTTACCTATGGTCCGGGACCAGTCAGTACACCTTACGTTGACACGGTGCTTGACTTTGCCACAACCCCCATATTCATGGCAAAGTTAATTCCGGATCATAGGAACACGCGGGCGGATGCGTGGTCAAAGTTGAAGGATTGGGCCAGAGCGAACCGCATCAATGACCATTACAGCGCTTGTTTTAGCGCCTCCAGTCAGGAGAGGCTCAAGGCTGAGTATGCTTTCGCGATGGATCATTTTCGTGCTGGATCGCAAACCCGCGAGATCGACTTCAGTGAGCTTAAGCTCCGTCCAGGCTCGTATCTGCCCGGGGCCGAAGCCAAAGTGGCAGAAATACCAAAGCCTGCGCCGTCATCACCAGTTGCCTCGGGCTACTTGAGTGTTGAAGACAATGGCAACGCAGCCCGCGCCAAGGCTCAGGAGCTTGTGCTCCTCCAGGCCAAGCGTGAGGAGATCGCGCGGAAGGCCGCAGACGCAGCAGCCGCAGCTAAGTCAGCAGCCAAAAACAAGCAGATTTTGGACAAGGCGAGGGCCGAGCGCAAGAAGCGGGGGAACAGGCAATGACTTTTCGTGCAAGGTCATCATGCTTCGTGGCGACATCGCTGAGCGTCAGGCCTTCACACTGTTCGAAATACTGTGCTCGGGCAGGGTTTGCAGCGGCCGTGTTTCAAGGCTGATTGCGGTCTGGCTAGGCCGTGGGCTCATAGTGGCCCTGTCCGAGTGATGTGGCGCTATCGTAGTTTCAAGGGCATTACAGCCCCACAACCTTTTGATGACCTTAGGATTGCTTACGATGTTTCAATTGCAGATCAAAAAAAGGATTGCAATGGCGTTAGTCTCGCAGATTGCGGTGGAGGCAGCGGCAACGCAGTGTGATATGTTTTTGGAAGATAAGCATAACTACGAAGTCGTCAGTGGAAGTGGGTTAGGTGTGCTGGGTGCGCTTGTGCCTGGAGGTGCCTTATTGACTGGTGTGGCGGCTGGTTTGGCGACGGTCGCATCGGATTCGGTGATCAGTTCAAATAAGGGAAATGATAGCGAAAAAGAAATTGTGCTCCGAGATTTCCTCCGTAAAACGCAGCCAAAACCTGAAATGGCCGATTTGAATAAAATTGGTTTTCGTATGCTATCAGAAAATGTTTCACCGGCGGATTGCCGTATCGTAGCTACAATTAAGAAATCGCGGCTTGTGGGCGGTCGCTATGGTGGTGATACAATCGAGCAAACATTTGATATCGTTCGTATTTCCAATGGCGATACCGCAGAAATAAGTGATCTGCGGATTGATTCTGTTGTGAGGTTGCTCATTTTTCAGCCTAAGCCGCCTAAGCGACTTAAAGAAGACTCTCGCACAGGTAAGTACATTGATGTTACAAGCCCAATGATTGACGCTGATGTCTATAATCAAAAGGTGGCAAACTTGTACAGTAAGGTTACGGTCAAGCACCTCTCACTTGCTTTAAAAAAAGCTAAATTCGCCGATAAATAGATTGTACTTCAGATCGCAAATATTCTTTTTCCGTGATATTCGCATGGATAGCGGCGAATCCAGATTTTATTATAATAATTTACGCCAAATTCACGGCCGTCATCACCTGCTCGCTACTCATATTGCAGTAGAATACCGTCGTCTGGAAGGACGAGTGAGCCAGACCGGTTTGAATGGTCCGAATTCCAATGCCGGCAGCGTTCAGCCGTGTGGCGAATGTCCTGCGACCAGAATATGAGCTGGGCCGTGAGCTCATAGTGGCGTAGCCGCAGCCTGATGCAGGCCAGTTTGGTCATGGCGAGGAATGACGAACCGAGCTTGTCATCGCGAGTGGCGATGCGTCGGTCGTATTTGCGCTTGTTGAAGAATCGCTCGATCAGGTGGCGCCGGCGGCAGGGTCAGGGCGAGAAGCAGACAGGGTCGCGCCGGTTGCGCTTCGGCGGGGTGTCGGCCCCGCCACCGCCACAAGCGACCAGGGGGCGCAGCCAGTCGGCGTCATGGGCCCGCATGGACCATGGCGCAGGCTGGTGCCGTCGATCATGCGCCCATCGCCGCCTGTCCTACACGGGCAAAGCCTGTCATCATGGTGATGTCCGGTGGTGTGGCGCGCAGCGAAGAGGGGCGATGAAATCAGCGCCGATTCCCGCCGGATTCGGCCAAACCGGCAAAACTGCCGCTGTTGGATTCGGCATGGGCCGGCAACGATGAGGAAGGATTTGGGGCTCGTTGCGAATTTGTAATGTCAGCGCGGGTTCCGGTGCCTGGCCGTCGCAGCCGGCCCGGCGCGGTCAGTTGAACCGGCCCGCCGCCTGCCCGATCGCCAGATAGAGCTTGCCATAGGTGGAGGACAGCAAGGTCGCCCCCAGCGCTTCGCCGCCGCGGTCGGGGACGATTTCGCTGACCAGGGCTTCGAATTCGTTCAGGAAGCGGGTGGCTTCGTTGCGGAATTCGCTGTCGTGGCCGAAGTGGCGGACGAACTGGCGGCCGGTGCCGTGGTCGAGCCCGGCGGCGAGGCGGCGGGCGATGGCGCTGCGGTCGCCGGCGGCATAATCGGTCCAGGCCTTGTCGTCGATGTCGAAATCCAGCAACTGCGCCAGATCGACGGCGCTGGCCTGGAGATTGTCGATCAGCGTGTTGGCACGGCGGCCGAGCGCGTTGCGGGCCCGCACATCGGCGCGGGTTTCAACGGCGTCGACATGGGTTTCGACCTCGCTGATCGTGCGGGTCAGCGCCACCAGCCGCTGCGTCACCCGCTCGGCGGCGGCTTGCGCGGCATCGCCGGCGCGGCCTTGCGCGCTCACCAGTTCGTCGATGCGCAGCCGGATCGGCGCGGCGAAGGCGGTTTCGGCCTTCTCGGTGGCGACCCGGTCCAGCGCCTGTTCGGCCTCCTGCACCACGCCGTTCAGCGCGGTGCGCATCGCCCCGGCGGCGGCCTGCGCCACGTCGCGCACCCGGCCGAATGTCTCGATCAGCTCGCCCGAAGCGGTGAGCGAGAGGCGGCTGGTGCTCGATTCCATGTCGCGCAGGCTGTCTTGCGCGGCGGCGATGGCGTCGGTCAGCTCGGCGCTGCTGGCGGCGAGCATCTCGCGCGCCAGGGCCAGGCGATCGGTGGCGGCGGTGATGCTGTTGCCGCTGGCCGCCACCGGCGCGGCCAGGGCCAGGGCTTGCGCCGTCAACGCCGCCAGCCGCTCACCCAGCGCGGCCAGCATCGGCGCGCTGGCCGGCAGGCGCTCGTCGATCAGCGCCAGCGTCTGCCCGGCCTCGGCGCCCAGCGCCTCCAGTTGCGCCTGCACGGTGGCGAGCGCGGCGGTGGCGTTGTTGATCGGGTTGCCGAGCGCATCGGCGCTGGCCGTGGCGTTGAGCAACTGTGCATCCAGCGTGCCGAGCGCGGCGCTGTTGCTGGCGATCGCGGCACCCAGCCGCTGTTCGAGCGCTTCGACGCGGCTGCCGAGATCGCCGACCAGCGCGGACGCATTCTGCCCGGCGGCGGCGATTTCCCCGGCGACCCGCTCTGCCAGCGCCTGCAACTGCGCCAACCGATCATCGAGCGCATGCGCGGCTTCCCCACCGATATGTTCCAGCGTGGTGCGGGCCTGATTCAGGCTGGTGAGCAGGGCAGTGGTTTGCACATGCACGGCATCGCGGGTGGTATCGACGGCGCCGGTGGTGCGGGTGAAGGCGCTGTCGATTGCGCTGTTCAGATCGGCGAGCGGCGCGGCCACTGCGGCCTGGGCGCGGGCGGCGGCGGCGGCCATGGCCTCCAGCCCGCTGCGGCTCGCCTCCGCCGCGGCGCGGGCTTCGGCCTCGGCTTCGCTGGCGCGGGTGTAGAGGCTGGCGAGCATGGTTTCGGTTTCGGCCAACTGGGCGCGCAACTGATTGTCGGCACGGGTGAGCAGATCGATCAGCGCTTCGCCTTGCGCGGTGGCGGCGGGCACGGCGCCGGCGACATCGCCGCTGGCGGCAACTGCGGCGGCGATGGTGGTGGCCAGGCGGGCGTTCACCCCGTCCAGGGTGGCGGCAGCCGTATCGATGGCACTGCTGTGGCCGGCAATCGGCCGGGCCAGGCCGGCGAGGCGGTTGGCGGCGGTATCGAGCTGCGTCTCCAGCCGCGCGAGGGCTTCGCCGCTGCGCTCGACTGCGATGGCGGCGAGGCGGCTGCGGGTTTCAGCGGCTTCGGCGCGCATGGCCGCGATGGCGCCGGCATCCCGCAGGTGCAGCATGGCCAGCCAGATCACCGCCAGCGGGGCGAGCAGCGCCAGGCCGGCGATGACCAGCGGCATTGCGGCGGGATCGATCACGATCTGCCCGGCGTACACCGCCCAGCCCAGGCCGATGCCGGCCGCCCACACCAGGCTGGCCAGAATCGCGATGATCCACGGCCAGCGGCGCGGCGGCACAGGAGTGAACAGTTCGTCCATCGGGCTTATCCAAACAGGAAAAGGGGCCGCCGTTCAACCCGGCGACCCCTTTCCAGGCCTTCATGCGCAAAGATTCGGCAAATGGCTCAACCGCGGGCCGACAGCGGTACATATTCCCGGCGGCTATGACCGGTGTAAAGCTGGCGCGGACGGCCGATTTTCTGTTCCGGATCTTCCATCATTTCCGTCCACTGCGCGATCCAGCCGACCGCACGCGAAATGGCGAACAGCACGGTGAACATGGAGGTGGGGAAGCCGATCGCCGACATGACGACGCCGGAGTAGAAATCGACGTTGGGATACAGTTTCTTGTCGATGAAATACGGGTCGTTCAGGGCAATCTGTTCGAGTTCGCGGGCAACATCGAAGATCGGATCGTTGATGCCCATCCGGTCCAGCACATTCTTGGCAACCTTGGCCATCACCTTGGCGCGCGGATCGTAATTCTTGTACACGCGGTGGCCGAAGCCCATCAGGCGGAACGGATCATCCTTGTTCTTGGCACGGGCGATGAATTCCGGAATGCGTTCCGGCCGGCCGATTTCACGCAGCATGTTCAGCGCGGCTTCGTTGGCGCCGCCGTGTGCCGGGCCCCACAGGCAGGCGATGCCGGCCGAAATGCAGGCGAACGGGTTGGCGCCCGATGAACCGGCCAGGCGCACCGTGGAGGTGGAGGCATTCTGTTCATGATCGGCCTGCAGGATCAGCAGCTTTTCCATCGCATCCTCGATCACCGGATCGATCACATAGGGCTCGGCCGGCACGCCGAACGTCATGCGCAGGAAATTGCCGGGGAAAGACAGGCTGTTGTCGGGATAGAGGAAGGGCTGCCCGACAGAGTATTTATAGGCCATCGCGGCCAGCGTCGGCATCTTGGCGATGATCCGATGCGATGCGATCACGCGCTGCTGCGGATCGTGGATGTCGGTGCTGTCGTGATAGAAAGCTGCCATCGCGCCGACGATGCCGCACATGATCGCCATCGGGTGCGCATCGCGCCGGAAGCCGCGATAGAAGGTGGCGAGCTGTTCGTGGATCATGGTGTGGCGGGTGATGTTCCGCGTGAACTCCACATTTTCCGCGGCATTGGGCAGATCGCCGTTCAGCAGCAGATGCGCCACCTCCAGGAAGCTGGACTGCTCGGCGAGTTGCTCGATCGGGTAGCCGCGATAGAGCAGCACGCCTTCATCGCCATCGATATAAGTGATCTTGGATTCGCAGCTGGCCGTGCTGGTGAAGCCGGGATCATAGGTGAAGCGGCCGGTGTTGGCATAAAGCTTGCGGATATCGATCACTTCCGGACCGACACTGCCGCGATGGACGGGATAATCGCCGCTGATGCCTTCGATGCTGATATTGGCCGTGCTCATCCCGTGGTCCCCTGTGTTTGCAGCGCGTCTTCGATCCGCCCCAGCACTTCGTCCTGGCCCAGAACCTCCAGGACCTCGAACAGGCCAGGTGACTGGGCCGATCCGGTCACGGCCGCGCGCAGCGGTTGCGCGACCTGGCCGAGCTTCAGCCCTTCGCTTTCCGCCAACGTCCGGGCCGTCTGTTCCAGCGCGGCCGCCGTCCAGTCCGACTGGGCGGCGAATCGAGCCCGGGCGCGGTCAAGCAGCCCTGGCGTCGCAGAGGCTAGCAGCTTGGCAGCGCTTTCGTCCATGGGAATTGGGCGGGTGCGAAGATAGAAAAGGCTTGTAGCTGCCAAATCATTGAGGTTGCTGGCGCGCTTCTTCAGCTCAGGCATGGTGCGTTGCAGCAACGCCGTATCGACATCGCCGAGATCGCGACTCAATGCCGCAGCAACGCGCGGAGCGATCAACGCAACCAGACGGGCATCATCGGCGGCGCGCAGATAGTGCCCGTTCAGATTTTCCAGCTTCTTCAGATCGAAACGCGATGGCGATCGGCCGACTCCGGCCAGATCGAACCACGCTGTCGCCTGTTCGCGGCTGATGGTTTCGGCATCGCCGTGGCCCCAACCCAGCCGCAGCAGATAATTCTCCACCGCTTCGGGCAGCATGCCCAACTCGTCGCGATAGGCATCCACTCCCAGCGCGCCGTGGCGCTTGGAGAGTTTGGCGCCATCGGTGCCGTGGATCAGCGGGATATGGGCATAGATCGGCTCCGCCCATTCCAGCGCGCGGATCAGCGCCAGTTGCCGGAAGGCGTTGTTGAGATGATCATCGCCGCGGATCACGTGCGTCACGCCCATGTCGTGATCATCCACCACCACGGCCAGCATATAGGTGGGGGTGCCATCGGAACGCAGCAGCACGAAATCATCGAGTTCGGCATTGTTCACGGTCACGTCGCCCTGCACGCGATCGCTGATCGTGACGGCGCCTTCGCGCGGTGCCTTCAGGCGGATCACATAGGGCTGATCATTGGGGAAATCGTTGCGATCCCGCCAGCGGCCGTCATAGCGCATCGGCTGTTTGGCGGCGCGCTGGGCCTCGCGCAGCGCTTCCAGTTCGGCCGGGGTGGCATAGCAGCGATAGGCGCGGCCCTGGGCCAGCAACTGGTTCGCGACCTCGGCGTGGCGGGCCGCCCGGCTGAACTGATAGACGATTTCGCCATCATGGTTCAGATTCAGCCAGGCCATGCCGTCCAGGATCGCCGCGATCGCCGGCTCGGTGGAGCGGGCGCGATCGGTATCCTCGATGCGCAGCTGGAACTGCCCGCCGTGATGGCGTGCGAACAGCCAGTTGAACAGGGCGGTGCGGGCGCCGCCGATGTGCAGGAAGCCGGTTGGCGACGGCGCGAACCGGGTCACGACTTTGCCGACTTCGTCCTTGCTTGCGCTCATGCGCGTTTCGTCCAATCTGTCGGTTCAGGGGTCAAACATGCTTTGGGCCGGGAGGGGCCTTCGGAACGAGCGGGTGGTTAGCAGAAGGGCACAGTCCGCACAAATCGCAGCGCAGGTGCAGGCCGCCTGGCGCGACTGGCTGAGCGCTGAACGCGACCGGCTGGCGCTGTGGCTGCCGGTGGCGTTGGCCGTGGGCATATTGCTGTGGTTCGTGCTGCCGTGGGCACCGTGGCGCGCGGCGGCAGCGCTGGTGCTGCTGGCCCTGACGGCCGGTGGCGGCTTGGCCGGGCAACGGCCGCTGGCGCTGGCCGCAGGCTTTGCGCTGGCCGGCATGGCGGCGGTGGAGGTCCGAGTGGCCGGCAACACGCATGGCGTGCTGGCCGATCGCATCGTGGCGACCTTCGATGCGCGCGTGGTTGGCGTGGAGCCTGTGGCGGGCGGTGGCCAGCGACTGGTGCTGGCGGCCCGTGCCTTGCCCGGCGGCATCCGCCGCGCCCGGCTGACGCTCCGTGGCGAAGCCCCGCCGGTGCCGGTGGGTGCGCTTGTGCGGCTGCGCGCCCTATTGTCGCCGCCGGCCGGCGCGGCTGTGCCCGGCGGGCTCGATCTGGCGCGACGGGCGTGGTTTGATGCCATTGGCGCGACCGGTGTTGTGATGGGGCCGGTGGCCGTGCTGGCGCCACCACCGCCAGGCCCGCGCCTGTGGCTTGATCAGGCGCGCGCGCGGTTGCAGGCGTTGATCACCGCGCGGGTGCCGGGCGAGGCCGGCGCGTTGGCGGCAGCGTTCGTGACCGGGCAACAGCGCGCCATCCCGGAACCAGCCACCCAGGCGATGCGTGATTCGGGGCTGGCGCACCTGATGTCGATTTCGGGCCTGCATATTGCGGTGGTGGTGGGCGGCATCGCCTGGCTGGCGCGGCTGGGGCTGGCGCTGTGGCCCTGGCTGGCGCTGCGCGTGCCGGTGCCGACCATTGCCCTGGGGCTGGGGGCGCTGGCTGGCGCGGCCTATACGCTGCTGGCCGGCGCGCAGGTGCCCACGGTGCGCGCGGCGATTGCTGCCGCTATCGTGGTGCTGGGCATGATGCTGGGCCGGCAGGCGATTTCGTTGCGGCTGCTTGGCGCGGCAGCGCTGGCCATCTTGCTGGTGCGGCCCGAAGTGTTGCTTGGCGCGAGTTTTCAACTGAGCTTTGCCGCAGTGATCGGCATCGTCGCATTGTATGAAAGCCGGCTGGGCCGCTGGCTGGCGCAGCCACGCGATGATGAAAGCTGGTGGCAGTCACTGGCGCGCGGCGCGGCGGCGTTGTTGGCCAGCGGGCTGGTGGCAGAGGTCGCTCTGTCGGGTATCGGGCTCTATCATTTCGGCCGCGGCGGGCTTTATGGCATCGGCGCCAATCTGATCGCGATTCCGTTCACCAGTTTTGTCGTGCTGCCGATGCTGATGCTGGCGCTGCTTGGCGAGGCGCTGGGCACCGGCCTGTTGTGGCCGATTGCCGGCTGGGCGATGCAGATGCTGATCGATCTGGCCGATCAGGTCGCGGCCTTGCCGGGCGCGGTGCTCACCGCCGTGGTGCCGGCACCGGCCTTTGCCCTGGGGGCGGCCGGCGGCCTGTGGCTGGCATTGTGGCAAACCGGTGTGCGCTGGTGGGGTGTGGTGCCGATGCTGGCCGCGATGCTGATCGCGATCCAGGCGCCGCTGCCCGATCTGCTGGTCAGCGGCGATGGCCGCCACCTCGGCCTGCGGCTGGCGGATGCCCGTTCGGGTTGGCGCCTGGGGCACAGCCGGGAACGGGTCGGCGATTATCTGATCGGTGTGTGGAGCGAGAGCATCGGCGCTGATTCGGACGATGCACTTTGGCTGGGCCACACCGGCCTGGCGCGGTGTTCACCCGATGCCTGTGTGATCGAAGTGCTGCGTGATGGTCGGCGCTGGCGCGTGCTGGCCACCACCAGCACGGCGCTGATCCCGCGTGCCACCATGGCGCCAGCGTGCGCGGCGGCCGATATCGTGGTGTCGGATCGCCGGTTGCCGGGGTGGTGCAGGCCGCGCTGGTTGCTGCTCGATCGCGCGCGGCTGGGCGTCACAGGAGCCGTGGCAATCCGTCTGGTGGGCGGTACGGTGGCGACGGCGCGCGATGCCGTGGGGGACCGGCCGTGGCAGGTCCGAGCCGACAGCCCGCAAATGCGCCAGTCGCGGTTCCGGCATTTGCCGTCATGATGCCGCATAACAGTGAAGGGGCGCGCCATGGCCGACATCATCGATCCGCAATTGCCGATCATCGATCCGCACCATCATTTGTGGGACCGGCGCAGCCTTCCGCCGGCTGGCGCCGACGCCCACCCCTTCGTGCAGGCGATCGCGCTCAGCCCGCTCTATCTGCTCGATCAATTGCTGGCCGACATGGGCAGCGGCCACAATGTCGTGGCGACGGTGTTTCTGGAATGCGGGGCGTTCTACCGCGCGGAGGGGCCGGCGGCGCTGCGCCCGGTGGGGGAAACCGAATTCGTCAACGGTGTGGCCGCGATGGCGGCGAGCGGGCTGTACGGGCCGGCGCGGCCGTGTGCAGGCATCGTCGGCCATGCCGATCTGCTGTTGGGCGAGGGGGTGGCGGCGGTGCTGGACGCGCATCTGGCGGCCAGCCCGGCGCGGTTTCGCGGCATCCGCCATTCGCCGGCACATGATCCGGACCCGGACGTGCTCGGCATCTTGCAGCGCAATCCGCCGGAGCTGCTGGCCGACGTGCGCTTTCGGGACGGGCTGCGGACTTTGGCGCGCCATGGCCTGAGCTATGATTGCTGGTTGCTGGCTCCGCAGTTGCCGGAACTGGTGGCGATGGCGCGGGCGGTGCCGGACCTGACGATCATCTGTGACCATCTGGCGACGCCGCTGGGCGTGGCATCGCATGCGGGCAAGCGCGATGCGAACTTCGCCGAATGGGCGCGTGGAATCGCGGACCTGGCGGCCTGCCCGAATGTGGTGATGAAGCTGGGCGGCCTGGCAATGCCATTCGGCGGCTTTGCCAGCTTCATGGCTGATCCGATGGCGACGGCAGCGCAATTGGCCGACGAATGGCGGCCGTGGATCGAAACCGCGATCAGCGCGTTCGGCGTGCAGCGCTGCATGTTTGAAAGCAATTTTCCGGTGGATCGCGGCACCTGCGATTACGCGACGCTGTGGAACGCCTTCAAGCTGATCAGCGCCGGGGCGAGCGCGGACGAGAAGGCGGCGCTGTTCAGCGGCACGGCGGCGCGTGTTTATCAGTTGGCGGTGTGATTGCTGACCTGGTCGTTCAAAAGGAATCGGTCATGCTGGCGCAGGCCAGCATCCTCTTTGCCGATGGGAACTACGACCTGGTAACGGGCAGCTGAACAACAGTGGATGCTGGCCTGCGCCAGCATGACTGATGCTGAATTGGAGGGACGGCCACCAATCAGTGATAGCGGCGCAGCAAGCCCGCCAGCTTGCCCTGGATGCGGACCTGTTCGGGGCGGTAATGCTGGGGCTGGAAGGCGCTGTTGGCCGGATCGAGGCGGATCAGGCCCTTGTCGCGGCGCAGATATTTCAGCGTGGCTTCCTCATTGTCGATCAGCGCCACGACGATATCGCCATCGCGAGCATCCTCGCAGCGGCGGATCAGCGCGTAATCACCATCATGGATGCCGGCCTCGACCATCGAATCGCCGGACACTTCCAGCGCATAATGATCGCCGGGGCCGAGCAGCGCGGCGGGAACGGAGAGCGACTGGTCGCTTTCCAGCGCCTCGATCGGCAGGCCGGCAGCGATGCGGCCGTGCAGCGGCACCACCACCGTATCGTTGGCTGCCAGCATCGCCTGCGGCACCGGACGCGATTCCGGGCGCCGTTCATGTTGGGGCTGGCTCGCCACCAGACTGAGGGTCGGCTTGGCGGTGGCCAAGGCATCCGGCAGGCGCAGCACTTCCAGGGCGCGTGCGCGATTGGGCAGGCGGCGGATGAAGGCGCGTTCTTCCAGCGCGTTGATCAGGCGGTGCACGCCGGATTTGGACTTCAGGCTGAGCGCCTCCTTCATTTCCTCGAAGGAAGGCGACACGCCATCGGATTTCAGCCGCTCATCGATAAAGACAAGCAATTCCTGTTGTTTTCTGGTGAGCATCGCCGCGTCCCCTCCATGCCGTCAAAACGGAACATGGGCAGAACATCTAAAAAACAGATTGGAACATGTCAAGCGCGATACAGGTCACCAATTTGCCCGCCGCCGCTGCCGGCGCGTGCGGTTCGCGGATGATCAACAGATCGGCCGCGGCGAGGCGGGCGAGCATCGCGCTGTCTTGCGCGGCGAAGGCTTCGGCACCGGCCGGGGTACGCCGCGCGCGCAAATGATCGCGGCGGGCACCGTTGGCGCCGAGGGCTGCGGCCAGTGGCAGCATCTCGATCGGCAAGGCGTGACGGCGGCCAGCCAGGCGCGCAATCAGCGGTACGGCAAACAGCAGTGATGTCACGAAGGCCGACACCGGATTGCCGGGCACGCCGAGCACGCGACGCGAGCTGTTGGCGCCCGCCAGCATGCCGGCCAGCAACGGCTTGCCGGGCCGAATGGCCACCTTCCAGAAATCGATCTCCGCGCCCAGATCGCGCAATACCGGCACCACCAGATCATGATCACCCACCGAGGCGCCGCCGATGGTGAGGATCAGATCGGCATCCGCATGGGTGATGGCTGCGGCCAGCGCAGCGCGATCATCGCGCACCAGGCCGGGATCATGCACGTCGGCGCCGGCGCTGCGCAGCAGGGCGGTGAGCATCGCCGGCACGCTGGAGACGATCTGCCCCGGTCCCGGCGCGGTGCCCGGCCGCACCAGTTCGTCGCCGGTGGCGATCAGCGTGACCCGCGGACGCCGTACCACCGGCAGCGCGCCGTGCCCGGCGGCGGCAGCCAGCCCCAGGTGCGGCGGCGCCAGCCGCGTGCCGGCGGCGATCAGCGCGTCGCCCGCGGCGAAATCCTGGCCAGCCATGCGGATATGGGCGCCCTTGTGCGGCGGGCCTTCGCCACTCAGGCGCGCGCCGCTGCCATCACGCGCGACCTCTTCCTGCACGACGATCGTATCGGCGCCGGCCGGCACGGGCGCGCCGGTGAAGATGCGCACGGCCTCGCCCGGCGCCAACGTGCCGGTCCAGCCATGGCCAGCGGCACTTTCCCCGATCACCTGCCAGGGCGCGCGCAAATCCGCCCAGCGGATCGCATAGCCGTCCATGGCGGCCGCTGCGAACGGCGGCTGGGTGAGGCGGGCGGCCATATCCAGCGCCAGCACCCGCCCGGCGCAGTCAGCCAGCGCGAGGGTTTCGGCTGGCAGCGGTTCGGCACCGGCCAGCAGCCGATCAAGCGCCGCCTGGTAGGGCAGCAGACCGGTCATTCGGCGCCTAAATCGCCGGCCAGAAAATCGCCCGATCGCCCGCCGGACTTCTTCAGCAGGCGGATGCCGTCGATGCGCATGGTCCGGTCCAGCGCCTTGGCCATGTCGTATACTGTCAACAGCGCGGCGGAGACCGCGGTGAGTGCCTCCATCTCCACGCCGGTGCCGTGGGTGGTCGCCACCGTTGCCGTGGCGCGGATGCCGGTGGCGTCCAGTACCAGATCGACGCTCACCGCATCGATGGGCAGCGGATGGCACAGCGGGATCAGATCGGAGGTGCGCTTGGCGGCCATGATGCCGGCGATGCGCGCGGTGGCCAGCACATCGCCTTTCTTCACGGCTTGCGCGGCGATGGCGGCGAGGGCCGGCGCGGCGACATGGATATAGCCTTCGGCAATGGCTTCGCGGCGGGTGGCCGGCTTGGCGCTGATATCGACCATGCGTGCGGCGCCGCTGTCATCGAGATGGGTGAGCCTGCTCATGCGGCGAGGCCGAGCAGGGCGCGGGTGGCGGCTGTCACATCATCCTGCCGCATCAGGCTTTCACCGACCAGGAAGGTGCGGATGCCGACCTGGCCGAGCGCCGCCAGATCTTCATGGCCGGACAGGCCGGATTCGGCGACCAGTGTTTTGCCTTGGGTATCGGCAAGTTCGAAGCTGGTGGCCAGATCGACGGCCAGCGTTTTCAGATTGCGGTTGTTGATGCCAAGCAGCGGCGTTTTCAGCCGCAGCGCGCGGTCCCGTTCGGCGGCATCATGGACTTCGATCAACACGTCCATGCCCCAATCAAGCGCCACTGTTTCCAGTTCGGCGGCCTGCGCGTCGGACAGGGCGGCCATGATCAGCAGGATCGCATCGGCGCCGAGCGCGCGGGCCTCCACCACAGCCCAGGGATCGACGATGAAATCCTTGCGGATCACCGGCAGCGTGCAGGCGGCGCGAGCCTGCACCAGATAATCATCGCTGCCCAGAAACCAGCGCTCTTCGGTGAGCACCGACAAGCAGGCGGCGCCGCCGGCCTGGTAAGCGCGGGCGAGCGCAGCGGGATCGAAATCGGCGCGGATCAGGCCCTTGGAGGGGCTGGCCTTCTTGCACTCGGCGATCAGGGCATAGCGGCCGTCGGCGTGGGCGGCGTGCAGCGCGGCGATGAACCCGCGTGGGGATTCGGCGGCGCGGGCCTGCGCCTCCACATCGGCCAGGCTGCGCTGCGTCTTGCGGACGGCATAGAGGTCGCGCTTGTGGGCGACGATGGTTGAAAGTGTGTCGGTCATCGGAACGCAATCCAGCGGGCGAGGGTGTCCGCCGCGGCGCCGCTGTCGATGGCGGTGGCGGCGTGCGCGGCGGCCAGTGGCAGGGTCAGGGCGGGGCGGGCCACGGTCAATGCGGCAGCCGCGTTCAGGATCACCATGTCGCGATAGGCGTCGTGTTGACCGTTCAGCAAGGCCCGCAGGCGCTGCGCGTTATATTCGGGGCTGCCACCCTTCAGTGCCTCGTTCGGATGGCGCGGCAGGCTGGCAGTTTCCGGGGTGAGCGTGTGCGGTGTGAGCGCGCCATCGGCCAGCGCCATCGCGGTCGTCTCGCCGGAAATCGCCACTTCGTCAAAGCCCTGGCCGTGCACCACCAGCGCAGTGCGGCTGCCCAGTGCCCGCAAGGCCTGTGCCATCAACGGTACCGGTGCCGGCGCAAACACGCCGAGCAATTGTTGTTCGACGCCGGCCGGATTGCACAGCGGCCCCAGCAGGTTGAAGATCGTGCGCCGGCCAAGCGCGCGGCGCACCGGAGCGACCCGCGCCATCGCGGGGTGGTGCCGCGCCGCGTGCAGAAAGGTGATGCCGACCGTATCGAGGCACGGCCCCAGCCGGTCCAACGGCAATTCCGGCACGCCCAGCATCATCAGCACATCGGCGGCGCCGCTGGTGGAGGAAGCGGCGCGATTGCCGTGCTTGGCGAGCTTGACGCCGCAGGCCGCCACCACCAGCGCCACCGCGGTGGAGATGTTGAGGCTGTGCATGCCATCGCCGCCGGTGCCGCACACATCCAGCGCGGCGGGCGCGGTGAACGGCTGGATGGCGCGCATCCGCAGCGCCGTGGCGGCGGCGACGACTTCGCCGGCTGTTTCGCCGCGGTCGGCCAGCGTGGTCAGGAACGCCGCCAGCGCCGCATCCTCCACCTTGCCGTCGAAAATCGCGGCAAAGGCATCGGCCGCCGCTTGCCTGTCGAGCGGGCTGATCGGGTCGGGCAGCCGGCTCATGCCGCGATGGAGAAATCGGGCGACAGACCAGCCAGCGCCATGAAATTGGCGAGCAATCTGTGGCCGTGCTGGGTGGCGATGCTTTCGGGGTGGAATTGCACGCCGTGCAGTGGCAGCTCGCGGTGGTGCATGCCCATGATCAGGCCATCGGGGCTGTGGGCGTTGACCACCAGTTCGGCGGGCAGTCCGGCTTCGCGCACGGTCAGGCTGTGATAGCGGGTGGCCTCGAACGGGTTGGGGACATCACTGAACACGCCGGTGCCCGTGTGGCTGATCGTGCTGACCTTGCCGTGCATCACCTGCGGCGCGCGCTCCACAATGCCGCCAAACGCCTGGCCAATCGCCTGGTGGCCAAGGCAGACGCCCAGCAAGGGCGTGCGGGTTTCGGCGGCAGCCGCGATCAAGGCCAGGCAGATCCCGGCCTCGCTGGGCGTGCAGGGACCGGGGGAGAGCAGGATCGCGTCGGCACGCATCGCCATGGCATCCTGGGTGGTGATCGCATCGTTGCGCACCACCCGCGTGTCGGCCCCAAGCTCGGCCAGATAGTGCACGAGATTGAAGGTGAAGCTGTCGTAATTGTCGATGACGAGGATGGTCATGGCGAGGGGTTTAGCGTGTTGCTGCGCCGGCGTCATCTGCTTGAGTGTCATCCGCCGTTCGTGCTACAAAGGGATCATCGATAAGGAAACCGTATGATGAATACCGTGACCGTTTCGCCCAAATTCCAGATTGTCATTCCCAAGGAGATCCGCAACCGCCTGTCTATCGAGCCGGGACAAAAGCTGACCGCGATGGTTTGGGATGGCCAGTTGACCTTCGTACCGCAACTGTCTCTGGCTGATCTGCGTGGAATTTGCGCTGGCATGGAGAATGATTTCGTGCGGGATCGAAGCGACCTGGACAAGGATGTCTATTGATGTCTCCGATCGTTCCAGACAGCAATATCTGGATAAGCTGGCTGCTGGATGATCTGGGATCCGAACGTTTCTCTGGCGTGTTTGCCGAAGACAGCCAGGTGATTGTGCCCGGCATGGTGGTTTATGAAGTGACCAGATGGCTGTTGGTGCGTGGCAAGACGACCATCGCACGGCATGCGCGGGAACGCATGGAGCGGATGCTGTTGGTACCGCTTGACGGCAATCTGGCCAGTCGCGCCGCCCTGGTGGCGGCGGAGCACCGATTGGCCATGGCAGATGCCATGATTTTGGCCACGGCACGGGAATATGATGCTGAGGTTTGGACCCAGGATGTCGATTTCGCCGACGTGCCGGGTGTGCGGAAGTTCGAAAGGCTTTAGGCCGTAACCTTCACGCCCTTCCAGAACGCCAGCCGGCCCTTGATGTTGGCGGCTTGCGGCTTGGGATCGGCATAATACCAGACTGCGTCGCGGTTCTGCACACCGTCCACCACCAGGCTGTGATAATTGGCGGTGCCTTTCCAGCCGCACACGCTGGTGGTGGTGCTGGGCGTCAGCAGCGCCGGATCGACCGCGTCAGCGGGGAAATAATGATTGCCCTCCACGACCACGGTGTCGGGCGTGTCGGCGATGATGTGGCCGTTCCATATTGCGCGTGCCATGTGCGATGCTCCTGTTACTGGCCGAACCCGGCGCTGCCCGCCGCCGCGATGGCTTCGCGCGCTGCGGCGATCAGCGCGCCGGCCTTGGCTTCGCATTCGCGCTGTTCATATTCGGCGATGCTGTCCGCCACGATGCCGGCACCGGCTTGCACGTGCATCACGCCATCCTTCACCACCGCGGTGCGCAACACGATGCAGCTGTCCATATTGCCATTCGGGCTGAAATAACCCACCCCGCCGGCATAGGCGCCGCGGCCGACGCCTTCCAGTTCGGCGATGATCTGCATGGCGCGCACCTTGGGGGCACCCGATACGGTGCCGGCCGGGAAGCCCGCCAACAGTGCCGCCACCGCATCAATGCCGTCTGCCAGCCGCCCCTGCACGTTCGACACGATGTGCATGACATGGCTGTAGAATTCGACGAAGAACTTGTCGGTCACTTTCACCGTGCCGGGCACCGACACCCGTGCCGTATCGTGCCGGCCCAGATCGAGCAGCATCAGATGTTCGGCCAGTTCCTTCGGGTCAGCGAGCAGGCTGTCGCGGTTGGCGGCGTCTTCGGCAGCGTCGCGCCCGCGCGGGCGGGTGCCGGCGATCGGCCGGATCGTCACATCGCCATGACGGGCACGCACCAGGATTTCGGGCGAAGAGCCAACCAGCGCAAAGCCCGGCAGATCGAGGAAATAGAGGAAAGGCGACGGGTTGATGCGTCGCAGCGCCCGATACAGATCGAAGGCCGGCAGCGGGAAATCCACCGAAAAACGCTGCGACAGCACGACCTGAAAAATATCGCCGGCCAGGATATAATCGCGGGCGCGCGTGACCATGTCGGCAAATTGCGCGCGACTGGTGTGGTGATGCGGCGGCCCATCGGGCAGGGATGCCGGCGGGCGCGGCTGCATGGGCAGCGCCTGCGCCAGCTTGCGCTCGGCCTCCTGAAGGCGATCGGCCGCCTGGGTGTAGGCCGCATCCGGATCATCGGCGGCGAAAACCGGCGCGACGATGAACAATTCGTCCTTCAACCGATCGAACACCAGCAACAGCGTTGGCCGCACGAACACCATGTCGGGCAGGTCCAAGGGCGATTCGCCGGCCGACGGCACACTGGGTTCAACCAGCCGGATGGTTTCATAGCCCATATAGCCGACCAGGCAGGCCAGCGCCGCCGGCAGCTCTGGCGGCACATCGGCGCGCGCCTCTGCGACCAGGCTGCGCAGCGCCGCCAGCGTATCCCCGGCCACGGGTTCGAATGCGCCGCGATCCGTCTGCCAGCTTCGGTTGATTTCCGATGTGTTGCCGCGGGCGCGCCACACCAGATCGGGATCAAGGCCGAGCAAGCTATGGCGCCCGCGCACCTGGCCGCCTTCGACCGATTCGAGCAGGAAAGCGCCGGAGCCCTCGCCGCCGAGCTTCAGCATGGCCGAAACCGGGGTTTCGGTGTCGGCGACGATGCGGGTCCAGATCAGTTGCGGCCGGCCGTCAGCAATTGCTGCCACGGCGGCGGCGCGATCGGGCGAAATGCGCCGGTTGGGGTGATCCACGCTGATGACTGCCGATTACTGCGCGCCGTCGCCCGACAGGCGCTGACGGATGGTGCGCAATGTGGCTTCGTTGCGGTTGACGCCCACCGCCGCAGCGCTGGCGTTGGCCAGCGCCTCGGCCATTTCGGCGGGCAGGGCGCTGCCCACTTCGCGCCGGCTTGCCTCGATCAGGCCGGCTTCGGCGCGCGGATTGCCCGGGATGACGCGGTCGACATGCACCAGTGCCCAACCGCCGGGCACGGCCAGCAATTGCGTGGTGCCGGGCGCACCGTTCAGGAAGGCGCGGGCCGCAGCGGGCACTTGCTGCTGGCCGACCAGATCGATGCGGCGGCCATTCAGGGGACGCGGTGACTGGAACCCGGCATCGGCGACCGCCTTGGCAAACACCGCCCCCTTCTTGACCGCGGCCACCACCACTTCGGCCTTGGCGCGGGCGGCTTTCATCGCCTTGTCCTGCGCGGCACCGGCCATGGCCAGCGGCATCACCTGCTTGAACGGCGGCGGTGCGGCGGGCAGCACGGTCGTGGTTTCGATCACCACCAGCTGGCCGCCGCCGATATCCTCCACAACCGGGCCGTCGGCCGGCTCATGCTTGAAAGACCGCGCCGCAATGGTGGCGACTTCACCGGTCAGCGGCGGTTTGCCTTCGCCCAGGCCACGATCGGTCACCGGCGTCTGCACGGCGATGGTCAGCGCGGTTTCGGCAGCGATGTCGGCAAAGCTCTTGCCGGCTTCCACACCATCCTCGATGCGGGCGACGACATCGGCAACCGCGTCTTCCAGTGCGCGGTCGCGCAACTCGGCTTCGATCTGCGGGCGGGCCTGCGCCAGGGTCTTGCCGGCGCCGCCGATGCTGGCGACGCGCACGACATGCCAGCCCAGCGGCGATTTGATCGGGGCACTGATGCCGCCGGTCGGCAGCGCAAACGCCGCCTTTGCCACATCCGCGCTGGTGGCGCGGGCGAAACCAGCCTGCGTCTGGCTGCCCAGCGCGATATCGCCGGCGCCAAAGCCGGCGATGCTTTGTGCTGCGGCGGCGAAGCCCTGCTTGGCGGCGGCGGCTGCCAAGGCCTTGGCCTTGGCTTCGTCCGGCACCACCACTTGTTCGAGCGCACGGGTAGCAGCGCCGCCATATTTGGCCGGATCCTTGGCAAAGGCGTCGGAGATGGCCTTTTCAGTGACGGTCACGCCGGCTGCGATCCGGGCGCGATCAACGAAGGCATAGCGAAAGCTGCGGCGCTGCGGGATGGTGAAGCGCGCGGCATTGGCCTTGAACCAGCGTTCGGCCTCCGCCGTCGTCGGCGTGCCGTCGGGCTGGGCGGGCACCAGCACGACGGCGCCTTCGTGGCGATCGACCAGCAGGCGGGCATAAAGTTCGGCCACGCCATCGGGCACCGCCAGCGCCGAGGTGGTCGGCTTGATCAATTGTTCACGCGTCAGGTCGCCGCTCAACGATTGGCGCAGCCGCTTGTCGGTCAGGCCCTGGGCGGCAATGAGGCGATCATAGGTGGCCTGGTCGAACTTGCCGCCAGACTGGAAGGCGGGGATGCCGGCAATCGCCACATCGACGGCTTCGTCAGATGCGCCGAGCCCGGCCCGATCGCCCAATTCCTCCATCGCTGTCTGACCGATCAACTGGGTGGCCATCAGTTCCACCACGCCCTGGCGCGCAGCTTCGGCCTGGGTCATGGCCGGGTCGCGGCTGCGCACTTCGCGCACGGTGCGATCGATGGCTTGCATCAGATCAGGCTCGGTGATGGTGCGATTGCCGACCTTGGCCACCGATCCCGCCGGCGCGCTGCCGCCATAGGGATCGCCGACGCCGGTGACGGCAAAGGCCACCAGGATGATGCCGAACAGGATCAGCACAGGCCAGCTGGAAAGATAACGGCGGAAAAAACTGATCATCGATTACCCGTCAGACGGTGAACGCGCCGCTTGTAACGGCGCCTTCCGCTTGCCACAAGCGCCGCATCCGCAAACCCCTCCGCAACCCCTATTCTGAAGAGCGATCTGCCCATGGCTGCCCTCATTGTTGGCAACTGGAAAATGAACGGCATCGGCGAAGATATCGCCGAGATTTCGCAGATGGCCGGGGCGGCGTCCGGCGGCCGGCTGTGGATCGCGCCGCCGTTCACGTTGATCGATCGGGCGGTGATCGTTTCGGCTGGCGCGGTGCTGATCGGCGGGCAGGATTGCCACGCCAAGGTGAAAGGCGCCCATACCGGCTGTGTCTCGGCCGCGATGCTGGCCGACCTGGGGGCCGGGTTCGTGATCGTCGGCCACAGCGAGCGACGACGGGACAATGGCGAGAGTGATGCCGACGTGCGCGCCAAGGCAGAGGCCGGCCAGGCGGCAGGCTTGCAGGTGATCCTGTGCATCGGCGAAACCCAGGCGCAGCGCGATGCCGGTGAAACGGAAACGGTGCTGGCGGCGCAATTGGCGGGCTCGCTGCCCGATGCGGCAGAGGGGCTGATCATCGCCTATGAACCGGTGTGGGCGATCGGCACCGGCATGGTCCCCACCCTGGCCGATGTGGCGGCAGCGCACGCCTTCATCCGCACACGCCTGGCCCAGCGTTATGCGGGCGGCGGGCATGGCGTGCGCATCCTCTATGGCGGATCGGTGACGCCGGCCAATGCCGGGGAACTGCTGGGCGTTGACGAAGTTGGCGGCGTGCTGGTCGGCGGCGCGAGCCTGACGGCGGCAAGCCTGCTGGCGATTGCCGGGGCTGCCGCTTGATTGCACACGCTGCCGAACCAATGTAAGGCGCAGCCAATTCCGAAATCCGAACCGAAAGCGCGCCACACGTGATCACCTTCCTGCTTGTCATCCATGGCCTGATTGCGTTGGGGCTGGTGGGCGTGATCCTGCTGCAACGATCCGAAGGCGGGGCTTTGGGCATTGGCGGTGGTGGCGGAGCCGGCGGTCTGATGACGGCGCGTGGCGCGGCCAATCTGCTCACCCGCGCCACCACCGTGCTGGCGGCCTTGTTCATCATCACCTCGATCCTGCTGGCGGTGCTGGCGGCGGGCACCAACAAATCGCGGGTGATCGATCCGACGATCGCTGCCAAGACGGCCCCGGTGACCGCACCGGCCGCACCGGCACCGGTGCTGCCGGCCGTGCCGGTCGCGCAGTAAATCAAGCGCGTGCCCGGGGGGGAAATGGCGCGGCGACCAAGCCAGGCGCGCCAGATTTTCGGCGGCGCGGCCGGCAATCTCGTCGAATGGTATGACTGGTACGCCTATTCGGCGTTTGCACTCTATTTCGGGCCGCGCTTTTTTCCGCCGGGCGATGATCTGGCCGCGCTGCTGAACAGTGCGGCGATCTTTGCCGTGGGTTTTCTGATGCGCCCGATCGGCAGCTGGTTTCTGGGCGTCTGGGCTGATCGCCGGGGCCGCAAATCGGCGTTGACGCTGTCGGTTTCGATGATGTGCTTCGGGTCGCTGATGATCGCGCTGGCACCCACCTATGACGAGGTCGGGCTGCTGGCGCCGGCAATCCTGCTGTTGGCGCGACTGGTGCAGGGCCTGTCCGTCGGCGGCGAATATGGCGCATCGGCGACCTTCATGAGCGAGGTGGCAGGGGCCAAGTGGCGCGGTTTCCTGGCCAGTTTCCAATATGTGACCCTGGTCGGCGGGCAGTTGCTGGCGCTGGCGCTGCTGGTGCTGCTGCAGGCAGTGCTAAGCGATGCGGCGCTCGGCGATTGGGGTTGGCGCATCCCGTTCGTCGTCGGCGCGCTGTGCGCGGTGCTGGTGTTCTGGCTGCGCAAGGGTCTGATCGAAACCGAAGCCTTTGAAAACGCCAAGCGCGCTGGATCACAGGGCGAGTTGTTCCGCCGGTTGATGGCGCACCCGCGTGAGCTGCTCATCGTGCTGGCACTCACCGCTGGCGGCAGCCTGTGGTTTTACACCTTCACCACCTACATGCAGAAATATCTGGTGCTTTCGGCCGGCTGGAGCAAGCAGGAGGCAACGTCCACGTCTGCAATTGCCTTGCTGGCCTACATGGCGATGCAGCCGTTGTTCGGCGCGGCGTCTGACATATTGGGCCGGCGCACGCTGTTGCTGGGCTTCGGCGTGATGGCCAGCCTGGCCACCGTGCCGGCGCTGACCTATCTCGGCAGCGCGCAACCGGGGGTGGGCAGCGTCGCGATCCTGATCGGCTGCCTGGCCATCCTGTCCTGCTACACGGCGATTTCGGGCGTGGTGAAGGCGGAGTTGTTCCCGGCGCATGTCCGCGCGCTCGGCGTGGGCATGCCCTATGCGCTGGGCGTCGCCATCTTCGGCGGCTCGGCGGAATATGCGGCGTTGGCCTTCAAGGGCGCCGGCGTTGAAACCGGCTTCTTCTGGTATGTCACCTTCATGGCTGGCGTGGCGCTGCTGGCGGCACTCGCCATGCCAGAGACCAAGCGCCATAGCCGCATCGAAACCAGTTGAAGCGGCCTGCTCCGCCTTGCTGATCACCCGTGCGCCGCATAAGCTGGCCTCCGGCCGAACAGGGAGGCCATTGCCAAAGAGCGAGCATGTCGGGCGAAACCTCCAGCGCAACCCCCATCGCAACCACTGTATTCGTCAGCTATTCGCGCGGCGATCGCAAGCGAGCATTGCCGGTGATCCAGTTGCTGGAAGCCGCAGGCTTTGCCGTGTGGTGGGACGGCATGCTGGAAGGCGGGGAGCGTTTTGCCAACACCACCGCCCATGCGCTGGATAGCGCACGCGCCGTGGTGGTGCTGTGGTCGAAAACCAGCATCGCCTCGCACTGGGTGCATGACGAAGCCACCAGCGGCCGCGATCGGCGCTGCCTGGTGCCGCTCAGCCTGGATGGGGCCGAACCGCCATTGGGCTTTCGCCAGTTTCAGGTGATCGACATCAGCCAGGCCCGCATCCGACGCGGCGATGCGGCAAGCGAAGCCCTGCTGCGCGCGGTCGCCGCCCTGCACGAAGGCGCTGCCGTGCCGCCAACCCCGGCAAAAGCCGCCGCGCCGATCGATCGGCGCCTGCTGTTGATGGGCGGGGGCGCCGTCGCGGTGGCCGGGGTCGGGGCCTATGTGTGGCGGCAGCAGCGCGACGCGCCCGTGGTCGCGGCGGCCGCCAGTGTCGCCGTGCTGCCATTCGCCAATCTCAGCAACGATCCGCAGCAGGCCTATTTTTCCGAAGGCCTGGCCGCCGAAGTGCGCGCCGAACTGGCGCGCAATCCAAAGCTGCTGGTGGCCGCCCAGGCGTCAAGCAACCGGTTCCGCACCCGTGCCGAAGATGCCCGCACCATGGCCGGGCAATTGGGGGTGACCTGGCTGCTGGATGGCAGCGTGCGCCGGGCCGGAGAAACGATGCGCATTTCGGCGGAACTGATCGATGGCCGCAGCGGCTTCAGCCAATGGACCGAACAGTTCGAACGGCCCATCGCCGATGTGTTCGCCGTGCAGGACGAGATTGCCACGGCGGTGGCCACGGCGCTGAACGCCCAGTTGGGCGGTGCCGCCGCAAACACCGCGGCGCGGCCCATAGGCGGTACCACCAATGTCGCCGCCTATGATGAATTCCTGCGTGGCCGTGATCTGTTCGACCAGGCGGCGGACGAAGCCACTGATCGCGCGGCATTGGCGAAGTTCGACGCGGCGCTGCGATTGGACCGGCAATATGGGGCCGCCCACGCCGCCAGATCCCGCGTGCTGGCGGTGATCGGCAACCAATATGCCGATGCCAGGGCTCGCGCCCGCCTGTATGATGATGCGGTGGCGGCAGCCACGCGCGCCATCGCCGTGGCGCCGCAACTGGCCGATGCGCATTCGGCGCTGGGCTTTGCGCTGCTCAACGGCCGGCTGGATGTCAGGGGCGCGCGCGCGCCTTATGATCGTGCCGGGCAATTGGGGCAGGGCGATGCCGGCGTGCTCAATGGCTTTGCGCTGTTCTGCGCACGCACGGGCCGTTTTGCGGAGGCGCGCACGGCCAATGCGCGCGCTGCCACGCTCGATCCGCTGAATCCGCGGGTATGGCGGCTGGCCGGTGAAATCGAATATGCGGCGCGCGAATTTGCCGGCGCGATCCCGCCGCTGCAAAAGGCGCTTGCCCTCAATCCGCGCATGGGCGCGGTGCACGCGCTGATCGGCTTTGCGCGGCTGGGGTTGAATGATCTGCCGGCCGCCGCCACGGAATTTGCCGCCGAAACCAACAGCCTGGTCGGCCTGACCGGCCTCGCCATCGTCCGCCACCGCCAGGACCAACGCGCCGCAGCGCAAGCGGCGTTCGATCAGTTGGTCGCCGATCATGGCGATGCCGGTCTGTATCAACAGGCGCAGGTGCTGGCGCAGTGGAACGATGTTGCGCGTGCGCTGGATGCGCTGGCGCGGGCGCGCGCGGCTGGCGATGCCGGGCTGGTGTATCTGCGCAACGATCCGCTGGTCGATCCGCTGCGCAAGGCGCCGGCATTTTCGCAATTGCTAACCGGCCTGGGCTTCACCTAAGATAACGCTTCTTAACCGGGGAATTGATCATGCGCATTGCTGTTGCCGTATTTGCCGCCGCTCTATTGCTCACAGGTTGCAAGAAGGTGGTTGGCCCTGCCGCCCCGGACGCACAAGCCGAGGCCCCGGCTGCAGCCGTTGCCGCCGATGCCGCCGCACCGGCGGACGCCGTTGCAGCGCCGGCACCCAGCGGCGATCGCGCCAGGGAAGAAGGCAACACCGATCGCGGCAACCGCGGCAATGACGATCGTGAGGACGACGGCAACACCGATCGCGGCAATCGCGGCAATGATGACCGCGAAGGCGAAGTGACGACCGCCGCGCCGCAGGGCTAAGCCAGGCAATCCAAGGCCGGCCGTCGTCCGCGGATGACGGCCCGGCACTTGGCGTTCATGCCCGGCGTCGATGCCGCCATCATGGTGCTGATCCATGGCAGATAGCGGTCGACGCGCGTGTACAGCGCCGGCACGCCCGGCCGGCCGCAGCCCAGACCAACGCTGACCAGACCGACCAGCACACCGCGGCGGGTGAGCGGTCCACCGCTGTCGCCCTGGCAACTATCCTGCCCGGTGGTGTCGCCGGCCACGCACAGCACGCCATCCCACACGGTGCGCATAAGGTTTGGCACCTTGCGGCAGCGATCGGCAGCGACCAGATCCAGTCGCGCCTCCAGCAGCAGCGGCGAACCGCGCAGGGCCTTGCCATCGACATCGCGGGAGGCGCCATCCTCATTCTCGCCGGTCATGCCCCAGCCGGTGACCTTCAGCACATCGCCAGGCACCACCCGCTGCATCGGCGCCGGCAGCGTGGCCGGCATGGCATGGGCCAGCTTTGCCCGGTCGGTACGATCATCGGCGACCAGATGGATCAGCGCGATATCGTGGCGCCGGTCGCCGGCACGGCGGTAATCGGCGTGCACGATCACCCGATCGACTTTCAGTTCGGTGGCCTCCGGCAGATAATTGTTGCCCAGCCGCACCCGCCGGCTGCCAGCGGGGCGCAACACGTCATTCTTGTCGACGAAGCAATGGCCGGCGCTCAGCGCCCAGGCGCTGCCGCGTGCCCAATCGGCGGCGATGATCACGCCGCCGCACAAATGGGTCAGCTCCTCGCGGGACATGTCGGCATAGAATTTCTTGTTGAGGTCGCTGGACGGCAGCTCCCGATCTTCCTTGATCCGTTCGGGCGAGACCGGCGTGGTCATGTACAGCTGGATCTGCCACGGCGCAGTGCCTGCCGCCGCCGCCGTGCCGCGCACCACGCGGGAGCCTTCGTCCTGCCCAGCCGGCGGTGTGGTGGCGACCGGGGCAGTGTTCGCAGGCTCCGGCGGCGCATCCGACAACATCGATGGCCCGGCCGGATCAGGGCCGACAGGTGCCGGATCAGGCAGCGGTTGCGCCAACGCCAACCCGGCCAGCAGCAGGCGCACGATCATGGCACCACCTCCACGTCGATCACCGCCGCCGACCAGTTGTTCACCCGGCCGCCGCCGCCGCCGCGGGCGCCATCGGCACCAAGGCAAAAGGCCCGCGCCACCGCGCTCAGGCAGGCGGTAGTGTCCACCATATCGGTGCTCGATTGTTCCAGCACGGTGGCATTCAGTGGCACATCGCTGGCGATCGCGACAAAGCGCAAGGGTCCCGTTTCATCGGGCACGATATCCTGCCCGTCCGGGATCGGCAGCGCCTGGCCCGGCGCCAGCGCCGGTTCCCTGGCACCGAACCCCGGCAGCACCAGCGTCACATCATATTTCTGGCCGACCGCAAATACATAACCATGGCGCGGCGCATCACTTTCGTTGATGATCGAGACCAGCGCCGGTTGCTCCAGCTTCAGCGTGCGCCGGCCCGGCGGCGGCGGACAATAGGCCGGATCGAACGTGGCGCGGTTCCCGTTCAGCACGCACAGGCCCACACCAGGCCGCGGCCGCACGACATTCAGCCATGCCTCCACCCGCGCGATCTTTTCCAGCGCGCTCGCCAGCCGCACCCCGAATTCGGCGGCGGTGGCGGGCGGCAGGGTTGCCAGTGCCGTACCGCCGCGCCCACGCAGTTCCATGCCGGCCGGCCCTGCCACCAGCGCAAATGGCCCGCGCGCATCCACCGCCACAAAGCCCAGCCGCCGCACCGCCGCCAGCGCCGCTGGATCGGCGACCGCCAGCCCCAGTTTCAGCGCGCCGAACCCGTGCATCTCCTCGCGCGCCACCATCCGTCCGGGCAGGCCGGCCGGCAGCGGGCCTTCGGGCGCCAGCACGGCCATGCCCGGCGCCACTTGCACAATCCGCGCCCGCAGCAGCGGCGCGTCCCCACCGACGCGCAGCGCGGCGCTGGTGCCGGGATAGAGTGCAAAGCGGGAACCGGGTGTGATGCCGACCAGCGCGCCGCCGGCCAGGATCAACTGGTTGCCATCGCGCACGACATCGAAGGTTGCCACCTTGATTTCCGGGCCATCCAGCGCGGCGCGCAACGCGCCTTCGGCATGCGGCACCTGGCGGCCCCTGGTCTGCTGCGTCACCTCCTTCACCACGCTTGCCGCGATATCGGCAAAGCTGGCGCGCGGCATCGCCTGCAACGCGCTCGCCAGCGCGGTGGTGAACACGCCGGCCCGCGCGCCGACGCTGCCCACCTCCTTGGCGTCCTGCCCATCGCCGGCTGCGCCCAGATGCACGCGATAGGCGCCATAGGTGCCATATTGTGCCGGTTGTGCGATGGGGCGCAGGCCGCTGACGCGCAGGTCGGGCGCGGTGCGGCTGGCGGATTGGCCATCGCGGCTGGCGGTGCCGCTGTTGCAACTGTCGAACCAGGTGACCACCCGCACGCCCTTGGCCGTTGCCCGGTCGATCACGGCGCGCACTTCGTGATCGAGAATATCGGCATTGGCCACCGCGCCGGGCTGTCGGGCATTGGTCGCCATCAACGTGCTGTTGTAGCGGCTGGCTTGATCGAGCGCGCGATCATCGATGAAGCGCGAGCCATGGCCGGCAAAATACAGGATCAGCGTATCGCCCGGCTGCGATGCGGCAATGGCACTGTTCCAGGCCTGCAGGATCGCCGCCTTGGTGGCGCATGTGTTGGTGAGCGTGATCGACGTGGCATTGCCCGATCGGCACCCGCCCGGCGATGGCGCATCGAGCGCCAGGCCGTAAACCCTGGCCAACGTCGCCTTGATGCGCAGCGTGTCCCCTACCGCGCCGGACAGATCATCGAACCCGGCGCTCGCCACCCCGGCGCTGCGCGAAAATTGATAATTGTCGATGCCGACAAACACGGCGCGCACCGCTGCCGATGCCGACACCGGCGCGGCCAGGGCTGCAAGCAGGATTCCAAATCGCCAGATCATGGTTGCCCCCTCAGCACCACCGGCGACGGTGCCGGGTTGAAATCGAACAGGCTGGGTTCCTGCACGCGCGGCGGTGTTTTCAGTGCACGCATTTCCATGCGCACGCCGCCGCGCGAGACCATCACCCCGCCGCCCCGCCGAACTTCCTCGTTTAACGATGGTAACCGCGCCACCGCATAACGCAACCATTCATCCAGCAGCACCTTGCCATCCCGGTTGGTATCGGCCGGGCCACCTTCTGGCGTCAGGCCTTCGCCGAGCGCGGCCGTGAGAAAGCCCTGTGCCAGGCCGGCGTTCTCCAGCGCGACATCATCGGCCTGGGTCGCAGCAAGGATGCGAATGCCCTTGTCGAACGCCAGTTGGCCCAGCCCCGGATCGCCCATCGGGCCGGGCTTGAAATCGGGCGTGTTCACCGCTGCGCCGGAATGGCAGGCATCGATGATGAAGGCGATCTCCTGCGCGGTGATGGTGCGCAGCAACGAAGCCAGATAGTCGGCCGTGAGCACCGTGCCGTCGGCCGGCGCCGCATTGCCTGCCGGCCAGCTTGTATCGCTGGCCAGCAATGCAAAATTCCCCTGCGCATCGGCAAAGCCATGGCCGGAAAAGCTGATGATCACGAGATCATCGGGCGTGACCTGATCCAGCGCAGAACTGTCATGCCCGGCTTTGGCCAGCAATTTGCGTTCCGGGGCTGACGGAAATCCCGCCAGAATGCTCAATGCCGCCTTTATGTCATCAATGGTCACCGACAGTTTCCGGCCATCGGGCCGCGTGCGTGTGACCAGGCTGGTGTGGCGCACTTCATAGCCCGGCAACGCCGCCAGACGATCGGCGATGAGTTGCGCATCAGGCACCGCATAATTGAGCTTCAGCCGGTTTTCATCGTAGTCGTTGACTCCGATGGTGAGCACAAAGGCGCGGCGCGGACGCGGCGGCATTGGCGGCGGCGTCCAGCGGATGCGCACCGTCTCGCTCTTCACCCGATCGCTGTTGAAGGCATAGGCGGCAAATTCGATTTCGCGCCCGTCGCTGGGCAACTGCACCTGTTCGATCCAGTGCAGCGTGTCGCCTTCGCGTGTGCCGCGAATGTCATAATGGGCCCGCCATTGTTCCAGCCCCGGCTGCGGCATATAGGGATCGCCGGGATTGCGGCTGACTTCGCGGTTGTTCATCAACAATTTGGCGTTGAACGTCCCCGAACGCTGGCCTGATCCGCTTACTGTATCGGTCACGCTCAGGCGCACGTTCGCCCATCCCGGCCTGACGCTTGCAATCCCGGTGATGCGCACTTCAGGCAGTTGCCGGTTCAATCCGGCCACTGGCGGCACCGGCTTCATCACGCGCGCGCAACTGGCCGCAGCGGTGCAGTCCATCAATTTGCGGATCAATTGCGGTTCATAATAATCGCGCATGAAGGTTTGCGGGGCCAGGCTCTGGAACGGCCGGTCCGACATCAGCCAGCGGAAACTTTCGGATTCCGGGCCCAAATTGGTATCATATCGGCCATCGCCGCCCACCACGACATGGCGTTGCTTGGGCAGCAGGCTGATCGTCATCAACACCTGGCCGCTGCGCCGGTCCCACAGCCGCACGCCGTCGTTGGTGCTGGCCGCCCAGATGACGGGGCGGGTGCGCATGAACCCCATCGCCGCTGCGCCGGCAAAATTGACATCGGGCAGCGCCTTGCCGGTTGTCAGATCGATCTGACGGATCCGTTCAAAACTGCCGCCGCCGATCAACAGGCGATTGTCGCGGCTGGCAAAGCGCGTGGACAGGAATGTCTGCACTGCAAAGCTGCGCAGCACCGGCTTGCCGCCGGGGCCTGGCGGCGCATCAGGCTGCCATTCGTGCACGGCCAGCCCGTCTTCGCCGCCATCAAGGCTGCCGGCCAGCCACAGCCGCCGGCCATCGGGCGAAAACGCCAGCATCGACACCAACGGCTCGTCCGCGATGGAGAACGCCGGCAGCGAAAGCATGGCGCCCGGCGCACCGGTGGCCGCATCGTGGAGGCGCAGCCGCACGCTCCCATCGGCGAGATCCAGCGCCACGGCCAGCCGGTCACCGCGCGGACTGGCCGCCAGCTGATTGACCACCGCCCCCTTGGGCAGCGCAAAGCCCGGCAAGGCCGTCCAGACGCCCTCCACCAGCCGTTCCAGCGCTTGCCTGGTGGGTGCCTTCCGCCGGCAATTGGCCAGGCTCGCGCCGACAAGGCTGCTCGCCACCATGCCGGCGCCCGGCAGCACCACCATGTGGCACCGTGCTTCCACCCGGCCGGTGATGGCCCCGCTGACGGCGTTGACCACAAGCACCGGCAGCGCGGCGGCCGCTGCCGGTCCCTCGTCATCGCGATCGCGGGGCAGCGCGGCATAATGATCGGCATCCAGCCAGCGCACCCGATCATAACGGCCCGGCAGGTCGGCATGGGGCAGGACTTCGCCGGTGGTGATGTCGATCACGTCGATCGACGTGGTCTTGGCTGTATCGATCAGCCGATTGCCCGCCATGGTCATGATCGCCAGGCGCCGATCGTCGGGCGACAGATCGGCATCGGCGATGCCGGCCAGCATCGGCTTGGCGGGCATGGTCTGGCGTTTGCCATCGGCACCCACCAGCGCCAGGCCATCGCCGGCGCGCACCAATCCCCAGCGGCCATCGGGCGATTTCGGCAACGGTGGGAGCAGGGCGGGCAACTCGCGGAGATTACCGGCCATTTCGCCGGTCGGGTCGACGCCTTCTGCCGTGCCCATGGCGCCGACGAAACGTGCCATGCCGTACAGAAGAGCGCCCCAACCGGTCGGCCGGGCCTGGGTTGGCTTGGTGATGCTGATCCGGCGGCTGCCGGTGTCCACCAGATAGGCGCGGCCAGCGGCGAGAAAGCCGCTGTCAAAGCCGCGCATCACATCGCCTTCGATGCGCAATGTCCGTTTGTCGGGCTGCAACGTCATGCTGTGCAGCCTCATATGCTCTTGGGCAGATTTGCCATCCGAAGGCAGCCGCAGCCGATCGACAATGACACCCTGCTGCATGTCCCACATCAACAATTCGCGCCGCTCGCCCGATGCGGTGAACACGAAGCGGCTATCCGCCGACCAGGCCGCCACATCAAACCCGCCGGCCGAAAGTGCCTGCACCACGATCTTGGGGGAGACGGCGGCGGGTGGTGCTGCTGCTGGTGGCGGTGCCGGCTGTGGTGCCGGTTGTGCCGAAATCGCCGCAGCCCAACCCAGCAAGATCACGGCCGTAGCCATCCCGGCAAGGTGCATCCGGTTCATTGTTGGCCCCGCAGCACCACCGGTGATGGACCTGCGTTGAAATCGAACAGGCTGGGTTCCTGCACGCGCGGCGGCTGGGCATTGGGGGCGCGCATCACCAGCCGTACGCCGCGCGCTGCCATCGGCCCGCCGCCGCGCCGCACTTCTTCATTCAGGGATGGCAGCCGCGCCACCGCATAGCGCAGCCATTCATCCAGCCGCACCCGGCCATCGCGGTTCAGGTCGGCCGGCCCGCCCTGCGGGGTCAGGCCTTCGCCCAGTGCTGCGGTCAGCAGGCCCTGGCGCAACGATGCGCTTTCCAGCGCAACGTCATCGGCCTGGGTGGCGGCCAAGATGCGCAGGCCCTTGTCATAGGCCAGTTGCCCCAACCCGGTGTCGCCCATCGGTCCGGGCTTGAAATCCGGCGTGGCCACCGCCGCGCCCGAATGGCAGGCATCGATGATCAAGGCGATTTCGCCGGCGGCGATGGCGCGCAGCCACATCGTCAGGTTGGTTGCCGAAATCACGCTTTGGGCTTCGGGGGCCGCCGCCAGCGCCGGCCACGCCGCGTCGGACGGAACCAGCGCGAAATTCCCTTGCGCGTCGGCAAAGCCATGTCCGGAAAAGCTGATGATGACGATATCGTCGGGCGTGGCGTTATCGAGCGCGCTGCCGTCATGTCCGGCATTGGCCAGCGTATCTCTATGCGGCCCCGGCGGGAAGCCGGCCAAGATGCCGAGCGCGGTATTGATATCAGCGCGCGTGACCTGCACCACCCGGCCGTCGGCCAGCCGCCGTGTCACCAGGTTGGCGCGGCGCATTTCATAACCGGGGATGGCCGCCAGACGATCGCCGATCACCGCGGCGTCAGACACGGCAAAGTTCAGCGCCAAACGCGGCTCGGTATATTCATCCACGCCGATGGTCAGCACAAAGGCACGGCGCTGGCGCCGCGGCATCGGCGGCGGCGTCCATCGGGTGCGCACGGTGCTGCTTTTCACCCGATCGGCGTTGAAGGCATAGGCAGCGAATTCGATCGGCCGGCCATCGCTGGGCACTTGCACGATCTGGTTCCATTCCCGCGCTTCGCCCCTGGGGGAGGCCTGGATCACATTCGCCGCACGCCAATCGACCAGCGACTTGGTGGCTTCGGCAAAGCCATCATCGGGATTTTGCGCCACTTCGCGGCCGTTCATCAGCAGCTTGGCGCCATAGGCTCCCGATCGCTGGCCGGCGGCGTTCACGAATTCGGTCACGCTCAATGTCACGGCGGCCTCGCCCGGCCCGGTGCTGGTGATGCCGGTGATGCGCACGCTGGGCAGCAGGAAGTTCAGCCCGGCGATCGGCGGCACCGGCTTCAGCACAGCCCCGCAATTGTTGGCGACAGTGCAGTCCATCAATTTGCGGATCAGTTGCGGTTCGAAAAAATCGCGCATGAAGGTTTGCGGCGCGAGGCTGAGGAAGGGCGCGCTGGGGATGAACCAACGGAAATTTTCGGCATCCGGGCCGAGGTTGGTGTCGTATCGGCCGTCCTGCGCCACGGTCACGAAATGCTGATCGGGAAGGAAGGTGGTGATCATCATCACCTGGCCGTTGCGCCAGTTCCACATTCGCAACTGCCCCATGATCGAAACGGACCACATCACTGGCCGGCCTGGCAGAAAGCCCACCGCCACCCCGCCGGGATAATCCACCGGTGACAAGGGCTTGCCGGTGGCCAGATCGATCCGCACCATGCGCTCTTCCAGCGGCCCCACCACCAGCAATTGGCGGCCATCGCTGGCCACGCTGCTGGGAACCGTTGTCTGCACCGCAAAATCGCGCACCGCCGGGGTGCCATCGGCGGCAGCCGGCGCATCGGGCAACCATTCGGTCACGCCATTGTTGCCCAACAGCCAGATTTTGCGGCCATCGGCCGAAAACGCCGACATCGCCAATATGGCGTCCGGAAGGACCAGAGCGGCCCCCACCTCGCCGGTCTGCGCGTCCACCATCGTCACCACCGTTTGGCCATCACTCAGCCGCGTTGCCACCAGCAGCCGGTCGCCGCGCGGGCTGGCGACGATGATCCGCACATGGGCATCGGCGGGCACACTATAGCCTGGCAGCGCCTGCCAGCGCCCGTTCACCAGCCGCACCAGCGCCTTGTCTGCCCCCACCTGCGATCGGCAATTCGCCAGGCCCGCCCCCACCAGGCTGCCATCGGGCAGCGGGGCCACGAAACAGCGCGGCGGGTGGCTGGCCAGCACCGCTCCGGTGGCCGCGTCCAGCCGCAGCACCGGCGCCGGCACGCCTTGCATGGCACCATCCAGCGGGTCGTCATCACTGTCGAATGGCAGCGCCAATATCTGCCCGGCGTTCGTCCACAGCAGCTTGTCATAGGTGCCCGGCACCGCCATCGCCCCGACAAAGCGCCCCTGGGCGGTGTCGAACACATCGATCAGTGAGCGTTCGACATTGGCAAAGGCCGGATCGCTGTCATATTGCAGCAGCGCCAGCCGCCGGCCATCCGGCGACATGGCGGCATCATCGATATTGGAAAATCTGCCCTTCACCGCCAGGGTCCGCAAGCGGTTGTCATTGCTCAACAGCGCAAACGCCGGCGCGGCGCGCTGCAAACGCCATTGCCCATCCGGCGATGGCGGCAGCGCCGGCAGCACTTGCGCCGCTTCGGCCCGGGTCATGTCGGAGCCGCCTTGGTAAAACACCTCCAGCGCCTGAATCCAGCGCTGGGTCCGTGTCTGCCAGGCGGCCACCGCCGCCTGGATCCGGCGTTGATCGGCGGCCGATTGCGGGGCTGTGCGCGGGGGCATCGGCGGGGGCGGCACCAGGGTGACGCGGCGGCTGACGCTGTCAATCAGATACACGCGCTGGCCGATCAGATTGGCGCTGGTCAGATCCAGCACCTCGCCTTCGATGCGCAGGGTGCGGCCATCGGCGGCAAGGGCCATGCTGCGCAACTGCATGACTTCGGTGGTCGATTGGCGGGCGCCGGGCAACTTGATCCGATCGATGATCTGGCCGCGCGCCACATCCCACACCAGAAATTCGCGCAATATGCCCGATGCCGTGAAGATAAATCGGCTGTTGGCCGACCAGGCCGCCACATCGATCCCGGCCACCTGCATGGCCTGCACGACGATCTTCGGGGTGACGGCCGGCGCGGCGGGTGCGGATGGCGCCGCCGGCTGCGCGCTGGCCAGCGCTGCCCAGCCCATCATCAGCACGGCAGCCACCATCGCCCTGAAGCGCATGCTCTTTCTCCCGATGACAAAGAGTTGCAGAGGCTTGACGGCAAGTCAACACAGGAGCTGTGGGGCAATAGGCAGGGGGGCATCAGCAAGAATTGGCCTGGCCGACAGCCTCTGCATATTCACACACAAACTTGACGCCTCAGCCCAGGGTCGCGCAGAGACGACATATCAAGTGTCTTTCTGATCAAGGAGGTCTGCCATGGCTGATTTGTTCGACAATCCGCTCGGCCTGGATGGTTTTGAGTTCATCGAATTTTGTGCGCCGGCCAAGGGCGTGCTGGAGCCGGTGTTTGCCGCGATGGGCTTCGCGCCTGTGGCCCGCCACCGTTCGAAAGATGTGCAGTTGTGGCGCCAGGGCGGCATCAACCTGATCGCCAATTATGAACCACGCAGCCCGGCGGCGTATTTTGCTGCCGAGCATGGCCCATCGGCATGCGGCATGGGCTGGCGGGTGAAGGATGCGGCGGCGGCCTACCGCCAGGCGCTGGACCGCGGCGCCGAGCCGGTGGAATCGCGCACCGGCCCGATGGAGTTGCGCCTGCCCGGCATCCGCGGCATCGGCGGGTCGATCATCTACCTGATTGATCGTTATGCACCGGGCATGTCGATCTATGATATTGATTTCGTTTATGAAGCCGGTGTCGAGCAAAACCCGGTTGGGGCTGGCCTGCAGGTTATCGATCACCTCACCCACAATGTCTATGGTGGCCGCATGGTGCATTGGGCGGCCTTTTATGAACGCATTGCCGGGTTCCGCGAGATCCGCTGGTTCGATATCAAGGGCGAATATACCGGCCTGACCAGCAAGGCGATGACCGCGCCCGACGGCAAGATCCGCATCCCGCTGAACGAGGAAGGCGCCGGTGGAAAGGGCCAGATCGACGAGTTCCTGCGCGCCTACAACGGCGAGGGCATCCAGCATATCGCCTTTGCCTGCGATGATCTGCTCGGCGTGTGGGATCGGCTGAAGGCCATGGGCACGCCGTTCATGACGCCGCCGCCCGCCACCTATTACGAGATGCTGGCGGAGCGCCTGCCCGGCCACGGCGAGCCGGTGACCGAATTGCAACAGCGCGGCATCTTGCTGGACGGCACCACGGATGGAACCAGGCGCCTGCTGCTCCAGATCTTTTCGGAAACCATGATCGGCCCGGTGTTCTTCGAATTCATCCAGCGCAAGGGCGACGAAGGCTTTGGCGAAGGCAATTTCAAGGCGCTGTTCGAATCGATGGAGCGCGATCAGGTGCGCCGCGGCGTGCTTCAGGTCGAGGAGCCGGCCCAATGACCGCGCCGGTTCTCCAGCGCATCCACCATGTCGCCTATCGCTGTCGCGACGCCGCCGAAACCGTGGCCTGGTATGCGCGCGTGCTCGGCATGGCCTACACCACCGCCTTCGCCGAGGATCATGTGCCGTCAACCGGTGCCTATGATCCCTACATGCACGTCTTCCTCGATTGCGGCGGCGGCAATGTGCTGGCGTTCTTCGAACTGCCGAACCAGCCGGCGATGGGCCGAGACCCGAACACGCCGGCCTGGGTGCAGCATATCGCCTTCGAGGTCGCCGATGAGGCCGAGTTGCTGGCCGCCAAGGCGCATGTCGAGGCGCAAGGGGTCGATGTGCTGGGGCCGACCTGGCACGGCATCTTCAAGTCGATCTATTTCTTCGATCCCAACGGCCACCGCCTCGAACTGGCCTGCAACATCGGCACGCCTGATCAGCTTGCCGCGTTGAAGGCCGTCGCCCCAGCGATGCTGGCCGAATGGGCCGAGACCAAACGCGCGCCCCAGCATGCCGCCTGGCTGCACGTGCCGCCGGCGGACTGAGCCTCAATACACGTCGCGCCGCTCCAGATCGCGTTCCACGTCCGCCCGCGTCAGCCACAATTGCCGGAAACGCTGCTCGCTGATCAGCGGCAACTGATCGCTGCGATGGGGCGAACCGGGCTGGCTGCTGTTGCCATAGCTCATCGCGGCGATCGCCTTTACTGGCGTGGAAAATTCGATCAGATTGACCCAGGTTTCGCCGGCTTGCGGCACCCGCGTGGCGCCGCTCCACGGCCCCCAGCTGATGGTGCGGAACAGGCCGAGCCCGCCCAGGCCACCATTGCCCGGCGCTGAGGCGGCTTCGCCGGCACTGAAGCGGGAGACGTCGCCATAGGCCGGATCGAGGCGGCCGAAGCGTGACACCACCTCCTGCGCGGCGGCCTTCAGCATGGCGGTGGCGGCGGCATCATCCTTGATGCCATTTGGCGTGTTCACTGGATCCTCCAGCCTCCAGCCTTGCGCGAAATTGCGCTGATCGCCCAAACCCGGCCCGGCAAAGCGCTTTGCCCAGGTTTCGAACAGGATTGCCGCCCGGCTGTCGGGCTGGAAGCGATTGTCCCAACCGGCCAGCAATTCCCGCGCGGCGATCACGTCGGCATCGTCACTGCCGGCCGCCGCGGCCAGCAGCGGGCCCTTCATGCGATCGGCCAGCAGGCTGGTGGTGGTCAGCTTGCGGCGGGTGAATTCGGCAAAGCTGAGCTTGTCGCTGCCGGCCAGCAGCCGGGCCGACATCTGGGCGCGCAGGCTCATCGCCTCATCGCTGGCGACATGCGCGGGATAATCGCCCGGCTTGATCACCCGCGGCAGGCTGTTCACCCACGGCGTGTCGTTGGCGTTCTGCACGAAGCCGCCGGGCGGATCGAGCAGCTTGGGCAGCGATTCATACGGCTCGATCTCGGTCGAGATCAGATCGCTGCGATTGCCGGGGACAATCCCCGCCCAATAGGCGTGGCTGCCGCCGGTGGGGTGGCGGGGCAATATGCCGTTGCTGATGTGGAACACATGCCCGGCACGGTCCGCATAAACGATGTTGAAGCTGGGAATCTGCAAGCGCTTCAGCGCCGATTCGAAGCCGGCGAAATCCTGTGCCTTGCCCATGTCGAGATAGGCCTGCAGCACGCCGGGACGATCGAGCCCGGCGATGCGCACCGCGATGGCTTCACCGCCGACATCGAACACCGGACCATGGATGCTGTGGCGCTGCACGAAATGTTCGCGCTTCAGGCTGCCGTCGTTCTGGCGGATCAGCAGCGATTTGGTGGTGCGCTTGAACGCGAGGCGCTTGCCATCAAGCAGATAGCCATCGCCCGCCAGCGCCAGCCGATAGCGCGCCGCACCCAGCATATTGTTGACCGTATTGGTGAAACCCAGATTGTTGTTGAAGGCAAAGCGCAGCACCGGCAGGCCGACCTGGGTGGCGCCATAGACGCTGTAACCCGGCGAACTGATCTGGGCCTCATAATAGGTCAGCGGGGACGGCACCCATGGCAGGTGCGGATTGGCCAGCAACATCGCCGCGCCGCTCGCCGACCGCGCCGGTGCCACCGCCCAGCCGTTGGAGCCGCCGGCATCGCCATCCCCGGCATCGCCGATCCCGGTCGGCGTGAAGGCGGCCGGCGGGGTGAGCATGCGCGCCATCGGGGCAACATACAGGAACTGCATCAGCCGATGGGCGTGCGCCATCACATCGACGCCGGTGATCGGCAGCACGCGCTTCAGGTCGGCCGGCACGGAATCGGGGTGCGCTGCGATCCAGGCATTGATGCCGGCGGCGAAGCCATCGAGATTCGCGCGCATCTGCGGGCTTTGCGCCCTGTACCAGGCCAGGCTGCGCGCGGGCGCATCATGGGCGATCAGATAGCGATCGAGTGGCGCATAGTCCGCGCCCCAATATTCCGCCGCGCGGGCGCGGCTTTCGCCGTACATCCGGAGCAGGATATTGCCGTGGCTGGCGGCCTGCGCCCAGCCGAACCCCTTGAACGCGCCGGCTTCCGTGCTCGCCTCGATATGGGGGACGCCCCATTTGTCCCACAACACTTCATCCGCCAGGGCCGGGCTGGCGGCCATGGCAATCAACAGGATGGCAGGCAATTTCATGATGTGGTTCCCCTGAAGCACCCGCGCAGACTGCCGGACGGGGTGCAAGGGAACAAGGGCCAAACGTCAGCCGGTCTTGCCGCACGGCCCCAGGCTGGCCATCGCGTCGCGCCAGTCCCGGGAAAGGGCCGGATCGCTGCCGCCGGCCGCAGCGGGCAGGGTGCGGGGCAGGAAACAGGCGAGACGATACCAGAGCAGGCTTTCCGGCGCGACGCGGCGGGCCGAATCGTCGATGATATCGCCTTGCGCCACCAGCACACGCCGGACTTCGCCGGGCCGATTCTGCACGACCAATGTGGCCGGCTTGCCGTCGGCGGTGGTCAGGAAGAACTGGCTTTCGCTTTCGCCGGGGATGGTGCCGTCGGCGCGAAATCCGTTCGCCACGCCGCGGACGACGGGAATTGTGCCGCTGCGGGCTTCACTTGCAATCGCACGGACCCGGTCGACGAGCGCCAGGTCGTACGGCTGCTGGCCGCGCCGTGAGGCCAGGCGTGTGGCGCCGCCATTGCCCGGTGCCGCGACGAAGGCAATCACATCAAGGCCTTTGGCGGTCGGCGGCCGGCCGCGTGCATCGATGGGGGCATCCCACAGCCATTGCAACGTGCCCGCCATGGCGCCGGGCGCAATCAGCACATTGGAGACCGCAGCGGTCACCAGCAGTCGCATGCGACCTGCTGCCACACCCTCGGCCGCCGGGCCGCGAACCCGATCCGCGCGGGTGATGCCGGCCCGCACGATCACCGGGCTGGCGAGCGCCAGTTCCGCGACATCGGCGTAGCTGACCAGCTGATCGGAAAGCGGCACCGGCACCGGCTGGGCCAGGGCAGGGCCAACGCCTGCAATCGCGACCGGAATCAGCGGGATGAACAGAATCGAAAATCGCATGGAAGCACTGTAACCCTGTCATCGTCGCTGGGCCAAGCCTTGGCCATGCTGCACCGCCGTCGATGCTCGCCAAAGCCTGCCAAAAAGGGGGTGAATTGACGTACCAACAGGGAAACGGGCGGGATTGTGGCAAAAAGCCGGTTGCTCCTAGGCATCGCTTGCGTCTAGAGGATGCCACCGAGGGATCGGCGCAGGGTTTGAGGGGGGTCCTCTGTCCGCGGCTTTCCCCTGTAGTTAAGGGAGCGCCAGACCAGCCATGTCTTACATGGAACAGCCTGGGATGAGCAAAAACCGACAGATCGCGCTGGTCGGCGTTGCCGTCCTGCACGTGATCCTCGGCTATGCCATCATAACCGGTTTTGCCATTTCGATGGTCAAGAAGATCATCGAACCGCTGGAAGCGGTGAACGTGAAGGAGGAGGCGCCGCCGCCAGACGAGCCGCCACCGCCGCCGCCGAAGGAAATCGAAATCCCGCCGTATGTGCCGCCGCCGGAAGTGTCGGTACAGCAGGACGCGGCGCCGACGATTTCGGTCCAGTCGAACATCGCCCGTCCCGATCCGCCCGTGGTCGCCCCGCCGGCCCCGCCGCCTCCGGCCCCGGTGGCCGTTGGTCCGACGACTCCGGCGACGCCGCGTGGGCGCGGCAACGTGATCAGCGAAGACGATTATCCGAGCGCATCGCGCGCCGCCGAGGAAGAAGGCGTGGTCCGCGTCTCTTATGTCGTCGAAGCCGACGGCCGGGTGCAGACCTGCGACGTGACGCAGTCGAGCGGCTTCAAGCGGCTTGACGATGTGACCTGCTCGATCATCAAGCGCCGCTTCCGCTTCAATCCGGCCGTGCGTGAAGGCACGCCGGTGGCGGAGCGCAAGACCCAGCCCGTGCGCTGGCAACTGACCAACTGATCGGAAGCAACCCGTCCCGGCCGTGTGCCTCGGCGGGTTGTTTCATGAACCAGACTTTGCACTACAGACTGCAACGATAAACGAGGGAAACAGACAATGCAGACCGAAAACGCCGAAAATCCATATGGCCTGTTGGCCGCGCTGCAACAGGGCGGTGTGATCGCCTGGGCCGTGTTCCTGCTGCTGGTGTTCATGTCGCTGTACAGCTGGTTCATCATCATCACCAAGTATCTGGATCAGCGCAAGATCAACACCGAAGTTGCTGAGCTGGAAAAGAAATTCTGGTCGGCGCCTGATCTGAAGACCGGCGCGGGCAAGCTCGACAAGAACTCGCCCTTCCGTCAGATCGTCGAAGACGGCCTGCGCGCTTCCGATCACCACGAAGGCCGCCTGACCGACAAGATCGATCAGCACGAGTGGGTGACGATGGCGCTGAACCGTTCGGTCACGGCCATCAATGGCAAGCTGACCACCGGCTTCTCGTTCCTGGCTTCGGTCGGTTCGACCTCGCCGTTCGTCGGTCTGTTCGGCACCGTCGTCGGCATCTACCGCGCGCTCATCAACATCGGCCTCGCTGGCCAGGCGTCGATCGACAAGGTCGCCGGTCCGGTCGGTGAAGCTCTGATCATGACCGCTCTGGGTCTGGCCGTGGCCGTTCCCGCCGTGCTGGGTTACAACTGGCTGGTGCGCCGCAACAAGGACATCGCCGAACGCCTGAACAACTTCACCGCCGATGTGCACGGTGCTCTGGTGTCAGGTGCTCGCATCGAACGTCCGAAGGCGGCTGCTGCTGCTCCGGCCGCCGCCCCCGCTGCTCCGGTCAAACGCTGAACGGTCTGATCGCCGTCTGAAACGGGAGACAGACAAATGTCAATGAGTGTCGGATCGTCGGACGGTGACGAGAATGCACCGATGAACGAGATCAACACGACGCCGCTGGTCGACGTCATGTTGGTGCTCCTCATCATCTTCCTCATCACCGTCCCGGTCGTGATCCAGGTCGTGCCGCTGAAGCTGCCGACCGTGACCAACCTGCCAACAACCACCAAGCCGGAGAACGTGCTGATTTCGGTGGACTCCAACTGCGACACCTATTGGGGTCAGACGTTGGTGACATCGAAGCAGGAGCTGCTGGATCGTGGCGTCAGGGCGCTGAAGGACGAGATTGCCCGCCAGGAAGCCCTGGGTGGCAAGATCGAACTGCCGGAAGTGCATATCCGCGGTGACAAGGATGTGGCCTATCGCTGCATCGGCGGCGTGGTGTTCACCATGCAGCGGGCCGGCTTCCTGAAAGTTGGGTTCATTTCCGAACCCGTCGCCGGCGATGTGACGCGCGATTTTTGATAGGTTGAGGCGGCCGGCTTCCGGGCTGGCCGCCGCTTGACAGACAGGAGTAAGCGCCATGGCAATGTCGGTTGGCAGCAAGGACGAAGACGCCCCGATGGGCGAAATGAACACGACGCCGTTGATCGACGTCATGCTCGTCTTGCTCATCATGTTCATCATCACCATTCCGCCGCAGACCCACGCCGTGAAGCTGGATCTGCCGCCGCCGAACCCGAACCCCAGCAATATCGATCCGGTGTTCAACCAGATCGACATCGACTTCCTGGGCAATCTGTACTGGAACAAGACCGAAGTGACACTCGATGTCATGAAGGGCTACATGAAGCAGGCTGCTGCCATGCCGGAACAGCCGGAGCTTCGGATGCGTCCGGAAGCCGAGGCCAGGTACGAACTGGTTGACCAGGTGATGGCCGGGGCTCAGAAGGCTGGCATCGAGAAGATGGGCTTTGTGGGCAATGAGGCCTACGCGAACTGATCGCAGCCGGGTGCGCATTTCGCACAACGCTTTGCCGAATCCGGCAGGATCAGACCGCTAGAGAAAAAGGCGACCTTCGGGTCGCCTTTTTTGTTTCGTCGGCTCCGGATCACGTCCGGGGCAGGCCCCGGATCACGTCCGGGGCAGGCATTGCGGCTCTGCCGCGCGCTTTCGTTCCGACAGCGGCTAGTTTCTCGAAACGGACACGCCGGCTTGGCCAGCAGCCGTGGTCGTGTGTGCTGCAAGTCCGTGCGCTTGCCCCTCGTCCTCCCACGCCGGCAGCGTGGGCCCTTGCCCCGTCATGGGGGGAGGGGATTTTGGTAGCTATGCCTCCGCGCGCAGCGGCCCTAATCTCCCGCACCAAAGGGAGACAGAACATGACCAATCTTCACGGCAAGGTCGCACTCGTCACTGGCGCGGCCTCCGGGCTGGGCGCCGCGGCGGCTTGGGCATTGGCGCAGGCCGGGGCGGCGGTGCTGCTCACCGATCGTGATCTGGCTGGGGAGGAAGTGGCCGGCGCGATGGCCGACAAGGGCTTGAAGGCCGCATTTCGCCTGCATGATGTGACCAGCGAAGCCGATTGGGCCGCCGCGGTCGAACATGCCATCAGCGATTTTGGCCGCCTCGATATTCTGGTCAACAATGCCGGCATTTCCGGTGGCCGGCACGAACTGCTGGATCACAGCCTGGAGGCGTGGCGCACCATCCTCAGCGTCAATCTGGATGGCGTGTTCCTGGGCCTGCGCCATGCCGGTCCGCGCATCGCCGCAGCCGGTGGTGGCAGTGTGATCAATGTCAGCTCAATCCTCGGCAAGGTCGGCATGCCCGGGGCGGCGGCCTATTGCGCCTCGAAGGGTGGGGTCACCTTGCTCACCAAGGCGGCGGCGCTGGAATGGGCGCCGCACAATATACGAGTCAACAGCCTCCACCCCGGCTTCATCGATACGCCGCTGGTGTCGAACGCGCTGGCTGCTCGTGATGATGGCAATGAAGTGCGCGTGGCGTTGATGGCGGCGCATCCGATGGCACGATTTGGGTTGCCGCGTGAAATCGGCGAGGCAGTTCTGTTCCTGGCCAGCGATGCCTCGAGCTTCATGACCGGTGCCGAACTGGTGGTCGACGGCGGCTATACCGCCCAATAGGGGTCAGGCGGCAACCTGATCGAACTGCAACCGGGCCAGCCGCGCATAGAGGCCGCCACCCGCCATCAGGCTGTCGTGGGTGCCGGTGGCAACGATGCGGCCCTTGTCCATCACCACAATGCGATCCGCATTGCGCACGGTGGCCAGGCGATGGGCGATCACCAAAGTGGTGCGCTCCTTCATCATCTCATCCAGGGCAGACTGGACCAGTTGCTCGCTTTCGGCGTCCAGCGCGCTGGTCGCTTCATCGAGCAGCAGGATCGGCGCGCTGCGCAGGATGGCGCGGGCAATGGCCACCCGTTGGCGCTGGCCGCCCGACAGGCGGGTGCCGCTTTCGCCGAGATAGGAGTGGATGCCCTCCGGCAGTTCACGCAGGAAAAGATCGGCGTGCGCGGCTTCCGCAGCCGCCCATACGTCGGCTTCGCTGGCATCGGGACGGCCATAGCGGATATTCTCGAACGCGCTGGCGGCGAAGATCACGGTTTCCTGCGGCACGACCGCAATGCGTTCGCGGATTTCGTGCGGGTCGGCATCGCGATAGGCCACGCCATCGATGCGCAGATCGCCCGATTCCGGATCATAGAAGCGCTGGACGAGCTGGAACAAGGTCGATTTGCCAGCGCCGGATGGCCCGACCACGGCCACGGTTTCGCCCGGCGCAACATGCAGGGTGAAGCCGTTCAGGGCCGGCGCATCCGGCTTGGACGGATAATGGAAATGCACATCGTTCAGTTCCAGCCGGCCTTGTGCATTCGCCGGCAGCGCCGTGGGATTGGCCGGCGCGCTGATCATCGGGCGGGCCGCAAGCAATTCTTCCATCCGGCCCGAGGCACCGGCGGCGCGCATGAAATCGCCATAGACTTCAGTGAGCGTGCCGAACGCGCCGGCGACGATGGCGGCGGCAAACACGAACGCCGCAATCGACCCCCCCGACAGGGTGCCGGCAATCACATCGAGCGCGCCCTGCCAGAGCACCAGCGTGATCGCGCCGAACACCAGGCTGATCACCAGCGCGGTCATGATGGCGCGCAGCCGCATACGGGATTTGGCGGTGGCAAAGCTGCGCTCCACGCCGGCCGAGAAGCGTGCGGCTTCGCGGCCTTCCTGGGTGAAGGCCTGCACGATGCGGATGGCGCCGAGCACTTCGGACACCATGGTGCCCAGATCGGCGACGCGATCCTGGCTGGTGCGGGAAATCTCGCGCACCTTGCGGCCGAGAAACAGGATCGGCAGCATGGTCAGCGGGATCACCAGCATCATCAGCAGGGTGAGACGCGGGGAGACCCAGAACATGTAGCCGACGCCGCCGATGCCCATCACGCTGTTGCGCAGCGCCAGGCTGGCCGAGGTGGAGACCACCTGTTCGATGATGGCGGTATCGGATGTCAGCCGGCTGGCGATTTCGGCCGGGCGGTTCACTTCAAAAAACACCGGATCCAGCGACACCAGATGGCGCTGCACCGCGGTGCGCAGGTCGGCAACGACGCGCTCTCCGATCCAGGTGACGAAATAGAAGCGGGTCGCGGTTGCCAGACCGAGCATGCCGACCAGGCCGAGGAAGATGGTGAAGAACGGCCGGATGGCGGCGGGATCGCTGCCGCGCGAAAAACCGTTGTCCACGATCATCTTCAGGCCCTGCGGAATGGCCAAAGTGGTCACCGCCGCCACCAGCAGCGCCGTCAGCGCGGCGGCCAACTGCCACGGATAGGCGCCAGCGAACCGCCACAACAGCCGCAGCCGGGACAGTTTGCGTTCACCCACAGGCGGCAGCGGCGGTTTCGGCGGACGGGAAGCCATGGCGGCTGATAACAGGCAGGTGCCTCTTGCTCAATCATAATGGCATGGCTGTGGCATCAGCAACGCGGGGGAGCATTTGACCGTTGCAACACCCGTCCACCGGGCCGTTCCCGAATATTCGTCCGCTGCCCGCAGTTTTCGGTTTATGCTGCACCTGCGATATGGCACGGAAGATGGGCAGGCCGACAGGCCGCATCGAAAGGATTTCCATGCTTTACACGTCGTTCGAGATGCAGCGCGCCTGGATGGCCGGTGTCGGCATGATGGCCAAGTCCAGTTCCGATCTGTTGTTGAGCACGGCCAACCCGATGTCGTGGTCGCCAGTGGCGCCGGTGCTGGCGCGATCGCTGGAGGTCTTTGCCCACGCGGTTGCACCGCGCGGCAAGCCGCCGTTCGGTCTGGCGGCCACCATTGTCGATGGCGCATCGGTGGCCGTGTCGGAAGAGATCGTGCTGAGAAAGCCGTTTGGCCAGTTGAAGCATTTCCAGCGTGCCGTGTCTGGCCGGCGCGATCCGCGCGTGCTGGTGGTGGCGCCGATGTCGGGCCATTATGCGACCCTGCTGCGCGGCACCGTTGAGCGGTTGCTGCCCGACCACGATGTCTACATCACCGATTGGCGCGATGCCAAGCTAGTCCCGACCGGCGACGGCAAGTTCGATCTGAACGACTATGTCGATTATCTGATCGAATTTCTGGAGCATCTGGGGCCGGATACGCACATGCTGGCCGTGTGCCAGCCGTCGGTTCCCGCACTGGCCGCGGTGTGCCTGATGAACGCCGATGATCACCCGTGCGCGCCGCCAACGCTCACGTTGATGGGAGGGCCGGTCGACACGCGCAAGGCCCCGACATCGGTGAATGATCTGGCGCACAACCGGCCCTATGCCTGGTTCGAACAAGCGGTGATCCAGCGCGTGCCCGATGTCTATCCGGGCGCAGGGCGCAAAGTGTATCCCGGCTATCTGCAATTGTCCGGCTTCCTGTCGATGAATCTGGCCAACCACATGAAATCGCATTGGGAAATGTTCAAACACCTGATCGAGGGCGATACGGAATCCTCGGATGCCACCAAGGCGTTCTATGATGAATATCGCGCCGTCTGTGACATGACGGCCGAATTTTACCTGCAGACCATCGATCTGGTGTTCCAGCGTCAGGCGTTGGCCACCGGCCAGTTCTGGCACCGCGGACGCCTGGCCGATCCGGCGGCGATCACCCGCACGGCGCTGCTGGCCATCGAAGGCGAGCGCGATGATATTTCCGGCATCGGCCAGACGCGCGCTGCGCTCGAACTGGCCGTGAACCTGCCCGACACCAAGAAAGCCTATCACATGGCATTGGGTGCCGGCCATTATGGCATCTTCAACGGCCGCAAATGGCGCGAAGGTGTGGCGCCGGTGGTGGAACAGTTCATCCGTCGGCACGATACCGCCAAGGTTTCGCCCGCACCGTTGCGGGTGGTGCTGCCGCAGCACGTCGAACCGGCGGTCACGCCCGGAGCCGAGGTTGCCTGATCTGCTCGTGCGTCCGCTGGCGGCGGCGGATGTGGAGGCCTATCGCGCGCTGCGCCTGCAAGGGCTGCGGGACAATCCCCACGCGTTTGGCGCCGATGGGGATGAGGAAGCGGCGTGGCCGATCGTAGACTGGGTGGCGAGGCTGCAGCGGCGCTTCACCTTCGGCGCCTTTGTGGAAGGCAGGCTGGTCGGCACGGCGGCGCTGTCGGTCGAGCCGGGGCGCAAGCAAGGCCATCGCGGCAGCCTGGTCGGCATGTATGTCGCGCCGGCAGCGCGTGGGCGCCGCGTCGGGCGGGCGTTGATCGCCGCAGTGCTGGAACGCGCCAAGGGTAGGGTGGAAACGCTGGAATTGAGCGTTGCCATCGCCAATGCGCCGGCCATTGCGCTTTATCTGGCCTGCGGGTTCCGGCCCTATGCCATTGATGCCGATGCGATCCGCGTGGATGGCGTGCCGGTGGATGATGTGCTGATGCGGCGCGCGGTATAGGCTTGAAACAGAAATATTTCGGCGCCTTCCCCGTTGACGCTTCGCGTCGCCTCCGGCTGCGGCGAGGGCGACCCTGCGCCAGAGGAGCGGGCTGGGGGTTCCCCAAGCGGCCACCGGCGCCACCCCCACCCCGCTCGCGCCAAGGGGCGCGAGTCGCCCTCCCCACAAGGGGGAGGGAGTTAACAGCTTGAATTTTATCGTAGTCTGTTCGGCCGCTCAGCCGGCCAGTCCCTCTTCCATCGCCGCCAGTTCGAGCCAGCGCAGTTCGGCGCCCTCCATCTCGGCACGCAGCGCATCGAGATCTGCGCTGACCGCGGCGAAGCGGGTGGGGTTTTTCGCATAGAGCTCTGGGTCAGCCAGCCGGGCTTCGCGAGCAGTGATGTCCCGGCCCAGCGCCTCGATACGGCCAGGCAGTTCGGCAAGCTCGCGCGCATCCTTGTAACTGAGCTTGCCGGCCTTTTTCGCCGGAGCAGAGGCGACCGGCGTGGTCGATCCGGCAGAACGGCCCTTGCCCTTCGCGGCCGGGGTCTGGCGGGCCGCCCAGTCGCTCCAGCTGCCGACGCTGATATCGGCATGGCCGTGGCCATCCATGGCGACGATCATCGTCACCACCCGGTCCAGAAAGGCGCGATCATGGCTGACCAGCAGCACGGTGCCGTCATAATCGCCGATCACTTCCTCGATCAGATCGAGCGTTTCCATGTCGAGATCGTTGGTCGGTTCATCGAGCACCATCAGATTGGACGGCGTTGCGAATTCGCGAGCCAGCAACAGCCGCGATTGCTCGCCGCCCGACAGGCTGGCGGCCGGCGCATCCAGGATGCCGGGTTCGAACAGATATTCCTTCAGATAGCCGGCGACATGTTTCTTGGTGCCGTTCACCTCCAGCCATTCGCCGCCATCGGCCAGCACTTCGCGCACGGTGCGGCCGCTCAGGCGCAGGCGGTGCTGATCGATGATGGTGGGCAACAGTGTGGCTGCGCGGGTGATGCTGCCGGCGTCGGGCGCGATCTGGCCGAGCAGCAGCTTGATCAACGTGGATTTGCCGGCGCCATTGGGGCCGACAATGCCGATCCGGTCGCCCTTGCGCACGCGCAGCGACAGATCATCGATCAGCACGCGGCCACCGAACGCCACCGATACATGCTTGGCATCGATAAGGATCTTCGACCCCGGGTCTTCGCTCTGGGTGGAAATGCGTGCCGTGGTGGGGCCGCGATCCAGGCTGCGGCGGGTTTCGCGCAGGTCCATCAATTTCGACAACCGGCCCATGTTGCGTTTGCGCCGCGCTGTCACGCCGCGTTGCAGCCAATGTTCCTCGGCGCGCAGCTTCGTGTCCAGGCGCTGTGCCGTGCGCTCTTCTTCGGCGGCGACGGCTTCGGCCCAGGCATCGAACCCGCCAAAGCCCACCTCGGCCCGGCGCAGCATGCCGCGATCGAGCCACAGGCAATTCTTGGTCAGGCGGGTGAGGAAGGCGCGATCATGGCTGATCACCACCAGGGCGCAGCGGCTGCGATCCAGCCAGTTTTCCAGCCAGGTGATGGCACCGATGTCCAGATGGTTGGTCGGCTCATCGAGCAGCAGCAGATCGGGCGCATCGGCGAGCACCCGCACCAGCGCGGCGCGGCGGCGTTCCCCGCCCGATGAGGTGGCGGCGGGGCGGGCCATGTCCATCCCAAGTTGGTCGGCCAGCGCTTCGACCTCGTAAGGCTGCGCGCCGCCGGCCATGGCATAATCGCCCAACGTGGCAAATTCGGCCATGGGAGGATCCTGCTCCAGCCGGCCGATGCGCAGGCCCGATGCTGTCGCGCGGCGGCCTTCATCAAATTGCAGGCTGGCGTCGATGATCTTCAGCAAGGTCGATTTGCCGGCGCCGTTGCGGCCGATCAGGGCCACCCGGTCGCGTGCATCGATGGTGAGCGACAATTGCCGGAACAGCCAGTCGCTGCCGGTTTTCAGGCCGATGGAATCAAGGGTGAGAATGGGTTCGGGCATGGTTGCCATGGCAGTGGCGAAGGATGCCGCGACTGGCAAGGGGCGTGTGGGTGGGGGGCGCTGGGCCGGCCGTCTGTTGCACTGGTTGCACCGCTGCGCGGCTTGTTGCATGAACGGATGGCAAGAACAGCGATGTTCAGGGGTTGTTCAAGCGTCTGGCGGCATGCCGACGGAACCTTGTTGGGAATTTGATGTAGACATGCCAGTCCGTAAACCAGTTCTGGGGCTCTTTCTGATGGCTGCCAGCCTGTTGCTGGCCGCGCCGGTTGTGGCGGGCCCGAATGACGTGCGCGATATGGTGCAGGCCGGGGAAATCATGCCGTTCGAAGCCATAAGGCAGCGGATCGTGCAGGAAACGCCGGGCGAATATATCGGTGCGCAGTTTGATCAGAACAGCCGCGTCTATCGGTTCCGGTTCTTGCGTGACGGTAATCTGATCAATGTGGATGTTGATGCACGCACCGGTGAGCGCGTGCGGCGTCGGCAAAGCTATTGAGGTCGTATTATTGGATGATCGGATCGGCAGACAATTCGGGTGCCGGCGCCCCGGGCCATGTGACGGAGTAACGAGGCAGATGCGTATCTTGGTTGTGGAGGATGAGCCGAGCCTGCGGCACCAGTTGCGCAATGCGCTGGAGCAGGCCGGCTATGCCGTCGATGATGCTGCGGATGGCGAGGAAGGCCATTATCTCGGGGCCAACGAGGCCTATGATGCGGTCATCCTCGATCTCGGCCTGCCGGAAGTGGATGGATTGACCGTACTGGATCGCTGGCGCCGCAGTGGCCGCTTGATGCCGGTGCTCGTGCTCACCGCGCGCGACAGCTGGTCGGACAAGGTGGCCGGGCTGGATGCCGGGGCCGATGATTATCTGGCCAAGCCGTTCCAGATCGAGGAGCTGGTGGCGCGGCTGCGCGCGTTGATCCGCCGGGCGGCGGGGCAGGCGACATCGGAACTGATGGCGGGCGGCGTGCGCCTGGATGGCCGGTCGGGCCGGGTCACCCTGAACGGTGAACCGGTGAAGATGACCGCACAGGAATTCAAGCTGCTGAGCTATCTGATGCACCACAAGGGCAAGGTCGTCAGCCGCACCGAATTGATCGAGCATATCTATGATCAGGATTTCGATCGCGATTCCAACACCATCGAGGTGTTCATCACGCGTATCCGCAAGAAACTGGGTGCCGATCTCATCATGACCACGCGCGGCCTTGGCTACAGTCTCAACGATCAGCTCTGATCCTGCAGCCCCGGCTGTGGCGGCCTCGGTTGTGGGAAGGGCCAGACCTGCGGGCCGAACCGTAAGCTCCGGCCGTTCGCTCCGGCGGCGCATGATCCTCATTGCGGCGGTGTGGATCACGCTGTTGCTTGGGCTGGGCGGCGTTGCACTTGATCGCGTGCTTGATGAAACGCTCACCGCCAGCTTTGACGAGCAGCTCGCCAACAACCTGAATGCCATGATCAATTCGGCCGAACTCGACGAGGTCGGCGAGGTGCGGCTGTTGCGTCCGCTGGGCGATCAACGCTTTGCCGAGCCCTATTCAGGCCTGTACTGGCAGATATCCGGCAAGGGCCAGACCCCGTTTCCGTCGCGCAGCCTGTGGGATCGCCAGCTCGGGCCCCCGCCAGCCGGCCGCGATTGCCGCCAGCCATGCAAATATGAAGCGAAGATCTTTTCGGGTGAGCCGCTGCGCATCATCGGGCGCAGCGTGCGTCTGCCGGGCGCGCGGACGCCGCTGTATTTCCAGGTGGCGCAATCGAGCCGCGATCTCGATGCCCAGCGCGTGCGCACACGATCGATCCTGTTCTGGTCGTTATCGGTGCTTGGGCTGGGCCTGATTGCCATGGCGGCATTGCAATCCACCTATGGCCTCGCGCCGCTGCGCCGGGTGTCGGATGCGATCGCGGCGATCCGGTCGGGCCGTGCCAAGCGGGTGGCGGCGCAGTTTCCGGTCGAAGTCGCGCCCCTGGTGGGGGAAATCAACGAATTGCTCGATCATGGCGAGGCGCAGGCCGAAGCGGCGCGGCGCCATGCCGGCAATCTGGCCCACGCGCTGAAAACCCCGATGAGCATCATGCTGGGCGAGGCGCGGGGCCGCGACGATGCGCTGGCGCGCACGATCGAAACGCAGGTGCAGGTGATGCGCCGCCATGTCGATCACCAACTGGCGCGGGCGCGCGCCGCCGGGCGCCGCGCCGCATCGAGCGCCCGCACCCCTGTCTGGCCTGCGGTGGAGGCCATCGTGCGCACCGTGGAGCGGCTGCACTCCGGCCGGGTGACCATCGATCTGGCGGGTGACCGCACCGCAGCGTTTCGCGGCGAGCGCCAGGATCTGGAGGAGATGGTTGGCAATCTGGTCGAAAATGCCGCGATTCATGGTGGTGGCCGCGTGTTCATCACCATCGCGGTGGTGGATGACATGGTCGAGGTGCAAGTGGAGGATGACGGGCGCGGCATCCCGGAAGCGATGCGCAGCCGCCTGTTCGAACGCGGGGAGCGGTTGGACACCGACAAGCCGGGCACCGGCCTTGGCCTGGCCATCGTGCGCGACGTGGCCGAATTGTACGGCGGTCGGGTCAGCCTTCATTCGTCCGAAGATCTGGGGGGACTGCTGGTGACGATCAGCCTGCCCAAGGCCGTCTGAAGCGCGGCTGGATCAACGCCTCAACCCTGCGCGGCCCTGTGGTGGCGGATCACCTCATCGATGATGAAGCGCAGGAATTTCTCGGAAAATTCCGGATCGAGGTTCGCGCTGGCCGCCAGGCTGCGCAGCCGTGCGATCTGCTGGGCTTCGCGGCCCGGATCGGCAGGTGGCAGGCCGTTTTCGGCCTTGTAATGGCCAACGGCCTGCGTGATCTTGAAGCGTTCGGCAAGCATGAACACCAACGCTGCATCGATATTGTCGATGCTTTCGCGAAACGCCTTCAGAACCGGATCAGACACGCGCACTCCCCCAAAACCTTGTTGCCGGCACGGCGGCGGCCGCCATCTGTTTGCGTCACAGCGGCGCGGTGAGCAAGGCCGCGCTTGCGCGCGCCGCGCCATCGGTTATGGAAAAACCCGTGAGTGCAACCGTTCATACTTTGCGTCCGGGTCGTGAGCCGTCGATCGCCGCGCTGATGCAACTGACCGCGTCGGGGCTGAATGCGGTCAATCATGTCATCCTTGATCGCATGCAATCGCCGGTGGCGCTGATTCCGGAACTGGCCGGGCATCTGATTGCCGGCGGCGGCAAACGCCTGCGGCCCATGCTGACGCTCGGCTGCACGGCGCTGCTGGGCTATGAAGGCAGCCGCCATCACCGGCTCGCAGCCGCGGTGGAGTTCATCCACACGGCAACCTTGCTGCATGACGATGTTGTCGATGCATCGGGACTGCGCCGGGGCAAGGTCACGGCCAACGCGCTTTATGGCAATCCGGCAAGCATATTGGTGGGTGATTTCCTGTTCAGCCGGGCGTTTGAACTGATGGTCGAAGACGGCAGCTTGCGCGTCCTCAAGATCCTCAGCCGCGCGTCTGCCGTGATTGCCGAGGGCGAAGTGGCGCAATTGACCGCGCAGCGCGACGTGACCACGACCGAAGATCGGTATCTGGAGATCATCAGCGCCAAGACCGCCGCGCTGTTTGCCGCCGCCTGCCAGATTGCTGCCGTGGTGGCGGAACGCGATGATGCGGTGGAAGCCGCGCTCGCCAGCTATGGCCGCTATCTGGGCATCGCCTTCCAGCTGGTCGATGATGCCATTGATTATGTGTCGGATGCCCAAACCATGGGCAAGAATGCCGGCGACGATTTCCGGGACGGGAAGATCACCCTGCCGGTGATTCTGGCCTATGCTCGCGGCAGCGAATCGGAACGGGAATTCTGGCGCGCTGCGATGACCGGGCGTGCGGCTGGCGATGCGGAGCTGGTGCGCGCCGGCGAGCTGCTGCGCCAGACCAATGCGGTGGCAGACACGATGGCGCGCGCCCGCCATTATGGCCAGCGCGCCATCGATGTGCTGGGCACGTTCGCCAACGGTCCGGCGCGCAAGGCGCTCACCGAAACGGTCGAATTCGCCATTGCCCGCGCCTATTGAGCTTGGCCGTCGAAGTTGCGCTTGCCGGCGGGCCTGCCAGGCTGCAAAACAGCGCCATGCACGCCCGCCTGTATCAGCGCCCCAAACATGCCATGCAATCCGGGCGCGCCCGCACCGGGGAATGGTTGCTGGAATTCGAACGCGATGATCGCATGCGCGCCGACCCGCTCACCGGCTGGACCGGTAGCGGCTTCACGGCCGGGCAGATCCAGCTGCATTTTCCAACCGAAGCCGCAGCCCTGGCCTATGCACAGGCCAATGGCTTGATCGTTGAGGTGGTGCCGCTTGGCCCCAAGACACTGAAGATTCAGGCCTATTCCGACAATTTTCGCTGATGCGCAGCACGTTCGAATCGGCGAGCGTGCGTCTTTACCGGCTGGGTGACGGCGATCCGGTAGCGGAAACCTTGTTCTATGGCCCGCTTGCCGAGGCGCTGGCGCTGGCCGCCCAGGATGCCGACCCATCGGGATTGTGGATCGCCACCGACAATGATGTGGTGGCCTATACCGATCTCGCCCAGGGCTGAAGGCGCGCGCCGCACTGGATTTTTGCGACAATAACCGGCATTGCCCAAGCCTACGCGCCCATAGCTCAGCCGGATAGAGCACGTGCCTTCTAAGCTCGGGGTCGCAGGTTCGAGTCCTGCTGGGCGCACCATCTCTCTTTTTGATCCTGAAAAATCCTGTAAGGCCCTGAAGGGCAAAGAAAATTCAGCGGTTCGAAAACCCTCTTTTGCCACATAGGCCAAGTTGTCCGCGAATGCCAATTTGAGCACCGCACGGCGGTCCTCCAACCTCTCAGAAGTCCATAGTTTACAAGGGCTTGCGAGAAATTCCATCGCGGTTCGAAAAGTTTCGTCATAGTCTGGCAACGGACGACCGCAGTTTGCGATTTTCTCGTTCAGCAGCAGCTTCTGCGATTCAAATTCCTGCACACGCTTTTCATACGCCTTGATCACCGTCTCGCTGTCAGCATCGACAATCCGGTCGAGAAGCTGATTGAGTTTACGGTCAATCTGCGAAAGCTCTGCCTTCATAGAAAGCTTGGCAGCATTCTCCGACTCCGCACGTTGATCCCAAAGATCGCGGAATATGTGCGACGCCAGCGCGATGATATCCTTTGATGGAGTGAGACAGCGCAAGACTTGTTCAAACGCATCTTCGACCTTAGCGCGCGGGATGGACTTGCCCGAGCTCGCGCACCCCTTGGTGCGGCAGATGTAGTAAGGATAGTGCGTATGCCGCCCCTTCGACCAGTTTGCGGTCAAAGGAAGGTTGCAATCACCACAGGTCACAAAGCCACGCAGTGGGAAATCTGCGTTTACGTTCTGGCGCACCGGCAGGCGCGGCTTGCCGTGAAGGCGCTCTTGAATTTCAAGATAGGTTTCAAAGGTGATCAGCCCTTCATGCTGACCCTTGCGTAGCGATATATCCCATTTTGCCACTTCGATATGGCCCGAATAGATCGGCTGGTTCAGAATTTCGGTCACGCGCTGAATTGTGATGCAGCCATTCTTGGCTTTCGGGAATTGCGGCTGCGATTCAAAAAACCGCTGCACTTCGCCCTGCGATCCGAAGCGGCCCGTTGCGAAGCCATTGAGGGCTTCCGCAACAATCGAGGCGACAGGTTCGTTGCGCACGAGCAGCTTGCCGTGACCGGCCACGCGCTCGAAGCGATAGCCAACCGGCGGATAGAACGACCAATAGCCATTCATCGTTCGCGCGCGCATTCGGTTTTTGGTTTGCTCACCATTCTTTTGGCGTTGGTGCTGTGACACGCTCGCGAGAAGATTCTCGACGAGCTGGCTGTCTGAATCCTCGCCGAACTCGATTGAGGGCGATTCCAGTATGCCGCCTACAGCACTAATGGCCGCGCGCAACTTAAGATGCGCTTCCAGGCCACGCGCGAGGCGGCTGATATCGTCGATGATGACGACCGTGGTTTCTTTGCGGCGGCTTTTGAGGAATGCCAACATGGCCTGCATCGCGGGGCGAGTCACCAAGCCGCCCGATGCGTCATCCTTGAACACTTGACGTGCCCCCCTGATTGGTACCGATCAGAGGTGGAGTCCTTTGCTTTGATGG
>NZ_JBBATQ010000012.1:0-101038 GCF_040398665.1 Sandarakinorhabdus sp.
GAACATATCCCAAAATCGAAAAAAAGCGTAACAAATTCAATGAAATTTGGCGGAGAGGGTGTCCGTCCAACGCATGACGGTAAATTGCCGCCATTTTTCCAGTTCCCCACATTTTTCCCCACACTTGCGGCTGGCACCCTTGAAATTGCCAGATCGGGAGGCGTGAATTTTCAACCGTGGATACGTGCGAAGTGGAGGGTAGACGGTTTCCGGTTTCGCCACCCGCATGGATTTCACGCCCCCCGGCCTCGCGCATGCGCCCGCGCGTGAAGCCCGACACAGGCCCGCTTGTCGTTGCCCAGCCGAAGCGCCCGTTTGATTTCGCTTGATTCTATTCAAACGCCGCGCCCGCCGGTTGGCCTTCACAACGCCCGCAACGCCTTGAAGCATGGCCCGGTTTCGAGCTGACTGGCCCCCATGCACTGGCCCCAACATTCAGGCATCGTCTGACATAGCGCGCGCCCGCGTTACCGCTACGGAAAACGCCCCGGCTGGCCTGTCATGCCCGGCCCGGCCCTGTCTATCTGCGTCTATTTTAGACACGCCCGATGCCTATTTCGCCCTCTTTTACGGTTCGCCGCCGCCGCGCTCCCCCAATAAATCCCCATACTTTATTGGCCACCCGCGCCGCTCTCCCGTTTGATTTCCGAATATTTATTCAACCCTTCGCCGCGCCTTCGCCCCGATATTCTCGCTCCAGCCGACACGCTTGCCGGTCAAGCGCCCGCCCGGCTCCCGGCGTGTCAGGCCCAGCGCCGCCGCCGTGGCCTCATCGGCCCCTTTCAGCAGATAGCCCAGCGCCGCAGCCAGATTGGCCTCATGCACGCCTTGTGCGACCACCAGCCGCCCGCCGATGCGCCGCGTGTTGACCGCGCCCGCGACATAAGCCGGCCCGTCAATCCGCCCGCGCCGCCGGTCTATGCGCCCGCCCGCCGCAAGCCGCGCCCAGCCCCGCAAACGTCGCATGAAGCCCGGCCCCGCCGCCGCTGGCACATGGGCCAGGATATGCACATGGGAGCCTTTGCTGGCGTCGCCGTCGTCATTCTCCCGCGCCCAGACACACGCGAACGGAAGGCCCCTCTCCGCCAGCGCCTCGCGCCACAGTTTCAACACGCGCCCGATAGCCGCCGCCGCCAGATCATCGCCCAAGCCCAGCGCGGCCCAATGCAGCGTCACCAGCCGATTTGGGGGCAATCCGATGCGCTCCGCATGCGCCGCCGCCGCCACCAGCCCGCGCGCCTGTTGCAGCGATATCGCCGCCGTCACCCGATTGCGGCTGTTACGCGCCCCACCCCACCGGCAACGCTCAGCGCACACCTTAGGTTCTACGTCTCTATTTGCACGAACCGTGCCAGCTTGCCCGCCGCCCGCGCTCTCCAAGGATGCACGCGCCCGGCTGGCCTTCGGAGCCGCCATTGCCGCGCCCCCTTCCGTAAGTTTCAAGATTGCCGCTCAAAGGAAAAGGGAGCGGCACAATCGCACCGCTCCCCCATCCCGGTTATGGCCTCAGGAGCCGTTTTCCGGCCCGCTCAGCGCGTCGCCAGCTTCATAGGCTTCGATGTTGCGGCGCAGATCGGATAGGCGTTCACGCGGGAACGTCGCGCCCTGCTTTGTCGGCTTCCATTGACCGTCTCTATCCAGCCACCACTTGCGCAGATTGGCGAAGGTGCGGCCATTGTGCTGCACCACCTCAAGCCGCCAAGTTTCGCCAGATCGGCCCGGCGTTTCAAAAATCAGCCCGGTCATTGGCCCGCCTCCAGCAAGGTGACAGGGCAGCACAACACGTATCGCGCGTGCCACCCCCCATCATGCTTTTCCCGCACTGTTTCGATTGCCAGCCCGTTATCCTTGCGGAGCCGGTGAACGTAGGCAGCTTTGCGAAACGCCCAGGAGTTGACCTCCAGCGCCGTCACGCCCGCCGGCCCGGCCTTCACCAGCGCCACCAGCGCGCGCGCCGTTTGCCCGGTCACGGTGAACAAGCCGAACGGCCCTTGCGCGCTCAGCACTGGCGCGCCGCGTGTCCGTCGCTTGCGCGGCTGGCCAGCGGCATTGGCAATTGCCGTGTCACCGCTTTGGGGATGGGAGATTGCCGCGTTCATGCTGCACCGCCCATGCCGATGATCTCGGCAATCTGGCGCGCCATGGTTGGCGAAACGTGGCACCGCGCCGCGATGATGCGCGTGGCATAGTCGCTTGAAGCGATGCCGGTGAAGGGGTAGGAAAGCGGCGCTGGAGTGCCAATTTCAGCGCAGACTTGGGCGGGAGCCGCACCACCGGCTCCCCCCATTTCGAGACCGCCCATCATGGCCGCGTCTCCCCGCCTAACGTCGGCAAGCCAGCCGCCCATGATGCCGCCTCACTCTTGGCGATGCGCGATGCGCGCCCGATCTTGTGGATGCGAAGCTTGCCCTGTTTGACCAGCCGGTAAAGGCTTGACCTCGGCAAACCGAAAAGACGGATGAACTCCGCCACCGTGTAGAAGCCTGCGATTGACTCGTGCATGGCCAATGGCCCTCAGCGGGTCATGCAGCCCGGCTGGATGCCGGGCGATGCCCAGCCGTCCAACTACCCCTCAATTTCCGGCGATGCACCAGCAAAGCCTTCAAGCCATTTCTCGAATTCGCTTGAATGTTGAACTTTCCAGCCGAAAGGCGGCAAGCCATATCCTTCAATTCGCTCGTTGGACGCTGTGTGGAATCGGCGGCGCTCCATCAATCGATTAGCGGTAGTGCGAACTGCCTTATAGGCGGTTTCATGGCTTATATTGAATTCATCACACGCCTTACCGAAGGCTGCTTTGCTCTGAACTCCTTCGCCCAATCGCTCCCACACAAATACCGCTATTTGCTCTGCATTAGCAAACTCAGCCTCCCATTGCGGCATAGATTTACGCTTGGAGCGCCTACCCTTCCGCACCAACTCTAATCGATATTCTGAAGATGGATTGTCTAGCGCGTGGGCAATTATTGACAATGCATCCACCACCTCAAATCCAACCATTAGGGCCGGATGCCGGATGCGATGCTGTTCAATCGCCCAATCCAAAGCTTGCGCAAGAGACTGTTCATTGAGTGCGGCTTCACACTTGCCAGCACTGTGGGCCATCGAATGAAAAAGTTCTAAACTCCAAGAAAGTTTTAAAGCATCGCGGGATTGGCGCTTTGTCACGCAGCCACCATCGGCACCACGTTGCCGCCAGCCGCCGCGCCGTCACAGTAACGCGCCCATGCTTCCATCATCACCCGCCGCCGCTCCAGCAGATCACCGCGCCTATATGCGGCCTCGGCCTTGTTAGCGATGGCATGGGCCAAAGCCGCCTCGCTCAATTCATTGGGGAAGCCGCCCACCTCTCCGGCCCAATCCTTGAAACTGGAGCGGAAGCCATGCGGCACCGCGTCTTGCCCCATGCGCTTCAACACCGCCGCCAGCGTGGCATCGCTAAGCGGCTTCTTGGGCGACAGGCCCGGAAACACCAGATCGGCATCATCGGTGCGCAGCGCCTTGGCCCGCTGGAAAGCCGCCAGCGCCGCGCTGGAGAGCGGCACCACATGCGCCCGCTTGCGCTTCATGCGCGCCGCCGGGATGCTCCACAGGCCCGCGTCCAAGTCCAGCTCACCCCATGTGGCCAGCCGGATTTCCCCGCTACGCGCCGCCGTCAAAATCAGCGCCTCCAGCGCAAGCGCGCCCATGCCCTCCCGGTTGCGCAGATCGGCCATGAAGCCCGGCATGTCGGCATAGGCCAGCGCCGTGAAATGCCCGGCCCCGGCGTCATTCTTGGGCAGCGCCTTGGCCAGCGCCCGCGTGGGAGCCTCAGCCTCGCGCCAGCCCTTGCCATAGGCCCAATCCAGCACCGCGCCGATGCGTTGCTTCACCCGCCGCGCCGTTTCCGGCTTCTCCAGCCAGATCGGCGTCAACACATCCAGGATATGCCCGCGCTCCACCTCATCAATCGCCACCGCGCCCATCTTGGGAAAGGCATAGGTGCGCAGCGTGGCAATCCATTGGTCGCGATGCTTGCCATTGCTCCAGCCCTTCAAGCGTTCCTTGTGCAGTTGCTCCGCCACCTTTTGGAACGTCGGCAGCCCAGCCGCCTTTTTGCGCTCCAGCACCGGGTCAATACCCGCCGCGAATTGTTCCCGGATGGCATCGCGCTTATCCCGCGCCGTGGCCAGCGGCACCTTATCGAGACTGCCCAGCCCAAAATCCCGCCGCTTGCCGCCGGCTTGCATGCGCACCAGCCAAGACGCGGCGAAGGCTTTGGGCTTTGGCTTGGCGTCTTCCCCCACACTGGCGCGGCTCTCCCGCACCTCCAAAAACAGCCCGCCGCCATCGGCATGCCGCCCCGGCGTCTTGCGCAGCGTTTCCAGTTGCGTCGGCTTCAACAGTTTCTCGGCCATGTCACCCGCTCCAGCCCCCACACCGTTCCCCACACTTTCCACCACGGCAGCGGTGCGATTGTGGGGAACGGCGTGGCATCATGGGGGAAGCATACGCCGGTTAGCCCCTAGGTGAAAAGGGCTTTTTGGGTCGATTGGGGATGTGCAGAAATGTGGCGCTGGCGGAGAGGGTGGGATTCGAACCCACGGTGAGCTTGCACCCACAACGGTTTTCGAGACCGTCCCGATCGACCACTCCGGCACCTCTCCGTGATGCGCCCGCAGGCTGGTCAGGGGGGCGCCTATAGCGGAGGGGGGCGGAGATGCCAAGCCTGTTCGGGTGGCCGATGGCTTGCGCGACATCTCTGCCCCTTCAACCCGTGCGCCGCGCCCCTATATTGTGCGGGATGCCGGATTGCGTTTGCCGGCATTTCCGTCCCTTATTGGATCCCTATGCTGCCAATGCCCGATTCCGACAGCCCCGCCGACACCGCCTCCTTCACCATCGGTGACGTGGTGCGCCACCGCGTGTTCCCATTCCGCGGCGTGATTTTCGATGTCGATCCCACGTTCAACAACACCGAGGAATGGTGGGAATCGATTCCGGAAGCCATCAGGCCGCACAAGAACCAGCCATTTTATCATCTGTTCGCCGAAAACGAGGAATCGACCTACGTCGCCTATGTCAGCCAGCAGAATCTGCTGCCGGATGCGGATGGCGATCCGGTGCATCATCCCGGCGTGACGCAGATGTTCTCCGGCCGGGTCGGCGGTCGTTACCAGATGCGCAGCCAGATCCGGAACTAGGCCGTGAACTCATAAATTCCATACCCCGTCATTGCCCGCAGAAGCGAAATGGCTAGGAGAGCGGCCGCTGGCGGGGCTTCGCCCCCCGGCAAGGCCGGTCGACGACGCCATTTCGCTTCTGCGGGCAACCCGAAGGGCGGCCCGGAGCGGCCCGGCCCCAGCGGCGGACGCCGCGTAAACGCGGCTGGGGCGCTCGCTTCGCTTGGACGGTGGCTCTGCCACCGCCACGGCGCTCACTCACTCGTGCCGGACCGCTCCGGGCCGTGCCGGGGCATGGAATTTATGAGTTCACGGCCTAGCGCGTCAGATGCGCTTGGCCACCGCGATCGCGGCGCGACAGCCAGCGCGGATCACGGCTTCCATGATCGGGAAGGCACCGCCGCCGGTGTGGGCGGTGGCGGCCTCGCGGTGCTCGACTTCGTCGGCGCGATAATCGTCGATCATCGCCCGCAGCGCCGGATCGCTGCCGTCCGCCAGTGCCACGGTTTGCTCGCCATAATGCTCGTCGATCACGGTTTCGACCGCTTCGGTGCAAGCCATCGCCGCCTTCGGCCCCAGCAGGGCCGTGCCGGCACCAAGGGCAAAGCCGGCCACGTGCCACAGTGGCCCAAAGATGGTCGGCCGCACGCCCCGGCGGACCATGATGCCGTTCATGCCATCCAGATGCCGCTGTTCCTGGCCCGCCATGTGGCGGATCTCGCCGGCCATGGCGTGGCGCCCGCCCATCACGGCCAATTGCCCGGCATAGATGCGCGCCGCGCCGGTTTCGCCGGCCTGATCCACGCGGATCATCGCGCGCGTATCGGGGCGGCGGTCACCGGGAAGGCGACGCTTCACGATCTGGGTTTCAACATCAGCCATGCGGCAACTCCGGCAAGCACGAGGGCGATCAGGAAATTCCATCCTGCCATGGAAATGCCGAACATCTGCCAGGGAATGGCGTCGCAGCGCACCAGTGGCTGCGCCAATATGTCGGCCATCATCGATTTCATGTCACCGGCCAACGGCGGCGCGGTGCAGCGGGTAAGCCCCTGCCACCATTTCTGTTCCACCCCGACATGAAACAGCGCGAGGCCGGCATTGCCGGCCATCGCCAGCAGGGCCAGCCAGCCCGACAGAAGCGCCGCCAGGCGCAAGATCGGCTGGCGCGCCTGCCACTGGCCAAGCAACAGCGCATCGAAGGCCAGAAACGCCGTCGCCAGCAACGCCCAGCGCTGCCACCAGCACATTTCACACGGCATCAGTCCGCCGATGATCTCGAAGCCCCAGGCCCCGGCCAGCAGCGCAGCACTGCCGGCCAGCAGGACGGCCGGCCCGGCAGAGGCCTTGAATCGCCCGGCCGCATCAGAAGGCATAGCGGACCACAACAAAGCCGCCGACGAACAGCACCGTCGCCGCCAACGCCAGCGTGTTGAAATACCGGTCGATCAGTTCCTGCGCCTTGGCGCCAAAGCGCCGCAGCACCAGCGCCACCAGGAAAAACCGGCCGCCGCGGCCCAGGATGGAGGCGGCGATCAGCACCGGGATGGACAGCGACACCGAACCGGCGGCGATGGTCGCCACCTTGTAAGGGATCGGCAGGAAGGCAAAGGCCAGCATCCACAGGAAGCCGTTGGCCTTGATGTCGGCGGCGAAGGACACGAACTTGTCCTGATAGCCGTAAAAATCCAGCAGCGGCACGCCGACCGTCTGGTACAGCACCGATCCAATGGCATAGCCGAGCAAGGCCCCTGCCACCGACGCCGCGGTGGACAGGCCGGCATAGCGCAGCGAGCGTTCCGGGCGCGCGATCGACATCGGGATCTGCATCACGTCGGGCGGCACCGGGAAGAAGCTGCTGTCGGCAAAGCTGATGCCCATCAACCAGCGTTCGGCGCCGGGGCCGGCGGCCTTGGCCAGGGTCCAGTCATACAGGCGACGCAACACAGGCAAGGCTTTCGTTGGACGGGGCCGGCGAACGCGCAACGCCGACCGTCATGCGCTTAGCGGCGAGTTGTGACACGCGCAATAATCTGGCCATGTTGCACCGATGCGCCGCGCAGCCTGTCGTGAATTCAGCGCGATCCGCCGCGTGCCGGGCCGGCACCGGCCACTTGCACGGCCGGTGCCGCCGGCGGTGCAAGTCGGCCGACCAGTTTCAGCGCATAATCCAACTGGTAATCCAGCACGCCCCTGGCCTTCAGCTCGTCGGATTTCACGACAAAGCGCGGGTCGGGGATGGCGTCCTGCTCCACCAACTTGTCGGTGGAATCCTTCAATTCGTTGATCAGATGCTTTTTCAGATCGGCTTCGCGGATCGGTTTGCGATCGGCGACGCGCGGGTCGGACAATTGCGGCACCTGGATATCGGGTTCGATGCCATTTTCCTGCACGCTGCGTCCTGACGGCGTGAAGTAGCGCGCCGTCGTCAGGCGCAGCGCCGTATCGCCGGACAGCGGATAGACGGTCTGCACGCTGCCCTTGCCGAAGCTGCGCTGCCCCAGCACCAGTGCACGGCGATGATCCTGCAGCGCGCCAGCGACGATTTCAGCCGCCGACGCCGTGCCTTCATCCACCAGCACCAGCACGGGTTTGCCATCGGTGACATCGCCCGGCTTGGCATAATGATGATCGACATCATTCTTGGCACGGCGGCGTTCGGACACGACCTCGCCGCCTTCCAGGAACACATCCGACACCTTGATCGCTTCATCCAGCAGGCCGCCGGGGTTGGAGCGCAGATCGATGACATAGCCGGCGACATCGCCGCCCAGCTTGGCCTTGATGCCGTCAACTGCGGCGCGGGTCGAATCGCCGGTCTTGCTGTTGAAGGTGGAAATGCGGATCAGGCCGACGCTCCCACGCGTTTCCCATTTCACCGGGCGGATCACCACGACCTCGCGGGTGAGGGTGAATTCCAGCGGCTTGGTCTCGCCCTGGCGCACCACGGTCAGCTTGATCTTGGTGCCGGCCAGCCCTCGCATCTTGTCCACGGCGTCGTTCAGCGAACCGCCATAGATCAGCTCGTCATCCAGGTGGGTGATGTAATCGCCGGCCTTCATGCCAGCGCGCGCGGCCGGCGTATCGTCGGTGGGCGTCACCACCTTCACTGCGCCGTCTTCGGAGGTGACGGTGAGGCCAAGGCCGGTATATTCGCCATCGGTGGTCTGTTTCAGATTGGCGTAATCCCGGCCATCGAGATAGGCCGAATGCGGATCGAGGCTGGCGAGCATGCCGGTGATGGCACCGCGGATCAGCGTCTTGTCGTCCACCTTGTCGACATAGATCACCCGCACGCGTTCGAACACGTCCATCAAGGCATCGAGTTCCTTGTAGGTATCGGTTTCGGCGGCGGCCTGCACCGCAGCATAGCCGGGCACCAGGATCAGGGCGGCCACCGGCAGGGCGATCTTCCAGCTATTGCTCAGGCTCATCGTGGGGATGACTCGGTTGAATGAAAGGCCAGAATAGCAGAAGCCGGGGCCAATGCCACTCCCTGCGGCCTTTCAGGCTCAGCCGCGATGATAGGGATGACCATCGAGGATGGACAGCGCGCGATACAATTGTTCGGCGAGCATGGCGCGCACCAGCATGTGCGGCCAGGTGGCGCGGCCAAAGCCGAGCAGCAGATCAGCCTGGCCACGCGTTGCCGCATCATGGCCATCGGCCGCCCCGATCAGGAAACGCACCTCGCGCGCACCATCATCGCGCCAGCGGCCCAGCAGCGCGGCCAGATCGGCCGAGGCCAGATCCTGGCCGCGTTCATCGAGCACCACGGTGCGGCCAGCGGTGAATGCAGGCCAGGCGGCCGTATCGCTGATTTCGCTGATCGCCAGCCGGCCCTTCAGCCGTACCGCATAGCGCTGCACCAGATCGGCCTCTGGCGATTGACCGATGCGGCCGCGCGCGATGATGTGCAGCTTCACTCAGCGCGGAGTGGCAATGACCGGGGCCGTGCCGGCGGCGGGCGCTGCGGGCGCATCATCGAGGCCCCACATGCGTTCCAGATTGTAGAACACCCGCACATCGGGGCGGAAGATATGGACAATGATGTCGCCACAATCGATCAGCACCCAATCGGCGGTCGGCAGGCCCTGCACGCGCGCGCTGCGGCCGAAATCGGCCTTCATCTTCTCGGCGATCTTCATGGCCATCGATGCCACCTGCCGGCCGCTGCGGCCGCTGGCGACGATCATGTAATCGGCGATGCTGGTCTTGCCGGCAAGCGGGATGGATACGGGGTCCACGGCCTGGTCATCGTCCAGGCTCTGCATGATCATGGCGTGGAGTTCGTCCACCCGGTCAGTCTTGGTCAAACGTGCATCCTTGTTGTATTGGCCCAATCGGGATCGTGGCGCCGAAGTGCAGTTGCCGATTCTGGCCGCAGCCCGGCATGAAGCCTGATTATCGCTGGCAGCGGCGCATCCGTCCAGCGCGAAGGCAGAATCGGCGACCAGCCGGCCCAACTGAGCGCTGGCGCGCCGATCAGTGTCACGCCTGGGCGCGGCGCCACCGCCAGCGGGATTTCACGCAGGAACTGCCGCCAACGCCGCCAGCGGTGCAGTTCGGCGACGATGTCGTCACCGGCCAGCCAGATGAAGCGATGCTGCGGGTAGCGGCGTTTGAGCGCGATCACCGTATCGACCGCATAACGCGTGCCGAGCACCGTCTCCAGCGCGGTAACGCGGATGCGCGGGTGCCGCGCTTCGCGCTGGGCGCGGGCGACGCGGCTACCGAGCGCTGCCATGGATTCCGGCGATTTCAACGGGTTCTGCGGCGAAACCAGCCACCAAACGGCATCCAGTTGCAATTGCTGCATCGCCACCAGGCTGATGTGGCGATGCGCGGCATGCGCCGGGTTGAAGCTGCCGCCCAACAGGCCGATGCGCGCCATCAGCGCCAATCCTCACGCGCGTGGCGGATGCGCAGGATTTCCACCGCCGGCCCGCGCAGCCGATAGATGATGAGATAGCCGAAGCGTGGCTCATTCAACTTGCGGCGGCCACCGGGGACGGGTGAGCCGATGCGTGGATATTCAATCAGCAATTCGGCCCGGCTTTCCAACGCATCGAGCACCGGCTCAGCGATACCGGGCTCAACGTCACCAAGCCAGGCATAGACCCGTCGCAGGTCCAGCCGGGCGGGGACAGACCATTTCAGGATCGGCACTTGGCCGCAAATTTCGCCTTCATGGCACGCAGTTCGGCCATGACCTCCTCGTGCGGCACGAAGATACCACGGTCGAGCTCGGCTTCTGCCTCAAGGATCGCCTGCCGCTCTGCCTCGGGCATGGCGTTCCATTCTGCGTCGGTAAGCGGGGTATCGGTCCAGCCATCATCGACCGCCGGTGGCCATGCCGCTGGTTCGGCAGCCTGAAGCGGAGAATTGGCGCGGCGAGCATCCATTCCGTTACCATACCCCATCACGCCCGCACTTGGCCAGTGCCGCGCACCAGCGTCTTGAAGATGGTCAATCCTTCCAGCGCGACCGGCCCGCGGGCGTGCAGGCGCCCGGTGGCGATGCCGATTTCCGCGCCAAAGCCGAATTCGCCGCCGTCGGCGAACTGGGTGGAGGCATTGTGCAGCACGATGGCGGCGTCGACCCGCGCAAGGAAGCGTTCGGCCACGGCTTCATCCTGGGCCATCACACATTCGGTGTGCTGGCTGCCGTGGGCGGCGATATGGGCGATGGCGCCGTCCACCCCGGCCACTTCGGCCACGCTGGCGATGGCATCGAGATATTCGGTATCCCAATCCTGCGCCACGGCCGGCACCACCCGCGCATCCAGCGCCTGCACGGCCGCATCGCCGCGCACTTCGCATGTCCCATCCAGCAGCGCCGCCACCAACTGCTGCTTCAACGCGGCCGGCGCGGCGGCATCGATCAGCAATGTTTCCATCGAACCACACACCGCCGTGCGGCGCAGCTTGCTGTTGACCACCACCGCCACCGCAGCATCGGGATCGGCGCTGGCATCGACATAGACATGATTGATGCCATCCAGATGCGCCAGCACCGGCACACGTGCATCGGCCTGCACCCGCGCCACCAGCCCCTTGCCGCCGCGCGGGATGATCACATCGATCAGGCCGTGCGCGGCGAGCATCTGGCCCACCAGCGCGCGATCACCGGCCGGCACCATCTGCACCGCCGCTGCCGGCAAGCCGGCATCACGCAATCCGGCGGCCATGCAATCGAGCAGCAGCGCGTTTGACCGCGCGGCCTCGCTGCCGCCGCGCAACAGGCAGGCATTGCCGGCCATCAGGCACAGCGCCGCGGCATCCGCCGTCACGCCAGGCCGGCTTTCATAGATGATGCCGATCACGCCCAAGGGCACCCGCACCCGGCTGAACTGCAAGCCGTTCGGCCGTTGCCAGCGCGCGATCACTTCACCGACCGGATCGGGCAGGCCGGCGACCGTATCGAGCCCGGCGGCGATGCCTTCGACGCGGAGCCCATCCAGCGCCAGCCGATCGACCAGCGCCGCCGACAGGCCGACGGCGGCGGCGACATCCGCGGCATTGGCCGCCAGCAATTCGGTGCCGCGTGCGCGGATGGCGGCAGCAGCGGTGCGGACTGCGCGCGCTTTCTGCGCGGTGGGCGCGGCCGCCAGCGCCGGCAGGGCCGCGCGCGCGGCGCGGGCGAGATCGTTGATCATGTTCATATCAGCACCAGATGATCGGCATGCACCAACGCGGCGCGCGGCGCGTAGCCAAGGACAGCAGCATGGGCTTCGTTGCGCAGGCCCATGATCGTGGCGGCATCATCGGCATCATAGCCGGCGAGACCGCGCGCCAGCAATTCGCCATCCGGGCCGATGATCGCCAACACATCGCCGCGCCGAAAGCGGCCATCAACCCCGCACACGCCCGCCGCCAGCAGCGACGCGCCGCGCCGCAGCGCGGCCGCCGCACCGGCATCGACCATGATCGTGCCGGCCACGGTGATGCGCCCGGCCAGCCAGGCCTTGCGGCCCTTCGCAGCGCGCGGCGGCAGGAACAGCGTGCCGCCGGCATTGTTGGCAAAATGCGTCAACGGCCGATCAATCCGTCCGTCGCAGATGGCGAGCGCGATACCGGCCGCACCGGCCATGCGCGCCGCCAGCAATTTCGCCGCCATGCCGCCTGATCCCATGCCCGACCGTGTCTCGCCGGTCGCCATCGCCATCACCTCTGGCGTCAACGCCTTCACCACCGGGATGCGCGTGGCGCTGGCATCGCTGGCGGGGTTGGCGGTGTAGAGGCCATCGACATCCGACAGCAGGATCACGCCGGTGGCACCGGCCGCCTGCGCCGCGCGCGCCGCCAGCCGATCATTGTCGCCAAAGCGGATTTCGGCGGTCGCGACCGTGTCATTTTCATTCAGTACCGGCACCGCGCCCAGATCGAGCAGGCGCGCGATGGTCGCCGCGACATTCAGGTAGCGCCGCCGATCCTCCAGATCGCCAAGGGTGAGCAGCACTTGCGCTGCCGTCATGCCCCGCGCCGCCAGCAATTGTTCCCAAACGCCGGCCAGCGCCACCTGGCCCACCGCGGCCGCCGCCTGCGCATCCTCCAGGCTGGCCCGGCCGCCGCGCTCCAGCCCCAGCCGCCGCGCGCCCAGCGCGATGGCGCCTGAGGAAACAAGGACGATCTGCTGGCCCTGGCTGCGACGCTCGGCAATATCGGCGACGACGCCGGCCAACCAGTCGCTGCGCACCGCGCCGGCGCTATCGACCAGCAGCGCCGAACCGATCTTCACCACCAATCGCGGGCATAGGGCGGGATCGAAGGCGGCGGCAGGCGTCATGCAGACTCCCCTCTCCGATATTCCCCGGCCCTGCTGGTGCAGGCCAGCATCCAGCGCGCCGCCAGGCCCTGCTGTGCCGACACGGGCACGCGCCCCATAGGGGATGCTGGCCTGCGCCAGCGTGACTGGGTGCGTGTCGTGAGGGCGCGCGCCCCACATCCGGCCGTTACAGCGGTGACCACGGCCGATCTCCGCCCGTCGTGCGCGTCGCCTGCGATCGGCCGGCGATCTCCATCAACTTGTCCAGCACCGCATCCACGCCTTGGCGCGTCACCGCGCTCATGCAGAACACCGGCGCGCCGCTGGCCTGTTCCAGCGCGCGCTTCTTGGCGGCCAGCGCCTGGGGGCTGACCAGATCGATCTTGGACAGCGCCAAGATCTCCGGCTTGCGATCGAGGCCGCCGCCATAGGCGCCGAGTTCCTCGCGCACGGTTTGCCACTGCGCCACCGGGCCGGGCAGGCTGGCATCCACGATATGCAGCAGCACGCGGCAGCGTTCGATATGGCCGAGGAACCGATCACCGATGCCGACGCCATCGGCAGCGCCGGCGATCAGCCCCGGAATATCGGCCATCACCAGTTCCTGCCCCTTGTGGGCCACGACCCCAAGCTGCGGTTTCAGCGTGGTGAAGGCATAGTTGCCGACCTTGGCCTTGGTGTTGGAAATCGCGTTGATCAGGCTGGATTTGCCGACATTGGGCTGCCCGACCAGACCGACATCGGCGAGCAGCTTCAACCGCAGCCAGATCCACATGTCGCGGCCCGGGAAGCCCGGCTGGAACTGGCGCGGCGCGCGGTTGGTGCTGGTCTTGTAATGATCATTGCCTTTGCCGCCGTCACCGCCCTTCAGCAGGATGGCACGCTGGCCTGCGCTGGTCATGTCGACGATCAGGGTGCGTTCCTCATCGTCGGCCAGGATCTGCGTGCCCACCGGCACCTTGATCAGCAGATCGCCGCCGCCGGCACCGGTGCGGTTGCGGCCCATGCCATGTTCGCCGCGCTTGGCCTTGAAATGCTGCGAATAACGGAAATCGATCAGCGTGTTGAGGCCATCGACACATTCGAAGATGATGTCGCCGCCCTTGCCGCCATCGCCGCCATCGGGGCCGCCATATTCGACGAACTTCTCGCGGCGGAACGACACCGCACCGTCGCCACCGGCGCCGGATGCGAGGAAGATCTTGGCCTGATCGAGAAACTGCATTTTGCGGGAATTTCCAAAACAAAAGGGGAGCCGGTCGCCCAGCTCCCCTTTGTCAAATCAGCGGGATGCCGGGCTTATTCAGCCGCGAGCGGTTCCGCCACCGGATTGACCGACACATATTTGCGGCCAAGCTTGCCGGTGTGGAATTCCACGGTGCCGGTGCTCAGTGCATAGAGTGTGTGATCCTTGCCGACGCCGACATTGCGGCCGGCATGGGTGGGGGTACCGCGCTGGCGGATGATGATGGTGCCGGCGTTGACCGCCTGGCCGCCGAAGCGCTTCACGCCAAGGCGCTTGCTTTCCGAATCACGGCCGTTCCTGGACGAGCCGCCTGCTTTCTTGTGAGCCATGGGTTAATGTCCTTACGCGACCGACGTGATCTTCAGCACCGTCAGCTGCTGACGATGACCGTTCTTGCGGCGATAATTGTGGCGACGCTTCTTCTTGAAGATGATCACCTTGTCACCCTTCGTCTGGGCGACGATTTCGGCGGTGACGTTGCCGCCCATGGTGAGCGCGGCACCTTCGCCGGTCATCAGGGTTTCGAGATTGACGGCAGCGCCGGCATCCCCATCGATTTTCTCGACGATGATCTTGTCACCGTCGGCGACCCGGTATTGCTTGCCGCCGGTGCGCACCACTGCGAACATCACTTCAACCTTAGATATATGGTTCAAAACGGAACATGCGGCCAGAATCGGGAGACCCCGGCGCATGCGAAGGCGGGCAGGTAATGGATGGCCTGAGGCTTGTCAACGCGGTTGCCACAAACCGCAGGGGGTTTGTGCATGATGGACGCGCCCCGCGCTTCCCCCTTTTGCCGCCGGGCGGCTTGATGCAGAAGCGCTCGGTGACCCGTCGCCGCATCCTGCTCATCATCATCGCTGCCCTGGCCGGCGGATCGCTGGCGCTGGGCCTGTATGATCCCGATATCGATGCGCCGGCCGCCGCGGCACGCGCCGATCGGCTGGCACGCGAATATCATCGGCGATCCGGCCTGCCGAGCAGCGAGTTTGCAGTGCGCGAAGGCCGGCAATGGGCCGATGGCTGGGAATTTCGCTGGCGCTTCAAGGCATGCCCGGAACTGGCCTCCCTGCGCATCTGGATCAGCCGCAACGGTCGCAAGGCGAGCTATGCCGAATTTCCCGATTGCGCGCCGGCCACCGGCATCGGCGGCCCTGCGCGCACGGTTTGATCGTGAAAAGGGCCGGCCCGCTGTGCGCAGGCCGGCCCATCATGTCGCTGCCGCTGTGATCAGACCGTACCGATCGCGTGCTGCGCAATCATGCAATAGAGCATGGGGAACGACAGCAGGAAGTTGGTGCGCGAGAAGATCATCGCCGTGGTGCCGGCCTTGGCCTTCTGCTCCGGCGTGCCATCCACGATGCCCAGCGCGATCTTCTGATTCGGCCAGATCAGGAACCACACGTTGAAGGCCATGATCAGGCCCAGCCACATGCCCAGGCCGATCACGCGCTGCCCTTCGGCAAAGGTGAGCGCATCCACCAGATTCGCGCCGGACAGGCCGATGCCGGCCAGCACGGTGAGCAGCGAGCCGTGGCGGAAATAGAGCAACGCCTTGGGAGCGATATACTTGGTCACGCCAGGCTTGAGTTCGGCCGGCACGGTCGGCATCGTCGGGATCTGCACGAAATTGAAATAATAGAGGAGGCCGATCCACAGGATGCCGGCCCAGACGTGGATCACCCGCAGGAAGCCCAACACCCAACCGCCCGGATCGGCTGCGATCAGCCCGCCATGAAAGGCCATGATGACGCCGACCATGGCCAGAAGGCCGATGAGCAGCGCGTTGGACAGTTTGCCGAGAATTGCAGCCATGATTGATGCCCCGAAAGTTGTTTCCGCTGCCGCCTATAGGCAACGGAAACGCGCTTGTTAAGGGCGGCGATGGCTGGATCGGTCAGGCAAATGCCCGCCACGGCCCGCCACGATGACGACGCATCGCCGCACCCACCAGGCCGAACCCGACGATCAGCATCGCCCAACTCGCCGGTTCCGGGATGGCGCCGGTGAACGACACCTGCTTGCCGGACACGCCGAACTTCACGAATTCGTCGATGTTGCCGATGTTGGTCGCGCCGTTGAAAAACGTGATATTGTTGATCTGGGCATTCACCTTGCCCGACAGCGTCCAATCGAAATCCCAGAAATCGCCATTGGTCACCAGCCATTGCGAGGCAAAGCCGGGGCCGACCTCGTTGAAATTGGCATTGACCAGGTTGGTGGTCGACGTGACGGTCTGGGATGCGATGGTGTGGCCATAGGTGGAAACGCCCGTCGCGACAAAGGCGACATCAGACAGGCTGACCACCGGATTGTAGGTGGCATTGGGGTTGGGCCGGATCCGGCTCGATACCTCCAGATGCAAGGCGTTCATCGGCAATTGGCCGGGGCTGAGCAAGGTGCCCACCGTCTGCCCGGTTGCCGCGGCGGCCTGCAACTGCGCAGCGGCCACGGTGGGTGTTGGCGTCAATTCTGGCGAAAAACTGCCCCACGCCGCCGAACGCACCACATTGGACGGGCTGGTCAGGCTGAACACGATGCCCTGCCCGGCAATATTGCGCAGGCTGAAGTCGAAGGTGACGTTGTGCAAGGAGGCCAGATTGCCGACATTCGTACTGATGGTGTTGAAGCCCTGCGTGCCGCCGCCCGAATCCAGCGAAAGGTCGAAATTGGTCGGCGACACGCGATATTTCGCCCCCATCACCAGATTGCCGATGCTGGTGACCTGGAAGCTGGGCTTGTTGACAGCAACGGCGACCGCCGCGGCCTGATCGACCCCAGCCAGTCCCACGAGCATCGGCACGAGAAGAATCTGAACGGCACGCATGTCGATCGCACTCCAAGAACGTTAATTTAGAGTTAATTGCAGCTTTCGTTAGCCTATTCGATAGGCTTTGTTAAGCGGAAAAACATCCTTGTGCCGATGCTGGCGCGGCGCACGACAGGATGCTTGCTGCATGGCCACCGCTGGCGTATAGGCGGCCTTGTTCCTGCATGGCTGATGGTTTGCAGGCTGCGCGGCCCCGCTGCGCGGCGCCAGACCGCTTTCCCTGCCAAGACCACCAACCGGAGACGCCAGATTTTGTCCCAGACCGATCTTGATGCCCGCCTGTCCAGCATCATCGCGCCCGTGGTGGCAGCGATGGGCCTGGAACTGGTGCGCATCCAGCTTTCGGGCCAGCCGGGCGCGCTGACGCTGCAGGTGATGGCCGAAGACAAGGCGACCGGCCAGTTGACGCTCGATCAATGTGCCGCGCTGTCCCGTGCGCTCGATCTGCCGCTGGAAGAATCCGATCCGATTCCGTCCGAATATGCGCTGGAAGTCTCCTCCCCTGGCATCGACCGGCCGCTGACCCGCGCCATCGACTGGCAGAACTGGATCGGCCACGAAGCCCGCATGAAGCTGGAGCCGATGGTGGACGGCCGCGCCCGTGCCCACGGCGACATCACCGCGCTGGACGGCGACGACGTGCTGATCACCGGCAAGACCGGGCAGCAGTTGCGCCTGCCCATGGCCAATATCCGCGCGGCCAAGCTGGTGCTGACCGACCGGCTGATTGCCGCCACCCGCCCGCTGGACACCACCGGCGCCGACGAAATCATCGAAAGCGGTGCTGCCGCCGACAATGACAACGAAACCCCCGACCACGATCTTTCGGAGGACTGAAATGGCCCTTGCCCCCAACCCCAACAATGCTCATGCCACATCCCTGACGGCCAATCGCGCCGAACTGCTCGCCATTGCCGATGCGGTGGCGCGGGAGAAGAGCATCGACCGCGGCATCGTGATCGAAGCCATGGAGGACGCCATCCAGCGCGCCGCCCGCGCGCGCTATGGTGCCGAAAACGACATTCGCGCCAAGATCGACCCGAAATCCGGCGAAACCCGGCTGTGGCGCGTGCTGGAAGTGGTTGAGGAACCCGAAGATTTCTTCAAGCAGGTCAGCCTGAAGGACGCGCTGAAGAAAGACAAGTCGGCCGAAATCGGCAGCTATGTCGTCGATCCGCTGCCGCCGGTGGAATTCGGCCGCATCGCCGCCCAGGGCGCCAAGCAGGTGATCGTGCAGAAGGTGCGCGATGCCGAGCGCGACCGCCAGTATGAAGAGTTCAAGGACCGCCAGGGCGAGATCATCACCGGCGTCGTCAAGCGCGCCGAATTCGGCCATGTCGTCGTCGATCTGGGCAAGGCCGAAGGCGTGATCCGCCGCGACCAGCAGATCCCGCGCGAAGTGCTGAAGCCCGGTGACCGGGTGCGCAGCCTGATCGCCAGTGTGCGCCGCGAACCGCGCGGCCCGCAGATTTTCCTGTCCCGCGCGCACGGCGATTTCATGAAGAAGCTGTTCGCCCAGGAAGTGCCGGAAATCTATGACGGCATCATCGAGATCAAGGCCGTCGCCCGCGATCCGGGCAGCCGCGCCAAGATCGGCGTGATCAGCCGCGACAGCAGCATCGATCCGGTTGGCGCCTGCGTCGGCATGAAGGGCAGCCGCGTGCAGGCCGTGGTGCAGGAATTGCAGGGCGAAAAGATCGACATCATCCCCTGGTCAGCCGATACCGCCACCTTCGTCGTCAACGCACTGCAGCCGGCCGAAGTCGCCAAGGTCGTGCTGGACGAAGAAGACAATCGCATCGATGTGGTGGTGCCCGACGATCAGTTGAGCCTGGCCATCGGCCGTCGCGGCCAGAATGTCCGTCTGGCCAGCGCGCTGACCGGCAAGCAGATCGACATCATGACCGAAGCCGATGAAAGCGAGCGCCGGCAGAAGGAATTCGTCGAGAAGTCCGAACTGTTCCAGACCGAACTGGACGTCGATGAGACGTTGGCGCAGCTGCTGGTCGCCGAAGGCTTCTCCGAGCTGGAAGAAGTTGCTTATGTCGATCTCGCCGAAATCGCCGGCATCGAAGGCTTTGACGAGGATCTGGGCACCGAATTGCAGAATCGCGCCATCGAAGCGCTGGAACGCCGCGAAGCCACCGCCCGTGAAGAACGCCGCGGGCTGGGCGTCGAGGATGATGTTGCCGCCATCGAAGGGCTGACCGAGGCCATGCTGGTGGTGCTGGGCAAGAAGAATATCCGCACCCTCGATGATCTGGGCGACCTGGCCTCTGATGAACTGGTCGGCCGCAGCGGCATCCTCAAGGAATTCGGCCTGTCCGAAGATGATGGCAACCGCATCATCATGGCCGCGCGGGCACACTGGTTTGCTGATGAGGAGGACGCATCAGCGGATGGAAGCCAATGATCGCCTGACGCCGGAACCGCCGGCTGCCGATGAAGCGCACCGCAAAGGGAGCAGCGAACGCCGCTGCATCCTGACCGGCGAAGCTGCGCCGCGCGCGCACCTGATCCGGCTGGCGCTGGGGCCCGATGGCCAGGTCGCCGCCGACTGGTCGGAACGGCTGCCGGGCCGTGGTGCCTGGATCAGCGCGGATCGCAGCCTGTTCGACAGCGTGGCGGCGCGCGGCCGCCTGCGCGGGGCGTTGGCGCGCGCGTTCAAGGCCAACAGCTTCACATTCCCCGACGATCTGGGGCTGCGCATCGAAGTCAGCCTGCGGCAACGCCTGCTGGCGCGGCTGGGGCTGGAAAAGCGTGCCGGCAACCTGATCATCGGCGAGGAACGGGTGCGCGAGGCGCTGCGCGCCGGCAAGGTGTGGCTGGTGCTGCACGCTGGCGATGCCCGCCCCGATGGGGCCGACCGGCTGGATGGCATGGCGCGGGCGGTGGGCGAATCACTGGGCGTCGATATCGCCCAACGCCGCTTGCCGATCCCCCGCGACGCCTTGTCGGCAGCGCTGGGCCGCGACAATGCGGTGCATGCCGCGCTCACCGACCCGGCGGCGGCAGCGCGGGTGCTGGCTGATATCGATCGCTGGGCGGGCTTTGCCCAGCCCGAACGCGATACCGGAACCGAAACAGAGACTGAGTTTGAACAGACGGGCGGCGCAACAGAGGTTGCGGCAGACGCCCTTGAGAGGCATTAGGCGCGACAATGAGTGACGACAACAAACCCAAGCTTGGCATGCGTGCCCCCCTCGGCCTCAACAAGTCGGTCGAGGTCGGCAAGGTGAAGCAGCAATTCAGCCATGGCCGCACCAAACAGGTGGTCGTGGAAGTGAAGCGCACGCGCGTGCTGCATCGCCCCGGCGATGCCCCCGCGCCGGAGCCGGTTGCGGCTGCACCGCCACCTGCCCCCGTCGCCGCGCCGCCGGTGGCGCGCGCGCCCCAGCCGGTGACACCGCCGGCACCGGAACCTGCACCGCCGCCCGTCACCACCCGCGCACCGGAGCCGGCCCCGCCGCGCCCGACAATGCCGCCGCCGGTCACCTTCCGCCCGGTCGAGCGCGTGCCGGCGCCGGCGCGCGACGTGCCGACCCCTGAAGCACCGACACCGGACGCGCCAACTGCGGACGCACCGGCCACCGAAGCCAAGGCCCCCGAAACGCCGGCACCGCAAACCGCGCCGTCGGCGGAGGCCAAGGCACCGGAACCCGTGCCGCCGCCGAAGCCGGCTGCCACGGCACCGGTCGCGCGCCCGGCCCCGCCACCGCAGCCGCGTCCCGGCCAGACCGGCCGCCCGCCACAAGCCGGCGCCGGACAGCGCCCCGGCATGCGCCCGCCACAGCAGACCGGCGCGCCGCAGCGTGGCCGCATGACTCCGGGCGAAATGGCCGCGCTCTATCAGCGCCAGGCCGAGGAAGACCGGCTGCGCCTGATGGAAGAGGTGCGCATCCGCGAAGAGCAGGAGCGCGCCGCTCGCGAGGAGGAAGATCGCCGCCGCCTGGATGAAAAGCGGCTTGCCGCCGAGGAACTCGCCACCCGCCCCGATCCGGTGCCGGAAACCGATGCCGATGGCATGGTGATCCCGGCCGGCGCGATGGAAGATGACGACGACAGCATGCGCGTGCGCATCATTCCGGGCCGCAAGCCCGAAGCGCCCAAGCCGCAGCGCCTGGTCAAGGGCGCCGATGATCGCCGCAAATCCGGCAAGCTGACCGTCACGCGCGCGCTGGACGATGAAGGCAACACCCGTGTCCGCAGCCTGGCGGCGCTGCGCCGCGCCCGCGAAAAGGAACGCGGCCGGCTGGGCAGCCAGGCCAAGCAGGTGCGCGATGTGACCGTGCCCGACACGATCACCGTGCAGGAACTCGCCAACCGCATGGCCGAACGCACCAACAATGTCGTGCGCCTGCTCGCCCGGCTGGGCGTGCCGACGGCGGCGCTGGAGGAAATCGATCAGGACACCGCCGAACTGGTGCTGACCGAATTCGGCCACAACATCATCCGCGTTTCCGAAAGCGATGTCGAAAAGGGCATGGTTGGCGCGGCCGACGTTGAAGAGGACATGAGCCCGCGTCCGCCCGTGGTGACCATCATGGGCCATGTCGATCACGGCAAGACCAGCCTGCTCGATGCGCTGCGTGGATCGAATGTGGTGAAGGGCGAAGCCGGCGGCATCACCCAGCAGATCGGTGCCTATCAGATCGTCACCAAGGACAAGCAGAAGATCACCTTCCTCGACACGCCCGGCCACGAAGCCTTCACCCAGATGCGCGCCCGCGGCGCCGGCGTGACCGATATCGTCGTGCTGGTCGTGGCCTGGGATGACGGGATCATGCCGCAGACCATCGAAGCCATCCAGCACACCAAGGCGGCCGGCGTGCCGATGATCGTGGCCATCAACAAGATGGACAAGGCCGGCGCCGATGCCAGCCGCATCCGCACCGCCCTGCTGCAACAGGATGTGCAGGTGGAAGAAATGGGCGGCGACGTGATGGACGCGGAAATTTCCGCTACCCAGAAGACCGGCCTCGACGAGTTGCTGGAGAAGATCCTGCTGCAAGCCGAAGTGCTGGATCTGCGCGCCAATCCCGGCCGATCCGCTGAAGGCACCGTGATCGAAGCCCGCCTGGACAAGGGCAAGGGCCCGCTGGCCACCGTGCTGATCGGGCGCGGCACCCTGAAGCGCGGCGACATCTTCGTGATGGGCCAGGAATGGGGCCGCGTGCGTGCGCTCACCGACGACAAGGGTGTGCAGGTGAAAGAGGCTGGCCCGTCGGCGGCGGTCGAAGTGCTTGGCCTGGGCGGCGTGCCGCAAGCCGGCGATCTGGTCACCGTGGTGGAAGACGAAGCCCGTGCCCGCGAAGTCGCGGAATATCGTGCCGGTCTCGCCACCGCCAAGCGCACCGGCGCCAATGGCCCGGCGCGCCTGGAGGACATGTTCTCGGTGCTGCGCGCCAAGAAGGTCCAGGAATATCCGCTGGTGATCAAGGCCGACACGCAAGGGTCTGCCGAAGCCATCGCCGGCGCGGTGAACAAGATCGGCAGCGACCAGATCCGCGCCAAGGTGCTGATCGCCAGCACCGGCGGCATCACCGAAAGCGACGTCACCCTGGCCAAGGCCAGCGGCGCCCCGGTGATCGGCTTCAACGTGCGCGCCAATGCCAAGGCCCGCGAGATCGCCCAGCGTGATCAGGTGGCGCTGAAATATTACGACGTCATCTATGATCTGATCGACGACGTGAAGGCGGCGATGGCGGGCCAGCTCGGCCCCGAAGCCTTTGAAACGGTCGTTGGCCGCGCCCAGGTGCTGGATGTGTTCCAGGCCGGCAAGGTCGGCAAGGCGGCCGGCCTGCGGGTCACCGAAGGCTATATCAAGAAGGCCCTGCGTGCCCGCGTCATGCGCGACGATGTCATCATCTACACCGGTTTCATCGCCTCGCTGCGCCGCTTCAAGGAAGATGTGCCAGAGGTGAAGGTGGGGCTGGAATGCGGCATCACGCTGGCCGATTCGTCGGATGTGAAGGTGGGCGACATCATCGAGACTTATGAAGTCGAGATGAAAGAGCGGACCTTGTAATTCTCACCCCCTCCCGCGTGCGGGAGGGGGAGGATTTTGCCGATGCCCAAGCCCACACCACCAGCCGCCGATCCCAAGGGCCGCCCGATCCGCCTGCAGCGCATCGGCGAACAGGTGCGCCATGCGCTGGCCGAAATCGTCGCGCGCGGCGATCTGCGCGACGAGGTGATCACCCGCACCATCATTTCGGTATCGGAAGTGCGCGTCACCCCCGATCTGCGCCACGCCATCGTGTTCGTGAAGGCCTCCAACGGCGATGACGACGCGGTGGTCAAAGCGCTCGGCCAGCACCGCGGCTGGCTGCGCGGCGAAGTCGCCAAGCGGCTGGCGACGAAATACACGCCCGACCTGAGCTTCCGCCGCGACGAAAGCTTTGACGCCGGCGCCCGCATCGATGCCGTGCTGAAACGCCCGGACATCGCCCGCGATCTGCCGCCGCTGCCCACCACGGCGCCGCGCCCATGGAAAAACCTGGCCGACGGCATCGAGGATGAGGATTGAGGCACCAGTTGCTTTATCGGGCTGAAATGGTCATATTGAAATGGTCATTTCAGCCGCAGGACGACTCCCATGCCCCGCGAACTCACCTTGTCAGCCAGCCAGTTCAAGGCACAATGCCTGGACCTGATGGCCGCTGGCGCGACGCACCGCCTTGATCGGGTGAACATCACCAAGCGCGGCAAGGCCTATGTCACGCTCAGCTTTGAAGGTGAGCAGGCCGGAGCCGCTGTGATGGACCCGTTCGGCTGCATGAAGGGCAGCACCGGCCTAACCGTCACCGATTTCGCCACCCTTGAAGCCGACCTGGCCGAACTCGGCGCGCAAATGGCTGCGCTTGTCGAAGCGTCGGCTGCGAGCTTCGAGTGAACCGCTCGGGCTATCTGTTGCTCGATACCAATGTCATCCTGCGGCTGAGCGAGGGTATGGCGGTTTCGGCAGCCTGCCGCGAAGCGGTGCGCAGCGCCGCCGGTCGTCTGTTGGTCTCGTCGGTGTCGGCCTGGGAAATTGGCACGCTGGCCACGCGAACCGGCAACACACGGATATTGTTTGGCGGCGATGCGCGCGGCTGGGTGCAACGCTTCCTCACGAATTTCCGCGCCGACGCCCTTGATCTATCGTGGCAGTCGGCCCTGGCAGCCGCGAACCTTCCGGAACCCTTCCACCGTGACCCGGCCGACCGGCTGCTGGTCGCCCAGGCCCGCGCCGACGATCTGTTGTTGCTCACAAGTGACCGCAGCATCCTCGCCTATGCCGAAGCCGGCCATGTCCAGGCGCTGGCCTGCTGATGTCCCTCAACGGCTGGATCATTCTCGACAAGCCGCTCGGCCTGACCAGTGCGCAGGGGGTCGCCGCGGTGAAGCGCATTTTCCGCACCGCCGGCCTGCCGATCCCGCGCATCGGCCATGGCGGCACGCTCGATCCGCTGGCCACCGGCGTGCTGCCGATCGCGCTGGGCGAAGCCACCAAATTGGCCGGGCGCATGCTCGATGCCGCCAAGGCCTATGACTTCACCGTGCAGTTCGGCAGCGAGACCAGCACATTGGACGCCGAAGGCGCCATCACCGCCAGCAGCGACGTGCGCCCCGATGCCGCCGCCATTGCCGCCGTGCTGCCGCGCTTCACCGGGCCGATCTCGCAGATTCCGCCGCAATATTCCGCACTGAAGGTCGATGGAAAGCGCGCCTATGCCCTCGCCCGCGCCGGGGCCGAGGTCACGCTGGCCGCCCGCCAGCTCACCATCCACGCGCTCACGCTCACCGCCTCCACGCCGGAAAGCGCGACGTTCAGCAGCCATGTCTCCAAGGGCACCTATATCCGCAGCCTGGCGCGCGATATCGCCTACGCGCTCGGCACGGTCGGCCACGTCACGATGCTGCGCCGCACAAAGTCCGGGCCGTTCAGCCTTGGTCAGGCGATATCGCTGGACAAACTGACCGCACTGGTGCAGGGGCCGACGCCAGAACAGGCACTCTTGCCATTGATGGCAGGGCTGGACGACATCCCGGCTCTGCATATCACGCCAGACGAAGCGGCGGCACTCCATCAGGGGCGCAGGCTTGTCGGGCACCCAGCCAGCAACGGCACTCATCTCGCCTGCAACGGTTCTGTTCCCGTTGCATTGGTCGAGGCCCATCAGGGCGAGGTGCGGGTGCTGCGCGGGTTCAACCTCGATTGAAGGAGTAACACGATGTCGGTATCCGCCGAAAAGAAAGCCGAAATCATCAGCAGCAATGCCCGCAGCGCCACCGACACCGGTTCGCCGGAAGTTCAGGTCGCCATCCTGACGGAACGCATTGTCAACCTGACCGAACATTTCAAGACCCACGGCAAGGACAATCACAGCCGGCGCGGCCTGCTGGTGCTGGTCAACACGCGCCGCTCGCTGCTGGATTATCTGAAGAAAAAAGACGCCGCGCGCTATACCGCGCTGATCACCAAACTGGGCCTGCGCAAGTAAGCCCACAACCGGAACGGCCCCCAACCGGGGGCCGTTCGTTTATCCGGCCCTTCACGAATTCGCGTGTCCGGGCCGGCGCCGCCACAAGGGGCGGCACACACGCTGTTGGCGGCTGGCAATCGGGCCTGTCGCCCGGAAAAGAAGAAGACCATGTTCACCATTCACAAAGAAGAACTGATGTGGGGCGGCCGCAAGCTGACCCTGGAAACCGGCCGCATTGCCCGCCAGGCTGATGCCGCCGTTGTCGCCACCCTGGGCGAAACCGTGGTGCTGTGCGCTGTCACCGCCGCCAAGTCGGTGAAGGAGGGGCAGGATTTCTTCCCCCTGACCGTGCACTATCAGGAAAAATATTCCGCAGCCGGCCGCATTCCCGGCGGCTTCTTCAAGCGCGAACGCGGCGCCACCGAGCATGAAACGCTCACCAGCCGCCTGATCGATCGCCCGCTGCGCCCGCTGTTCCCGGAAGGTTTCTACAACGAAATCAACGTGATTGCCCATGTGCTGAGCTATGATGGCGAAGCCGAAGGCGATATCCTGGCGCTGATCGCGGCTTCGGCTGCGCTCACCCTGTCAGGCGTGCCGTTCATGGGCCCCATCGCGGGTGCCCGCGTCGGTTACATCGATGGCGAGTATATCCTGAACCCCACCAAGACCCAGGTGAAGGACGGCAGCCTCGATCTCGTCGTTGCCGGCACTGCCGACGCGGTGATGATGGTCGAATCCGAAGCCAAGGAGCTTTCGGAAGCCGAAATGCTGAACGGCGTGATGTTCGCCCACCGCTCCATCCAGCCGGTGATCGATGCCATCATCCGCCTCGCTGAGAAGGCCGCCAAGGATCCCTGGGATCTGAGCATCACCGACGACAAGGCGATGCTGGCCACGTTGAAGGACGCCATCGGCGCCGACATCGATGCCGCCTATCGCCTGCGCGGCAAGTCCGATCGCCAGAACGCGCTGGCCGAGGCCAAGGCCAAGGCCAAGGCGGTGTTTGCCGGCGGTACGCCGCAGGAGCAGATGAAGGCCGGCAAGCTGTTCAAGAAGCTGGAAGCCGCCATCGTGCGCGGCGCCATCCTCTCCGAAGGCCGCCGCATCGATGGCCGCGACACCAAGACGGTCCGCCCGATCGAAGCGATGGTCGGCTTCCTGCCGCGCACCCATGGTTCGGCGCTGTTCACCCGCGGCGAAACCCAGGCGATCGTCACCACGACGCTGGGCACGGCCGATGCCGAACAGATGATCGATGGCCTCGATGGTCTGCGCTATGAACGCTTCATGCTGCACTACAACTTCCCCCCCTATTCGGTGGGTGAGGTCGGCCGCTTCGGCGCGCCGGGCCGCCGCGAAGTCGGCCATGGCAAGCTCGCCTGGCGGGCGCTGCATCCGTTGCTGCCGGCCAAGGAAGAATTCCCCTACACCGTGCGCGTGCTGGCCGACATCACCGAATCGAACGGTTCGTCCTCGATGGCGACCGTCTGCGGTGGCTCACTGGCGTTGATGGACGCCGGCGTGCCGCTGAAGCGCCCGTGCGCCGGCATCGCCATGGGGCTGATCCTCGAAGGCAAGGACTTTGCCGTCCTGTCCGACATCCTGGGGGATGAAGATCATCTGGGCGACATGGACTTCAAGGTCGCCGGCACCACCGAAGGCGTCACCTCGCTGCAGATGGACATCAAGGTCGCCGGCATCACCGAAGAGATCATGCGCGTCGCGCTTGATCAGGCGAAGGCCGGCCGTGAGCATATCCTGGGCGAAATGGCCAAGGCGCTGGACAGCACCCGCGAAGGCCTGTCCGCGCACGCGCCGCGCATCGAATCGATGCAGGTGCCCAAGGACAAGATCCGCGACATCATCGGCACCGGCGGCAAGGTGATCCGCGAGATCGTCGCCACCACCGGCGCCAAGGTCGACATCGAAGACGATGGCACGGTGAAGATCAGCAGCAGCGATCCGGCCCAGATTGCCGCCGCGCGCAAGTGGATCGAAGGCATCACCATGGAAGCCGAGGTGGGCAAGATCTACACCGGCAAGGTCGTGAACATGGCCGATTTCGGCGCGTTCGTGAACTTCATGGGCGCCAAGGATGGCCTCGTGCACATCTCGGAAATCAAGAACGAGCGTGTGGCCAACGTCAAGGACGTGCTGACCGAAGGCCAGCAGGTCAAGGTCAAGGTGCTCGGCATCGACGATCGCGGCAAGGTCAAGCTTTCGATGCGCCTGGTCGATCAGGAAACCGGCGAGGAACTGCCGGATACCCGCCCGCCGCGTGAAGGCGGCGATGATCGCGGCCCCCGCGGTGATCGCGGGCCTCGCCGTGACGGCGATCGCGGCCCGCGTCGTGACGGTGACCGCGATCGCGGCCCTCGCCGTGACGATCGCGGCCCCCGCCGTGATGGCGGCGGCGAACGCCGCCCGCGTGAAGCCGAAGCGAGCGAGGGCGAGCCCGGCGGCCTGCCCAACTTCCTGACCGGCGGCAACGACTGACGCTATCGGCCATCAGGGCAAGATAAAGGGCCGCGCTTCCACCCGGAAGCGCGGCCTTTTTCGTTTTTGCGGTGCCCTTCCGCAATGAAGCGGCTGCCGAATCAACAGGTGCGCGCCCTGACGGTTTGCGTTTCGACGGCGGTGCCGGATCAACACGCGCGATTGCCCAGCACGATCCACGCCCGGAAAACGGCGGCCGGTGAGGCCACAGGCTGCATGGGGCGGCCCCAGAACGGGCATTTTTTTGAACGTATAGCAGTCTATATCCTTTTGGATATGTCGAGATCTCCATACGTATACGCGGGGCACTCGTGCTCATTATGAGCATAAACCCCTCTCGCCCAATGTCAGATTTCGCAGTAGTAGGTATAAACCGAATATCTTACCGATATATGCGACTACGTTGGCACTGCCTAATTCGTTTCAACTAAAGAAGATACTAATTGGCACAATGGCAATGACGGAACGACTATCGATAGAATTACTTTTGCTTTAATTCGATTAACCTTTTCGAGTCTGTAGCGTTTGTATGCAGGAAGGGTAGATGTCCGTGGAAAACCAGGTTCCAGCGCCCAGCCTCGCGCGTGGCTTCGAGGCTGCAATATCGGCTCGCGGGGATGCGCACGCGCCCCGGCGCCCGGCGGGCGCACCTGACGAAATTCAGAGCGATGTCTATACAGTGCTGAACAGCACTGCCGTGTTGTTTCAGGAATTGCAACGGGCCACCCAGTTGAACCCCGACGAACTGCTGACGCTGGCCACGATCGCTACGGCAAATCTGCAACGCTGGCACCGCACGACGGGCTGCAAGGGCGCTGTGCTTGCGTCGATCCGATTGGTTCCGGCATCGCAAAGCGCAGTCGCACGCGCGACGGGAACCCCGCGCCAGACGATGCGGCGTCGGCTGGAAAAGTTGATTTCGATGGGCACGGTGGGTTCGACCGAACAAGGCCTGGTCATAAACTTCGACAATCTCACTGTGCTTGCACTGTTGCGCAGTCTGCCCGGGACGGTGACCACACCCGGCGCGCTGATGGCCGACCAGGGCGCATCATCATGAACCTCGAACTGATCGGCGCCATGCCCCGGTGGTGCCGGGACGTTTCCTGCTCGTGAAGCGCAGCGGGCAGTCTGTGCCCAAGGCGGGCCGGTGGGAAGCATGGAGCATGAACAATGCATGACGAGAGAATGGAAGCGGCCCTCGACGCAGCCAAAGCCGCTCGGGCCGAGAATGCCAAGCCGCTTCAAATCCTGCTGGTCGATGCGGATGCCAGTTTTCGCACTCGCCTTGCCAGGAAGTTGAGCGAGGAGGGACACGTCGTCGTCAGCTTTTCCAACTGCAACGACGCCTGGTTGCGGGTACGCCAGAGCAACTTTGATCTGACGCTGATCGACATCGAGGTGCCTGCCATGACGGGCATCGAGCTGGCACGACGCATCAAATTCAGGGACAAGCATTCCCGGATCATCGCGACCACTCCCAACTCCGTACGGAACAACATGTGGGCGTCGTCGTATTGCAAGGTCAACGGCTTTGAGCATCTGTTGAGCAAGGAAGGCGACTTCCACAGTCTTTACAATAATTTGCGCTCCCTTGTCAGTACCGGTGTACAGGATAACGCAGGCGCCCCATGACCTGCCGAGTAAGCGGCGGCTGAATAGGGGAGCCGCCGCGAGAATCGTGCCGTGCACGCGACACGCCCCCCGGCGCTGTCCACATGTGCAACAGACAACGGCATGGTTCGCCACTGGTCCGGTCGCCACCGGCCGGGCCAGTGGCTTCACCCTCATGATAACCGCAATTCGCCCGCGATCGGGCCGTAACGCCGATCGGGTCGAATGACCCCGTGCAGAAAAGGGCCGCGCTTCCACCCGGAAGCGCGGCCCTTTCGGCTTGCCGGTCGGCGCTCAGCGGCGGGCGGCCAACTGCACGCCGGCGTCGAGTTGGGCGCGCGCCTGGGCGAATTTCTTGCCAGCTTCGAAGCTGCCGCCTTCTGCGCAGATCTTCTCGGCAATGCGCACGGCCTTCAGCGCGCGGGCGGCGGCCTTGGGATCGGCCGATTCGGCTTGGCCGCGCACGGCAGCGGCATCCGCAGCGCAGTCAACCGGCACCGCGCGGGACGCAGCATGGGCAGGGGCGGGGCTCAAGGCGAGGAAGGGCAGCAGGCCGGCCATGGCCAGGCCAACGAGGGTGATGCGGTCGAGGTTGAAGCTGGTGATCATGGTCCGGGGTCCTTCTTGCGATCGGCTGACGGCGGGCGTTGCCGGGGGGCTTGCCGATGAGCAAGTTTTAAGTCACACTCAGATACAAGATAATCCACATAATAATGGTCGCCCCGTGAAGCAGGACTATATAATTCCTCGCAACCTCCTGGACGGCCTGGACGCCTTCCTGCGCGTCGCCGAGCATCGATCGTTCCGCGCCGCCGCCGAGGATCTGGGCGTGTCGCCATCCGCCATCAGCCAGACGATCCGCCAGATGGAAGACCGGATCGGCGTGCCGCTGTTCATCCGCACCACACGATCGGTGGGCCTGACCGAGGCGGGCCTGCGCTTTCACGCCCAGGCCGTGCCCGCCTGGGCCAGCCTGAATGCCGCCTGGGCCGATGCCCGCACGCTGGGCGCCCGCCCGTCGGGCCTGCTGCGGCTCAACATGCCACGCGCCGTGGTGCGACTGGTGATCGAGCCGATCCTGGCCGATTTCTGCGCCGCCTATCCCGATATCGATGTGGAGATCATCGCCGAAGACGCCATCATCGATCTGGCGGCCAGCGGCCATGATGCCGGCATCCGCATCGGCGAACTGCTGGAGGCAGACATGATCAGCGTGCGACTCTCCACGCCGTTCCGATATGTGGTCGTCGCGACGCCGGACTATTTCGAATCTCATGGCCGGCCGCAGACGCTCGCCGATCTGAAAAGCCACAATTGCATCCGCCAACGCCTCAGCGGCAGTGGCGGCCTGTTCCCGTGGCGGTTCAGTGATGGCAACCGCAGCGTCGAGGTCAATGTGAAGGGCCGCATCATCGTCAATGATTACAGCACGGTGGGCGCACTGGTGGAACGCGGGCTGGGCCTGGCGCAGATCAGCGGGCCGCTGGTCGAACAGCAGATCGCCGATGGCCGGCTGGAAACCGTGCTCGATCATCTGGCGCCGACCAGCCCCGGCCTGTTCCTGCATTATCCCGGCCATGCCCAGGTGCTGCCCAAGCTGCGCGCCTTCATCGATTTCCTGAAGGCCGCCATGGCCGATGGCCGGCTGCCGCAGTTGCATCAATAATCCGCGCCTCAAAAGCGGAAGCGCAGCCCACCGATGCCGGCCGTGGTCTCGCCAAACGGGAAGCTGAACGTCCGGATGACGCTGAGATCAATGGCCACGGCCGCACTGGCGTTGAACGAAACGGTGGCGGCCAGTTCCCCCCAGGTGCCCGACTGACGCGGCGCATCGACGAAGCGCGGCGTACCGGCGGTGGTGCGCTGGCCAAAGCCGACCTGGCCCACCGCCGCGATATTGCTGGCGGTGTTGATCGTGCCTGACAGGCCGATGCTGCCGGCATCAGCAGCAAACACATGGGTCAGCGCCGCCCCTGCCGAGCCGGTGACGCCATCGCTGTCCTGACGCTGGCTGCTGAGCGGCCGCCCGGTCGGGCCGGTGAGCGCGACGGCAAAATCGATGCGGTTGTAATCCACGCCGGCAAAGGGGGTCAGGAACAGTCGATCGGTGAGCGCCACATCATAGCTGAGCGAGGCGCCGATGCCGAACAGACTGCCCGACCGGTCCACCGCAATCGCCGCCCCGGCCGCGGTGCGAAAGCTGCTGGCATCGAACTGGCGCCGGCCGAGCGAGACATGCGCTTCCAGCCCGAGATTGTCGGCATAGGTGCCGGCGGCCAGCCCGACAATCCAGTTGTTGGCCGGGATGGTCAGGCCGCGCGCATTGCCGCTGCCGACATAGGTCACGTCGGCCTTGACCCAATTGTCACCGAAATTGCGGGTGAGACCCAGGGCCACGAACGGCTGATCGGCCTGGGCCTGCACTGCGGTGATCCCGCCCGAAACCGACAGGGTCCATGGCCGGGCATCCTCAACGGTCTGGCCGGGGGCAGCGTCTTGCGCGGCGGCAGGCTCCGCCAACCCCACAAACATTGCTGTTGCCAATGCACCCATCACAGCCCGTGAAATTCTTGGTGTCATCATGCCTGATCCCCGCGCCGCGCCAATTGTTCTGGGTACAACGGGCAATTGGCGGGCACTCCTTCGCGGCCGGCAAAGAAAATCGCGCCGATCGCGAAGGGAAATCCCGTCCGTTGTCGTTGAGCGCTTGAGCAACCAGGTGAGCGCGCGGTGTTGATGCAACGACTGGCCGATCCCGGTCAGGATGATGACAGCCTGATGGCCGCCGTCGCCCGCGGTGAGGCGATGGCCCTGCGCTGGCTGCTCGAACGCCATGGCGCCGCCGGATTCCGGCTGGCGTGGCGGCTGACCGGCGATGCCGGCGAGGCCGAGGATCTGGTGCAGGAGGCTTTTGCCCGGCTGTGGCGCCAGGCGGCACGCTGGCAGGCCGGGCAGGCCGGGGTGGGAGCATGGCTGCACCGTACCGTGACCAACCTGGCCATCGATCGCAGCCGCCGCAAGCGGCCGCAAACCATGGCCGACCTGCCGGACAGCATCGATCCGGCGCCGTTGGCTGATGCCACGCTGGCGGGCGCCGATCTGGCCACGCGCATTCAGGGCTGCGTGGCGGCGCTGCCCGATCGGCAACGCGCTGCCATCGTGCTGACCTATTGGGAAGGATTGACAGGGCCGATGGCCGCGCAAGCACTGGAAATTTCGCCCAAGGCGTTTGAATCGTTGCTGATCCGGGCGCGGATGGCGTTGAAGGCCGTGCTGGTGCAGGCCGGCATCGATCCGCGTGACCTGCCGGGAGACGTGTCATGACCCCGTCCACCGCCTCCCCGGCGATCGGCGATGCCGATCTGGCGCGGCTGCTCGGCCTGGCCGGCAACACCCCGGCGGCCCCGGTGGATCTGGTGGATCGCATCATGGCCCGGCTGGAGCCTGAGGCGTCGTCGGCCATGGCCCCGGTGCCGGCGCTGCGTCCGCCGCGCGACCGGCGCGGGCTGCGGATCGGTATCGGCACCGGGGTCAGCCTGCTGATCGGCACTGCGGTGGCCGCCGGTCTCGCGCAATCGCCGGCCCTGGCACCCTATCTGCAGCCGTTGCTGGCGCGGGTGGCGGCCGTGGCAGGCGCTGCGCCGGCCGAACGGCCCAATCCGCCGCCCAGCACACGGATGACCACGTCGTCGCCTTCGGTGGCCGCCGTGCTGCCATCACCGCCGGTGCGGATCGAGGCCCGCCTGCCGGCCCCAACGCCGGGCAGCATGCCCTTGCTGCCGGCCCCCATGCTGCCGCCGCCCGCCGCAGATCGGCCCGCCACTGCGCCAATCGCACCGGCGATGCCCATGCGATCAAGGCCCAGCAGCATCGCCGCTGCCGCGCCGGCACAGCGCGTTGCCGCGGACCGATCCTTGCCGGCAGCGGCGATGCAACGGCTGGAGGCGCGCGCCAACGCAGGCGGCCCATCTGCCCTACCTGCGGCCCTGCCGGATGCGCCGGTTCGCCCGGATGCCGGCGGCGCGCCGGCAGACCGGCCGGGCCTGCCGGCGCGCGCGGCGGCCATCGTCGAACAACGCGCCGCTGCGGCGCCGCTGGCCGACGCGGCAACCGGGGCGGCGACCGGAATGCCAGCCGATGCCGCGATCCCCGATCCGGCGCCGGATCGGCTGGCGGCCGCATTGCCGGCCACCGCAGCCGAACGGGCCACGGCCATCGCCGAACTGCGGGCGGCGCGAGCCGCCGGCACGCTGACCGCCGCCCAGGCCCAGCGGTTGCGCGCCTTGCAGCAATTGCGCGCCGCACGCAGCGCCCGCGGTGCGCGCGATGCCGTTCGGCGCCCGCCCAACTGATTTGGGCCGCGAAGGAGTCGGCGCGGTCCAGCGTTGAGGCAGTTGTGGATGCAAGACGCATCCCGTCGACCAACCCAAGGGAGATTGTCATGCGTATCCAGATGCTTGCCGCCACTGCGGCCACCGCCCTGCTGTGCGTTTCCAGCGCTGGCCTGGCGCAAACCGCACCGCCTTCTGCCCCCGCCACCGGCACCCGCACGATCGACAATGAACGCGTTTCGGGCACCGTTACCACCACGCGCAATGCCGGCACCCTCACGCGCGCCACCGAATTGACCCGCAAGAGCGATGGCGCCACCGCCACCGCCAGCCAGACCCGCACGCGCACCGAGGACGGCATCACCGCCAGTTCCTCCCGCACCGGTTTCGACGGCCAGACCAGCAGCAGCAGCTACACCCGCACCCGCACCGACACCGGCGCCACCGAAACCGGCACCATCACGCGCCGCGACGGCAGCATTTTGAACCTGAACGGCAGTGTCGTGCGCATCGATGGCAGCATCACCGCCAATCGCGCCCTCACCGATGCCGCTGGTGCCACCGTGGCCAGCCGGAACGTGCAAGCGACCCGCGCGGCGAACGGCCAGGTGACCCGCAACGTCACGACCACCGGCCCGCAGCGCCTGCTCAGCCGCGCCGGCCGCCCCGGCGCCCTTCGTCCGGGCGGTCCGCGCCGCGCGCCGCAGGGCTGATCGCGCCGGAACGCCGGCGGGGCCCGCCCTGATCTCCGCCGTGAAGATGGCCGGGCGCTCCCCCAGCACCCGGCCATCATTCGTTGCAGCCTCTATTTCCGCCGCGGCGGCGCTTCTGCCACTGTTCCACGGGAACGCCGTTCACCGCGACGATTGCCGCTGGTGGCGCTCGACAGCCGACGCGGCAGTTTCTTCGGCGGCGGCGGGGGCGGCGGTTCCTCATAGTCACCGAGCGCCAGATCGAAGCCCAGCATGGCAAAGCTTTCGGCCATGTGGCTGGGCATGTCGGCCTTGATGTCGAGCGTGCCACCATCGGGCATGGCGATCACCAGCCGCCGGCTGTGCAGGTGCAGTTTGCGGCTGATCCCGCCGGTCAGATAGGATTCCTTGCCGCCATATTTGCCGTCGCCAATCAACGGATGGCTGATCGCGGCGGCATGCACGCGGATCTGGTGGGTGCGGCCCGTCAGCGGCTGGAACTCCACCCAGGCGGCGCGCGCCGCGGCCTTGTCGACCACCCGGTACCGCGTCTTCGCCTTCAGCCCGGTTTCGGGATCGACATGCATCTTCTCGCCGCCGCTGCCGGGCTGTTTGGAGATCGCGGCATCGATGGTGCCGGAGCGGATTTCGGGCACACCCAACGTCAGCGCCCAATAGGTCTTCTTCGCCTCGCGCCCGGCAAATTCCTTGCTGAAAAACGCCGCCGCGCGCGCGGTGCGGGCGAGCAGCAACGCGCCCGACGTATCCTTGTCGAGCCGGTGCACCAGGCGCGGGCGGGCCGCGGCATCAAATTGCAGCGCATCGAGCATGGCATCGACACTGGTGGAAATACCGGTGCCGCCCTGCGTGGCCAGGCCCGGCGGCTTGTTGATGACGATGGCGTGGGCATCCATGTGGATCACCATCGAACGCATATACGCGATCTGATCGGGGTGCAGCGGCGGGCGGACCTTCTCCACCGGGCGGGGTGTTGCCGGTTCGGGCAGCACATCGGGCCACACCAGCGCTTGCCCGGCGCTGATGCGGTCCCCCGGCCCGGCCTTGACGCCATCCAGCCGCACCGCACCGGTTTTCGACCAGCGCGACACGATGTTGAACGTCACTTCGGCATGATGGCGCTGGAACCAGCGATCGAGGCGGATGCCGTCGTCATCCTCGGCAATGATGGCACTGGGCATCAGGAAACTTTCATCAGGCGGGGCTTCGCATCAGCCACACGCCGGCCAGCACGGCGAGCACACTGCCCGCAGTGCTGGAGATGGCATAGGCCGCCGCAAGCGCGATTTCGGCGCGAATGATCATGTTGTAGACTTCCAGGCTGAACGCCGAAAAGGTGGTGAAGCCGCCAAGCACGCCGACGCCGAGCAGCAGGCGCAAACCCTCCACCCCGTCATCCATGCGCGCCAGCCAGCCAGCGAGCAGGCCCATCAGCAAGCCGCCCAATATATTCACGGCGAGCGTGCCGGAGGGGAAGCCGGGGCCAGTCAAGCCGATCACCCAGCGGCCCACACCATAGCGCAGCACCGAACCCAGCGCGCCGCCCAATGCCACCAGCAACATTTGGGAAAAGGTGGCGACGCCGTTCATCGCCACCCCATAGGCCAATGCACCAACCTTGCCAATCATGCCGCAGCGCACCACAATTGCCGCCAAACACGCGGGGTGAAACAGCCATGACCAGCCAACCACAAATCGCCCATTTCGTCGCGCAAACGCGCCAGATGCCGGCAATGATCGATTGGTATGCCAAGGTCTTTGGCGCCCGCCCCGTTCACGCCAATCCGGCAATGACCTTCATGACGTTCGATGATGAACATCACCGCTTCGCCTTCCTCAATCTCGACATCATCGCGCCCGGCGGGCCCGGCATCCGCGGCGACATCGGCGTCAACCACATCGCCTGGACACTCCCCAGCGCCGCCGCCTTGCTCACCCGCTATCGCGATCTGAAGCGCCAAGGCATCCACCCCGTCTGGCCCGTGCACCATGGCCTGACCCTGTCGCTTTATTATGCTGATCCCGATGGCAACCAGACCGAGTTCCAGGTCGAAGCCCTCGCCCCCGGTGAAGCCGCCGTCTTTATCGCCGGGCCACAGTTTGCCGCCAACCCGATCGGCGTTGCCTTCGATCCCGAGTTGTTGCTCGCCCGCTTTGAAGCTGGCGCGTCGGAGGCCGAGCTTCTGGCCCCACCCGAAGGCCCGCCGACCTTCCCGCCGGCGATGCATTGAGCCCGCCGGCTCCTAAACCACCCCGAACGTCCACCCCTCCACCACTGCAATCTGCGGCGTCATCGCCTGCGGGTGCCACCAGTGTGGCTGATGCGCGATGGCGCGCAGGCCGGCGGCCGTGACGATGGCATCGCCGACATGATCAGGAAATATGGCGGAGAAGCCGCCCGGCATGGGCCGGCTGCCGTGGCGGGCGAGCGCCAGATTGAGGCTGTCCACATCGCGCAATTTGCCGCGAAACCCGGCCTGCCGCGCGAAGGCCTGCGCATAGATTTCCAGGATGACCGGGCCGGCCGCGGGCAACGGATCGAATGGCCACACCGACCAATCGAGCCGATGCAGCACGCGCATCGCCGTCAGCGTCGCCTTGCCGACCTGCGACGCGCCGAGCAGCACGAAGTTGGATGTCGGCACGCCCAGCCCGCTGGCCTTGTAGACCTGCTCGGTCAGCCGCAGATGCGCGCGGTCTGCGCGGGGGCCATCGGCGGCGCCAAGCCAGAACGAATCGCGGCGGTGCGCGATGAAACCATGCGCCCCCAGATCAACCTCATCGGCGCACACCGCCTCCACCTCGGCCCACAGGCTGCGCGCCGGCTGGTCAAACGGCGGGACTGCGGCAAAGCCGAAGCCGGCATCCATGCCCACCAGTACATCGCCGGCCAGCCCGCCCAGCCAATCCAGCGCCGCACGGCGCGACCAGACGCCACCGGCGGGCACCACGAGCTGCGGCGGTGCATCACCGGCCGCGCAGACGGCAATCTGGATAGAGGGATGCCGTGCGCCTTTCGCGCCCGACCAGTCGATGCCGACAAAGCGGGTGAACCTCACCGAAGCTCCACAACCTGATTGCAGTCCGCAAGCGCCTGCACGATCTGATCAAGATTGCCCATGAACCGTTCGACCAGTGTTGCGGTTGAACAATTTCCCATTCGCACCCACACCAGTTGCACCGGTTGCCGGGCTTGTGCGGCCAATTGCACGAAGTCCGCATCCTTGCTGACAATGGCCATTGCATCGGCCGCAGCATGTGAAAGCAGCGCAGTATCGGGGGCGTTGGCGGGCAGAATATCCGTCACGTGGACTGCATCGTGGCCAAGTGCGCGCAATTGCACTGCCAAGGCCGGCGACAGCTGCGCATCAATCAAAAATCTCATTCAGCCGCGATCACCAGCGGCTGATCTGTCAATGCGGCTGCATAGGCGAGGCACGCCATTATGTCTTCGCGCTTCAGATAGGGGAACGCTGCCACAAGGTCATCGACACTGTCGCCAGCCGCCAGATACGCAAGCACATCGCGCACTGGCATGCGCGTGCCGGCGACACAGGGTTTGCCGCCCAGCACGTCCATCCGTGATTCAATGCGGCTCATGGCGACCATGACCTGATCATAGCGGTTGCACGGCAAAGCGCCAAGCCGGACCCGGGCCTGCCACGCGAACAAGGCAGCTCACACGCCGCGCGCCTTGCGCTGCGGGGCCGAGGCGCGGCCGGCCCAGGCCCGCTCCACCAGCAGGGCGTTGCGATCCGGATCGGCCGCTGCCAGCCGCACCAGCACGGCGGGCCAGCCGGCATAATGCGGGGTCTGGTAGAAACAGTCGGGATCGGTCGCCATCAGCATCTCGACCGCGTCGAGGCCTGCCGGCAGCACGAAATGATCCGGATCGCGCCCGATGACCACGAACATCTTGCCGCGCACCAGCACCGCATCGCGGCCATAGCTGGTGCCGCGCGTGGCGCCCGGCAACGCCAGCGCCAGTTCGACAATTGCGTCCCAGGTCATCCGCCGTCCCTCAGCGCCGCCCGCCGCAGCTCTTCACGTCGTCTGGCCCATTCTGCCAGACGCTCGGCGATGCGCGCTTCGGTGCCGCGCGGGGACGGCGCGTACAGGATCTGCCCGGCCATGGCTTCGGGCCAATAATCCTGCCCGGAAAACCCATCGGGCGCATCGTGATCATAGGCATAGCCCTTGCCGTACCCCAGTTCCTTCATCAGCCGCGTCGGCGCATTCAGGATATGCGCCGGCGGGGTGAGCGAGCCGGTGGCGGCGGCCAGTTTCATCGCGGCGTTTTGGGCGACATAGGCGGCGTTGGATTTGGGCGCGGTCGCCAGATAGAGGCAGGCGTGGACGATCGCCAGTTCGCCTTCGGGGGAGCCGAGGAAATCAAAGGCATCCTTGGCATCCAAGCACACGCGCAGCGCGTTTGAATCGGCAAGGCCCACATCCTCGCTGGCAAAGCGCACCAGCCGGCGCAGCAGATAGAGCGGTTCTTCCCCGGCCACCAGCATGCGCGCCAGCCAGTAAAGCGCGGCATCGGGATCGGAACCGCGCAAGCTTTTGTGCAGGGCGGAGATCAGCCCGTAATGGCCTTCACGATCCTTGTCATACACGGGCATGCGCCGATGCAGGAACGCTGCCAGTTCGGCGGCATCCATGGGAGCGACGTCCCCCAGACCGAACAGGCTTTCGGCCTGGCCCAGCAGAAACCGGCCGTCGCCATCGGCAGACGCAATCAGCGCGGCACGGGCATCGTCCGTCACCGGCAGCGCACGGCCGGCATGGGCTTCGGCGCGCAGCAGCAGATTGGCCAAGGCCGCTTCATCCAGCCGCCGCACGATCAACACGCGGGCGCGGGACAGGATGGCGGCGTTCAATTCAAAGCTGGGATTTTCCGTCGTCGCGCCGACCAGCGTGATGGTACCATCCTCCATCGGCCCCAGAAAACCATCCTGCTGGGCGCGATTGAAGCGGTGGATTTCATCCACGAACAGCAAGGTGCGGGTGGCCGCCGCCAAGGATGCCTGTCTTGCCTCGGCGAACAATTTCTTCAGATCCGCCACCCCGGCAAACACCGCCGAAATCGACACAAAGCGCATGCCCACCGCGTCGGCCAGCAGGCGCGCAATCGTCGTTTTTCCCGTGCCCGGCGGGCCCCACAGGATCAGGCTGGACAGGCTGCCACCCGCCACCATGCGCGTGATGGCGCCGTCCGGGCCGGTGAGATGCGGCTGGCCGACCACATCGCCGAGCTGGGCCGGGCGCAACTGTTCCGCCAGCGGGGCCGTGCCCGCGGTGGTGGTTTCGGTGCTGCCGAACAGATCAGCCATGCGACAGCCAAGCCGCAAATCGCGTGGGCATGCAAGCCACCTGTCTTGCCGCTGTCATCAAGCGGGCGCACATTCCTGCCCAGGGTCGTGATTGAGTTGGAGAGCATCATCATGCGCCTTGCCGTGTTCAATGTCGAAAATCTGTTCGATCGCGCCCGCGCCTTCGATACCAACAACCAGGCCGTGCTCGATGCCTTCGGCCGCGCCCAGGCCCTGCTCGCCGAACCGGTCTACAGCGCGGCCACCAAGGCGCAGATCATCGCCGAATTCACCACGCTGGGCCTGCTGCGGTCCGACAGCAACGCCAATGTGCTGCTGCGCCAGAGCAAGGGCAATCTGCTGAAGCGCCCCAAGAGCGCGCCGCCAGAAATCGTGGCGAATGGCCGGGCCGATTGGGTTGGCTCGCTGGAATTGAATCGCGCGCCGGTCAACCACGAGGCCATGCTCAACACCGCGCGGGTGATCCGCGACCTTTCCGCCGATGTGCTGGGTGTGGTGGAGGCCGAACATCGTCCGTCACTGGGTGATTTCAATGCCGATATCCTGGGCAGCCCGGTGGTGGGCGGCACCGCCTATCGCCACGTCATGCTGATCGACGGCAATGATGATCGCGGCATCGATGTCGGGCTGATGACCGGGCCAGCGCACCCGATTGGCCTGATGCGCAGCCGCGTCGATGATCGCCGCACCAATGGCAGCCCGCTGTTCAGCCGGGATTGCCCGGAATATCATATCACCACGCCCGGCGGTGCCAGGCTGTTGGTGATGGTGGTGCATTTCAAATCGAAGTTCGGCGGCAATGATGCCAAATCCCAGGCCAAGCGCCGCGACGAGGCGGCCCGCGTCGCGGCGCTCTATCAGGCGCATCGCGCCGCCGGCATCGATCACATCGCCATCATGGGCGATTTCAACGACACGCCCGATTCGGCGCCACTGGCGCCGCTGCTGGCCGGCACCGATCTGGTGGATAGCTTCACCCTGCCCGTGCACGATGACGGCGGCTTCCCCGGCACCCACGGCAATTGCCGGGCGGGCACCAAGATCGATTATATCCTGCTGTCACCGGCAATGGCGGCCGCGGCAACGGCTTCGGGCGTGATCCGAACCGGCATGCGCCCCAACAAGGGCGCACCGCCCTGGCCGATCTATCCCACCCTGACCCGCCAGGTCGAAGCCGCGTCCGATCACGCGGCGCTGTGGGTGGATGTGGCGATCTAGCTCTTGTACCAGGCCTCGACCGTGCCGGTCAGCTTCAGGGTCAGCGGGTTGCCCTTGCGGTCGAGGCTCTTGCCGGCGGCAACGCGGATCCAGCCTTCGGAGACGCAATATTCCTCCACGTTGGTCCGTTCGGCACCGTTGAAGCGGATGCCCACGCCGCGGCGCAGCAGATCCCAATCATGATATTCGCTGCGCGGATTGACCGACAGGCGATCCGGCGGCGTATCGGTGGGCATGCTTGCGGTTTCCGGGGTTTCCGGGGGTTCTGGCTGATCAGTCATGGCGCGCTCTTAAGCGGGCACGGCGGCGTGGGCAAGAAAAAGGGGCCGCCGGCATCTGCCAGCGGCCCCTCATGTTTCCGGTGAAACGGCTCAGCCTTCGGCCGGCTCGTCGTCATCCAGCGCAATGGTGCCCGGTTCGGCGTTCGGATCATAGGCTTCGGTGAAGCCGGCTTCCTCACGCTCGGCGGTGGCATTGATGTCCACCCCGGCCGCCTGCAATTCGGCTTCTTCGGCCGAGCGGGCGATGTTGACCTTGACCATGATCACCACTTCCGGGTGCAGCGCGACCTTCACGTCGTGCACGCCCAGGTTCTTGATCGGCTTGTCGAGCACGATCTGCGCCTTGGTCAGCTTGTGGCCGCCAGCGGTCAGCGCTTCGGCCAGATCGCGGGCTGCGACCGAACCGTAAAGCTGGCCCGTGGCCGACGCTGCGCGGATCATCACCACGCTGGCGCCTTCGATGTCCTTGGATTCGGACCGGGCAATGTCACGCCGCTTGGCGTTGTCGGCCTCGATGCGGGCGCGGTCGTTTTCAAACCGCTTCTTGTTGGCTTCGGTGGCGCGCAACGCCTTGCCGCGCGGCAACAGGAAATTGCGTGCAAAGCCCGGCTTCACATTGACGACATCGCCAATGGTTCCCAGCTTTTCAACGCGTTCGAGCAGGATCACATGCATGTCGGCTGCTCCTTACTTCACGAGATAGGGCAGCAGGCCCAGATGGCGGGCGCGCTTGATGGCCTTGGCCAGCTCGCGCTGCTTCTTGCCCGACACCGCGGTGATGCGGGCCGGCACGATCTTGCCACGTTCAGAGACAAAGCCCTGCAGCAAGCGCACATCCTTGTAATCGATGGCAGGCGCATTCGGACCCGCGAACGGGCACGACTTGCGGCGACGGAAGAACGGACGTCCCATCTACATTCTCCCCTTAATACGCTGCGCGCGGTTCGCGGCGCGGGCGTTCGCCGCCCCGATCACCACGGTCGCCACGATCGCCTCGATCACCGCCTCTGGGGCCATCACGGTCGCCGCGCGGACGGTCTTCGCGACCACCTTCGCGCTCACCGCCACGGCGGGTCATCGCCGACGGCTCGGTGGGCAGCGCATCGATGCGGATGGTCATCGACCGCACGACATCTTCGTTGAGCCCAACCTGGCGCTCCATTTCGGCCACGGCGGCCGGCGGCGCATCAATGGTCAGCATCACGTAATGCGCCTTGCGGTTCTTGGCGATGCGATAGGCCAGGGTGCGCAGGCCCCAATATTCGGTTCCGGCGACACTGCCCTTGTTATCGGTCAAAACCTTCGTAAAGCCTTCCGTCAGCGCTTCAACCTGAGCTGTGGTCAGGTCCTGTCGCGCGAGGAAGACATGCTCGTAAAACGGCATGCATCTCTCCTGTGCCGATCGTTGACGCCGCCCCATGCGAACGCCCCTCCGGCTTGCTTCTTCACCGCGCGAGGACAGGCCCGGCCCGGTGAAGCGGCGCGTATGTGGCATGACACCAAAGATTGCAAGCGATTCTCCCCTGTGGAACAAGGGTCGCGGGGTCGGGGGCGCGCAATGCAATGCTGACAATCACGATTGCAAGCGATCACTGACATGCAGCGCCTTCTCACCCGGCGGCCGATCCTGGCCTATGTGTCGTGCTGCTACGCGCTCACCCTGCTGGCGTGGGGCGGACTGCTGCACTGGCGTGGGCGGGAGCCGATCGATGCCCTTTTTGAACATCCCGGCAGCATATTGCTGATCTATCTGGGTGCCGGTGCCCCGGTGCTGGCGGCGCTGACGCTCAGCGCCCTGGCCGGCGGCCGGGCCGGCCTGCTGCACCTGATGGATCGGTGGCGGCGGTGGCGGGCGCCGCTTTGGGTGTGGATCGCGACCTTGTTGCCCATCGCCCTGCCAATGCTGTTGTTGGTGCTGGTCTTCCTGGCGGGTGGGCCGTCAGGGGCGCCGGTCTGGCCGGGATGGGGGGCAGTGGTGCCGCCGGCTTCGCTGCTGCTGATCCTGGGCGGCCCGCTGTGCGAGGAACTGGGCTGGCGCGGCTATCTGCAGCCCAGGTTGCTGGGGCGCGTGCGGCCCTGGCAGACGGCGTTGCTGATCGGCACGATCTGGTGCTTCTGGCACGTGCCACTGTCGTTCACGCCGGGGACGACGCCGCCCCTGGCAACGGCGTCCGATTGGGCAATCTATTGGCTGGGCATGGTCAGTTCATCCGCGCTTCTCATCGGCCTCTTGTCAGCCTGTCGCGGCAGTGTGCCGGTGGCGATGGCCTATCATTGGGCTGGCAACGCCTCCGACCAGATCGTGCGACCGCTGTGGCCGAACGCAGACCCTCAGGTCTGGGCCACATTGGCGCCGCTGGAACTGGCGCTGCGGACAATATTGGCTGTGGCGATGCTGGCCTGCCTGGCGCGAACGGCGGCCCGGCCATAGCGGACATGCCGGCCTGTTACAGCCGTTCACGCACGACGGCGATCAGGCCCGGCAGATCGGCGATGCCGCCAAGATCCGTCGCACTCACCAGCTCACGCAGCACACCGTCTTCCTCCAACGCCATCAGCGGCAACGGCCAATCCGCCGCCGCTGGAAACGCCTGCCGAAAATCCGGCCGGTGGTGAAACACCAGATCTATGCCCAACCCATCGAGAAACACCCGCCAGTCGCGCCGCATCGAGGTGAGGCCATAGGTGACGGCGCAAAGCTGGCAGGGGTAGGTGGATGGCGACACGATCTTGTGCACGCTGTCCATCACCCCTGCCGCAAGGCCGGCGTTGGCGTTGTAGACGATGACGAGCCTACGCATGGGGCCGCTTCACCCCGCCGCCGTCATGGCTTGCCGGCCGCGCTTGACCGTCAGCTTGTTGAGCGCATTCACATACGCCCGCGCCGATGCCACCAGCGTGTCGGTGTGGGCGCCGGTGCCGCGCACGGTGCGGCCATGTTCGGCGAGCACCACGCTCACTTCGGCCTGGGCATCGGTGCCGGCGGTCACCGCGTGCACCTGATAGAGGTTCAGCGCGGCATCCTCATGCGGCACCAACTTGCGGATGGCGTTGAACAGCGCATCCACCGGGCCGTTGCCGCGCGTGGCCGCCGTGGCCTCCACGCCGTCCACCGACAGGGTCAGCACCGCGCGCTGCGGGCCGTTCGAACCGCAATAGACTTCCACTTCCAGCACCTGAATGCGGTCATGCCCGCGCAGCACCTCATCGTCGACCAGCGCAACGATATCCTCGTCGAACACCTGCTTCTTGGCGTCGGCCAGATCCTTGAAGCGCTTGAAGGCATCGCCGAATTCATTGTCGGACAGGTCATAGCCCATTTCGGCCAGCTTCGACCGGAACGCCGCCCGGCCGCTATGCTTGCCGAGCACCAGCGACGTGGCGCCCTGCCCCACCGAATCCGGCGTCATGATCTCGTAGGTTGAGCTGTCCTTCAGCATGCCATCCTGGTGGATGCCGCTTTCGTGGGCAAAGGCGTTGGCGCCGACCACGGCCTTGTTGGCCTGCACCGCCATGCCGGTGATGCCGCTGACCAGCCGGCTGGCGCGGGTGATTTCGGTGGAGACGATGCGCGTCTGGTAGGGCATCACATCCTGGCGCACTTTGAGCGCCATGGTGATTTCCTCCACCGCGGCATTGCCGGCGCGCTCGCCGATGCCGTTGACCGTGGCCTCGCACTGGCGTGCCCCGGCCATGATCGCAGAAAGGGTGTTGGCCACCGCCAGCCCCAGATCATTGTGGCAATGGGTGGAAAAAATCGCCTGATCGGCGTTGGGCACGCGGGTGAGACAATCGCGGAACATCGCGCCATAGGTTTCCGGCGTGGCATAGCCCACCGTATCGGGCAGGTTGATCGTGGTCGCGCCATGTTTGATCGCGGTTTCGACGGCCCGGCACAGGAAATCCGGATCGGAACGGGTCGCGTCTTCGGCCGACCATTCGACATCGCCGCACAGGTTGCGCGCCAGGCTCACCGACATGCGGATCGCCTCGATCACCTCGTCGGGTGATTTGTTCAATTTCACCCGCATGTGCAGCGGCGAGGTGGCGATGAAGGTGTGGATGCGCGGGTTGCGTGCGTCTTTCAACGCCGCCCATGCCCGCTCGATATCGGCCGGCGCGGCGCGGGCCAGGCTGGCGACGATCGCGGTATCGCACAGGCGCGCCACCGCCTGCACGGCTTCGAAATCGCCTTCGGAGGCAATGGCAAAGCCCGCCTCGATGACGTCAACGCCCAGCGCTTCGAGCTGGGCGGCGACCTTCAATTTCTCTTCCAGATTCATCGAGCAGCCGGGCGATTGTTCGCCGTCACGCAAGGTGGTGTCGAAGATGCGGATATGGTTCGGGGCAATGATGCTCATGGGTATGGCCTTGTCGATCTATGCGGAATTTCCTGGGCGGTTCATCCCCTCAAGGCGCAAGGCCGAGGGACACAGCCCAACAGCCCGATCACGCCCGAGGGCGGATAAGTCGCAGAAGGGCGCGGGCAGACACAAAAGCCATGGCGTGTGCATAACCCCAAGTGCAGCCACAGCGCAAGATGCCCGCTTGCCTCGCGCCGATTTTGCCGGCTTGTTGTGAACATGGCCGATATCTTCACCAGCATCGACATCAGCTCGGCGGTGCAACAGGCGCTGGCCCCGGTGTTTCTGCTCACCGCGATCGGCGGGATGCTGAACGTGATGGTGCACCGGCTGTCCCGGGTCGTTGATCGCGCGCGGCACCTCGAAAGCCAGATCGCCGGTTACCCGGCCGAGCGCCGCCGCCTCGCCATGGGTGATCTGGCCGTGCTGGCCAAGCGCATGTCGGCGGCCAACTGGGCCATCGCGCTGTGCACCCTGGCGGCGCTGCTGGTGTGCATCGTGGTGGCGCTGCTGTTCCTGGAACAATTGCTGGGCGGGCGGTTGCAGCAGGTGATCGCCTGGCTGTTCGTGGCTGCCACGCTGCTGCTCACCGGCGGGCTGTCGCTGTTCCTGTGGGAAGTGCAACTGGCGTTGCGCAGCGTGCGGGTACGCGCAGCGGAGATGCTGGAGGAGCGGCGGTAAGGTTCGCGACCGAGCGATCTCACCAACAAGCACAAGTCATCCTGAACTTGTTTGGCAGCGCAAAGCAAGTTCAGGATGGCTCGGTCCCTATCGGGCAGGAAGGCCGCTCAATTGCGGGCCTTGTCCACCAACTGGTTCTTGGCGATCCACGGCATCATCGCCCGCAGCTTGGCACCCGTCTCCTCGATCTGGTGCGCCGCCGCGGCCTTGCGCGACGCCTTCAGTTCCGGCTGGCCGGCGCGGTTGTCGAGGATGAAGTTCTTCACGAAGCGCCCGCCCTGGATATCGGCGAGCACGCGCTTCATTTCCGCCTTGGTTTCGGGCGTGATGATGCGGGGGCCAGTGGTGATGTCGCCATATTCGGCGGTGTTGCTGATCGAATAGCGCATGTTGGCGATGCCGCCTTCATACATCAGATCGACGATCAGTTTCACTTCGTGCAGGCATTCGAAATAGGCCATTTCCGGCGCGTAACCGGCCTCGACCAAGGTTTCGAAACCGGCCTGGATCAGGTGGGTGAGGCCGCCGCACAGCACAGCCTGTTCACCGAACAGATCGGTTTCGCACTCTTCGCGGAAGCTGGTTTCGATCACGCCGGAACGGCCACCGCCAACGGCAGAGGCATAGGACAGCGCGATATCATGCGCATTGCCGCTGGTATCCTGATGGATGGCGATCAGGCAGGGCACGCCGCCGCCCTTCTGATATTCGCCGCGCACGGTGTGGCCGGGGCCCTTGGGCGCGATCATGAACACGTCGATATCAGCGCGCGGCTCGATCAGGCCGAAATGCACGTTGAGGCCATGGGCAAAGGCCAGCGCGGCGCCGGGCTTCATGTTGGCGGCCAGATCGTCGGCATAGATGGCGGCCTGATGCTCATCGGGGGCCAGCACCATCACCACATCGGCCCAAGCCGCGGCTTCGGCGTTGCTCAACACCTTGAAGCCAGCACCTTCGGCCTTCTTCGCGGTCGCCGAACCGGCGCGCAGCGCGATGGCAACGTCAACAACACCTGAGTCCCGCAGATTCTGCGCATGGGCATGGCCCTGGCTGCCATAGCCGACAATGGCGACCTTCTTGGCCTTGATCAGGCCGACATCGGCATCGGCATCATAATAAACGCGCATGATCGTTCACTTCCTTCTTGGCTCCCCTCCCGCTTGCGGGAGGGGCTGGGGGTGGGTCTCACCGCCCTAACGACACATTGGGGTCGCGGGACGAATGCCCACCCCCGGCCCCTCCCGCAAGCGGGAGGGGAGAATTCACGCCGCCTCCGCGCCGCGGGCGATGGCCACAACCCCGGTGCGCGCGACCTCCACCAGGCCGACCTCGCGCATCAGGGCGATGAACTGGTTGACCTTGTCGGTCGATCCCGACACTTCGAACACGAAACTGTTGGTGCTGGTATCGACCGGCCGCGCCCGGAAGATATCGGCCAGCCGCAGCGCTTCCACGCGCTTGTCGCCGGTGCCGGCCACCTTCACCAGCGCCATCTCGCGCTCGACGTGGGGGCCCAGCGCCGTCAGATCCAGCACGCGGTGCACCGGCACCAGCCGGTCGAGCTGCGCCATGATCTGCTCGATCACCGGCGGCGGCCCGCTGGTGACGACGGTGATGCGGCTGACCAGATGATCATCCGACACATCGGCGACGGTCAGGCTTTCGATATTATAGCCGCGCGCCGAAAACAGACCGACGATGCGGGCGAGCACACCGGCTTCGTTGTCGACGAGGATCGACAGCGTGTGCCGCTCGGGAGGGAGGTGTTTCATGGCTTACACCAGCGCCTTCGCATCATCATCCGCCGGGCCGACCTCGTCCGCCGCGCTCAGGATCATGTCCGTGTGCGCCGCGCCCGACGGGATCATCGGGAAGCAATTGGCCAGTTTCGACACCCGGCAATCCACCACCACCGGGCCGGGGTGATCGAGCATCGCCTGGATGCCCGCATCGAGATTGCCGGGGCCATCGATGACGACGCCCTTCCAGCCATAGGCCTCAGCCAGCTTCACGAAATCCGGCAGGCTGTCGGAATAGCTCTCGCTGTACCGGCTGCCGTGGTTCAGTTCCTGCCACTGGCGCACCATGCCCATATATTCGTTGTTGATGATGAAGATCTTCACCGGCAGGCGATATTGCGTCGCCGTGCCGAGTTCCTGGATGTTCATCTGGATGCTGGCTTCGCCGGCGATGTCGATCACCAGCGCGCCCGGGAAGGCCAGTTGCGCGCCGATGGCGGCGGGCAGGCCATAGCCCATGGTGCCCAGCCCGCCGCTGGTCAGCCACTTGTTCGGCTCGTGGAAACCGAAATGCTGCGCCGCCCACATCTGATGCTGGCCGACTTCCGTCGAGATGATCGGCTTCTTCGCCTTGGTCATCTCGTACAGCCGCTGGATGGCCTTTTGCGGCAGCAGCGCTCCAGACGGATCAACGCCCTTCTGCTCAAAGCCGAAGCTGTTGCGCGCGCGCCAGCCGGCGATCTGTGCCCACCAGGGCGCGAGGTCGGCCGGCGCATGCCCACGCGCGCGCCAGACCTTCATCATATCCTCCAGCACAGAGCCAACGTCGCCCTGGATGGTCAGATCGACCCGCACCGTCTTGTTGAAGCTGGAGCGATCGATATCGACATGAATCTTGCGGCTGGTGGGGCTGAACGCATCCAGCCGCCCGGTGACGCGATCATCGAAACGCGCGCCCAGGCAGACCATCAGGTCGCAGCGGTTCATCGCCATGTTGGCTTCGTAAGACCCGTGCATGCCGAGCATGCCGAGGAACTGCGGATGATCGGCCGGCAGCGTGCCCAGGCCCATCAACGTGCTGGTCACCGGCGCACCGCTCGCCTTGGCGAGTTCGCGCAGCAACTGGCTGGCCACCGGGCCGGAATTGATGATGCCGCCGCCGGTATAAAGGATCGGGCGCTCGGCCGCGGCCAGCATGTCCACCGCCGCTTCGATGGCGGCGAGATCGCCCTTGACCTGCGGCTTGTAGGTCTTGTGCGCAATGGTGCCCGGCTTGATATAGCGCGCCTTGAAAATCTGCACATCCTTGGGGATGTCGATCACCACCGGGCCAGGTCTGCCTGAACGCGCGATGTAAAAGGCCTCGTGCAGCACCGGGCCGAGCCTGGCCGTGTCCTTCACCAGATAGTTGTGCTTGGAACAGTGGCGCGTGATGCCGACCGTGTCGCATTCCTGGAAGGCGTCCGTGCCGATCAGATGCGTCGGCACCTGGCCGGTGATCACCACCAGCGGCACCGAATCCATCAGCGCATCGGTGATGCCAGTCACCGCATTGGTGGCGCCGGGGCCGGAGGTGACCAGCACCACGCCGACCTTGCCGCTGCTGCGTGCATAGCCTTCAGCGGCATGCACCGCAGCCTGTTCATGGCGCACGAGAATGTGGCGGATGCGATTCTGCTGGAACAGCGCGTCGTAAATCGGCAACACGGCGCCGCCCGGATAACCGAACACCACCTCAACGCCGAGATCGATCAGCGCCTGCACAACGATTTCGGCGCCGGCAATCTCCAGGCCCATGATCTGCTTTCCAGAATGACATATCCACAATTCGGCGGACGGCTGCTGTTAAGAGAAGCAAAATGCTGCGTCAACCCCAAACTGCGTAATTTTCATGCGCAAAATGCCGGTATTGAAACAATATTTGGCAAGTTTGCTGTCTACAATCCGTCGCCGATACAACAAGACCCCCGCCGCGATGCGACGGGGGCCTGCAGTACCAGCCCCGGCGAACCGGGGATGGCGATCAGGTTCAGGCGGCCACCACGGTCGGGCGGCGACGGCGCAGGCCGAAGCCAACCATGCCGAAACCGGCGACCAGCATCGCCCAGGTGGCCGGTTCCGGAATGGCCGGGATCACGACATCGGCGGCATCGGTGGTGCTGATGGCGAACACGCGATCAACCACGACGTCCTTCGACGGATCGCCGTTGGAGTTGAATACCAGCGCGGTCGGGTAGAAGCCCGGCGACACGATCTGGCCAACACCGGTGGCGTAGAACCAGGTTTGCCCCGTCGAAGAACCGGTGATGTTGGTCATCGCCACCGGAATGCTCAGAATGGTGACCTTCAGGCTGGAATTGTTGACGTTGGCGAGGCCATTGGCGGTCAGATAGAAGCTGAAGCCGACGCGGTAGTTGCCCGGCGTCAGATAGGTGAGCTGGGTAAGGCTCTCATTCACCGACAGGTCACTGACGAAATAAGCCGCCTTGGTGCCAACGGCGTCCGGGCTGCCCGAGCCGACAACATTGTCAGGGGTCACAGCTTCGCCAAACGCGCCGCCCGGATAGCTGGCGCCGCTTCCATAAGCGATGACGCTGGCCGGATAGACATCGCCAACCGTGCCGGACTTGGTCCAGCCGGTGAACGCAGTGGAACCGACAGTGCCGGCTTCGAAGCTGCCGTTGGTGATCAGGTTGGTGACGGCCAGCGCAGGCGTGGCGGCGACCAGGGCCGCGGCGATGGAAAGAGCAACTTTAACACGCATTTCAGATTCCCTTGCAACCATGTTGCAGCCGGGCCTGGCTGCACATTTGGTTTATAAGCAATTAACGTGCCAGTTTTGGCGACCCCTTTATTTCCATGTAGTTAAGTAAAAGTTAACGTCAACCAGAACGCGCAGTTGTAAAGCCAGCCGACACTTTTGAGGCGTTTTTGAAAAAGCCGGTCCGCAGCGACCGCGCGGCTGCCCGCCGACACGCCGGCAACGGCCGCTGCGCGCGCACGGATCTGGTGTGGAAAGCCGGTGTTATCACATCGCCACGCGGCCTGCGCCAAGCTGGCCCCAAAACGGGCTGGAGACCGCTTGCGCATATGTTGATCAGCGCCTCTCGGCCATCGGGAGAGGCGATTTGCCGGCGTCAACAAGACGGTGAAATTGTGCTTTGCGGCGCCGACCGGGAGCGCGCGCCCACGCGGGTCTCGCCTCTCTCCGCAACGCAGAGGGGAACCTAACTGCGATCGAAGCTCGCCCGATCCCGGATCAGGATACGACTTGGGGCATGCCCGTGCGGCGGCCGCTGAGGGCCAATCCGAGAAGGGCAAGGCCGACGATGGCGGCGACCGCAGGTTCGGGCAAGCTGTCCCCCGTGCTGCCCTGCGGCACGGCGAGGCCGGGGTCACATGCGGGTGAATCGAGGTAACAGGGCGGCGTGGCACCGGCGCCGACCTGCAACATCACCGCGGCCGCAGCCGGAACCGGAGACATCGCCATGGCCAATACTGCCAAACACATCACTCGCATTGCCGCGTTCCCCACGATTGCTGCACCGCACCTAGACACAAGAGGTTTCGGTCACGTTACAAACCGCTGCTGCAAATAGGAAAATTCACCCATTGCGGCCAGTTGTTCGATCCATGCGGCCAAATCATTTGTGCGTTGCGACAGCACGGCAGTTACGCATTGAGACTTACCTCGGTTGCAGCCCGGCGGCGCCTCATGGCGCCGACAAGGCCGAATCCGGCAATCATCATCATCCAGCTGCCGGGTTCGGGCACGGGATTGGGCAGATAATTACTGTCACCGGCATAGGTGCCGAGGTGGACCTGCCCGCTTTGCGTGAAGTTGCGCACCACGATCGAGCCTTCCAGATCGACACCGCTGGTGATCAGATTGGCCAACGGCGCCAGGATCGAACCATGCTTCATCGCGCCGCCGATGGTGAGGCTGGTCGCTTCGTAGAAATTCCAGATCAGGAAGGGATTGAGGCTGGCATTGTAGCCGCCGACGCTGTTGCCGCGCCAATTGATGCTGGTACCCGACACGTTGATGATGATCGGCATCGGCCCACCGCTCTGGGTGAAGGCAATCTCGTTGCTGTTCAGCAGGCCGCCCGAAATGTTGAGCAGCGCAAAATCGTTGCCGCCATTGACCGCCTGGAAGATCGGCCCCTGCCCACCCATGGTGACAAAGCTGGGATTGCTGGCCAGCGTGAGCCCGCGCAAGGCCTGCGACAGCGCACCCAGATTGGTTGTGAGCGTTGCCGCCTCAGCCGCCGTGGCCAGCGAGGTGCTAGCTGCGTTCCAGCCGGCGCCAAGATTGCGGTTGAAGACGGCGCCATTGGCATTGCCGTTGATACTGCCACCGGCATTGACCGTCTGGCTGGCATTGGAACCGTTCATCGAAGCGCTGATGTTGCCGCCGGCATTGACAACCTGACCGTTGGCAAGGTTCAAATTGCCGCCGCCGGTGATATTGCCGCCGACATCGACCGCAGCGGCACCGTTGATCGAACCGACCGTATAGTTGCCGCCAACCAGCACACCGTGGTTGGTCGCCACCGGGCCGTTGTTGCCGTTGGGGCCGTTGTTCAGATTGATGTTTGCGTTCAGATTGCCGCCAACCGTCAGCGTGCGCCGCGGCGAAGGCGTCGCACCCTGCGCGCTGCGGCCCGCGCCGAAGCTACTGGAACCGTTGAGATCGCCCGCGATGAAGGCCTTGCCTTCCACCTGGCTGCTGGTGGTCATGTTGCCGAGCACGACCAGATTGAGTTCCCGCATCGCCTGCAAGCCATCGCGTGCCGGCGTGGAAAGCGGCGGGGAAAGCGGCGCAACGGCTGCGGCCGGCACGCTCGCCATAACGGCCATCACTGCGGCCGGCAACGCCATGCCCGCCCAACGCCCCGTACCCGACATACTGAATATCCCTGACTGACTCCCTTGCCCGTCTGTTTACACAATCTTAACGCGAAATAAATACTAATTTTTGGTTAATACGCAAATCAACCACCGCGACGTGCGATTTTCTGCGTCTGACCAGCGGCCCCGCCGCGCTGGCCTGCCGATCGTCGGTGCTGCGCCGGATCAGGCACAGCCTATCCCAGGATCACCCGCTGCCACCCCGGCACCTGGCCGCGCGCCCAGGTGGCCTGCCGCTTCTGATATTGGCGGGTGGCAAACAGCGCCTGTGCCATCGCCTGGTCGAGGCCAATCGCCCCGGCCAGATGCGCCGCCAGTTGCGGCACCGCCAGCGCCTTCATCACCGGTGCCTCGGCCGGCAGGTTCAACGCCAACAGCGCCGCCACTTCCGCCAGCGCACCGGCCGCCAGCATGGCATCGAGCCGCGCTTCGGCTCGCGCATGCAGATCGGCACGCGGCCGCTCCACCACCAGGCCCTGCACCGCGGCTTCGCCAATCCCGCCTTCACGTTGCTGCTGCCAATCGCCCAGCGTGCGGCCACTGCTGCGCGCCACTTCCAGCGCGCGCAGCGTGCGTTGCCGATCCGCCGGCATCAGCCGCGCAGCGCTGGCCGGATCTTCCTGCAGCAACGCCGCGCGCGCCGCATCGGTGGACAAGGCCCGCACCGCCGCCCGCACCCCGGCATCGATCTCCGGCACCGGCGCCAGCCCGTGCACCAGCGCCACCAGATACAGGCCGGTGCCGCCCACCACGATCGGGTGCAGGCCGCCGTTGCGCGCCGCCGCAATCTCGGCCTTCGCCATCTCTGCCCAGCGCGCCGCCGTGCACACATCATCGCCGGCCAGCACGCCATACAGGCGATGCGGCACCGCAGCGGCATCCGCCGGGGTGGGCCGCGCCGATACCACCGCCAGGCAATCATAGAGCTGGCTGGCATCGGCGTTGATGATCACAGCATTCACGCAGGCTCCCAACGCCAGCGCCAGTGCAGACTTGCCGCCCGCGGTCGGCCCTGTAAGAACCGTGACCCGTTCAGGATCGAGGTCAATGTCGGAAGCGCTCATCATCACCCTGGTTGCCGAAGGCCGCTTGTCGCCCGGCGACGCGTCGGCGGCAAGCGATGTGGTGGCCAATACCGGCGCCGGCATCGTGGCGCAAAGCTGGCTGGAGGCCGGTGACGCCTTCGACATCATGGCGCGCGGCGATGCCGCCAGCATCCGGGCGGCGCTGGAAACCGCGCTGGCAGCAGTCGATGTGATCGTGCAGCCTGCGGCCAGCCCGCGCCGCAAGACGCTGATCGTGGCCGACATGGATTCGACCATGATCAGTTGCGAGTGCATCGATGAGCTCGCCGATTATGCCGGCGTGAAAGCGCAAGTGGCCGCGGTGACCGAATCGGCGATGCGGGGCGAACTGGATTTTGCCGGCGCGCTGCATGCCCGCGTCGCGCTGCTGAAGGGGCTGCCGGTCGCCACGCTGGATCAATGCCTGAAGGAGCGGGTGCGGCTGACGCCCGGTGCGCGCACGTTGGTGCAGACCATGGTGGCGAACGGCGCGCGATCGCTGCTGGTGTCCGGCGGCTTCATGCACTTCGCCGTGCCGGTGGCGCGCCAGATCGGCTTTGCGCGCGTTGTGGCCAACCGACTCGATCTTGATGGCGACGTGCTGGCGGGCACGGTGGCCGATCCGATCATCGATGCCGCCGCCAAACGCATCCTGCTGGAAGCCGATGGCACCGCACTGAGCGCCGCGCTGGTGGTGGGCGACGGCGCCAACGACATTCCGATGATCACGGCGGCGGTCGATGCCGGCGGGTTGGGCATCGCCTATCACGCCAAGCCGAAAACCGCTGCTGCGGCCCGGGCCCATGTGCGCAGCGGCGATCTCACCGTGCTGCTGCGCGCGCAGGGCTATCGCCGTGCCGATTGGATCAATGGTTAGGCGGTGAACTTGCCCGTGATCCAGGTGCCCAGCGCCGCCGTGCTGCCGGTGAGGAAGGTGCCCCAGATCAGATCGAGCACGGTCACCTTCAGGCTCCACACCTTCAGCGTGGCATAGTTGGTGAAATCATAGGTGGCATAGCACAGGAAACCCAGCACCGCGCCCTGCAGCGCCGCGCGCGCAATCCCTTCGGTCAGGCCCGGCCACACCGCGAAATAGACGATGCCGCCGATATAGAGGGCGTAGAAGATCATCGCCGGTGCCAGCCGAAAGCCGTTTTCCATCATCACTTCGCCGATTTCGGGCTTGTACAGGCGCGGCGCCATGTTGATCAGCCACACGGCATCAATGGCAGCAAAGGCCACCAGCGTGGCGAAATAGGCGATCAGCATCTTTGTCATGCTTCGCGCCATAGCCAAATGTCGCGGCTTTGCCACCCGGTTTGACAATTGCACCCGGCATCCGCGATGCTGTGTCGCTGGCAATGCGGGCGGCAAACGCCCGGCACGATATGTGGGGGATCGCATGACCGACAGAAAGAAGCTGTGGCTGTCGCGCCGGCTGGAGGGGATGCTGCTGCGCTTCTATCGCGCGCAAGGCTGGCAAGCGGTCAGCCACGGATCGATCCCCAAGAAGGCCATCATCATCGCTGCGCCGCACACATCGAATTGGGATTTCCTCTATTTCATCGGCCTCACCCGTGATCTCGGCATCGCGCCCAGCTTCATGGCCAAACGCCAATTGTTCCAATGGCCGCTGGGGCGCTTCATGCGCGACATGGGCGGCGTGGCAATCAACCGCGAAGCCGGCGGCAATTATGTGCAGGCGATGATCGACGAATTTGCCCGCCGCGACGAATTCCTGCTGACCATTGCGCCCGAAGGCACCCGCAGCAGCGTGGCGCAGTGGCGCACGGGTTTCTATCACATCGCCATGGGCGCCGGCGTGCCGTTGATCGTCGGCATGATGGATTATGCCAAGAAGATGGGCGGCCTGGCGCAGGCCTTCATGCCGAGCGGTGATTATGCGGCCGACATGATGCGGATCGAGGAATTTTACCACAACACCACGCCGCGCCATCCGCACAAGGCGATGCAGTCAATCCTTGCCGCCAGCGAAAAACCCTACGCCAGGGCTGCCTGATGGTCAGCAGTCTCGCCCTCACCCTGGTGGCCGTCGTTGCGTTGATGCTGGCCTGCTGGCGGATCGCGGTCAGCATCCGCGATGTTTCGTTCATCGATGTCGTCTGGGCCTGGGGCATGGTCTATGCCGTCGCGGTCGCCACCGTGCTGGCCGGCGGCCCGGCCGGGCCGGCGGGCTGGGCGCTGCTGGCGCTGGTAAGCTTGTGGGGCCTGCGCCTGGGCGGCCATCTGTTTGCCCGCTGGCGCCGGCTGGGTCGCGATCCGCGCTATGAAAAGATCATGGCCAGCGCGCTCGCCAAAAAAGGCTGGAGCTTCGAACGCACGGCACTGTTGCAGGTGTTCGGCCTGCAAGGGCCGTTGTTGTGGGCCGTGTCGCTGCCGGCGCAGACCGGGATTTTGGCCGACAGCGGCGGCCCGCTGCCACTATGGGGCTGGGCCGGCGTCGCCATCGCCTTGATCGGCATCGGCTTCGAAACCATCGGCGACGCGCAGCTCGAAGCTTTCCGCAAGAATCCGGCCAGCAAGGGCAAGGTGCTGGATACCGGCCTGTGGCGCTATACCCGCCACCCCAATTATTTCGGCGACTTCACCGCCTGGTGGGGCATTTTCATCGTCGGCGTTGCGGCCGGCGCGCCGATCTGGACGATCATCGGGCCGATCTTCCTCAGCTTCACCCTCACCCGCTGGTCCGGCGCACCGATGCTGGAACACAGCCTGAAGAAACACCGGCCGGGCTATGAGGACTATATCCGCCGCACGTCGGGGTTTTTCCCGCTGCCGCCCCGTCGCAGCTGAAACCGCCGGCGCCGCAGGGCCATTCCGGTCAGGCCGAAACCGGCAAGCAGCATCGCCCAACTGGCCGGTTCGGGGATATAGGCGTCCACCAACCTTGCTTCCACCGCGGTTATCTGGAAGTTGGCGAACAGCAATCGATAAGCATAAAGATCAGTGTTGGTAAATCCCTGCGTTAGATCACGACTGCTGGTCAATTTTCCAAGATCACGCGGGGTAAACCTGGCGTCGACAAAGGGTACGGGGTCACCAATAGCCGCCAGCCCCCGAAATATAATGCTGTGTAGGTAGGTCTTGGTATACCAGTGCTCCGAATCATGGTCGAACAGCGGACCGGGATAGGGGGCGGGATGGTGAAGCTGAACACCGATACACCGTTCGATGTGTCAAGAACGGTGAACGGCAAGGGCGTCGCAGTGTTTACAGTGCGAAACACGTAAAGGACGCTGGCCGCAGCCGGCAACGCCGTCGCTGCCACCATGCCCAGAAGCATCATACGAAGGCCAATCTTCACCGTCGATCCTCCTCTTGCCAAGCCAACGGTGCATCCCGCCATTCTCATCTTCGGCCGTTGGCGCTATGAAAACCATCCGTATATCTGCGTGGTCGGCCGCTACTGCAGCAGGTCTCAGCGCGCTTAGGCCCGCCATCCGAATTATTTCGGCGACTTCACTGCAAGGTGGGGCATGTTCATCGTCGGCGTTGCGGCCGGCGCGCCGATCTGGACCCTGGCTTGAAGACGCACCGGCCGGGCCATGCCGACGATATCGCGCGAACGTCGGGGCTTTTCCCGCGGCCGCCCAAACGCCGTTGAAGACAGCGTCACTTGTTCAGTGTGGGTGGTTTCCGAGCCTTTCGGCCCGCCTGGTTGCCCCTAAGCTTCCGGTCTTCAGGAGATCGGCCATGTCAGGCACGGGCGCACACATCGAGGACATCGGCCCACAGCCGCAAGCGTTCGACATCGAACGCGCGACAACGCAGAATGGCGATTATCGTTCGGTCGCGTGGAGCGGCCGCTTCCTGCAGGTCACGCTGATGTCGATTCCGGTTGGTGGTGACATCGGCCTGGAGGCGCATCCCGATACCGACCAGTTCCTGCGGCTTGAGGCGGGCACCGGCCGCGTCCAGATGGGGACAGCCAAGGATCAGATGAGCTTTGATGCGCAGGTGTCCGACGGCTGGTGCGTGCTGGTGCCGGCGCAAACCTGGCACAACATCACCAACACCGGCACCACGCCCATGCAGGTCTATGCCATTTATGCCCCGGCGCACCACAGCCCCGGCAAGGTGCAGGCCACCGCCGCCATTGCCAGCGCCGACACGGATGACGAACCTGCGGACTGGTCGACGCAGCCCGGCCATGCGCCCGACCAGCACGGTTGATTCGGCTGATTGCACACGCCATGACACCGCGATATTTTGCCCTGATAGTGGGCCTCTGCCTGACAGGAGCCTGTGCCATCGCCGCCGAAGAACCCGCCTTCACCGTCAGCCTGGCCAAGGCTGATTTTGAAGTCCGCGCTTATCCCGCGCTGATGGTCGCTGAAGTCGCGGTATCCGGTGACCGCAAGGCCGCCGCGAGCGCCGGCTTTCGCCTGCTTGCCGGCTATATCTTTGGCGGCAACACCGCCCGGCAGAAGATCGCCATGACGGCACCGGTCATGCAGGCTGCCAGCCAGAAGATTCCGATGACCGCCCCCGTGATGCAGAGCGGCGGCGATGGCGCGTGGGTGATCAGCTTCATCATGCCCAAGGGCTCGACGCTGGAAAACCTGCCCCGGCCGAACAATCCCAGGGTGCAACTCAAAGGCATCCCGCCGGCGCGCATGGCCGTGGTCCGCTTCAGCGGCCTGGCCCGGCCGGACAGCATCGCGGCAAAAACCGCCGCCTTGCAGGGCTTTGTCAGCGCACAGCATCTGCACGCGATCGGGCCGCCGGCCCTGGCGCAATATGATCCGCCGTGGACGTTGTGGTTCCTGCGCCGCAACGAAGTGATGATCCCCATCGCGCCGGATGCTGCCACCTGAACCATTGGCCACTGGCATTGCCCTCATACGGCGCCAGCCGCTTTAACCAGCCCGCGCCCGTTCAAACAGCCAGACGCGCACCGCGCTCGACAGGTTGGTGGTGCGCGCTTCGTCGATTTCGGCGACGAGGGCGGCCAGCGATTTGCCCTCCTGCGCCGCGGCTTCGTTCAGCGCCGCCCAGAAGATCGGTTCCAGGGTCAAGCTGGTGGCATGGCCCTGGATGGTGAGGCTGTATTTTTTTGGCACGTCAGCGCCTGAGAGAGCGCTGCGTCACGGACATCATCAGGATCGGCACCGTCGCACAGGTCAGCCAGGCAATGCCGGTGGCTGCGGCGGCCTTGGTCAACAACCATGGCACGCCAACCACCACCAGCGGAACCACCGGCACCAGCAACCAGGCTGCGCCAAGGCTGTCGCGAAACCGACCCTTCATCGCTCAATACATATGCTGCCCACCGTTGATCGACAGCGTCGATCCGGTGATGAAGCCGCCATCATCGCTGGACAGGAACGCCACGGCGCGGGCGATTTCGTTGGCCTGGCCCAGCCGGCCGACCGGGATCTTGGCAACGATCTTGGCCAGCACATCCGCCGGCACCGCGGCAACCATGTCGGTATCGATATAGCCGGGCGCAATCGCATTGGCGGTGATGCCGAAACGCGCGCCTTCCTGGGCCAGCGCCTTGGTGAAGCCGTGGATGCCGGACTTCGCCGCAGCATAATTCACCTGGCCATATTGCCCGGCCTGGCCGTTGATGCTGCCGATCTGCACATAACGGCCCCAGCCGCGTTCCTTCATGCCCACAAAGGTCGCCTTGGCCATGTTGAAGCAGCCGCCCAGATTGACACGGATCACCTCGTCCCAGGCTTCCCAGCTCATTTTCATCAGCGTGCCGTCGCGGGTGATGCCGGCGTTGTTCACCACGATGTCGATCGGCCCCAGATCGGCCACCACCTGCGCGCAGCCATCGAGGCAGGCCTGGTGATCGGCGACATTCCATTTGTAACTCTTGATGCCGGTCGCTTCGGTGAAGGCGCGCGCCTTTTCATCGCTGCCGCCATAATTGGCTGCCACGGTCACGCCCATCCCGTGCAGCGCCAGACTGATCGCTTCGCCAATCCCGCGCGTGCCGCCGGTTACCACTGCCACCCGTGCCATATCGAAATCCAACCTTTCCCAGCGCCCGCCCTGTAGCTTGCGGTACAACTTTTCTCACCTTGATACGGAATTGCAGCCCGTTCAACAGGCCATTACAGCCAACCCGCCAATTCGCGGCCAACGATGGCTTCCAGCATGGCCATGCCAGTATCGCTGGCGTTCAGACAGGGCAGATAGGCGAAATCGCTGCCGCCGGCCTCCAGAAATTCGTCACGGCCTTCCATCGCCACTTCTTCCAGTGTTTCCAGGCAATCGGCGGCGAATCCGGGGCAGACAACCGCAATCTTCTTCACGCCCTCTTTCGGCAGGGCGAGCAAGGTGTCGTCAGTATAGGGCTTCAGCCATTCGGCGCGGCCAAAGCGCGACTGGAAGGTGACGCGGACCGGCAGGCCGAGCGCATCCTGCAGCAAGCGCCCGGTCTTGCGGCACTGGCAATGATAGGGATCGCCGGCAGCCAGCGTGCTTTGCGGCATGCCGTGGAAACTGGTGACAATCAGATCGGGGGTGAAATCAAGCGACGCCAGCCCATCGCGCACCGATTGCGCCAGCGCAGCGATATGATCGGGATTGTCGTAATAGGGCGGCAGTGTGCGCAGCGCCGGCTGCCAGCGCATCGCCATCAACACGCGCGACGCTTCGTCGACCACGGTGGCGTTGGTGGCACCGCTGTATTGCGGATACATCGGCGCGAGCAGGATGCGATCGCAGCCGGATTTCATCATCGCTTCCAGCCGCTCGCCGATGGAGCGCGTGCCATAGCGCATGGCCCAATCGACCTGCACAGCCTGCCCCAGGCGCAACTGCAGCGCTTCGGCCTGTTGGCGGGTGTAAACGGTGATCGGCGAGCCTTCGGGCAGCCAGACCTTGGCATAATTGGCCGCCGCCGTGCGCGGGCGGATGTTGAGGATGAGCAGATTGAGAATCGGCTGCCACAGGAAGGCCGGAATTTCGATCACCCGCTTGTCTGACAGGAATTCGCCCAGAAAGCGGCGGACAGCGGGCACATCCGGCGCATCGGGCGAGCCGAGATTGACCAGCAGCACGCCAACGCGCCCGGCCTTCACGGCCACGTGATCCGCCGGCAGGGCCAGCGGCGGCAGATTGAGCGGAATCATCATGCAGGGAAAAACGGCAATGTGCGCCAGCGCCGGCCGGAGGCGGCAAACAGCGCATTGGCCACCGCCGGCGCGATCGGCGGGGTACCGGGCTCGCCGATGCCGCCGGGGTCAGCAGCAGACGGGATGATGCGCACATCGATTTCGGGGCAGTCGGCCATGGTGATCAGTGGATAGGCGTGGAAGTTGTCCTGCTCCACCCTGCCGCCCGAAAAACTGATGCGGCCAAAAAGCGCGGCCGACAGGCCATAGACGATGCCGCCTTCGATTTGCGCCACCACCGTGTCGGGATTGATCACACGGCCGCAGTCCACCGCCGCCCACACCTTGCTGACGCGCGGACGCTCGCCGGGAACCGCCACGACCTCGGCGATCTGGGCGACGATGCTGCCGAAACTTTCCACCAGGGCAACGCCCCTGGCCACGACGGCGCCGGTCTTGGCCATATTCACCGCCGATTCGGCATCGCGCCCCAACGGCCCGCCCATTTCGAGCACGGCCGCAAGCACGGCGGCATGGCGCGGCCGATCCTTCAACATGGCCAGCCGGAACGCGCCAGGATCGACCGCCGCGCTGGCCGCCAGTTCATCGACGAAGCTTTCGACGATGAAGCCGGTGAAACTGTGGCCGACACTGCGCCAGAAACCCAAGGGCGCGGTGCAATCAGCAAGGATATGCTGCACGCGCAGATTGGGGATCGCATAGGGCAGATCGACCGCGCCTTCGATCGCGCCGGCGCCAGCCGCGGGCCGCCCGGCAAACCTGCCGATGTTGCGCCCGGCAAAAGCCGCACCGACATCGGGCACGGCGATGGCGGCATTCCAGCCGCTGATGCCATCCGGGGTGGCCTTGCCATGCAAGCGCGCGGCCACCGCCGGCCGATACATGTCGTGGGCAAAATCCTCTTCGCGGCTCCAGATCAGTTGCACCGGCCGGCCGGCGGCGCGGGCGATCAGCGCGGCCTGTGCGCAGGCATCGCCTTCCACCTTGCGGCCGAAACCGCCGCCGAGCAGCGTGGGGTGCACCACCACCTTGTCAGCATCGATCTCGAGCGCCTGCGCCACGGCGCGTGCCGCCAGCGTGGCGCTTTGGGTGGGCGCCCAGATCTCGACGCGACCATCGACCACCCGCGCCGTGGCGGTCATCGGCTCCAGACAGGCGTGGGCCAGGAACGGCAGCCCATATTCGGCGGTGACCACGCCGCTTCCAGCAAGCGCCATCGCCACGTCGCCATCGTCGCGCACCGCCTTGCCAACGGTGCCGGTGGGGCGAAACGGCAGGCCATCGGCGGCCAGCGCGCCGCGCACCGCCGCCTCCAGCCACGGGCCAGCCGCCGATTCGGCGGGCTGCCATTTGATGGACAAGCTTTTCAGGACCTTGTGGGCGGCGAACCAATTGTCGGCCACGCAGGCAATGAAGCCCGATTGTGCAACGATGCTGACCCCCGCCGGCAAGGCCGAGGCCGAATGGCTGGCAACGCGCGCGCCGATCGGGCCCTGATCGATGGCGGCATAGGCCAGGCCGGGCAGCCGCACATCGATGCCAAAGCGCGCCGATCCATCGACCTTGGCCGGCACATCGAGCCGCAGCAGCGCTTGCCCGGCCAGACGGCCATTTGTTCGCAATTCCGGATCAGCAGGCGCATCGTCCGGATCGATCTCGCCAACCAGCGCGTGAAAGGGCAGGCGATTGGCCTTGTAGGTGACAAAGCCGCCCGCGGTGTCGATTTCCTGCCAATCCACGTCCCAGCGCCGCGCGGCGGCCTTCACCAGCATTTCCCGCGCAGCCGCGGCGGCCGCGCGCAAGGGCGGCTCCCAGGCGCGCACGCTGTTCGAACCGCCGGTGATCTGAAAATCGAAAAATCGCGCCACGCGCTGCCCGGCTGCCATCACCACGGATCGCATCGGTTCCGACAGGCCGGCGGCGGCCCCCAGCGCCAGGCCGGGATTGGCATAATCGGGGCCCAGCGGCGCCGGCTCCACGCCCACGCCGCGCCAATCGGCGCCCAGTTCGTCGGCGACGATCTGCGCCAGCGCCGACCAGATGCCCTGGCCCATCTCCGCCTGCGCCACGGCAACCACGACCCGGCCATCGGCGCCGATCTTCACATAGGCGTTGAGCAGCGTGTCGCCCGGCGCCGGCGCCCAATTGACAGCGGAGGCGCGTGGCCACAGCGCCCAGCCAACGGCCAAGCCGCCACCGGCGACCGCAGCCACCAGCAGGGTGCGGCGGTTCACGGCCGCGCGCGGGGCGGTGCCGGATGGACGCCGGGATCGTGACGGCTTCAGGGTCAGGCGAGCTGCCCCATCAGATGCTCGGCCGACGAAACGCCGAAGGCGCCGGGCGGCTCGACATTCAACTGGGTGACGATGCCATCCTTGACGATCATCGAGAAGCGCTGGCCGCGCAGGCCCATGCCATAGGCGCTGCCGTCGAAGGTGAGGCCCAGCGCCTTGGAAAAATCGCCGTTGCCATCGGCCACCATCGTGATCGATTCGCCGACATTGGCGGATTTGCCCCAGGCGCCCATCACGAAGGCATCGTTCACCGAGATGCAGACGATTTCGTCAATGCCCTTGGCCTTCATCTCGTCGGCATTGTCGACAAAACCCGGCAGGTGGCGGGCCGAACAGGTCGGCGTAAAGGCACCCGGCACCGAAAACAGCGCCACGGTGCGGCCGCCGAACAGCGCATCGGTGGTGACCGGTGCCGGGCCATCGGCGGTCGCCTTGGCCAGGGTCGCTGCCGGAATCGCATCACCAATCTTGATCGTCATGGGGTTTCTCCATCAAGCAAAATGCCGCCTTCACTCCCTAGCCTTGGCCTTGGCTGGCGTCCAGCACGCGCCTATGCTGACACAATGCATGCGCCTCCTTTTCTCACCGGCCAGTTGCTGCTGTCGATGCCGGGCATTGGCGATGATCGCTTCGAACGCGCGGTGATCGCGATGTGCCTGCACGATGATCAGGGTGCGCTGGGGCTGGTGGTGAACCAGCCGCACCCGGATATCCGCTTTCACGGTGTGCTGGCGCAACTGGGCATTGCCAGCGGCGCGGCGCCGGATGTGCCGGTGCTGGCGGGCGGCCCGGTCGAACAGGGGCGCGGTTTCGTGCTGCACGATTCCGATTATGCCGCCGCCGGCACCATCCGGGTGAGCGATGCCTGGGCCTTCACCACTTCGCTGGACATCTTGCAGGCCATCGCCCAGGGGCGCGGGCCGCAGCGTTGGCACATGGTGCTGGGCTATGCCGGCTGGGGCGCCGGCCAGCTCGAAACCGAACTTGGCCAGCACGGCTGGCACATCGCGCCGCCCGATACCGCCTGCGTGTGGGACGTCGCCGCAGACCGGCGCTGGGAACGCGCCTTTGCGCTGACCGGCGTGGCCGTGGCCAATCTGTCGGCCACGCCCGGTCGCGCTTGAGCCTCACCGCGCGAAATGCGGCTCAGGCCATGACACGCCGCGCGAAACGCGGCTCAGGCCATCACAAACGCATTCAACTTGTTGCCATCGGGATCGCGGAAATAGGCGGCGTAGAAACCGCTGTCGCCGCGCGGGCCGGGCGGGCCTTCGCAACTGCCGCCATGTTCCAGCGCGATGGCGTGGATGCGGTCCACCTGCGCCCGGTCGCCGGCCTCCAGCGCCACCATCACACCATTGCCAACGCTCGCCGCATTGCCATCAAACGGCACGGTGGCCGCGATGCCCGGCGCGCCGCCCGGCGTGCCCCAGGCAATATAGGTGCCGAATTCCATCATGCGGCCCACGCCCATCTCGCCTGCAATGGCATCATAGAATCGCGCCGCACGCGCCAGATCATTGGTGCCGAGTGTCACATAGCCGATCATCGTCCATCCTCCGTGTGGAAAACGGAACATAAATGGAACAAATTGAGTCGGCAAGGCTGGATTGCCGGCCAGATTGGCCATGCTCTTGCCAGCGCAGGGGCAAGTCGCTACTGCGCGCGTTCCGCATGAACCGGACCGCCTGGCCAAAAGGGCTGCCATGGCGGTTTTTGATGCGTCTTACGAAGGAGACCAAAATGCCCAAGCTCAAGACGAAGAGCGGTGTGAAGAAGCGCTTCAAGATCACCGCCTCTGGCAAGATCAAGCATGGTGTCGCTGGCAAGCGCCACCGCCTGATCAGCCACAATGCCAAATATATCCGCCAGAATCGCGGCACGAGCGTGCTGGCCGAAGCCGATACCGCCCGGGTTCACGCCTGGGCACCGTACGGCATCAAGTAAGGAGCAGCACCCATGCGTATCAAACGTGGTGTGACCACCAAAGCCAGACACAAGCGGATCCTGGAACAGGCCAAGGGCTATTTCGGCCGCCGCAAGAACACCATCCGCATTGCCAAGCAAGCGGTGGAAAAGGCTGGCCAATATGCCTATCGCGATCGCAAGGCCAACAAGCGCAATTTCCGCGCATTGTGGATCCAGCGCATCAACGCCGCCGTGCGTGAAGAAGGCATCACCTACAGCCAGTTCATCGCCGGCACCAAGATCATCGGGCTTGAGCTCGACCGCAAGGTGATGGCCGATCTGGCCATGAACCAGCCGGAAAGCTTTGCCGCCATCATCGGCCAGGTGAAGGCCGCGCTCGACGCCAAGGCCGCCGCTTAACCGCGACGTCCGACGTGGATGAAGGGGCGCGCGCCGGCACCGGCGCGCGCCCCTTTTGCGTTTTTTCTTATCATTTCAGGCCGTTCGATGACCATCAACACGCTCGCGCTGCAAAGCGACATCTTGGCCAGCATCGATGCCGCCGGCAGCCCCGACGCGCTGGAAGCCGTGCGTGTGGCGGCCATGGGCAAGCAGGGCAGCGTCACCGCGCTGCTGAAGACGCTGGGCAGCATGAGCCCGGACGAACGCGCCGTGAACGGCCCGGCCTTCAATGGCCTGCGCGAAACCGTCACCGCCGCACTGGCCGCGAAGAAGTCGGCGCTCGATGAGGCGGCACTGAACGCCAAGCTCGCCGCCGAGCGCCAGGACATGACGCTGCCGGTCGCGCTGCCGCCTATGGGCAGCATCCACCCGGTTTCCCAGGTGATGGACGAACTGGCCGAAATCTTTGCCGATCTGGGCTTTGCCGTCGCCGACGGGCCGGAGATCGAGGACGATTGGCACAATTTCACCGCGCTCAACATCCCGGAAAGCCATCCGGCGCGGGCGATGCACGACACCTTCTACATCGACGGCAAGCCCAACATGGTGCTGCGCACGCACACCAGCCCGGTGCAGATCCGCACGATGATGGGCCAGAAGCCGCCGATCCGCATCATCGCGCCGGGCCGCGTCTATCGCAGCGATTCGGATGCCACCCACACGCCGATGTTCCACCAGATCGAAGGGCTGGTAATCGACAAGGGCATCACGCTGGCGCATCTGCGCTGGACGCTGGAGACGTTCATCAAGGCCTTTTTCGAGGTCGACGATGTCAGCTTGCGCTTCCGCCCCAGCTATTTCCCGTTCACCGAGCCTTCGGTGGAGGTAGACGTGGGTTACAACAGCAAGACGGGCAAGCCCGCCGGCGCTGGTCAGGTCGACAAGTGGCTGGAAGTGCTGGGCAGCGGCATGGTGCATCCGCGTGTGATTGCCGCTTGTGGGCTCGATCCCGATGAATGGCAGGGCTTTGCTTTCGGCACCGGCGTCGATCGGCTGGCGATGCTGAAATACGGCCTCACCGATTTGCGCGCCTTTTTCGACGGCGACACCAAATGGCTGAAACATCATGGCTTTTCGGCCTTTGACCTGCCCTCCATTTCTGCCGGAGCGACCCCGTGAAGTTCACCCTCTCCTGGCTGAAGGACCATCTCGACACCGCGGCCAGCGTCGCGGACATCGCTGACGCGTTGACCCGCTGCGGCCTCGAAGTGGAAGGCATCGAAAACCCGGCCGAAGCGCTGGGCGCCTTCACCATCGCCCATGTCGTGTCGGCAGAGCGCCATCCGCAGGCTGACAAATTGCAGGTGCTGATGGTCGATACCGGCACGGGTGATCCGATGCAGGTGGTGTGCGGCGCGCCCAATGCGCGCGCCGGCATGAAGGGCGTGTTCGCCCCGCCCGGCACGTACGTTCCCGGCAGCGGCATCACCTTGAAGATCGCTGCCATTCGCGGTGTCGAATCGCGGGGCATGATGTGTTCGATGCGCGAGCTTGAACTGTCGGACGAGCATGACGGCATCATCGCCCTGCCCGACGATGCGCCGCTGGGCATGCGCTATGTCGATTGGGCCGGGCTGAACGATCCGGTGTTCGATATCGCCATCACGCCGAACCGGCAGGAGTGCCTGGGCGTGCTCGGCATTGCCCGCGATCTGGCCGCCGCCGGCGTCGGCACGCTCAAGGCCCGCAGCATCACGCCGCTGGCTGGCGCGTTCCCGATGCCGCGCCCGATCACCATCGAGGATCATGAGGGCTGCCCGGCTTTCGCGGCGCGCGTGGTGCGCGGCGTGAAGAACGGCCCGTCGCCAGATTGGCTGCAACGCCGGCTGCGCGCCGTCGGTCTGCGCCCGATTTCGGCGCTGGTCGATGTCACCAATTTCCTTTCCATCGATTCGGGCCGTCCGCTGCACGTCTATGATGTGGCCAAACTGCAGGGCGGATTGACCGCCCGGCGGGCGCGGGCCGGCGAGTCGGTGCTGGCGCTCAACGGCAAGACCTATGCGCTCGATGAGAGCATCACCGTGATCGCCGATGACGCCGAGGTGCATGACATCGGCGGCATCATGGGCGGCGAGCATAGCGGCTGTTCGGCCGATACCATGGACGTGCTGATCGAATCGGCCTGGTTCACGCCCGAACGCATCGGCGCGACGGGGCGCAAGCTTGGCATCAACAGCGACGCCCGCGCCCGCTTCGAACGCGGCGTCGATCCGCTGTTCGTGGTGCCGGGCCTGGAGCTGGCAACGCAACTGGTGCTCGATCTGTGCGGCGGCGAGGCGTCCGAGATCGTTGTCGCTGGCGCGATTCCCGATCATGGCCGCGCCATCGCCTATCGCCCGGCGCGCGTCGCCGGGCTGGCGGGGCTGGATGTGGCCGAAGACGAACAGGCCGCCATCCTCGGCCGCCTCGGCTTTGACGTGACCCGCGGGGATGTCTGGCAGGTGGCGGTGCCGTCGTGGCGACGCGATGTCGATGGTGAGGCCGATCTGGTCGAGGAAGTGGTGCGCATCCACGGCCTCGACCATGTTCCGGCAACCCCGCTTCCGCGCAACGACGGCGTTGCCCTGCCCACTGCCACGCCGTTGCAACGCAGCCAGCGCCGGCTGCGGCGCGTGCTGGCCAGCAGAGGCCTGGATGAGGCCATCACCTGGAGCTTCCTGCCGCCCGCCGAAGCCGAAGCCTTTGGCGGCGCGGCGTTCAGCCTGGCCAATCCGATTTCCGCCGACATGGCGGCGATGCGCCCCAGCCTGCTGCCGGGCTTGCTGGCGGCCGCCGCGCGCAACATGGATCGCGGCGCCGCATCCGTGCGGCTGTTCGAGCTGGGCCAGCGTTATCTCGCCGACGCTGAACATCCCACCGCGGCCGTGTTGCTGGCCGGCGAAGCGCGCGGGCGCGACTGGCGCGGCGGGCCGGCGACCCGCCCTGATGCCTTTGATGCCAAGGCCGAAGCCCTGGCGGCGCTGGCCGCGCTCGGCGCACCGGTGCAGCGCCTGAACGTGGCCGCGCCGGGCGATGCCTGGTGGCATCCGGGCCGCGCCGGGCGGCTGGTGCTGGGCAAGGCGGTGCTGGCCGATTTCGGCATCATCCACCCGCGCATCAGCGCCGGTTTCGACGTGAAGGGCCCGGTGGCGGCAGTCGAGCTGTATCTGGACGCGCTGCCGCCGCGCAGCCGCAAGCGCGAGGCCTGGGCACCCAGTGCGTTGCTGGCGCTGAGCCGCGATTTCGCCTTTGTGGTCGACGAAAGCCTGCCGGCCGACAGCCTGCTGCGTGCGGTGGCCGGTGCGGACAAGGCCCTGATCAGCAACGTCAAATTGTTCGACCGCTACGCAGGGCCGGGCGTGGATGCCGGCAAGCTGAGCCTGGCCGTGGAAGTGACGCTGCAACCGACGGCCGCCACGCTGACCGACGCCGATATCGAAGCCGTGTCGGCCAAGGTGGTGGCGGCAGCAGCCAGGCTGGGGGCGGTGCTGCGCGGCTGATTGATATCGCATGGAGGTGATGATATCATCATGTCCATGCGCACGTTGATCGATATCCCGGAGGATAATATCCGCCGGCTGGATGCGATGGCCGCCACCAGAGGCTGGTCGCGGGCCGAAGCCGTGCGCCGAGCCGTGGCTGAGATGCTGGAACGCGATGACCAGGCCGACAAGGCTTCGATCATGGCGGTGTTCGGCGCCTGGAAGGATCGCGGCATCGACGGACTGGCTTTTCAACAGGCGTTGCGGGCCGAATGGGACCGGCCATGGGACCAGCGAGCCGACAGCGCGGACCAAGACATCAAGGCGTGACGCCGCCCTTTTCTGCCTGCTTCGACAGCAGCATCCTCATTGATTTTCTGAATGAAATCCCCGCTGCGGCGGAGTTGCTCACCAGTGTGAGGCTGCGCTTGATCTCAACCCTGACCCGCACGGAAGTATTGACCGGCGCGCGATCGGAACAGGAATGGCAGGATGCGCTCACGCTGCTTGACGGCTTCGTCACCATCGATGTGGAGCCGGCCATCGCCGACGCCGCCGCCCGGCTGCGCCAACAATATCGCCTGAAAACCCCTGATGCGATCATCGCGTCAACAGCGGCGGCGCAGGGCGTGCCGCTGTTGACGCGTGATGCGGCGCTGGCCGCGGTGCCGGGCGCCGTTCTGGCCTACGCTTAACGCGGCGGCTGCTGGCCCTGTACATCCTGCTGCGTCACCGGCGACAGGCGAATTTCGACGCGGCGGTTCAGGGCACGGCCGGCTTCGGTGTCGTTGCTGGCCAGCGGAAACTGCGCGCCGTAACCGCGCGTCACCATGCGCGCGCGCTGCACGCCCCGATATTGCAGATAATCCGCGACGGCATTGGCCCGGCGTTCAGAGAGCGGCTGATTGATCGCATCGCTGCCGGTCGAATCGGTGTGGCCGGTGACATCGATGAAGGTCGATTGATAGCTGGCCAGCGTCTGCGCCACCTGATCGAGCGCCGGGCGCATGTCGGGGCGCAGAATCGCCTGATTGGTATCGAAACTGATGCCCGATGGCAGCTTGATGGCAATTTCCTCGCCATCACGCGCCACTTCGATGCCGGTGCCGGCCGTGCGCTGGCGCAGCTCGCGCTCCTGCTTGTCCATGTAACTGCCGACCGCGCCGCCGGCGATGGCGCCCAGGCCGGCACCGATCAGCACTTCGGCCCGATTGTTGCGCCCGCCCAGGATCGCGCCGAGCAAGGCCCCGGCGCCAGCACCTGCGGCAGCACCGCCGCCGCCGCGCGAAATGCGCTGCTGCCCGGTTTCCGGATCGGTGACACAGCCACCCAGCACCAACGCGCTGCTCAGTGCTGCGACAATCAGCGTGCGTTTCATCCTGTTTCTCCCGTTATGCCGAACGTCTTCGCGATGGTCTGGCTGGCCGCAAGCTGAACGGGCTTTGCAGCCTTGCGTTCCATCCCCTAAGGTAAACATCGAGCGGGCAGCCTGGCCCCGCGTTGCAAACACGGAGCCCATGGGCCCCTTCCCCTGGCTGGACGCCGCCATCATTGCCGGCCTGATCCTGCTCAATGGTTTCTTCGCCATGTCGGAGCTGGCCATCGTGTCGGCACGGCGGCCGCGGCTGCGGGCCATGCAGGCGCAAGGCGTGGCCGGGGCCGGCACCGCCATTGCACTGGCCGAGGATAGCAGCCGCTTCCTGTCGGGCGTGCAGATCGGCATCACGCTGGTGGGCATCATCAACGGCGCCTATTCCGGGGCGACGCTGGCGCAGCCGGTGGGCGAACGGCTGGCGTGGCTGTTCGGCCTGCCGGCGCACTCGGCCGAAGAACTGGGCTTTGGCGTGGTGATCGTGACCGCCACCTATTTGTCGCTGATCGCCGGCGAACTGGTGCCCAAGCAGTTCGCGCTGCGATCACCGGAAACCATCGCCGCGATGGTGGCGCCGTTCATGGCGCAATTCGCGCGGGCGACGACGCCGTTCGTGTGGGTGCTCGATCAATCCAGCCAATTGATCTTCCGCCTGCTGCGCCAGAGTCGCGACAACACCCAGACCGTGACCGAAGAGGAATTGCGATCTGTCGTTGCCGACGCCACGTCGGCGGGCGTGATCGAGGCCGAGGAAAGCCAGATGATCGCCGGCATCATGCGGCTGGCCGACAGGCGGGTGCGCGGCGTGATGACTCCGCGCGGCGAGATCGACTGGATCGATGCCGACGCCGATGACGATGACGTGCGCGCGCAATTGGCCGCCACGCCGCACAGCCGGCTGCTGGTGGCGCATGGCGGCGTGGACGACATCATCGGCGTGCTGCAGGCCCGCGATGTGGTGCAGGCGCTGATCGAGGGGCGACCGCTCGATCTGGTGGCGCTGGCGCGGCCGGCACCGGTGCTGCCGGATGTGCTGGATGCCGTCGATGCGCTGGTGGCGCTGCGCGATGCCGAGATTCCGATGGCGCTGGTGCACGATGAATATGGCCATTTCGAAGGCATCGTCACCCCGTCTGACCTGCTGGCGGCGATTGCCGGTGCGTTCCGCAGCGACATCGACGACATCAACGATCCGCCAGCGGTGGAACGCGACGATGGCAGTTGGTTGATATCGGGCGCGCTGCCCGCCGATGAACTGGCCGACACGCTGGGACTGTTGTTGCCCGACGAGCGCGATTACGAAACCGCGGCGGGCCTGGCGCTGGAACGATTGCGCCATCTGCCCGAAACCGGCGAGAAATTCCGCATCAGTGGCTGGCAGTTCGAGATCATCGACATGGACGGCCGCAAGATCGACAAATTGCTGGCCAGCCGGGTGACCGAGGGATCATTGGCCCCGTAAGGCGCCGGGATCAGCCCTGCTGCTTTTCGGTGCCGGCATAGGGCGGTACCGACGGCGCGACCGCATCGAACTTCACCCATAGCGCCACGCCTGCCGCCAGGCTGACCGCGATGGCCGCAGACATCAGCGCCGGGCGGCGCGGGCCGGTCGGCACCAACGGCGCGATCAGCGCCAGCACGGGCATCAGCAGCACGACCGTGCCGTAAGGGGTTGGCCCGCCGATGCCCAAGAAGGTGAAGTGGAACAATTCGCCGGCCATGGCGAGGCCGGGCACGGCGAGCACCGCTGCAGGGGCCAGTTGCGTCAATCCCGGCCCCAAGCGCGCGCCGATGGCAAGGCCCAGCGCCGCCAGCAGCGCCGGCCAGGCAAACACCGGCCCGGCGCCGGGCAGGACGAGTTGCACAGCCAGCGCTGCGGCGAAGCACAGCATGGCCCAGCCCAGCCAGCGATCCCAAAGCGTGCCGACCCCGGCCGATGCCGCGAACAGCAGCGCCGCAAACGCCGCCAGCAAAGCGACGGCCTCCAGCCGGGGCAGCGCCGCCAGCCGGTCATAATATTCGGCGCCGGCGCTGCCCGACAGCAGGTTGAGCCCGAACATCAGCAACCCGGCGATCAGCAGCACCAGCACAGCCTGCCCAATCGCCAGCGCCGCATCCGCGATGCGCCATTCGGCCTTGCGCCAGCCCGCCGCCAGCACCAGCAGCCCGGCGGTGACAGCCAACAAGCCCCAGCCCATGGCCGCCGAATAAACGATGATGCCAAAGCCGGGCGCCGAGGCGAACACCGCATTCTCGGTTGCGGCGGGCAGTTCCGGCGCGGCCAGCAAGGCGCGGGTGACGCCCAGCACGCTGTCCCCCAGATGCTGGATCGCACCCTGTTCCAGCCGGTCCGGCGTCATCAACGGGCTGTGATAGCCCCAGGCATCGCCCAAGAAGGCAAAGTTCAGCCCCATGATGCCGCGCAGTTTCACCGGCGTGAAATCGGTGTTGTTGGGCAGGCTTTCATAGATGGTGACAGCCAGGCTGCTGGCCGAAGCACCCGGCGCGTTCGCCGCGAACATCCGCATCAGATCGCCGTTGTTCGGCCCGGTCTGGAACATCATGGACCGGCCACCGCCGCCACGCGATTCGAGGTTGATCAGCACGCCGATGCGGCCCGCGATCGGATCACCGGCGCTACCCGGCGCAAAAATGGCGCGGGCCCCGACCAGGCCAAGCTCTTCAGCATCGGTGAAGATCAGCACCAGATCGCGTTTCTGCTGCGCCTTGGGAATGGCGCGGGCGATTTCCAAGGCGGCCGAAACGCCGGTGATGTCGTCCGCCGCGCCTGGCGAAGCCCACACCGAATCATGATGGGCGAGCAGCGCCACCGCCGGGCTGGCCGGGTCAGTGCCGGGGCGCAGCGCGATCAGGCTGATGGCGGGCTTTGTTGGGTCACCGCCCCATTTCGCCAGCCGTTTGGCCGGCCGTTCGGGCAGAGGGGTGACCCCGCGGCGCACCTGGAAGCCCAGTTCGGCCAGCCGGCGTTCGAGGTGCGCAACCACCGCGTCGCTGGCCGGCGTGCCGGTGGGGTGCGGTTCACGCGCCAGCACACGCACGTCAGCCATGGCCCGCCCGGCGCTGAACTGCCCGGGCGGCGCATCGGCATCCAGCGGTGCCGGCACCTGGATGCGCAGCGCCGCCCAGGCAAGGCCGGCAAGGAGAGTGAGGAGGAAGAGCGGCCAACGGTTCATGGCGGCCACGGTGGCCTGCACGGCGTCCGCCTGCAAGCCCCCCCAGGCAAATGCCCTGTCCTACACGGACAAGGCCTGTCATGATGGTGTCGTTCGATAATCCATCCGGCGGCAAATACACTGGATTTTCGAATAGACTGTATTTTCAGCGCCTTTTCACGCCGGATTCGTCAAACCTGTCAAAACCGAAGGCCGGACAAGGCACGGCCGGCGCTCTTTGAAAATCAGTTTGCCCCGATCTTCTGCGCCTGATCCCAGGCCAGATCGGCCAGCGCCTCAAAGCCCTCGGCGGATTTCTTGGCATGGGCCGATGTGGCCGTGCCGCGGATCACCCGGCCCTTGATGCCGTGGATGATCCCGGCCAGCCTGAACATGTTGTAGGCGACATAGAAATCAATGTCGGGAATCCCGTCGCGCCCGGTGCGCCGGCAATAGGCGTCGACATATTCGGCCTCGGTCGGCAAGCCCATCGCGGCCAGATCATTGCCCACCAGCCCAGTCGTTGTGGACGGCGGCATGCGATACATCATCAGGTGATAGGAAAAATCGGCCAGCGGATGGCCGAGCGTCGACAATTCCCAATCCAGCACGGCCAGCACCTTGGGTTCGGTGGGGTGGAAGATCATGTTGTCACAGCGATAATCGCCATGGACGATGCTCACCTCATCGCCGGCGGGGATGTTGGCGGGCAGCCATTCGACGAGCTTGTCCATCGCCGGATAGCGGCCGGCATCGGTATCTTCGAGATATTGTTTCGACCAGCGGCCGATCTGGCGGGCGAAATAATTGCCGGGCTTGCCGAAATCGCCGAGGCCGGCCGCCACCGGATCGATCATGTGCAATTCGGCCATCGTCTGGTTCATGGCATCGAAATAGGCGCGGCGCTCTGGGATGGGCACCGACGGGAAGGTCGTGTCCCAGATCACCCGGCCATCGACACAATCCATGATGTAGAACCAGGTGCCGATCACGTCATTGTCCTGGCACAGGCCGAAGGTCCGGGCGGCCGGAAAGCCCTGCGCGTGCAGCGCGGTGATCACCTTGTATTCACGGTCGACCGCATGCGCCGAGGGCAGCAACTGGCCCGGCGGCTTGCGGCGCAGCACATAATTCTGCCCCGGCGTGATCAGCTTGTAGGTGGGATTGGACTGGCCGCCCTTGAACTGTTCGATGGTCAGCGGCCCGGCAAAGCCTTCGACGTTGGCCTGCATCCACGCCGTCAAACGGTCAGCGTCAATCTCCTGGCCGGCGCGCACCGCACTGGTGCCGGAAAACTGCTCTTGCCGATCGCTCATGGCCCATTCTCCTTGAGGCGACGCCTCCCTGCTGGCGGAGGCGCGTCAATCGGGCCTGCCGATATCCCGCCGGTATTGGCCGCCGTCCCACTTGATCTTGCGAATAGCGGCATATGCCAGCGCCCGCGCCTCGGAAATGTCATGGCCCAGTGCCGTCACATTCAGCACGCGCCCGCCAGCGGCCAGCAACTGGCCCGCAGCATCGCGGCGGGTGCCGGCATGGAACACCGTAACGCCCAGCGCTTCGGCCGCTGCAATGCCGTCGATCACCGTGCCGGCCAGCGGCAGCCACGGATAGCCCTTGGCCGCCATGACGATGGTGATCGCGGCCTCGGCACCAAAACGCGGGCGCACGCTGGCCAGCGTGCCGGTGGCGGCCGCCCACAGCAGATCGACAGCATCGGATTCCAGCCGCATCATCAGCACCTGCGCCTCAGGATCGCCCAGCCGCACATTATATTCGATCAGCATCGGGCCGTCGGCCGTCAGCATCAGGCCGGCATAGAGAAAGCCCTGAAACGGCGTGCCGCGATCCCGCATGGCTTTCAGCGTCGGCAGCACGATCCGATCCATCGCTTGGCTGAGCAGTGCCGGGGTCAGAAGCGGGGACGGCGAAACCGCGCCCATGCCGCCGGTGTTGGGGCCGGTGTCGCCATCCTGCAGGCGCTTGTGATCCTGCGCCGTGGGCAGCACGCACACATGGTCTCCATCCGTCAGGATGAACAGACTGGCTTCCGGGCCTTCCAGGCATTGTTCGACGACCACCGGGCCATGGATTTCAGCGAGTGCTGCCAGGCCTACCTCGTTGGTTTCCGCCACCGTCACGCCCTTGCCGCCGGCCAGGCCATCGGCCTTCACCACCACCGGCAACGGGTGCACCGCGACATAATGATGGGCATCGGCGGCGCTGGCGAAGCGGCGGAAGCGCGCGGTGGGGATCTGGTGTTCGGCGCACAGATCCTTGGTGAATCCCTTGGAGGCTTCCAGTTCGGCTGCCGCTGCTGAAGGCCCGACCACCGGCACACCGGCCCGGCGCAGCGCATCGGCGACCCCGGCGACCAGCGGCGCTTCCGGCCCGATCACCACCAGGCCGATGCCGTGCGCCGCCACGAAGGCCGTGACCGCCGCCGGATCGGTGATCGCCAGCGCCGCACATTCGGCCACATCGGCGATGCCGGCATTGCCGGGCGCGCAGACCAGCCGGCCACAGCGCGGCGATTGGCGCAGCCGCCAGCACAGCGCATGCTCCCGCCCGCCGCCGCCCAGCACAAGAATATCAAGAGATTCGGGGGCTGCGCTCATGCCCCTGCCATATCATGCCAAAATGTCGCGGCAAGGCGCTTTGCCGGTTTGGCGGGGCGGTTTATGGAAGCGGGGTGAATGATCAGCCCGCCAGCAACCTGCCCGAATACAGCGTGTCCGAAATTGCCGGGGCGCTGAAGCGCACGGTAGAGACCGCCTTTGGCCAGGTGCGGGTGCGCGGCGAGCTTTCGCAATTCCGCCGCCAATCCAGCGGGCACTGGTATGGCAGCCTGAAAGATGAGCGCGCGCTGATCGACCTTGCCATGTGGAAAGGCACGGCAGCGGGGCTGAGCTTTCGGCCCGAAGACGGGCTGGAGGTGGTGATCACCGGCAAGCTGACCACCTATCCCGGTCGATCGAAATATCAGCTGATTGTCGAGCGCATGGAGCCCGCCGGGGTGGGCGCGCTGCTCGCCCAGATCGAGGCGCGGCGGCTGAAATTGCAAGCCGAAGGCCTGTTCGATCCGGCGCGCAAGCAGATCCTGCCCTCGCTGCCGCGGGTGATCGGTGTGGTCACCAGCCCGACCGGTGCGGTGATCCGCGACATCTTGCACCGGATTTCGGATCGCTTCCCGGCGCATGTGCTGGTGTGGCCGGTGGCGGTGCAGGGCGAGGCATCGGCCGCACAGGTCGCTGCCGCCATTGCCGGGTTCAACGCCATCCCCGTCGGCGGCCCGGTGCCACGGCCTGATCTGATCATCGTGGCGCGCGGTGGCGGCTCCATCGAGGATCTGGCGGCGTTCAACGAGGAAATCGTCGTGCGGGCCGCGGCCGCCAGCCGCGTGCCCCTGATCAGCGCGGTCGGCCACGAGACCGATACCACCCTGATCGATTATGCATCGGATTGGCGCGCGCCCACCCCCACCGCCGCCGCCGAACGCGCCGTGCCGGTGCGGGCCGAACTGGCGGCCAACCTGACCATGCTGGCCGGTCGCATGGATGCAGGCCTGCTGCGCGCCCTGGCCTTGCGCCAGGAGCGCACGCTGGCGCTGGCGCGCCGGCTGCCGCAGCCGCGCAATCTGATCGGGCTGGCGGCGCAGCGTGTCGATGATCTGGCCGAACGCCTGCCCAAGGCGCTCGACGCGCGCGCTGGCGGCTTTGCGCTGCGGTTGGAACGCGCCGGTGGCCGGCTGCGGCCCGCGCTGCTGACGACACGGGTGGAGCGCGATGGCCAGCGGCTGGCGGCGCAGACGGCGCGGCTGGCACCGGCACTGGCACGCCCGCTGGCCAGCGACGCCCAGAAACTGGCGCGCACCGGCGCCGGCCTGCGGCCGTTCCTTCTCATCACGCGGCTGGCCCGCGCCGATGCCCGCCTGAACGAGGCCGCGCGCCTGCTGGCCAGCCTGGGGCCGGATCAGGTGCTGGCGCGCGGCTATGCCATCGTGCGCGGGCCCGATGGCCATGTCGTGGCCAGCGCCGCGGCGGCGGCAGCACAGCAGAACTTGACGATCCGCTTTGCCGATGGCGAAACACCGGTCTTCACGAAACTGCCATCTGCGCAGGGGAGTTTGTTCTGATGCTCGATCGTTTCGGCCGCGCCGCGCGGCTCCATTACGAAAGCGGCAGCTATCGCATCCTGGAATCCGGCGATCATGTGTTCTGCGCCGTCACCAACCAGCGCATCCCGCTCGCCGCGCTGCGCTATTGGAGCCACGAATTGCAGGAAGCCTATTTCAACGCCGAAATCGCCAGCAACCGCTATGCCGAGCAGCGGGCAAAAGGCATGTTCCAGCCTTGATGCGCATCTTCGCCGTGCCGCTGCTGCTGGGCGCGGCAGCCATCACCGGGGCGGCATCGCCGCTGCCGCTGGTGATGGGCGAGCCGTTGACGGCCGTGCAGGGCCAGTTGCTGATTGCCCGCCTGCCCGCCGGCAGCCACGCCCTGCGGGTGAATGGCCAGCCGCTGCATATCGAGCGTGACGGCCACTATATGTTGGGCGTCGACCGCGATTTTGCCGGCAGCCAGCAACTGGAATGGGTGACGCCCGACGGCCGCAGCGCGCGCCGCCAGATCGTGGTGACAGCGCACGCCTGGGAGATCGACCGGCTGCCGGCGCGGTTGATGCCGCCTGCCGATCCGAATGCTCCGCGCAATCTGGAATGGGAAGCCAAGCGCGAGGCCGAGGTGGCGCAGGTGCGCGGCGCACGCGTCGAGATCAGCCCGCTGCCGTTCTGGCGCGCACCGTTCCAGTGGCCTGCCACCGGGCGCATCTCCACGCATTTCGGTGCGCAGCGTGTCTATGGCGAGGTGCCGGCGAGCTATCACAGCGGCATGGACATTGCCGCGCCCAGCGGCACGCCGATCCGCGCGCCGATCCCCGGCATCGTACGGCTGGCGGCCGGGCCGTTCAGCCTGGAAGGCAATATCGTCATCCTCGATCATGGCCGCGGCCTGCATTCGGCCATGCTCCACATGTCGCGCATCGACGTGAAGGCCGGCGATATCGTTTCACAGGGCCAGATCATCGGCGCCATCGGCACGACCGGGCGCTCGACGGGGCCGCATTTGCACTGGGGCATGACCTGGAATGGCGTGCGGGTTGATCCCGAAGCCTTGCTGCCCGCCATGCCGAAGGACCAGCCCGCATGACCGACGCTGCCACCGGCATCAGCGACGACGCCGAACTGCCAGCGCTGTTGGCGATCAATCCGGCGCTGGATCGCGCGGCCATCCGCGCCGCGCTTGCGGAAAACCGGTTTGTGCAGATCGAGGATTTCCTGGAGGCCAGCGCCGCCGACGCGCTGTGGCAGGTGCTGCGCCAGCACACGCCGTTTGGTCTGGCCTGGGCCGGCGACGGTCAGCCGCACGGCCAGCACGTGCGGCCCGAACAGATGCGCACGCTCAGCCCGCAGCAGAAAGCCGCGATGGGCAATGCCGCCGCCAGCGCCGCCGCCGCCGGGCGCTTTGCCTTCCTCTATGGCCAATATCCGCTGGTCGAATCCTACAAGCAGAACTGGCACCCCGGCCACCCGCTGTATCAGTTGCTGGAGGAGATGAATTCGGCGCCGGCACTGGATTTTGCCCGCGACGTATCGGGCCATGCCGACATCATCAAGGTCGATGCGCAGGCAACGCTGTATGCCGGCGGCCATTTCCTCACCGATCACGACGATCTGGTCGAGGTGGAAGGGCGGCGGTTGGCCTATGTGCTCAACCTGGCCAGGGATTGGAAGCCGGATTGGGGCGGCTATCTCAATGTCATGGACGCCAGCGGCAACATCGTCGCCGGCTTCATGCCGCGCTTCAACACGATGAACCTGTTTCTGGTGCCGCTGCGCCACAATGTCAGCCACGTGCCGCCGTTCGCGCCGGCCGGGCGTTATGCCATCACCGGCTGGTTCCGCAACAAATGAGGCTGGAACTGCGCGACGGCATCGATGTGGCCGGGGCGGCGGCCGCCTATGCGCGGGATGGCCATGTGCGGGTGCAGCCCTTCCTGACCGAAGCGGCGGCGATCGCAGCCCTCGCCGAAATGAAGCGCCGCGAGGATTGGGTGCAGGTGGTGAACAGCGGCGACAAGGTGTTCGAGCTGTCGCGCGCCACCCGCGCGGCCATGAACGCGGCGCAGCGCGATGGGCTGGAGCAGGCGGTGCTGGCCGGGGCGCGAACCGGGTTTCAATATCGCTATGAAGCGCTGCGCCTGCCCGATGGCGATGCGCCGCTTGCCGCTGGCGATGGCGGTATCGCCGCCTGGCCAGCGTTTCTGTCAGGCGGCGTGGTGCGCGATCTGTTGCGGGCGATCACCGGCGTCGACGATATCAGCTTCGCCGATGGCCAGGCCACCGCTTATGCCCCCGGCGATTTCCTCACCGGGCACGACGATGCGGTGCCGGGCAAGCACCGCCGCGCCGCCTATGTGTTCAGCCTCAACCCGGTGTGGCGGGTGGAATGGGGCGGGCTGCTGTTGTTCCATGATGGTGATGCCCGCGTGCGCGGCGTGGCACCGGCCTTCAACAGCCTGGATCTCTTTGCCGTCCCGCAGATGCACAGCGTGTCGATGGTGACGGGATCGGTGCCGAATCGCCGCTATTCGATCACCGGCTGGCTGCGGGCCAAACCCTGAGTCACTCGTTCAGGCGGCGCACCCGCACGGCGATCTGGCCATCGATATTGGCCAGGAACGTGCCGACCGCGGCGCGGCGGATGCGGATCTGCATGCCGGCGCGCGGATCACGCGGGATCTGGCGGCCATCGGTCTGCACCCACACGCTGTCATCATCCAGCACGAAGCGCCAGTTGCGCCCAGCGCCGGGGCGGGCGGCTTTCAGGGTCGCCTCGATCTCTTTCAATGCGCCGAGTTCGTCGGTCTGGTCCTTGCTGTCCTTGCTGTCCGCGTCGTCCTTGCCGTTGCCGAACAGGTTGAAGCTGGGCAGGGCGATGCCGAACAGGCTGCGGCGCGCCTTGGTGACCGCGGCGCGATCGGCGACCACCACGTCCCGCTTCTCCACGGCATCGGCCAGCGCCGTCACACCGGCATCCAGGCAGGCCAATCGCTGCGCCGTGTCGGTGATGGCACGGCATTCCAGCAACTTCTGCACCACGGCCGGTGGCGGTGCGACTGGCTTGTCGGCGGCCATGGCAGATGGTGCGGCCAGGCCGAACGCGACGGTAATGGCGATCCTGTTGCGTGTCAGGCGCATGGCCGATCCTTCCCGCTAAACTGTCCCGCGGTTGTTACGCCAGTTCTGGGCCGACGCCAATCGGCTTGCAGGCGGCGGGCGGTCAGGCCATGACAGGGCGCGTGGGGCGAATGGAAACAAGGGGTGGTGTGATGAAATCTGCAGTCTATGGCCTGCTGCTGGTGATGGCCGGCAGCGCAGTGGCGCAAATGCCGGTTGCCACGCCGACGATGCAGGATGACATGACCCCGGGCTTTGTCGCCACGACGCCCGCCGCCGATTATATCCGGCGCGAAGTGATGATCCCGATGCGCGACGGGGTGAAACTGTTCACCGTGGTGGTGATGAAGAAGGGCACGCAGAACGGACCGATCCTGCTGACCCGCACGCCCTACAACGCAGGGCGCACCACGGCGCGCAACCCCAGCCAGCAGATCAACGAGATCCTGCCGATCAGCGACGGCGAGCTGGTGCGCGATGGCTATATCCGCGTCTATCAGGACGTGCGCGGCATCCACAAATCGGGAGGCGATTATGTGCTGACCCGGCCCTTGCGCGGCCCGCTCAATCGCACCGCCACCGATCACAGCACCGATGCGTATGACACGATCGACTGGCTGGTGAAGAATGTGCCGGAAACCAACGGCCGCGTCGCCATCACCGGATCATCCTACCCCGGCTTCACCGCGCTGATGGCGCTGGTCGATCCGCATCCGGCGCTGAAGGCCAGCGTGCCGATGTCCCCCATGGTCGATGGCTGGATGGGTGATGACTGGTTCCACAACGGCGCCTTCCGCCAGACGATGCTGGATTATTTCACCGCGCAGACCGTGGCCAAGGGCAGCGGCGATTCCGTCGCCATGGGCCGGCGCGATTATTATGCCGAGTTTCTGAGCGCAGGTTCGGCCGGCGGTTATGCGAAGAAATACGGCCTCGATACCCTGCCCCCCGTGCGCAAGATCATGGAGCACCCGGCCTATGACGCCTGGTGGCAGGGCCAGGCGCTGGACCGCATCCTGGGTGCCCGCCCGCTGACGGTGCCGACCATGCTGGTGGTCGGGCAATGGGATCAGGAAGACAGCTATGGCGCGCCGGCCGTCTATCGCGCGCTGGAGCCCAAGGACACGGGCAACAAATTGCTGTCGATCGTCATCGGGCCGTGGCGGCACAGCGGCGTCAACTATGACGGGTCGGCGTTGGGTGTGCTGAAGTTTGCCGGCGACACCGGGTTGCAGTTCCGCCGCGATGTGATGAAGCCGTTTCTGGATTCGCATCTGAAAACCGGCGCACCGGCCAATGATACGCCGCCGGTGCTCACCTATGCCGTGGGCGCCGACCGTTGGGAGCGGCACGATCGCTTCCCGGCCGGGGAGACAGTCAACCTCTATCTCGGTGACCGGTTCAGCCTGTCGCTGGATGCGCCGGTTCAGGGCCAGGCGCATGATGATTATGTCTCCGATCCCGCCCACCCGGTGCCGTTCGTGCCGGTGCCGGTGAACGTGCGCGACCGCGCCACGTGGACGAGCTGGCTGGTCAGCGACCAGCGCCACGCCGCCGCACGGCCCGATGTCGTCACCTATGTCTCGGCACCGCTGAAGGCCGCCTTGCAGATCCATGGCCAACCGGAGGCCAACCTGTTTGCCAGCACCAGCGGCACCGACAGCGACTGGGTGGTCAAGCTGATCGATGTGTTCCCGGAGGAAAACAGCGCCCAGCCCGATCTGGCCGGACTCCAGCTCGGCATCGGCATGGAGATTTTCCGCGGCCGTTATGTGACCGGTTTCGACACGCCGGCCCCGCTGACGCCGGGCAAGGCGGAGCGCTATCGCTTTCTGCTGCCCGGGGTGAACCATGTCATCCCGGCCGGACACCGCCTGATGGTGCAGGTGCAATCGAGCTGGTTCCCGCTCTATGATCGCAACCCGCAGACGTTTGTGCCCAACATCTTCCATGCCAAGGCCGCCGATTATCAAAAGGCCACGCAGGGCGTGTGGCGCGATGGCCCGCGGCCCAGCCACATCGCCATTCCGGTGGTGGGCGGCGCGGCCGCAGCGCGGGCCGCCCTGAACAACTGACATTCCAGAATTGAATTTCCACAAGGGGGACAGACAGATGCTGACGGCCTTTCCACTCACCACCCTGGCGCTGATTGCGGCGCTGTTCGTCTATGCCGGACTTGGCATCGTCGTGGGCGGCGCGCGTGCCAAATATGGCGTTCCGGCCCCGCAACCAACCGGCCATCCGGAATTCGACAAGCGCAACCGCGTCCATATCAACACGCTGGAACAATTGGCCCTGCTGGTGCCGGCGGTGATCGTCGGTGCGCCGGTCCTGGGCGATCTGATCGCCGGCGGCCTTACCGCTACCTGGTGCCTGGGCCGCGTGATCTATGCCCGCGCCTATTACGCGGACCCGGCCAAACGCGGGCCAGGTTTTGGCCTCACCTTCTTCCCGACGCTGATCATGCTGGTGGCCGGGTTGTGGGGCGGCGTTTCGGCGCTGATCTGATCACTTAAAAAGGAGGGCTGGCGCTGCCTGGCCAATGCGCTCACCCTGCGCAAAACAGCCTTGGGGAGAGACGATATGAGCGCATTGACCGGCCGGGTGGCCTTTGTGACCGGCGGCGCCAGCGGCATCGGGCGGGCCAGTGCCATCGCCCTGGCCGCCGAAGGCGCGATCGTCTTCGTCACCGATATCGATGCGCCGGGCGGCCGCGAGACGGTGGCGATGATCGAGGCGGCCGGCGGCCAGGCGACGTTCCGCGGCCAGGATGTGGTGGAGGAAGACCGCTGGGCCGAACTGGTGGCGCGGGTGATGGACCTGTATGGCCGGCTCGACATCCTGGTGAACAATGCCGGCATCGGCACATCGGGCCTGATCACCGATGTGACGCTGGCGCAGTGGAACCGGCAGATGGACATCAATGTCACCAGCTGTTTCCTGGGCATCAAGCATGCGCTGCCGGCGATGCGCAGCCCGCGGCCCGACGGACATGTCGGCGGCTCGATCATCAACATTTCCTCGGTCGCCGGGCTGGGCGGTTCCGCCGGCATGTCGGCCTATTGCGCCAGCAAGGGCGCGGTGCGCCTGCTTTCCAAGGCGGTGGCGATGGAGTGCGCGGCGATGCGCGACGGCATCCGCTGCAACAGTGTGCACCCCGGCATCATCGACACGCCGATCTGGCAAAAGCTCGACACGTCGGGCGCACTGGCGGAGTCCGTATCGCCTGGCGCAAATGCCCTGGACGTCGATCAGATCGGCGCTGGTGCCCCGGTTGGCCACGCTGGCCAGCCGCAGGATATCGCCGCCGGCGTGGTGTTCCTGGCCAGCGACGCCAGCCGTTACATGACCGGGTCCGAACTGGTCATCGATGGCGGCTGGACGGCGCACTGACGCCGTCACGGCGTGACGCGCAGCACCCTTCCCCCCGGCTTCTGATCAGCGCCTTCGTCAGTGGCGACCCACACGGCGCCATCGGGCGCCACGCGCACGTCGCGGACGCGCGCCTTGATCGACGGGAAGATGCGCGCCTGGCCCAGCACATTGCCGGCGGCATCCAGATCGATGCGCCGAACCTCCTGGTTGACCAGCGCGCCGATGATCAGATCGCCCTGCCAATCCGGCCACAGCGCGCCGCGGTACACCGCCAGACCGGATGGCGCGATCGACGGCACCCACACCACACGGCCATCGATCATGCCCTTGTAACGTTTGAACGGGCTGATCGTCGCGCCGCTGTAATCCAGGCCGAAGGTGGCGACCGGCCAGCCATAATTGCCACCCTTCTGGATCAGATTCAGCTCATCACCGCCGCGCGGGCCATGTTCATGCGCCCACAACCGGCCGCTGACCGAATCGACCGCCAGACCCTGCGGGTTGCGATGGCCATAGCTCCAGATGCTGGCCTGCGCTTGCCTGCGGCCGACAAACGGGTTGCTGGCCATCGGGCGACCATCGTCGGCCAGCCGGACGATCTTGCCCAGGCCCGATTGCAACCGCTGCGCCTGTTCACGATAATCAAAGCCATCGCCGGTGGTCATCACCAGGCTGCCATCGGGCAGAAAGGCCATGCGCCCGCCATAATGCACCGGCGTGTCTTTGCCGGGCGTGACCTGAAAGATCACGCGCGCATCGATCAGCCGGCCATCCTGCAACCGGGCGCGGGTGATCCGCGTGAAGTTATTGTCTTTGTTCCCAGTGGCATAGGACAGATAGAGCAAATGATTTTCGGCAAAGCGCGGGTGCAGCACGACGTCGAAAAGCCCGCCCTGGCTGTTGTGATAAGCAGCCGGCACACCGGCGATCACGCGCGGCGCCTGGCCAGGCACCACCTGCAAAAGGCGTCCGCCGCGCTCGGTGACCAGCACGCCTGTCAGCCCGGACGCCGCCGGCGGAAAGGCCATGCTCCATGGATGATCAAGCCCCCGCGCGATCTCCGTCACGCGCTCCGCCCGGCCGGCAGCCGGCGCAAGCAGCATATTTATTAACACTAATTTTACGAAAATCTTCATTTTTGGCCGTCGGACCCTTTCCATACGTCGCTAACATGGGCTAGCTTGGTATGGCTACCTTGGTATCGCTTCCTCGGTATGGACGAAGGTGAACTGGCATGGCTTGGGCCAAAGATGTGGTGCGCACGGGACCCGCCTGGGCTGCCGCCGTGGTTGCGACAACGGCAATGGCCAGCATCATCCAGAGCTGGCAGGTGCAATCCGGCCTGATCGATCTGGGTGTGGCCATCCCCGACGATCTGGCAATGGAAACCGCCTTGCGCGATTTTACCGGGCTGGCGTTGCCGGTGCTGGCCGTGTTCGGCATCGCACTGGCTTTGGCCTTTGCCCTGGCCGGCTGGGCAAAGCCGAAGCTGCCGATGCTGGCCCCGATTGCCTGGCCCCTGGCCGGGGCTGCCGCGATCGGTACGACCCTTGGCTTCATGCACGCGCAATTCCAGACGACGCCGCTCGCCGGGGCGCGCGGCTGGGATGGCTTCATCCTGTTCTGCGCGGCGGGCGCCATCGGCGGCGGCATCTTTGCCTGGCTGAAACCGAGCTCGACCTGATCGCTAAAGATTCCGGCGCGCCTATACTTGTGTTGCCGTAAAGCCACACCATATCCCGTGTGAGCAGGAGACACGGGCCATGAACATCGAGAAATTCAGTGATCGCGCCAAGGGCTTCCTGCAGTCTGCCCAAACGGTGGCGATCCGGAACAATCATCAACGCGTCGCCCCCGAACATGTGTTGAAGGCACTGCTGGAAGATGATCAGGGCCTGTGCAGTGGACTGATCAAGGCGGCCGGCGGCGTGCCGGCCACCGCCATGCAGCTTACCGACCAGGCACTGGCAAAGATCGCCCAAGTCTCTGGCAGCGGCGCACAGTCCCTGAGCTGGGACACCGATACGGTGCGCCTGCTCGACAGCGCCGAACAGATTGCCGCCAAGGCCAGCGACAGCTTCGTCACCGTGGAACGCCTGTTGGTGGCGCTGGCGCTGGCCACCACCACCGAAGCCGGCAAGGCCCTGAAAGCTGCCGGCGTCACCGCGCAGGCCTTGAACGAAGCCATCACCAGCATCCGCAAGGGCCGCACCGCCGACAGTGCCGGCGCCGAGGACAGTTTCGACGCGCTGAAGAAATATGCGCGCGACCTGACCGAGGCGGCGCGGGCCGGCAAGCTCGATCCGGTGATCGGCCGCGACGAGGAGATCCGCCGGACCATCCAGGTGCTGGCCCGCCGCACCAAGAACAACCCGGTGCTGATCGGTGAACCCGGCGTCGGCAAGACGGCCATTGCCGAAGGCCTGGCGCTGCGCATCGCCAACGGCGACGTGCCCGATGGCCTGAAAGACAAGCGCCTGATGGCGCTCGACATGGGCGCACTGATCGCCGGGGCCAAATATCGCGGCGAGTTCGAGGAACGGCTGAAGGGCGTGCTGGATGAAGTGCGCGCAGAAGGCAGCGATGTCGTGCTGTTCATCGATGAAATGCACACGCTGGTCGGCGCCGGCAAGGGCGAGGGCGCCATGGACGCCTCCAACCTGCTCAAGCCCGCCCTGGCGCGCGGCGAACTTCACTGCATCGGCGCCACCACGCTGGATGAATATCGCAAATATGTGGAGAAGGATGCGGCGCTGGAGCGGCGGTTCCAGCCGGTGATGGTGGGTGAACCGACGGTGGAAGACACCATCTCCATCCTGCGCGGCCTGAAGGAAAAATACGAGCTGCATCATGGGGTTCGCATCACCGATGGCGCGCTGGTTGCCGCGGCGACCCTGTCCAACCGCTACATTGCCGATCGCTTCCTGCCCGACAAGGCGATCGATCTGATGGACGAGGCCGCATCGCGCCTGCGCATGGAGGTGGAAAGCAAGCCTGAAGAGATCGAGGCGCTCGACCGTCGCATCATCCAGTTGAAGATCGAAGCCGCCGCGCTGGCCCGCGAAACCGATGCCGCGTCAAAGGAGCGGCTGGTGACGCTGAACGGCGAACTGGCCGGGCTGGAGGAGGAATCTGGCATCCTGACCCGGCGTTGGCAGGCCGAAAAGGAGAAATTGGCCGGTGCCACGCGCATCAAGGAGCAATTGGACGCCGCCCGCCTGGAGGTCGAACAGGCCCAGCGCGCCGGCGATTATGCCAAGGCTGGCGAACTGACCTACAGCCGGATTCCCGACCTGGAGCGCCAGTTGGCCGAAGCGGATGCCGGCGCCGCCACGGCCATGGTGCGCGAGGAAGTGACCAGCGACGATATCGCCGGCGTCGTCAGCCGCTGGACCGGCATTCCGGTTGATCGCATGCTGGAGGGCGAGCGGGACAAGCTGCTGAAGATGGAGAGCATATTGTCTGGCCAGGTGATCGGCCAGGCCGCCGCAGTGAAGGCCGTATCCAGCGCCGTGCGCCGCGCGCGCGCCGGCTTGCAGGATCCCAATCGGCCGCTCGGCAGCTTTCTGTTCCTTGGCCCTACCGGCGTCGGCAAGACCGAGTTGACCAAGGCGCTGGCACAATTCCTGTTCGATGATCCGCGCGCCATGGTGCGGCTGGACATGAGCGAGTTCATGGAAAAGCACAGCGTCGCCCGGCTGATCGGCGCGCCTCCCGGCTATGTCGGCTATGAGGAAGGCGGGGTACTGACCGAAGCCGTGCGGCGCCGGCCCTATCAGGTCGTGCTGTTCGACGAGGTCGAAAAAGCCCATGGCGACGTGTTCAACATCCTGTTGCAGGTGCTGGACGATGGCCGGCTGACCGATGGCCAGGGCCGCACGGTCGATTTCACCAACACGCTGATCATCCTGACATCCAATCTGGGCTCGCAATATATCGCCGCGCTGCCCGACGGCGCGCCGGTGGGCGATGCCGAAGCCGCGGTGATGGAAGTGGTGCGCGGACATTTCCGCCCGGAATTCCTCAACCGGCTCGATGAAATCGTGCTGTTCCAGCGTCTTGGCCAGGACGCGATGGGGCCGATCGTCGATATCCAGGTGCTGCGCGTGCAGGCGCTGCTGAAGGATCGCAAGATCACCCTGAATCTCACCGACGCCGCGCGGCGCTGGCTGGCGCGGGTCGGCTATGATCCGGTTTATGGTGCGCGGCCGCTCAAGCGCAGCGTGCAGAAGCATTTGCAGGACCCGCTCGCCGAACTGATCCTGCAAGGCGCGGTGCCCGATGGCAGCACGGTGCAGGTGGACGAAGGCGACGGCAAGCTGGCGTTGATGCCGGCTTAAAAGCCTGCCACCAATTGCAGCATCGCCTGCCGACCGACCGGTGCAACGCCGGCGTCTGCAGCGTTGCTGATGCTGGCGACAAGTCGCACCTTGTCCGTGACGTGCCGTTCAAGGCTGGCATCGATGGCACTGCGCGCGGGTTCACCGGCCAGGCTGGAGCGGTGGCGCCAACCGGTGCTGATCACCCATGGGCCGTGCTCCACACCAACGCGCAGCAGGGACTGGAAACGCGCCACCGGCAACGGTGTGAAGCGGGCCTGGCGGTGCTGCGTGGCCATGACGTTGACCAGCAGGTTCGTTGATCCGGCGATGCTGTGCCGCAGGGACAACGCGACATCCACGGCCTGCACCCGCGCTGGCCCGGCGGTCTGGCTGCGCCAATCCACCGCCAGCGCCACGCCGGGCAGGAACACCGGCACCGCCACCAGACCGATGCTGCGGCCAATCCCCCCGTGCGTAGCCAGATCATCGATGCCGCGCGCCACCTGCGCGCGGATCGCCAGGCCCGGGAAGAACTCCCAACGCGCCCGCGCCTTCCATAACGGTTCTGATCGCCCGGCGATCCAGGCTTGCCGCCAGCCCAGTTCCAGCGCCAGATTCTCGGCGGCCGGGCGATCCTGCAACAGCGGCACATAGGCTTCGGCAAACAATTCGCGCGACCACACGCGCTCCGCACCCAACCGCAGGCGCCGCAGCTCGCCGCCCATGGCCACGCTGACCGGATCGACCGCGCCGGGAAGGGTCAGACCCGTGGCCCTGTTCACGTCGACCGCAGAGACGAGTTGGCGACTGCTGGCCGTTGCCTGATGATGACCACCGGTCGCGACGGCGACGTGCCAGTTCCACTGGCCGCCGCCCCGCAGTTGCAAGGCCAGATCATGATAGTCGGCCCGCTCGCCGCCCTCGCGCCGGCTGGCCAGCAGCGCACGGCCCGACACGGTTGCACCCCCCAGATCCTGGGCAAAGCGACCGCCCAGATGCCAGCGCCCCTGTCCGGTGGCTGCCAGTCCGACCGGCGTGGCCAGCGCGCCACCTTGCATAAAGCCGCCACCAATCCAGCCAAATTCATCGCCTGCCCGCACATCGATACCACCGATGCCCCGGCCCGACTGCGCGCCGCCCAATGCCCATATACGGCTGTCGCTGCCCACTTGTGCCAGCGACAGGTTCAGCGCGCCGGCGATGCTGCCCGCCCCCTGGGCAAGACCCACTGGCCCGGCAGACAGTTCCGCATTCGTCAGCCAGGCCAGCGGCAGCATCGACAGATCGACCTTGCCATCGGCGGCCGGCGTCAGACGCAGGCTGTCCAGCAGCACGATGGTGCCCGGCAGGCCCGAAAGCGACACGCCACGCCCGGCTGGGGTGAGCAGGCTCCAATCTGCCAGAGCCTCGCCGGCCAGGGTCGCGCCGCGCTGGCGCAGGCGATCTTCCCCCAACACATGTTCGGTCACCATGGCCGGCCGTTGCGGTGCGTCTGGGGGCAGGTCGATGGCCATGCCCCTTTCTACCGGCTGGACAGGCAAAGGCCAGCCGGCCAATGATTTGGGTGTGGATATCAACGCCCTGTTTGCGCGGGCCGAGCGCGCCTTTGCTGCCGGAAGCCATGCGGCAGCACGGGCCGATCTGGCGCAGGTGCTGCGGCTGGCGGGGCCGCAGCCGGCGGTGCTGCATCTGGCGGCGTTGAATGAGGCGCGCGCCGGTGATGTGGCCGCGGCGCGCACGGCGTTTGCCCGGGCAATGCAAGCGGCGCCGAATGATGCGCAAGTCGCGAATAACTATGCAAATTTCCTGAAGCAACAGGGGGATGCCGAAGCTGCGCTGGCCTATTATGGGGCTGCATTGCGGGCCGCGCCGGGGCTGCATCAGGCGCGGCTCAATCGCGCCATTCTGCTGAACAGCCTGGCGCGCCATGGCGAGGCGCGCAACGATGTGGATGCGTTGCTGGCGGTGCGCCCCGATGATCCGGCGGTGCGCCAGACCAGCGGCGCCATTCATCTGGCGATGGACATGCTGGAGGCGGCGGCTGCCGATTTCGATGCCGTTCTGGCGGTGAAATCGCAGGATCTGAAAGCCTTGCATGGCCGGGCGCGGGTGGCGATGATCGCTGGCGAGGATGTATTGGCCATCCGTCTCTATCGCGCGGCACTGCGCCAGGCGCCGGGCGATGCCGAACTGGCGCTGGGCCTGGCAGAGGCGCTGGAAGCCGCCGGCGAGGATGGCGCAATTGCTGTTCTGGAACAGGCCGTTGCGCGCGATCCAGGCTGGACGGTCGGGCAGGATGCGCTGGCCCGGATGCGGGCGGAGGCAGGCGCGGGTGACGCCTTTGATGCCAGCTATCGGCGCGCCGTGGCCACGCGTCCGCAGGATCAGCCGCTGGCGCTTGCACATGTTGCCTGCCTGGTCATGGCGGACCGCTGGCAGGCCGGGCTGCATGCGCTCGATGCTGTTGTGGGACGCCATGGACGCAGTGAAATCAGCGACTTGTATGAGGCAATGCTGGCCACCAATATCGGTGATGTCGAGCGGGCACAGGCGGCACTGGCGCGGATCGGCACGGTGCCAGCGGCAACATTGACGCGGGCGCGGCTGGCCCTGCGCGTGGGCGACCCCGCGCAGGCTGCGGCGGTGCTGGAGCCATTGGCGCGGGCTGATCTGGGTGCCGTCAATCTATGGGCGCATCTGGATCTGGCATGGCGGCTGCTGGGCGATGCGCGGCATGATTGGCTATCGGGGCAGCCGGGCTTGGTTGCGGCGCAACAGATTGATTATACAGAGGATTGGCAACAGCTTGGCGATGTATTGCGCGGGTTGCATCGTGCCCGCGCGCACCCCATCGGGCAGAGTGTGCGCGGTGGGACCCAGACCAGGGGACGGCTGTTCGGCCGGCCGGAGCCGGCGATCCGGGCGCTGGAAGCGGCCATAAGGGCGGCCGTGCAACGCCATGTTGAGGGGCTTCCGGCCGCCGATCCGGGCCATCCCTTGCTCCGCGATATGGGCAAGCGTCCCGTATTTTCAGGGAGTTGGTCGGTAAGACTGGTGGGCGGCGGTTTTCATGTCGCGCATATCCACCCCGAAGGGCGGCTGTCGTCTGCCTGCTATATCGCGCTGCCTGACGGCATCGATGCGCCGGAACAGCCGGGCTGGCTGGAAATTGGGGGACCACCGGCCGAACTGGACCTGAATCTGAAGCCGTTGCACCTGATCCGGCCAGAGCCGGGACGGCTGGCGCTGTTCCCATCCACACTGTTCCACGGCACCCGGCCGTTCCCAGCCGGGGAACGGATGACGGTGGCGTTCGACGTGATGCTGGCATGAGTGCCGAATGGAGCCGGTACTGGGCGCGGGAAACCAGCGGCGCTTGCCTGCCCGGTGCGCCACCGGCGGTACAGAATGCGCTGATTGGCACCTGGAAACGCGGTTTCGGCGACCTTTCCAGCGGTGTTCGCGTGCTGGATGTCGCATCCGGCGGCGGTTCGGTGCTGAAAATCCTGTTGGAGACCGTGAAGGATGCTGTTGGAATCGGCATCGACGCGGCAGCGGTGGGGCCGGCTGCGGTGGCACTGGGCGTGCGCGGCGGCATTGATGCCCATGCGCTGACTTTTGGCGATGCCAGCTTCGATATGGTCACCAGCCAGTTCGGGTTGGAATATTGCGGCCGCGCGGCCTGGGCCGAGGCGGCCCGGGTGCTGTCGCCCGGCGGGCACATGTTGCTGATCTGCCACCATCAGGCCAGCGCGGCCGTGCTGCACAACGGCCGGCGATTGGCGGCGATGCGGGCGCTGGACGATGCCGGGCTGTTTGGGCTGGCCGCAGGGTTGGCGGCAGGGCGTGGCGAAGATCCGGCGGTGATGGCGAAGGTGCTGGCAGCACGGGAGGCGCATGCAGCGCAATCGGTGGTGGTGGAACTGCCGGCGGCCCTGGGCCAGTGGGCGCGGGCCGGGCGCCGCGATGCGGTGGCGGCGATCAGGGCTGAGGCCGAAGCCGAGATGGCACGGCTGGCGGCGATGCAATCGGCGGCGCTGGATGGCGCGGCGATTGCCGAGCGCGCGGTGTGGCTGGGGCTGCTGACACAGATTGACGTTTTGGTCGGGCCGGATGGGCCCATCGCTTGGGTGCTATCGGGAACAAAGGCATAGGGCGAACGTCGGTTTGAGTGAACCGATCGGGCTGGCTTGGTTCCCGTCTGGGATAGCCTGAGCGGATTATCCTTTCTCAATGTGCGTGCATTGCCCGGCGTCGCAGCGACCGCGAGAGGGAGGCAAAGAAAAAGGGCGGCGAGTTGCCTCGCCGCCCTTTTCATTTTGCCGTCTGGCTTGCCGCTTAGAAGCGGAAACCAAGCGAGACGAAGTAATCGCGGCCCAGCGTGTCGTAGCTGGAAGCGTAGGTGTTGGCCTGCTCCTGGTTGGTGCCCAGAACCGGCGGCTGCTTGTTGGCAATGTTGTTCACACCGGCGGTGATCGCAACATTGTCGCTGACGTCATAGTTGAACGACAGATCGACCAGGCTGTAGGCGGGGATCCGGCTCACGACGCGGCGAACGAGAGCGTTGTCATCCGTAACCGCGCTCAGGTAGCGCCAGCGCAGGTTGGTGGTCAGGTTGCCATCCATCCAGGTCAGGCGGCTCTGGCTCTGGAACTTGCCCTGCGGCGTGCCGCAACGCGCACCAAAGAAGCCAGCGCATTCGATCACTTCCGGGCGGCCCAGCACCGGAACCGTGGTGTTCCGCTGATAGATGGTGCCAAGGAAGTTCAGGTTCAGCTTGGATTCGCTGCCCAGCAGACCGAACTGCAGCGGGATCGAGTAATCGGCGCCGATGTCGAAGCCGCGCGTTGCGCGCGACGACAGGTTGGCCACACCGGCGAACACCACCGCGAGGCTGCCGTTCGGGTTGGTCGAACCATCAAGCGCGCCGGACGACGGGTTGCGGGTGATCAGCGAGCAGAAGGCGTTGGTCGGATCCGAGAACACATTGTAGCAAAGGTTCAGGATGTTCGCGACGCCGCCACCGGCCGTGGCGATCGAGTTGCCGATCTTGATGTTGAAGTAATCGACAGTGATCGACAGGCGAGGGATGAACGACGGCTTCAGCACCACACCGGCGGTGTAGGTGTCGGCTTCTTCGGCCGCCAGATTGGGGTTGCCACCGGTACGGCCCTGCACCTGGGTGTTGGGCTGCAACTGCGACGGGATGCCGAGGCCGAGGTTACCGGCCGGAGCGCCGGTGGCGATGCAGGTGTTGCGCAGGGCGCCGGCAGCGGCCGCAGCCGGGGTGCCGCAGGGATCGTTGGCAGTGAAGAAGCCAACACCGCCGCCGCTGAACAATTCGCCGACGTTCGGTGCGCGCACGGCCTTGCTGTATTGAGCGCGGAAGGTGATGTCCTTGACCGGGGCCCACTGGCCAGACACGGCGTAGGTCCACACACCGCCAACGGTCGGCAGGCTGTAATCCGAATAACGACCGGCAGCCGTCAATTCGAGCTTGTGGAAGAAGGGCTGATCGGCAGCGATCGGGATCACGATTTCGCCGAACACTTCCTTGGCGTGGTAACCGCCGCTGGTCGGGTTGGTGGCGTTGAAGCCGATCACGTCACCCGACGACAGCGCGGTATCGGGAATGAACTGCGAGGTCATGCGGCGATATTCGACCCCGACGTTGAAGCCGACGTCACCGCCGCCCCAGCCGAGGTTGAACAGGCTGCCGCCAAGGTTGGCCTGCGCCACTTCCACGCTGGACGTGGTGTTGTTCTGGGCCAGAATGGCGATCTGGTTAGCCATTGCCGGCGTCAGCGTGCCGGGGCCGAAGATGTCGAGTGCCACGGCGCCGGCGGTGCCGTCGAGGCCACGCTGGAAGCCAGCGCGCGAAACGTTGCCTTCCTGGATGTTGCTGTTGCGGGTGCGCGCATAGCTGTAATAGGCGTCGTAGTTCAGGCCGGTTTCGCCGATCTGGCCACGCACACCGGCCAACAGGCGGAAAGCGTTGCGTTCGTCATTGTTGATGCGCTGATTGATGTCGATCACGCGGCGGTTGACGTTCGCCGAGATGATGCCCGCAGCGTTGGCCGGAGCAGCCGTACCCGAATAGAGCGGGGTCGCCAGACCAGCAGCCGTACGTGCGGCATTGATCGCCGTTTCGTTGGCATCGATCTGCGTCAGCAGGGCGTTGTCGGCCGCGCTGAGGAACGGCGCCACGGTGGCGAGGCGGATGTTGAACGTGCCGGTGACCGGCGTGGCGGCCAATTGGGCGCGCACGTCGTTCTGCACATAGGCAACTTCCATATAGGCGGTGACGCCCTTGGTGATTTCATAATCGGCGTAACCACCGAACAGATAACGCTCCTGCGGCACCATCAGATAGTTGACCGGGGCATAGTTATAAAGATCGGTCAGACCATTGAAATCGCGCGACGTGCTGGTCGGGGTATCCCAGATGGCACCCAGCGCCGAAGCGAACGAGCCAACGCCGAGCGGCAACACGTTGCAGCCGGCGGGCTGCGCCGCACCAAGCGCGGCGCAGGTCGGCGCCGGCGTGGTGCCGGGCGTGACGAAGGTGCTGGAAGGGCCAACAGCGATGCGGCCCTGCGGCACGGCGGCCGAACCGCCGGGCGTGAAGCCCGTGATTGCAGCGTTGTCGGCAAAGGCGGTTTCGGAGAAGGCGCGCTGACCCTGGAAGATCGGCTTGCGATTGTAATAGCTGGCGTAGACGGTGGCATGGCCACGGCCATCGGCGAAGGTACCACCGAATGCCACGTTCATGTCGAGGCGCTGGCCGTCGCCGCGCTCGGTGAGCGACTGGGTGACATTGGCCTGGAAGCCTTCGAGATTCTTCAGCTTGAAGTTCACCACGCCGGCGATGGCGTCCGAACCGTACACGGCCGAAGCACCACCGGTGATGGTTTCGATGCTTTCGGTCAGGAACGACGGCACGGTGTTCAGATCGACGATCTGGTTGGTGCTATAGAACATCCAACGACGGCCGTTGACCAGCACCGAGGTACGGGTGGAACCAAGGCCACGCAGATCGAGGGTGGCCACGCCGCCGCCCGGGTTGTTCGAGAAGGCGGTGGTGCCCGGCACGACCTGCGGCAGGGTGTTGATGATCGATTCGACGTTCACGGCGCCGAAATTCTTGAATTCTTCACCGGACACGACGGCGAGCGGCGCGGCAGTATCCAGATCACGGCGCGCGATGCGCGAACCGGTGACGAGGATCATTTCGTCGCCAGCGTCTTCAGCGGCGGCGGTGGCGGTCTGCGCGAAAGCCGGGACGGCGGCAAAGGCCAGGCCGATGACGAGGCTGGCGGCGAGGCTGGTGCGGCCGGTCTGTTCCAGAAGTGTCTTCTTGATCACGATAACCCCCTTGAGGAAGGAAAAAATGTCCGCTGAAACCGCTGCAAGCAATCACGACCCCGATTAGGGTACAGGAATGCTGGCAGCCCTTCCGCTTGTCGGCGGTAGTGCAGAACGGTGCCGGCCCTGTAAAGCCAAAGCGGGTGTATTGGCCGGAACCAAACCGCGCTTCACCGGCCATTGTCGCCCAAATGCAACAGTATCCGTGCACAAGGCCCTATTTCGGCTCGCCCACCATCGAATTTGCCGCGATTCGGGTGTATCATTCGGGCAACACAGTGTGTGCGGGATCAGCCGGTGGCGGTGCTGAGATTATACTTCATGATGCGGCCGTGCGGGCCCTCGCGATCGCGTTCCAGTGCATAGACTTCGCCTTGCGGGCCGGGCTGCAGCACTGCGGCGATTGCCGCATGATCGGCGGCATCGAGATGCAGTGCGGCGATGGCCTGCGTGGCTGGCAAGTGGCGGGGATGGCTGGCGCCGATGATCACGGCGGCGACATGCGGTTGATCGAGCACCCAGCGCGCCGCGACCTGGGCGATGCGGGCATCATGGCGCCGGGCAATGTTATCCAGCACGGCGAGCAGCGCCTGAAACGCTTCCCAGCCACCATATTCATCGATGATCAGGCGATATTTGATGCGGCTGCGATTGGCGATCGTGCCGGCAGGATCAGGCGCGCCCAACCAGGCTTCATCGAAGAAGCCGCCGGCCAGTGTGCCATAGCAGAGACAGTGCATGCCAAGCCGCGCAGCGACGCCGGCCATGGCCTGCGCCGGGCGGCGATCGAGCAGCGAATATTGCACCTGAAGCGTGGCGAACGGCACGCCAGCGTCGGCGAGCATGGCCACGTGCGCGGCATCGAAATTGGTGCCGCCGATCAGCCTGATCTTGCCCGCCTGCTGCAAATCCCGCAGCGCAAGGGCGGCATCGATTATGCGCGGCTGCGCATAATCCCACCAGTGGAACTGCACCAGATCGAGCTGGTCCTGCCCCAGTCGCTGCAGCGAGCGATCGATGATGGCGGTCACGTCTGCCGCCGTGATCGTGGGCAGGATCGCCAGATCGGGCACGAATTTGGTGTGGATTTTCAGCCGGGCCAGCGCCTCTGCCCCGTGCGTATTGGCGAGGTGGCGACGGAAATCGCCGATCATGGATTCGACGCCGGTGTAGATGTCGGCACAATCCAGCGTGGTGATTCCGGCATCGTGAAAGGCCAGCAAGTCGTTACTGACCTGGGCTTGATCAACCGGGCCGTGATCGCCGGCAAGTTGCCAGCCGCCGCGGATCAGGCGGGAAATCGCGTGGCCTTCGGCAAGGGTGATGCGTTCGATGGTGTTGGCGATGCTCATGATTTCTCGGTGGCCGTGGTTTCGCTGCGCGCAAAGCGGCGCTTGCCCAGCCGGGTGATGCGCAGCCGCGACGGGCAATTGGGATCGGGGCAGGCGATTTCGGCGTCGCTGTCCATCCAGTCGTTGGGGTGAGTGATGCGCTGCTTGGCGGCGAGCAGCGGCAGCACGGCGGCCAGACTGTAGATTGAAAAGCCCTGGCCGGGCGGCAGGTGAAGCAGTTCGCCACGCAGCTCGAACCAATCGCCGGGGGCGGCGTTGCACCACAGTTTTGCGCCGGGGGGCGCGATCACCTCGACCCGCAGATCATAAAGTTCGAACGCGTCATCCCCGGCCATGGCGGCGTCCTTGCAACAGGTGGGCGGTGAGCGCCAGGGCCGCCAGCACATAGAGCGCGATGACCGTCACGGTGAGCGCCGGCCCCAGGCCGCCACCCTGCCAGTCGGCCACCGCCACCACCAGGCCGGGGCCGATGCCGGCACCAATGGCGACATTCAAGAAAAAGGCGATAGCGGTGGCGGCGCCACGTTGGGTGGCAGGCGCGGCGTCGACGATGGCCGACAGGCCGGACGCCGTGACCACCGCCGACAACGCGAAGTAGAGCGGCACGCCGATCAGGGTGGTGGCGGCGCTGGGCGCATCGAGCAGGAACGCCGCCGGAATTGTGAGCAGCATGGCGGCAAGGCAGACCAGCGCCTTGCCTTGCGCACCAAAGCGCCGGGCGGCGGCGTCGGCCAGCCATCCCCCCACCAGCATGCCGCCGCCATAGCCGAGCATCAGGCCAAGGCCCAATTGCCGGCCGACATCAGCTTCATCCATGCCGAAATTGCGGATGAGCAGGGACGGCGCCCAGGCGCCCACGGCATTGTCGAGCAGGGAGGCCGTCGCAGCGGCGAGAAACAGCGCTGCCATGCCGAGCACGAAGCGCGCCAGCGGTTGCGGGGCGGTGGTGTCGGCTTGCTGGCGATCGTCTTGCCTCGCCGGTTCGCGCACGGTGAGGAACAGCAGCGCAAACAAGATGCCGGGCAGGCCGACCGCCAGCAGCACCAGCCGCCATTGCGCCAGCCCGGCGATCGGTGTGGCCACGAACAGGCCGGCGCGCACCAGATCAATGGCGAAGGCACCGATGAGGATGGCGCCGCCGATGCCGATGGCGATGCCGGTGAAATAGACGCCGACTGCCAGGCTGCGGCGTTCCGGGCGGAAATGGTCGGCGATCAGCGAGATGGCAGCGGGGGACAGCACCGCCTCCCCCAGGCCGACGATCAGACGGGCGGCGAACAGGCTGCGGAAATCCGGCGCAAAGGCGCAGGCGATGGTGCCGATGCTCCAGGTGAGGATGCCGGCAAACAGCAGCCGGCTGCGCGAGACGCGGTCGGCGGCAAAGCCCAGCGGCACGCCGGCGACGCCATAGACCAGGGCGAAGGCCGGGCCCATGAGCAGAGCGATATCGGCATCCGTCAGCCCGACATCAGCGCGGATCGGATCGACCAGCAGACTGAGGACCTGGCGGTCCGTGTAGGCAAGGATGGCGGCCAGAAACAACAGCGCGACGACCAGCCAGCCGCGGGTGGGGCTGGGCCAGGCGGCGGCGGGGGCGGGCACGATCATGGTGCGGTCATTGGCGGGCGGTGGGCGGGGTTGTCAATGTGACGACCGGGCTGCGCGACCGCATCTGGCGCTCCAGCCTCAGGCAAAGCGTTCCGTATCGATCGAGGCGTCCATGGCCGGGCTGTAGCGGTGGCCTGCGACTGTGGCCTGGTTGATCAGTGCATCGACGGCCGCCATCAGTGCCACATCCGGCCGCCAATCGTGTCGGGCGATATTTTCATCCAGATGCGCGATCGAGGCGGTGCCGGGGATGGCGACGACATGTGGGCCGCGCGCCAGCACCCAACCGAGCGCCAGCTGCGCCGGGGTAACGGCCGCATCAGCCGCCAGCACGGCAAAGCCATCGTACAGCGCCTTGTTGACCGGCCAGTTTTCGGCGTTGAAGCGCGGCATGCCCCGGCGCAGATCACCGTCCACCAACTGCGCGGGATCGGCAACGCCGCCGGCCAACATGCCGCGCCCGACGGGGGAGAAGGCGACAAAGGTCGTGCCGAGTTCGCGACAGGCTTCGAGGACGGCGATTTCCGGATTGCGCGTCCAAGGCGAATATTCGGTCTGCATGGCGGCGATCGGGTGGACGGCGGCGGCGCGGCGCAGCGTCTTGGCCGACATTTCTGACAGGCCGATGGCACCGATTTTCCCGGCCTTCACGGCATCGGCAAGCGCCCCGACCGATTCTTCGATGGGCACGGTAAAGTCGCGGCGATGGAGATAATAGAGATCGATATGATCGGTTTGCAGCGCCGCCAGACTGGCTTCGATCGCGGCATGGATGGTGGCGGGCGCGCAATCGATGCGGCGCTTGTCGCCATCGATGACGATGCCACATTTCGAGGCGAGCACGAATTCGCGCCGCCGGCCCTTCAGCGTTTCACCGATCAGTATTTCGTTGCGGCCCAACCCATAGATCCGCGCCGTATCGAGATGATCATAACCCAGATCGAGCGCCCGGTGCAGCAGCTTGGCGCCCTCTTCCGGCGGCGGCGGTTTGCCATAGGCATGCGACAGCGACATGCAACCCAGACCGATGGGATTGACTGCGCGTCCGGCGATGTTGGTCATGGCATAAGGCCCATAAAGGAGGCGATGCTGGACTGCGCCGCCGGCCGCCCTGCGATACACGCGGTATCACAGCACTGTACAGGTGGTTTGCAACAGCGATCGCCACGCAGCAGCCGTGCCGGCCGCTTGCCGACAAACGAAAACACCCGCCCGGGCCTGCGCCTGGACGGGTGTTGGGGATATTGGTTGCGGGGGCAGGATTTGAACCTGCGGCCTTCAGGTTATGAGCCTGACGAGCTACCGGGCTGCTCCACCCCGCGACAAAATCTATTCCGAAGACGCGCAAAGGCGCCCGGTGGGGCGCCTCGGCGTGTTCAGAGATATGTGAATGGATATTTCCGCTGATTGCCGGCTGCAAGGCCTGGCGGCGTCCTACTCTTCCATCGCTTGAGCGAAAGTACCATTGGCGCTGCCTGGTTTCACGGCCGAGTTCGGGATGGGATCGGGTGGGTCACAGGCGCTATGACCACCAAGCCATGAAGCCGGCAAACAGGGGGATTTGAACGATGCGTGTAACAGCGATGTCGTTGATGGTGGGATCTTCAGGCGCGACCAGAGTAATTAGGACCGGTTAGCTGAATGCATTGCTGCACTTACACACCCGGCCTATCAACGTGGTGGTCTTCCACGACTCGATGAGATCTTATCTTGAGGGAGGCTTCCCGCTTAGATGCTTTCAGCGGTTATCCCGTCCATACATAGCTA
>NZ_JBBATQ010000013.1:0-97028 GCF_040398665.1 Sandarakinorhabdus sp.
TACACTATATCGCCAAAATTGCCAGATTTTTCCATTCTCATCTGGGAAATGTGGGCTAAAATAGTATGCTAGACATACTGTTCAATATTTGTATCTAACACATATAAGCTGTCCGGCGCGTGTAGGCGAGCGGGGATTCGGGAGAGAGGTTATGACCAAACAGCCATCAGTCGAAGCGCTGCTTCAAGGCCACGACGATATCGTCACATTGCTGCGCAATCAGCAGGTTGGCCCCAACGTCTATCCCGGGGTCCCGGCCGAATTTTCCAACTGGCGCAGCGAGCAGCGCGCCTGGGCCGAAACCTGCGTGCTGTTCAACCAGAGCTATCACATGGCCGAACTGATGGTTGAAGGGCCAGGGGCGTTCGATTTTCTGAACGGGCTGGGCATCAACAGCTTCAAGGGCTTCGTGCCCAACAAGGCCAAGCAATATGTGCCGGTCACGCCCTATGGCCATGTCATCGGCGATGTGATCCTGTTCTATCTGGCCGAACAGAAATTCAACCTCGTCGGCCGCGCGCCCACGCTGAACTGGCTGATGTTCCACGCCCAGGGCCGGGACGATGTCACGCTCACCTATGACGAGCGCACCGCGGTGCGGCCCGATCCGGAAAATCGCCGCCATTATCGCTATCAGGTGCAGGGCCCGGGCGCGGCCAATGTGATTGCAGATGCGACGGGTGCACCGGCCCCGGATCTGAAATTCTTCAACATGTGCTGGATGGAGATTGGCGGTTGCCGGGTGCACGCGCTGCGCCACGGCATGGCCGGGCAGCCGGGCTATGAACTGATGGGGCCGTGGGAAGACCGCGATGCCGTGCACAGCGCGCTGGTCGCGGCGGGCAAGGCGCATGGCATGGCGCTGGTCGGCGGGCGGACCTATTCATCCAACACGCTGGAATCCGGCTGGATCCCCTCGCCGCTGCCGGCGATCTACACCGGCGAACTGCTCAAGCCATATCGCGAATGGCTGACCGACAAACATTATGAATACAAGGCGTCGGTGGGCGGCAGCTATGTGCCGGACTCCGTGGAAGGCTATTATCTGACGCCGTGGGATCTGGGCTATGGCCCGTTCGTGAAGTTCGACCATGATTTTGTCGGGCGCGCGGCGCTGGAAGCAATGGCGGCGGGTCCGCACCGCCGCAAGGTCACCCTGGCGCTGGATGATGTGTCGGTCACCAACACGCTGTTTGCCATGTTCAGCAAGGGGGAGCTGCGCCCCAAATTCATGGAATTCCCCAGCGCCGTTTATGCCATGCACCCGTTCGACCGGGTCGAGAAGGATGGCCAGTTGGTGGGCCTGTCGACGTGGATCGGCTACAGCGCCAACGAAGGCAAGATCCTCACCCTGGCGATGGTGGACGAGCGCGTCGCCGAGCCGGGGACCGAGGTCGAATTCATCTGGGGCGAACCTGATGGCGGCACATCCAAGCCCACGGTCGAGCCGCACCGGCAGGTCAGCATCAAGGCGGTGGTGGCGGCCGTGCCCTATTCCGACGTGGCGCGCACCAGCTATGCCGATAGCTGGCGCACCAAAACGGCGGCATGAGCCCGGCTGGTGACAGGCTGATCGCCGAGCGTGCCTGCGAACGGTTGATCCTAGATTATGCTGCGCTGATCGACGCGGCTGACTGGGCGGCGGTGGCGGCGCTCTACACCGTTGATGGCCGGATGAGCCGGCCAACTGCGCCCGATCAGTTCATCGCCGGGCGCGCGGCGATCCTGGCGGGCTTCCTGGCCCGGCCGCCGCGCACCACCCGGCACATCTGCGCCAACATCCGGGTGACCCTGATCAGCCCGATCGAGGCCGTCGCCAGCAGCCAGATCCTGCTCTTCACCGCGGCAGACGGGCCGCCGCTGGTCGGCAGCTATGCGGACCGGATGGTCGATCAGGGTGACGGCTGGCGCTTTGCCGAACGGCGCGGCAGCCTCGATTTCTAGCGCTCGTCGCGTTCCGGGCCCCACAGCGCGGTCAGGATCGGCATGACATGCGGGCGCAGCGCCTCTGGCACGCGCGCCATGATCTCGGCCTCGTGGCGCACGACCGACGCGCGCACCTCCGCCTGCATCAGCTTGCCGGCCGTGGTCAGGGCCAGTTCCTGTGAGCGGCCGGTCAGTTGCAACCGTTCCACCAAACCCCGTGCTTCCAGCCTTGCAGTCAGCGGCACCATGTTGGCGCGCTTGATCCCCAGAATGCGGCCCGCTTCGCTTTGGGTCAGGCCGGCACGCTCGCCGATCAGCAGGATCAGGCTGGCTTCGGTGGCCCGCAGATCATGGGCGCTGATATGCCGGTGCAGCCGCCCCATCGTCGCGATCGACGCGCGGCGCAAAACATAGCCCGGAAGGTCGGCCAGGGGATCATCCATGCCGGCCACCCTATGTTTTCCGCTTGTCGGTGGCAATCGACATTGTTATGTTATATATCATAGCGATTAACCCAAGGCCAGATAAAGGGACCAGCATGACCGTCGAGCGCACCGAAGAAGAAACTGTCGCCTTCACCGTCGAGAACGGGGTGGCCTGGGTGAAGTTCAACCGCCCGGAAAAGCGAAACTGCATGAGCCCCAAGCTCAACCGGCAGATGAAGAAGGTGCTGGAAGAACTCGAATTTCGCGATGACGTCCAGGTGCTGGTGCTGACGGGTGAGGGCAAGGCCTGGTCGGCGGGCATGGATCTGCAGGAATATTTCCGTGAAAACGAGGAAAAGGGCCTGGGGGCGGTGCGCAAGGCGCAGCGCGAATCCTATGGCTGGTTCGAACGGCTGCGCTGGTATGAAAAGCCGACCATCGCCATGATCAACGGCTGGTGTTTTGGCGGCGGTTACGGCCCGCTGTTCGGCTGCGATATCGCCATCGCCGCCGAAGATGCGCAGTTCGGCCTGTCAGAAATCAACTGGGGCATCCTGCCCGGCGGCGGCGCATCCAAGGTCGCGCAGGAACTGATGCCGTTTCGCAAGGCGATGTATCACGCCATGATGGGCGAGAATCTGACCGGCAAGCAGGCCGAGGAGCAGGGCCTCATCACCGAAGCCGTGCCGGCCGATCAACTGCTGGCCCGCGTCACCGCCATTGCCGACGTGCTGAAGAAGAAGGACGGCCATGCCCTGCGCGCCACCAAGTGGACGATGCGCCGCATGGTCGACATGACCTACGACAATGCGCTGGATTTCCAGATCCGCGCACAAGAGGCGCTGCACAGCTTTGGCGGGGCCGAATCCCGCCGCGAGGCCACCCGCCAGTTCCTCGATGAAAAATCCTTCAAGCCCGGCCTCGGCACCTTCGACACGTCGAAGGTCACGCGCTGATCGCAGCGCGCCCGCCCCGGCCCAGATTCAGGATATCATCCATGCTCACGCTCCGCCTGACGCCCGCCCAGATCGACCGGCTGATCCGGCCAACGTCCGTGGCCGTGGTCGGTGCGTCAGACAAGCCGGGGGCGCTCGGCGCCACGCTGCTGTCCAATCTCGACAGAAATGGCTTTGCCGGACGCATCTATCCGATCAACCCCAACCGCGCGACGCTGGGTGGGCGCGACTGTCTGAAATCGGTGGCGGATCTGCCCGACGGTGTGGACTGTGCCGTGCTCGCGATCCCGCGCGCCTTCGTGCTGGATGCCGTGCGCGGGCTGGCGGAGCGCAAGGTTGGGGCCGCCGTCATCTATTCGGCGGGCTTTGCCGAAGGCGGTGAGGCCGGGCTGGCCGAACAGCAGGAAATCGGCCGGATCGCGACGGCCGCCGGCATGGTGATCGAAGGGCCGAACTGCCTTGGCTGCGTCAACTATGTCGACAAGGTGCCCCTGACCTTTGTTGAAACCCTGTGCCGCCAGCCGGGCGGCCCGGCGGTCGGCGTGATTTCCCAATCCGGCGCCATGGCTGCGGTGCTCGCCACCATGCTGCTCGCCCGCGATATTCCGGTGTCCTACACGGTCTCCACCGGCAATGAGGCGGCAAGCGGGGTTGAGGATTATGTCGGCTGGCTGGTCGATGATCCCCACACCAAAGTCGTGGCGATGATTGTCGAACAATTCCGCCAGCCGCAGGCGTTTCTGGCCGCCGCGCGGGCGTTGCGGCGGGCGGGCAAGCTGGTCATCCTGCTGCATCCCGGCACCTCCAGTGCAGCGCGGGAAAGTGCCGCCACCCACACGGGCGCGATGGCAGGCGATCATCAGTTGATGCGGGCCATGGTGGAACGTGCTGGCGTGGTCTTTGCCGAAACGCTGGAAGAACTGGGCGACATCAGCGAGATCGCCCTGCGCTGCCCGACCTTGCCAACGGCCGGCACCGCAGTGCTGGGCGAATCCGGCGCCTTCAAGGCGTTGACCCTCGATCTGGCCGAACAGATCGGCCTGCCGCTGGCTGCGCTGGGCGATGCTGACAGCCCCTTGCTGCGCGCCGCCCTGCCGGACTTCGTGCCGGTTTCCAATCCGCTCGACATCACGGCGCAAGGCCTGTCGCAGCCTGCGATCTACACCCACACGATCGCCGCCCTGCTGGATGACGAGCGGGTGGGATGCGTGGTGGCCGGGATCATCCAATCCGATCCGGTGACCTGCGCGATCAAGTTTCCGCCGATCATGGCCGCGCTGGAAGGCCGCGCCCTTGCCAAGCCGGTGATCTTTGCCGGGCTTGACGAAGGCGCCGATGTGCCGCCGGAACGGATTGCCGCGCTGCGGGCGGCCGGCATTCCCTGGTTGCCGACCACCGAGCGCGCCTTTCGCGCGGTGGCGCGGTTGACGGCGCTGTCCCGGCGCGACCAGTCCGATCAATGCCTGCCGCCGGTCCCCATTGCGGCGCTGGCCAGCCATCACGATGTGATCCCCGAATATCTGGCCAAGCTGCTGCTGGCGCCGCACGCTGTCCCCTTTCCGAAGGGCCAGTTCGCCGCCACGGCCGATGCAGCCGTCGCCGCGGCTGAGGTGATCGGCTATCCGGTCGCCATGAAGGCCCAGGCCGCCGAACTTGGCCACAAGAGCGATGCTGGCGGGGTGATCCTGAAGCTCGCCGATGCCGCGGCCGTTCGGGCGGCGTTTGACCGCATTCACGCCAATGTCGCGGCCTACTCGGCCCGCATCCGGCTGGACGGCGTGTTGATCGAGGCGATGGGCCGGATGGGCGTCGAGATGATCGTGGGCGCCAAGAACGACCCGCAATGGGGGCCTGTCGTGCTGGCCGGCTTTGGCGGCGTGACCGCCGAAATCCTGCACGATGTCTGCCTCATCACCCCCGACATGGGCGAAGCGCAGGTCATCGCTGCCTTGCTGGGCCTCAAGCAGGCCCCGTTGCTGACCGGCTGGCGCGGCAGCGCGCCGCTCGATCTGCCGGCGCTCGCCGCGTTGATCATCCGCATCGGCCAGATCATGCGCGGCAACCCCGCCATCCGCGAGATTGATCTGAACCCGGTCATTCTCCACCCTGCCGGAGAAGGCGTCGTCGCTCTCGATGCCCTGATGCTGGTGGATTGACCGTCTGGCGCGGTGCTAGGCCGGCTCGTCTTTGCGGTCGGCTTCGGCCAGCAACTCGTCCCCATCCTTTTCCGGCAGCATCAGAAAAAGGACGAGCGCGCACAGCGATCCCATCGCCATGATCGCCGATACGGTCAGCAGTTGATCATTGCCCAGCCAGGAAAACAGCGCGCCGGCGATCAGCGGGCTGCCGGCGGCTCCCAGACGCCCCACCCCCAGGGCAAAGCCCGTCCCGGTGCCGCGCGCATGGGCCGGAAAGCCGCGCGCAAAGGCGGCATAAAATCCGCTGATCGCCGCGTTGGTAAAGAAACCGGCAAGGATGGTCGCCCATTGCCAGGCGGACAGGGTTTCACGCCCCAGACCGAAGGACGCGACTCCCAAGGAGCCGACCAGCAGCATGAACGCCGTCGGCCAGCGGATGCCGAACCGCGCCATCACCAGGCCAAAGGAGAAGCTGCCGATGAAACCGCCGACATTGGCCCAAGTCAGCACCGTCGCGGCCTGCGCCGGCGGGTAGCCGGGCGGATAGTCCGACACGATCTGCACCCCGAATTTCAGAATATAATAGAAGGTGATGGTGTGGAACATATAGCCGAAGGCGAGCAGCAATGTCGTCGGGCGCAGCTTGGGATTGGACAGGATATCCAGCGCGCGCGGCGCGGTTCCGGCGGCCGGCGGCGGCGGCAAGGCGGCCAGTGGCGCCTTGCCAAACGCCTTCAGCGTGACGTTGGCGCCATCAAGATTGCGCCTGGAGAAATGAAAGGCGGCGGTTTCCGGAACCAGCCATGCAATCAGCGGGACCAGCGCCGCCGTGACCGCGGCACCAAAGACGAAGATCGCACGCCAGCCGAATTCGGGAAGCAGCCATTCCGAAGCCGCGATGCCGCCGATGATCGCACCCAGCGGGTAGCCCGCGACATAGGCGGCGATGGCGCTGCGCCGGAACCTCGTGTTGCTGCTTTCGGCAGCCACCGCATTGGTCGCGGCCAGCATCCCGCCAATGCCAACGCCCGTGATCAGCCGGTAGACGATCATCGACGCCACGCTGCCGGCCGTGCTGGCCAGATACATGCCGGTCGCCATCAGGACCAGACAGGCCAGCATCGCGCCCTTGCGCCCATAACGGTCGGCCATGCCGCCCAGCAGCAGCGAGCCAAACCCCATGCCGACCAATTCGGCGGACAACACCACCCCCAGCGCCGATCGCGCGATGCCCCATTCTTTGGTGATGCCCGGCGAAGCAAAGGCGCTGGACAGCACATCAAAGCCATCAAGCGCATTGAGCAACACCATGAGGCCAATCACGATCCACTGCCGAGCGCCCATCCCGGTCTGGTCGATGATGCTTCTTGGGTCATGCATGACCGTCTCTCCCCCAGCGTGTGATCGCGATCATTCGTGAATGCGCGTCAGCAGTTCGATCAGTTTGCTGACTTCCTCATCGCTAAAGCGTGACTTCAGCCAGGATTCATGGTCGCGGATCGCCCGCTTGGCGCGTTCGAGGATTGTGCGGCCGTCATCGGTCAGGTTCAGTGTCTGCCGGCGGCCGTCGGTCAACGATTTGCCGCGCACCAGCAACTGGCGCGCCTCCAGGCGGTTCACGATCGCCATCGTCGTCGCCCGGTCCATCCGCATCAGCTGCGCCAGATCGGTCTGGGCGATATCGGGCCGATCATCGATCAGCCACAGGATGGAAACCTGCTTCTGTGTCAGGCCCAGATCCGCGAAGGTTTCGGAGAAATGGCGATAGACCGCCCCGTGCGCCAGCCGCAGATGGAAGCCGACGATGGAGCCGATCTCACCGACATCGTCATCGCCGCCAATGCGCGGCGTGGTCGAAACCAGCACTTCCTGATATTTTCTCATCTTGCCCTCCTGCACAATCGTTAGTGAGGCAAACGAGCGGTGTCGAGGATTGGCCGTCAGGCCCTGGGGATGCAGTCCGGATGGACCGAGGCGCCCCGCAGCAAATGCTCAGGCCAGCGCGAGCAGGATCGCCAGCAGTTCCTCCGGCTGGTCCGACATCACGTCATGGCTGGCGGCCACTTCGTGATAGTTCCAGGCGGGATCCACCGAACAGCGCTGGGCAAATTGCGCAAACGGGGTCGGCCGCCAGGCATTGGCAAAGACATAGACCTTGCGGGCCACCTTGGCCTCTTCACCGGTAAAGCGCACCGCTTCCAGCAGGGTCAGCAACGGGTGCGCGGTCATCAGCGGATGGGCCAGCCCGGGCAGGGGGGCAACCGCGCCGGGCGATGATTTCTGGCTTTGGATATAATGGCCATGTTCCCAATCGGATGTGAGATCCCACAGCGATTGGCCATCGAGCGGCACAAAGGCATCGACATGGACCATGGCGTCGATCCGGCCGCCCAGGCGCGTTGCCAGGCCGGTGATCACCATGCCGCCCCAGGAATGGCCGACCAGGATGAAACGGTTGAAGCCCGCGGCGTCAATCTGGGCCGCCACATCATCGACATGGGTGGTCAGCGTGATGCCGGGGTGGAATTCGTGCTGGCGCTGCCCCAGTCCGGTCAGCGCCGCCACCAGCACCCGGTGCCCGGCGGCGCGCAGATCGGCCAGCGTCCGTTCAAATGCCCAACTGCCACACCAGGCCCCGTGAACCAGCACATAATCAGCCATCAGACCATGTCCTGCTTGCGTTCATAACCGGCAATCCAATCCAGCGTCTTGTCGAGGCCGCCGAAGGGGAAGAAGTGCAGCCGGACCTTGCCATGTTCCGGCCCGAGGCCGCGCACGAAGGCGTCCACCAGCCTGTCCGGTCCGGCACTGCCCAACAGATTGGTGACCGAAATGCCATATTTGCGCAGGATGGACGCTGATGCCCCCACGCCGCAGCGCGCGGCATAGCCCAGCAGGCGCTTGATCCCGGCCGGGCCAGGCACGCCCAGGCGCACCGGCACATCAATCCCGCGCGCACGCAATTCTCCCAGCCAGGCGATCGCCGCATCAGGATCAAAGCCGAACTGGGTGACGATCAGCGGTGCCATCCCGCGCGCGCCGATATCGGCCACCTTGGTGTCGATTGCCGACCAGCATTGATCCGGGCTCATGTTGGGGTGGCCATCAGGATGGCCACCAATGCCGATCGCCCGGATGCCGCTGCGTTCGAAGGCACCGGTGGCCAGCAGCGCCGACGTGTCGGCAAACGGCCCGATCGGCTCCGGCGGATCGCCTGCGACGATGAAGCAGCGGCGCACGCCGGCCTGCTCCACCACCGCCTGCAGATAATATTCGAATTCTGCCACTGATGTGATCCGTCGCGCCGAGAAATGCGGCATGGGCTCAAAGCCGAGCGCGCGCACCGCCACGGCCGCCGCCACCCGGCCACGCACCTCCTCGCTGGGCAGATAGGCCACGGCAATCGGGGTTTCCGGCGCAATCCTCGGGGCAACCGCCCGCAACGATGCTTCTTCCTTGGCCGTCACCTCAAGGCTGAAACCATCGGTGATGCGGGCCGGAGCCAGATCCCAGTTCGGGTGAATGAGCGATGCCGCAGACATGGCCGGCTGCCTCCTTGCTGTTGCCGCCCGCCAGGGCGGGCGGCGCTGTCAGATGGGATCAGCGCGCGGTGCGCCAGCCTTCGGCATAATTTTCCCGGGCGACCCGGCTGTAGGGCACCGGAGACACGATGGCCCGCACCTCGATCTGCTTGTGCGGCTCCACCGTCGTCTTGCGCGTGCCGCCGTCTTCCTCGCCCCACACCACCCGCACTTCGCTGCCAACCGGGATTTCGGGATCGACCGTGGCCAGGCTGAGCGCCTGCTTTTCATTGAAGCTGTAGCCGGTGAACATCGAGAAGCCGACGGTCTTGCCGCCAGCATCCACCACGCGGTCGTAATTCGACGACGCATAATTGGCGAGCGGTGTGTCGAAGAACTTGTACTGCTCCCCATCCGGGTTGAACAGCGACGCGGTAATCCGGGCCATGTCCTCCGGGTGCCAGGCCAGCGTCACTTTCTTGCGCTGCTCGGCCGGATTGAGCGCCTCCAGCGCCTCGCGGCCGTGGAATTCATGGTCGAACTTGACGAAGCCGCCGTATCCCAGCTCCCACGGGTTGAGATAATAATCCTCGATCCGGTCCGACACGAACGAGCCGCCGATCGAACCGGTGGCCTCATAACTGTCGGCGCCCAGCCATTCGCGGAAGCCCTTCAGCTTGTCGCCGGTGTAGATCGCCGGCAGCGGCGAGGGGATCCAGCCGGATTCCAGCGTGTTGGACGGATAGGCGCGGCTGCCGCAGGCGATCAGGCCGAACGCCTTGCCGGCCTCCAGAATTGCGGCGCGGATCTCTTCCTGCTCCGCATAGGGCCCCCAGATTTCCAGGCCGGGCGCGCCCGACATGCCGTGGCGCAGCGTGCGCACGGTGCGACCGGCAATGTTCATGGTGCTCATGTTGAAGAATTTGAGCTGCTCCAGCGGGCCGCCGTGCAGTTTCTCGATCACCGCCCAGGCATTGGGCCCCTGGATCTGGAAGCGCCATTCCTTGCGGGTGACGGGCTTGCCCATCGGGCGCATCGGCGACCGGTCGTCCAGTTCGATCTGGCAGTCATAACCGCCCGTCGCAGCATGATAGCGCAGCCAGTTCGACGCTGGCGCGCGGCCGACATAGGTGAAGGATTCCGCTTCTTCCCAGAAGATGATCCCGTCGCCGATTACATGGCCATAGGGCGTGGTTGGCACATATTGCTTGGCCTTGCCCGGCGCCCAGCCCCTGGGGCTGTTGATCATGGTGTCAGACAACAGTTTCAGCGCGTCCTTCCCCCTGATGTACAGGTTCACCATGTGGTGTGACTGATCGAACAGCACGGCGCTGTGCTGCCAGGCCCATTGTTCCGAACGCCAATTGGAAAACTCCGGCGCCACCACCGGATAGACATAGGCACCCAACTGCGAATTGCGCAGCATCGATACGATATTGCCCGTCGAAGCCAGCAGCTCCTCGAGATTCCCGACGGTCATGATCAATAAACCCCCATGATTTTTTGCTAGGCTTCTCCTATCGCGTTTTGTATGCAACGCAAACAAAAAAGCGCGGGAGAACCTCAATGTCGAAGAGCAGCCACATCCTCACCCTGTCTTGCCCCGACAGGCCGGGGCTGGTGGCCGGTGTGGCCCAATTGCTGGCCGAACACGGCGGCAACATTCGAGCGTCTCAGCAATTCAACGACAGGGAATCAAACAGTTTTTTCATGCGTATCGCCTTTGATCTGGTGGGCGATGCGGCAGAGGCGGCGCTGTGCGATGCCTTTGCACCCTTTGCCGGGCGCCAACAGATGGACTGGCAGATCCGTCCCACGGCCAAGGGCCGCAAGGTGCTGCTGATGGTGTCAAAATTCGATCATTGTCTGGGCGATCTTCTCTATCGCCAGCGCATCGGCGAGCTGGCGATGGATGTCGTCGGGATCGTCTGCAACCACCCCAAGGACGCGCTGACCATCTCGCTGCTTGGCGACATCCCGTTCCATCATCTGCCGGTGACCAAGGACACCAAGAGCGAGCAGGAGGCCCGAATCAAGCAACTGGTGCACGATACCGGCGCCGAACTGGTGGTGCTGGCGCGTTACATGCAGATCCTGTCGGATGATCTGGCCCGCTTCCTGTCAGGCCGCTGCATCAATATCCATCACAGCTTCCTGCCCGGCTTCAAGGGCGCCAAGCCCTATCACCAGGCGCATGCGCGCGGCGTGAAGATGATCGGCGCAACCGCGCATTATGTGACGGCGGATCTGGATGAAGGGCCGATCATCCATCAGGATGTCGAAGCCATCAGCCACAGCGACACGCCCGATGATCTGGTTCGCAAGGGGCGGGATATCGAACGCCGCGTGCTGGCGCGGGCGGTGCATCTGCATCTGGAAGACCGCGTGTTCATGATCGGCAACAAGACGATCGTGTTCAGCGACTGACCGATCGCGCGGCGGCCATCAGCGCGCCCGCCAGCGCCTGCGGGGACGACAGATAGGGGCTATGATCCGCCCGCAGCGTCACCACTGCGGCGCCGGGCACCAATTGCTGCATCTTGCGCTGGCTGGCCAACGGGATCGTCTGGTCTTCGGTGCATTCGACATAGGTGCGCGGAATCCGGCCGAACCCTTCGGGCGTGAGACGCAGCGGGGTCGATCGCGGCTTGTGCGGTTCGGCAACGATCCGGGCCATGGCGGCCGCGACGGCTTCTGGCGGTGACAGTTGCGCAAACACCGCGCCGGCTCGTGTCCGATCGACCTCCGTGCCCGCCCCCTGATGGACCGGCGTGATGATCGCATCGAAGGCCGGATTGGGCCCTTCCATCTGCTTGAAATCCGCGCGCGACATGCCATCGGGCAGCATCATCGCGCAGATATAGACTAGGGCATCGATCACGCCGGCGGCGGTTTCAGCCGCCTGGCTGATCACGATCCCGCCGCGGCTGTGGCCGGCCAGCACGACCGGTTTCTGCTGGGCCGCGCCGCACAGATCGGCGACAAATTCCGCCCAGCCCTGCAAGGTGACGCCGCGCAAGGCCGCTTCGTCGCCGCCCATGCCCGGCAGATCCGGCGCGATGACCTCGTGCCCTTCCGCTTCCAGCAGGGCCTTCACCGCATCAAAGCACCAGCCGCCGTGCCAACTGCCGTGCACCAGAACAAAGCTCGCCATATCAACCTGCGCCCGTCATCAAGGGTTGGCCGCGGCCGGCATCACATCAAGCCCAACAGCCGGGCGGCATTGTCTTTCATGATGCCGGGCATCACCTCCGGCTTGAAGCCGACGCCGTGCGCGGCCGCGATCCATTTTTCCGGATGGATCAGGGGAAAGTCACTGCCGAACAGCATTTTGTGGCGCAACTGGGTGTTGGCATATTGCACGATCTGCGGCGCGAAATATTTCGGGCTCCAACCGGACAGGTCGATGAACACATTGTCCTTGTGCAGCGCCATCGACAGACTTTCGTCCACCCAGGGCCAACTTGGGTGGGCCAGGATGATCTTCATGTCGGGAAAATCGACCGCGACATCATCGATCAGCATCGGCTGGCCCCATTTGAGCCGCAGTCCGCCGCCGCCGCGCATGCCGGTGCCCATGCCGCTGTGCCCGGTGTGGAAGATCGCCGGCAGGCGATGTTCGGCGATCACTTCATAGATCGGGTAGCCCACGCGATCGGCCGGGTGGATATCCTGCATGATGCCATGGAACTTGAACCCGCGAACGCCATGGTTCTCGATCAGGTCCCGCGCCTCGCGTGCGCCCAGCTTGCCTTTGCGCGGATCGATCGAGGCAAAGGCGATGCAGATGTCATCATTCTTCGCTGCATGATCGGCGATCTCGTAATTGGATACGCGCCTGGCCCCGATCCCGCTTTCGGCGTCCACGGTGAACAGGCAGAAGGCAATCTGCTGTTCGCGGTAAATCTCGATGATTTCGGGGATTTTCGGGCGTTCGCGTGGCGCCTTGAAATAGGCGCTGGCCGCGTCGAAGAATTTGCCCATCACCGGATCTTCCGGATCATGGCACGACACTTCGGCGTGCACATGCACGTCGATGGCTTTAATCCGGGCAAGGTCAATCGGCATGCCGGCCTCCGGCGCGGGCCAGGCCCCTTGCCCTGATGGCAAGAGGCCTGGTGCAGATCACATCTTGATGATCACGGTCTTGGTTTCAAGATAGGCTTCGATCCCGGCCCGGCCCTGTTCGCGGCCCAAGCCGGATTCCTTGTAGCCGCCAAACGGCAGTGCCGTGTCGATCACGGCATGGCAATTGCCCCAGACCGTCCCGGATTTTATCTTGGCCGCCAGCTTGTGCATCGTGGAAACATCCTTGGTCCAGATGCCGGCACCAAGGCCAAAGCAGGTGTCGTTGGCGGCCTTGGCCACTTCATCCAGATCATCAAAACGCTGGGCCACCACCACCGGCCCGAAAATCTCCTCGCGCACCACGCTCATCTGCGGGTTCACATTCACCAGCACCGTCGGGTTGACGAAATAGCCGCCGTTGGACGACGGGGCATCGCCGCCCATCACCACGCTGGCACCATCGCGCTTGCCGGCCTCGATATAACCGAGCACCTTGTCATGCTGTTCCTTGCTGACAATGGCGCCCATGTGCGCCTCGGGATCGAGCGACGGCCGCGGTGCCCAGAAGGGCGCGGTGGCGGCAATGCCTTCCAGCAACTGATCAAATACCGAACGATGGGCATAAAGCCGGCTGCCGGCCACACAGACCTGGCCGGCGTTGAAGAAGATCGCCCCGGCCGCACCCGGCGCCGCTTCTGCCACATCGACATCGGGCATCACGACCACCGGCGACTTGCCGCCCAGTTCCAGCGTCACGCGCTTCAGCGTGGCCGTGGCGTTGCGGTTGATCAGCTTGCCGATCTCGGTCGACCCGGTGAAGGCGACCTTGTCGACATCCGGGTGCTTCACCATGCGGTCGCCCGCCGTGTGGCCATTGCCGGTGATGATGTTGATCACGCCCGCCGGGAAGCCGGCCTCGACAATCAGATCCGCCAGCCGCAACGCGGTGAGCGAGGTCTGTTCAGCCGGCTTCAGCACCAACGTGCAGCCCGCCGCCAGCGCTGGGGCGATCTTGAGGCACGCCATCAGCAGCGGGAAATTCCACGGCACGATCTGGGCGCACACGCCAACCGGTTCCTTCACGGTATAGCTGAACACCGTGCCGTTGGGGATGGTATAGGGCTGGGTGGTTTCCCCGGCCACCTTGGCCGACCAGCCCGCCATGAACCGCAACTGGCTGACGGCGCCGGGAATATCCACCGCCGCCGCCATGCCCTTGGGCTTGCCGTTGTCGATGGCTTCCAGCTCGGCGAATTCGTCCGCATGCGCTTCCAGCAGATCGGCCAGCCGGTTGATCGTGCGGTCGCGCACCATCGGCGGCAATCCCGACCAGCGCCCATCGTCAAAGGCCCGGCGGGCCGCCGCCACGGCGCGGTTCACATCGGCATCGGATGCATCGACGATCCGGGCGATTTCCCGGCCTGACGACGGGTCTTCCACCGCGATGGTGGCATCATGGCTCGACGAGACAAATTCATTGTTGATGAACAGGCGGGGTGCGCGGGACAGGAACTGTTTGGCGGCGTCAGAATATGCACGCTGGTCCAGCATGCTTGGCGTCATCACGTTCATCGGTCTCTCCTTCCCAAGGTTCAACGAATCGGGCTGATCCGGTCGTTTGTGTTGCATACAAAGCAGAGATGGGCAGCCATGGCAATTGCCCTGCCGCTGGCCCCACGCGGCCCCACCCAGCCCCACCCGGCCTCGCGGCGAATGCGCCATTGTCGCCGAACGGTTCAGGCGCTTCGCCAGGCACGGTGCCGACCTGCCTGCCGCAGATCGGGCGGCGGATTACAGCGGCAGACCCACATAGTTTTCGGCGATCATCGCCTGCGCCGCATCCGATTGGGCGATATAATCAAGCTCTGCGTTCTGCATGCGCCGTTCGAACGCACTCTCGCCGGGGAAACGGTGCATCAGCTTGGTCAGATACCAGCTGAAACGCTCGGTCTTCCAGATGCGGGCAAGGGCGCGATCGGAATAGCCATCGATGCCTTCCGACTGGCCATGGTCGATCCAACTGATCAGCGCTTCGGTCAGGTAGGTGACATCCGACGACGCCAGGTTCAGGCCCTTGGCTCCGGTTGGCGGCACGATATGTGCCGCATCGCCGGCCAGGAACAAATTGCCGTGGCGCATCGGTTCGGACACGAAGCTGCGCAGCGGCGCGATGCTTTTCTCGATCGAAGGGCCGGTGATGACCTTTGCCGCAATGTCCGGCCCAAGGCGGGTCTTCAGCTCCGTCCAGAAGCGGTCGTCGCGCCAATCCTCCAGTTTCTCCTCCAGCCCGACCTGCAGATAATAGCGGCTGCGGGTCTGCGAACGCATGGAGGCCAGCGCAAAGCCCCGCTCATGGCTGGCATAGACCACTTCCGGATGGCACGGCGGCACATCGGCCAGCACGCCCAGCCAGCCAAACGGGTAGGCGCGTTCATACTCGCGGCGAACCGCGCGTGGGATGGCCTGGCGAGACACTCCGTGGAAACCGTCGCAGCCAGCGATGATGCAAGTTTCGATCCGCCGGCGCTCGCCGGCGACCGTGAAGCTGACGGCGGGCGTGTCGCCTTCGATGTCATGCAGCGCCACGTCCGTCGCTTCCCAGATGATGTCCAGACCGCGCGCCGGTGCGGCTTCGATCAGGTCGCGGGTGATTTCGGTCTGGCCATAAACGGTGACATGCCGGCCGGTGTGGCGGGTGACCGGGACATCGATGATACGCCCGTCGTTGACCAGGGTCAGGCCGTGATGGGGCAGTCCTTCCAGCTTCAGCCGATGGTCGAGCCCCAGCCGGGTGAGCAGGTCGGTTGTCGTCCGTTCCAGCACACCGGCACGGATGCGTTGCCGCACCCGCGCCTGGCTGGTCCGTTCGATGATGATCGCATCAATTCCCGCCTGGCGCAGGCCATGGCCGAGCATGAGACCGGCCGGGCCGGCCCCGATGATGGCAACTTGCGTCTTCATGCGATCTCGCCGCCGTCGATCCGGTTCAGGCCATCGCGATGGTTGACGCCAACGGCACCGGCGCGTGCAATCCGCATGGACATGTCCTTCCGGAATGAGGTGCCGAGCCGCCGGTTGGTTGGCCAGGCGATTGTGGAGGCGAGGTCAATCCGCCGGCTCGAGCACGATATGGCCAATGGCGGTGTTGCTGCACGGGATGTGATAATGGCGGTTCAGGCGCTTCACCTTGCGGCCGAGCGCCCCGCGCATGATCAGCCACATCACCATTTCGATGCCTTCCGAACCCGTCTCGCGCAGATATTCGATGTGCGGAATGTGGCGGGCCGCGTCGCCGTCCGATTCCAGCAGATCGAGGAACTTGTTGTCCCATTCGCGGTTGAGCAGGCCGGCGCGCGGCCCCTGCAACTGGTGGCTCATGCCGCCCGTGCCCCAGATCTGCACATTGAGATCTTCGGGGAAGCTGGCCACCGCGCGGGCAATGGCCTCACCCAGCGCCCAGCAGCGGTTGCCCGACGGCACCGGATAGGTGACCACATTCACCGCCAGCGGCACGACCTTGCACGGCCACGCGTCCGGCTGGCCGAACATCATGCTCAGCGGCACGGTCAGCCCATGATCCACGTCCATCTCGTTGATGATGGTCATGTCGAAATCGTCGAGGATCAGGCTTTGGGCGATGTGCCAGGCCAGATCGGCATGGCCCTCCACATCGGGCACCGGGCGCGGACCCCAGCCTTCATCGGCTGACTTGTACCGTTCACCGCAGCCGATCGCGAACGTCGGGATGATATTGGCATCAAAGGCCGAGGCATGATCATTGTAGACCAGGATCACGACGTCGGGGCGCACGTCCTTTTCCCATTGTCGGGTCCATTCATAACCGGCGAAGATCGGCCCGAAATAATCGTCCTGCCATTTGCCCTGATCCACCGCCACACCCAGCAGCGGCACATGGCTGGACCCAACGCCAGCGGAAATGCGGGCCATCTCAATAGCCTCCCTTGATCGAGCGATTGCCCTGGGCCGGGCGTCCGCCATCCAGCATCATCTGGCGATATTCGGGCCAACTCATGTCGGTCATGGTCGAAACGGCTTCGGCAAAGGGCAGGCCGTCGGTCGAAAACAGCTTGGACAGGAAATAGACATTGCCGCCCAGATCAAGCAGCGCGTTGTAATCGCGGGCCAGCACGGCCTGAATGGCGGCTTCCGAAATCTTCCATTCGGCAAGATAGGCACGCTCATCGGCCTTGAAACGCGCGCGATTGTCGGCCTTCATCAGGCTCATGGCGAACTGGTTGATCCAGTAACCCTTGCGCGCGCGCGCCGCCGTGAACACGCGGGTGCCGGGAATATCGTCCAGTTCGGCAAGATATTCGTGGATATTCTGGGTCATGCTGCCTCCGGTCCGTGTAGCGGCATCGGATTGTGCATCTGCACCGCGCCAACCATCGCGCTGCCGAACGCCCGGACGCCACGGCCCCGCCCTGCGGCGGCAGCTCTGCGTTCAGCCGCCCCGAACCCGATCACGCCATGGTCGATCTTCATGTCTGGCAGTCTATTCCCCCTTCGCCTCATGGTCCAATTTGAACGGCTGGCCAGCCATAAGATTTTTCTCATTCCATCTTGCTGGATGCGATCCGCACCTGATCCAGGAACGCGGCCTGCAAGGGGGTGGGGCGCCACCCGGTCCGTGTGGTCATGCCGATGTTGCGGGTAAGCCCGGCTGGCGCATCGGCAATGCGCACCAGCCAATTGACCGACAGTTCCAGGGCAACCTGATCGGCCGACAGCATCGTCAGGAAATCGCTGGCGATCAGCATCTGGCGGATGGCAAGCACTGATCCGCACTCGATCGGCACCTTCGGCAGGGGAATCCGGGCCGCATCGAACATCGCGCGCCATTGCCCGTGCAGCGGCGTGCCCTGCGGCGAGACAATCCAGGGAAAGCTGGCGAGTTCGGCCAGGCTTGGCTGGCGGTTTGCCAGCGGGTGATCCTTGCGGCCGATGATGACCGGACGATCAAGAAACAGCGGCAACTGCTGAACATCGTCCCCCGGCGGGGGCAAGCGCAAGGCGCCCAGCATCAGATCAAGGTCACCGTCGCGCAGTGGTTCGATCAGTTCCGCAAATGATCCTTCCGCAATCACCACGCGGAAATCGGGATAAAGCGCATGAAACGCGACAAGCGCCGCGGGCAACAGGCGCGCGCGCGGCAAGGGCATGGCGCCAATCGCGATCCGGCCAACCTCGCGCCCTTTCAGCAGGTCGATCTCCGCCAATCCCGCCGCCAGTTCGGCCCGGGCCAATCGAAACGCCCGGATGGTCGACTGACCGGAATCGGTGAAGCCGATCCCCTTGCCGCGCCGTTCAACCAGCTTGCGGCGCAGGGCAATCGACAGATCGGCCAAAGCGCGGTGCAATGTCGGCTGGGAAAGACCCGTCGCCACACTGGCACTGACATAGCTGCCCGCTTCGGCCAACGCCAACAGGGCGCGCATCTGGGCGGTGGTGACACGCGGGCTGCCGACATGATGCAATGCCCGCTCGATACGCGGGGCCAGCAGCATGGCCGCCTCGCTGGGCTGCATCCCTTCGGGTTGACGGTTGAACAGGGCAATGCCCAATTGGCCTTCCAGCTTCGAAAGGCCCTGGGTGATTGCGGGCTGGGAGATGCTCACGGCCCTGGTGGCGGCCGAAATGCTGCCCAATCGCACGATGGCGGCCACCGCGCGCAGATGGCGAAGGTTCAACTCGTCCCACATGTCGGCACAAAGTTAGCATGGTCTTATAGCTTGGGCAAAATGCTGACGTCACGCAGACGGGCTAGGTGCGGTGCGTATGGCCACGGTGCGCAAATTGATGGACGGCTGGTCGCTGCACTGGTCAGGCTGGGTCGGCGAGCGCGGACTTCAGCACATCGGCGTAGGGCCGGGTCGGGTGGCCCAGAATTCGCGATACAGACTGGCCCGGCGTGCACAACAGCCCGTCAGCGGCTTTGGCATCTGCATCCGCCAGAATGGCAGCGACCGGTGCGGGCAGGCCGGCCCGCACCATGCCATCGGCCAGGGCTGACGGGGGAATGTTGACGAAGCTGATGGCTTTGCCGCTCAGGCCGGACAAAGTCTGGGCAAATTCAGCCATATTGAAGCTGTCATCGCCGCCCAGCTCGAGGATTTTGCGATCATGCCCGCCCTTGAGCACGATTGCGGCGACGGCGGCATATTCGGCCCGCATGGCTGGCGAGAAACGACCCGGGCCTGAGGCACCGAAGATCTGGCCAGTTTCGAGCGCCTGGGGCAGGTTCGCCAGGAAATTTTCCGTGTACCAGCCGTTGCGGATCAACGTGTGCACAAGGCCACTTTGGGCAAGCATGGCTTCGGTTGCCACATGCTCCTCTCCTATGACCATGGCCCTGGCTGCGGCGCTGACCAGGGACGTATAGGCGATGAAGGCGACGCTGGCCGCTTTTGCCGCCTCAACGACATTCTCGTGCTGGGTGAGGCGATTGCCGACTGCGGATGATGACACGAACAGCATGCGATCAACGCCGGCAAAAGCCGCAACCAGCGACGCCCGGTCATCATAATCACCCCGACGGGTTGTAATCCCAATTCGGGCATAGGCCGCCGCCGCCGCGTCAGATCGCACCAGTGCGATGATCGCGGCTGGATCGACGATCCGGGCCAGATGCGCGATGGCCAGCCGGCCAAAATGGCCCGAAGCACCGGTAACAAGATAACTGGTCATGGCCGTTTCCTCCTTGTAGAGCGTTAGGCAGTCTCAATTAGAGACCTTTTGGCGCTTGAAAAGGAGGCAGGTTTTCGTGACAAGGTTACCGGAAGGAGACCCTGCTGGCTTGGTGCGCCGGAACCGCATGGCTGAATGGCAGGCCATGGGCCTTGATCTGCACAATTGCCCGATCCGCAGCATCTTGGATCAAGTCGCCGCAAAATGGCCCGTGCTCATCCTTCTGGAAGTTCATCAGGAACCAAAGCGGTTCAACATGTTGCTGCGCGCCATTCCCGACATCTCGCGGCGCATGCTGACCCAGGGACTGCGCGATCTTGAACAAAATGGCTTGCTGACAAGAACGCTGTTCGACACGCGGCCGCCTGCGGTGGAATATGCGCTCACGGCGCTCGGCCGGTCGTTGATGGATCCGCTCCTGGCGCTGGTGGATTGGGCTGCGCTCAACCGCGCTGCTGTCGCCGAAGCCCACAGACTATATGACAGCGCCCGGCAAGCCTGATTGCGATCTGATCGGGATCGGATAGCACGCGCCGACGCCGCTCAGGTGAAGCCGGTGAACATGTCGACCGGCCGGGGTCAAAGCGAAGGATCACCTCGCCTTTGGCAACGACCCGCCTGTCCGATATCGCGCATTCTTCGGCCCGCAAGAGCCACGGCGCATCCCGTCTCGCCGGATCGGCTACCGCTGCTTCTTGGTCATGGTCGCGGTGAAATCCGGGTCCTTGTTCGCCACCCAATCCACGAATTTGCGAACGCCGGGATCGGCCAGCAATCCCTCCACATTCATCCCGTGACGCTGCAATTCGGAATTGGTGAAATTGGCGATCAGCATTTGCTGGCAGATCGGGTGCATGGGCACCGTATCGCGACCGCCCCGGCTCTTCGGCACGGGATGGTGCAAGATGGTGGTCGTTCCGGTCGGCCGCCCGCACAGCCAGCAGATCACTGCCGGCGCCGGAGCCTCCTCCTGGCGATGCAGGTCACCATAGGGATCGTTTCTCGCGTTTCTGCGGGCCATGCGTCTGCCTGAGTTTCCAAGATTTGCGTTGCCAGCCTATATACGAATCCAACTGCGCGCCTGCCAATATCTGCAGCCGCGTGGAAAATGACTTCGCGCCCGCCCTGGGCTGGCGTGGAAGTGCGACAGGCTTGGCATTCCACCAACTTTGCAGGCATAGGCCCGGTCCCGCCCGACGGGCGCATCGGGATCCATATGCGAACAGCGTCATCACATCGAACCGTCGGACTGGATTTCGGGACCACAAATACGGTTGCTGCCGTCTCCCATCCCGGCGACGCGGCCCGTCTGATCGACTTTTCAGGGCCCGCAGCAGCGACCAGCGTCTTCCGGTCGGCGCTTTCCTTCTGGGAGGATGACAGCGCATTCAAGGGCGTTGCCGTCGAGGCCGGGCCATGGGCGATTGCGGAATATCTCGCCTCGCCGCACGGCTGCCGCTTCATCCAGTCGTTCAAATCCGTCGCCGCCAGCAGCAATTTCGAGCGGGCGGTCATCTTTGAACAGCGTTACACGTTCGAAGCGATGGGCAAGGCCTTCCTGGCGGGATTGGCCAAGCGGTCCGGGGGTGAACTCAACGACCGGAACAGCCGCATCATCGTCGGTCGCCCTGTGGCTTATGCCGGCAGCAATCCCGATCCGAAGCTTGCCAGGGAACGCTATGATCTGATGTTCGAAGGCTTCGGCGCCGAAATCTTCTATGTCTATGAACCGCTGGCGGCAGCCTTCAGCTATGCAGCCCGCCTGACCGACGCGGCGACCGTGCTGGTGGCCGATTTTGGCGGCGGTACCAGCGATTTTTCGGTGGTCCACATGAAGGCGCCCGGCGCTGCCCAGCGCTTCACGGCACTGGGGCACGCCGGCATCGGCATTGCCGGCGATGACTTTGATTTCCGGCTGCTCGATCACCTCGTCTTGCCGCTGCTCGGCAAAGGGTCTGCCTACCGGTCATTCGACAAGTCCCTGATCATCCCGGGGCGCTATTTCGCCGATTTCAGCAACTGGTCACGGCTTGCCTTGATGCGCAATCGCCGGACGCTGGATGAACTGCGACGCCTGGAGCGACAGGCCGCTGACCCGGCCGCCATTGCTCGGCTGATCGCGGTGATCGATAACGAACTCGGCTATCCGCTTTACGATGCCATTGGGCGGGTCAAGCGCAGCTTGTCGGATCATGACCGCGCGACCTTCCGGTTTTCAGGCGCCGGGCTCCAGATCGAGGCCGAGGTGACGCGGGCAATGTTTGAAACCTGGATTGCGGACGATCTTGCCCGGATCGAGGCCACCGTTGATGCCGCCATATCGGCATCTGGTGTCGGCAGCGCCGATATCGACCGTGTTTTCATGACGGGCGGTTCCTCCCTCATTCCCGCGGTGCACAATATCTTCGCCAGACGTTTCGGTGCCGATCGCGTCGCGGTTGGCGGCGAGCTCACATCGATCGCGCATGGCCTGGCGCTGATCGGCGGGCGCGATGATGTCGCAGAATGGGCGGCCTGAGCGGGGACCTGAGGCGAACGCCAATCATCGCGGCGCTGGCCGTGATGCGATCCGGCACAACGCCATCATGGCACATTGACTATGACCTGCAGGGTTGCGAGGCCTGCTGCCATCGATCGCTGCACAGAAGATCATCACAGAAGATGCGAGGTTCAACTGATGACAGGCGCAGCAGCATCCGGGCCGGAACAGGCGCTGTTTCCCGAACTGCCAGCCGGTGCGTTCGCAAAGCAGGACCCGGAGGATGATCGGGCATTTTATGCCCCGCCGCGGCTGGTGACCCATATTGACGATGCGGCGATGGCGGCGCTGACCAATTTCTATCGACACATGCTGCCGGACGGTGGCCATGTGCTCGATCTGATGTCGAGTTGGGTCAGTCACCTGCCGGCCGATTGCCGCCTTGCCGGCGTTGTCGGCCATGGCATGAATGAAGAGGAACTCGCTGCCAATCCACAATTGACGCAGTGGTTCGTCCAGAATCTAAACCAGACGCCGGCGCTCCCGCTTGACACAGCATCATTCGACGCGGCGCTGTGCTGCGTCGGCGTGCAATATCTGCAGCGGCCAGGCGCGGTGTTTGCCGACGTCCGCCGGCTGCTGGTGCCGGGCGCGCCGTTCATCGTCAGCTTTTCGAACCGCTGCTTCCCGACCAAGGCGGTGGCGATCTGGCGGGCGCTCGATATCAACGGCCATGCCGCGCTGGTGAAGCTGTATCTGGAACGCGCCGGCTTTGGCGCGGTGCGGGTCGATCTGCTGGCCGATGGCCGCGCCGGCGATCCTTTGGTTGCGGTCACCGGCCACGCCTGAACCAACGGAGGATGCTGTGACCGGGCTCGTGCAGGAAGACGTGCAATCCTATCCGCGGCCGCCGGCCCTGGAGCCGGTGCCGCAACGGATCATTGTCCGTCACGCGGGCGTGCTTGTGGCCGATACGATCGCAGCGCTGCGGGTGCTCGAAACCCATCATGCACCAAGCTATTATCTGCCGCGCAGCGCCGTGCGGGCTGATCTGCGCGCTGTGGCAGGCAGCAGCTTCTGCGAATGGAAGGGCCATGCCCGCTATTTCGATGTGATCGCTGGCGCTGTCATCGCCCGGCGCGCCGCCTGGAGCTATGATCGGCCCACAGCGCGCTTTGCGGGGCTGGCGGGCCATATCGCCTTTTATGCCGGGCTGATCGACGAAGCCTGGGTGGGCGACACGCGCGTGATCCCGCAACCGGGCGATTTCTACGGCGGCTGGGTCACCCCCAATCTGGTCGGCCGGATCAAGGGCGCGCCGGGGACAAATCACTGGTAGCCGACATGCTCCCCAATTCCTCATCCAGCCCCTATGGGAATTTTCCAGCGCTGAGGGTCCTCCGGTTTCGTGTCCGGGCATAATGTCAGTTTCTTGCCGGGTTCGGGGTGCCGATGGTCGCGAGAAAGGGGATGATTGCATTCAAATCATCGTGATCGTATCGGGGCAAGCAACCTGAACAGGGGTGGAAAATGGTCAAGATCGTGTGGCTTTTGCGCAAGGCTGATCATCTCAGCGATGCCGAGTTTCAGCGTTGGTGGCTTGAAAGCCACGCGCCCCTTGCAGCCGCAGCGCCGCGGCTGGTGCGCTATGTTGTCAACATTGCACAAAAGCCCGACCTGCTTGCAGGCAAGCCTGCATGCGACACGGATTGGGATGGTGTGGCCGAGCAGTGGTTTGCCAATGAAGACGATCTCAATGCGGCCTACAGCCGCCCCGTGGCCGGCAGCGTGCGGCAGGACACACTGGCCCATGTTTCACGGCTGGAACGTCTGATCGTGCGGGAAATCGAAATCCCGGTCGTCCATCCGGCGTAAGGCTCGCGCGGCCTTGGCCAGCGCCGCCATATGGCCTGCCCGGCTCGCGCCGGGCAGGCCATGCTTCAGCCCGAGGGACGTTCATGATTGCCTGATTGCGGGTCAGGTCCAGTCCGTGTTCGCCGGCCAGCCGGCCCCGAGGGCGTGTCGGGCGGCGATGTGACCGAACGTCAAGGCCGGGCCCAAAGTGATCCCGGCAGCGGGATAGTCCCCGCCAAACAGCGTCGCCGCATCGTTGCCGACCGCGTAGAGCCCATCGATCGGCACGCCGGTCACGCCCAGCACGCGGGCATGTTCGTCGGTCGGCAGTCCCGCAAAGGTTCCGATGTCGCCAGGCAGAACCCGCAGCGCATAGAATGGTGCTTTGATCAGGGGCGCCAGAGACGGGTTCGGAGCCCTTGCAGCGTCGCCGCTGCGGCGATTGAACAGGCTTTCCCCGCGTCCGAACAGCGGATCGCGGCCTTCCGCAGCGTGCCGATTGAATTCGGCAACCGTGCGTTCGAGCGTGTCTGCATTCAGCCCTGTCCGGCCCGCAAGCGCGGCAATCGTTTCGCCCTTCAACAGATAGCCGGACCGCAGATGTTTTCGCACGGGCCAAGGATGCGGCCGGACAGCGCCCAGGCCATAGGCCCGCAAGGCCCTGTGATCGGCAATCAGCCAGGCTTCAGCAGCCCGCCCCGCATCGCTTTGCGCGAGCAGCGCCAGCACAAAGGCGTGGTACGAGTCCGCCTCATTGACAAAGCGCCGGCCCTGCCAATCCACGGCAATCACCCCAGGCTTGCCCTTGTCGCCAAAATGAGGCCACGGGGCCGTGCGGCCTTGGCCGACTGGAACATTGGAAACAGGGGTCCATGCTGCCGGCTGGTCCGGATTGCGCAGACTGCCCGCTCCAGCCGTCTGCGCAATCGCGATGGAATCGCCTGTATTGCTCTGGGGGGGCAATGAAACATGCTGCTGGCCCTGCGAAACATGGGGAAACAACCGTGTCTTCCACGCACTGCTATGGGAAAAGCCGCCCGCTGCCAGCACCACACCCCGTGACGCGCGAAGGCTTGTCACCTGCGCCGCATTGCGCACGTCCACGCCTTCCACCCGGCCATTGACCACGCAAAGACCGGTCACTTCATGGTTGAGCCGGATCTCCACGCCGGCTTCCAGCAAGGTCAGCAGCAGTCGTCCCACGAGAGCATTGCCATTGGTCATGCGGGTGCCGCGGCTGAACCCCGCCAACCGGTCTTGCCAACTGCGCGCGACCAGCCTTGCCGCATACAGGGCGTCCTGCGGCCGGCTGCCGGCCCGGAGCAGCCTGGGCATATCGAGCCGCGTGCAAACCGATGTTCCGCCGACGATCATGGCATTTTCGAGCGGCTTGCGCACGAGGTTGAATGTCTTGCCGAGTTGGCGCCCATCGAAAGGCTCGGCTGCCAACGATCGTCCGCCCGAACATGCGCCCGGCTGATCCGAATGATAATCCGGCGAGCCCGGCATCAGCGCGTAGCGAACATGTGTCCGCTGTTCGAAGAAGGCCAGCGCATTGGGCGCGACCTCGATGAAACGGCGGGTGCGCGCCGCATCAAAGCCGCATTTGGCCACGGCGCGTATATAGGTTTCGACCGCATCGGCATCGTCGACAAGGCCTGCTGCAATTGCCTGATGGCTGCGGGGGATCCAGATTTCTCCGCCTGACGTGGCCGTGGTCCCCCCGATCTGGCCCGCCTTTTCAAGCACCACGACGCGAGCACCAAGGAGCGCTGCGGTTGCAGCCGCAGCCAGTCCGCCCGCGCCCGAACCCACGACTATGACATCAAACGCCTTGTCCATGGCAGTTCAGTCGATCCCCAGAGAGCAGGTTCGGAGCGCCGGGTCTTGCGGCCTGCGGCCCTTCGTCGACAGCGGTCACCCTGAAACCAAGCCAGAAGGCATCAGGGATAGACTGAGCGCGCAGAAACTCAAGCCATGCCAAAGCCGCCCGATGGTGCGCCGCGAGTGCCTCCTAAGCGCTTGCCGACGTCCGTTCCACAAGCTGCTGGCGGAACAGGCCTTTCATTCCGCAGGGACGACCCTGCTCCAAACCGACCGAGAAGCCGGTTCACCAAACAGAGCGGCTCCGGGATCGGCCCGCATTTCATTGCCAATGGCGGCACCGGCGGCATTGCGTCCTCAATTTGCCAGCAGTCCGCCGTCCACGGCGATGACCGCACCTGTCATGTAGCTGGAAAGGGCCGATGCCAGAAACAGCACCGGACCTGCCAGCTCCGCCGGATCACCAAACCGCTGCTCGGGAATACGCGCCAGAAATTTCGACATCGCTTCCGGATTCGACCGAGAGCCGGCTGTCATGCGAGTTTCAAAAAACCCCGGCGCAATCGCATTGACCCGGATGCCTGACGGCGCAAGCTCGATGGCAAGCGAACGTGTATATTGCACCAGCGCACCCTTCGATACGGCATAGGCCGACGCATGCGCCTGCAAGGCCACAAACGCCTGGACAGAAGCAATGTTGATGATGCGGCCCCGTCGCTCGGCCAGTTGGTCGACCAGCGCCTCGGTTACCCGCATCGTGCCGTTGAGGTTGACATCCAGCACCTTGGCCCAGACTTGCTGATAATTGTCCTCGCCTGAACTGCCGCGCGCTTCGATCCCGGCATTGTTCACCAGGATGGACACGGCTGCTCCTGCCGCCCGGATTGATCTTGCCGCCTCGGTTGATTGATCGGGATCTCTGATGTCCCAGGCAAGCGCTGCACCGCGGCCGCCATCCTGCTCGATCAACGCCACCGTTTCCTGCGCCATGGCCAGATCGATATCCCCAACCCAGATGAATGCGCCGGACTTCGCCAGCCCGCGCGCAATGGCTCGGCCATTGCCCTGACCTGATCCGGTCACCACGGCCACGTCTCCGTTCAGGAGATTGGGCACATGATCGGTAAGCGCCATGGTGAACTGCTCCCCATTCCTGAACCGCTTTGCGGGCTGTTCGCCAGCCCCGGCGCGTAGGGGTTGGCCGTTTGCCCCTGGCCGCTTCTGCAGCGTTATCGGCGGCTTGTTGCCGATCGCGCCGTGAGATCGCTCCTTGTTGCCGTCTTTACGCCACGCTTTGCAGCTTGTCACCGCGTCAGCCAGGCTCATGAACCCGCGGGCGTTCAAGGACGGATCCGCTCCGGACTTCACGGCGCGCCACGGGTGTTGGCCGCCAGCGCGCCGCCGCCGGTCATGTCCCCCGAGGCGGAATCAGGATGCTGGTTTGCCGGTCTCGTTCCGTGCGCGACAGGGACAGGCCGGGCGAGACATGTTCGCCGGCGGCCACCGTCCAGGTGCCGAATGCCAGCCCTTCGAACAACACATAGCCATCGAAATCGGTGAGCGCGCGGGCGGCCTCGTGGCCCTGGGCATCGAGCAGGGTGATGGTGATGCCGGCGAGCGGCGTGCGGGCATCGCCGGCGGCGAGCTGCACGCGGGCTTCGATGCTGCCGGTGGGGTGGATCGGGATGGGCAGCGGGCGCACTTCGCCGGGACGAAGCGCAAGCCGATTGCCGGGCACGGCCGGGCGCAAGGCGAAATCGGGCAGGGAGGAGAGCTGGGTTTCGATATCGAGCGCCGGGCCGGGCATCAGGCCACCGATCAGCAGGCGGCCGTCGCTGCCGGTCGAATCCGCGCGCAGCGCATTGTCGACGATGACCCGGCCGCCGGCAATTGCGGCTTCGCCGTGATCATGGTGGCCATTGCCATCATCATCCATGAACATGTCCGCCAGCACGGCACCGGAACGGGTGAGCCCGGTGGCCGCCGTCTGCCAGCGGTTTCCAGCGTTGAACAGACCGACGCTGAGCCCCAGCCCGGCGCGCCAGCCTGACGCGCCTTGCCCGGCGCTGGCAGACAGATTGAAGGGCCCAAGCCGGCGATTGAAGCTGACGCCGGCACCGAACCGGCCGCTGGAGGCTTGCCAATCGACATCGATGGCGAGGCTGCCGCGGCTGCTGCTGCGCGTGGCGCTCAGGCCGGTGCCGGACAACTGCCAACGGGCGGCCTTCGCGGCATCGATGCCGGCGCGCAGCCGCCAGCGGCCAAGGCTGGCGCTGGTGGCGACTGTGGCCCTGCCCTGCAAGGTGCCGGCGCGCTGGCTGAGCCCCAGCGCCGCCGACGCCTGCCAGCGGCCCATGGGCACGGCAAGGCGGGCGGCCAGATCGCTGGCGGTGCCGCCCGCCCGCAAGGCCCCCGATTGCACACCAATCTGCCAGGGCAGGCTGTAGCGGCCGAGTGCAAGCTGGCCGCGCGCCTTGAGCGCCGCAAGGCTGGAGAACTGCCGCGACAAGACTGGCACCGATGGGCCGGCAGCGCGGCCGTGGCTGGCCAGATCGAGGATCAGATCGGTGCTGCCGACGCGCCGGGCCAATCGGGCGGCGCCGGCGGGCGCGCCGCTGGCATCGCGCGCCAGCGTGGCGGCAAACAGCCCGCCGGCCAGTGTGCCATTCAGGCCAAGCGCCAGGGCCGGGTTGTCATTTGCGGTGGCGCGGACATCGAACCGGGCCGTCAGCGCCCGGCTGACACCCCAGCCGATGGTGGCAAAGCCGGCCATGCCGGTGGGCAATGCCGTCGCCTGGCCCGCAATCAACGGCGTGCCGCCATCGACGAAGCCGATGGCGTAATCGATTTCATTCTCGGCATTCATTTCGGTGCCGATCAGGCGGTTGAATTCCTGGATGGTGGCCTCACCATGCGGGCCGAACAACCGCACCTGCCAGACATTGTCGCCAAGGCGCAGCGGCACGCCGGCAAAGCGGAAATTGCCGCTGGCATCGGCGTCCCGCGTGACGGCGACGAGCCGGCCTTCGTTCCACAGTTCGGCTTCCCAGCCGGGAGGCAATGGCCCTGACAGCGTGATTTCATCGACCAGATCGGCGCGCCAGCCGGGGCGGGACGAGAGGACAAGGCCGCGCCCGGCCAGGCTTTGCGCGATCAGTGGCTGGGCGGGGCTGGCGACATCGCCGAACTGCAGGCTGCGCGCATGCAGTGGGCCGAGCAGATCGGGCGTGTCGCGCGCTTCGGACAGGGTGAGGCCGAGCGACGGCACGCCGCGATTGGCGATCGACAGGCCGGCACGGGCGGCCAGGCCGAACAGTGCGCCGCTGGCCAGCACATTGGCGTTGGCATCACCGATGCCGGCCTGGCCTTGCAGGGCGAGCGCAACATCGGCGCTCCACAGCGCAAAATGCGCGCGTGGGCGAGGCAGCAGCGCGAAGGCCGGGCGCGCGGTTTCGGGATGCAGACGCGCCTGACGTTCGGCACGCTCCAGCCGCATCAGCACGGGCAGCACCGTGTCGGTGATCAGCGCCAATGATTGGGTGACGCCATCGAACATCAGCCGCATGGGCAGGTGGCGCGGCAGATCGGCCATGGCGAGGCAGGCGCCGCCGGGGCCCGGCAGCAGGGCACTGGCCGGGATGGTGATCCGGCGCTGCGGCTGCGGCAGGGTGACTGTGATGCTGCCATCGCCCGCATCGTCATGCGCCAGCTCCAGCGCATCGAGGAAAGCGGCAAGCGCCAGACACTGCCCGCCGTCCGGCCCCAGATCACGCATCGGCAAGGCTTCGGCGACGCGCTTGCCGCCGACCATCAGCGACGGCAGGATCAGGCCATCGCTGGCCTTGCCGGTTTTCGGATTGGCCGGATCGGTGCCGAAGATCTGATCAAACAGGCCGGGCGGTTCTGGCGCAGCGTGGGCCGGGCTGGCTAGAAACAGAATGGCAAGCGCCAGGGCCAGCCAGCACCGGCCGGTCGGCAGGTGATGGCGGGCCATGGATCACAGTTGGGCGGTGAGGCTGGCGAGCACGGTGCCGGACAGCGAAGCTTCTGCGGAATCGGTGGAGATATAGGCGATGCGCACACGCTTGCCGGCCAGCCGCGCCTTCACTTCGGCAGGCAGGGGCAAGACGACGTCCCGCGCCAGATTGGGTGTGTAGATGGCGACGCCGCGCACCAGCCAGGCCGGTTCCTTCTCGCCATCGACGGTGAGGCTGATGTCGCCATAGGTCGATCGTGTGCCGGTGCGGGCCAGCTTGACCACCAGGTCGCTTTGCGCCGGGCCTTCCAGCGCAGCGGTATCGACGCTGACCGCGGCATCGAGCCGGCCGACGCGCAGGATGATCGGCACGGTCAGTGAACGGATGGCGATGAGTTCGATGGACAGGCTGTTGTCGGAGGGCGCGGCCGTGGGCAGGCTGCGGCCGGCGCTGACCGGCGCGGACATCAACCGCAGATGGCTGCGATATTCGCCGGGCGCGAGATCAGGCGCGATATCGGCCATGACGCGCACGACCTGACGCGCGCCGGGCTCCAGGGTGAGCTGTCGCGGCGAGAAGCGCAATTTGTCGTCCGCGAATTTTTCATCCGCCTGCGGGGTGGTGGCGGCTTCCAGGCTGCCATCGGGGCGCATGCGGCGGTTTTCGATGGCAAGGCGGAAGGCCGCAGCTTCGACGCCCTTGTTGACCAGCACCAGTTCGGCACTGCGGCTGGCGGGGGATAGCAGGATGCGGGTGGGGGCCACCAGCAGTTCGGCGGCACAGGGCGCAGCCGAAGACAGCGCGCCCAACAGGGCGACGAGCATGGGGATTTTCATGGGATCAGACCTTGACGATGGCAGGGGTTGGTCTGGAACGTGGAACGGGGGGTCGGGTGCGCGAGAAGCGATCTCGCGCGCCCTTCCCCCCTGCCACGGAGCTTTTACTGATATTCGACCGCGACGGTGAAGCTGCCCTTGTAAAGGCCGGCTTCCTGACGGACGCCCACGTCGAGCGCGCCGCCGACGGTGAAATTGTCTTCACCCTTCAGCAGTTGACCCTTGGACTTCGAACCATTGAACTTGAACACGCGCATCGCGGTGCCCTTTTCGTTCACGATCTTGATCTCTTCCGGCAGCGAGATCGTGTAGATGGCCTCGGCTTCACCGGTCACGGCGAAGGCAGCGGCCGTCTGGTCGTCGGTCAGGCAGGTCAGTGCCGGGCCGCACTTGCGGGCACCATCGGTGGAGACGACGACGATGTCGGCCACGGTGGTCGACGGGGCGATCGTGCCGAAATACAGATCGGCGGTGCGGCTGATTTCCAGCGGCGCGATGATCTTGGCGCCGGCACCGGCATCGGCGGTGGCAGCATTGGCCGTGCCAGCAGCGGCAACGGCGATCAGGGCAGCGGCCCCAGCGAGGAACTTGATCTTCATGTATTCAGACCTTTCGTGACAGTGGGTTATCGCCGAAGCGCTTGTTTGCGCCGGCTGAAATGGTTAATGCAGCGGTAATCAAAATTAGTCATTCGAGCGTAGGGATGGGCCAGCGTCGCGAACGCAGGGGGTGGTTGTCCCGGTTGGGGCCAACCGCTATCCCAAAGTATGGGACACCCCCGCCGGATGGTGGGATTGCGCGCGCGCGTGGATTGCGGGCAAAGAGGTCAACATGGGCGGCAACGACCTGCACGGCCCGCTGACGGCCCCCGATGAAGCCCGGCGGCTGGCCGTGCTGCATCAGTTTGACGTGCTCGATTCGCCGCCGGATCCGGCCCTGGATGTGATCACCCGGCTGGCCGCAGACCGTTTCGGCTGCGAGATCGCCCTGGTGAGCCTGGTGGATACCGGGCGGCAATGGTTCAAATCGCGGCACGGACTGGATGTGTGTGAAACGCCGCGATCGCAGAGCTTTTGCGCCCACGCCATTCTGGGTGACGGCGTGATGGTGGTGTCCGACGCCCGCGCCGATGCGCGCTTTGCCGACAATCCGCTGGTGCTGGGCCCGCCGTTCATCCGCTTCTATGCCGGAATGCCGCTGCGCGCCGACAGTGGTGAAGCGATCGGCACCTTGTGTGTGATCGACAGCCAGCCGCGCCCCGGCCTGTCACACCACGACGCCGAAATACTGTCGCTGATGGCCGGGCAGGTGATGGATTTGTTGAACAACCATCGCATGCGCCAATCCATGCAGATTTCGCAATTGATCGGTGAAACCAGCACGGATGCCTTTGTGTGCACCGATGCCCACAGCCGCATCATCCATTGGAACCGTGCCGCCGAACGCATGTTCGGCTGGCCGCTGGCGGAAGCGCTGGGCCAGACGCTCGATCTGATCATCCCCGATCGGCATCGCCATGGCCACAACAATGGCATGGCCAGGCTGCGCGCGCATGGCGTGCCAAAATTGGTGGGCAAGACGGTGGAAGTGCCGGCGATGGCGCGCGCCGGACACGAGATTCCGGTGGAATTGAGCCTGGGCATGTGGCCGCCGTCGGGCGAAGGCGATCCCGAAGGCTTTGCCGCGATCATCCGTGACGTATCGGCACGCAAGGCACTGGAGGCGGAGCGGGTTGAAGCCGAAGCCCGGTTGGCGGCGCAGATTGCCGCCATCGAGGCGTCGAACGACGGCATTGCCATAACCGACAACGACGGCCGTTTCGTGTTCATGAACCAGGCGCATGCCGCGATGTTCGGCCATGCCACGGCTGAAACCTTGCTCGGGCAGCACTGGGATTGCATCTATGACGAGGTCAATGCCCGCTATGTTGCGGAGGTGGCGATGCCGGTGCTGGGCCGCGACGGGCGCTGGCGCGGTGAAGTTCAAGGGCGCTGTGCCGATGGCAGCCCGGTGGAGCAGGAGGTCTCGCTGTCGCTGTCGGCCAATGGCGGCATCCTGTGTGTGACGCGTGACATTGGCGGGCGGCTGGTGATGGAGCGTGAGAAGACCAGGCTGCGCGAGCAGTTGATGCTGGCCCAGCGCCAGGAAGCCGTGGGGCAATTGGCCAGCGGCATCGCCCATGATTTCAACAATCTGATTGCGGCCATTGCCGGCACCGCCGGCTTGCTGGAACGCACCGCCGATGCCGAAGTGCGCCGCCATGCAATGCGCATCCAGATGGCCGCGTCCACCGCCACCGGACTGGTGGACAAATTGCTGGGGCTGGGGCGGCGCACGCCGGATCTGAAGCGGGTCGATGTGCGCGATATCGTGGCCAGCGTGCGTGATCTGGTGCAGCCGAGCCTGGCCGACACGCTGCACGCCATCGATCTCGTCATGCCGGACACGCCGCTGGTGGCCCTGGCCGATACCACCGAGATGATCCAGGTGATCATGAACCTGGCCCTCAATGCCCGCGATGCCTTGCCATCCGGGCAGGCCGCCCGGATTGCCCTGTCGGTATCGGCGGCTGATCATCATCTGCCCAAGGGCCAGGTGATGGTGGGCAGCATTCCGCAGGTGCCATCCGCGCTGATCTGCGTGCGCGATACCGGTTGCGGCATCGCGCCGGGTGATATCGCCAGGGTGTTCGAACCATTTTACACCCGCAAGGGCGAAGGCGGCACCGGCCTGGGGCTGGCCGTTGTCGCCGGCATCGTCGCCAGCGCCGGCGGCGCGATCGCGCTGGTCAGCCGGCCAGCCGAAGGCACGTTGTTCGAACTGTGGTGGCCACTGAATGCCGATGTGGATCTGCCGGAACAACTGCCGCCGGCCAACGCTGCCGATGCCGATGTGCTGGCCGGCAAGGTCGTGCTGGTGGTGGACGACAATCCGGCCGTGGTCGATACGCTGGTGGCAATGCTGGAAGAGGTCGGGGCCGAAGCCGGGCCGTGCCTGGACCCCGCCGATGCTCTGGCGGCGATGCGGGAAGACCCGCAGGCTTGGAGCCTGGTGATCAGCGATTATGACATGCCGGGCATGAACGGGGCACAGTTGGTGCAGGCGATGCGGGCCGTGCGCGCCGATGTGCCGGTGTTGCTGTTGACGGCGCTGCCCAACGCCCACCAGCGCCGGGCCGATGCCAAATTGTTCGATGCCGTGCTGGGCAAGCCGGTTGGCCAGGCGGCCCTGCTGGCGGCGGCGCGGGTGGCGATGGCCAAGGCGCAGGAGCGGCAGGTGGCCAAGGTCACGACGGGTGCACGGCGCAAGGGCGATCGGCACAAATCCGAAATTGCCATGGTTGATCGGCCCGCAGCCAAACCGCGCAAAACCAAAGGCGAGACATGACAAGAATATTGATCGCCGATGACCATGAGCTGCTGCGCGATGTGTTGCGGTCCTATCTGGAGGCCGAAGGCGGGTTTTCCGTGGTGACGGTTGCCGATCTGGACGGCGCGCTGGCGGCCATCGCGGCCGGCCCGGCGTTTGATCTGGTGTTGCTGGATTATGACATGCCGGGGATGAACGGCTTTTCCGGGCTGGAAACGGCGATCGCGGCCAGTGGCGATTGCCCGGTGGCGCTGATGTCGGGCCTGGCACCGACGGGCGTGACCGACAGGGTATTGGGGGCCGGAGCGGCGGGCTATCTGCCGAAAACCCTGCCGGCCAAATCGGTGGTGAACGCCATTCGCTTCATGGCCGCGGGCGAACGCTACATGCCGCTTGATCTGGGACGGCCGGCGTCGACAGAGGCGGGGCCGGGCCTGTCGCCGCGCGAGCGCGAAGTGCTGGCCGGGCTGTGCGCCGGCCATGCCAACAAGGAAATCGCTCGCGATCTGGGCCTGCGGGAGCCAACCATCAAGCTGCACGTCAAGCTGATCTGCCGGAAACTCGGCGCACGCAACCGCACCCATGCGGCGATGATCGCGCGCGAACGGCAATTGTGTTGACCGAGGGCATGCGCCGCATCGACGGCGGCACCTTCACCATGGGCGCTGTGGGCTGGTATCCCGAAGAGGCGCCGCTGCGCCAGGTGCGGGTGGATGCCTATTGGATTGATGAAACTCCGGTGACCAATCGCCAGTTCGCCCGCTTCGTGGCGGAGACCGGCCATGTCACCCTGGCGGAAATTGCGCCTGATCCAAAGGATTACCCCGGCATGCGGCCCGAACTGGCCGTGCCGGGCGCGCTGGTCTTCACACCCACCGCCGGTCCGGTGCCGCTTGATCAATATCATTTGTGGTGGCGGTTCTTGCCCGGCGCCGATTGGCGGCACCCACAGGGGGCCGGCAGCGATCTCGATGCGCTGGATTTGTGGGATCATCCGGTGGTGCAGGTGGCGTGGGCGGATGCGGCGGCCTATGCGAAATGGGCCGGCAAGGCGCTGCCAACCGAGGCGGAGCATGAATTTGCCGCGCGCGGCGGCCTGGAGGGCAAGGATTTCGCCTGGGGCGATGAACTGGCCCCGGAGGGGCGCTTGCTTGCCAATTATTGGCAGGGCGAGTTCCCGCATCTCAACACGGCCGAAGACGGCTGGGCCGGCACATCGCCGGTGCGCAGCTTTCCGGGCAATGGCTATGGGCTGTTCGACATGATCGGCAATGTCTGGGAATGGACCCAGGATTGGTGGCAGGATCGGCCCGATTCCAAACGCAAACGCCAGCCCGGCGCCTGCTGCACGATTGAAAATCCGCGCGGCGGCCAATTGTGGGGCAGTTTCGATCCGGCGCAGCCCAAGGTGAAGATCGGCCGCAAGGTGCTCAAGGGCGGGTCGCATCTGTGCGCAGTGAACCATTGCCAGCGCTTCCGCCCGGCCGCGCGCCACCCGGAGATGATCGACACCGCGACGACGCACATCGGCTTTCGCTGCGTGATCCGCGGCTGAACGCGCGGCCAGTGGCGCGGGCGGCAAAGCCGGTTAGGATGGCGGCATGATTCGCCGCACCCTGTTGATCGCCGCCCTGTTCGCTGCCGTGCCAGTATTTGCGCAGGAACCGCCGCCGGCTCCGCCGACTCCGGCAGCCCCGACCACCGTGACGGTGGTGATGACCACCGCGCTTGGCCCCATCAGCATCGCCCTGGAAACCCAGCGCGCGCCGATCACTGCCAATTACATCCTGCGCCATGTCGATGAGCAGCGGCTGGATGGTGCCGCCTTCTACCGCGCCTACAAGATCACGCCGGATGGCAGCATGGGCCTGGTGCAGGGCGGCATCCAGGATGGCCGCAAGCTGTTGCCGCCGGTAGCGCACGAACCGACGAGCACCACCGGCCTGACCCATGATGAAGGCGCGATCAGCCTGGCCCGCGGCGCGCCCGGCACCGCGCAGGCGCAATTCTTCATCATCCTGGGAAGTTTGAAGGCGCTGGACGCCAACCCGGCCGGGACCGGCGACAATGAAGGCTATGCGGTGTTTGGCCGGGTGATCGAGGGCATGGATGTGGTGCGCCAGATCCTGAACGTGCCGATTTCGGCGACCAAGGGCGAAGGCGCCATGAAAGGCCAGATGATCGAAGCGCCGGTGAAGATCATCAGCGTCAAGCGGCTGATTCCATTACCGCCCAAGCCGATCGCGAAAAGGCCGGTGCCGAAACGACGGTAGTATGAATTCAAGCGCTTCAACTCCCTCCCCCTTGCGGTGAGGGAGTTGACCGCACTCAAGCCTACGCCGGATAAGGCGGCGCGTGCCAGCCCTTGGGCGACGCCGTGAAAATCTCGCAGCCCGTCTCGGTGATGCCGATGCTGTGCTCGAACTGCGCCGACAGTGAGCGGTCGCGCGTCACCGCGGTCCAGCCGTCTTCCAGCACCTTCACCGCCGGGCCGCCAGCGTTGATCATCGGTTCGATGGTAAAGAACATGCCGGGATGCAGCACAACGCCGCGCCCCGGCCGGCCGACATGCACAACGTTGGGCGCAGTGTGGAATTCCTTGCCCAATCCGTGCCCGCAGAAATCGCGCACCACACTCATGCGGTTCTTTTCGGCGTGGGTCTGGATGGCATGGCCGATATCGCCCAGCGTGTTGCCGGGCCTGGCCTGTTCGATGCCCAGCATCAGGCATTCGTACGTCACGTCCACCAGGCGCCTGGCTTTCAATGGCACGTCGCCCACCAGAAACATGCGGCTGGTGTCACCATACCAGCCATCGACCACCACCGTCACGTCGATGTTGACGATATCGCCGCTTTTCAGGCGTTTGGGGCCCGGAATGCCGTGGCAGACGACATGGTTCACCGATGTGCACAGCGAATGCGAGAAGCCGCGATAGAAAACGGTGGCCGAACTGGCGCCGGCGGCACGCACAAAATCCCAGGCCATGGTGTCAAGCTCGATGGTCGCCACTTCGGGCTGCACGAACGGCGTGAGGTAATCCAGCACTTCGGCGGCGAGCCGCCCGGCATGGCGCATGCCTTCGAAACCGGCCGGGCCGTGCAGGCGCAACTGGCCTTCGTGAGGGTCCATGATGGTGGTGTAGAGCGCCTGCGTCATGGCTTCACACATAGGCGTTGGCGGCCTCCAAGTCCATGTTGGGCATGACAAGTGCGCGCCGGAGCCTTAAGACGAGGCCATGACAGACGCCGCCCCCGACCAAAGTCGCATCTATACCGCCGCCCTGGTCATCATCGGGGACGAGATCTTGTCGGGCCGCACCCAGGATGCCAACACGGCCTATCTCGCCAAATGGCTGGGGGTGCAGGGCATCCGCCTGAAGGAAGTGCGCGTGGTCGCCGACGAGATGGACGCGATCGGCGATGCCGTGAACGCGCTCAGGGTGAAGCACGACTATCTGTTCACCACCGGCGGCATCGGCCCGACCCATGATGACATCACCGTCGATGCCATCGCCGCCGCGCTGGGTCGCCCGGTGATCGTTCACCCGGATGCCCGCGCCATCCTGGAAGGCCATTATGGTGACCAGTTGACCGAAGCGCGCCTGCGCATGGCCCGCACCCCCGAAGGCGCGCGCCTGATCGAAAATCCGCGCACCAAGGCCCCTGGCATCCGGGTGGAGAATATCTTCATCATGGCCGGCGTGCCGATGATCACGCAGGGCATGCTGGCCGCGCTGGATGGCCAGTTGCCTGGCGGTCTGCCGGTGCTGTCGCGCACGGTGGCGGCGTGGACGCAGGAGAGCAAGGCCGCCGAAGTGCTGCGCCGGGTCGAGCGCGCCAACCCCGGCGTGCAGATCGGCAGCTATCCCTTCTGGCGCGAAGGCAAGACCGGCGCCAATTTCGTCATGCGTTCAACCAGCACGGCACAATTGGCCGAGGTGGCCCAAATGCTGATGGCGGCGCTGGCCGAAATCGATATCACGCCGATCGACGGGGAACTATAATCCGTGAAGGTCAAACGCGGGGGCTCATCATGTCACTGATCCGCTACGTTTTCTTGATTGCGCTGGGGCTGGCCTTCGTGCTGCTCTCCGTGTCGAACTGGACATTGGTTGATTTCGTGCTGCCCGATGGCAGCCCGGCGTCGGTGCCATTGCCGTTGTTGCTGGCGGCGGCCTTCCTGGCCGGGGTGATCCCGACCTGGGCCTGGCATGCACTGCTGCGGCCGCTCGCTGGCAAAAGCCGCAGCCGCCGGCCCGAAAAGACCGAGCGGACCGAAGTGGCGCCCCCGCGGGCGCCGGCAATGACGCAGCCCGGCATCGTGCCGCCGGCTGGCGCCTGACCCGGGGCGGTTCGATGCTGGACAATCGGGTCTTTGTCGCTGCGGATGTGGCAGATGTCAGCGCTGCACGCGATCTGGTGGCCAAGGTCGCGCCATCGGTCGCCGGCCTGAAGCTCGGCCTCGAGTTTTTCTGCGCGCACGGCCCGGCGGGCATCGCGGCGGTGATGGCGGGCGCCGGACTGCCGCTGTTTCTCGACCTGAAGCTGCACGATATTCCCAACACGGTGGCCGGCGCGGTGGCCAGCCTGGCGCCGCTGGCCCCGGCCATATTGACGGTCCACGCCGCTGGCGGCGGTGCAATGCTGGCCGCGGCCCGCGCTGCTGCGCCCTCGCACACCAAGGTCGTTGCCGTCACGGTGCTGACCAGCCTGGATGACGGCGACCTGCTCAGTGCCGGTGTTGGCGATGGCAGCGCTGCGCAGGCCCTGCGGTTGGCGCGGCTGGCGCGGGACAGCGGCCTCGATGGCATCGTCTGTTCCCCGCACGAAGTCGCCGCCATCAAGGCGATCTGGCCCGAAGGCCTGTTCGTGGTGCCCGGCGTGCGCCCGGAAGGCAGCGCTGTGGGCGACCAGAAGCGCGTGATGACGCCGCGCGCCGCGCGCGATGCCGGCGCTGGCGTGCTGGTCATCGGCCGGCCGATCACCGCCGCGCCCGATCCGGCGGCGGCCGCCGCCGCCATCGCCGCCAGCCTGGCATGAGCCATACCCCGTTCAAGATCTGCGGCGTGAAGACGCACGATGTGCTCGATGCGTCCGTCGCGGCCGGTGCAGCGCATATCGGCTTCAACTTCTTCCCGCCCAGCCCGCGCGCGGTCGATCCGGCCCAGGCCGCACCGCTGATCGCGCGGGTGCCGGCGCATGTCGGCCGGGTGGCGGTGCTGGTCGCGCCCGATGATGAACTGGTCGCCGCGGTGGTTGCGGCCGGCATCACCATCCTGCAATTCCATGATGTGTCGGCGCAGCGGTTGGCGGAGCTGAAATCGCGTCACAACTTGCCGGTGTGGCTGGCGGCCGGGGTGCGCACCCGCGCCGACATTGCCACGGCCGAGCGGGAGGCCGGCCCGGCGGACCTGTTGCTCCTCGATGCCAAAGCGCCTAACAACGCGCCCTTGCCGGGCGGCAACGGCCTGGCCTTTGATTGGCGCCTGCTGATCGAGGGCCGGCCGGGCCGCGCGTTCGGTTTGGCCGGGGGCCTGCGCATCGAAACGGTGGCCGATGCCATCCGCCTGGTGGCGCCGGCGCTGGTGGATGTGGCTTCGGGTGTGGAAGAGGGTGCAGGCGTGAAATCGGTGAACAAGATCATGGCCTTTGCCAGCGCCGTGAGGGCAGCATGAACGCGCACGCAGGTTCCTTGCGCGCCGGCCCCGACGCGCGCGGCCATTTTGGCGAATTCGGCGGGCGTTATGTCGCCGAAACGCTGATGCCGCTGATCCTCGATCTGGAAAAGGCGTATACGGCGGCCAAGGCCGATCCGGCATTTCGCGCCGAGTTCGATGATCTGCTCACCCATTATGTCGGCCGCCCCAGCCCGCTCTATTTCGCCGAGCGGCTGACCGGGCATGTTCGCGCATTGGCAGCCGCCCAGGGCCGTCCGGATGGCGGCGCGAAAATCTATCTGAAGCGCGACGAGCTCAACCACACCGGCGCGCACAAGATCAACAACTGCATCGGCCAGATCCTGCTCGCCAAGCGCATGGGCAAGACGCGGATCATCGCCGAAACCGGCGCCGGCCAGCATGGCGTGGCCACGGCGACGGTTGCGGCGCGCTTCGGCCTGCCCTGCACCATCTTCATGGGTGCGCGCGATATCGAGCGGCAGGCGCCGAATGTGTTCCGCATGAAACTGCTCGGCGCCGAAGTGCGCAGCGTTGAATCCGGCAGCCGTACGCTGAAGGATGCGATGAACGAAGCGCTGCGCGATTGGGTGACCAATGTGCACGACACCTTCTACATCATCGGCACCGCGGCTGGCCCGCACCCCTATCCGGAACTGGTGCGCGATTTCCAGAGCGTGATCGGCATCGAGGCGCGCGCCCAGATTCTCGAGCGTGAAGGCCGCTTGCCCGATCTGCTGGTCGCGGCGATCGGCGGCGGTTCCAACGCCATCGGCCTGTTCCACCCGTTCCTGGATGATGCCGATGTCCGCATGATCGGCGTGGAAGCCGCCGGGCATGGCCTTGATACGCCCGAACATGCCGCATCGCTGGCCGGCGGGCGGGCAGGGGTGCTGCATGGCAACAAGACCATGCTGTTGCAGGATGAAGACGGCCAGATCACCGAGGCGCACAGCATTTCGGCCGGCCTCGATTATCCCGGCATAGGCCCCGAACATGCCTGGCTGCACGCGATTGGCAGGGTGGAATATCAGTCCGCCACCGATGGCGAAGCGCTGGATGCGTTCCAGATGATGTGCCGGGTGGAAGGCATCATCCCGGCGCTGGAGCCGGCGCACGCGCTGGCGGCGGTGGCGCGGATCGCGCCCGCCATGGACCGCGATCAGATCATCATCGCCAATCTGTGCGGCCGCGGTGACAAGGATATCTTCACCGTGGCCGAAGCGCTTGGGGTGACGTTGCTGTGAGCGCGCGTGCGACCCCTCTCCCGGGCCGCCTGCGGCGTCTCTCGACCTCTCCCCGCGGGGGAGAGGTGATGTTCTTGTTCACCTCTCCCCCTCGGGGAGAGGTCGGCTCGCGCGAAGCGCGGCGGGAGAGGGGCCTCCGCGCATGACCGCCGACCGCCTCTCCACCCGCTTCGCCGCCTGCGCTGCCGAAGGCCGCGCCGCGTTGGTGACGTTCGTCACCGCCGGTGATCCCGATCTTGCCACCAGCGCGCAGATATTGGCGGCGCTGCCGGGCGCCGGCGCCGATGTGATCGAAATCGGCATGCCGTTCACCGATCCGATGGCCGATGGCCCGGCGATCCAGCGCGGCAATATCCGGTCCCTGGGCGGCGGCACCACGCTTAAGCATCTGATCGCGATGGTTCGGGAATTCCGCGAGACCGACGCTGCCACCCCGGTGGTGCTGATGGGCTATTTCAACCCGATCCTCAGCTTCGGCCCGGAGCGTTTTGCTGCCGAAGCGAAAGCCGCTGGCATTGATGGCTGCATCGTCGTCGATCTGCCGCCCGAGGAAGCCAGCGAACTCACGCCCGCCTTGCAAGCCCATGGCCTGCATCTGGTGCGCCTGGCGACGCCGACCACCGATGCGGCGCGGTTGCCGGCGGTGCTCGATGGCGCATCGGGCTTTCTCTATTATGTCTCGGTGGCTGGCGTGACCGGTGCGGGCAGTGCCCAGGCCGGCGATGTTGCCGCCGCGGTGGCGCGCCTGAAGGCCGCCACCTCGCTGCCGATCGCGGTGGGTTTTGGTGTGCGCACCCCCGAACAGGCCGCCGCCGTGGCCGTGCATGCCGATGCGGTGGTGGTGGGCAGCGCCATCGTCGATGCCATTGGCGATGCGGCGGCCGCGCGCGCCAATGATATTCCGGCGCGAGTCGCCGCCCAGGTCGGCGCGCTGGCGCAGGCCGTCCGCACTGCAAGGCAGGAGCAAGCTGCATGAGCTGGATCACCCGTACCCGTCAGCAATTGACCGGTTTCCTCGCCAAGCGCGACACGCCGGAAAATCTGTGGACCAAGTGCAAGAATTGCGGCGCCATGGTCTATACCAAGGAATGGGAAGACAATGATCATGTCTGCCCGCGCTGTGATCATCATGATCGCATCGGCGGGCGGGTGCGGTTTGATCAGTTGTTCGACGGCGAATATCGCCTGCTGCCTGCGCCGCGCGTTGCCGAAGACCCGCTGAAGTTCAAGGATCAGAAGCGCTATGTCGACCGGCTGAAGGCGGCGCGCGCGCAGACGGGCGAACAGGATGCGATGCTGTGCGCCGATGGGCTGATCACTGGCCACCGTGCCATCGTGGGCGTGCAGGATTTTGCCTTCATGGGCGGATCGATGGGTATGGCAGTGGGCGAAACCTTCCTGTCCGGTGTCGATGCGGCGCTGGCCGCGCAGTGCCCGTTCATCATGTTCACCGCCGCTGGCGGCGCGCGCATGCAGGAAGGCATTCTCAGCTTGATGCAGATGCCGCGCACCACCGTTGGCATCCAGCAACTGAACGAGGCCGGTCTGCCCTATATCGTCGTGCTCACCGATCCGACCACCGGCGGCGTCACGGCCTCCTATGCCATGCTGGGCGATGTGCAGATTGCCGAACCCAATGCACTGATCGGCTTTGCCGGGCAGCGGGTGATCGAACAGACCATCCGCGAGAAATTGCCGGAAGGCTTCCAGCGCGCCGAATATCTGCTCGAACATGGCATGCTCGATATGGTGGTACACCGCCGCGATCTCAAACCCACGCTGGGCCAGTTGATCGGCCTGTTGATGGCGCGGCGGCTGGCGGCGTGAGCGCAGGCAGCGGCGGGGCTGGGGGCGCACCGCCAACCGGCGCGCGCATGCCGCCGGCCCGGTCGGACAATCCGGCCCTCGATGCGCTGCTGCGCAAGGCCTATGATCTGCACCCCACCGAGATTGATCTCACGCTCGGCCGGCTGGAACGGCTGCTGGAACGGCTCGGCAATCCGCACCACCGCCTGCCGCCGGTGTTTCATGTGGCAGGCACCAACGGCAAGGGATCGACCTGTGCGCTGCTGCGCGCCTGCCTGGAAGCGCAGGGCCACCGCGTGCATGTCTATACCAGCCCGCACCTCGTCCGCTTCAACGAACGCATCCGCCTGGCCGGGCAATTGATTGCCGATGATGCGCTGATCATGCTGTTGAAGGATGTGATCGGCCGCAATGGCGAGGCGCCGATCACCTTTTTCGAACTGACGACGGCGGCGGCGTTCCTGGCCTTTGCCACCATCCCGGCCGATGCCTGCATCATCGAGGTTGGCTTGGGCGGGCGCATGGATGCGACCAATCTGCTGCCCAGCGCGTTGGTGAGCGGCATCAGCCAGCTTGGCCTGGATCATCAGCAGTGGCTGGGGCCGACGATCCTGGATATCGCCCGCGAAAAGGCCGGCATCGCCAAGCGCGGCGTGCCGCTGGTGACCGGGCGCCATCCCGCCGCGGTGACGGCGCGCATTGCCGAAGTGGCGGGCCTGGCCGGCGCGCGCCTGGCCATCCGCGGCCAGGATTGGGATGCAGCGCTGTACGAAGGCCAGTTGCATTACCGCGACGACGCCGGCCGGCTGGCGTTGCCCTTGCCGCGCCTGGCCGGGCCGCACCAGCACGACAATGCCGCGCTGGCTGTGGCGATGCTGCGGGCGCAAAGCGCGCTGCCCGTGAAAGAGGCGGCGTTCAAGGCCGGCATGGGCTGGGCGGAATGGCCGGCGCGTCTGCAACGGCTGGACAGTGGCCCGTTGCCCGAACTGCTGCCGGCGGGCTCCAGCCTGTGGGTGGATGGCGGCCACAATCCAGCCGCCGGCAAGGCCCTGGCCGAAGCGGTGCGGCCGCTGCTGCAACCCGGCCAGCGGCTGTTGATCGTCGCCGGCATGCTGGCCGCCAAGGATGCCGAAGGTTTTCTGAAGCCGTTCGCCGGGATGGCGAGTGCGCTTTATGCGGTGCCGGTGCCCGGCCACGCCGCGCATGATCCGTCCTGGCTGGCCAGCGCTGCGTCGGCGATGGGCATGGCGGCGGTGACCGCCCCCGATCTGCGGCAGGCGTTGAAGGCGATTGCGCGGAACAGCGAGACAGCGCCGCTGGTGCTGGTGACCGGATCGCTGCACCTGGCCGGTAAGGCGCTGGCGCTGAACGGGCAGCCGCCGGTTTAAATCTTGGGGGTTGGGGATGCTTTCCCCCTAAAGTCCAAGTCATGCTGGCGCAGCCCAGCATCCACTGCGCCGCATGGGCGACATGTTGGGTTCTGGCGGCACAGTGGATGCTGGCCTTCGCCAGCATGACGGGTTGCTTTGGGTTCGGTCACACCCGCCGCACCAGCAACGACACCATGGCCAGCCACGGCACGTCCACCAGCACCTGCTGGCGCAGGCCGGGCGTTGTGGGCAGCAACTGGATGCGGTTGCCCTCCACCGCGATCAGGCGGCCGAAAGCGAAGCGGCCGGCCGGGCGGGGACAGACGATATCGCGGTTGATGGCTTGGCTGAACTGGCCGGGGGCAATGCGCCGCGCCCAGAGTTCATCGCCGGCGCGATAATCGCCCTGCGCGGCTTCCACCACCAGCCCGATCAGATCACCTTGCGGCTGCGGCGGCACCAGGGTGCGCGGGCGTTCCGGTGCGTCGGCGCCGCCGGCGCCGATGATCGCCGCCACCGGCACGTCGGCGCGATCCGGCATGGTCACCAGCGTGGAAACCGCGACGCCCATCGCCGTAGCGATGCGCTCCAGCCAATCGATGGAAACGGTGCGCATGCCGGTTTCCAGCCGGCCGATGGTCTGTGCCGTGGTGGGCGGCACGCAGGCAGCGGCAACATCGGCCATGGTGAGGCCACGGCTTTTCCTGACGTCGCGGATGCGGGTGAGCATATCTGGTTCCCCTAAATCACCTATATGGTTATCTCTGTCCTACAAATGCAGGAATATGCAAGAGGGTGGTGCGCAATTATGTGCCATAAGGGAGAATCATATGGCCAAACAGGTTCGTGATGACGATGATGTGCTGCCGCTCACCGAAAATCGCCTGATCGGCCGACGCACGCTGCCCAGCCCCGATGTGATCGACCGGGCAACGGTGACGGTGAATCACGCCGAACAGCCATTGGCCTGGCTGGCGCGGCGCGGCCACATCAGCGCGGTGCAATTGCAGGCCTCGGAACAGCTGCGCCGCGATTTCCACCTGGCGCAGCTCGGCCCGCGGCTGACGATGCGCTGGGACCCGCTGCCCGCCGTGCGGCGCAGCGGCTGCGGCCCGGAACCGAGCGGCGGCCAGATTGCGGCGCGCCAGCGGTTCGATGCGGCGGTGGCGGCCTGTGGCCCCGGCCTGTCGGATGTGCTGTGGCGTGTGGTGTGCATGGGCGAAGGCCTGGGAACCGCAGAAGCTGCATTGGGTTGGCCGGTACGGGCCGGAAAGCTGGTGCTGACACTGGCGCTCGACCGGCTGGTGGGCCATTATGGCCTGGATGCGATGGAGTGAGTGATGATGCGTTTGTGGATGGTGCCGCTTTTGCTGTTGGCAGCTTGTGGGCCAAAGCAAGTCTCTTTGGGGCGTGTTGGCGGCGCGCCGCCATCCATGGTGCTGAACACGCGGCTGCTCACCGCTGACGGCAACAACCTGGGCGAGGTGGAATTGCTGCAGATGGCAGACGGCGTGCAGTTGATCGCGCGCGTGTCTGGCTTGCCGGCCGGCATTTATGCCATGCACCTGCACGCCATCGGGCAGTGCAAGGGCCCGGATTTCACCAGCGCCGGGCCGCATTTCAATCCGCAAGGCAAACAGCATGGCCGTGACAATCCGATGGGCGCCCATGCCGGCGATCTGCCCAACATCATGGTGGATACGAAGATGGCGGGCGATGTGAACATCATGCTGCCCGGCCTGCGGCTGGCCGATGGGACCAATCCGTTGATCGATGCCGATGGCGCGGCGGTGGTGGTGCATGCCAAGGCCGATGATTATCGCACCGATCCCGCCGGCAATGCCGGCACGCGCATCGCGTGTGGAGAGCTGAAAAAACCGGGAAATGGGGCGACTGACGGGGCTTGAACCCGCGACCTCTGGTACCACAAACCAGCGCTCTAACCAACTGAGCTACAGTCGCCACATGCCTGTCGGCAGGGAGGGCGGGATAGACGAGGCGGCGGGCACTGGCAAGCGGGATTTGGGCGCTGGCGTGGGCGGGGCCATGTGCGATGGCGGTTGCGCGGCCTTGAAATCTTATTACAAGCGCCGGCAATATTCTCATTGCGGGAGCCACGCATGACCATCGCGGTCGATCTGGATCTGGTGCAACTGGCGGCGTTCGATGCCAGCGGCGCCGATGGCTTTGATGGGCATGAGCAGGTGGCGCTTGTCCGCCATTCGGCAAGCGGCCTGCATGCGATTGTCGCCATTCACAGCACCCATCTTGGCCCGGCTGCTGGCGGGGTGCGGCGCTGGGCCTATCGCAGTCAATCGCAGGCGCTGACCGATGCGCTGCGCCTGTCGCGCGGCATGAGTTACAAGAATGCCATGGCCGGCCTGGCGGCAGGTGGTGGCAAGGCGGTGGTGATTGCTGATGCACCGAAAACCGATGCGTTGCTGGGCGCTTTCGGTGATGCCGTGGCGCTGCTGGGCGGGCGCTATATCACTGCCGAGGATGTCGGCATGACCGAACATGACATGGTGGTGGTGGCGCAGCGCACGGCGCATGTCGCCGGCCTGCCGGTGGCGGCCGGGGCCGTTGGCGGCAATCCGGGGCCGTTCACGGCGCGCGGCGTGCTTGCCGGGATAAAGGCCGCGGTGCAGCACAAATTGGGCCGGGACGATCTGAAGGGCGTGCATGTCACGGTGCAGGGCGTTGGCAGTGTCGGCGGCGCGCTGGCCCGCGCGCTGGCCGCTGAAGGCGCACGGCTGACGCTGGCCGATGTGGACGCGCCGCGCGCTGCGGCCCTGGCGGCGCAACTGGGCGCGGCGCATGTGCCGGTGGGGGCGATCCTGGGGCTGGCCGCCGACGTGTTCAGCCCCAACGCGCTCGGCGCAATCCTGACCGAGACTAGCATCGCCGCGCTGGATGTGGCAATCGTCGCCGGAGCCGCCAACAACCAGCTCGCCACGGCCGAAGACGGTGCGCGACTGGCGGCGCGCGGCATCCTCTATGCGCCCGACTATGTGATCAATGCCGGCGGCATCATTTCGGTGGTCGCCGAATATCTGGCGAAGACCAAGGATGCGCCGGTTTCACTCGGGCGGGTGAATGCGGCGGCAGATGCCATCGGGCCGCGGTTGAGCGCGCTGTTTGCCGAAGCCGATCTTCAAGGCCTGCCGACAGACGTGGTGGCCGATCGCACCGCGCAGGCGCTGATCGGCCGTTAGCATCGACTTACGATTTGCGGTGATCTGCCGTCGCTTCGCCGTCCTTCTCTTCCTCCATCAGCACGGCATTGGCCCCGCTGGCGGACAGGCGCACGACGTCGCCTTCCACGCCGGCCACCAGCCCGCCGGCGATATAATGGTGGTGGCCATCATGCGAACCACTGTCGGCGCGGGTCAATTTTATGCGGTCGCCTTTCACATGATCCACGGTGCCGACCGGCGCGCCATCGGCACCGATTACCTTCATATGTTCGCGTACCAGCCCGAGATTGCTCATCCGTTTTCTCCTTGATGTTCGAACTGCCAACCAGCGGGCGCCCCGAATGTTCCCGGCGCGGCGAGCGGTGCATTTTCGCCGTTGGCCGCTGGAACCGCCGCCCGTGCCGCCGGGTTGGCTCTGCTGACCGCACGGGCGATTATCGCCTTTGCCGGCACAGGAGACCAACAATGGCGAGCGATCATGACACCACCGACACGGCCGTGGCCCGCGACGAAACCCACGAACTGATCAGCGCCAGCAAGGTGAACGGCACCGCTGTTTATGACAGCGAAGGCGAAAAGATCGGATCAGTGGACGATGTGATGCTGGAAAAGCGCTCCGGCGAAGTCGCCTATGCGATCATGAGCTTCGGCGGGTTTCTCGGCATCGGCGAACGCTTTCACCCACTGCCCTGGGATGTGCTGCGCTATGACGAAAGCCTCGGCGGCTACAATGTCGGCCGGGCCGCCGACGATTTCAAAGATGCGCCGAGCTACAGCCGCGACGAACTTGCCGGTCGCAGCACGTCGGGCTTCGACGATGTCGACGATTTCTACGCTGGCGCGGCGCGCACCGGTTATGGCGGCGGCATGTACGGATAGGCCCCGCGCGATGCGACGGCCGCAGCGGTGCCTTGCCGCTGCGGCCGTTTCGCATTCCCGGTGCGGGCGCGATGCCGCACTGCAATGTGCCCGGCCCGATTTGCATCGCGGCCGGCCGGCGACGCCTCAAGGCTGGGCGTTCGGGCCCGATCGATCGCTGCTGAGGCTGCCGCCCTTCAACGCATCTGCAAGCAATGGCCGGCGTTCACGCACATAGACTTTCCGACATGATGCTTCGTGATGGCATTGGAGTGTCGGCATGCTTTACACAATTCAATGATTAATGAATAATTTATATCGTTAAATCATATGGTTGCATGAATTCCGGGTGTTGGCACGTTTCCTGCTTAGCTCGAGACGCATCCATATGAAGGGCTTTATAATGATGAAGATTTTGCTCCCGCTTCTGGCCTCTGTCGCCATTGCCACCCCGGCAGCGGCCGTGCTCACGTTGACCACGCAGAACCGCAGCTTCTCGCTCGCCACGCTTGACGACGCGGCGATCGTGGCGCGTATCAATAATTTCAGCAATTTCAATTCGTTCGACCTGACTGGCCACACGCTTCGCAGCGTCACGCTGACCGCCGTCTACAACATCAACGGCCGTGTCGATGCCACCAACAGCGCCACTGGCGGTACCGCAGCGAGCCGCCGCCGTGATGTGTCGGCCGCCTATCAGCTGGACGCAGCGACAACGGGTGAAGGCTTCTCGCTTTCGGGTTCGGACACCATGAGCCAGACCGAGAACATAGCGGGCCAGGGCACGGTGCGCACCCTCAATCTGCTTAATCCGACCTTCACGCGCACTCAGACCTTGACCAGCAACCTGTCGGGCTTCGTGACGGGTGGCGTGCAGATTGCGACCAACGCGTCGGCGCTGTTCACGTCCGTGCCGGCGGCCAATGTCAGCTACGGTCTCCCCAGCATCACCGGTGGCCAGGCGCAGTTCACGCTGACCTATGCCAGCGCCATTCCTGAGCCCGCCGTCTGGGCGATGCTGCTCGTCGGTTTCGGCATGGTTGGCGCAGCCGCCCGTCGCCGCAAGGCCGCCGTCGCCGCCTGAAGCTGCGCACGCAAGATCAAGGCCGTCGGTGCTCCAGACACCGGCGGCCTTTTTCGTTGGCAGGCGCGGTTGAACCCCATGCTGAACATTCAGCGGCGGCGATCGCAGATTACCCGAATGCTTTGCCCCCGCACCGGCCGAACCCAAATGACGCGAACACCATGGCCGTTTGACAGGGCGCCTCCGGCGTTCGGGCGGGGTGCGGATCCAACGCAATCTCCCCGAAGGATCAGTTGGTCCAACCGCCATCGATGACGTGCGCGACGCCGGTGGTGTAGCTGGCTTCGTCTGACGCCAGATAAACCGCCAGTGCCGCCACCTCCTCTGGCCGGCCCATCCGGCCCGACGGCTGGGCGGCAATGAATTTGGCGCGCGCGGCTGCGGGATCGGGCTGGTCGTTCAGGCGGCCGGCCAGCGACGGCGTGTCGATCGTGCCGGGGCAGATGGCATTCACCCTGATGCCGTGCGCGACGAAATCCGCTGCCAGCGCCTTGGTCAGCCCGATCACCGCCGCCTTGGTGGTGCAATAGGCAAAGCGCGCTGGCAGCGCCTTGATGGTGGAGGCCACCGAAGCGATGTTGATGATGCTGCCGCTGCCGCGCGCGATCATGCCGGGCAGGGCGGCGCGGCAGGTGCGGACCATCGAAGTGACATTCAGATCCCAGGTGAATTCCCAATCCGCGTCGGTGAGATCCAGGATGGTGCCGCGGTGGACGAAGCCGGCGCAGTTGAACAAGATGTCCGGCGCCGCGCCCGACAGCGCGGCGATCACCGCGTCGCCATCGCGCACATTCAGCCGCGCCGTGGCAATGCCGGGGTGCTCGGCCGCCAGGCTGGCCAGCGCGGCGGCATCGATATCGGTGGCGGTGACCATCGCGCCCTCCCGCGCAAAGGCCAGCGCGGTCGCCCGCCCGATGCCAGCCCCTGCCGCCGTGACGAACGCTGTCTTGCCTGCCAGCCGATCCATGTGATGTCCTTTCCGATCCCGCCCTGCGATGCCTGTTTCAATAATCCCGCTTCCACCGCACCGACGCGCTGGTGCCGCCCAGCGTCGCGACTGAACTGAGCACGGAAAGCGACCGTGTCAGGCCGATCTCGATGCTGGTCGCCGTGTAGCCGCCGGCATCCGTCGCCACCTCCACATAGACGTTGCGGCCGAGATATTGCCCGGCGGCGACCGTGGTCTTGCGGCCCGTGGTGATATCGGCGGGCAGGATGCGCAGGCGGTCGATGCCAAGGCCGCGGCTGACGGCGCCGATGGGGTTGAAGCCGTTGCCGCCGCGCAGTGACGTCAACGCGCCGGCAAGCTGGATGGCTTCGGGGGCAGACAGATCGGTGACGCTGCTGCCGAACAGCACGCGGGACAACACTTCGTCTTCGGGCAGCGCCGGCACGGAACTGAACTTGATCTGCGGGCGCTGCGCCGTGCCATCGATGTTGAGCAGCGCCGAAAAACCATTGCCGCTGTTTTCCGCCGCCACGGCCAGGATCGGATCGGGCGGGTAGCCGCCCAGGAAGCGGATATCACCGCGGGTGAGCTGAAAGCGCTTGCCGGCGAAATCATAATCGCCGCGCACCAGTTGCACCCGGCCGAACACTTCGGGCGCGGTGGCGCCGCCGCGCAGCCGCACATCGGCCTGCCATTCGCTGTTGATGCCCATGCCGGTCACCTTCAGGCTGCGATCGGCGGTGATGTTGAGATTGTAGAGCCAGCGGGTCGGCGCGACATATTGGACGACGCGACGGCCGAGCAGGCGGCTGTTCTTTTCCGTCACGGTCAGCACCGGCACGTCGGCGGCACCGGTGCGGCCAATGCGATATTCGGCGCGGGACAATTTGATCGGGCCGGAGACGACGCCGCCATATTCGTCGGTCGCGATCCGGACCGTGCCGCTGCCGGTGGCGGTGATGTCGTCGCGGCCCAATATGGCGGCGTCCTTCAAGGTCAGGCGGATATCGAGCGGGAAGCCGCGTTCATAGCTGAGATCGATCTTGCCCGATCCGGTGATGCTGCCGCTGCCGGAAGTGCCGGAAAAGCGCGTGAGTTCGAGCACGGAGGCGGTGAAGCGCGCGTCCAGGCTGGCCTTGGTCGCCACTGCACCCAGCACCGGCACTTCGACCCGCGCGTCCCGTGCCAGCAGGCGGCCCGCCACCTGCGGATCGCCGAGCGTGCCCGACACGTCCGCCGCCAATTGCACATTGCCCCGCACATCGAGCGCGGTGAGCCCCGAAAGCCCCCAGAAATCCTGCGCCGGGCCGGCATAGCGCAACTGGCCGGTGACGCTGGCGGCAAACAGGCGCGGCACCAGATCGGTGGAGGTGATGCCATCCACGATGGTGCTGGCCGGGAAGGGGCCGAGCCGGGCCTGGGCGCGGCCCTCGATCTTGCCGCCGCGCACGATGACGGCGCGCAGCACGGTGCCTTCGGCGCCCAGCGCGGCGTTCAGCCCGACATCGATCGGCGTGGAGGTGGCAGCGACCGTGCTGCGCGACAAGCCGTTCAGGCGCAATGCGGCGGTGCCCAGCGGCACGCCGCCATCATCGAGCCGCAGCGCCAGCGTGCCGGAGACGCGGCCGCCGAGATTGAGCGAGGGGTAGGCAATGCCCAGCATCTGCAGCGAGACCTTGTCCAGACTGGCATCGATGCGTTTGGTTTCGCCCCAATCGCCGGACAGATCGGCACTGCCGAGCGCGCTGGTGAGCGTCACCCGTGCCAGGTGCCAGCCGGCGGCATCGTTGGTGATCACCGCCGGGCCGGCCAGCCGCGCCTCCCGTCCGGCATAATCGCCGCCGAAGGTCACCTGATATCGCCCCGGCGATATTTGCGCGGTGAAGCCCAGCTTGAAGGCTTCGCCGCTGGTGCCGGCGATCTCGAGCCGGGCGGTGCCGCGCCCATCGATCAGCTTGACGCTGCCGGTGGCGCTTTCGAGTTGCAACGAGCCGCGTTCAAGGCCCGACAGCGCCAGATCGCCGGTGAGATCGGTGCCATCGGGGGCCAGTGCCAGCCGCCCCGTGAGGGCGAGTTTCTCGATGCTGACCGGGGTGGCGGCGGTGAGGCTGACATTGCTGCCGGCCAGCTTCAGCGCGGCGGTCTGCACGCCGGCCTCCGCGGCCAGCACGGCGCTGCCATCGAGGCCCTTGCCGGCAAGCGAGAGCGTACCGGCAAATGGCCCCGCGCTGGTTTGCACCAATTGCCCGCGCGCGACGAAGCCAGCGGCCTCCAGCCGTTCGACATCCAGGGTGACGCGCGGATCAAGGCCGATGCCGGCGGCGAGCTTGACCGGCCCCAGCGCCGATTGCGCGTCGGCATCGATCTGCCAGATGGTGCCATTGCGGTTGAGCCGCGCGGCAACGGCCGTGAGACCATAGCCGGGCCGAGGCAGTTGCGCATTGATCTGCGGCGCCGCCAGCGTGCCGCGCGCTGCCACGGTGAACGGCCCCCAATCGCGGCTCTGGCCGGTGGCGGCCAGGCTGATGCTGCCACCGGGTTGCCAGCCGGCGCTGCCCTTCGCCGTCAGTTGCGGCGCGGTCAGCGCCAGATCGGCAAGGGTGACCACCAGTCCGGGGGCGAGGTTGAAGGTCCCGGCCAGCACCGCCGGGCCGCCGGCCAGATCGGCGATGGTACCGGCCGGGATGCTGGCGGCGCTCAGGCGAAAATCGCCGTAGCCGATGACACTCTTGCCGCTGGCACCGGCCAGGCGCGCGGTGACCGTCACCGCACTGCTGCCGATTTGCGGCAGCAACCAGCCGCGCGCACTGCCTTCGAGGTTGGTGGCCCAAACGCCGGTTGCAGGTCGGTAAGCGGCACTGCCGGTCAGCCGCAAGGGCCCACTGTTGGCGCGCAGCGCCTGCACCTGAATCTGGCCGTTGATCCAGCGCAACTGCCCATCGCCGCGCCAGCCGCCGGCGATCGGTGCCAGCGAGTCCGGCAGGCCGGTGACGCTGCCGACGGTGATCTGCACCGGCAGGCGCAGTGGGCGCTCGTTCAGATCGGCGATGCCGGCGGCGCTGACATCGCCAAGCGCCACACCGCCCTTGCCGCCCACCACGAGGCGCTTCAGCAGCAGCCGCGCATCGATCAGCGGCGCCAGCAACGGCCCGGCCGCCTTGGCGGTGAGCACTGCGCCGCTGAGGCCGAGATCCCGCGCCAGAGCGGCGCTGTCGGCCAGCACCACCCGCGCACTGGTTTCGGACAATTGCTCGCTGGCGCGGTTGATGCGGCCGCTGGCGCTGGCGGTGATGGCGGTGCCGGCAATGGACAGGCGGGTTTTCAGCGTTTCGGCTTCGGGCACCACCTGCGCCGTGAGGGACAGGCCGTCCTTCAGCAGCGCGGCAGCATCACCGGCCAGCAGTTGCGCCGGATCGATGCGGCCATCGGCGCTGATCGTGCCATCACGGGACATCAGTGCCAGATCGGCCATCGGGGTGCGTGACGTGCCGATGGTGGCCGTGATGCGGCCGTCCCAGCGCTGCCAGCGGCCATTGCCATTGGCGCTGATCGCCAGCGGCCCCTTCAGCCCGGCGAGCGTGGTGACAAGACCGCCGGCCGGCGCGTGCAGCCTGGCCGCGAGCTTGAAACGGTCGCGATCCGGTTCGGCATCGAGCAGCAGATCAAGCGTGTCGCCGCCGCTGCCATCGAGCACGCGCGCCAGCAACGCCACCTGCGCGCGCCCCGTGGCGATATCGATGCGGCCACGCCCGGTGGCGGCGCGCGCCTTGCCGGCAAGGCCCTCGGCCAGTTCCAGCCGACCGATCGACAGCGCGGCAATGGCGATATCCTGATCCGGCAGCAGCCGCGGGTCTTTGGTGGGCAACAATTCGGGCCAGCGGGCGATCCTTGCCGTGCCGGCGTGCACCGCGCGGGCGACGAAGCGCTTGTTCAGCAGTTGCAGCGGCTGCCAATCCAGCTCCAGCCGATCGATGCTGGCGAACTGGCCCTTGGGATCATGGGCGGTGATGCCGATCAGCGTGGCCTTGTTCCAAAGGCTGCCATCAATGCGCTGCACCCGGAAATACAGGCCGCTTTCGAGGTTGATGCCAGGAATTTGCCGCACCAGCAGCGCGCGGCCGGGCGGCGTGTCGAGCGCGAACGGCAGCGCCGCAAGCAGCGCCAGCAGCAGCGTAAGGAACAGCGTCGGGACCAGCCACAGCCAGCGCTTGCGGGGGTGCGGCACCGCCATCAGAAGGCCTGCCCGATGGAGACGTAGAACACCACGCGCGGATCGCCGGCCTGCGGATTGAGCGGCGTCGCAATATCGATGCGGATCGGACCGAAGCCGGTGTAGAACCGCGCGCCGATGCCGGCGCCCAGCGACAATCGATCAAAGGCCGGGGTGGTGCCGGTGGACACTTCACCGGCATCGATGAAGGCGGCCAGCCCCAGATCCTGGCCCCAGGCCTGAAAGCGGTAGCGGCCTTCGACGGCCAGTTCGGTGACGCTGTTGCCGCCGGTGGGCACATTGTCGGCATTGCGCGGGCCGACGCCCTGGAACACATAACCGCGCACCGATCCGCCGCCGCCGGCATAGAAACGCCGATCGGGCGCGATGACGCCGCGGCTGGCGCCGACGATGCTGCCGATGTGGAAGCGTGCCGCGACCACCAGATCGCCGAACGGCTGGTAGGCGGTGGTTTCGAATTGCGCCTTCACATAATTGAAATTGCTGCGGTCGCGCAGGGTGATTTCCGGCGACAGGCGCGCCGTGAGGCGAAGGCCGCGCGACGGGTTGAGCAGATCGTCGGATTTGTCCCAGGTCACGCTCATCGGCAGCGCGGCAACGGTGAAAGTGCGGCGCGGATCGCCAGGCACGGATCGGTCGCGCTGGCTGGTGATCAGCGCCTGCGCACCCAGGCTCCAGGTCCAGTCCTTCTGCCAGATGATGTTCGATTCGCGGGCCAGCGCGGCGGTGATCCCCAGCGTTTCAGCAGCAAAGGCGAACTGCTGGCTGGCAGTGAAGCCGCCGCTCACCAGCAATTGCCGGTCACGCTTGCGGAAATTGCGCTTGCGCAGTTCCAGCTGGGCCACTTGTTCGCGTTCGGCAGCAACGGCGCGGGCGGTGAACGCGCCTTCGGGCGGGAACAGATTGCGGTGCGTCCAGCTGCCTTCCAGCCGCACGCCCTGTCCGGTCGAATAACCACCCGACAGCGCAATGGTGCGCGGCGGCGCGGCTTCGGAGCTGATCTCCAGATCGACCGCCTGGCGGCCATCCGCCAGCACCGGGCCTTCGACGGCCTTCACGGCAACGGCGCCGAACAGGCCGGTCTGCACCAGCGCGCGGCGCAGATCCTCACGGCCGGCGTTGCTGTAACGATCGCCGGATTTGAAGCGGCTCAGCAGGCCGATATGGTCATTGCCCATGCCCTTCACCGCATTGTCGCTTCGGATGGTGCCGAATAGGCCGCGCCGGCCCAGATCGATGCGCTGCGTGAGCGTGGCATCGCGGCTGGCGTGATCGATGACAATATCGGGCGCGGCGATGCGCGGAAATGGATAGCCGGCATCGGCCAGGCGGGTGGGCAGCGCATCCTGCGCCGATTGCACGCGCGCAGCCTCCACGGCGTCGCCAACGCGGATCGGCAGCAGGCGGGTGACGATCCGGGCGGGATCGGCGGTTTGCGCCGCACCCTCCGGTGGCAGGATGCTGATCCCGGCAAAGCTGTACAGCGGCCCCGGCTCCACGCTGATCTTGACCACGCTGTCGCGCTGGCCGGCGGCGGGCGGGTTCACGCTGGTTGTGACCGTGCTGCCATAATGGCCGATCGAGCGCAGCAGCAGCTCGGCCAGATCGCGATCCTCGGTGATGCGGCGCGACAGTTGCGCCAGGTTGGTATCCTCGCCGCGTTGCCGATACAGGCTGGACAGCGCACGGAATTCGTCATCCAGGCCCAGAGTGTCCAGGCCGGCTGCCTCGATGCGGTATCGGATGGCGGCGGTCGCGGCTTCGGGTTCGGCGCTGGTGGTGGATGCGACATCGGGCCACGCCACGGCAGCGCCGCCGGGGAGATCGGGGAGCGGCGCATCCGGGGCCGGGATGGGATCGCCAGCATCGCCAGGCGCGGTTTCCGCTGGGGGAGTGGGTAGGGGAACGGGCAGGGGTGTGGGCTGTGCCCGCACGGCAGCGCCAAACAGGCCGCAGGCGGCAAGCAGGATCGGAGCGACACGCACGAGCGACCTGTTAGCCGATGTGGTGCGGCCAAGCCACTGGCGAGAATCCGCGCGCTGGTGCATGGGCTTCGCCATGTCCACCAAGTCTGATCCTCCGCCGCCTTCCGTTCGTCCGCCGCAGCGTGGCGGTGGCGTGTTCATCGCGCTGGGTCTGGTGCTGGGTGCAGGTTTCGGCATGGCGGCGGGTGAACCATCGCTGGGCCTGATGGTTGGCCTGGGGTTGGGCATGCTGCTGGCATTTGGCCTGGCGATGCTGGACAAGCGGTGAACCGCGCGAGAAGGTGAAGGGTTCCCGGGCAGGGGGCTCCGCTGGAATGACTTGTTGAGGGATATTTGCATATGGCCGGCGGCTTGTTTGCACTGCTCGATGATGTCGCGGCGATCACCAAGGTGGCGGCGGCCAGCCTGGATGACACCGCCGCCGCCGCGGTGAAGGCATCGAGCAAGGCGGCCGGCGTGGTGATCGATGATGCCGCCGTCACCCCGCGCTATGTGGTGGGGTTCAGCGCGGACCGTGAAATTCCCATCGTTGCCAAGATCGCGCGCGGCAGCCTGAAGAACAAATTGATCATCCTGCTGCCGGGCGCGCTGGCCCTGTCATACGTCCTCCCCGTGGCGATCACGCCGTTGCTGATGGCCGGCGGCGCCTTTCTGTGTTTCGAAGGCGCGGAAAAACTGTGGGAGAAATTCAGCCCGCATGAGGACAGCAGCGACGATGGCGCCGGCATGGACGCGGTGCAGCGCGAACAATCGATGGTGACAGGCGCCATCCGCACCGATTTGATCCTGTCGGGCGAGATCATGGCAATCGCGCTGGGCACCGTGGAGGACAAGCCGATCAGTGAGCAGGCCGTCGCATTGGTCGTGGTGGCCGTGGGCATCACGGCCATCGTCTATGGTGCGGTGGCGCTGATCGTGAAGGCCGATGATTTCGGCGTCTATCTGGCGCGCAGCCGCAGTGGCGCGCTGGCGGCGCTGGGCCGCGGCCTGGTGAAGGGCATGCCGCCGTTTCTGGTGCTGCTCGGCTGGATCGGCCTGGCGGCGATGCTGTGGGTGGGCGGCCATATCGTCATTGATGGTCTGAACAAGTTCGGCATCACGCCGCCACACGATCTGCTCCACGCCGGCATGCACGCCGTGGAAGGCGCCGGCGGGCTGGTAACATGGCTGATGGAGGCTGGCGGCTCCGGCCTGTTCGGGCTGGTGCTGGGCGCGGTGATCGTGGCGGCGTTGCATGCCCTGCCAAAACGCAGCGCCAAGGCGGCGCATTGACCAGAATGGCCGACATGTGTATTGTTATAGCAATACACAGGAGCAATTGACCATGAGAGACGCGCTGATCGCCATCCTGCTGTGCGGGATCGCCGTGGCGGCCTGCGAAGCGCGCAAGGCCGACACGCCGGAGCCGGTGGAGATCAGTGCGGATTTTGCGGCCGACAGCGCTGCCGATGTGAAGGCCGGCAATGCTGTTGCCGGCCGTGATTCGGCTGCCGTGCAATTCCATGCCGATACCGACAGCGGCGAGATGGCGTTGAAGCTGCCCGGTGGCATCGAAGGCCGCATCAAACTGCCCGAAGGCCTGGATGGCGACAGCGAGTTCGATCTGGACGAGGTCGGTCGCTATCCCGGCGCCAAGCTGACCGGGGTCGACGTGAAGGCCTTTGGCAACGACGACAAGACCCGCGCCAGGGTGCAATTGGGCTTCACGGCGCCGGGCCGGGCCGCCAAAGTGGCGGATTGGTATGAAAAGGCCTTTGTCGCCAAGGGCCGCAGCGTGCGGCGTTCGGGCAACAGCCTGTCCACCACCACCGTTGATGGCGAACCGCTGGTGATGGCGCTGCGCGATGGCGCCGGGGGCATCACCAGCGGCCAGATCACCATCCGCGACGAGAAGAACTGATTACAGGCTGCGCGCCGCGAACGTATCGCAACTGTCCATCTGCCCCGATGTCAGCCCGCGTTGCAGCCAGCGCATGCGCTGCGCCGACGTGCCGTGGGTGAAGCTTTCGGGGCTGACGCGGCCGCCGGCCTGTTGCTGCAACCGGTCATCGCCGATGGCTTGCGCCGCACGCAGGCCTTCCGCGATATCGCCGGCTTCCAGCAGATCCTGGTTGTGGTGCGCCCACACGCCGGCCAGGCAATCGGCCTGCAATTCCTGGCGCACCGACAGCGCATTGCCCTGCGCGTCGCCGGCGCCGCGCCGCGCCTGCTGCACCTGATCCGAAATACCGAGCACAGTCTGGATATGGTGGCCAACTTCGTGAGCGATCACATAGGCGGCGGCGAAATCGCCAGGCGCGCCGAAGCGCTGCGACAGATCGTTGAAGAAGCTGGCATCGAGATAGACCTGCCGGTCTACCGGGCAGTAAAACGGCCCCATGCCGCTGTCGGCCAGGCCGCAGCCCGATTGCACCTGACCGTCGAACAGGGTCAATTTCGGTGCCGGATAGGGCTGGCCGACCTGTTCGGGAAACAGCCGGCCCCAGGTGCGTTCGGTGGTGCCAAGCACGCGCGCGATGAAACGGTCATGCTCGCCGCCCAGCGCCGCTGCCGGCCGGGCGACTTGCGGCTGCCCCACATCAGCGCCGCCAATACCGCCGCCGCCGCCCAGCAATTGCAGCGGGTTGACCCCGAAGATCAGCCCCAGCACCACCACCATGACGATGGTGCCCAACCCCATGCCGCCGCCTCCGATGCCAAAGGGCAGCCCGCCGCCAAAGCCGCCACCATGATCTTCGCCGCGGCGATCGATGATGTTGCTGCTTTCGTCTTCGTCGTCCAGATTCATGCCGCGATCCTATCGCAGCGCCGCCGGGCGCGCCAGCGCTGCCTCGACGAGCAGAGCGATGCGCACACCGGCCTTGGCTACCGACACGCGCAGCGGCGGTGTGGCCGCGGCGATATAGGCCGCGGTGACGGTGCCGCGCGCATCACGGGGGCGGGAGCCGGCAGGGATCGGGCAGGTGTCGGGATAATCCCGCAACGCCGGATAGGCGATGCTGCGCGAAATCGCCCAGGCTTCCTGCGCCCAGATGGCCACCTTGCCTTCGGTATCGGTCGGGCCGGCGCTCCAGGCGCGGCGTTGCGCGGGCGTGATGCGGGCAGGCGCGATCGCCGGCGGTTCGGTGAGCGCGCGTTCGGCCATCTCGCCGTCCCAGATCCGGTGCAGGTTCATCCGGTCAGGCGCCTTGACGCCATAGGCGGCGCGCACCTGATTGCCGCCCAGATCAGCCTTGTCACCCATATGAAGGGGCTGGTGCAGATCGCCGACGAAGTGCACCAGAAACGCCAGCGCTTGCAATCGTTCGGCGGCCGGGCGGCTGCGATCGGCCAATATAGCCTGCTGGCGCGGGATTTGCGCGGTCACGCAATCGCCGTTCGGGCATTTGGCGTTGATGTCGAAATCCCCACACACGCTGATATTCTGATAGTGCCAGGCCGCCGAATAGGCGAAGCGGCCATCGGGCAGGCCGAGCACACAATCTGGCCACACCGATGCATCCTCTATGCTGGCCAGCGCGCAGGTCGGCGTGTTCAGCGCCGGCGCGGCGCGCAGCAGGGCCCGGATCCGGGTGCGCGCGGCGGGCGACAGCTCGGCAAAGGCGATGCTGGCGGTCAGCCGGTGGGCATAGCCGCCCCAGGCCAGCGCCGGGGCCGGCATCAGCAGCGGCATCAGCAACACCAGCGGCAGCAACAGTCGGATGATGGGGGCGCGGCGAATCATGGACATCGCATGGCCCAACTGCGTTACGCTGGCGAGACAGGCGCAGTGTCGCTATGGGGGGCTTGCAATGCCGCATCCGGCCCGCACATCCCTATCGTGAAGACCAGATCATCCTTCGGCCAAAACCTCGGAAATTTCCATGCGTGATCCCTATCTCGTGCTCGGCGTGTCCAAGACTGCCAGCGAAGCCGACATCAAGAAGGCCTTCCGGCGCATCGCCAAGGAGAATCATCCCGATCGCCACGCCAACAATCCCCAGGCGCTGGAACGGTTCAAGGAAGCCAACGGCGCCTATGAGCTTCTGTCGGACGAACAGAAACGCAGCCAGTTCGACCGGGGCGAGATCGGCCCGGATGGCCAGCCGCGCAACCCGTTTGCCGGCGGTGGCGGCGGCGGTTTTGGGGGCGGCGGTTCTGGCGGCGGTGGCGGCTTCGGCAATCGCAGCGAGCGGGATTTTGCCGCCGGGGCGGACGATCTGTTTGCCGAATTGTTTGGCGGGCGCAGCGGCTTTGGCAGCGGCGGGCGCGGCTTTCGCACCCAGGTGCGCGGGCCGGATGTCGCCTATCGCCTGACCGTGCCGTTCAGCGATGCCGTGCAACTGGCGCCGCAGCGCGTGACGCTGCGCAATGGCCAGACCATCGAGATCAAGTTGCCGGCCGGGCTGGAATCCGGCAAGCAGATGCGCTTGGCCGGCAAGGGTGAGCCTGGCCCCGGCGGCCCCGGCGATGCCATTGTCACCATCGAGATCGCTTCACACCATGTGCTGGAACGGGAAGGTGATGATGTCCGGCTCATCCTGCCGCTCCGGCTTGACGAAGCGGTGCTCGGCGCCAAGGTGCTGATGCCGACCGCCGAAGGCAGCGTGACGCTCACCATCCCGGCCGGCACCACATCGGGCAAGATGTTCCGCCTGAAGAGCCGGGGTTTCCGCCGCACCGATGGCACGCGCGGTGATCAACTGGTGACGGTGATGATCGACATCCCGCCCGATGATGACGCGCTGAAGGCGTTCGCCGAAAACTTCATCGACGGCCGCAATCCGCGCGCGACCTTCGATCTTTGATGGCCGCTGTGGCGCCAGCCCGATCCTGGCGCGCCCGCTGGCCGCTCCGGCGCATTGCGATCGATGCTGTCAATGGCACATTTGCAAACGGCTTCACCCACGCCGGCAATCTGGCCTATCTCAGCCTGGTGACGCTGTTTCCCTTCGTCATCCTGCTGGCATCGGTGGCCGGCACCCTCGGCCGGACCCGCGAAGGCCTGGCGGCGGTGGAAGCCTTCCTGCAGGCCTTGCCGCCGGGTGTCGCCGATCTGATCGGGCCAACGGTGCGCGTCGTGGTCACCGCGCCGGCCAGTGGCGGGGTGATCACCTTTGGCGTGATCGTGGCGCTGTGGACATCATCGGGCGTGCTGGTGACGCTGCGCACCATGGTCAGCCAGGCCTATGGCACCACATCGTCGATGCCGTTCTGGCGCTGGCGGCTGGTCGGGCTGGCCGAAGTGCTGGGGCTGGTGCTGATCCTGCTGATCGCCTTTGCCGCGCAGGTGGTGGTCACCGGCGCCGAAACCTTCGTGTTCAATCTGATGCCGGTGGCGGCCGATGTGTTTCCGACATTGGGGTTGCAGCGGGTGGTGCCGGCGGTGCTGCTGTTCCTGGCGCTGTGGGCGTTGTTTGGCCAGTTGTGTCCCCGCCGATTTCGCGTGGCGCCATGCTGGCCGGGCGCGCTGGCCACGACGCTGGCCTGGACAATCACCACGCTGGCGTTGCCGCGCGCACTCAGCCTGCTCGGCGGTTATGACATGACCTATGGCAGCCTGGCCGGGGTGATCATCGCGCTGTTGTATTTCTACATCATCGGGCTGGGGCTGGTGCTCGGCGCACAGGTGAATGCTGCCATCGGTCGCGCCCGGCTGGAAACGGCCGCGATTTCCGATTAAGCCCCGGCGCAGCATCTAGATCGGAGAACGAACATGGGGATCATGACCGGCAAGCGCGGCCTGATCATGGGCCTGGCCAACGACAAGAGCCTGGCCTGGGGCATCGCCAAGGCCTTGGCCGAACAGGGCGCGGAACTGGCGTTCAGCTATCAGGGCCCGATGATGGAGAAGCGCGTGCGCCCGCTCGCCGAACAATTGGGCGTGGCGCGCCTGTTCGAATGCGATGTGGCGTCGGTGGAGAGCATGGATGCCTGCTTTGCCGCGCTGGCGGCTGATTGGCCGACGATCGATTTCCTTGTCCATGCCATCGGCTTTTCCGACAAGAACGAACTGCGTGGCCGCTATGTCGATACCAGCCTCGACAATTTCCTGCTGACCATGAACGTGTCCGTCTACAGCTTCACCGCCGTTGCGCAGCGCGCTGCCGTGATGATGCCGAACGGCGGCGCCATGGTCACCTTGAGCTATTACGGCGCCGAGAAGGTCATCCCGCATTACAATGTGATGGGCGTGGCCAAGGCGGCGCTGGAAGCCAGCGTGAAATATCTGGCGATGGACCTTGGCCAGCAGAATGTGCGGGTGAACGCCATTTCCGCCGGCCCGATCAAGACATTGGCTGCCAGCGGCATCGGCGATTTTCGCTACATCATGAAGTGGAACGAATATAATAGCCCGCTGCGCCGCAACGTGACGATCGAGGATGTCGGCGGCGCCGGCGTGTATCTGCTGTCCGGCCTGGCCAGCGGCGTGACCGGCGAGATTCACCATGTCGATGCCGGCTACAACGTGATTGGCATGAAGGCCGAAGACGCGCCGGATATCGGGCTGGAAAAGTGAGCCTCAACACATTCGGCCATCTGCTGCGCTTCACGACCTGGGGCGAATCCCATGGGCCGGCGATTGGTGCCGTGCTGGATGGCTGCCCGCCCGGCATCAACCTGGCCGAAGCCGATATCCAGCCGTTCCTCGACAAGCGTCGTCCCGGCCAATCGAAGTTCACCACCCAGCGCCAGGAACCGGATGAAGTCCGCATCCTGTCAGGTGTCCATGACGGCCGCACCACCGGCACGCCGATCAGCCTGATGATCGAGAATGTCGATCAGCGTTCAAAGGACTATAGCGAGGTCGCCGCCAAATACCGGCCGGGCCACGCCGATTATGCCTATGATGCCAAATATGGCCACCGCGATCCGCGCGGCGGCGGGCGATCGTCGGCGCGCGAGACGGCCAGCCGGGTGGCGGCGGGCGCCGTGGCGCGAAAGATCATCGCAGGCGTCAGCATCACCGCCTATCTGGTGGAGATCGGCGGCATTGCCATCGATCGCAGCCGGTTCGATTGGGCGGAAATCGCCAACAACCCCTTCTGGTGCCCGGATGCCGAAACCGCAGCCATTTGGGCCGAAACGCTCGACGCCGCGCGCAAATCCGGATCGTCTTTGGGTGCCATCGTTGAATGTGTTGCCACGGGCGTGCCGGCCGGTTGGGGCAGCCCGCTTTATCACAAGCTGGATGCGCAGCTCGCCAGTGCGGCGATGAGCATCAATGCCGTGAAGGCCGTGGAAATCGGCGATGGCTTTGCCGCCGCGCGCCTGCGCGGCGAGGAAAACGCCGATGCGATGCGCCCCGGAGCCGACGGCCCGCAGTTCCTGTCCAACCATGCCGGCGGCATCGCAGGCGGCATTTCCACCGGCCAGCCCATCGTGGTCCGCATGGCGCTGAAGCCCACCAGTTCCATCCTCACGCCGGTGGAGACCATCACGGCAGACGGCCAGGCCACGCAAATCGTCACCAAGGGCCGCCACGACCCGTGCGTCGGCATCCGCGCCGCGCCGGTGCTGGAAGCGATGGTGGCGCTGGTGCTGGCCGATGCGTTCCTGCTGCATCGGGGACAGGTCGGACGTTAAGCATTGTTCCGGATATAACGCCTGATTGCATTGTCACATCATGATGAAGTTTCATAAGGAGACGATCATGACCGACAAGAGCAACACGGCATCTGGTTCGCAACCGGTCCAGAAGGATGGCGACTATCCCAGCAATGAGGCGCTGGACAATATGAAAGACACCGGGACCACCTGGTATCATTACAAGCCGCCCGAAACGGCGTCGGGCACGGCAACGGCGTCTGGCACTGCTTCGGCGACGGTTCCGGTGCCGCCGCCCAAGCCGGGCTGACGGCCGCGGTTGGCGCAGCGGTGGCGCTCGGTTCAGCCGATGGCGCCGCTGCTGCACCGGCGACAGGCAGGCGGGGCTGCGACAACCCGGGATCAAATCGGGGACCGCCTGAGCGGTTCGATATGATCGCAATCGACCCTAGAATAGACGCCCGCCGTTCGGCACAGCCTGGCTGGGGTGCAGCAACACCACCTCGCCGTCGGCATCCGGCACGCCAAGGGTCAACACGTCCGACATATATTTGCCGATCTGCCGCGGCGGGAAGTTCACCACGGCCATCACCTGCCGGCCGGGCAAATCCGCCAGGCCGTAATGGCGGGTGATCTGCGCGCTCGATTTGCGCCGGCCGATGGTACCGCCGAAATCGATCACCAGCTTGTACGATGGCTTGCGCGCCTCCGGAAAGGGCAGGGCCTCCACGATGGTTCCCACCCGCACATCGGCCTTCAGCCAGTCGTCAAAGCCGATCAGCGGCTCCGGCGGGGCATCGGCAGGGTGGAGAACATGGCTCATCGTGCGGGCTCCCAGACAGGTCGCCTCGCCTGTTTCACATTTTGCCGCGCGGCGCCACGGGGCCGACACAAGGCGCTGGGATTTCGACAGCCGCCGGCATAGGCTGGCCGCCATGACCTTGTCGCTGCTGCCCGAAAAATCCCTGACCGCCGCCGATATCGCCGAACGGGTCGAATCCGTGCTGGCCGAAGCGACCCTGGCCGAAAAAATCGCCATGATGTCGGGCAAGGGATTTTTCCGGCAGTACAAGGCCGATGGCAAATTGTGGGGCGGATCGCCCTATCGCGCCGGCGGCGGCATCGATCGGCTCGGCGTGCCGGCCTTCTGGTTCACCGACGGTCCGCGCGGCGTGGCGCGCGGCCAATCCACCTGTTTCCCGTGCACCATGGCGCGCGGCGCCAGTTTCGATTCCGATCTGGAACACCGCATCGGCGAGGCCATGGCCATCGAGATCCGCGCCCAGGGCTGCAATCTTTCGGGCGCGGTGTGCATCAACCTGCTGCGCCATCCGGCGTGGGGCCGCGCGCAGGAAACCTATGGCGAGGATCCGCATCATCTGGGCGCCATGGGCGCGGCGCTGGCGCGCGGGCTGGCCGCCCACAATGTCTGCGCCACGGTCAAGCATTTTGCGCTCAACAGCATGGAGAATATGCGCTTTTCGGTGGATGTGATCATCGATGAACGCAGCTTGCACGAGGTCTATCTGCCGCATTTCAAGGCGGTGATCGACGCGGGCTGCCAAAGCGTGATGAGCGCCTACAACAAGGTGAACGGCGAATATTGCGGCGAGAATCGCCATCTGCTGACCGACATTCTGCGCCACGAATGGGGCTTTGCCGGCTTCGTGCACAGCGACTGGATCATGGGCGTGCACAGCGTGTGGGGCGCCGCCGCCGGACTGGATGTCGAAAATCCCGAACCGCGGGTGTGGGGCGACAAATTGCTGGCAGCCGTTGAAGCCGGCAGCATCGCGGCTTCGGTGATCGACACGGCCTGCCGCCGCATCCTGACCGTGCTTTACACCAATGTTTCCGCCGAAGACCCGCTGCCCGAATATACGCAAGCAATGGTGTCCAGCCCCGCGCACGCGGCGCTCGCGCTGGAAGCCGCGGAGAAATCCGCCGTGCTGCTGAAGAATGATGGCGTGTTGCCCTTCGCTCCGGCCAAGCGGCTGGCGGTGCTTGGCCGGCTGGCGCGGCTGGCCAACACCGGCGACAATGGCTCGTCGCGGGTGCGGCCGTTGCATGTCGTCACCGCGCTGGAAGGGCTCGCGGCCGTCACCGACGTGCTGACCGGCGATGAAGATGATCTCGCCGCCGCGGCAGCCGCCGCCAGCGCCGCCGACGCCGTGGTGGTGATCGCCGGCTACACCGCGCGCGAGGAAGGCGAATTCATCCCCGGCGGCATCACCCTGGGGCAGGACAATGCCGCCGGCGCCGATATTGGCGGCGATCGCGCCGATCTGGGCCTGCCGGCCGACACGCAAGCATTGATCCACGCGGCGGCCGCCACCGGCAAACCGCTGGTGGTGGTGATCGTGGCCGGTTCGGCGGTGCTGGTGGAAGGCTGGCACTATGCGGCTGGCGCCATCTTGCAAAGCTTCTATGCCGGCCAGGCCGGCGGCACCGCGTTGGCGCGGCTGCTGTTCGGGCAGGTGTCACCATCCGCGCGCTTGCCGTTCAGCGTGGCCCGGCAGGCCGGGGATTATCCCTGGTTCGATCGTACCGCCAGTACCATCACCTATGATCTGTGGCACGGCTATGCGCGGCTGGAGCGCGAGGGGATTGAACCGCGCTATGGCTTTGGCCACGGCCTGTCCTACACGGCGTTCGCTCTGCGCGCCTTGAAATTGCGGCTGGCGCAGGATCGGGTGGCGATCAGCGTCGCGGTCAGCAATACGGGGCCGATGGCCGCCGAAACCCCAGTGCTGGCCTTTGCCCATGCCCCGGACGGCCCGGTGGCACGCTGGCCGCGGCAACTGGCGGCCTTCACCCGCGTCGCGCTGGCGCCGGGGGAGACGAAGATCGTCGCCCTGTCGGTGCCGTTGTCGGCCCTGCGCTGGCGCGGGCAGGGGCGCTGGCATTTCCAGCCCGGCGACTATGGCTTCAGCGTCACCACCGGCGCCGGCGATCCCGATGTGTCGGCGACCATCCGGCTGGAATCACTTGGAATTTGAGTGAATGAACTCCCTCCCCCTTGCGGGGAGGGCGACTCGTGCCCCTTGGCGCGAGCGGGGTGGGGGTTGCACCCGTGGTAGCCGGTGGCGGGAACCCCCACCCCCGCTCGGCTGGCGCCGAGTCGCCCTCCCCGCAAGGGGGAGGGAGTGCTTACGATCAGTTCGGCAGCGTCACGCTGGCCAGTTTGGGATCGCGCGAACCCACCGGCGCGGCCAGCACTTCGGCCAGGAACACGCCCTTGTTCACCGCGCTGGTGCGTGGATCGCCGGCCTGGCTGCGGATGGCGGGATCGCCGTTGTTGGCACCGGCGCGGTCGAGCAATTGCTGTTCAGCCTGGCTGCGCGGTGGCGGCTTCACGCCGGGGCCGAACAGCGCCTCCATCGCGGCGGCCTGGGAATCGACGCCCATGGCGCGCGGCGCACCGGGGGTGGGCGGCGCCAGCGCATAATCCGGTGGCACCACCAACGGCGCGGAGCGGGCGATGGCCAGTTCATCGGGGCCGCGCCCGGTCAGGCGGTTGACCTTGCCGCCGCAGGCGGTGAGCGTCACGGCCAGCAGGCCCAGAACAATCAGGTTACGCATCGCGGGCTTTCCCATCGTTGGTATCGGTTGACGCAAACAGGGCGCGCGCCAGCAGCAGGATCACCCCGAGTGTAATCGCACTGTCGGCAAGATTGAAGACATAGAAACTGTGCGTTTCCCAGTAGAAATGCAGGAAATCGACCACGTAGCCGAACCGCACCCGATCGATGATGTTGCCGAACGCGCCGCCCAGCACCAGGCCGAGCGCGATGATGTCGATCGCATTCTTCTCCCGCCGCAGCCACAGCGCCACCGCCAGCGCAATCCCGGCGGTGGCGGACGTGAGCAACCAGCGCGCCAGATCCGAATCCGCCGCCAGCAGGCCCATCGACACGCCGATATTGCCGACGAACGTCAGCCGGAAAAACGGCAGCACATCGATGCCGCCGATTTCGGGCAGGCGGATGATGTTCAGCACCCAATATTTGCTGATCTGATCAAGGATCAGCACGATGACGGCGAGGATGTAGCCGCGGTTAGGCATTTATCACCGTGTCACCCACCACTGCCTCACAACGCCCGCACAACGATGTCTCTTCCACCACATCGGGCAGATGCCGCCAGCAGCGCGCGCATTTCGGCAGATCGGCCTTGGCGACGGTCAGTTGCTCTTCGCCGCCGTGGGCGAGCGTCACCTCCGACACCAGCAGCAGTTCGGCCAGATCGAGCCCGGCCAGCGCAACAATGCGGGTGTCGTGCGTGGTGGTGATGTCGATGCGCGCTTCCAGGAAGCTGCCGATGGTCTTGGCGCGGCGCAGTTCCTCAAGCTTCAGATAGGCTTCCTCGCGCAACTTGCGAACCAATGTGAACTGCCCATCCAGCGCATCGTCGCGCCAGCCGGCATCGATCTCGGGCCAATCGAGCAGATGCACGCTGTCGGCATCCGGGTAGCGCGTGCCCCACACTTCTTCGGCGGTGAACACCAGCACCGGCGCCAGCCAGCGCGTGAGGGCGTGGAAGCTGATATCCAGCACCGTGCGCCAGGCGCGGCGGGTCAGGGCCGTGGGTGCGTCGCAATAGAGACTGTCCTTGCGGACATCCATGGCGAAGGCCGACAAGTCATTCTGCACGAACTCGGCGATCAGCGTGGTGTAGCGGTTGAAATCATAGGCGGTGGCAGCAGCGCGCAATTCGCCAGACAGCACGGCGAGCCGGTGCAGCACCCAGCGTTCCAGCGCCGGCATCTGATCGGCGGGCAGACGCTCGGCTTCATCCCAGCCCTCAAGTGCGCCGAGCAAGTAACGGAAGGTATTGCGCAATTTGCGATACTGATCGGCCACGCCTTTCAGGATTTCATCGCCGATGCGGTGATCTTCGGTGAAATCGACGCTGAGCGCCCACAGCCGCAAGATGTCCGCGCCGTACACCTTCATGATGTCGAGCGGGTTGATGACATTGCCTTCCGACTTCGACATCTTGCGCCCGCTGGCGTCCATGGTGAAGCCGTGGGTGAGGATGGCGTTGTAGGGCGCGCGCCCGCGTGTGCCGCAGCTTTCCAGCAGGCTCGATTGGAACCAGCCGCGATGCTGGTCGCTGCCTTCCAGATACAGGTCCGCCGGCCACTGCATTTCCGGCCAGCGCCCGGATTCGAGCACGAAGGCGTGGGTGCAGCCGCTGTCGAACCAGACGTCGAGAATATCGGTGATCTGTTCGTAATCGTCGGCGCGGCCGCCGAGCAGTTCGTTCGCGAATTCGGGTGTCCAGGCATCGACGCCCTGTTCGCGGAAGCGGGCGATGATGCGTTCGTTGATGGCTTTATCGACCAGATATTCGCCGGTTTTCCGGTTGACGAACAAGGTGATCGGCACCCCCCAGGCGCGCTGCCGGCTGAGCACCCAATCCGGGCGGCCCTCCACCATCGCGCCGATGCGGTTGCGGCCCTTTTCAGGGGTGAAATGCGTGGCGGCGAGGGCGGCGACGGCGGTTTCGCGCAAACTCTTCCCCTCCCGTTCAGGGGCGGGCAGCGGCGTGTCCATCGGCACGAACCATTGCGGCGTGCAGCGGAAGATCACCTTCTTCTTCGACCGCCACGAATGCGGGTAACTGTGCTGGAACGGCCCGGCGCTCAGCAGCGCCCCGGCGGCGCGCAAATCATTGCAGATCGGCCCCTCCGGCGCATTCAACGCCGGATTGATGACATTCTTCGCCTCGCCGCCCAGCCACAGCCAATCGGCGCGGTAACGGCCATCGCCTTCCACCGCGAACACCGGATTGATGCCGTTCGCCTTGCACAGCGCGAAATCATCCTCGCCATGATCGGGCGCCATGTGGACGAGGCCGGTGCCCTGATCGGTGGTGACGAACTCGCCGGGGAGGAAGGGGCGGGGCTTGGCGAAGAAGCCGCCGAGATGGTGCATCGGGTGGCGGGCGATGGCGCCGGCGAGTTGGGTGCCGATCAAGCCAAAACCGACCAAACGCGCCGGACCTACACGCTGGTAAAATTGTTCGATCAAATCATCGGCGATGAGGTAGTTGCGACCCTGCCACTCGCCAAGAACGTAGCGAACCTCCGGCCCGTACGCGATCCCCTGGTTCACCGGGATCGTCCACGGCGTCGTCGTCCAGATCACCGCATACGCCCCCACCAATTCCGGCGCGTTCGGCGCTTCCACAATCTCGAACGCCACGTCGATCTGCGTCGAGGTGATGTCGTGATATTCCACCTCGGCGTCGGCCAGCGCAGTCTTTTCCACCGGGGACCACATCACCGGCTTGGCACCGCGATAAATCTGCCCGCGCTCCGCAAACTTCAGCAGTTCCGACACGATGGTGGCTTCCGCCTGGAAATCCATCGTCAGATAGGGGTGCGCCCAGTCGGCATTGATGCCCAGCCGCTGCAACTGCCCGGCCTGCACATCCACCCAATGCTGCGCATAGGCCCGGCATTCGGCGCGGAATTCGGCGGCCGGCACCGCATCCTTGTTCAGCTTCTTGGCGCGATACGCCTCTTCCACCTTCCATTCGATCGGCAGGCCGTGGCAATCCCAGCCGGGCACATAGGGCGCGTCCTTGCCCATCAGCGTCTGCGTGCGCACCACCGCATCCTTCAGGATATGGTTCAGCGCATGGCCGATGTGCATGTCGCCATTGGCGTAGGGCGGGCCATCGTGGAAGATGAACTTCTCGCGACCCTGCCGGTCCGCGCGCAGTTGCGCATACAGGTCGGCGGCCTGCCATTTCGCCAGAATCTGCGGCTCGCGCTCCGGCAGGCCGGCTTTCATCGGAAAGTCGGTTTTCGGCAGGAAGACGGTGGAGCGATAATCGGGCGCGGTCATGGTGGCGGCTTTAGGGGATGGGGAAGGCGCTGTCACGCCTTCACCTCTCCCCCAAACAATCACCTCTCCCCCTGGGGAGAGGTCGAGAGACGCGCGAAGCGCGGCCCGGGAGAGGGGTGACGCCTGTGGTGTCGGAGGTCGCAACCCCTCTCCCGCCGCGCTGCGCGCGAGTCGACCTCTCCCCCAAGGGGAGAGGTGAGTTAACCGCGCAATATCTTCCGCGCCGCCACCACGTCGGCCGCAATCTGCGCCTGCAACGCCTCCAGACCATCCAGCTTCAGTTCCGGCCGTAGATAGGCTACCAATTCCACCCGCAGCACCTGGCCGTACAGATCGCCATTCCAATCGATCAGCCAGGTTTCCAGCAGTTCCACCGGCGGTTCGATCATCGGGCGGATGCCGAGATTGGCCACGCCCGGCACCCGCGTGCCATCGGGCAGGATTACCCGCACCGCATAGACGCCATAGGCCGGGCGGACATAATCCCCCAGCACCATGTTGGCGGTGGGAAAACCGATGGTGCGGCCCAGCTTGGCGCCATGCTCCACGACGCCCTGAATGGTGAACGGGCGCGTCAGCATCGTGGCGGCGACGCCCGGCTGGGCCTCCCGCAGGGCGGCGCGGATGCGGGTGCTGCTGATGATGCCGGCATTGTCGCGCACTGCATCGACCACGCGCGCGGCATAGCCATTGGCCAGGCCCAGCCGCGCCAGATCGTTCACATCGCCCTGGCGGCTCTTGCCGAAGGTGAAATCCGCCCCTGTCACCACGCCGGCAACGCCCAGACGGGTGAAGAGCCATTCTTGCACGAATTCTTCGGCCGACAAGGCAGCGAGCGCGCGATCGAAGGGCATCACCACGGCGCCGTCCATGCCGAACAGATCAAGCCAGCGCGCGCGCTGTGATATCGTTGAAAGGGCAAACGGCGGCGAGGACGGCTGAAAAAGGCGGGCCGGGTGCGGATCGAAGCTGGCGACCAGCGCCGGCCGGCCCAATTTGTGCGCCCAATCGCGCGCCGCGCCGACAACCGCCTGGTGGCCGGCGTGAAAGCCATCGAAATTGCCCAGCGCCACGATGCCGCCACGCAAAGCGCCAGGCAGGGGGGCGCCCCCGGTGATCAAGTCCATGTCGCGCGGCTTAGCGGGGGGCGAGGCCAGCGGCAAGCAGGCGCGCCGCATTGCCGCCCATCACCTTGGCGATATCGGCCTCGCTCATCCCCGCCGCCAGCAGCGCATCGGTGACGGCAGCGATGTGCGCGGTATCGAACCCCACCGTGGTCGAACCATCATAATCGCTGCCCAGCCCGACATGATCGATGCCGGCGACGCGCGCAGCATGCAGGATCGCCTTGGCGGTGGCGCCCGGCGTCGGCTGGCAGATGGCGGCATCCCAGTAACCGATGCCGATCATGCCGCCATTGGCAGCGAGCGCGCGCAGTTGATCGTCGGTCAGGTTGCGCGGGGTATCGCAGGTGGCCTTCACGCCGCCATGGGAGACGACCACCGGACGGGTGGCGATGCGCAGCACATCGGCAACGGTGGCGGCGCTGCTGTGCGCGATATCGACGATCATGCCGCGCGCTTCTGCGTCTTTCACAACCTGCACCCCGAACGGCGTGAGGCCGCCCTTGTTGATGCCGTGCATCGATCCGCCGACGTCATTGTCGAAGAAATGCACCAGGCCGATCATGCGAAAGCCCGCCGCGTGCAGGCGCTCGACATTGGCGATCTGGCGTTCCAGATTCTGGCTGCCTTCGGTGGAAAGCAGCGCGCCGGTGACCTTTTTGCCCGCAGCACGGTCGGCCAGCAGGCGCTCGAGATCGGCCGGTGTCTTGACGATGCGCAGCCGCCCGGCGGCGCGTTGTTCGGCGTCGTGCAATTTCTGCGCGTGCCACAAGGATCGTTCGAGCCGGCTGGTCCAGGTGCGGATCGGCTGCAACTGGCCGATGGCGAGCAGGGTGATATTGTCACTGTCGGCGCCGTTGCTGTCATAATTCTGGCCGACCGGGGTCTTGGTGACGCTGGAAAACACCTGCAGCGCGACATTGCCGGTTTCGAGGCGCTTGAGATCGACATGGCCTTGTTCGGTTTCCGAAAGCAGATCGCGCTTCCACAACATGGTGTCGGCATGCAGATCGATGATGGTCAGTTGGCTGTGCAGCGCCTGCGCCGGTGCCGTCACCGGCCAGTTGGCGCCGGTGGTGCGGTTCATGCCGCGCTCGGCGATGCCCGGCACGAACACGAAGAAGCCGATGGCCGCCACCAGCAGCAGTCCGCCCAGCCCGATCAGCAGCTTGCGCATCATTCCCCCTATCGCCGTTCGAGTGTGACGAAGGCAAAGCCCGGCTTGTCAGCTTCGGGCGCGTGCGTCACGCGGGCAATTTCCGCCCAATGCGCCGGATCGAAGGCGGGCATGAAGGTGTCGCCCTCCGGTTCCGCGTCGATCTCGGTCAGTTCGACGCGGGTGGCGACGGGCAGGGCCAGCGCATAGATTTCGGCGCCGCCGATGATCATCACATGGCCGCGGATGCGCGGATCGAGCCCGGCCGCGACAATGGCTTCGGCCAGATTGGGCACGATGGTCACGCCCTCGGCGCGCCAATCGGGATCGCGGGTCAGCACGATATTCTGGCGGCCGGGCAAGGGCTTGCCGATCGATTCGAAGGTCTTGCGGCCCATCACCACCGGCTTGCCGACGGTGATCACCTTGAAACGTTTCAGATCGGCCGACAAGTGCCAGGGCATCTTGCCATCAAGGCCGATGACGCCGTTTTTCGCGCGGGCGACGACGAGGGTGATGTCGAGGGTCATGGCTTGTCTTTTCCCACCCCCAGCCCCTCCCCCAAGCGGGAGGGGAACTGCCTGGCGCTTGCACGATCTGCTCCCCTCCCGCTTGCGGGAGGGGCTGGGGGTGGGAGGATCCTCACACCGCCACCGGCGCCGCAATATGCGGATGCGGATCATAGCCCGCGATCAGGAAATCCTCGAGCGCATAACTGAACAGATCGCCCGGCTGCCGCACGAATTCCAGGCGCGGGAAGGGGCGGGGCGTGCGGCTGAGTTGCGCCGTCACCAGATGTTCGTGATTCACATACAGGTGGCAATCCGCCCCCATCCAGGTGAGCACCCCTGGTTCCAGCCCGCACTGCTGCGCCAGCATGCGGATCAGCACTGCGGCTTCGAAGATGTTGAATGGAAATCCCAGGCCCAGATCGCAACTGCGCTGGTAGAGAATGCCTGACAGCCGGCCATCAGCCACGAAATACTGGTAGGTCATGTGGCAGGGCGGCAGCGCCATGCGGCCAAGTTCGGGCACATTCCAGCCGGTGAAGATGTGGCGGCGGCTGCTGGGGTTGGTTTTCAGGCCGTGCACCAGTTCGGCCAGTTGATCGACCGGCGTGTCGGCGCGGAATGAACCATCCGCGTTCGCCGCATAGCGTGGCCAGCGTCGCCATTGCACGCCATAGACCGGCCCCAGATCGCCCCAGCGCGCGGCGAAATCCTCGTCGGCGATGATCCGCGCTTCGAAATCATCGCGGCTGATCGCCTCGCCGGTTGCCTTGCGGTAGGTGTCCAGCGGCCAATCCGTCCAGATATGCACACCTTGTGCCACCAGCGCGCGGATGTTCGATTCGCCGTTCAGGAACCAGATCAGTTCGCGGATGGCCGATTTCCAATAGACGCGCTTGGTGGTGAGCAAAGGCACCGTGCCGTCCGACAGATCGAACTTCAGCGTCTCCCCGAACAGCGCGCGCGTGCCGGTGCCGGTGCGATCGCTGCGCACCGCGCCGTCGCGCCACACACGCTGCACGAGGTCAAGATATTGGGCTTCGCCGGTCGCAGTCATTGCCCCTTGTCAGGGATATCGCCAACCGCCGTCAACTGCTGCGATCAGGTCGGCATGGCAACGATGTCCCCCCCAAATTCGGCTCTGCCGCCGCCGGCACCAGCAAGGATATCCAGGCCATCCCTGGGCCATGGCGCGACGATCATGGCGCGGCGCGCGTTCTGCGCACCTCTGGGCGCAGCGCCGATACGGCGGCGATCCGATCGGCGATGTGGCAGGATCGCAAGCGCGTGCTGATCGATCGGCTGGGCTGGAATCTGCAATCGCCCGACGGTTTGCACGAACTGGATCAATATGATGGCGACGATACGCTTTATCTGATCGTCCATCAGGTGCAGACCGGCCGCCATCTGGGTTCGGTGCGGCTGCTGCCCAGCACGGGCGCGCACATGCTGGCTGAAATATTCCCGCATCTGTGTGCGGATGGTGTGCCGGTGGGCCCCGACGTGTGGGAAATCACCCGGCTGGTCACTGCGCCAGCGCTGAACCGTGCCGAAGCCTTGCAGGTGCGCCGGCAGCTTTCGGTGGCGCTGTTCGAACATGCGCTCGGCCTGGGCATCACCCGCTACACGATGGTCACCCATCTGCCCTGGCTGCCCAGCCTGCTCAGCATCGGCTGGGATGCCGAACCGCTGGGGATGCCGCATGGTGAGGGCAATGATGCGATGGCGGCGCTGCAGATCCTGGTGAATGCCGATACGTTGGCGCGGCTGCGCGGTGCCTGGGATTTGCCCGATGCGGTGTTGCCGCAACGGGCCTACTGAGATCGACACGGTGTGTGAACCAGCGTTTTGACCCTGCGCTGGTCACCTCCATGTCGAGGGTGCCCCGGTTCCTCGCCCTGATCTGCAAACGGCCCTCCCCGTCTGCTGGATACTGGCCGGGCCGGGGCACCCATCCTGCAATGTCGCCGCGATGACCGCAGCCGATCTGTTGGCCGTCTGGCATGTGGTGCTGGCAGAGACCCTGTTGCTGGTCGCGATGATCGTCGCGATCAATGGCCTGGATGATCTGGCCATCGATCTGATCTGGCTGTTCATGCCCGCCGCGGCGCGCGCCGGGCGGGTGAAGCCGACCGCGCAAGCAGGGCCGCCGCCGGCCTTCGCCATCCTGATCCCGGCCTGGGACGAATCGGCGGTAATCGGTGCCATGCTGCGGCGCTTGATGGCCGGGCTGGATTGGCCGGAAGTGCGGGTGTTCGTCGGCCTCTATCCCAATGATCCGGCCGGCATTGCCGCGGTCGCCACCGTGGCCGATGTGCGTGTGCAGGCGGTGATCGGCGCGGCGCCAGGGCCGACCACCAAGGCGGACTGCCTGAATGGCCTGTGGCAGGCGCTGTGTGCCGATGAGGCGGCGCGCGGACGGCGCTTTGCCGGCATCGTGCTGCACGATGCCGAAGATGTGGTGCATGGCGCGGAACTGGCGGTGTTCGCGCGCCATCTGCCCGGCCGTGCCATGGTGCAATTGCCGGTAATCCCGTTGGTGGATGAGGCCAGCCCATTGATATCCGGTCATTATATCGATGAATTCGCCGAAAGCCATGCCAAGGATCTTCTGGTGCGGCAATGGCTTGGCGCTGGGCTGCCGTCGGCGGGGGTGGGGGTGGTTTTCTGCCGGGAGCGGCTGGGCGGTATCGCGGCGCAGCGCGGCGGCCAGGTGTTCGATGCCGACAGCCTGACCGAGGATTATGAGCTGGGCCAGCGCCTCCATGCCGACGGCGGGCGCGGTGCGCTGGTGTGGGAATGGCGGGGCGGCGCTCCCGTTGCCACGGCCGAGCATTTTCCGGCGGATTTCCGCAGTGCCGTGAAGCAGAAATCGCGCTGGTTGGTCGGCATTGCGCTGGCCGGCTGGGATCGGCTGGGCTGGCAGGGCGGGGCCGTGCAGCGCTGGATGCTGCTGCGCGATCGCAAGGCGCCGTTGATGGCGCTGGTGACCCTGGCCGCGTATCTGTTGGCGCTGCTGCTGGCGCTGGATACGGCGCTGCGCATGGCCTGGCCGGCGGCGGCGCGGCTGCCTGTGGTGGCGGGCGGGCCACTGGTTTGGCTGTTGTGGATCAACTGGTTGCTGCTGGTGTGGCGGCTGGCGATGCGCGCCTGGTTCACCTTGCGGCTGCATGGCCCGGTGGAAGCGCTGCTCGCGACCCCGCGCGCGGCGGTGGGCAATCTCATCAATGCCGCCGCGGCGATGCGCGCCATCCGCATCTATGCCGCGGCCCTGCGCGCCGGCCGCCAGCCGCGTTGGGACAAGACCGTGCATCGTTTCCCCGGTGCGGCGTGATCTGCAGCGCAATGTTGTGCCGCGCCCCAGCGTGACCGGTAGCGCCGCCGTGCGGCGGGGGCGGCCGTTTCGCGCTCTGGCCTTGCTGCTGTTGCTGTTCATGCTGTGGCTCGGCTGGCGCTGGCCGGTGATCGGCGCGCGCGTGGGCGAGGTGGCCGCGCTGCTGATGCCGCACCCTGTGCCGGCGGTCGTGCGGGAGGCGGCGGTCGGCACGATTTCGGCGCCTGTGCATGACGCCGTGCCCGTCAGACGAGCCGACCCTGCCGGCTTCACACCCGCCCCCCGGCCGCAGCCCCCCGAACCCGCACCGCGAGCCGATGTCTCCATGGCCATGCCCGCCGCGCCGCTGCCCGCTGCTGCGCCGGCTCAACCAACCGTTGCCACGCCGGTCCAGTTCGAGGACGCCGCCGCCTTTCGCCTGGCGCAATCCGCCTATGATCGGTTGCGCGCGGGCCAGCGCCGGCAGGCCGCCGCGCTGTTCGATGCGGCGCTCGGCCTTGCCGACAACCGCCAGTGGCAGGCCGACCGTGCCGCGCTGGGCCGGCGCTGGCAGATCGGTGGTTTCGCGCTGCTTCGCGATGGCGGCAGTGCGGGGCCGGCTGCCAGCCCGGTGCTGGGCGGCGGCCAGATGGGCGGCAGCATCGCCTTTCTGCCCGATCCTTACGCACGCCGGCCATTGGCATTGGTGGCGCGCGCCAATGTCGCCGCCGATCGGGCCGGCCTGCGCGGGGACACCGCCCAGGCCGCCATCGGCATCAGGCAGACGCTGGCGCCCGGCGTGTCGATCAGCGCCGAACGGCTGATCGCCATCGGCAGCGCCACGCGCGGCGACTGGACGCTGCGCCTGGCGGCCGGCGGCGTGCGCGGGCGGATGAGCGTCTATGGCGAAGCCGGCGTGCTGGGCAGCGGCCAGGCCTATGGCGGGGCGCAGGCCAGCGCCCGCCTGTTGCGCATCGGCCCCGCAACGCTGAACGCCGCCGCTTGGGCCAGCCTGCAAACCGGCACGCCTGATGTGTGGCGCGTCGATGTCGGCCCGTCGATCAGCGCGCAGGTGAAGGGCATCCGTCTGCAAGCCGATTGGCGGCAGCGTGTGGCCGGCAATGCCGCACCCGGCAGCGGCCCGGCAGTGACGATTTCGGCGGGGTTCTAGCGCAGTGATCGCCCGGGCCGTAACGCTGTCGGAATATCTCAGCCTTTGGTGGCGAACCAGATGACATGCGCGGCGCCCTTGCCATTTTCGCGCGCCCGCACCCGCACCGTTTCGACCGTCAGCCCGGTGCGTCCCAACAGGCGCTCGAACGCCGGATCGGGCGCGGCCGACCAGACAGCGAGCACGCCGCCGGGGCGCAGGGCGCGCTTCGCATCGGCCAGCCCCTGCTTGCTGTAAATCCCGTCATTGGCCGCACGCGTCAGCCCGTCCGGACCGTTGTCGACATCAAGCAGGATCGCATCATAGGCTGACGTCGCCTGCCCGATCGCATCCGCCACATCGCCCATGGTCAGTGTCACGCGGCGATCATCCAGGCAGCCATCGGTCACCGCTGCCATGGCCCCGCGCGCCCAATCGATGATGCCCGGTACCAGTTCGACCACCGTCACGGCCGCGTCCGCCGGCAGCCGGCCCAGCACGGCGCGCAGCGTGAAGCCCATGCCATAGCCGCCGATGAGCATATGCGGCTTGGTGCGGCCCGCCAGCCGATCGCAGGCCATGGTGCCAAGCGCGACTTCGGAGCCGTGCATCCGCGTGCTCATCAACTCGTTGCGTTCGAGCACGATCATGAAATCGCCGCCGCGCCGGAACAGCCGCAGCGGCGCCCCGCCCGGCACTTCGGCCACGCCGATGAGTTCGCGCGGCGTCATCGGCCAATGCTCACAAATTGTCGTTCGCGATCCGCCGCCGTTCCGCCAGCTTGCGCAGCAGGGCGCGGGTGCGCAATTGGCCGAGGAGGTCGTTGATCACCGAGATGCCCTGTTCGGCCATGTCGAGCGCCTTGGCTTCGCCGACATGCCCGGCGGTATGTTCGAGGAAATGGCGGATTTCCTGCCCGGTCAGCCAATCGATCAGCACATTGTACAGCCGCATCTGGCCGCCATCGAAGCCGAGTTCGGATTTGAAGCCGATCTCGTCGAGCCGGGCGATGGTGCGCAGGATGCCGGCGTCGCGCGCCGACACACTGCCGTCATCGGCGACCGTGACGATGCCATCGCCCAGATGTTCGGCCATGCTGGGTGGCAGCGCCAGATCGGCGATGGCCACGCGGGCCGGGCCAGCCTCGTCCAGGCGCTGGGCGAGCAGCGCGTCCAGCATCGGGAAGGCTTCGGGCAGCAGCCAGCGATCGCCATCGTCGGCCTCCAGCAAGGTGCGGATGACGGCCAGCGGCAGGAAACGTTCTTCCTGCAAGCGCTTGATCGCCTTCAGGCGGGCGACATGCTCGTCGGAATAGCGGGCGCTGTTGCGGCTGGCCTTGTCGGGTTCCGGCAGCAGGCCTTCGCGGATATAGTAGCGAATGGTTTCGCGGCCGACTCCGCTGGCCTTTTCAAGATCGCGCATGCGCATGGCCGCTGCCTTAGCGCATCCCGGTCCGCCATGCTAACCCGCTGGTCATGGAATCGTTCGCCCGCCTGCTGGATGCGCTGCTCTACACGCGGTCGCGCAATGCCAAATTGCGGTTGATCGCCGATTGGTTGCTGGCGACGCCCGATCCCGATCGTGGCTGGGGGCTGGCGGCGTTGACCGGCACGCTCGATCTGAAGGCGGTGCAGCCCAGCCTGCTGAAGGCACTGATGGCGGAGCGGGTTGACCCCACGCTGTTTGCGCTGAGCCATGATTTCGTCGGCGACATGGCTGAGACGATTTCGCTTTTGTGGCCCGATCCGCCGGGAAACAAGCCGCCGCCGCCAGCCCTGGACGAGGTGGTGGGGCAACTCGCCGGGCTGGGCCGCAAGGAAGCGCCGGCCGTGGTGACGGCGCTGCTCGATCGGCTGGATGTGCAGGGCCGTTATGCGCTGATCAAGCTGGCCACCGGCGCGCTCAGGGTCGGCGTGTCGGCGCGGTTGGCGAAAACCGGCCTGGCGCAGGCGTTCGGGCTGGATGTGGAGGCTGTCGAGGAGGTGTGGCATGGGCTCAGCCCGCCATTTGCACCGCTATTCGAATGGGGCACCGGCAAGGCCATGCAGCCCACCGCGGGCGATGTGCCGGTGTTCCGGCCGTTCATGCTGGCGAACCCGCTGGAGGATGGCGAGCAGCTCGATCTGGCCACCCATGTGGCGGAATGGAAATGGGACGGCATCCGCGTGCAGATCGTGCATGCCGGCGGCGCGACGCGCCTGTTCAGTCGCACCGGTGACGATGTGTCGGGCGCGTTTCCCGATGTGGCCGGCGCGCTGGCGCTGGCGGCGGCGCTGGATGGCGAATTGCTGGTGCGCGGCGATGGCCAGGCCGACAGCATCGCGGCATCAGGCAGTTTCAACGCCTTGCAGCAACGCCTGGGCCGCAAGGCGCCGCCGGCCAAGCTGATGGCGGAGCGGCCAGCCTTCATCCGCGTCTATGATCTGCTCAGCATTGGCGGGGAGGATCTGCGCGGCCAACCCTGGAAGGCGCGGCGCGCCCGGCTGGAAGCTTTGATGCCAAGCCTTGATCCGGCGCGGTTCGAACTGTCGCCGCTGGTGACGGCGGCGGATTGGGCGGCGCTGGCCAGCTTGCGCGATGCTGCGCGTGATGCGGCGATCGAGGGCCTGATGCTGAAACGCCGCGATGCGCCCTATGTCGCCGGGCGGCGTGGCGGGCTGTGGTACAAATGGAAACGCAGCGCGCTCACCGCCGATTGCGTGCTGATGTATGCGCAGCGCGGCCACGGCAAGCGATCCAGCCTGTACAGCGATTATACCTTCGGCTGCTGGACCGATGACGGCCAGTTGCTCCCTGTTGGCAAGGCCTATAGCGGCTTCACCGATGCGGAGCTGGCCATGCTCGACAAGTATGTCCGCGGGCATAGCGTGGCGAAATTCGGCCCGGTGCGGGAGGTGGAGAAGGCGCTTGTGCTGGAGGTGGCGTTTGATTCGATCCACGCCTCCACCCGGCACAAATCCGGCCTGGCCATGCGTTTCCCGCGGATTTCGCGCATCCGCACCGACAAGCCGGCGGCAGAGGCTGACAGCATTGCCACCCTGATGCGGCTGGCGACCTGATGCCGGCGATTATCCTGTTTGCCGTGGCCATAACCGCGGCGCCGCTGATGCCGCCGCCGTCGCCGCTGGCCGGTCTGGAAGGCTGCTGGCAGGTGCGCGGGGAGGTGGAGGGCAAGCCGATGAGCGCTACGGCGCGCGGCAGTCGGAAACTGGGCGGCCGCTATCTCCTGCTGGAACTGCAGGGCAGCAACAACAACGACTCGCATGACACCGCCATCATCATGGCCGATGCCGGGCCGGGGCAGTTGACCGGATGGTGGATGGACCGCTTCGGCGGCCCGGGCAGCGCGGCAGGCACCGGCAGCGTGGAAGCGGACGGGTTCAGCATCAGCTATGCCTATCCATCGGCGCGCTTCGTCAATCGGTTCCGGCGCGTCGGCCTGGGATGGGATTGGCGGATCGATGCCCGGCCGGGCGGCGGCAAGGCCAGCCTGTTCGCGCGCTACACACTGCGGCCGGCACGCTGCCCGGCGCGGTTCGGCGTGTTCTGAAAGGCTGGCAGCGGATGCGCCAAGGCGCTAGGCTGACGCCATGCTGATTGCCACCTTCAATATCAACGGCACCAACGCCCGCCTGCCGCGCCTGCTGGAATGGCTGGAGGCCGTAAAGCCCGATGTCGCCTGCCTGCAGGAGATCAAGACGATTTCCGAGAATTTCCCGGTCGATGTGCTGCGGGACGCCGGCTACCATTGCCTGGTGCACGGTCAGAAGGGCTTCAACGGCGTCGCCATACTGTCGCGTGAGCCAGCCACCGAAGTGCAGCGCGGCCTGCCCGGCGATGATGCCGACGAACAGTCGCGTTACCTTGAGGCCGACGTGATGGGGGTGCGCGTGGCGAGCCTCTACCTGCCCAACGGCAATCCGCAGCCCGGGCCGAAGTTTGATTACAAACTGACATGGATGCGGCGGCTGAACACGCATGCGCTTGGTCTGCTCGGCCTGGCGCAGCCTGTGGTGCTGGCCGGCGATTACAATGTGATTCCAAACGATGACGATATCTGGGATCCGCGCCGCATGGCCAATGATGCGCTGATGCAGCCGGAATCACGCGCCGCCTATTGCGAGCTTCTGTGGCAGGGTTGGACGGACGCGGTGCGTTCGCTGCACCCCAAGGGTGGCATCTGGAGCTTCTGGGATTATCAGGCCGGCGCCTGGCCACAAGACCATGGCTTTCGCATCGATCATCTGCTGCTGTCGCCGTTGGCCGCCGATCGGCTTGTGGATGCCGGCGTGATGCGCGACGTGCGCGGGCAGGAAAAGGCCAGCGATCACGCGCCGGCCTGGGTGCGGCTGCGGGAGGGGTGAGGCCATGGTGTTGATCACCGGAACCGTGCGTCTGCCGCCGGCGAATCTGGCGGATGCGCGCCCCATCATGCAGCGCATGGTGACGGCCAGCCGGGCAGAGCCGGGTTGCATCACCTACAGCTATGCCGAGGATCTGTTCGATCCGGGGCTGATCCACATCTGCGAATCATGGGATGACCGTGCTGCGCTCGATCGGCATTTTGCCACGGATCATATCGCGCAGTGGCGGGCGGCATGGCCTGAACTGGGCATCGGGGAACGGAATCTGGCACTGTATGAGGTCGGCGACGCGCAGCCGATCTGAAGCCGCGCTTGGCGGTCGCTTTCTGATCTGGAGGTGCTAGAACAAAGGCTTGGGAGGCGTCGCCATTGGACCTGCTGGGTTTCGCCCTTGCCGTATTGCTGATCGAATTGACGCCGGGGCCGAACATGGCCTGGCTGGCCGGGCTGGCGGCGACGGAAGGCCGGCGCAGCGGGCTGGCGGCGGTGGCGGGTGTGGCGCTCGGTCTGCTCGCCAACGGCCTGCTGGCGGCGCTCGGGCTGGCCGCGTTGTTGCAGGCGGCGCCGCAATACTGGATCTGGCTGCGCGTGGGCGGCGCGGTGATGATGCTGTGGCTGGCGATCACCACCTGGCGCAGCGCGGGAGAGGCCCCGGCGGTGCGGGCGCCTGCCAACAGCGCCTGGCGGGCCCTTGGTACCGGTACGGTCATCAACCTTCTGAATCCGAAGGCCTATATTTTCTTTGTGGTGGTGGCGCCGCAGTTCATGGACGATGCGACGTTGACCCTTGGCGCGGCAATGATCCTGTCGGTGGTCAGCGCGGCGATCGCCACGGCCATCCATCTGGCCATCGTCATCGCCGGGGCCAGCGCCCACGCGTGGCTGCTGGATCCGGCCCGCCTGAAGCCCGTAAAGCGCGGCTTCGCGCTGGTGATGCTGGCGATTGCGGTGTCGTTTCTGGTGGCTGATCTTTAGATTTCAATGAGTTCGACCTGAAGCGTTCAGCTCCCTCCCCCTTGCGGGGAGGGAGCTGGTGTGTTTCAACTTGGGCGCAATCGTCGTCAGCGGCCCTGCGGCGGCTTTTGCGGCGGCGGTTCCTTCAGCGTCTGATCCAGCCAGTTCTGGTCCAGCCGCGGCGCATCGTCGGCGGGTGGCGGCTCGCCGTCCATGGGCTGGGTGCCATCGGGCGTGATGCCGTAGGATTCGGCGTCCGGTTCCAGCAGCATCGTCTCGTCGGCGAATTCGGTCACCAGCGCTTCGGGCGGGGTGCCGCCGACGGCGCGGGCCATATATTGGGCGAAGGCCCGCGCCGGGGCGCGGCCGCCGGCCAGGCCGGGCACGGCGCGATTGTCATCGCGGCCCATCCACACGCCGGTGGTCAGGCCGGACGAGAAGCCGATGAACCAGCCATCCTTGTTGCTGCTGGTCGTGCCGGTCTTCCCCGCCAGCGGCCGGCCGATCTGCGCGGCGCGGGCGGTGCCCTGTTCGACAGCGGCCTGCATCAACTGGGTCAATTGCGCGGCGATCACCGGGGCGATCACTTGCCGCGTGTCGCCTGCCGCCCGGCTGAACAGCACGCGGCCGCTGCCGGTGACGACGCGGGTGATGGCATAGGGAGCGTTTTCCTGGCCGCCGTTGGCGACGGTGGCATAGGCGTTGGTCATTTCGAACACCGTGGCCACCGAAGCGCCCAATGCCATCGCCGGCTGGCGATCGATCGGCGTGGAAATGCCGAAGCGCCGCGCCATTTCGGCGACCGTATCGAACCCGACCTGCTCGGCAATCTGCACGGCCACGGTGTTGATCGACAGCGCGAACGCCTGTTTCACCGACACCGGGCCGGCAAAGCGGCCATCATTGTTCTTCGGGCTCCAGTTGCCGATGGTCACCGGCTTGTCTTCGTAGATATCGTCGGGCGTGATACCGGATTCGAGCGCGGCGGCATAGACGAACATCTTGAAAGCCGAACCCGGCTGGCGCCGGGCGGTGAGCGCGCGATTATAGTTGGAGCGGACATAATCGGTGCCGCCCACCATCGCCTTCACGGCGCCATCGCGGGCCAGCGCCACCAGCGCGCCTTGCGAACCCTTGGGTGCTTCGGCGCGGATGGCGGCTTCGGCCCAGGCCTGGCCCTGTGCATTCAGCGTGGTTTCGACCGATAGCGGCTCATTGGCTTCGTCGGTCAGATTTTCCAGCTCGCCCAGCACCCAATCGGTGAAGTAACGCACACCTGCGGCGCGCCCCTGCGGGGTGAAGCGCACCAGCGCCGGATCGGCGGCGCGGGCTTCTTCGGGCGTGATGCGCCCGGCATCGACCATCACCGCAATCACCGTGGCGGCGCGGCGGCGGGCAGCTTCGGCATCGGCGGACGGGGAAAATCGCGATGGCGCCTTGACCAGACCGGCGATGATCGCGGCTTCTTCCAGGCTCAAGCGGCGAGCGCTGTGGCCATAGAATTTGCGCGATGCGGCATCGATGCCATAGGCGCCGCCGCCGAAATAGACGCGGTTCAGATAGAGTTCGAGGATGGTTTCCTTGGAAAATTTGCGCTCGATGGCCAAGGCCAGCACCGCTTCGCGCAGCTTGCGGCTATATTGTTTCGACGAGGTGAGGAACAGGTTGCGCGCCAGCTGTTGGGTGATGGTCGATGCGCCCTGGGCCTTGTTGCCGCGCATGGTGTTGACCACCAACGAGCGGATGATGCCGATGGGATCGACACCGGGGTGATACCAATACCGCCGATCTTCCACCGTCAGCATCGCATTGGTCATGGTGGCAGGGATTTCGGGGTAGCTCAGCCATTCCCCATAGCTGGGGCCGATGCTGGCCAGCACGGTGCCATCGTCGGCCTTGATCTCCACCGATTGGCCGTTGGGGCTGCGCTTCATCTCGTCAAAGCTCGGCAGGTCGCGGTAAGCCAGTGCCACCGCGATGCTGAGCGCGATGACGCCAGCGAGCGCCAGCACAAGACCCCATTTGACGATGGCGCCAAGGAGCGTGGATTTCGGGCGGGTGGAGCGGGGCACGGGCGGTGTATTATCCATCAAATACGGCAGCTATGCGGCGATACAGGCTATGTGCAGGCGGGGCAGGCCGGATCCTTGGGCAAGGCAATGCTGCGGAACCGGCCGGCGCGGGCATCGAACAACAATAATGAACCGGCGCTTGACGGCGCATAGCCCGACAGTTCGCGGATGGCCTCCAGCGCCATGAGGCTGCCGATCACGCCGGTCAGCGCGCCGAGCACACCGGTGGCGGCGCAATTGCGGTCGGGCTGATCTTGCGGTGAACCGACGAAGCAGCGATAGCAGGGCAGGGCGGGATCGTGGCCCTTGAACAGCGCAACCTGGCCATCATAGGGCCCGACCGCGCCCGACAGCAGCGGCACTTGGCAAGCCAGCGCCGCATCCGCCACCAGCAGCCGCGTCGCGAAACTGTCACAGCCGTCGATGATCAGATCATGGCCGGCGAGCAGGGCGTCGACATTGTCCGCATCCAGCCGCAGCGGCACCGCCACGGTTTCGACATGCGGGTTGAGCGCGTGCAGATGCGTGGCTGCGGCCTCGGCCTTCATCGCGCCGGCATCGGCGGTGGTGAACAAGATCTGGCGCTGCAGATTGGACAGCGCGACATCATCATCGTCGATGATGGTCAGCCGGCCGACTCCGGCGGCCGCGAGATAGAGCAGGCAGGGCGAGCCCAACCCGCCGGCACCAACGACGGCGACCCGCGCGCGGGCCAGCGCCGCCTGACCGCGCCCGCCGAATTCGGGCAGCACGAGGTGGCGGGCGTAGCGTTCCAGCTCGTCGTCGGAAAAACTCACGTGTGCACGCCCGTCGAGCCGAACCCGCCCGTGCCGCGCTGCGTATCATCCAGCGCCTCGACCTGCACCAGCGCAGCGCGAGTGACGGCGGCGGGCACCAATTGGCAGATGCGCATGCCGCGCTCGATCACGAACGGCTCATTGCCGAGGTTGATCAGCAATGCCTTCACCTCGCCGCGATAGTCGCTGTCGATGGTGCCGGGGCTGTTGGGCACGGTGATGCCGTTTTTCAGCGCCAGGCCGGAACGCGGGCGCACCTGCACTTCATAGCCTTCGGGGATGGCCATGCAGAAGCCCAGCGGCACCGGGAAGCGCGCGCCGGGTTGCAGGATATACGTGTCGGTGACGGCGGCGACCGCATCCATGCCGGCGGCGCCTGGCGTCGCATAGGCCGGCAGCGGCAGGCCTGCCCCGTGCGGCAGGCGTGTGATGGGAATGCTGATCATGGGCTGAAATGCCTGGCGATGCGGTGGGCAAGGCGGTCCGCCACCGCCTGTTTCGGCGATGCGCCCCAATCCTCGCTGCCGGCCTGGTTGACGAAATGCACGTGGGTGGCGTCCGCGCCGAATACGCCTTCACCCACATCATTGGCGATGATCCAGTCAGCACCCTTGCGCGCGCGTTTCGCGGCGGCATTGGCCAACAGATCGCGGGTTTCGGCGGCAAAGCCCACCACCAGCGCCGGGCGCTGCGCGTGGTGGCCGATGCCGGCCAAGATGTCGGGGTTTTCGACCAGCGCGATGGCCGGCGTTGCACCTCCGTCCTTCTTCAGCTTGTGATCAGCCGTTTCGGCGCGCCAATCGGCGACGGCCGCGACCATCACGGCGATATCGGCGGGCAGGGCGGCTGCACAGGCGGTCGCCATGTCGCGCGCGGTGATCACGTCGACGCGGGTGACGCCGGCCGGCGTGGCCAGATGCACCGGCCCGGCCACCAAAGTGACCCGCGCACCCAGCGCCGCCAGCGCGCCGGCGATGGCAAAGCCCTGCTTGCCGGACGAATGATTGCCGATGAAGCGCACCGGATCGATGGGTTCATGCGTCGGCCCGGCTGTGACCAGCGCGTGGCGACCAGTGAGCGGTTTCGGGCCGAATTGCGCTGTGATTTCGGCCATGATTGCCGTCACTTCGGGCAGGCGGCCGGGGCCATATTCGCCGCAGGCCATCTCGCCGTCATCGGGCATCATCACGGTGATGCCGTCATCGCGCAACGTGGCGATGTTGCGCTGCGTCGCGGCGTGCTGCCACATGCGCACATTCATCGCCGGCACCATCAGCACCGGCGTGTCGGTGGCGAGCAGCAATGTGGACGCCAGATCATTGGCCTGGCCAGTCGCGGCGCGGGCCAGCAGATCGGCGGTGGCCGGGCAGACGACGATCAGGTCGGCAGCGCGGCTGAGCTGGATATGGCCCATGGCAGCCTCATCCTCCAGATCCCACAGGCTGGTGCGCACCAGTTCTCCCGCCAGCGCGCCGAGCGACAGCGGCGTCACGAAGCGCGCACCATTTTCGGTGAGCACCGGCAGCACCCGTGCGCCGGCGCGGCGCAGTTCGCGCACCAGTTCCAGCGCCTTGAACGCGGCAATGCCGCCGCCAACGATCAGAAGGATGGTCTTGCCGTGCACGGCTGCGCCCATAGCGCAGCGCTGCCGTTCACGCGAGCCGTTTGGTATAGACGGTGGTGGATGCCATCGCGCCCTTCGGCATCAGCGCATAGGCCGCAATCTCGCCCACCCGTTCCCAGCCGCCGCGTTCATACAGGCGCGCCGCCGCGCTGCCGGTGATGGTATCGAGCACCAGCGTGGTGCGGGCCATCGCCAGCGCCTCGCGCTCCACCGCCGCCAGCAGCGCCGCACCCACGCCCCGGCGCTGGCAGCGCGGCGCCACCAGCATCTTGGCGACATCGGCGCGGTGCAACTGGTTGGGCATATTGGCCGGCACCAGGCTGACCGTGCCGGCCGCGCCTTCGTCGTCGATCGCCACCAGGATCAGCAATTCGCCCCGCGCCGCCGCCTCGGCGCGTGCCTGCCACCAGGCCAGCGCCTCGGCTTGATCAAATCCGGCCATGAAGCCGATCGACGCGCCGCCGGCCACCGCCGCCACCATCATCGCCGCCAGGTCCGGCAGCAGCCCGGCATCGGCCATGGGTTCGAAGCGCCTGATCGCCATGCACATCCGGCTATCACGCGGCACTTGACGGGCCAAGCCTGCGCCGGCCAAGTCGTTGCAGGGGAGAATGATGATGATTTCGGCGCAGTTGCGATGGGCGATCATCCTGATCGGGGTGGCCATCGCCCTCAATTATATCGATCGCGGCGCGGTCAGCGTGGCGGCACCGTTGATCAAGGACGAATTCGGCCTGACCAACGAACGCTATGGCGTCATCGTCTCCAGCTTCTACTGGACTTATGTGCCGGCGCTGGCGCTGGCTGGCTGGCTGGCCGACCGGATGAGCGTGCGGCTGTTGATGGCGCTTGGGGTTGCCACCTGGGCGCTCGCCACGATCGGCATGGGCTTTGCCGGCGGGGTGACCGCGCTGATCCTGCTGCGCCTGGCGATGGGGCTGGGCGAAGGCGTCGCCTTCCCCTGCGGATCGAAACTGATCGCCAAAGTGCCCGAAGGCGCGCGCACCTTGGCCAATATCTCGCTGTCCGGCGGCCTGGCGGTGGGGCCGCTGATCGGCACGCTGGCCGGCGGGGTGATGATGAACCTGTGGGGCTGGCAGGCGATGTTCATCGCGTTCGGCCTGATCACCTTGCTATGGCTGGTGCCGTGGTGGCTGGCGCGGCGCGGCATATCCGAAGGCGAAGCGCCGGTCTCCACCACCGAATCCGCCGTGCCGCTGGCGCAGATGCTGCGCAACCGCGGCCTGTGGGCGATGACCGCGCTGCACCTGTCGGCGACGTTTCCGCTCTATTTCATCGTTGCCTGGCTGCCGCTGTGGCTGATCAAGGCGCGCGGCTATTCGATCATCGACATGAGCCTGCTCACCGCGTCCTTCTATGTCGCGCAATTGGCCGGTGGCACCATCGGCGCCTGGGCGATCGATCGCGCCATCCGGGCCGGCGGCGACGGGTCGAAATGGCGGCGCGGCATGTTGTTCTTCGGGGTCGGCACCTGCGTCGCCGGTCTGCTGCTGCTGCCCGATGTCACCGGCTGGCCGCTGTTGCTGACGCTGATTGCGGTCACCGGCTTCGGCTATGGCCCGGTGCCCAACCTGCTGTTCGTCATGGGGCAGACGATGGCCGGGCCGGCGTCGGCCGGGCGCTGGGTGGGGGTGCAGACCAGCCTGGGCAATTTGTCGGGCGTGATCGGGCCGGTGGCCACCGGCATCATCGTCGATGCCGCCGGCTACCGCCCGGCCTTTTTGATGACCGCCGGAATCGTCACGCTGGGCACGCTGATCTTTGCGCTGGCGGTGCCGCGCGTCGTGCCCGTGGACTGGGGTGTCAGGTGGAAGGCGGCGTAGCAGGCGGCGGGGGATCGGGCACCATCGTCACCGGCGGCGCTTCGGTCGGCACCATGGTCGGGCCGCCTTTGCCGCCAGCCGGACCCACGGTCTGCCCGCGGGCCTTCCTGTGCTCATCCAGATCGAGCACAGCCGATTCGTCCTCGGTGAGCAGGCCGAGCCGGCGCGCGACCTCCTGATAGGCCTCGACCTCGCCGCCGAGGTCGCGGCGGAACCGGTCCTTGTCCAGCTTGTCGCCGGATTTCATGTCCCACAGCCGGCAGCCATCCGGGCTGATTTCATCGGCCAGGATCACGCGGGCAAAATCACCGTCATACAGCCGGCCGAACTCTAGCTTGAAATCCACCAGCCGGATGCCGACTCCGGCAAACATGCCGGCCATGAAATCATTCACCCGGATCGCCATGTCGGCAATGTCGTGCATCTCGTCCTGGCTGGCCCAGCCGAAGGCGGCGATATGTTCATCGGTTACCAGCGGGTCGCCGAGCGCATCATCCTTGTAATAATATTCGATGATCGTGCGCGGCAGCATCGTGCCTTCCTCGATACCGAAGCGCTTGGCGATGCTGCCGGCTGCGACATTGCGCACCACCACTTCGATGGGGATGATCTCCACCTGGCGCACCAATTGCTCGCGCATGTTGAGGCGGCGGATGAAGTGCGTGGGGATGCCGATCAGGCCGAGCAGCGTGAAGACATGTTCGGAAATGCGGTTGTTGAGCACGCCCTTGCCGCTGATCGTGCCCTTTTTCTGGGCATTGAAGGCGGTGGCATCATCCTTGAAATACTGGATGATGGTGCCGGGTTCCGGGCCTTCATACAGGATCTTGGCCTTGCCTTCGTAAATCTGGCGGCGGCGGGTCATGCGGTCCTCCTGGGCGACTCCGCTCGGCCCCTGGGGCGTGGGCGGCGCCGAAAACATGGTCTGCGCGTGGCCGATGCGAGCCTGCAAGGGGCAGGGTAACACGCCCACCGCGCGCGGGGGAGTGGCCATAGCCGCAAAGCCCCCTCCACACAATGTTGCTGCACAACGCTGCCGCACAACTTGCAGGCATTGGCGTTGAACCTGGCGTGCGGCTACCCTATCTGAAGGGCAGAGGGTGCAGGAGTAACAGCGCATGACCAGTTTCGACAATCGCGAGCAAGCCTTTGAAGCCAAGTTCGCCCATGATGAGGAGACGCGGTTCCGCATCCTGGCGCGGCGCGGCAAGCTGATCGGGCTGTGGGCGGCGGAGAAGCTCGGCAAATCCGGTGAAGTCGCCGAGGAATATGCCAAATCGGTGCTGATTTCCGATCTGGAAGTGCCGGGAGACAGCGACATCATCGCCAAGCTGCTGGGTGATCTGGCGCCGCACGGCGTTGGTGAATCCGATATCAAGGCAATGCTGGCGGAAAAGCTGGTGCAGGCCGAAGCCCAGATTGCCGGTGTCGCCTGATGGCCATGGCCGCACAGGATATCGAATCGGCAATTCTGGCGGCGCTGCCCGGCGCCGTGGTGGAAATCACCGATCTCGCCGGCGACGGCGATCATTATGCCGCCGTTGTCACCGCGTCACAATTCGCCGGCCTGTCCAGGGTTGCGCAACAGCGGCTGGTGTATAATGCTTTGGGTGGGCGCATGGGGGGCGCATTGCATGCCCTGAAACTCACCACGATTCCGGCCTGATCACCAGCCAGAAGCGCCCAATCAAGTTTGCAAGGATAGAGCGTCCCATGAGCAATCCCGTCCACGATCGCATCACCACCCTGGTCACCAGCAACGATGTCGTGCTGTTCATGAAGGGCACGCCGTTTTTCCCGCAGTGCGGCTTTTCCTCGACGGCGATCCAGATCCTCGAACGCCTCGGCGTCGGCTTTGAATCGGTCGATGTGCTCGCCGATCCGGAAATCCGCGCCGGCATCAAGGACTACAGCGATTGGCCGACCATCCCGCAGTTGTATGTGAAGGGTGAATTCGTCGGCGGCAGCGACATCATGATCGAGATGTTCCAGGCCGGTGAATTGCAGGCGCTGGTGGCCGAAGCCGGCATTGCCTCGCAGGCCTGACCGCAACGGACGCGGCCAGCCCAGTGCCCAAATCTTCGCCGCGGCTTGCGGTTTCCGCCATCTGGGATGGCATGACATCGCTGTTGACCGCCGATCTGTCGCGGATGTTCTTCGTGGCGGCGCCGTTCACCTTGCTGGTCGGCGTGGCGGTGGAACTCTATGGCCCGCCGCCACCCGCCGATCTGACCAACATCACCCCGTCGCAATTGTTGTGGCGACTGGCGCTGCCCAGCTTGGCTGCGGCGCTGACGCAGTTGGCGATCAGCCACATGGTGCTGTTCCCCGGCGACGCACCGCGCCGGGCGCTGGCCGCAGCGGCGGCGATGTTCCCGGTCTATATCGCGGCGCAACTGCTGGCGTCGCTGCCGGTGGGCTTCGGCTTTGTCGCGCTGGTGGTGCCGGGCTTCTATCTGTTTGCGCGGCTGATCTTCGTTTCGCCCGCTGTCGCCATGGCCGAGGGCGGCTCGCCGATTGCCATTCTCAAGCGCAGTTGGGCCGTGACCGAGGGCCAGAGCCTGCCGCTGTGTCTGTTCCTGGTGGCCGGCCTGTTCAGCGTGATCGGCATTTCGATCCTGGCCGAAGGGGCCGGCGCGGCGCTGGATGTGGTGGCGCGCCTCGCGGGGCTGGAAGGCGCGGCGCGCTTTGTCCACGCGCTGCTGGTTGGCATCGGCAGTTGTTTCGTGGCGGTGGGCACCTCTGTGGCCGGGGCCGTCGCCTATCGCCTGCTGATGACACGCTGATCGCGAATCGAGCCCGCGCCGTCAATCCCAGCGCGCGTGCGGTGGCAGGCTCATCAGGATGGCGTCGGTGTTGCCGCCGGTCTTCAGGCCGAAGGTGGTGCCGCGGTCATAGACCAGGTTGAATTCGGCATAGAGGCCGCGATAGCGCAATTGCTCGGCGCGCTGCTCCGGCGTGTAATCCTGGTGCATCTTGGCGCGCACCAGCTTGGGGTAGGTCTCCAGGAAACAGCGGCCGACGGCCTGGGTATAGGCAAAATCCGCCGCCCAATCGCCGCTGTTCAGATGATCGTAGAAAATCCCGCCGACGCCGCGGTGGCGATTGCGGTGCGGCACCCAGAAATAGTCCTCCGCCCATTTGGAATGGGCCGGATAATAACCGGGATTGTGGGCATCGCAGGTGGCCTTCACGGCCGCGTGGAAGGCCGCGGTCTCGTCGGCATCGGGCAGTGCCGGGTTCAGATCGACGCCGCCGCCGAACCAGCGCTTGGTGGTAACCAGCATGCGTGTGTTCATGTGCACGGCGGGCACCAGCGGGTTGACCGGATGGATCACCAGGCTGATGCCGGTCGCGAAAAACCGCGGGTCCTCGGCGGCGCCGTTGATCTGCTTGGCAAAATCCGGGTTGAACTCGCCGAACACCGTCGAGATGTTGACCCCGGCCTTTTCGAACACCCGGCCTTTCATCACGCCCATTTCACCGCCGCCGCCTTCGCCGCCGCTGTGATCGGTGCGATCCCAGACGCGCTTTTCAAAGCGGCCGGCTTCACCCGGCGCCTGGCCCTCGTCCTCCAACTGTTCGAGCATCGCCCAGATGTCGTTGCGGAGTTGGCGGAACCACGCCTGGGCGGCGCGCTGCTGGTCATCAAGCTGGATCATGGTGCCTTCTAGCCAGCCACGGCGCGGCGGAAAAGCCCTAACCCGCGCGGCCGATCATCGCCCGTATCTTACGGACTGGTAATGGGCGCGCCAAAATGTCCGAGGTCCATCGCCCTTTTGCCCGTTGCGTTGCGCCCATCGCTTGTCTATCGCCGTCCGATTGCAGGTGGGCGGCGGTCCCGCCTGTCTTGCATCCAGTTTCGGAAGGGACGAAATGGCGAGCGAAGTGCGGCAGGCTCCTGTCGAAAATCTCGGATCGGGCGGTGAGCGCCGCCGGGATTTCCTCTATATTGCCACGGCGGCCTTTGCCGGCGCTGGCGTGGTGCCGGTGGCCTGGTCACTGGTCAACCAGATGAACCCGTCGGCCGACGTGCTGGCGCTGGCGTCGATCGATCTCGATCTGGCCGCCGTGCAGCCCGGCCAGGCCATCAAGGCCAGCTGGCGCGGCAAGCCGATCTTTGCCCGGCATCTGACGCCCGAAGAAATCGCCTCGGCCAAGAAGGTGGACGTGGCATCCTTGCGTGATCCGCAGAAGCTGGAAGACCGCACCAAGGCTGGCAACGAACAATGGCTGATCACGCTGGGCGTGTGCACGCACCTCGGCTGCGTCCCGCTGGGCGCCGCGGAAGGCGAAGTGCGCGGCGATTTCGGCGGCTATTTCTGCCCGTGCCACGGCTCGCACTATGATACGGCCGCGCGCATCCGCAAGGGCCCGGCGCCCAAGAATCTGGAAGTGCCGCCCTATCAATTCAAGTCACCCACTTCGGTGACGATCGGCTGAGGAGGAGAAAGATGAGCTTTCCCTGGGCAAAACAATTTCAGCCGACCAGCGAAGTCGGCAAGTGGATCGATCAGCGGCTGCCGCTGCCGCGGTTCATCTTCAATGCGCTCGGGCCGGGCTATCCCACGCCCAAGAACCTGAACGCATTCTATAATTTCGGCGTGCTCGCCGGTGTGGCGCTGGTCATCCAGATCATCACCGGTGTCGTGCTCGCCATGCACTTCGCAGCCGACACCCGCGTCGCCTTTGATAGCGTCGAACACATCATGCGTGATGTGAACGGCGGCTGGATGATCCGCTACATGCACGCGGTGGGGGCCAGCTTCTTCTTCGGCGTTGTGTATATCCACATTTTCCGTGGGCTTTATTATGGTTCCTACAAGCCGCCACGCGAAGTGCTGTGGATGCTCGGCCTCGTGATCTTCCTGCTGATGATGGCCACGGCGTTCATGGGCTATGTGCTGGTCTGGGGCCAGATGAGCTTCTGGGGCGCGCAGGTCATCACCGGGCTGTTCTCGGCAATTCCGCTGGTTGGTCCGACGATCCAGACCTGGCTGCTCGGCGGCTTCTCGCCCGACAACGCGACGCTGAACCGCTTCTTCTCGCTGCATTATCTGCTGCCGTTCGTGACGTTCGGGGTGATCATCCTGCACGTGTGGGCGCTGCACATTCCGGGTTCCAACAACCCGACCGGCATTGAGGTGAAGACCGAGAGCGACACGATCCCGTTCCACCCCTATTACACCGCCAAGGATTTCGTTGGCCTCGGGATCTATCTGATCCTGTTCTCGGCCTTCGTGTTCTTCATGCCGAACGCCCTGGGCGAAGCCGACAACTATATCCCGGCCAACCCGCTTTCCACGCCGGCGCACATTGTTCCGGAATGGTATTTCTGGCCCTTCTACGCCATCCTGCGCGCCTTCACGGCCGATTTCCTCGGCGTGCCGGCCAAGCTGTGGGGCGTGCTCGCCATGTTTGCCTCGATCCTGCTGCTGTTCCTGCTGCCTTGGCTGGACACGTCGCCGGTTCGTTCGAACAACTATCGCCCGCTGTCGCGCATCCTGTTCTGGGTGTTCGTCGCCGTGGCGTTGGCGTTGGGCGTGTGCGGCGGTGCGCCGGCTGAAGAGCCCTATCTGCGGGCCAGCCAGTTGCTCACCGCTTATTATTTCGCGCACTTTCTGATCATCCTGCCGATCGTCTCCAAGCTGGAGAAGACCAAGCCGCTGCCGAATTCGATCTCGGAGGCCGTGCTGGCCAAGTACAGCAAGGCCGGCAGTGGTGGCAGCAGCGGCGGCGCGCCCCTGGCGCAGCCGGCCGAATAAGGAGTAGATGTCAATGATCCGCTGGGGCGCTCTTGCCGTCGGCCTGCTGTTTGTCATCAACGCCTTGTGGGGGGCGATCGCCCCCCGCGAGGACGTGACGCCAGACATGGCCAAGGCCTTGCACAAACACCCGAAGCACATGGAATGGGTCCACAACGGCCCGGGCAACCTCGGCGTGCTGGGCACGTTCGATCGCGCCCAGTTGCAGCGCGGCTTCCAGGTGTACAAGGAAGTCTGCTCGGCCTGCCATTCGATCAACCGCGTTGCCTTCCGTGATCTGGCCGACCTTGGTTTCACGCCGGCACAGATCAAGACGATCGCCGGCGAATATGAAGTGCCGGCAATTGACAGCGCTGGCGAACCGACGACGCGCAAGGCCACCGCGGCCGACAAGTTCCCGCTGGTTTATGCCAATGAAGCCGCTGCCCGTGCGGCGCAGAATGGCGCCAACCCGCCCGATCTGTCGCTGATGACCAAGGCGCGCCCGAACGGCACCAACTATGTCTATTCGCTGCTCACCGGCTATTCCGATGATGTGCCGAAGGGTTGGACCAAGCCGGATACACTGTATTACAACCCCTATTTCCACAGCATCAACATTGCCATGCCGCCGCCGCTCGCGGCCGACGGCCAGGTGACCTATGCGGATGGTTCACCGGCGACGGTTGACCAATATGCCAAGGACGTGGCGACCTTCCTGACCTGGACGGCCGAACCCAAGCTGGAAAACCGCAAGGAAACCGGCGTGGCGGTGATCCTGTTCCTGATCGTCATGACCGGGCTGGGTTATCTGACCTATCGCAAGGTGTGGGCCGACGTCAAAAAGGCCTGATCTTCGATTTGGATGTTGAACAGGCGGCGGCCCTCCGAAAGGATGGCCGCCGCTTTGTTGTGGAGGGCTTGATGGCCAACGAGGATCTGGCGGCGCTGGTGCGGACGATAAAGGATTATCCGCACGCCGGTATCATGTTTCGCGACATCACCACCTTGCTCCTCGATGGCACGGGCTTTGCCGCCTGCACTGAACGGCTGGCGGCAGCCATCATCACGCCGCCCGATCTGGTCGCCGGCATCGAAGCGCGCGGCTTCATCTTCGGCGCGGCGCTGGCGCAACGGCTTGGGGTGGGCTTCGTGCTGCTGCGCAAGCAGAATAAGCTGCCCGGCCGGGTGACCGGGGTCAATTATGCGCTGGAATATGGCACCGACCGCATCGAGATGCACGCCGATGCGGTGCAACCGGGCCAGCGCGTGTTGCTGGTTGATGATCTGATCGCCACCGGCGGCACCGCGCTGGCCGGGCTGGAATTGCTGCGCGGGGCCGGCGCAGTGGTGGACGAAGCGGCGTTCGTGATCGATCTGCCCGATCTGGGCGGCGCGGCGAAACTGCGCGCGGCGGGGATCAGCGTGCATAATCTGCTGGAATTTGAAGGCGACTAGGCCGTGAACTCATAAATTCCATACCCCGTCATTGCCCGCAGAAGCGAAAT
>NZ_JBBATQ010000014.1:0-83304 GCF_040398665.1 Sandarakinorhabdus sp.
CATTTCGCTTCTGCGGGCAATGACGGGGTATGGAACTTATGAGTTCACGGCCTAACGCGTCAGCGCATAGTAAATGACGTAAAACCAGCCGAAAATCCCGTGGATCACGGCCCACAACAGGGATTTGTGCAGGCTCCAGCTGATGGTGATGGCCAGCGCCGAGCCGAAGCCGATGCCGGTGGAAACCACATTGCCGCCATTCACGTGCCGCTCTGCCATCATCCGGTTCCCAGCATCTTGCCCTTGCCCATGTGCACTACTCAAGCAACACAGTCAAGCATGGGTCATGGCCGCGTGCGCGCCGCATTCAGCCGCGCCGCGCCAGCATCCAGCACGGCATCGGATTTGGCAAAGCACAGCCGGATGAACGGCGTTTGCCCACCATCTGACCCACCATCCGGCATGAATGCACTCAGCGGGATCGCCGCGACGCCGGCGCTGGCGACGGCCATCTCGCAGAAATCGCGGTCACGCATCGTCACGCCGGATGCGGTCAGATCGGCCATCACGAAATAGCTGCCCTGCGCCGGCAACAATCGCCAGCCGCCGGCGCTGAGGGCTGCCACCAACCGATCGCGCGCCGCCACGAAGCGTGCGCGGGTCGCGGCGAAATAGGCATCCGGCAACGCCAGCCCGGCCGCCACCGCCACCTGCAGCGGCGGCGGCGTGGTGAAGGTGAGAAACTGGTGCACCTGCGCCACACGCTCGGCCAGCGCGGTCGCTGCCACCACCCAGCCAACCTTCCAGCCGGTGAGCGCCAGCAGCTTGCCAGCCGAACCGATCTTGATGGTGCGCGCCGGCGCCAAGGCGAACGGGGAGGCATGCGGCGCGGCGCCGACGATGACTTCCTCCCACACCTCATCGCTGATGATGATCAGGTCGTGCGTCGCGGCCAGTTCGGCAATCGCCGCCAGCATGGCCGCGCCGGCGATGCTGCCGGTGGGATTGTGCGGCGTGTTCAGCAGAATCGCGCGGGTGCGCGGAGTGATGGCGGCGGCAATCGCCTCGGCACTGGCCTGCCAATCCGGCGGAAGCAGATCGACGAACACCGGCACCGCGCCGGCGCGGCGCACCAGCGGCGCATAGGCATCGTAAGCCGGCGCAAACAGGATCACCTCGTCATCGGCAGCGGCAACCGCCATGATGCTGGCCGCCAGCGCCTCGGTGGCGCCAGAGGTGACGATGACCTGGTCGGGCGTGAGCGCCAGCCCTTGCCGCCGCGCGTAGAATGCACACACGGCCGCGCGCAATTCGGGCAGCCCCCGCATCGGCGGATATTGATTGTTGCCGTGCAGGATCGCATCGGCTCCGGCGGCCAGCACCGCATCGGGCCAGCCGAAATCCGGAAAGCCCTGCCCCAGATTGACCGCGCCATGCGCACGCGCCAGGCCGGACATATGTTCGAAGATGGTGGTGCCGGCCTGCATGGCGCATGTCTTGCCATGCAGGCCGGCAAACGGCCAGTGGGTCAGGCCGCCGGGCGCAACTGATGGCTGTGGCGCATGATGAACGGCTGGCCGGGGCTGCGGCTCTGCCGGGTGATGCGCAGGGTTTCGCCGTCGCGGGTCAGGATGGTGCGCACGATCACGGCCTTGCCATTCTCGTTGCCAGTGCCGTCCAGCACGAGGGTGAGCGCGCCATCGCGGCTGCGGCGCAGTTCGGAAACCGTCATCGTTTCGCGACTGTCCTTGCCGGTGACGACCAGCGCCTTGCCATCTGGCGTGAACGTCCAGGTCTCGACGCTACGCACGGTCTTGCCCGGGCCGTCATCATAGGTCCAGGCCAGCGAAAGGCCCGTGGCGGTCAACAAGGTCGGCAGGCTTTCACGGCTGTCGTCGCCATGATCGCGATAATCGAGCCGGCCGGTCCAGTTGCCGGCGAGCGCCTTGGTCAGTTCCGCGCCCGCATCCAGCGGGGCCGCCGGCTGGTCGAGCGCGCGCGCCACCTCCACCGCGCGATCCCGCCCGGCGCTGAAGTCCGCCAGGGTCGGCACCACCAACAGATCCGCCGCCACCCCGCGCCGAGGCGTGAAGCGGGCGATGTTGGTGCGGTTCCATGCATTGGGCACGCGCAGCTTGATGCCGCTGGCCGGCAGGGTGACCAGGAAGATCTGCCCGGCGGTCGGCCCTTCGGCACTGCCCGAGCCTTCCTCGCCGACCAGCGTCGCGCCGCGCCGTTCCTTCAGCCAGGCGATGGTGCGCGTGGCGCCAGAGCCGTTCTGCGGCCCGGTCAGCACGGTCAGCCGCCCGGCGAAGCGCTGCGCTGCCGGCAGCACCTGATGTTCGATCGTGCTGTCATCATCACTGGTTTCGTCGGTGCCAGCCGGAATGCGATCAAACATGCCGTCAGCGGTGCGCACGAAATCCGTCTCGGGCGGGTTGAACAACGCGGCCGGATCACCCCAGCTTTCGATATGTTCGGGCAGATCGCCAAAGCGGATCGCCTTGTAACGCACCGGTTTTGACCAGGTGAACGGCGCGTCGAACAGATAGCGCGCCAGTGCAATCGACACATCTTCCGATCCGCCGCCGTTGTTCCTGAGATCGAGGATCAGATGCTCGGTGCCGGCAGCCTTCATCGCCATGAAGAAGCCGCCCAGGTACGGCGTGGGCGCCACCGGATTGCGGTAGTTGACGAAGGTGTCGATGCGCAGCCGCGCCGTCTTGCCGGCCATGCGCCAGCTGATGCCGTTGTAGAATTCCACGCGGTGGTTGCCGCCCGCCGGGGCCAACTGCGTCCAGGCGTCAAAGCTGATCGGCGCCAGTGTGCTGCGCTCGATCCCTGCCGCGCCCGGCATTTTCCAGGCGATATCCCAACTGGTCGGCGCGCCGAACAGGCCGGGCCAATATTCATCCAGATCGCTGCCCGACAAATCACTGTCGTCGGCGATCTTCACGGCGACATGCTGATCGGTGTCACCATCATATGACACCAGCGGCGCCAACGCGGTGAGGATGTGCGGGACCTGCCGACCATTGATCGCCGTGATCTCGGCCCCCCGGGGCAGCGCGCCCGACACCACGATCATCCGCCCTTCGATCAGGGCAAAGCGCAGCGGCAGGTGGCTGGCATTGGTCTTGCGCCAGCGTTCGATGGCGGCCGGCAATTCCGGCTTGCTGTGGTCACAGTGGATGCTGGCCACCAGGCGCGCGATTTCCCGGTGCAGCGCGAGCGTGCTGATCGGCGCGCGCGCCAGCGCCGCCAGCCGGACGAAATTTGCGTCCACTTCGGCCTTGGGCACATAACGATAGAGGCCGGGATGGATCGTCTCCATCGCGCGGCGCAGCAGGGCGACGTCGGCGCTCGCCTGCGCCGGGCTGAGCAGCGGGTTGGGCATCTCGGCCGCAATGGCTGGGGCGGCGGCAAGCAGAACGGCAACAAGGGCAGAGCGGAACATGGCGGGCCTTTCGGGATGGCATTGAACGCCACGTCCCTGGCCGATCCGCCGGGGCCCTTCGCCCGAAACGCTGAAAATCATGCGCCTTTCAGGATCTGAGACGTGCTTTCGACGGCGTTGTCCCGGCAAATTCGGCAAAGGCCCGGTTGAAACTGGCCTTTGATCGAAAGCCGGCGTCCATCGCCATCGCCAGAATCGCGCGTGTGTCGGCTGGATCGGCCAGCCACCCCTGCACTTCGCGCACCCGCCGCCGGTTGATCACCGCGTTGAAATTGGCACCCAGCCCATCATTGAAGGCGCGCGCCAGATAGTTGGTGTTGGTGCCCAGCGCGCGGGCCAGGCTGGCGGCGGTCAGATCCGGATCTTGCCACAGCGCCTGTGCCTCGATCTGCGCCACGAACCGCGCGCCCATCGCGGCCCAATCCTTCGCCGTTGCCGATTGCGGCTGCGCGGCCACCATCGACGCTGCGGCCACGGACAGGGCCGAATCCGTTGGCAATGGATAGCGCGTGCCGGCATGGCGCCAGCCTTCCACGCCGAGATAGATGACCAGGCCGGAAAAGAGCATATACAGCCAGAATTGATCGAAATAATTGCGCCCCGGATCGCGCAGGTTGGCAGCGAAAAAGCCCAGCCACACGCCCACCACCAGCGCAATCGCGATCAGGAAATTGCGCAGCCACAGCACATCGAAATCCACCGCATCCGTCACATTCTCGCCCAGCCAGCGGCGATAATCCGCCCAGCAGCGCCAGGCCATGCGGCCATAGACGGCCATCGACACAAAGCAGCCCAGGGTGAAGGCGGGATCGATGAAAGGCGCGTGCGCGGCGCCGTCCCACCAGTTCTTGGTGGCCAAAGGCAACGGAAACACCAGCGCGTCGGCCGCAAACTGCACGGCAACGGCCAGGAAATGCGGCCATACAAGCGCCGGGGCCCGCCCGGTCAGGTTGGCCGCATAAAGCCAGAGCAGCGGCCCGAACGCCATCGTATAGCTGAACGGCGCAAAACTGAGCCACGGCCAGGCATCATAAAAGCCGGCAAAGCCGATGATATAAGGCGTGATCAGCGCTGCCACCGCCACGATCAGCAGCGCCAGCCAGCGATTGGCGGCGCGATTGGCCGGCGCGCGCCACAACAGGCCCGCCAGCACCAGCCCCTGCACGCAGCCCAGCAGCAGCGTGATGCTCAACACGCCAAATTCGATCATCGGGCCAATCCTCCCACAATCGCGGCATTGCTGCCAGCGAACACGCGGGTTAGCCTGCGGCAAAACTTGGGGAACACAGCATGAAGACGCGCATCACGGAATTGTTCGGCATCCAGCACCCGATCATGCAGGGCGGCATGCATTATGTCGGCTTTGCCGAAATGGCCGCCGCGGTTTCCAATGCCGGCGGGTTGGGCATCATCACCGCCCTCACCCTGGGCACGCCCGAAAAGCTCGCCGCCGAAATCGCCCGCTGCAAGACGATGACCGCCAAGCCGTTCGGCGTGAACCTCACCTTCCTGCCCAGCGTCACCCCGCCGGATTATCCCGGCCTGATCAAGGCGATCATCGATGGCGGCGTGAAGGTGGTGGAAACCGCCGGCAACAACCCGGCGAAATATCTGCCGGCTTTGAAAGAGGCCGGCATCAAGGTGATCCACAAATGCACCAGCGTGCGCCACAGCCTGAAGGCGCAGGCGATCGGCTGTGATGCGGTGTCGGTGGATGGTTTCGAATGCGGCGGCCATCCCGGTGAAGATGATGTCGGCAACTGGGTGCTGCTGCCGCGCGCCGCCGAAGAACTGGAGATCCCGTTCGTGGCCAGCGGCGGCTGCGCCACCGGCAGCCAGTTGGTGGCGGCGCTGGCGCTCGGCGCCGAAGGCGTCAACATGGGCACCCGCTTCATCGCCACGGTCGAAGCGCCGGTGCACGACAATGTGAAGGCCGCGCTGGTCGCCGCCACCGAACTGGACACCCGCCTGATCATGCGCCCGCTGCGCAACACCGAGCGCGTGCTCAACAATGCCGCCGTCGAACGCCTGCTCGAAAAGGAGCGCACGCTGGGCGCAGACCTCAAGTTCGAGGATATCATCGCGGAAGTCGCCGGCGTCTATCCGAAGATCATGCGCGATGGTGACATGGATGCCGGCGGCTGGAGCTGCGGCATGGTCGCCGGCCTGATTCACGACATTCCCACCGTGCAGCAATTGATCGACACCATCATGGCCGATGCCGAACGCATCATCAGCCAGCGCCTGAACCGGTTCGCTGCATGAGCGAGCTATCCTCCGGTCCGGCTCGCGCACCGAGCGACATTCTCTATGATCTGGCGGATGGGGTGGCGACCATCACCCTCAACCGCCCCGAAAAGCTGAACGCGCTCACCCCGCAGATGCTGACGGACTTTTTCGCCGCCGTCGCCCGCGCCGGTTCCGATCCGGATGCAAAGGTGATCCTGATCACCGGCGCCGGCCGCAGCTTCAGCGCCGGGCTTGATCTGGGCATCATCGGCACCGGCGGCGGTGGCCGTGTGGAGACACACCCGGAAACCGCGCCGCAATGGGGCGACGATATCGGGCCGAAGCTGGCGCCCTATTACAGCGGCGGCTGGCCAGTGCTGATCACCTGCCGCAAGCCGACCATCGCGGCCGTCAATGGCCCGGCGTTCGGCTGGGGCTTCATCCTCGCCCTGCACTGCGACATCCGCTTTGCTGCGCAGTCGGCGCTGTTCAACGCCACCTTCGCCCGCATCGGCGTGCCCGGCGAAAAAGGCTCGGCCTGGCTGCTCACCCGCCTCATCGGCCAGGCCCGCGCCATGGACCTGCTCTACACCGCCCGCCGCTTCGACGGTGCCGAGGCCAAGGCGCTCGGCCTCGTCAACGACACATTCGCCGATGATGAGCTGCTGGCCCACGCCAAGGCCTACGCCCGGAACATCGCCACCTTCAGCGCCCCGCGCAGCCTCGCCGCAATGAAGGCGCAAGTATGGACCGCGCTCGACGAAGATTATTCCACGGCCTTCGCCGCCGCCGACCACGAGCAGGATCAGGCGACGAAAACCGAAGATTTCCGCGAGGCCTTCACCAGCTACCGCGAAAAGCGCGCCCCGCTGTTCACGGGGCGGTGATTCAGGAGCGCTGAATCAAGGGGCGCTGGCCGGGCTGGCAAGCGCCGCGACTCGCGCTGCGGGCGCAGGCGTGGCCCGGATCGCCGTGAAACCACAGCAGCGTGCGTGACTGCGCCGTGAATAGTGCGTTCACCCCGAGAAATGTTTCAGCCGGCCGAGCCGGCCGGTCCGCTGCCTGCGGCGCTGTGCCGGGGCTTGGGCCCGATCTGTGACCCGCAGGAATCCCAAACCAAAACAAGGCCATGAATTCACCGGACTGGTGGCTTAATTCACCATGAATCGGTCAATCAACGATTTTGTGCAATGCAATATCGCCAGATGACGGCGTCTATGCGGCTCTATCATAAATATTTTTGCAACAATATGATCGCACCATGGCTACACCGAACTGAATGACTGTAAATCCACGGCATGAACCGCAATCATATTTTGGCCTGATATCAGGGCAATGAATATTGGCGTGCTTGATTGCCAAAGCAAAGGCCCGCTCAACAACCAATTTCCACAAGCACAAATTATTACACAGCAGTAACCAAGGAGGAGGACGATGATGGATATTCTGACCAATCCTGACGAAATGCTGGAAAAAATGCTGAACAGCCTTGGCGCCGATTCGGTTGCCGAAGGCGGAGCGGCCCTGGAAACCGGGCGGCGGATCATCACCTTCAATCCCGACGCGATTGCGCAAGGCCGCGCCAGTCTCAATGATCTCGCGCCGGGCAGCATCGCCTCCTCATCGGATTTCGACGGTGATGACATCACGGCCGAAGGGCTGTCGGGCGCATCGGGCCTGGTGTTCGAAGAGCTTGGCGTCGCCATCCTCGATGAAGCATCCGGCATGGCCGCCAGCAGTTTTGGCGACGGCAGTTCGGCAACTGCGGCCTTTTCCGCCAATGAACCCGAAATCTTCATGTTCCCGGCCGGCGTCGATCCGGCCGAATATCTGCGCGGCTTTGCCGCCGCCGCGGCGCGCATCCGCGATGATCTGGCCGCCGGTGGCGGTGGTGGCGGCGGCGAAGGCGAAGGCGCCGACGATCCGGCCAGTGCCGTGCTCGGCAACACCTGGGGCATTGTGGCTGTGCGCGCCAACACCAGCCGCTTCACTGGCCGCGGCATCAAGATCGCGATTCTCGACACCGGTTTCGATTTCCGCCACCCGGATTTCGCCGGGCGGGCCATCGTGCACCGCAGCTTCATCAGCGGCGAGACCACGCAAGACGTCAACGGCCATGGCACGCATTGCACCGGCACCGCCGCCGGCCCGCGCGCGCCGGCCGGCAACATACCGCGCTATGGCGTGGCCTTTGAAGCCAACATCTTCATCGGCAAGGTCCTGTCCAACACCGGCGGCGGCACGTCGGCGTCGGTGCTGGCGGGCATGAACTGGGCCATTGCCAACCGCTGCGAAGTCATCTCCATGTCGCTGGGCGGCGGCGGCGGGCCTTATGCCTATTACACGCAGGCCGGGCAGCAGGCGCTCAATGCCGGGTGCCTGATCATCGCGGCCGCCGGCAACAGCAGCAACCGGCCCGGCACGATCAGCCCGTGCGGCGCGCCGGCCAATTCGCCAACCATCATGGCCTGCGCCGCGCTCGATCCCAATCTGGGCGTGGCCTATTATTCCAACGGGGGCCCGATCCAGATCGCTGCGCCGGGCAGCAGTGTCTTTTCATCGGTGCCGATGCCCACCCGCTATGGCCCCAAGACCGGCACCAGCATGGCCACCCCGCACGCCGCCGGCTGCGCGGCGCTGCTCGCCCAAGCCACCGGCCTGCGCGGCAATGCTTTGCGCGCCGCCCTGCGCGCCCGCGCCCGCCCGCTGCCCCTCCCGGTCACCGCTGTTGGCAGCGGCCTGGTCCAGGCGGTTCAGTAAGCCCAGTCTGCATAGTTCGAAACCTGCGTCTCGATGGCATCGGCCAAACCGATATCATCGAGACGCAATTCGGAGTATCATCCCGACATGGCCGATCCCGTGGAGTATATCGTCACCCTGGCGCCCGGCGCTCCGGCCGCCGCCGTCGCCGACGCCCTGCGCGCCAAGGGCTTCACCGCAACCAGCGTGCTCGCCGAGCTGGCAATGCTGGTCGGCACCGCCGATCCCGACACTGTCGAAGCCTGTAAATCGATCGACGGCGTCACCGCGGTCGAACCCAGCCAGCCGATCCAGCTGCCACCGGGCGACCCGCAGTAAGGGCCAGCGCTTGGCGTCAGAAATTTCCAAACTCGATTGCAGTTTGATCGAAGCACTTCAACTCCCTCCCCTTGCGGGGAGGGCGACTCGGCGCCAGCCGAGCAGCCTGCCCCGGACTTGATCCGGGGGGTGGGGGTCCCCGCCTGCTGTGACTCAAGGGGCTACCCCCACCCCGCTCGCGCCAAGGGGAGCGAGTCGCCCTCCCCACAGCCGTAGGCGACCGAAGGTCAACGGGGAGGAAGTTGGGCGCCTCAGCCCGAATGCGATCAAGTCTAGGCCTTCAACACCCGCGGCAGCCCCGCCCCCAGCATCGCCAGCAGTTCCGGGCCATAGCCGCTGCCAGCCGCCTCGAATTCCGCCTGGGTGATGCGCTCGCCCCCTTGCGCGCCGAACAGCACGACCTCGTCGCCCAGCGCGACCCGATCCTGCCGCCCGGTCACATCGACCATCAGCGTGTTCATCGTCACCCGGCCGACAATCGGAAAGCGTTGCCCGCCGATCAGCACCTGCGGATTGCGGCCCAGATCGGCGGGAAACTCAGGCCGGTTGGCATGGCTGAAGCTGCGGCGGAGGCCGTCGGAATAGCCGATGGGGATATTGGCCAGCCAGCTTTCGCGACCTAAGCGGAAGGTGCGATCATAATTCACCGTTTGCCCGGCGGGATAATGGTTCACCGCCGCCACCCGCGACTTGATCGCCATCGTGGGCAGATAGTCGCTGGTCTTCACCGAACCGGGATCGCCATAGAGCAGCCCGCCAACACGCACCATGTCCAGCCGCGTGGCAGGGTGTTGCAGCGTGGCGAAGCTGTTGGCGGTGTGGCGCTCGACCGCGCCCAACCCGGCGCTGCGCAGCCAGGCCAGATCGGCTTCATAACGCGCCAGTTGCGCCAATATGTCCGGGCCTTCCTCGCTGGGGAAATGCGTCATCACCCCGCGCATCTGCAGCCCCGGCAGTGCCAGGATCGCCCGCGCGTCGGCCTTGCCATAATCGGTGGACAGCTCGATGCCGTTGCGGGACATGCCGCCGCTGTTCAGCGCCAGGATCACCGGCAGCGCCCGCCGTTTGCCATACTGCCGCCACAGCATCGCCAGCCGGGCGGCGGCATCGGCATTGCCGATCGCTTCCTCGATATTCAGCGCGAAACCATCCGCCATCTCGTCCGGCGTGGCGGTGCGGATGCGCAGCAGCCGCCCGCGAAACCCGAGCGTGCGCGCCACCATCGCCTCGTCATTCGACGTGATCGCCACTTCGGTGATGCGCTTGGCGATGATCGATCGCATCAGCAGCGCGATGCCGTTCCCGTACGCATCCGCCTTCATCACGGCGCACAGCCGGGCGGGGCCGACAACGGACCGCACCCTGTCGATATTGGCCTCAAATGCGGCGGCGTCCACTTCCACCCAGCCGTTGCGCCGCGTCGCGCGTGCCAGCGTCAGCCGGTGATTGTCCGCCACCAGCACCGGCGAAGCCGCCGCGCCAGCCGCCAGCAGCGCGCCGGCGCCAGCCAGAAGCTGCCGTCGATCAATTGCCTTGGCAATCACCTTGGCAATCATGGCGCGCCGCGCTTCAGATACTGGCCCGGAAACGCGCCCGTCGCCGCGCCATCGCGATAGACCACCTGGCCGGCCACCATCACCATGTTCATACCCACCGCCAGCGCGTTGGGCTGCTGCACCGTCGCCTTGTCGGCGAAACGCTCCGCATCGAACAGCACCAGATCGGCGGTATAGCCCGGCTTGATCAGCCCGCGCCCGGCCAACCCCAGATGCGCGGCGGTCAGCCCGGTCATCTTGTGCACGGCCTGCGCCATGCTCAGCAATTTGTCCTCACGCACATATTGGCGGACGATCTTGCCGAAGGTGCCGGCGCCGCGCGGATGGCGGCCACCGATGCCGCCATCGGAACAGATGTTGCTGTGCGGCCAGGCGATGAAATCCGCCACATCCTGCGGGGCCATCGCCGTGCCGATCACCGATTCCACCCGGGTCGCTTCCGGGTGGGCAATGCGCCAGGCCTCTGCCGTCTGGATCAGCCACAAATAGGTCTTTGCCGGCTCCTCGCCGCGCATGGCGGCAATCTCGGCGATGGTCTTGCCCGCCAGCGCCGGATCGGGGGCGTAAAAGCCGATCAGCATGCCGGCCGGCGTCGTCAGCTCCGTCAACGCAAAGCGCGCCGCGGCGATGTCGGTGAAATCGCGCTTGGGAAACAGCACGGTCAACGTGGCCTGCCAATATTCATAGGGGTAGACATCCGCCGTCACCTGGATGCCGCGCGCGCGGGCAGCGTCCAGCTTGGCGAGCACCGCCTTGGCACCACCCCAGCGGCTGACCATGCCCAGCTTGATGTGCGAGACCTGCACCGGCACGCCGGTTTTCGCGCCCAGATCGATCAGCTCATCCAGCGCCGCATCCACCGCCACATCCTCGCTGCGGATATGGCTGATGTACCGCCCGCCGCCGGCTTGCGTGGTGCGGGCCAGCGCCAGCACCTCATCACGGCTGGAATAAATGCCGGGATCATATTCCAAGCCGGTGGACAGGCCGAGCGATCCCGCCTTGATGTCGGCGGCGAGCAGCGCCTGCATCTTCGCCACTTCACCCGCCGTCGCGACCCGCTTGTAATCCTTGCCCATCACCGTATCGCGCACGAAGCCGTGCCCGGTATAGGCCGCGACATTGATGGCGGCAGGCCTGGCGTTGAACGTGGCGGCCATTTGCGCAAACGGCGCATCGCTGCCGCCATCCTGGCCAACCACGATGGTCGTCACCCCCTGCGCCAGCAGTGGCAACATGGTGCGATCGGCATAATCATCGCGATCATGGTGGCTGTGGCCATCGATGAAGCCCGGCGCCAGCACCAGGCCCTTGCCATCGATCAGCGTCTCGCCCGGCTGCGGCGCCAGATCGCCGACCGCAACGATGCGGCCCCCATCGATGCGCACCGATGCCTGCCGGGGTGCCGCGCCCGATCCATCCTGCACCACCGCCCCGCTGATCAAGGTGGTCGCCGCCACCGCGCCAGCCCATAGCACGCCAATCAGCGCCGCCGCGCCGCCCCCCAACATCCTGACCTGCATCGCTTCACCCCCCTGTTGCCGCGCAGTGTGGCAGGGGCGGGCGGCGATGACCACTCGTTGTTGATGCAGGCGAAGATTCCGGCCCTCGCCGCGCGACCGCGCCGGCCCTAGGCTCCGGCCATGGCCAACACGCGCATCGAACAGGATTCCATGGGGCCGATCGCAGTCCCCGCAGCCCATCTGTGGGGCGCGCAAACCCAGCGCAGCCTGGAAAATTTCCGCATCGGCACGGAGCGGATGCCGCCGCCGATCATCCATGCGCTGGGCGTGATCAAGCTGGCCGCGGCGCGCACCAACGCGCGATTGGGCGGGCTCGATCCCGCCATCGCAGCCGCCATCGCCGATGCTGCAATGCGGGTGGCCGATGGCCGGCTGGACGCCGAATTCCCGCTGCTGGTGTGGCAGACCGGATCGGGCACCCAGACCAACATGAACGCCAATGAAGTGATCGCCAATCTGGCGAGCGAAGCGCTGGGCGGCATGCGCGGCGCGAGATCGCCGGTGCACCCCAATGATCATGTGAACCTGTCGCAATCCTCCAACGATGTCTTCCCCACCGCGCTGCACATCGCCGCGGCGCGCGAAATCACGGATCGACTGCTGCCGGCCTTGCACGCCCTGCACGCCGATCTGGCCGGCAAGGCGGCAGCGTGGGGCGACATCATCAAGATCGGCCGCACCCATGGCCAGGATGCCACGCCGCTCACGCTGGGGCAGGAATTTTCCGGTTACGCCGCGCAGGTGGCAGGCGGCCTCGAACGGATCCTGCTGGCGCTGCCCGGCCTGTATGAGCTGGCGCAAGGCGGCACCGCGGTCGGCACAGGCCTGAACGCGCCGCCGGGCTTTGCCGAAGCCGTCGCAGCCGAAATCGCTGCCTTCACCGGCCTGCCCTTCGTCACCGCCCCCAACAAGTTCGCCGCTTTGGCGGGCCAGGATGCGCTGCTGTTCCTGCACGGCGCGCTCAACACGCTGGCCACCAGCCTGCACAAGATCGCCAATGATATCCGCCTGCTCGGTTCCGGGCCACGGTCCGGGCTTGGCGAACTGGCACTGCCGGAGAATGAACCGGGCAGCTCGATCATGCCCGGCAAGGTCAACCCCACCCAGGTCGAGGCGCTGACCATGGTGTGTGCGCAAGTGTTCGGCAATCAGGCCAGCTTGAGCTTTGCCAACAGCCAGGGCCTGCTCGAACTCAACGTCTATCGTCCGGTGATGGCCCATGCCTTCCTGCAAAGCGTGCGCCTGCTGGCCGACGCGTCGCGCAGCTTCACCACCAACCTGCTGGCTGGCCTGGAGCCACGCCGCGACAACATCGCCCGCGGGGTCGCAAATTCGCTGATGCTGGTCACCGCGCTTGCACCCAGAATCGGCTATGACGCCGCCGCCAAGATCGCCAAGACCGCCCACACGCAAGGCCTGACGTTGCGGGAAGCCGCGATCAGAAGCGGGTTGGTGAGCGGGGCGGATTATGATGTGATCGTGGACCCGGCCAAGATGCTGGGGTGACGGCCTAACCCAGCACCGCCTTCACCGCCAGAAACAACACCGACGGCCCCATCAGGCAGCCCAGCCCGGTGTAGAAGGTGGCCGTCATCGCGCCATAGGGCACCAGTTTGGGATCGGTCGCGGCCAGGCCGCCGGTCACGCCGCTGTTGGTGCCCATCAGCCCGCCATAGACCATCGCGCTGGCCGGATTGTCGAGGCCGATGCGCCGCGCCACCAGCGGCGTGGCGATCATCACCAGCACCGCCTTCACCAGGCCGGCCGCGATGCTGAGCGAGATGATATCGGAGGCCGCCCCCAGCGAGGCGCCGGTGACCGGCCCGACGATATAGGTGGCGGCACCCGCGCCGATCGTGGTGATCGCCACCGGATCGCGCACGCCAAAGCCATAAGCCACGACCGCCCCGCACAGGAACGAGACCACGACGCCCAGCGGGATCGACAGCGCTGCCACCCAGCCGGCGCTGCGCAGATCGGACAGGCGCACGCCAAAGGCCGTGGCGACGATGGCGAAATCGCGGAGCATCGATCCACCCAGCACGCCGACCCCGGCCAACAGCGGCCAATCCGCCACGCCCTTGGCGCCGCCGGTCTGTTCGCCGGCCACCCAGGCCAGCAACAGCCCCAACGCAATGGCGATCGCCGATCCGTGCAGCAGCCCGCGCGTGAGATGGCGGGCGATCCAGTAGGCCAGCGCCATCACCAGCCCGACGAACAGGAAGCCGACCAGCAGGCCATTGCTGGCAGCGAATTTTTCCAGGACCATCATTTGCGTGCCATCCGCGCCAGCACCGGCACCAGTGCAAAGCCGGCCACCACCGCTGCCACACCCGCCAGCATCGCCATCGCGCCGCCCGACACCGCCGCCGCCACATTCTGCTGCGCCGCCATGGCGACGATGATCGGGATATACATCAGGCTCCAGAAATCGACCCCGTTGCCCGCCGGCGTGCCAGGCCGCAGCGGCGCAGCGCGCAGATTGGTGCAGGCGATCATCAGCAGCATCGCGATGCCGACGCCGCCCACATTCGCTTGCAAACCCAGCGCCGCGCCAAGCAGATCGCCGACATAAAGCCCGACCAAAGTGCAGCCGGCCAACACGGCCACGCCATAGACCACCATCAGATCAACGCCGGCGGCAGGCGGCTGATCACCGGCCGCATTGCCTGTTCATAGGCGTGCGCCAATTTCAGGCAGGCCAGATCGGCGCCGCGGCGGCCGATGATCTGGATGCCGGCGGGCAGGCCGTCTGCAGAGAATCCCGCCGGGGCCGCCAACGCTGGCAGGCCGGTCATCGTCACCAGGAACGTGCCCAGCATCCATTCGTGATAGCTGCGCATCGTCTTGCCGGCGACCTCGGTGGGCCACAATTGTTCCACCGGAAACGGCAGCAACTGCACCGCCGGTGCAATCAGAAAATCGTGGGTTTCGAACAATTTGTCCACCGCCCGCGTCCAGGCCGTGCGCACGGTGGAAGCATTCAGCACCTGCGCGCCGGTGATGGTGCGGCTGTTGGCGATTTCCCAATGCGCCTGCGGGCCGATCAGGTCGCGCGTCGCCGGATCGTCGGCATAGCGTTGCAGGCCGGTGCCCGACACCCAGGATCGCAGCAGCATCAGCGCCTGCCACACCGGCTCGATCGCGTGATCGACCTTGGCGTCATCCACCACGCAACCCAGGCTGCGAAACGCCGGCAGCGCACCCTCACAGATGCGCATCACTTGCCCGTCATGCGGCACGCGCCCGCCCCAATCGCCCAGCCAGCCGATGCGCACGCCCTTGTGGTCTGCGCCGAGCGGCGCGGCAAAGCTGCGCGCATCCACCGGCAGCGCACCCAGCACCCCCGGATGCGGCCCGGCCATCACCGACAGGACCAGCCCCAGATCAGACACGCTGCGCGCCATCGGGCCCGACGTGCTCATCTTCGAAATCCACTGCTCGCCGCCTTCCGACGGGATGGTGCCCAGCGTGGTGCGAAACCCGAAGACATTGTTCCACACAGCCGGATTGCGCAGCGAACCGCCGAAATCCGATCCATCGGCCAGCGGAACCATGCGCAAGCCCAACGCCACCCCGGCCCCGCCGCTGCTGCCCCCGGCGGATTTGGCCGTGTTCCAGGCATTGCGCGTCGGGCCATAGACGCGATTGATGGTGTGCGATCCCAGGCCGAATTCCGGCGCGTTGGTCTTGCCGATGAACAGCGCACCCGCGCTGCGCAACCGCTGCACCATGATGCCTTCGCTGGTGGGGATATTGTCCTTGTTGACCAGCGAGCCGTTGGTGGTGCGGATGCCGATCACGCCGGCCAGATCCTTCACCGCCCAGGGCATGCCGAACAGCGGCCCCGGTGCCGCGCCCGCCGCCAATTTCGCATCCATGGCGCGGGCCTGGCCCATCAGTGCATCGCCATCCTGCAGCGCCACCACCGCATTGTGCGCCGGATTGTGCCGCGCGATCTGCGCCAGCACGGCCGCGAGCGCTTCCACCGCGCTCACCTTCTTCGCCGCGATCAACCCGGCCAGTTCACGCCCCGGCATGGCCAGCAAGGGATCGAGCGGCGGGGCTTTTGCGTTCGCCACGGCCGGCGCCAGTGCCAACGCACCGGCCCCGCCCAGAAATTGCCGCCGTGTGCCGGAAAATCCGTTCATCCGCCCCTCCTCGCGCCCCCCGGCGCTTCACTGCAACTTGTTGCCGATGACCGGCACGCTGGCAAGCGGCCCGAATTACTGCGCCGCCGCCTCGATCGCCTCCATGTCGTCATCGCTCAGCCCGAAATGATGGCCGACCTCGTGCACCAGCACATGCGTCACCAGCCCCTCCAGCGACTCTTCGCCCTCCGCCCACAGATCGAGCAGCGGCCGGCGATAGAGGAAGATCATGTCCGGCAGCGCGCCCGACGGTTCATCGCCCTTCAGGCCGACATGTCGGCCCCAATAAAGCCCGAGCAGATCCCACGGCGTCTCCAGCGCCATGTCGGCCATCACCTCCGCGTCGGGGAAATCCTCGACGCGCAGGATCAGGCTGGCGAGATGCTGCCGGAACAGCAGCGGCAGGCGCTCGACCGCGGCTTGTGCCAGGGCTTCGATGTCGGCAAGGGTGGGGGCCATCAGCATCTGCCACCCTTAGAAAGGATCATGGCCATGGTCGAGAGACTGGACACCGCGGCGCGTGCCGCGCTGGCGGCGGCACTGCCGGGCTGGCGGATCGATGGCGAGCATCTGAAGCGCAGCTTCAAGTTCAAGGATTTCAGCGCGGCCTGGGGCTTCATGAGCCGGGTGGCGCTGCTGGCCGAGGCCCAGGATCACCATCCCGAATGGTTCAACGTCTACAACAAGCTGGACATCGCGCTGACCACCCATGAGGCCGGCGGCCTGTCGGTGCGCGATGTGAAACTGGCCAAGGCCATCGACGCGCTGCTGGGCTGAACCCTGCAAACAGGAAGGCCGGCACCCAAGGGTACCGGCCGGCCCATGTTCAGGCTGTTCGGATCAGCCTTCAGACCTCGACGGTCGGGGCGTCGGGCCCGTTTTTCTTGATGGATTCAATGGCGTTGATCGCCGAGGCTTTCGATGCATAGCCTTCGGTCGAGAACATCGTCTCGCTGTTGTACTTGAACCGCACCCGATACTCGCCGGCCTTGTCCTTGTAGATTTCGAACTTGTGGGCCATGTGCCACTCCTCCCCCAGTTACAAACCAAGGATAATCCGCGTCATCGGCAGCGTCAACCGGGCCCGCCGAGGCCATAGATCACGCAGGCCTGCGCGGTCAGTTCACGCAACGGTGGCTGCAAGGTCACCTGCACGGCTTCGGCGCGGTCTTGCAGCGACGGCGGCGGCGGCGGTGCAGCCATGGCCATGCGGCTGCCGGTCACCATCACCTGCGGCGCGTCCACGTCGGTGGCCGCTGCGGCATCGCCATAGCTTGGCCAGCCGGCCAGCACCTGCGTGGTGCACACGCTGCCTGAAGGGTCGATGATCTTCACCGGCCCCAGCCGCGCGCCGGCGGCCGCGCTGGCCTGCCGGGCGCGGCGGGCGGCATCCTTGACCGCCGCCTCATACAACCAGCTTTTCAGCTCGTTTTCGGGTTGCAGATCAAAGCTTGGCCGGTCGATGGCGGACGGCTGCGCCGCCACCGCCAGCCGATAGGCCCGCTCCAGCAACGCCATGTCGCGCACTTCGATGGCCAGTTCGGCGGTCACCTCATAGGCGTCGATGCGATCGGCGCGCTGGTTGTCGACCAAACTGCCATCCTTCTGCCGATACTGGTCATAAAGCGGGCGGGTGGACAGGCTGGTGTTCAGCCGCACGCGCTCGGCGCCCAGCGCGGCCAGCGCCGCATCGAGTTCGCGCGCCCGGGCGGTGGCGGCACTGGATGCAGCCGCCGCGGTCTTTTCCACCACCGAGAATCGCGCCGCGAAGCGCGCGCGATTCGCCGGCACTTCGGTGCGGACATGGCCCATCGACGCAATCACCGGCTCCTTCATCCACCACGGGGCGGGAATATAGGGCTGGCCGATGATGGCGGGCGGGGTCTGCGCCAGCGCAGGCGCGGCGATCAGGGCGGCGAGGAGGGCGAGGTTTCTCATGCGCAGCAGCATGGCGCGGCAATGGTTGCGCTTTGATGAATGGGCCGGAATGGTCCTCCCCTGCCAGGGGAGGTGCCGAGCGCAGCGAGGCGGAGGGGTGGGGCAAGGATCGAGTGCAGGCCCGGTGAGCGCGGCCGGCGGCAAAGCCACGCCGTCAGACGACACAAAAAAGGCGGCTGGAGAGCCGCCTTTTTCGGTCGCTGGCCGATCTTGCCGGGGTCGGAAAACAGCGCTGCGCGCTCGTTTCGCGCCCGGCTGCGATCAGCGCGGCGCCATCCGAATGGCCCCATCCAACCGCACATCCTCGCCGTTGAAATAGGAGTTCCGGCACATCTCCACGGCGAGGCTGGCATATTCCTCCGGATTGCCCAGCCGCTTCGGGAACGGCACCTGCGCGCCCAGCGCGTCCTTCACCGGCTGCGGCGCGCCTTGCAACAAGGGCGTGTTGAAGATGCCGGGCAGGATGGTGTTGACGCGGATGCCTTCACTGGAAAGGTCGCGGGCGATCGGCAGGGTCATGCCGACGACGCCACCCTTCGATGCCGAATAGGCGGCCTGGCCGATCTGGCCATCTTCGGCGGCGACGCTCGCCGTGTTGACGATGGCGCCGCGCTCGCCATTTTCCATCGGCGGCAGGCTCAGCATGCCGGCGGCGGATTTGGCGATGCAGCGGAAGGTGCCGACCAGATTGATCTGGATGATGCGGTCAAACGCCTCCAGCGGGAAATGCTTGATGCTGCCGTCTTCCTTCGACCGGCTCGCGGTCTTGATGGCGTTGCCGGTGCCGGCGCAGTTGATCAGGATCCGCTCCTGGCCGATGGCAGCGCGCGCCTTGGCAAAGCCGGCATCCACCGAAGCCTCATCCGTCACGTTCACATTGCAGAACACGCCGCCGAGTTCGGCAGCGACGGCCTCGCCCTTTTCGGCATTCATGTCGAAAATCGCCACCTTGACGCCGTGGCTGGCCAGCAGCCGCGCCGTCGCCGCGCCCAGGCCAGAGGCACCGCCGGTGATCACGGCCGACAAACCTTGCAGTTGCATTTCTCTCTCCCCATCTCGTTGATGTTGCGGTTATGGGCAGGCCGCCGCGCCCACGCAACCTTTCCAAACCGCCAGCCCGATCAGGGTCGCGCCTGCCGCCGGATCTGCGCCTCGCGCACGGCCAGATAGATGGTGGAAGCCAGGATCAGCGCGCCACCGGCCAGGGTGAGCAGATCATAACGCTCCCCGAACAGCAGCACGCCGGCCGCGGTGATCAGGCCAAAGCGCACGAAATCCAGCGGCAGCACCGCCGAGGCTTCGGACAGCGAGAAGGCGCGGGCCAGGGTCAATTGGCCCGCAGCCGCCATCGCGCCAATGCCAGCGAGCAGTGGCCACACGGCAAGCGGTGGCGGTGTCCACACGAACAATGCCACCGCCAGGCTGGGCAGGGTGGTCAGGATGAAGGTCCAGGCGGCGACGGCGCGGCTGTCGTCCACGCCGACCAGCGTGCGCATGGCGACAATCGAATAGCCGGTGGACACCGCCGAAATGATCGCCGCAAGGATGCCAGGGGTGAGTGGCACCGAACCGGGGCGCAGCACCAGCAGCATGCCGGCAAAGCCCACCGCCAGCGCCGCCACCCGCCGCGCGCGAATCACTTCGCCGAGCATCAGCACCGCGCCGATGGTGCCGAACAGCGGCGCCGTGTAATTGATCGCCAGCACATCGGCGAGCGGGGCATTGGCCACCGCATAGAAGGTGCCCATGGTGGCGATGAAGCCCGATGTCGCCCGGCCCAGATGCACGCGCAGCCTTGTCCACCGAATCAGGCCGGGCGTGCCAAGGATCATCGGCAACAGGAACAGCAGGCCCAGCGCATTGCGGAAAAACACGATCTCGAAACTGTGCAACTGGCGCGCGGCATAGCGGATCATCACCCACATCGCGGCAAAGGCGAAGCAGGACAGGATGAACCAGAACGGACCAGAGCGGGACAGGCGCTGCACACAGCCGGGTTAGGCGCTTGGCGGCCGGCGTCAACCAGAGCCGATAGCACGCAGCTCGAAACGTTCAACGCCCTCCCCCTTGCGGGGAGGGAGCCGAGATGATCCGATCAAATCGCAATCGAGGCTACGGCCTCAGCCGTCCAGCAGTCGTGCCAGGGTGGCGACGTCGCTGTCGATCTCCGGGTCCTTGCCGCGCAGTTCCTCGACCTTCTTCACCGCGTGCATCACCGTGGTGTGATCGCGGTTGCCGAAGCGCCGACCGATTTCCGGCAGGGATCGCGGCGTGAGCTTCTTGGCGAGATACATGGCGATCTGGCGCGGCCGGGCGACTTCCCGCGAACGGCGTTCGGACAGCAGCTCGGTCAGCTTCAGGCCGTAATAATCCGCCACCTTGCGCTGGATCTCGTCGATGGTGAGCTTCTTTTCGTGGGCGCGCAGCAGATCGGCCAGCGTCTCGCGGGTGAATTCCAGCGTGATCGGCTTGTTCACCAACAAGGCGAACGCGGTGACGCGATTGAGCGCGCCTTCGAGTTCCCGTACATTGGCCGTGATCTTGCGGGCCAGAAACTCGATCACATCGTCGGGCACCTGGGCGCGGTTGGCCAATGTGCTCACCTTGGCATGCAGGATGTTCAGGCGCAGCTCGTAATCGGCCGGGTTGATATCGGCAACCAGGCCCCAGGCCATGCGCGACAGGATGCGATCCTGGATGCCTTCCAGATTCTGGGGTGAACGATCGGCGGTGATCACCAGGCGTTTCCCGGCGCCGATGATCTCGTTCATCGTGTGGAAAAATTCTTCCTGGGTCGATTCCTTGCCGGCAATGAACTGGACATCATCGATCATCAACAGATCGACCGAGCGCAGCCGCTGCTTGAAGCTGATCGTGTCCTTGGCGCGCATCGCGGCCAGAAATTCCACCATGAACTTCTCGGCCGACAGATAGGCGACCTTGGCATCGGGGTGGCGGGCCAGATAGGCATTGCCGATGGCGTGCATCAGGTGGGTCTTGCCCAGCCCGGTGGTGCCATGCAGGAACAGCGGGTTGAAGCCCGGCGCACCCGGTTCGGCCATGGCGAGCGCGGCATTGTAGGCCAGCTCGTTCGATTTGCCGACGACGAAATTGTCGAAATTGTAGCGGGCATCCACGGGCAGCGTCTGGCGCACGGCCGCCAACGGGGCAGGCTTGGCGGCCGGGCCGGCCGCCGCTGCAGCGGCGCTGCCGCCGACTTCGATCAGCACGCGGCGGATGGCAGGGCGCTGGGCAGACCAATGGCGGCGGAGCAGATCGGCAAAATGGCTGGTCACCCAATCGGCCGCAAAGGCTGTCGGCGCGGCCAGCCGCACCGTGTCGCCATCGGCAGTCAGCAGGGCCAGCGGCGCCAGCCAGGCATCGAAGCTGTGATCCCCGGCATCCTGGCGCAGGGCGATGCGCACGCGGGCCCAAAGCTCGCCGGGAACGTCGCGATCCAAGGCCGCCGCGCTGTCCAGCGCCAGCGCCGTCGGCTCACGCCCGGCCGGAACCACCACCGGCATGACAGATGCAGACGTTGCAGATGCAAGAGTCGCAGATGCAAAAGACGACAACACGCATTCAACCCTTCTGCCGCCCCCGGCCAAGACAGGCACCCCACCGGGGCGCCCCATTGTTTCATCGTTCGTCCGCACGTGGCGCCATGCCTTGCCGCGAGGGCGCAAAAGGGCACCCGCGCCCAGATCAAGGCACAGCCGGAATCGTGTCTCTGCGATTGACCCTGATGGCGATGGGGGCGCCGGTCGGGTCCAACCGAGGGTCAATTAAGCAAGCGACGGGGGTGCCGGCAAGCGACCAATTTGCATCCAGAGCCAAATAAAAGGATTGACAGGCCTGTAACCAGCGCTCCTTCGAGAGCCTTCCAAGCATCTGGAATCATGCGCCGAATCGGACGGGATGTGCGGGCTTCGACAAGCCGGCAGAACCGCCAAGTGCTTGGTTTTTTGTGTCAAAGCAATGAAGCTTTCGTGACAGACATTTTTTCGGCCGCAACGGCCCATGCTGTGCAATGTCCGCCATGGTGCCGCACCCGTTCCGGGAACGTTCTCGATACACCTGCCATCCGGGTGATCATCCGGCCGCGAATCGGCCAAAGCTGGTCAAACCCGGCGGCGAATCGATCGACGTTGCGCCCATGCAACAACGGGGCCCGCCGCAATGGCGAACCCCGTCATGGATCGAAATGGCCGCAGCGCCGCGTGCGCTGCGCGCGCGTCAGGCGGTGAGCGCCTTCACCCGGCTGGCGAGCCGGCTGATCTTGCGCGACACGGTGTTCTTGTGAAGCACACCCTTGGCCACGCCGCGCATCATTTCGGGCTGGGCAGCCTTCAGCGCTTCGGCAGCGGCGGCGCCGTCACCGGCGGCCAGGCTCGATTCGACCTTCTTGACGAAGGTGCGGATGCGGCTGACGCGTGCCTTGTTGATGGCGGCGCGGCGGTCGTTGCGGCGAATGCGCTTTTCAGCCTGGGGCGTGTTGGCCATTGGTGTCCTGCAATGTCATCAGTGAAAATAAGGTGATCAGTGAAACTTGGGCATGCGGTTGGCCTGTACCGGACAGACCGCATCGACGTTTACCACGTAGGTTCACGCCGGAAGCCGAGCGCTGTAGGTGAGGCAGCCAGCATCGTCAAGCGATTCAGATCACGGGTTCCGTTCAGGGCCGCGGCTGGCAGGCCGGGCAGAAGAAGCTGGAGCGGCCCGATTGCACGATGCGTGCCACCGGCGCGGCGCATTGCGCGCACGCAGCGCCCTCGCGGCCATAGACGGCGAAATCCTTCTGGAAATAGCCCAGCGTGCCATCGGGCGCTGCATGATCGCGCAAGGTCGATCCGCCGGCCGCAATCGCCTCGTGCAGCACGGCCGGGATCGCCGTCGCCAACCGCTGCAACTGCGCGGCCGGCACCGTGCCGCCCGGCGTTTCGGGATGGATGCCGGCGCGGAACAGCGCCTCGCACACATAGATATTGCCCAGGCCGGCAATCAGCCGCTGATCGAGCAGCAACGCCTTGGCGGGCGCCAGCCGGCCGGCAAAGCTGCGTTGCAGCAACGCCAGGCCGAAATCCGGCCCCAACGGCTCCGGGCCGATGCTGGCCAGCAGCGGGTGCTGGTCCGCAACGTGGGTTTCCACCAGATCGAGGCTGCCGAAGCGCCGCGCATCGTTGAAGGCCACCACGCGGCCATTGCCGGTTTCGAACACGACATGATCATGCTTGCCGATCACATCCGGATCGACGCGCATGCGGCCCGACATGCCCAGATGCAGCACCAGCGTGTCACCGCGGTCGGTTTCGATCAGGCCATATTTGGCGCGGCGGCCCAATCGCACCACGGTCGCCCCGGTCAGCCGCTGGCCCAGCGCTTCCGGCAAGGGCCGGCGCAGATCGGGGCGGTGCGCGACGACGCGCGTGAAGACTTGCCCTTCCCACACGGGGGTGAGGCCCCGCATCACCGTTTCAACTTCAGGCAGTTCAGGCATCCCCGCGACATAGGCGGCGTTTGCATGGCCGCCAAGCCTCGGCTAAGCCGCGCCTTCGAAAAGGACAGGTGATGAGCGAGACCGTCAGCTTCGGTTACGAGGAAGTGCCCCCTGCGGAGAAGACCCGCCGGGTGGGCGAAGTGTTCCGATCCGTCGCCAAGCGCTACGACATCATGAACGATCTGATGTCGGCGGGCATGCACCGGCTGTGGAAGGATGATTTCGTCCGCATGGTCAATCCGCGCGCCGGCGAGGATATCCTGGACATGGCCGGCGGCACGGGCGACATCGCCTTTCGCCTGGAGACATCGGGCGCCAATGTCACCGTGGCCGATATCAACCCGGCCATGCTGGATGTCGGCATGGCGCGCGCCGCCGAGAAGGGGCTGACCAGCCTGATCTGGCGCGAGCAGAACGCCGAAACGCTGGATTTTCCGGATCGCAGTTTCGATGCCTACACGATCGCGTTCGGCATCCGCAACGTCACCGACATTCCCGCCGCGCTGGCCGAAGCGCACCGCGTGCTGCGCTATGGCGGGCGGTTCTTCTGCCTGGAATTTTCCACCACGACCTGGCCGGGCTTTGCCGACATCTATGACGTCTATTCCGAAAAGCTGGTGCCGCGCATCGGCGAGTTCGTCGCCAAGGACGGGGACAGCTACCGCTATCTGATCGAATCGATCCGCCGTTTCCCGAAGATGCCGGAGTTCGCCGCGATGATCCGCACCGCCGGCTTTGCCCAGGTTCGCCATCGCCCGATCCTGGGCGGCGCGGTCGCCATCCACAGCGGCTGGAAGATCTGATTACCCGATGCTGATGGCCATCAGGCATCTCGGGCGGTTGCTGCGCTGGGGCCGGCGCATGGCCCGCCACGGCGCCTTGCGGCCGTTTGAAGACGCGCGGCTGCCCGCATCGATTCGCCTGGTGGCCCGCATCGCGCGGCTGGGCAGCGGCGCGCCCGCCACCCCGGATTTTGCCGGCGGCCTGGCGGCGGTGGGGCCTGCCGCCATCAAGCTGGGCCAGGCGCTTGCCACCCGCCCCGATCTGATCGGGCTGGAGGCCGCCGCCGATCTCGCCCGCCTGCAGGACAATCTGCCCCCGGTGCCGTTCAGCGCCATCGAAGCCCAGATCAACGCCGCGTGCGGCGGCCGCTGGCAGGACAGGTTCCAGAGCATCGATCCGGTCGCCGTCGGCGCGGCCTCGATTGCGCAGGTGCACCGCGCCGTCACCAGCGAGGGCCGCGCGGTCGCGCTCAAGCTGCTGCGCCCCGGCATCGAAGCCGATGTCGCCTCCGCGCTGAAAACCTATGAATGGGCGGCCGGGCACCTCGAAGCGCTGGGCGGCGAATTTGCCCGGCTGCGCCCGCGCGCCGTCATCGCCACCTTCAAGGGCTGGATCGAGGCCGAACTCGATCTGCGCCGCGAAGCCGCCAATTGTTCCGAAGTCGGTGAAATCCTCGCCGGCGAAGCCGATTTCGTCGTGCCGGCGGTCGATTGGCAGCGCTCGACGCGCAAGATGCTGGTCATCGACTGGATCGACGGCGTCAAAGTGTCGGATCGTGCCGCCATGGCCGCGCTCGACATCGATCGGGCGCATCTGGCGCGCGTGCTGGTGCACGGCTTTCTGGCCCAGGCCATCGCCAAGGGCTTTTTCCACGCCGATCTGCACCAAGGCAATCTGTTCATCATTCCGGCGGATGAACGCTGCGACCATGCCCGCATCGGCGTGATCGATTTCGGCATCGTCGGCCGCATCAACCGCCGCGCCCGCCTGTATCTCGCCGAGATCCTGCACGGCCTCGTCACCGGCAATTATGCCCGCGTCGCCGAGATTCATTTCGAGGCCGGCTATGTGCCGCCGCACCACAATCCGGCCGCCTTTGCCACCGCGCTGCGCGCCGTGGGCGAACCGATCCGCGGCCGCCAGGCCAAGGATATTGCCATCACCGGCCTGCTCGAAGGCCTGTTTTCCATCACCCGCAGCTTCGAGATGCCGGTGCAGCCGCACCTGCTGCTGCTGCAGAAGACCATGGTGATGGTCGAAGGCGTCGCGCTGACCATCGATCCCCAGGTCAACATGTGGGAAGTCGCCGAACCCTATGTGCGCGATTGGGTGCGCGACGAGATGGGCCCCGAAGCACTGATCGCCGACACATTGGTGCTCAATCTGCGCGCGCTGAACCAGTTGCCGCGCATCTTCCGGCAATGGGTCGCTGCCAACCCCATGCCCGGCGCCGCGCCGCCGCAAGCGCCGCTGCCGCCACTGCCGGCGCGCACGCCGGGTTGGTCGACGGGATGGGTGCTGCTGGCGGCCGGCGTGGGTGCGGCCGCGGTCGCCCTGTTCGGGTAACCCCACCAGCCCCTCCTGGCTGGGGGTGGGGCGCATTTCGCGCTTGAACCAACCGACGCCCCTCCCGCAGCCAAGAGGGGCTGGGGGTGGGCTTTGCCAGTTGAACGGTCCCCGCCACCTTGCACCCCCCGCCCCGGCAGCGTATGCCGCCGCGCATGAAAGCAACCGTCACCGTCACCCTGAAAAATGGCGTGCTCGATCCCCAGGGCCGGGCCATCGAATCGGCCCTGAAGGGGCTGGGCTTCGACGGCGTCGGCGACGTCCGCGCCGGCAAGATCATCGAGCTGGAGCTGGCCGATGGCACCAGCCGCGAAACGGTCGAAGCCATGGCCAGGCAGTTGCTGGCCAACACGGTCATCGAAAATTTCCGGATCGACATGCCGTGAAGTGCGCGGTCATCGTCTTTCCCGGCTCCAATTGCGACCGCGATCTCGCCGACGCCATCACCAAGGTGACGGGCCGTGCCCCCGCCATGATCTGGCACCGTGAAACCACCCTGCCCGATGGTCTTGATTTCATCGGCATCCCCGGCGGATTCTCCTACGGCGATTATCTGCGCTCCGGCGCCATGGCCGCCCGCTCGCCGGTCATGCAGGCGGTGGTCGCCGCTGCCGGCCAAGGCCGCGCCGTGCTGGGCATCTGCAACGGGTTCCAGGTGCTCACCGAAACCGGCCTGCTGCCCGGCGCGCTGATGCGCAATGCCGGGTTGAACTTCCTGTGCCGCGATGTGCGGCTAAGGATCGAAAACAGCCAGTCGATCTTCACCAGCCATTATGCCGCCGGGGACGAGATCGTGCTGCCGATCGCCCACCACGACGGCAATTATGTCGCCGACGCCGCCACCCTCGATCGCCTCGAAGCCGAAGGCCGCGTCGCCCTGCGCTATGCCGAGCCGGTCAACGGCTCGGCCCGCAACATCGCCGGAATCCTCAACGATGCCGGCAATGTGCTGGGCATGATGCCCCACCCCGAACGCGTCATCGAGGCCGAACAAGGCGGCACCGACGGCCGCCGCCTGTTCGAAGCTGCCCTGATGGCGCTGGCCTGATTCTTCCCTCTCCCCCTGCGGGAGAGGGCGAGAGACGCCGCAGGCCGCCCGGGGTGAGGGGTTGCCCCAAGAAGACATGCCTCCGGCGGGCAGGGGTGACCCCTGCACCCATTTGTTTTGTTTGCGCCCATGCCCCGACCTTCGTCCGTGACGGCGCGCTCGAGCAATGGGTCCCGGCTTGCGCCGGGATGGCGAACATCGGACTGTGCATGTTCCGGAACAGAGGGAACAAATTTCATGCACACCCGCCGACACTTGCTCGCCCTCGCCGCCGCTGCCGCCATCGCCCCCCGCGCTGCCGCCCAGACGCCGGCTGATCAACTCGTGCTGCTCGGCACCGGTGGCGGGCCGACGCCCAAGGCCCTGCGCGCGGCGCCGGCCATGGCGCTGATGATCGGCGGGCAATTGCACATCATCGATGCCGGCAATGGCGTCGCGCGCCAGGCGGTGCTGGCCGGGCTGCCGCTGAAGTCCCTCGCGCATGTGTGGATCAGCCATCTGCACAGCGATCATGTGGCGGACGCCTTCACCCTGCCCTGGCTGGCCTGGGCCGGCGCACTGACCACGCCGGTGACCGTGCATGGGCCAAAAGGCATGGCAGCGATGGCCAAACATTGGCTGCGCTTTGCGAAGACCGACATCGACACCCGCATCGCCGATGAAGGCCGGCCCGACCTGCGCAAACTGCTCGGCGTGGCCGAAGTGCAGCCCGGCGTGCAGTTGCGCACCGGCGCCCTCACCGTCACCGCCGCCCGCGTCGCCCACCCGCCGCTGACCGACAGCTTCGCCTACCGCTTCGATTGGGCCGGCAAATCGGTCGTCTACAGCGGCGACACCGCCCCCAGCCCGGCGCTGATCGCACTGGCGCGCGGTGCCGACCTGCTGGTGCACGAGGTGATGTACCTGCCCGCGCTCGATCGCCTGATCGCCAGCGAATCCAACGCCGCCACGTTGCGCGAACATCTGATCGCCAGCCACACCACCGCCGAACAAGCCGGCGAAATCGCTGCGGCTGCCGGCGTCAAGCGCCTGCTGCTCACCCACTTCGTCCCCGGCGGCGATGCCAGCGTGCCGGATGCAGCCTGGGTGGACGCGGCAAAGCGCGCGTTTTCGGGCGAAGTGATCGTCGGCCGCGATCTGCTGCGGGTGGCGCTGTAGGCTTGATTGCGTTGCAATTGAAGCGCCCTGGCTCCCTCCCTTCAAGGGAGGGCGACTCGGCGCCAGCCGAGCGGGGTGGGTGATCCTGGCTGTGGCCACGCAAAACACCCACCCCGTGGCCTCGCCTGCGGCTCGTCTCTCGCCCTCCCTTGAAGGGAGGGCGCTTTGTCGCTGCAATGTGCCTGCAAACGACCCCAAGTCGGCAGGGCCTGTCCTACACCGCCAGATGCTGCCATCATGGCGCTGCCCGGTGATGGTGTGCGGGCGATGTTTTTTTGGTTAAGCCAGCAAATAAAACGCTGTATCCCGCCCGATTCGTCAAATCGGTCAAAACTGCCCACCGGAAACCGGCCGCTCTTTCACAATCGAATGAAGATCAGCAGGCGCGCCTAAACCCGCGTCTTGAACGGCGTGAAATCCGTGCCGGTGTCGAACACATCAAGGCCTTCCACCGCCTTGAACCACGCCACCACACGGTAGGTGACCGGGGTGAGCAGAATCTCCCACACGACTTTCAGCACATAGTTGGTCAGCAACACCTGGATGACCAGCGATGTCTCCCAGAGGCCGGCGAAGGCCAGCGGGTAGAAGATCAGCGAATCGACGCCCTGGCCGACCACCGTCGAACCGATGGTGCGCGTCCACAGCAGCTTGCCCCTGGTGAGCAATTTCAGCCGCGCCAGCACGAAGGCATTGGCCATTTCGCCAGCCCAGAAGGCGATGATCGAAGCGATGAAGATGCGCGGCACCTGGCCGAACACTTCGGCGAGCGCGCTTTGCCCCTTCCAGGTCGGATCGGGCGGCAAGGCGACCACGACAAAGCTCATGGTGGCGGCAAAGATCGAGGCGGCAAAGCCCACCCACACCACGCGGCGGGCGCGGGCAAAGCCATAGACTTCGGTGAGCACATCGCCGAGCACATAGGACAGCGGGAAGAACAAGATGCCCGCGCCGAAGGTGACCGTGCCCCAGCCCGGCAGATCGAGCTGGGCCGGTTTGCCGGCGCCGATCAGGTTGGAGCAGATCAGGATCACGGCAAAGGCCGCCATCGCCAGATCATAATAGCGCAATTGCCGCCCCGCGATGGCCTCGGCCGAAACGGCGCGCACACCGGCGGGTTTTTCGGCCTGCGCCAGCAGGGCGCGATCATCGGGGCTGGTCGTCATGGGGCCTCACCATACAGGCTGGTGCGCCTGGGAAAACTACGCATGTGACGCAGGGCAAATGTTCTAATTATGTTCTGGTTGTGCTATGCTATTCGAATGGCCGAGTCCCAAAACTCTCTTGCGCCTCTCCGCTGGCTCTATCTCGATCTCAACAGCTATTTCGCCAGCGTTGAGCAGCAGATGAACCCCGAATTGCGCGGGCGGCCGGTGGTGGTGGCGCCGGTGATGACCGACAGCACCAGCGCCATTGCCGCGAGCTATGAAGCCAAGGCCTATGGCATCCGTACCGGTACAAAAATCTGGGAGGCGAAGGCCAAGTGCCGCGATGTGGTGATCGTGCCGGGCCGCCACGAAGATTATGTCCGCTATCACCACAAGATCATCGCCGAGGTAAACCGGCATGTGCCGGTGACCGCCGTCTGCTCCATCGACGAGGTCGCCTGCCGCCTGATGGACAATGAAAACAGCCCGGCGGCGGTTGCCGCCCTCGCCGCGCGGATCAAGGCCGGGCTGGCCGCCAATGTGGGCCAATGTCTTACGGCGTCCATTGGCGTTGCCTCCAACCGGCTGCTGGCCAAGATGGCGGCCGACATGAAGAAGCCCGACGGGCTGACCATATTGACTGAGGATGTGCGCGCCGCCCGCCTGTCGGCGCTGCCGCTGTCCGACATTCCCGGCGTCGGCCGCGCCATGGAAAAACGCCTCGCCGCCGCCGGGCTGGTGACGATGGCGCAGTTGCTGGCGATGACGGCGGCCCAGGCAAGACAGGCCTGGGGCAGCGTGTGGGGGGAACGGCTGCACCGCCTGCTGCACGGCCACGAAGTCGCCGATGTCGTGCACGACCAGAAAAGCATCGGCCACAGCCATGTGCTGGGACCAGAGAAGCGGCCCTTGCGGCAGGCGCGGTTGGTGGCGCGGCGGCTGGTGATGAAGGCCGGCACCCGCCTGCGCCGCGCCGAACGGCGCACCAGCTGGATCGGCCTCTATGTGAAGGGCGAGACGCGCGGCACCAAATGGAAGGCCGGTCGCAAGCTGCCCCAGGTGATGGACAGCCTCAGCCTGGTCGAGGCGATGGACGGGCTGTGGGCGCAGATGGAACGCGAATTTCCCCATCATCGCCTGTTGCAGGTGGGGGTGGTGCTGGCCGATCTGTCCCCGGCCGCCGCCGCGCAGGCCGATCTGTTCGATTCCGGCGCCTTGCTGTGCGCCCGCACCGACGAACGCCGGCTGGCGCTGTCCCGCGCCATGGACAAGGTCAACACCCGCTTCGGCCGCGATGCCGTCACGCTGGGCCACGACAACCGCGGCGTCACACGATCGCGCGGGCCGGCCATCGCCTTCACGCGGATTCCGGACATCGCCGAATTTCATGAATAATTAGCTTGATTTATGATTAACAACTTTTAGGGTAACGATCGTCAATATAAAAGGAGCGCGCGGCAGATGATGAAGCATATTCGGCTACTGGCTGGCGTGACAGCGTTGGCGACGGTGGCACCGGCGCAGGCGGCGGTGATTCTGGACCAGTTCATGCCGATTGTATCAAATCAAGTAAATTTTCTGGCTGTCTCGGGCGTGTCCGACGAATGCACGGCGAACTGCTTCTTTCCGGATGGCTGGCTCCTTGATGATTTCACGCTGAGCGGCACGACGGTTCTGACCAGCGTTTCGGCGCTGATCTTCAGGCTAGGCGCCCCAAATCTGGGCGGCATCGATTCATGGCAAGTCGGCTTTTTCACATCGCCATCGGCAGCGCTCACCAGCAATGTCGGCGATGCCGGCCACGCATCGGTGGCCGCCGGCAATTATCTGACCCTGGCTGGCCCGGGCTCACCCTATCGGAATACAGCGGTGCTGGGCGAAGTGACCCTGCCGATCAATGTCGTTCTGGGGCCGGGCAGCTATTGGCTGGGGGTCAGACCCCGGAACAGCAATAATTCCAGTCAGGTCTATGTTATAACCAGTGGGGGTTTGGTGGGCCAATCCGGCACCGTCGTGGGCATCCAGGCTGGCTTTCAGTACAACCTGCCGGGCGGCGCGTTCTACCGATTATCTGGCACGGCCGTGCCGGAGCCGGCAAGCTGGGCGATGCTGATCGCCGGCTTTGGCCTGGTGGGCGCCACCGCGCGCCGGCGGCGGATCAGTGGAGTTTCAGCTTCGGCCTGACCACCTGGTTGACGTGGCCGACGAGCATGAGGAACAGGCCCTTCATCCAGCCGTGGATGGCGACAAGGTGCATGCGGTAGAGTGAGGTATAGACGAACCGCGCCAGCCGGCCCTCGACCGCCATCTTGCCGCCGACGAGATTGCCCATCAGGCTGCCGACGGTGGAATAGCGCGCCAGGCTGACCAAAGAGCCTTTGTCTTCATAGACAAAGGGTTTCAGCGTCTTGCCCGCCACTAGCGCCTTGATGTTGTGGAACACCGTCTGCGCCATCTGGTGCGCGGCCTGGGCACGCGGCGGGATCGGGCGGGTCGCGCCGGGCGGGGTGTAGCTGCAGCAATCGCCGATGGCGAAGATGCAATCATCGCGCGTCGTTTGCATCGTGTCCTTCACCAGCAACTGGTTGTTGCGCGTCGTTTCCAGCCCGCCGATTTCGTGCAGGAACGCAGCGCCCTTCACGCCGGCGGCCCACACGCGGATGTCGGCCGGGATGACGGTGCCATCCTTGATGTGGATGGCATCCGGTGTCGCCGCCACCACCTGCGTGGCGGGCAGCACTTTCACCCCCAGATTCTCCAGCTCGCTGTGCGCGGCCGCCGCCAGTTTTTCGGGCAGCAGCGGCAGGATGCGCGGACCGGCCTCCAGCAGCGAGACCTGCAAGCGGTTGCGATCGAAGACTTCGAGGCCATAGAAGCCCAGCGCATCGGCCGCGGAATAAAGCTCGGCCGCCAGTTCGACCCCGGTGGCGCCGCCGCCGACGATGACGACCTTCACCGACGCATCGCACGCGGGATCGGCCACCATCATCCGCGACACGCGCAGGCATTGATTGAGCAATTTGCGGCGGAAGCGATCGGCATCGGGCCGGCTTTCCAGCGCCAGGCAATGATCCTTCACCCCGGGGATACCGAAATCGTTCGACACGCTGCCGACGGCGAGCACCAGATAATCATAGCGGATACGGTGGCGGCCGATCACTTCGCTGCCATCATCATCCTTGATCGGCGCGATGATGACCTGCTTTGCCTCGCGGTCGATGGCTTCCAGCGCGCCATCGAAATAGCGATAGCCCCAGCGATAGGCGTGGCCGCGATAGCCGACCTCATCGAGATTGGCATCCAGGCTGCCGGCGGCGACTTCGTGCAGCAACGGTTTCCAGATGTGGGTGGCGTTGCGATCGACGAGAATGATGTCGAAATCGGCGCGCGGGAAATGCGCGCCGAGCTTGGTCACCAGCTCCAGCCCGCCAGCGCCGCCGCCGACAACAACGATCTGCGTCTTTTTTCCGTCTGCCCGTGTGCGCGGCATGGCTGCCCTTCATTGCTGCTGCGCCGCGTCATAGCCGGCGCGGGCGCAGAGCGGAAGGTGGCCAGATGGCGGGGACAGCAAGGCTGCCCCCGCCCCACCGGCTCAATAGAAGAACCGCTCCTCGATGATCCTGCCGTCTTCCACCGTGTAGAGCGCGATCTCGTCCATCTGGATGCGCTGGCCGCTGTCCTTGTTGGTCACGTCCATCTTGAAGCGCACGGTGAACTGGTCGCCGTTCACCCAGGGCCCTTCGGCGGAACCGCTGTGGATTTCGTGGGCGCCGCTCCACCATTCGCTCTTGGCGCGCACCGCATCGATGCCATCGCACACTGCCATCGGGCCGTCGCCGGCTTCGAACGAGATGATATCGTCATCCCAATAAGTGTCGCCGATGGCTTCGAATTCGCCCGCCTTGGCCAGCGCCACGACATGCTCGGCGATGGCGCGAATATCCGCGGCTTCGTTGCCGAAATCGTCGCCCGAATCGATACTGGTCTGGTCGCTCATCACCGTCTCCCATCCCGAGTCGCGCACCCGGATGTGGAAAACATGCCATGCCCGCATGACAAATCGGCAGTCGGCGGCTATGCGCCGGCCATGAGCATGATCACCGCCGAAATCGTCGCCGCCCACGGGTTCACGCCTGAGGAATATGATCGCGTGCTCGCCGCGATGGGCCGTGCGCCCAATCTGCTGGAACTCGGCATCTTCTCGGTGATGTGGTCGGAACATTGCAGCTACAAATCCAGCCGCATCCACCTCGCCAAGCTGCCGACCAAGGCGCCGTGGGTGATCTGCGGCCCCGGCGAGAATGCCGGGGTGATCGACATCGGTGACGGCGACGCGGCCATCTTCAAGATGGAAAGCCACAACCATCCCAGCTTCATCGAGCCGTACCAGGGTGCCGCCACCGGTGTGGGCGGCATTTTGCGTGATGTGTTCACCATGGGCGCGCGCCCGGTGGCCAATTTGAACGCCTTGCGCTTTGGCGCCATCGATGCACCGCGCATGCGCCATCTGGTGAAGGGCGTCGTCGCCGGCATCGGCGGCTATGGCAATTGCGTCGGCGTGCCGACGGTGGGCGGCGAGACGATTTTCCACCCCAGTTACAACGGCAACATCATCGTCAACGCCATGACCGTGGGCGTGGCAAAGGCGGACAAGATTTTTTACTCGGCCGCCGCCGGGGTGGGCAATCCGGTGGTCTATGTCGGCAGCAAGACCGGCCGCGACGGCATCCACGGCGCCACCATGGCCAGCGCCGAATTTGACGAATCCTCCGAAGAAAAGCGCCCGACCGTGCAGGTCGGCGACCCGTTCACCGAGAAATTGCTGATCGAGGCCTGCCTGGAACTGATGGCGTCGGACGCCATCGTCGCCATTCAGGACATGGGCGCGGCGGGCCTGACCAGTTCGTCGGTGGAAATGGCCAGCAAGGGCGGCGTGGGCATCCGCCTCGATCTCGATCGGGTGCCGTGCCGCGAAACCGGCATGACGCCTTATGAGATGATGCTGTCCGAATCGCAGGAACGCATGCTGATGGTGTTGAAGCCCGGCCGCGAGGATTTCGCCGCCGCGATCTTCCACAAATGGGAACTGGATTTCGCGGTGATCGGCGAAGTCGTGACCGGCGGTGACCTGACCATGACCTTCCATGGCGAGGTGGTGGGCCGCATCCCGCTCGATCCGCTCGCCGATGCGGCGCCAAAATATGATCGTCCGCACGTGCGGACCCCGGCGCGCGCGCCTCTGGCTGATGTGCCGGACAGCACCGACATCGCCGCCGATCTGCTGACGTTGATGGGCAGCGCGGATCTGTGTTCGCGCCGCTGGATCTGGGAGCAATATGACAGCCAGGTCGGTGCCGACACGCTGCAGCGCCCCGGCGGCGATGCCGCGGTGGTGCGCGTGCATGGTACGAAGAAGGCGCTGGCCATCACCACCGATTGCACACCGCGCTATTGCTTTGCCGATCCGCGTGAGGGCGGCAAACAGGCGGTCGCCGAAAGCTGGCGCAACCTGATTGCCGTGGGCGCGAAGCCGCTGGCGATCACCAATTGCCTGAACTTTGCCTCGCCGCAGAATCCCGTGATCATGGGGCAATTGGTCGGCTGCATCGAGGGCATGGCCGAGGCGTGCCGCGCGCTGGATTACCCGGTCGTGTCGGGCAATGTCTCGCTGTACAACGAAAGCCGGGCGACCGGCGGCGGCAATGCGATCCTGCCGACGCCGGCGATCGGCGGGGTGGGGCTGCTGGCGGATTATGCCGGGCAGATGACGATGGGGTTCAAGGCCGCGGGTGAGGTGATCTGGTTGATCGGCAGCGCCGGCAACCATCTGGGCCAAACCCTGTGGCTGCGCGAAATCCATGGCCGCGAAGAGGGACCGCCGCCGCCTGTCGACCTCGCCGCCGAGCGTGCCGCCGGTGATCAGGTCGCAGCGCTGATCGCAGACGGCACGGTGACGGCGGTGCATGACCTGTCTGACGGCGGCCTCGCGGTGGCGCTGGCCGAAATGGCCATGACCAGCGGGCTGGGTGCCATCGTGGACGTCACCATGGATGCAACCACCGCCTTTGGCGAGGATCAGGCGCGATATCTGGTTACCGCGCCGGCTGATGTTGCCATCGCCGGGGCGACGCGCATCGGCAGGGTGGGCGGTGATGCGCTGGTGCTGAACGGCACATCAGTGTCGCTGGCCGCGCTGCGCGGCGTGCACGAGGCTGCATTGCCGGCGATGATGGCGGGCTGAGCGCCCCTCTGAAGTTTTGGTGCCGCACCTTGTAACGCCGTGCAGCGGGGCCAGATTCAGCCCCATGAGCACGCTCGCCTTCACCGCCTCCAACGCCGCCGCCGCGAAGCTCCGCATCGCGCGACTCGAACAAATGCTCGAAGGCATGATCCGCCTGCCGATCATTGGCCGCCGCATCGGCCTCGACGCGCTGATCGGCCTGGTGCCCGGCATTGGTGACGCTGCCGCCGGCGCGCTCGGTCTTTATGTGATCTGGGAAGCCCGCAATCTGGGTGCGTCCAACGCCACCTTGCTGCGCATGCTGGCCAATGTCGGCATCGAAACGGCATTGGGCAGCGTGCCTGTGGTCGGCGATGTGTTCGATGTGTTTTTCCGGTCAAACACGCGCAACCTCAAGCTGATCAAGCGCCTGCTCTGACCCTTCTCCCCTTGCGGGAGAGGGACCTTATGCAAAATCCAGCCCGATATCGGCGGCCGGCGCGCTCTGGGTGATACGGCCGACGCTGATGAAGGTCACACCGGTCTCGGCAATCGCGCGGATCGTATCCAGCCGCACGCCGCCCGACGCTTCGGTGGGCACCCGGCTCGCCACCAGCGCCACCGCCGCGCGCAGGGTGGGCACATCCATATTGTCCAGCAACAGGCGATCCGCGCCCGCCACGATCGCCGGTTCGATCTGGTCGATCCGGTCAACCTCCACGACCACGCCACTCAGCCCCGCCGCCTTGGCGGCGCACACCGCCGGCGCGACGCCGCCAGCCACGGCGATGTGATTGTCCTTGATCATCACGCCGTCATCCAGCCGCAGCCGGTGATTGGTGGCGCCGCCCATGAGCGTCGCATATTTCTCCAGCGTGCGCAGGCCGGGCAGCGTCTTGCGCGTGTCGAGTAGCACCGCGCCGGTGCCGGCAATCGCCTCGACATAGCTGCGGGTGACGGTGGCGATGCCGGTCAGATGCTGCACCGTGTTGAGCGCCGAACGCTCTGCCGCCAACAGCGCGCGGGCATTGCCGGAAATCCGCAAAATCGCCGTGCCCGCCGGCACCGCCGTGCCATCCGCGACCAGCCGCTCAAGCCTACATTCGGGATCGAGCGCCTGGAAGAAGCCTTCCGCCAGCGCGATGCCGGCCAACACCACATCATCCCGGCTGGCCATCACCGCATCCAGCCGCGCGTCGGCCGGAATCACCGCGTTCGACGTGATGTCGCCGCCAGTGCCAAGGTCTTCGGCCAGCGTCGCCGCGACGAACGCGGCCGTATCGAAGCCGTCAATCACCGGTCACCCGCACCGGCGAGACACTGCCGGCCATTTCCAGCATACGATCCAGCGACAGCTTGGCGCGCAGCCGAACGTCTTCCGGCACTTCGATCTGCGGGGTCAGGTCGCGCAGGCTGAGGTAGAGCTTGTCCAGCGTGTTCAGCGCCATGAACGGGCACATGTTGCAGCCGCAATTCCCGTCCGCGCCGGGCGCGCCGATGAAATTCTTGTGCGGCGCCGCCTTCTGCATCTGGTGGATGATATTGGGTTCAGTGGCCACGATCAGCGTCGGTTCGGGCGAATTCAGCGCGTAATTCAAAATGCCGCTGGTCGCGCCGACATAATGCGCCAGTTCCAGGATCGGCGCCGGGCATTCCGGGTGGGCCAGCACCGGCGCCGCCGGGTGCAGCGCCTTCAGCTTCAGCAGTTCGGTCACCGAGAAGCGTTCGTGCACGATGCAGGTGCCATCCCACAGCAGCATGTCGCGGCCGGTCTTGCGGTTGAGCCAGGCGCCGAGATGTTTGTCCGGCGCGAACAGGATTTTCTGTGTCGAGGGCAACTGGTTGATGATCTTTTCGGCCGACGAGCTGGTGACGATGATGTCGCTTTCCGCTTTCACCGCTGCCGAGCAGTTGATGTAGGTCAGGCTGAGATGATCAGGATGGGCGCGGCGGAAGCGGGCAAAATCGTCGGGCGGGCACGAATCCTCAAGGCTGCAGCCGGCCTTCAGATCGGGCAGGATTACTGTCTTTTGTGGCGACAAGATCTTGGCGACTTCGGCCATGAACTTCACGCCGCAAAAGGCGATCACGTCGGCCTCGGTGGCGGCGGCCTTGCGCGACAGGTCGAGGCTGTCACCAACGAAATCGGCAATGTCCTGAATTTCGGGCGCCTGATAATAATGTGCCAGGATCACCGCGTTGCGTGTCGCCTTGAGCGCCAGGATTTCGGCCTTCACGTCGATTGCTGGGCCACCGCCAAGCAAGTTCAAACGGGCATCCATCAAGTGTCTCCTGTGCGGGACCAAATTTCGCCGCTGCGGGCCACCTGCCCGCGTGTTTCCAGATCAATCAGATGCGCCAGCACGCTGCGGCCCGCGGCGGGGTGCAGCCGCTTGTCGACCATGGCATACATGGCGGCGACCATCTGCGGGATGGTTACCAGCCCTTCGCCAATCGCGCGCAGGATCTGGGTTTCGCGCTGGCGGCGGTGGGCGAGCAGATGTTTCACGAAGCGCTGCGGCTCCGTCACCGGCTCGCCGTGCGTCGGGTGATAGATCGCGTCGTCGCGGCCGATCAGTTTCTGCAAGCTCGCCATGTAATCCGCCATGTCGCCATCGGGCGGGGCGACCACCGTGGTGCTCCAGCCCATGACATGATCGCCGGTGAACAGCGATTTTTCCTGTTCCAGTGCAAAGCACAGATGGTTGCTGGTATGGCCCGGCGTTGCCACCGCGGTCAGGGTCCATCCCGGCCCAGATACACGGTCACCATCGCGCATCACCTGGTCGGGCGCATAGCTGGCATCGAAGCCGGCATCGGCGCGCGGGCCATCATCGCTGAGCACCAGCGGCGCGCAGCCGACAATCAGCGCGCCGGTCGCAGCCTTCAGCGCCGGCGCGGCGGGTGAGTGATCCATATGCGTGTGGGTGATGACGATGTGCGACACCGTCTCGCCGGCCAGCCCATCCAGCAAGGCGGCGACATGCGCCGGATCGGCCGGGCCGGGATCGATCACCGCCACCGTGCCACCGGGCTGCCCGACGACGAAGGTGCCGGTACCAGTGAAGGTGAAGGGCGACGGGTTGCGCGCCAGCAGCCGGCGCACCAGCGGCGATCGCGGCACCAGCAGGCCATAGGCAGCGCTGTCGGGGTGGGCGGCAAGATCCATCCCCCTCATGTGGCAGCGGCGGGCGGCAATTGGAAGGGGCCGCAACAGCCCGGCTTGATGCCGATGCCAGCTTGCCGCATGCCTGCACGCACGAAAGGATCGGACAATGCAGAGTTTTGATGTGGTGATCGTGGGCGGCGGCCATGGCGGCGCGGCCATGGCGGCACAACTGCGCCAGCGCGGCTACGCCGGCAGCATTGCCATGCTCACCGCGGAGCCGGAACTGCCGTATGAGCGACCGCCGCTGTCCAAGGAGTATCTGGCCGGCGAGAAAAGCTTCGATCGCATGTTGCTGCGCCCGCCGGCCTTCTGGGCCGAACGCCATGTCAGCATCCTGACCAGCACACGCGTCACTGCGGTCGATCCGGCGGCGCGGATACTCACCACCAGCGCCGGGCCGATCCACTATAGCATTCTGGTCTGGGCAGCCGGCGGCGACGCGCGGCGCTTGACCTGCGCCGGCCATGATCTGGACGGCATTCATGCCATCCGCACTCGCGCCGATGTCGACGCGCTCAGCGCCGATTTGCAGACCGGTTCGCGTCATGTGCTGGTGATCGGCGGCGGTTACATCGGCCTCGAATCGGCTGCCGTGCTGACCAAGCTTGGCCACCGCGTCACCCTGTTCGAATCACTGGACCGGGTGCTCGCGCGCGTTGCCGGGGCCGAATTGTCCGGCTTTTATGAAGCCGAGCACCGCGCCCATGGCGTGGTGATCGAAACCGGCACCAGCGTCACCGAAATCACCGGCGCTGCCGGCCGCGCCACCGGCGTCACGCTCGACGATGGCCGCCATATAGCCGGCGATCTGATCATCGTCGGGATCGGCATCGTGCCGGCCGTGCAGCCGCTGCTGGCGGCTGGGGCGGTGGGCGGCAACGGTGTCTGGGTCGATGAATTTTGCCGCACCTCGCTGCCCGATGTGTTTGCCATTGGCGATTGCGCGCTTCACGCCAACAGCTTTGCCGGAGGCGCGCAGATCCGGTTGGAGTCGGTGCAGAACGCCGCCGACATGGCGGCAACCGTGGCGCGGGGGATCATTGGTGATCCGACCCCCTATCATGCGGTGCCGTGGTTCTGGTCCAACCAATATGACCTGCGCCTGCAGACCATGGGTCTGAGCCTTGGCCATGATGCGACCGTTTTGCGCGGTGATCCGGCGACGCGCAGTTTTTCGCTGGTCTATCTGAAAGCCGGGCGGGTGATTGCGCTCGACTGTGTGAATGCGGCGCGCGATTATGTGCAGGGCAAGGCGCTGGTGGAACAGGGCGTGATTGTCGCGGCCGACGCGTTGGCCGATGTGACGGTGCCATTGAAAAACTGGCATCCGGCATGAGGGAGAGCGGGCAGATGGCGATTTCACGGCGGGGTGCATTGGGGCTGGCGGGGGCTGCAGCGGCCGCCGCGCCGGCAAGCGGCATCACGATCAGGCCGATGCTTGCCGATCCGGCAGGTTTTGCCCCAGCGCCGGGGATTGCCCATCTGAAATACAATGAAAATCCAATGGGGCCACCGCCATCGGCATTGCAGGCCATGGCCGATCTGGCGCGCAGCAGCTGGTATTATGCCGATGATGCGGAGCCGCGGCTGGCGGCCATGATTGCGGCGCGGTTTGGCGTGACGCCATCGCAGGTGGTGCTTGGCCACGGCAGTTCGGAGGTCATCACGTCGGCAATGCTGGCCTGGGGAAAGCGCGGCACCATCATCATCCCGGAACTGCAATTTGATGAGCCGCTGATCTTTCCCAAGGCCCAGGGACTGAATTTCCGCCGCGTCGCCATGGCGCCCGATCTGGGCATCGATCTCGCTGCACTGGCCCGCGCCGCAGCCGCGCCCGACGTGGTGATGGTGTATCTGTGCAATCCCAACAACCCGACCGGCATGGTGCTGCCGGCGGCCGAGCTTGCAGCCTTCGCCCGCAGCCTGCCGCCGCGCGTCACGCTGCTGATCGACGAAGCCTATATGGAGCTTGCCGATGATCCGGCCGGCACGACCATGCTGCCGCTGGTGCGATCGGGCGCGAACATCATCATCAGCCGCACATTTTCGAAACTGTTCGGCATGGCAGGGCTGCGCATCGGCTATGCTGTTGCGACGCCGGACAATGCCGTCGTGCTGAAACAGCACCGGCTGACCATCAGCCTGAATGCGCCGGGGCTTGCCGCCGCCATAGCGGCCTGGACCGACACGGATTTCCAGCAGCGGAGCCGCACGCAGATCATCGCGGCGCGGCAGCTGTTGCGGGACGCCGTGATGCGCGCCGGCACGGTTGCCCTGCCCAGCCAGACCAATTTCCTGTTTGTGAAAGTGGCCGATGCCAATCGCTTTGCCGCCGCCATGGCGCAGCGCGGGATCTTGGTGCGCAGCGCATGGGAACCAGCATGGCCGACCTGGTCGCGCGTATCGACCGGGCGGCTGGCCGATGTCGAACGCTATGCCAAGGCGCTGCCAGAACTGGTGAACATCTGACGCTGGCGCGACCATCCTCCCCAAGCTGGCGGTTTGCGCAGCCTCTCAAGCCGGGATAGCGTGACGCAAATTGGTCTTGGGAGTTTTCGCCATGGGCGAGCCATATGATTTCATCATTGTCGGTGCTGGCTCTGCCGGCTGTGCGCTGGCCAATCGCCTGTCAGCCGATCCCGGCACTCGGGTAGCGCTGCTGGAAGCGGGCGGCAATGACAACAACATGTTGATCCAGATGCCGGCCGGCATTGCCCAGATCATCCCGCCCGAAAAGCCCAGCCCTTTTGATTGGGGTTTCTGGACCGAACCGCAGGCCCATCTGGATAACCGGGCGCTGTATTGGCCACGTGGTCGCGCGCTGGGCGGATCATCATCGATCAACGGCATGGTCTATATCCGCGGCCATGCCAGCGATTACAACCGCTGGTCCCAGCTGGGCCTGACCGGCTGGGGTTGGGACGATGTGCTGCCCTATTTCCGCAAATCAGAAGATAGCGAGCGCGGGTCGGACGAATTTCATGGCGAAGGTGGCCCGCTCCACACCAGCCGCAAGGGCGCGCTGCCCAATGTGCTGAATGAAGCCTTTGCCCAGGCTGCGGTGCAGGCCGGCTATGGCCGCACCGATGATTTCAACGGGCCGCAGTTCGAAGGCGTCGGCCAATATGATGCCACCATAAAGGGTGGCGAGCGTTTTTCGGCCGCCAAGGCCTATCTGACCGACGCGGTGCGCAAGCGGCCGAATCTGTCGATCATCACCGGTGTGCAGGCCCGGCGCGTGCTGTTCGAAGGCAAGCGCGCCGTGGGCGTGGAATACAGCCAGGCGGGCACCACAAACCGCGCCTTGGGCCGGGAGATCATCCTGAGTGGCGGCGCCGTGAACAGCCCGCAGCTTTTGATGCTGTCCGGCATCGGCCCGGCAGCGCATCTGCGGGAATTCGGCGTTGATGTCGTTGTGGACAGCCCCGATGTCGGCGGCAATCTCCAGGATCATCTGGATGTGATCGTGCAATGGCATTGCAGCCAGCCCATCACGCTCAACAGCAATTCGAAATTCATCAACAAGATGTTGGCGCTGGGCAAATGGGCCTTCGCGCGTACCGGCAATGGCGCGCACATGCCCACCCCGATGGGCGCGTTCCTCTCCACCCGCGAAGGGTTGGCGGCGCCGGATATCCAGATGCACTTCATGCCGGTGATCGGCAATCCGCACGGCCGCGGCACCATGGGCGGGGGCCATGGCTATCAGTTGCATGTCTGCCAGTTGCGCCCGGAAAGCCGCGGCACCATCCGTCTGAAATCGCCCGACCCGCTGGCATATCCTGCCATCGATCCCAATTATCTCAGTGCGCCCGAAGATGTCGAAACGCTGGTGAACGGTGTCGAAATGGCGCGGCGCATCGGTGGCCAGCCGGCATTTGCAGCCTATAATGCCGGTGAAGCCTGGCCAGGCCCGGACGTGACCGACCGCGCCGCGCTGCTGGCGAAAATGCGCGGCTGGGCGGAGACCATCTATCACCCGGTCGGCACCTGCCGGATGGGCGTGGATGATGCTGCCGTGGTCGACGGCCAGCTTCGCGTGAACGGTGTGGAAGGCCTGCGCGTGATCGATGCCAGCGTGATGCCCTATCTGGTATCGGGCAACACCAATGCGCCAACCATCATGATCGCCGAGAAGGCGGCCGACATCATCGCGGCGCGCACCAGGCTGGAACGCAAGCTGGGACTCGCCGCATGAGCGGCTTTTCCAACGCAGCCGGCGTTGGCGATTTCACCATCCCGGTGAACGAGGCCGAATGGCAATGGATTCGCGAACGCGTGGCCGCCTATCGCTGGTTTGAAGAGCCGCCGAATGCCGGCTGGCAGCACGGCGCCAACCGCGACTATATGCAACGATTGCAAGCGCATTGGCTGGAGCGTTTCGACTGGCCGGCAGCCGTCGCGCATTTGAATCGCCTGCCACATCTGCGCATTGCCGTGGGCGAGGATGGCGGCCAGCCCTTTCACCTGCACGCCGTTCATCTACGATCAAGCCGGCCGGACGCGCGGCCGCTGCTGATCGCCCATGGCTGGCCGGGATCGATCCTGGAATTCGATGCCATCATCGAACGGCTGGCCGAACCGGAAGATCCCGCGCAGCCGGCCTTTCACGTCGTCGCACCGTCGCTGCCCGGCTATGCGTGGTCAGACCGCCCGTCGGCGCCGATCGGCCCGCGCGAGGTTGCACGCCGCTATGACGCGCTGATGCTGGCGCTGGGCTATGATCGCTATATCTATCAGGGCGGCGATTGGGGTTGCGTGATCGGCGGGTGGATCGGGCTTGATTCGACGCGGGTGGAGGCGATCCATCTCAATGGCTTCGGCCTGCGCCCGGCCGACATGGCGCCCACCACGCCTGATGAAGCCGCGTGGCTGGGCAAGGCCGTGGCCATGCGCGATACCGAAACCGCCTATCTGCAGTTGCAGGGCACCAAGCCGCAGAGCCTTGGCTTTGCAATGATGGATTCGCCGATGGGGGTTGCTGCCTGGTTTGCCGAAAAATTCGTCGGCTGGAGCGATGTGGCAGGAGATTCAGGGCGGGGCGATTACACCGATCCGCCCTTCACCATGGATCAGTTGCTTGCCAACATCATGATCTACCTGACGACGCGCAGTTTCCTGACCGCGACATGGATCTATCGCGGCATGTTCCTGGAAGGCGGCTTTGCGATGCCGGCCGGGCGCAGGGTTGAAGTGCCCACGGGCGTGGCGGCCTTCCCGCGCGATTTGCTGGCCTTTCCGCCACGCGCCATGGTGGAGCGCGGCTACAATGTCGCCCACTGGACGACGATGCCGCGCGGCGGCCATTTCGCCAGCCTGGAGGAACCGGAACTGTTCCTGGCCGACGTCCGCGCCTTTGCTGCGGCGTTGTGAGCCCGGTCTGGGAGGTTTCGCCGGGGCTGACCGACTATCCGGCGGCGCTGGAACGCATGCGGGCAGTTGCGGCCGGCATCCGCGCCGGCACCGAATCGGAACGCATCTGGCTGGTCGAGCACGCACCGATCTATACCGCCGGCACCAGCGCCGATCCGGCCGAACTGGTGGAACCATCGCGATTCCCGGTGTTTGCTGCCGGGCGTGGCGGCCGCTACACCTACCATGGTCCGGGGCAACGCGTGGTTTATGTGATGCTCGATCTGGCGGCGCGCGGCCGCGACGTGCGGTGCTTCGTCGCTGCTCTGGAACATTGGCTGATTGATGCACTGGCCGATTCTGGCGTGGCAGGCCGGATCATAGCGGGCAAGATCGGCGTGTGGGTGGATACCGAAGCTGGCCCTGCCAAGATCGCCGCCATCGGAATTCGCGTTCAACGCTGGGTCAGCCTGCATGGCATATCGATCAACATCTGCCCCGATCTCACTGATTTTTCAGGCATTATCCCATGCGGCCTGTTCGATCCGGTCACCAGTCTCGCGGCGCTGGGCCGCCCGGCCACGCTGCCGGCGTTCGACGCCAGCCTGGCACGCCACTTTCCGGCCTTGCTGGCGCGGCTCGTCGCATGATGAATTCCCTGCGCAACGTCACTCTTGCAGGATTTCGCGGGCCTCGCTAATGCATACCTCAGTTGGGGGATTAAGGCCGTGCCAACCCAACTCGTCCTGGGTTCAGGCGACACCGTCCAAGGAGTTTGAACATGACCATCATCGAAAAGCTGAAGACTGCCTCCATCATCGCTGGCGCCGCCCTGCTGGTCGTCGCTTGCGGCGAAAAGAAGGCTGAAGAAGCCGCTCCGGCCGCCGAAGCTCCGGCTGCTGAAGCTCCGGCTGCTGACGCCGCCACCACCGAAGCCGCTCCGGCTGCTGACGCCATGGCGCCGGCTGCTGACGCCGCTGCTCCGGCCGCTGACGCCGCTGCTCCGGCTGCTGAAGCCGCTCCGGCTGAAGCCAAGTAATTTCGCCTTTTCTGGCAAATTGCTATAGGAAGGGCCGTCCCAGTCGGGGCGGCCCTTTTTCTTTGCAAAGGATAACAAATGAGCCTGGAACAGATCACCGAACAAATGACCACCCGCATGGGCGCCGGTGGCCAGTTCAAAAAATCGGTGAAGTTCGATTTCGGCAGCGATGGCCTGGTGCGCATTGATGACACGGTCAGCCCGGTTGTGGTGACCAACGAAGATGGCACGACGGCCTGCACGATCAAGGTCACCATGGCCGATTTCATGGAGATCGCCACCGGCAAGCAAAATGCCCAGATGGCCTTCATGATGGGCAAGCTGAAGATCGAGGGTGACATGTCAGTTGCTCTGTCGCTCGGCACCATCTTGGGCTGAGTCGCGCGCCGCCGAGCCGGCCCCAAGGCGCGGCTCGGCAGCACTGCTCCCACAACGGAACCAAGATGACCTTTCGATTCACGCTGTGGTTGACAGGATTGAGTTTGATACTGGCTGGGGCTGCTGATGCCGCGCCGGCCAAACGCAGCCCAGCGCGAAGACCGGCGCCCAGGGTTGTGCCAAAACCCGCGATCGCAACGCCCGCCCTGCCGTTTACCCCTGGCATCATGGTGCCCAAGCCGGTGGTGTTGGCCAAGCCAACGCCGATCGAAGCCCGCGCCCACGCGGTCTGGATGCTGCGCGCCGCGCTGAATGTCGCCGCCTTGCAGTGCCAGTATTCGCCGTTTCTGCGCACAGTGGACAATTACAACCAGATGCTGCGCAAGCATGGTGCCGAATTGACTGCAGCGCAGGCAACGATGGTGGGCCATTTCAATCGCACCGTGAAGCGCGGCGGCGCGGCCAGCTTTGATCGCTATAACACCCGCAGCTACAACAGTTTTTCCACGCTCGATGCGCAGTATAACTTCTGCTGGGCGGCGAGCCAGGCGGGCGGGGCACTGCGCGTTGCCAATGTCGGCAGCATGGCCAGCGTTGCCGAAACCATGGGGCCGCAACTGCGCGCCGCATTGCAGGTGGTGCCGCCGGCAGCAGGACTGATGGTGCCGCCACCGGCGCCCTTCCCTGATTTCACGATCGCCGAGAGTTTGGCGACAGAGGCAACTGCCGATCAGGATTGAACCAGCGGTTCGGCGTGATGCACGGCCGTAGCCAATCGGGCACGGCCATTTTCCAAGCTGGCATGTTTGCGAAGTCTACCGGGCGCACGAAAAAGGGGCGCGGCGATTGCTCGCCGCGCCCCTGATTCTTGTGCCCGCGGGCCGCTTACTGCGGCTGGCAGGGACCAGTCGGAGCCGGAGCCGGCGCGCCGCTGAAGCTGATCTCCACGCGGCGGTTCTGCGGTTCGCGCACACCATCGGCGGTATCAACCAGCGGGCGGCCTTCGCCGAACGCTTCGGTTGCGATCGCATCGGCACCAACGCCCTTGCCGGCCAGATAGGCCTTCACGGCATCAGCGCGGCGCTGCGACAGCGCAACGTTGTACGCATCGGCGCCCGACTTGTCGGCGTGGCCGGCAAGCGCAATCCGGGTCTGGCCGGTGGCGGCATATTGTTCAGCCGCACGGTCCAGGATCGCCGCTGCTTCGGCGGTGATCGCCGACTTGTCCCAATCGAAGAAGACCAGGAACGGACCCGGGGTCACGGCAGCAACCGGGCACGGCGGCAACGGCGGCGGCGGCGGCGGCGGTGGCGGGGGAGCCGGCGGAGCCGGGGGCGGCGGCGGCGGGGGCGGCGGTTCAGCTTCGAAGAAGTTGTAGGTCAGCGTCAGCAGCACGCTGTGGCTGCGGAAACGCGTATCAACCGGCCGGCCGTTGGTGGTGAAGACATTCACGTCGGTGACGTTCATGTAACGATACTTCAGACCGATATCGATATTGTCGCTGACCGGCTTGTACACGCCGGCCAGGATGTTCCAGGCAAAGGCCGTGTCGGAATCGTTGACGAACACTTCGCCGGGCACGCGAATGCGGCCGAATTCCTTGATCCGGGCGATACCGGCACCAGCACCGACATAGCCGCCGGCGTCCTTGCCCTTGCCGCCGAAATCGACGAGGCCGTTCAACATGAACGCCAGCGCCGACGCCGAACCACCGGCATTCTGATAAGTGCCCACTGGCGGCGCACCGAGGATGCTCGCACCGGCCGCATTGGTGTAGCGGATCGCCGGGGTGATTTCGTTGACGAAGGTGGTGCGGTTCTTGCCGCGGATGTAGTTCAGCGCGAATTCGGTGCGGAAGCCGCCGAAATCATAACCGATGTTGCCGCCGGCATCGAAGCCTGGAAAATAGACCTGCTTGATGGCGTTGCGGACAGGTGCAGCGCCAGTGGCGGTTGCAATATCCAGATCCTGATTCTGGATCAGGTTAACGCCTGCTTCCAGGCCAATATACCAAGCCTTGTCCTTCGCCACGGCTGCGCTGGACAGCGCCGTTGCCGCGAGAACGAGGCCGATCGCAAACTTGCGCATCGTATTCCCCTTTTTGCCTGCCAGCACCATACCGGCTTCCCATTGCCTCTACTCTAGCGTAGCAATGGCATGCAAGTAGGGATTGCCCCCCAGTGTTGCCGCGGGGCCACAGGTAATAGCGGAAAAACCGCCGCTTACCGAGGTTCAGATCAGCAATCCCTGCTGTTGCAGGGCAGTCACAAGCTCAGCAAAAGCCGATCGCACTTCACTGTCAACAGTCGCGCCGCCACTGGGCAAGACGGGCGCAGCCGCCGCATCCACGCGCCGCAGCAATTGCCAATTGCCGGCATGCACCAGCACAACTGCATCATCGGCAACCAACACAATCTGCCCATCGCGCGGCGTCTGGGCCAACCAGGCACTGTCTTGCCAGTGCATCAGCGTGCCGGCCGGATGGGCCCATGCCGCTGCGCCCGTGGCCGGCACGATATGGCATTCACCCGCCATCGGACTGGCCGGCGGTATGGCAGCGCTGCGGGAGGCCACCACAAGCGCCACCAGCCGATCTAGCGCCAGCAGCGCATCATTGTGGGTCACATCCTTCTGGCCTTGTCCGGCTGCAAGCAGCGGCAGCGCCAGGCGCGGGGTCTCAGGCATGTCCGTCTCCCGTTCAGTCAAGGGCAAATGTGGCGGTGCGCCCCGGCGCGGCACCCAGTTGTGTCACCGCCAGCCACAAGGGCCCCGCCCGGTCCGGGCAGCGCCAGGCCGGCGCCGCCACTTCGGCCTCTGCGACCACGCCGACGGCATCGCGCAACTGCACCCGAAACGCGGTGCGCACTTCGCCAGGCGGTACGTCCACCAGATCGGGCCAGCCAAAGCCAGCACGGCTTTGCGCGATCCAGGCGAACTGCAACTGGCCATCACGGCGCGCGACGTGCAGATGTACCGGCGCCAGCGGCTGCAAGCCGGCGCCGCCCACCATCACGTCGATCGGGGTGGTTGCTGCATCGCCTGCCCCGGCCGCACGGAGCAGGATGGTTTGGCCCAATTGTTCCAGCGACAAGGGCAGCGCCAGCAGCGCGGCAGGATCGAGCATGACAAAGCGTTCACCTGCCACATGCCCGGCAACCGCCCATTCCGTACCGCGCCGGCCGCGCAACAAGCCGGACAGGCGAAACCGCTGTGGTGCCAGCGCCTGCACCGTACTGAACTGGATCAGTTCATCGCCCAGCAGCGCCAGATTGGCTCCGGCCAGCACCGATGGCTCCGGTCGACTTTCCAGCCACATCGCGTCGTTCAGCAGCTCGACTTCAACATTGAATCTGCGGTCCCAGCCGGCAGGCAGCACCGGGGGCAGGGCACTCAACGCTTGTCCCATCGCCGCCGGCATCGGCAGCATGCCGGCATCCTGCCAGCTGATTCCGCCATCCTGGCTGATCAACACCGCAGCGCGACGCCAGCCGGCACCTTCGCCAGCCCCGGCCAGCCACAACCGCGGTGATGCGGGCAGCTCGCCGGGCAGTGGCGGCAGATCCATCGCCATAAGGCGCGTTGGTCCGGCTGGCCGATCATCATGATCAAGCACGCGGCCGGCATCGCCGGGCAGCAGCGGCGCCGGCAGGGCCGGCACCCGCACCAGATCCAGCGACAGCACAAAGCCGGCAAAGCGAACTTCGCTTACCCGCCAATCGCTGGCATCAATGCGCAGCACATCGCCTGGCTGCACCCCCAGAAACCGCCAAGGCAGGTGCAGGGTGCGGCGCTGGCGCGCCGCCGTCAGCCGCTGCAAGCGATTCTGGCCCAACTGCTTCGCCGCAGACGCTGTCAACACCAATGGCAGCGCCAGATTGTCCATCCGCGCGCCGGCGCGATGACGGGCGCGTTGCAGGCCGGGCTGGTAATCGCGGGCCGCATCGAAATAGCCCAGCTCCACTGCATCGGCCGCCGCATGGCTGGCCCCGCGGCGCTGGCGATCGCGCGCCTGATCGCTGCCCGGTGCGCGCGCGTTGGCGGCATCGCCGGGCTGCACCACGACCGACGGCAGGCCGGGGCCAACAATGGCGCTGCCCGCCGCCAGCACCGCGCCGGCCGCCTGCACCGCCGGTGCCAGCGCATCTGCCAGCGGCCCGGACTGGCCGAGATAAAGGCCATCCACCGCTGGAAATGCACCTTGCACCGGCAACGTAACCCCAGCCAACGCCGCGACATCGGTCATGGCCGCGCCAAGATCGACTGGCTGCGCATCGGCAAACACTTCAAACGCCAGATTGGGCAGACGATTGCCAAACTCGACCAGCGGCAGATCATCGAACACCGCCACGGCCAAGCCGCGAAACGCCGGCGCATCGCCTTCGGCCGCCGCAATCAGCGGATCGGGCAATTGCCGTTCGCTGCCGAGCGCCAGGCGCATGGTAACGGGCTGCAACCATTGCCCGCCGGCATCGCGCAGCAATTTGCCATCGGCCCACACCCGGCCAATGCCAATGATCGGCCCGCGCGCCAGCAGCACGGCAAAACTGGCCGAATAGCTGGGGCCGCTGCTGCCCGAACTGCGCTTGCCGCCGCGTGCCGCCGTTTCGCGGATCGGGGACGCCCAGATGACATTGCCGGCCAGGCGCATGCGGCCGCGCACCACGGCAATCGGTTCGCCATAGCTGGCGGCCTGTATCTCAGGCGGGGCCGCGCGCGCGCCGCTGCGCTGCCGGCCACCCGACAGCCGCGCGTCGACCACGCCGCCCAGCAATGTGCCGATGATGCCGCCCACCGGGCCGAGCACGGCACGGCCGACCACGCCAAGCACCAGACTGGCCATCGCACGCCTCCTTCAACGAACGCCGGGAAAGGCCCAGGCCGCCACCACGGCCCAATCATCAGGTGCCGGTCCTTCCACCACGCGTCCCAGCCCGGCGTGGGCGTGAATGATGCCGGCGTCGCTCAAAACCGCGACATGGCGGTGACCGGCAGCGAGGCGATATTCGATCAGATCGCCGGGCTTGGCGCGCTGCATCCCGCCCCGCACCCGGCGCAAGCCGAGCGCGCGGCAGGTGTCGGCCAGCAGCGCGCCATGATCGCCACCCAGCACATAAACGGGAAGCGCCGGCAGCATGATTCCGGCACCAGCCGCCGCCAGCAGCGCCACGCCGATACAATCCAGGCCCAGGCGCGGCATGCGGCCCTGCGGGCGAAAACGCGTGCCAAGGCCAGCACGCGCCGCCGCCAGCGCCGCGCGCCGGCGGCGGGAGAGCTTTGCCGACGCGCCCATCAGATCTGATACCGGATGAGCAGATCGGCGCCCGGCACATGGGGTTCGCCGCGGAAATTGGCCGCGTTGCCAAACCGGTCGTGACAGGTAGCAAAGCGCTTGTCACACCCCTCCCGCAGCAGCACGCGCGTGCCGAAGGCCAGCGCCAGCGGTTCGTCGAGCAGCAACCAGCCTTCATCCGCGGCAATCAGTCGCCGTTCCAACCCGGCTTGCGGGCCATCGAGCACCAGCAGCGCACCCTGGGCGTGATCGGCCGCGATGACCCCGTCGGCGCGCACGCGATCGGGCTGGGTGCCAGTCAAGGCCACGATCCGCTCGCGTCCGCGCAGGCTGACCCGACAGCGCGCATCGCCCAGCTCGGCGCGGCATTCCGGCGAGCAGGTTTCGACTGCGCTGGCCGCCAGCGCCGCGCCCGGGCCAATCAGTTCGGCGGTGAACCCGGCATCGGCGCCGTCGCCCACCGTCACCTCGCCCAGCGTGCCAGTGGCGAGGCTGTGACGGCCAGCGCCAGGGTCACGCCAATCGACAAGCAGCAGCTCAAGGCGCGCGCCGTCCCAGCGGCCGGCCAGCAGATCGGCGGCGGTGAGCGCTCCGGCCGACAGCGCGCCCGCCACTTCCATGGCGTCGCTATCCAGCCCGTCGCCCAGCACCACGGCCGATGGCGTCATGCCCGGCCGCGCCAGGTGCAGCAGGCCATCAAACAGTAACGGCCGATCATGGCTGGTGAAGCCCAAAGCGACGCCATCGCGGCGCACCAGCCGCCAGCACAGGGCCAGATGCGTGAGTTCCGTGTCAAGCATCGCCATCCTCGCGGATCTCGATCAACGGCACACCGGGCAATTCGCCTGCGCGCCAACCGGCGATCGAAACCGCCAGCCGATCGCTGGCGAAGCGTACCGGAACGTCAAAACGATAGCCGGCGCTCACCACGGCGCCGGCCGGCGGGGGCACCGCAAAATCGATGTGACCGCCGGCCTGCAGCGTCCAGCCGGTCTGTGCCTCGCCGTTCACCGCCACCACCACGGATTCGGGCCACGGCCGGGTGATGCGGCGGCGCTGCGGCGGGTCATCGGCCAGGCCAGCATCGCCATAGTGCTTGACCAGCGCAAAGCGCGTGTTGCTGCCATTGCTGCTGCCCAGCGATTGATCGGTCGCCGCCGGATCGCTGCCATTGGCCGCCGAGCTGTTGTCCAATGGATCGAGAAAGCGAAAGCCGTGGGCCTGGCCGCGTCTGGCCCGGAAAAACGCCAGCAACTGCGCCAGATCGGCTTCGGACCGTATCCCCAGCCCGGCATCATATTCCAGCCGCGCATCGGCCCATTCGGCATTGCGCTGTTCTGCGCCTGAGCCCGTCACCACCACTTGCGTGGAGAAAGCCGGGCCGCCCGCCGCGCCGAAGCCCAATTGCAGCGGAAAGCGCACATCATGGAACGCCGGCATGGCATCGTCTCCATCAGCCAGAATGAAAGGCGTGAAACCGTCGCGCGCCACCTGCGGCCAGGCCCAGATGAAGATCTCAGCGGCTGGTGACTGTGCGGCTGCGGCCGCAATCAACGGCCAGTGCGCAGGCGCATCGGCGGCGTTCAGCACAAAGCCCGCCAGATAATGCTGGCTGGCGAGCGGATAACCCAGCCGCGCGTTCACTTCGCTGCGCGCACGCGCTTGACCGGCGTGGTTGGCGCTGGTGACGAACGTGTAATCCTCCAGCTGCAAAACATCGAACGTCGGGTGCGCCCAGGCCGCGGGCAGATTGGCGCGCGCCAGATCGGGACGATCATCCAGCAACACTTGCGGCGCGTAAAATAGCAGATGCGTGCGCACACCCGGTGCCGCCGCGTGCGCGGCGTTCACCATGCCGGCGGTCGCTTCGGCCAGCCTTGCCCCGCACCAATCCAGATATGCCTGCTCGGCCGGCGATTTGCCGCCCCGGATGTCGGCGATGGCCGGCGCCGCCTGCCCGGTTTCAGCCTGCCAGCGTGCGGTGGTGGCGGCATCATAAAGGCAGGGCCGCGCATCCGGGCCCACCCACCACCACGGCTCCCCCACCTGAAAGGCCGGCGCCATGCCTGCCGGCACCAACGCCATGGCCGCGCCAGCCACGCTGCAAAGCCAGGCCTGAGCGGGCGCGCTGCACGGCGACAGCAGCGCTGACGGTGGCACCCAGCCGGTCAGGCCGATCACGCCATCGCTGTCGCGCTGCGCCCAGTCGGCCGGGCAATGCGCTGCGAACAATTCCATCGACAGCGACAGGATCAGCACAAAGCCCAGTGCATGGGCGCGCATCAGAAAATCCGCATGCCAAGCCGTTGCCGGTCCACAAAGCGGCCGCGCCGGATCAACCAGATAGACATCGCCCTCTGGGTGCAACGCCATGAAATGGCTCATGCCCAGATAATGGGTGATCGGGCCGCGCCAGCCGAGCAACAACGCCTGATCCAGGATGCGTTCGGGAGACTGATTATAAAGGTCATCATAGGCGGTGCACAGCCGCCAATCATGCGGCGGCAGCGATGGCCGGCCAGCCTTCAGCACCGCACCGTCACCATCAAGTGCCAGCGTCGTCAGCCGCACCTCGGCGGTGGCCACGGCAGCCAACGGCGCATCGCTGCCGTCGTAACCGGTCGGCACCAGGCTGACGAACATCCGGTCGATATCACCGGCCCACACCGGATCGGCCTCTGCGGGCAACAGGAAGCCGCCGGCAAGCGCATCGAAATCGAGACGGACCTCGGCATCGGTGGACGTGCCGCTGGCATAGTTCCACAGCCGCACATACCAGGTGCGCGCAGCGCCACCGGCATCGCGCCCTTCGATGGTGAGCACCGGACCGTTGATCGCATCAAGCGGCAGCACATCGCCGCTCGATTGCCAGCGGAACCGCCACAACAGCCCGCGATAATCGCGGCGCGTTTCCAGCGCACACAGCTTGTGGCTCCAGCGGTCGGCCGATTCCCAGATCAACCCGGCCAGATCGTTCCGGCGCTGGAATTCCAGCGCCACGACCACAGTCTCCGGCCCGTCCGTCACCACGCTGGCCATCATGGGACGCGGAAAATCCACCAGCCACCAGCGCGGATCGAAACGCCGCACGGCGCGCGTCGCTTGCCTGTCGGCGGCGCTGGCCAGCCACCAGCGCATCATGGCCGCACCTTTTCCAGTGCACGCGCCACGGCCCGCGCCACCTGGTTGCCGGTCTGCTGCATCACCGCCGGGCCCGCATCGCGCGGTGCCGCGACATTCACCGTGATGTTGACCGTCCGCGCGCTGCTGGTGCCATTGGCCTCCACCCGGCCTGCCGCCGTCGGCACGAACAGCTCCGGCCCGCGCTCGCCGACCATATAGGCGCGCCCGGCGCTCACCGATCCCCCCGTGGCGCGCCCCGGCAGGCCGAGCAGGCCGCCGATCAGGCCGCCGGCGCCATGGCCACGGCCCCCGAAGATCGACCCGAAATCAAGCCTCAGCGCCTGTTGGGCAATGTCGCCCAGCACCGAAACGCCGATCCGCCGCAGATCATCGAAGCCCAGTTTGCCATCGGCCAGCGCACGGCTCAGCGAGCGGCTCAGCCCGGCACCGGCGCGGTTCAGACCGGCCGCCAACGGGCCATCAAGGGTGCGCTGCACTTCGCCCACACCGGCGAGAAAGCCGCCCGTATCGGCCCGCAGCTTCACCACCAACTCGTCCACATCATCCATCGGGGAATGCCTCCATCAAGGCTGCCAGCTTCGCTGTGTCGGCCGGGGCCTGCGGCTGGGCATCCAGGCCCAGGTCGAGGCCCAGTGCCGTCACCAGCTCCGCCGGCGTCGCAGTCCAGAACTCGCCCGGCCGCCAGCCCAGCGCGGTAGCCGCAACGTGCGCGGCCCGCCGCGCGGCGCCAGAAAAATCCTGAGCGGCAAACATCATCGTCCGGCCAAGATCTGGCCCAGCAGCACACGCAGCGTTGGCGCCGCGTTCACCAACCCGCCGGCCACCAGTGCCTCGGCAAAGGCGCCGCGCTCGCGTGGCTGCGCCAGGCAATGCCAGAACAGCCCGACCAGTTCGGCCAGCGTCAACTGCCCCGCCGCGGCACGCTCACACAGGGCGAACAACGGCCCCAGCTCGGCCTCGGCCGCCACCAACGCCGCAAACGTCGGCCGCAACAGCAGCCGCTCGCCGCCGATCACCAACTCGGCTTCGCCCCTGATGGCATTGGGCACGGCTTCGGCCGTCACGCCGCTGACGGCGTCGCTCCTCACGCCGCCACCACGGGGCCGCTGCTTTCCAGCGCCAGGCTATAGGTGCGCTCACCATTGAAATCGCCGGCATAATCCAGCCGACTGATCTGGAAGCGCCCGGTGATCGTCTCGCCGCTTTCAAACTGCACCTGATAATCATCGATCACCCCGGCCAGCGCGCTGGCCTTGACGCGGGTTTCGGCACCCGATCCGGTGAACACACCGGAACCGGACAGCGACACCGATCGCACCCCGGCGCCAGACAACAGCTCCCGCCAGCCGCCCGATCCCTGGTTGGTCACCACCACGCTTTCGGTGGCCAGCGTCAATTGCGTGGTGCGCAGGCCTGCGACCGTGGCGAACACCGGCGGCACTGCGCCATTGCCGACCTTCAACAGGAAGGCGGCGCCCTTTTCCATTGCCATGCTGCTTGCTCCTAAAGTGCGTGCGTGAACACGCGGATTTCGATGCTGCCCGGCCGCCAGCCATCCTGTGCGACACCCACGCCGCTGCGCAGCAGATTGACCAGCACGATGCGCTGGTCATTGTGGACACCGGCCAGCCCGCGCAGCCGCGCTTCGGCCAGGCCCAGCAGCGCACGCAGCCGTGCCGCGCCGGGGCGATCGTCCCAGATCGTCACCGCCAGGCGCGTGGCATGGCCGGTCTCGGTCTTGCTGCCCCAGTCACTGACCAGATCAGGGCCGATGACCGCATAGGGCGCCGCCGCTTCGGCCGGCGGACCATCAAAGACGCCGTTCAGCCCCGGCAGATCGGCCAGCGCCGCCACCACGGCCTTTTGCACGGCCAGGCTGGCGCTCATGATCTTTCTCCCAGATCGGCGCCGGGCCACAGCAATTCGGCATCCGGCACCCGGTCGCGGCTGCCGCGCCACCGCTGTCGCAGGCCCGGTCCCAGCAGCCGCACCGTATCGCCTTCGCGGCTCACAACGCCCTGCCCCGCCCAGCGCTGCGCCACCCGCGCGCCCAGCCGCGCCACAGCCGCTGCCGCGAGCCCCTGCATGCGCCGCCGCAACAGCGCCGCCATTGCATCACCCATCATGGCGCGCGCCCTTCGCACAATAAGCTTGCCAACCCCGGCAGCGCCGGGTCGCGCGCCACGGCCAGCACGGCGAGACAAGCCCCGCGCCAGCGCAGCCGCACATCAAGCCCCAAATCGTCACGATCGCGCAGCAGCACCCGCCAGCGCCGCTGCGTGCGCGCTGCCTCTCCGCCAACCACTGGGGCCAGCGGGCCTTCGACACGCAGCTCCGCATGCGCCCGCGCAAGCTTGATCCACGTCCCCACATCATCGCCGGCTGCGTCGCGTGCGGACTGCCAGCGTTCGATCACCACCGCCTCGGCCAGCCGGCCAGAAACTTCTCGCGCACTTTCAGCCATGCTCATCCCCCAAGGCTCATGCGCCGCCACGGCCGCCATAACGCCGCCACGGCGGCGGGCGGCGGGCCGGCGTCGGCCGCATCGCGGTGGCTGAAGAAATGGCTGACCAGTCGCACGATGCCGGCCCGCAGGGGCTCCGGCACGCCATTCCAATCCTCGGCCAGCCCGGCGCGGAACCGCGCCACGCTGCGCTGTTCCGGCACGCGCACCAGCCGCAGCCAGCCGGTGCCATCAGCAGCGATATCGCCTTGCCAATCACCCGCAGGCAGCGCGTCGGCGCCGACAAACACGCCTGAAATCGCCACACACGGCAGCGCGCGCAGCCGTTGCCAGGCCAGATCGGCCACAAGCGCCTGCTCGCCTTCGCGCGCGATCAACCATTGGCCGATGAACGCTTCGCACAGGCCCATGGCGGCCCGGATATGGCCGGCGACAACTGCATCCTCGTCATCCCGATCCAGCCGCAGCGCCGCCTTGCACTCCGCAAGGCCCACGACCAGCGGTCCGGCTTCCAACGATATGGCCATCACCGCTCCTCCATCCGCACCACCAGGGTACGTTCATCGCTGCTGTTGTCGCTCAGGGTCACGCGATTGGTCACCCGGCAGACCTGGCCTGCCGTGCCACCGCTCAGCGTGATCGCGGTGCGCCCAGCCTCGATGCGTGGGCCGGCCAGCGTCAGCCCGGCTGCCGGGAGGACGCTCCACATCGATGCGACGATGGTGCGGCCCGCCAGATAGCCAGCGTCCCAGTCGACCGCATGGTCGACGACCGCGCCGGGGTCTTTCAGAAACAGGGTCATGAATGGGGCCTTTCGCGTTTGGGCCTATGACAATCCGGTGGAGCAACGGGACGCGGTCACACCGGCGGCGCTGCCGTGACTGTCCACGCCGCCACATTGACCGCACCACCAACCAGCACCGGCTGCGGTGGACAGGTGGTGACATAAAGCAGCCGCCCGCCCGCCCCATCGACGAGCGCAACATGATCGGCGGTGCCATTGGCCAGCGCGACCAGGCCCTCATTGGCCGCCACTGTCAGTTGCCGACCGCCGCCCGGCGCACCGGCCTTGGCAAAATCCGCCGGAAGCAACGGGGCCGTGGCCAGGGGCGTCGCCACGGCCGCGGCAAAGTCTGCCGGTTGCCCGGCCAGCACTACCAGAGCATCTGCACTGGCCAGCACATCGAGTCCGGCATCGAGCACCGGCTGGGCTGCAAATCGCGCCATCATCACTCTCCCAGATTGGATCGATCAATCGCCGCGCACCGCCAGCGCCCGGCGGGCGAGCACCAGCAACGCCGGCAGCAGCGCCACCGCCCGGCGGGGCAGCGCCACCTGCGCGCCGCCATCCGTGATCGGCAGCACTGCTGCCTGCGGCACCATCAGTGCCGGTCCTGCCGACAGCAGCACCAGCCTATGCGTCAGGATCATGCCCCGCCCCCCTCAGCTTCCCGTGATCGCCAGCGTCTTTTCGCGCAGCACCGTCACGCCATCGGCGGCGATCATCCGCACCGTCACGTTGCGCGTGCCGGTCCAGCGTTCAGTCGCCAGCAACTTCGCCGTGCCGCGCGCCGCGACCGCCACGCCATTGCCATTGGCGCTGGTCAGCGGGTTGCCAGGCAGGGCGGCCAGGTTCACGCCGCCACGGTGGACCTGATCGTCATAGAGTAGGCCATCGAGCTTGCGTTCGGTCAGGGCTTCATCAAGGTCGCCATCGGCCGGGCCGAACGGCCAGGCGCGGGCATAATCGACGCGCACGTTGCTCGCCGGCCACGCGCCGCCCGTGCTGGTGAGCACGGCGCGGGTGGCGGTGGCATCCAGCGCGACGGTGAAGCCCGTCTTGGCGAAGGTCGCGCCGTCATCGGTGCTCACCCAGAACTGGTTGTTGATGCCGGCGCCGTTCAGCGTGCGGACGGCGCGGCCGAGTTCGATCTCGATCACCGTGCGCGCGCCATCGCGGAACCAGGCCGCCACGACACGCGGGCCATGCGCCTTGATCGTGCGATCATAAGCCCAGGCCAGCGACCGGCCGATGCCGCGACCAAGCCGGGCCTGGCCGACCTGATTCTGATCGCTTACCGAACTGCCGCTGCCGCCCAGCGTGGCGTTGCTGTGGAACGCGCAATGCAGGCTGCCCGGATTGGACGTGCTGGCCGGGATCGGGTTGCCGTCCATCACGATATCGGGCCAATAGGGGCCGAGGATACCGCGCGCGCCGCGTTCGGCGACGAAGGCCACATGTTCGGCGCGCTTGCCCGGCGTGGAAGAACCATCGGGCGGGCTGCGGTGGCCGCGCCATGGTGGCAGCACCAGCCATGGCGAAGCGGGGGTGACGGTGAACCGCGCATCGATGGCATCGGCATAGGCGGTGCGCGTGGCCTGCACACTGGACATGTTCGGCGTCCACATGATGGCATGCACATCGGCGATGCCGCGCAGCATCCAGGCATAATGCCCCACCCGGCCAACGCCGCCGGCACTGCCCGCGCCCGGTTCGCCGACCGTGCCGAGATACGTCCACTGCCCGATGGTGGCATTGGCCGCCCAATCCGCCATGGCCGTGCCGCCGATGGCCATGTTGGCGATCAGCAACGGGTGGCCGGGGTTGTGCACCTGCCACTCGTTCATCATCAGCAGCGTGCCCTGGGTCAGGCCCGCCGGCGTCTGCCCGCCGATCATCCGCGTGATCAGCGGCGTCGGCTTCACATAGCTGCCGCCGCCGGCATCGGTGCTGCTGCCTTCCAGGAAGATGCCCTGCACACCGGCCGACAGCGCGATATTGAGCACGTTCTTCGGGGCGTTGGCGTTCTCGTTCACACCGGCCATGCCGGATTGACCGTGGGTCAGCACCACGGTGCCGACCAGAAAATCACTCATCGTCGCGGCGCGGCTGACATCGTTGGTGTCGCGCACCTGCAGATCGAAATTGCCGATCGGCAGCGTGTCGGTAGTGCTCCAGGTGCCGCCGCCGAACGTGCCGACCGCCGCCCAATCAAAGCCCGATACCGGCGTGCTGGTGCCCGCGAGCACCCAGCGCCGCTGCATCGCCGTGGTGCCGGCCTGATAGGTGCCGCTGGCGGTGTAGGGCAGCGCGCCGCGCCCGCCGTGGAACTTCACCACGGGTTCGGTGATCGTCGGATTGGTCGTCCAGTGCGCCGGGGTGAAGCTGGCGACATCTTCCAGACCGCCCGTCAGGCTGTTCCAGTTGCTCTGCACCAGCGCGTTGGTGCCGCCGGTGCCGCTATTGGCAAGGCCGGCGCTCAGGCTGCTCATCGGCCAATAGAAGGACAGATCAGCCTTCGCGTCGGCGCGCAGATTGGCATAACCAAGCGTGCCGGCATTTTGCGCGGCGATCAGGCTGGCATAGCTGTGCAGCGCGCCCGGCGCGCCGGTGCCCGCCGCCAGCGCCAGCAGCGCATCGTGATGCGGGCGGTTGTTGGCGGTGTCCCACGGGAAATCGCCGTTGACGTGGGCGAAGTTCTCGAACGCCAGATTGACCGGCGACCGCGCCGCGCCCGTTGCCGGGCGGCTGTTGAAGATTTGCGACAGCAGCACGCCGGTCGCGCTGGTGACATAGGCGGTGGCCAGGGCGGTGGCGATGACCTGGCTGGAAACGCCGCCGCCCACCAGCACACGCGCGAACCAGCCCTGCCAGACCGGCGATGCATCGGTGCCAGTGTTCTGCTCGCCATAGACCAGCAGATAGACGTCGGTGCCGTTGGCAGTGAGCGCGGAAACGCTGGTGAAATCCTGGTTGGCGGCGGCATAGCCGTTCTGATTGCCGGATCGCGCCGTGCGGCGCGGGCGCAGCCGCAGCGCGCCCTGGCTGGCGTTGTCACCGCCGATCCAGACGACGCCATCCTGTCCGCTGTTGAAGTTGCCGGCGTTGTTGCCGTCATGCCCCCACAGTGGATAGACGGTGTTGCTGGTGAAGTTGGGTGAACCGGGAAGGCGCACGAACGCCGCCTGCCACCAGCCCACCACCTTGCCGGCCGTGCCGCCCACGGTGATCGCCGTGGTGTAATTTCGCTTGGTGACGTTGTTGGCGGGCCGCAGATCGGTCGCCGAAATGGTTTTGATGCGAATCGCCATTAGCCGTTCACCACAGCAAGACCCGCCGGCTCGTCCACTAGGCGAAAGGTGACGCCGGCAGGCGCATTGATCGGGGCGAGGTCACCGATGGAAACGGTGCCCCACGCGGTCGTGGCACTGCTGTTTGACAAGCTGAAGTCGGGGGTGCCGGGTGCCGGACGCCGCCCGCCGCCACCGATCCGCCCTGCACCGCCAACGCCGCCGCCGATGAACATCATGCGGCCACCGGCACGATCGACAGGCTGCCATCGGTTGCACCATCGCGGATGAAGCTGATGAACTGGCCGCTGCTGATGCGCAGGTGAAATTTCTCGTCGGCGGCCAGCGGGATCGATCCAGCGGCGACAGCGGCGTTCACACCACTGTCCCCCACCCGGATGAATCCACGCACACTGGCATGCAGCAACACTTCGGCGGCGGTGACGGCCGTTGACCGCTGCGCACCCGCACCGCTGGTCGTCAGGCGCTGGCCCGCGGCAAAATCATAGGCCCGCGTGGTGCTGGCCACTGCCGGCACCGTCAGCACATCGACATCGCCAATATTGTTGGTACCAGCCGGCAGCGTGCCGCCGATCGTGACAATGGTATTTTCAAGCGCCGCCAAGGTAGGCGCATCCAGTGCAACGGTGGGCGTTGCAGCAAAGGCCGGCAGCGTGCCGCCGATCTGCACCGGCAGCCGCGCGCCGGCGCTGTCGGCAACAACCACCGCTGCGCCATCCGCGCCAAACGCCAGCTTGGCATAGGGCCAGTGCACGCCGGCCAGTTCATCGGTTGCAAACGCCAGGCCGATGGCCGGCGCCGTCACATTGTCAGGCATGTTGATCTCCACTGTGGGGCCGGCACGCGGCCGGCCCCCCTGGATTGACTCAGGTGGATGGAATCAGGCGGAAAAGCGCATCAGCTTGATGGCGCGGCTGTCGAGCACCGCGCCGCCCACGCGCCGCGTGGCATAGAAATGCACATAGGGCTTGTTGCTGTACGGGTCCTTCAGCACGGTCGTCTCGGCGCGCTGGGCGATCAGATAGCCGGCCTGGAAATTGCCGAAGCCGATCGACAGACTGTCCGCTGCCACATCCGGCATCGCATCGACCTCGACCACGCGATAACCCAGCAGCGTCTGCGGCTGGTCCGGCCCCAGGCCCGGCTGCCAGATGAAGGCGCCATCGCTGGTCTTGAACTTGCGGATGCGCGCCAGCGTGGCGCTGTTCATCACCCACACCGCGCCCTGACGATAGGGGCTGGCCAGAGCGTGCACCAGATCGATCAACCGATCCTGCGGATTGCTGGCGGCAAAGGCGCCAGCCGCGCCGGAGGTGATGAACTGCAACGTGCCGAACGCCCGCGCGGCATCGCCGGTGGCTGCCACCGGGCCAGTCAGGAAGCCGCGCGGCTTGTTCACGCCATCGCCGCTGACGAACGCCACGCCCTCGGCTCGGGCAAATTCACGGCCGATTTCCTCGCCCAGCCAGTTTTCCACGTCGAAACTGGCATCATCCAGCATCGCCTGGCTGGCCGCCGGGTTGGCATAAAGCTCACCCATCGGCGGCGCGATTTCGGCAAAGTCCGGCGTTTCGGTTTCAGGGCGCGCTGCGGTTTCCGCCACCCAGCCCGATACCACCCCGCTGGTGGTGAACAGCCGGCGGTAATTGGCCGACCCGACCTCCACCACCTGCGCAATGGCGCGGATGGGCGAGGCTGCGGCCAGCACCCGGCCGATCACGTCATCGATCTCGCGCGGCACCGCCAGCCCGCCCTTGGCCGGCGCCGCAATCGTGGCGGCCTTGGCCTCCAGCGCCGGGCGCGTGATGGTTTCGGCGGTCTCGAACACCCCGGAAAGATGGGGCGTCAGATTTTCAGACTTCACTTCCAGCATCCTCGTTCTCCTCTTGCCAACCCAACACCTGGGCCTCCCGCTGCATCGGGAAGGTCACCAGTGACACTTCAACCAGCTCCAGCCGCTCCAGCCGCCGACCGATCCTGTTCCCAGTTCGCAACGGGCTGGAGGCCTTCACCCGGTAACCAAAACTCAATCCCGTGAGAGCGCCGGCTTTCACCAAAGCCGCTGCGTCCGCACCGCGGCCCGTGCCGACAATCTGCGCCGTGATGCGCAGCCCACGCTGATCTTCAGCCAAGGCCTCAACGAACCCGATTGGTTCACCGGGAAGATGCTGCCACAGCAATGGCAAGGGCGCGATCGTATCGGCAAAGGCCCCGCGCGCCACCACATCGCCGCCGCGATCGGCCACATCAAACACGCTGGCATAGCCCGCCAGGCGCAGCGCCTTCATGGCCGTTCCCCGCGCACCAACCCCAGCTTGAACGCCAGCGCGAACAGCAGCAGCGCCACCACGGAGCGCACCACCCAGCCGACCAGGCTTTTCAGCGCGGAGCTTTTCACATCGCGCCAGCCCTGCACCAGCTGGCGCAGTTCCTTGATGTCACCGCCGGCGCCGTCGTCCATCAGCCCGATACGGCGCAACGCGCGCGCGGCGCCCGTATCGGCCGCTTCCTCGATAATCGCCTGCAATGTCACCCGCGCCGCGCCCTGGCTTTCCGCCTGCGCCACCAGCCCTTCCAATATGCCGGTCATGCCATATCCCCTTCCAGCCCAAGAATGCGCCGCTTCTCAGTGGGTTCCAGAAAGTCCGCTGCGCTGACGCTGGCCCACAGCCGCTCGCGATCCTCGGCCAGCGCCGAGATGCCATCCAGATCGACGCTGAGCGCCAGCCCCGGCCACCACCAACCAAGATGGGCGGCCAACGCGCCGAGCACGCGGCCCAGCAGTGGCAGCAGGGTCAGCCGCCACAGCGCGACATTGGCCTCCCGATAATTGGCGTGGGTGTTGTCGCCCTTCATGCCGAGCAGCAGCGGCGGCACGCCCAGTGCCAGTGCGATATCGCGCGCTGCAGCCTCGCGCATGCCGGCGAAATCCATTTCGGCGGGCGACAGGCTGAGCGCCTGCCAGTTCAACCCACCTTCCAGCAGCATCGGCCGGCCGGCGTTGGCCGCCCCGCTGAACGCCGCCTCCATTTCGCTGCGCAACCGCTCATACTGCGCCGGGCTGAGTGTCGATCCATCACCAGGCTGGTACACCAGCGCCCCAGAAGGCCGCGCCGCATTGTCAAGCAGCGCCTGATTCCAGCGGTTGGCGGCATTGTGCACCGCCACCGCGCCCGCCGCCGGCGCCAGGCAACCGGCACCATGATGATCATCCAACGGATGGAAGCTGCGAATGTGCAGCAGGCCCCCACCTGACCCCACCGGATAGCGCCGCAGCGCCCCGCCGGCGCGGTAGACATGCGCCGCCGGCCAGCCATTGGCGTCCACCTCCACGCTCACCCGTTCCGGGCGCAGCGCAAACAGCGCAGCCGGCAGGCCATCATCGCCCACCGCCACATCGACATAGGCATTGCCGTGCAACAGCAGATGCCCGGCCAAGGTCTCGATCAAGCCAGGCCCGGACGCACCAAAGCCGCAGCTCGCCAGCAGCGACAGCGCCGGATGGCCGGACGGATTGCTGGTGATCGGCGCACCGCCGGCCCCTTCCGCCACCAGCCGAATGGCACGCGACGCCACCGGATTGGCGAGGAACGCGGCGCGCACCTGGCCGGCATAGCCGCCCGTACTGTCCCCCACGGGCGTCGCCCAAGCCGGGATTCGCGCGGTCGGCGGGCCTGAACCCCGCGCATCGGCCTTGGTCCGCAAGAACGGCAATCGCATCTCACTAACCTTTCTGGTTCAAAGTTGGCGCACGCCGGGCGCAAGCACACGCGGCCCCAGCATCAGCGCCGACAGCGCCCACACCGCCGCATCGGCCCGATCCGGCGACGGGCCAGGCCCGGCGTAACGGCCATCATTCAGCAGCCCGCACAGTTCGTCTTCCAGCGCGGGAAACACCCCGACATGCCACACGCGGCCTTCGCCATAGAGGGCAGCCACCGGCTCGGCCCGCGCCACCTTTCCCCGCGCCGCGCGTACCGCCAGCACCGGCAGGGTCGATTCCACCGATTTCAGCATCGCCGTCACCATGGCGCCGCCCTGGTTCACTTCCGCCACCACCCGGTCGGCCTGCCAGCGATCGGCCGCCGCCACCACAGCACGCGCCCACTGGCCCGGCGCGACGGCCGAAACGCTCAGATCATCAAGCACATAGGCGTTGCCATCACTGCCCAGTGCCGCCACCACGATCCCGCAAGTGCCATTGCCGGCCGGCGGATCGACACCGACGACCACCCGCGCCGGCGTCGGCGCCGCCAGCACCCGCGCCCGATCGATCAACGCCCGTGTCCACAGCGCGCCGTCCAGATCCTCGACAATCTCGCCGGCCAATTCCTGGCGGCCGGTCACCGTTCCGCCAAAGCGCCGCTCCAGCCTTGCCAGAAACCCACGCGGCAGGTTCGCCGCATTGTCGCCAGTGGCCCCGCGCGTGATCACCACGCCGGGTTCCGCCAGCAGATCCTTCAACCATCCCAGCGGCAAGGGCGTCGTCGTCAGCAACATTTGCGGCGCCGCACCCAGCCGGGTCGCCATCCGCAAATTCATCACCGCATCCTCACCGTGCAGCCAGTGCGCGAATTCATCGCCCCAGGCATAATCGAACTGGCCGCCGCGCAAGCCATCCGGCTCCGCGCCGGAATAGAGCCGCGCTTCACTGCCATTGCCCCAGATCAGCCGCTTGGTGCTCGGCTGCCAGACCAGATCCGCGCCGGGCGGCACGCGGGCCAGAAGGCCGGATTCGCCTTCCACCATCACGGCGCGCGCCACATCCAGGCTGGGCGCCACCAGCGCGAACCGCCGTGGTGCTGTTACCGCAAGTCCATGAATCCATTCGGCCCCTGCCAGAGTCTTGCCAAAGCCGCGCCCGGCCAGGATCACCCAGATCCCCCAATCACCGGCCGGTGCGAGCTGGGCGGGTCGCAAAAGACCCTCCCCCGACAGCGCAGCGAGCACCACGTCCTCGCCATGCACCGCCAGCAGGCGGCGGCGCAGTGGCTGCGGCTGCGCACGAAATCGCTCCAGCAGCGAATGCGCTGCCGGCGGGGGTTCAGCCATGACGGTGCGTGTCCCGTTTCGGTCGCCAGGCAGCCGCCACGGCCCGCGCGCAGCACCCCACCCGGCACCCGCAGCGATCAATCACCCAATAATTGCGCAGCCCCCTTTTCGGGAGGCGGGCGGACTATCTGCCGTGCGTCGCGTCCGGCCCGGCCAGCGCCCGCAGCTCCGCGCGCAGGCGTGCCACACTGGCACTGTCGACGCTGCGTCCCTGCACGCGGGTCGCGCCGGCGTCCCGCCGCGCCATGATCGCCAGCGCCACCTTGATGTCCACGCCGCCGTCCTGTGCCAGCAAGCCGGCCAGCACACGATGTTCCACCCGTTCCCAGGCAAAACCGATCGCCGCCTGCCAATCGGCCGCAAAACCCGGATCGGTCGCGCGCAACCTGAACATCTGCAACAGGCCCAGCCCGGTCTCCGCCGCCGCCAGCGCCGGATCGCCGCTCCGCATCAGATGATCCAGAAACGCCTGCCGTGCCTTGCGGCTGGCCTGCTTTGGAGACCCGGATTTTCCCTGCCCCCGCTGCAGCGGCGCCATGCCCACAGAAGACACCGCAAGCCGCGCCACGGCGCTGCCGTTCCGGGCACACGCCCGAGCGCCCCGCCGCGCCGGTTGCCCGGCCAGCATCACTGCATCCATTGCCATGTTGAGGCTCCCCGATGTGGCGCCGCCGCTTCCAGGGCGATTCCGCAGGCATGCCGTTTCTATAACCCAAAGCGTGACGATAGTCAAGCGCAATGTGCCTATTTGGTTATTTTTAGCGACGCAGGCCCGATCTCACGGTGGCCCGGCCGTCCTGATCCTCATTGTCCCGCTTTGCCTGCCGGCGGGGTCTTCGCAGGGGTCATGTGGGTCGAAAGATAGTCCAGGATCGTCTGGAACTGCTCGTCGGTCATTTTTGCGCCTTGCCCAACCATCTGGCTGACGATCTGCGACCAATCATCGGCCGAACGCCGCTGTGCCAGCAGATCGATACTGTGACACTGGCTGCAGGATTCGATCACCTGCTGCCGGCCCGGCGCATCGGGCAGATCCGTCCCGTGGGCCGGCGCCAACGTGCCAAGGCTGAGCCCGGCGGCGATCACAAATTGTCGAATCACATGCATGTCGGTCTCTGGCAAAGCATCGGCGGTTCAGTCCGTCGGCGTCGCGGGCGTGCGCGATATGCCACTTGCAGCGGGCGGCTCCAGCCGCAGCAACATGCCGTCAGTGTCCTTGGGTCCGCGCAAGCGCCCCTCGGTCAACACATAGAGATAGCCGTCCGGCCCCTGGCGGATGTCGCGGAAGCGCACGTTCAGTTCGCGCAGCATCACATCGCCCTGCCGCACGACGTCACCGCGAATCACCATCTGGGCGATCTTCTTCGATCCCGCGCCCGCGACCAACAAACTGCCCTTGAGCCGCGGGAACTTGTCGCCGGTGTAGAACAGCATGTTTTCCGGGTTGAAGGTCGGGTTCCAGAAGAACAGCGGATTGTCCATGCCCTCGCGAACCCAAGGCTGATCCGACACCAGGCTGCCCGAATAATGCCGGCCGAGCGACACCAGTGGCCAGCCGTAGTTGTGGCCGGGCAGGATGCGGTTGATCTCGTCACCACCGGACGGGCCGAATTCGCTGGCCCACATCTCGCCGGTCTTCGGGTCCCAGGCGATGCCATAGACGTTGCGGTGGCCATAGCTGTAGATTTCCGGCTTGGCCTTCGGATTGCCTACAAAGGGATTGTCGGGCGGGACGGAGCCATCGTCGCGCACGCGCAGGATCTTGCCGATATGGCTGGCCAGGCTCTGCGCCTGCGGGCGGGCGCTCGATACGTCATTGGCCGTGGTGCCGTCGCGATCACCCACGCTGATGTACAGCATGCCATCCGGCCCGAACACCATCCGCCCGCCATAGGTGCCGAGCGGGCTTTCCCAGGCATCGGTGACGATGATGTCCTTCACCGCCGTCAGCTTGCCATTCTCATAGCGCCCGCGCGCGATGGCCAGCGTGGTGCCGCGCATCGGCTCCCGCGCCTTGGTATAGGCGATGTAGAGCAACCTGTTCCTGGCAAAGTCGGGGTGCAGCAGCAGATCATGCAGGCCGCCGATCCCGACATTGTCGAAGGCCGGCAGGCCGGACACCGGCGTCGGATCGAGCACGCCATCGGTGACAACGCGCAACTGACCCGTGCGCTCGGTGATCAACATGGTCTTGCTATCGGGCAGGAACACCAGGCCATCAGGGTGCGACAGCCCCTCGGCCAGCTTGACGACATGGATGCCCATCCCGCCTTCGCTGGTCAGATCGACCGGCTTGTCGACGGCGGCCCCGGTCAGCGCATTGGGCGGATAGTTGCGCAAGATCTGTGCCGGGGTGAGCGGCGCGGTGATGCCGGGCGTCTCCACCGGCTGCGCGGCGGCAGCGAAGGACAAGGTGGCCGCCGTCACAGCCAGCAGGGTCTTGATGTTCATATGCGTTTCCGACCTCATCCCGCGCTTAATTGACCGCCAACGCCACGATTTCGGCGGGGTGATCCTTCCCGCCCACGCCCACGGCAATATATTGCTTGCCCTTGTGCATGTAGGTGATCGGCGGCGATGTCGTGCCGGCACCCAGATCGATCTCGCGCACGACCTTGCCGGTTTTCTTGTCATAGGCCCGGAAAGCATTGCCGCCGCTGAACTTCGGCATGCTGAGGGCAACCATGTCGCCTTCTCCAATGAACAGGAACGACTTGGTGAGCAGCGGCGCTGGCCGCCCGGCCTGCCCCAGCGGCGGCAGCTTGAGGCCCTTCAGCGCCGGATGGTCGCGCGGGCCATTGCCGTTGGGCACCATCCACAGATGATCGCCGCTGTTCATGTCGATCGCCGTGATCCGGCCATAGGGCGGCTTGACCAGCGGCAGGCCCTGCGGCCCTTCGAGATAGAGACTGTCTTCGGGCGGGCGGCGATAATTGTCGCGGCCGATCCACGGCACGCTGACGGAGGGGACATAGATGATCCCGGTTTCCGGATCGAGCGCGGCGCCGTTCCAGTTGGACCCGCCAACCCAGCCGGGCAGATAGAGCGTGCCCAGCTTGCCGTCCGGCCCACCGGCAACCGAAGGCGGCGTGTACATCCGGCCATGGACGAAGCGATTGAGGATTTCGAGGCCCTGTGCGTGCAGCTCCGGCGTGAAATCGATGATCGCATCTTCGTCCATCCCCTGCCGATCGAACGGCGCCGGTTTCACCGGGATGGGCTGGGTGGCGGCGGCCTTCTCGCCGGGCATGGTGGAGGCGGGCACCGGCGTTTCGACAATCGGGAACAACGGCTCCCCGGTTGCCCGGTCGAAGGCGAAGACATAGGCCATCTTGGTCACCTGGATCGCCGCCTTGCGCATGCGTCCATTGACCTTGATGTCGGCCAGCATCGGCGGGGTCGGCAGGTCATAATCCCACAGATCATGATGCACGGTCTGATAATGCCAGACCTTCCGGCCGGTCTTCACATCGAGCGCGACCAGCGAATCGCCATAGAGATTGTCGCCTGGCCGGGCGACGCCATAATAGTCGTTCGACGGCGCGCTGAGCGGCACATAGACAATGCCGAGCGTCTCGTCGGCGGAGAAGGCGGACCAGACCTTGGTCTTGCCGCCCTGTTTCCAGCTCTCATTTTCCCAGGTCTCCACGCCTGGCTCGCCGGCGCGGGGGATGGTGTGAAAGGTCCACAGCAATTTGCCGGTGCGCACGTCATAGCCGCGCACATCGCCGGGCAGCGACGCCTTGTTGATATCCGCCGTGCCAGTGGCCAGCGGCTGGCCACCGACCACGATCACGTCCCCCACCACGATTGGCGACGGCGCGGTCCAGGAAAACGCCGTCTTGGGATCGGCGCGCAGATCGACGCGGCCCTTGTCGCCAAAGTCCGGCACGAGGGCGCCATTCTTTGCATCGACGATGTACAGATAGGCGCCGCGCACGGTGACGATGCGGGCGACGCCGCCCTTGTTCCAATAGGAAAGCGCGCGGCTGGCGTTGGCGCGCGACGGAGTCTCCCCTTCGAAATTGCCCTGCCGCCACAGCACCTTGCCGGAAGCTGGATCGCGCGCCTCGACCTGCCCCAATTGGTTGCTGATATACATCACGCCGTCGATCACCAGCGGCGCGTGGCGGAAATTGTTCGACAGTTGCAGGCCCGGCGTTTGCGCCACCACCGCCGGATCGATCGCCGGCGCGCGCCACACCACCTTCAATTTGCCGATATTGCCGGCGTTGATCTGGCTGAGCGCCGAATATTTCGTGTCGCCGATATCGCCGCCGAAATGCGGCCAGTCGCCGGGTTGCGCGGCCTGCGCCACGCTTGCCAGCCCGGCAATCACCAGGGCCAGGGCCGATTTTCCGATCATCTGCATGCGCGCCGTTCCCTGTTTCAATATCCGACCGCATAGCCCATGCGGCGCGGATCGGAGCCTGCGATCCGCGTGCCTTCGGCCGTTTTCAACACCGCCTGGATGCTGCCGATCGAATAGGGGCCAACCGCAGCCACCTTGTGCCCCATGGCGCGCAGCGCGGCGAAACTCGCCTCCGGAAAGCGCGATTCAAGCTGCAGGGTAATGGCAGCGCCGGGCGTGTAGAAGCCCGGATCGGGATCGAGCGCCAGCCGCGGGGCCTCGATCGCGGCCTGCACCGGCATGCCGCGATCGACGATGTTGATCAGGTGCTGGAACTGGGTCTGCCCGATGGTTTCACCGCCGGGCGTGCCAAACAGCATCTTGAACTGGCCGCGATCCAGCACCACCGTCGGGCAATTGCCCAGCAGCGGAATGCGGCCGCCCTTCACGAAATTGGGATGGTCGGGATAGGGCGCCGTCGAACCTTCGCGCAGGCCATTGTTGCACAGCATGCCGGTGTCGCCCATCACCACGCAAGCGCCGAAGCCGCCGCCCAGCGTGGTGGTGACACCCACCGCATTGCCTTCGCTGTCGGTGATCGAGATGTTGGTGGTGTCGCCAGCGGCATGGCTCGGCCCGGCCGGCGGGCGATTGGGCAGCTTGGCGCCGCCGATGTCCGCACCGGCCGGAAACGGGATCGCCCGCGCCGGATCGATCAGCCGGCGGCGCTGGTTGGCGAATTCCTTGGAAATCAGCGTTGAAACCGGGGCCGGCGCCGAGGCCGGATCGCAGGCATAACGATACACATCCGCCTTGGTGATCTTGATGCACTCGGCGATCAGATGCAGCGCCTGCGGGCCGTCCGGCGGCAGCGAGGCAATATCGAAGCCTTCCAGCAGGTTGAGCTGCTCGCAGGTCTCCAGGCCGGTGCGCGAGGTGAGCGGCGAGGCGATGACATCGAGGCCGCGATAGCTGGTCGCCACCGGGTCCACCCACTTCGGCGCATAGGCCTGCATGTCCGCCATGCGCAGCCAGCCGCCGTTCGCTTCGGCAAAGCGCGCCATTTCGCGCGCGATCGGCCCGCTGTAGAAATGGTCATAAGCCGCCATCAGCGCCTTGTCGCGGCTGGCGCCGCCCTTCAGCGCCGCGGTTTCCGCATCGGCCAGCGCCTGAAAGCTGCGCGCCAGCGGCTCGTTCTTGAACATCATGTAGGGCGCGGGCGGATTGCCGCCGGGGAAGAAGATGGCGGCCGTGGTCGGAAAACGCTTCAGCACCGCCTGCTGGCGGATGATGGTGCGGGCAATCGACGGGTCGAGCGGATGCCCGTCGCGGGCATAGCCGATGGCCGGCTCCAGCAGGGTGGCCAGCGGCAACCGGCCATAGCGCCGGGCAAACGCGATCATGCCACCAAAGGCCCCCGGCGTCACCACCGCCTTGGCGCCGGCAGTCAGGTCGGCAACGCTGGCCTTGTCATCCAGCAGGCGCGGCGCCGCGCCAGCAAAGGCCAGGGCCGTGACCTTGCCGGTCTTGCCTTCCAGGCAGGTGGCAAAGCCATTGCCGGCGATGCTCGATGCCCATGGCTCCACGACATTCAGCACCGCCATCACGGCAATGGCCGCGTCGGCGGCGGTGCCGCCCTGCATCAGCATGCGCAAGCCGGCCATGGAGGCGAGCGGATGCCCGGCGGCGACCAGGCCATGCGGACCGGGCACCTCGACGCGGTGCTGCGCCACGGTGGCAGCGCCGGTGCGCGGCGCGTCCGGCGCTTGCCGGCCCACGCCCACCTGGCCGGCTGGCGGAGTTTGCGCCATCGCCGTCTGCGACGTCGTGGCGGCCATTCCGGCAGCGGCAAGACCGCCGATCAGCAGTTCACGGCGACCAAGCGTTGCCTTCTGGGCGTCTTCATTCTTGGGGTCGTTCGTCACGTGCGGGCTCCCGCTGGTTTGCGCCGTGCCCCTGGCAGCAGGACATGCATCGCCGGGGGCATGACGAAGGACAAGTTCGATCAGATCATTGCGATGCCGAACTCACTGCGGCATCGGAATCGTCGGCTTGCCGTCCTTCTTGTAGACAACGCCATTCTTGATCACGACCTGCACACCGAACAGGTTGTTCAGATTGCTGTAGAACGGGTCGCCCGGGACGGCGATGATATCGGCCAGCTTGCCCGGTTCGATGGTGCCAAGGTCGGGCTTGCCCATGATCCGCGCGTTGACGCGGGTGGTGCTGGAGATGACCTCGCGCACCGGCATGCCTTCATCCACCAGCACCTTCATCTCGCGGATCAGGCCATCGCTGTTGAAGTTCATCGGCGTGCCGCTGTCGGTGCCGACACCCATGACCGCCGCGGATTCGATCCATTGCTTCACCTGCGGGCTGCGGAACTTCATCTGGCGATCGATGCCGGCGAAATAGCTTTCGGCCGGCCATTCCTTGAACGAGGCCTGCACGGCAGCCCAGATGTCGGCGGGAAACAGCGCCTTGGTCGCCGGGTCCTGCAGGCGGCCGGGGAAGGCGACGGTATCGGGGAAGATCCAGCTGCGATGCGCTGCGGTCAACACCACGGGACGCCCCGCTTCCGAAATCGCCCGCACAAGGCCTGCGGAATAGATCGGGAAGCCGGCCGAGCCGACATGCTGCAACACGTCCACCCCGGTTTCGAAGGCGTTGCGCACCGCCTCCTCGTCATAGACATGCGCATGGACCTTGATCTTGTGGCCATGCGCTGCCGTCACGATGGCCGCATAATCCTCACGCGTCAGGCCGGCGTGCGCCTTGATGACGTCCACACCCTGCGCAAACAATTTGTCAACGACAGCCGCAGCTTCCTTGGGGTTGGCAATCACCGCCGATGCTTCGGCGGGGAAGCCGCCGAAGGCACGGCGGGTCACCAGCGGCCCGGCCACCAGCAGCCGCGGCCCGGCCACCTCGCCCTTGTTGATGCGGTTGCGCAAGGCAATGCTGTCGCCCGCCGTGCCGCCCAGATCGATGGCGGAGGTGACGCCCGACATCAGCAACTGCCAGCCGGACAGTTCCATGATCTTCTCGATCGAATATTTCTTGCCCGGGCCGGCGAGCCATTTGAACCACGCCGCCTCGTCGCCATAGCCCAGCATGAACAGATGGGCGTGCGCGTCGATCAGGCCGGGCATCATGGTCTGGCCGCTGGTGTCGATCACCGTGGCACCGGCGGGAATGGCAATTTCCGAAGCAGAGCCGACCGCCACGATCCGGTCCCCCCGGATGACCACGCGGGCATCGTGCAGCGGCGGCACACTGAGGCCGCTGATCAACATGCCGCCGGTCAGCACGGTCGTCTGCGGCTGCTGGGCAAGGGCCGGGGCCGGAAGCAGGGCCAAGGCCAGCGAAAGGACCGCGAGCGCCAAGGCGCGAAGCGATGTGAACAGCCCCCCACCCGTCACGTCCCGCTGGTCAGCGGCGCTGTTGTTCAACATCATCTGTCCCTCCATGCCCTCACCCCTTCAGGCCCGGCGCGATGCCCCTCAGACCGGGCCGCGCGCCATCATTCCCCGCCAGCCTGCCGTGCGCCAGCCTTGCCTCACAGCTTGAAGCGGAAACCGGCCAGGAACAAGCGGCCCAACGTGTCATATTGCCCGGCCGAGACCGGATTGTTGTTCCACGCCCCGAACCCGGTCGGGCCGGCGGCGACAATGGCCGGATCCTTGTTGGTCAGGTTGCGGACGTTGAAGAACAGCTGGTACTGCCGCTCCGGGCCAAAGCGCCAGGTGGCCGACAGGTCGATATAGGCGGCGGCCGGTACGCTCTGGTTGTCATAGGTCGGCCGGTCGGCGGTGGAGGTCGGGCAGCCGGTGGTGCACTGGATGAACAATTTATTGATCACGCCGCCGGAAATGCCGCGCACGATGCCGGTGAGCGACAGCGGGCCATTGTCCCAGTTGATCTGGAAGCTGTAGCGCCAGTTCGGCAGGTTCACCGTGCCGTCACGCTCGACGATCGGCGAGTTGGGCAGGCCGGAATCCACATCATATTTCAGGAAGCGCGTGGCCAGCGCCCGGAACGACATCGTGCCTTCCAGCCCGGGGATCACATCCGCGGTGTTGAAGCGGTAGCTGGTCTCGATATCGATGCCCTGCGTGGTTTCCTTGGCCAGGTTCAGCGGCGTGTTGGCGATGTCGAACTGGTTGACCGCGCCCGGCGTTGCCACGATGCGGCTGCACGCATCCTGGTTGCCGGCAAAGCACAGGTTGACGATCTGCTGGATGGTCAGGGACCCGATCGCCTGGCTGATGTCCACCTTGTACCAGTCGACCGAGGCGTTGAAGCCGGGCAGGAAGCCGGGCTGCAGCACGATACCGGCGCTGGTGGTGCGGCCGATTTCCGGTTCCAGATTGGGGTTGCCCGATGCCAGCGAGCGCGCGGTGGTGTTGGCCAGGTTGCGGTTGGGATCCTGGAACGAGGCCTGGCTCTGGAACACGCCGGCGAAGCGGTCGGCCAGATTGGCTTCGCGCACGTCGCGGGAGACGACGCCGCGCAGGCGGATGCCGTCCACCGGCTTGTATTCCAGGCCCACCTTCCAGGTGGCATAGGTGCCGACCTCGTATTTCACCGCGCGCACGGCGGCGTTGAGGTTCAGCGAGCGCGCCCAGCTTTCATCCTTGGCCAGCGGCACCACGGTTTCGAAATAGGCATCAGACACCTTGTAGCTGCCGATGGTGGGCAGGCCGCCGGTGGTGTCCCAGTTGCCGGGGCTCTGGGTGGTGATGGCATCGGCAAAGCCGGACGCCTTCTCGGTGCGGTGCTCGACCCCGAAGGCCACCGACACCGGGCCGGCCCAGATTTCCAGCGGCTCGGCCGCCAGGTTGAGGCTGCCGACATTCTGCGTGTAGACATCGCTGCGGAACGGATCGCCGATCACGTAATTGATCTGCGCCTGGCTGTTCACGCCGGTGCCGAACACATTGTAGGGCACGCAGCCGTTGGTGGGATCGGTCAGCGTCGACCGGCAGACGATGCTGCCGTTGGGCGCCCGCACTGCATCGATGGCGCGGTTGAAATTGGGGATGTTGGTTGCCCGCGTCGCGGTGTTGACCAGCGTGGCGCGGCCATGCTGGAAATAGGCATTGAGCGTCCATTCGCTGCCGAACGCATCGAACTTGCCATCCACGCCGCCGACAAAGCGGGTGTATTCGCGCTTGGCGTTGGCCCCCGATGCGCCATTGTCACCCTTCAGCGTGCCGAACGGCACCGAGGTGAGACCCAGCGCGGTGATGCGCGCGGCAATGGCGGCCGGCATATAGGGATTGTCGGCGCGCACCGTGAGGTTGTTGGGGAAATTGCCGTAATAATAACGTGTGTCGGCCTCGGAATAGGCGGCCATGCCCTCGGCATAGACATTCCAGCCATCGGCCACGTCGAAGCTGATGCGGCCGAAGATGTTGCGGCGGTCCTGACGGGGCAGCAGGCTGTTGTCGACCCCGTTGCGCACATTGTTGTCGGCCAGTGTGCCGCCGGCCATCAACGGATCGGAGACGACCGGGCCGAACACCAGATTGTAGGGCGAGCCGCCCGGGCCGAAGGCGACGCCGCGCAGCGAGGAACAGGCGGCGGTGGCGGAACAGGCGATGGCGCCGCCCAGCGTGGAGGTCGACAGGCCGACGCCCGGGCGCAGCAGCACGCGCGGCTGGCCGTTGGTGGCGGTATAGGCGGAATTGTTGATGAACGCCCACCCCGCCTTGGTCCAGTCGCGGTTGCTGGGATCATAGATGCCATCCTCACGGGCGATTTCGCCGCTGAGCAGGATGTGGCCGCGGCCGCCGGCAAAGCCGGTGCCCCAGGCCAGCGCCACGCGATAGGTGCGGTTGTCGCCATAGGTGGTGACGCCGCCGTTCACTTCGCCCTTGAGGCCGGTGAACTTGGTGTCGAGCACGAAGTTGACGACGCCGGACAGCGCGTCCGAGCCATAGGAGGCCGAAGCACCACCGGTGACGACATCGACCCGGTTGACAAGCAGTTGCGGCAGTTGGCCGACATCGACGGTGCCATCATTGGCCATGCCGGCAACGCGGCGGCCATTGAGCAGCGTCAGCGTGCGGACCACGCCGATGCCGCGCAGGTTGATGGCGTTGATTCCCTGGCGGCCAGCACCGACCTGGGCGACCGTGGTGCGCGGCGTCGAACTGCCCGACACCGCCGGCAGCGTGTTGACGAAATCGGCGATGTTGGGCGTGGCCGATTTCTGCAGTTCATCGACCGTCACCACCGACACCGGGGTCGGCGCCTGATAGCCGTCACGCACGACGCGCGTGCCGGTGACCTCGATCAGATTGTCTTCAGCCTCTGGCGCGGCGGCAGCGGTCGCGCTTGGGGCTGCGCTGGTCTGGGCACCGGCTGCTGTGCCTATGGCAACCGCGGCGATGCAGGCCGAAGCCCGCAGCCAGACATGCAGATGTGATTGTAGCTTGACCATGGCAATTCCCCCAGATTGTGCCGAACGACCCCTCGTGATGAGGAAGTATGCGATCGTTTTCAAAGGGGGTGCAAGGAAGAAAATTTTCCATTGTCAGAAGCCGATCGGCCTCGGGGCGAATCTTCGCCCCGAGCCATAGCAGGCGCTGCGCACCATCCGTTCCATAGGTCAGGGCTTGACCTTGGGGAAAGGGCCAGCACGGTGGTACTCGTGCTGGCCCCTTTGGTACCCAAATCAGCGAATCCTGCCGCGCCTGAACGCGATCACGCTGGAAACCCGCGTCTAATCATCCGAAGGTCATGAACCCTCCGCGACAAGGACGCGGTTGTCAGAACTTCACATTGGCTTCCACACCATAGGTGCGGAAATCGTTGAAGAAGCCGCTGATGCCGCCTTGCGGGCTGCCAGCCTTGTAGAACACATACTGTGCGTTGAGCAGGTTGCGGGCCCACGCTGCCAAGGTCAGCTTGCCATTGCCGCTGCCGAGCGGGATATCGGCAAGGGCCAGGCGGCCGTTGACGATGAAGGTCGCGTCGCCCTTCGGCTGGGCATAGCGCACGGCGCGGGTGACCGGATCATAGGTGACGTCGGTATAGGCAGCATAGAAGCCGGAGTCATAGTTGCCATCAAGGTGGGCGTGAAGGTTGAAGTCCTTGATCGGCAGATCATAGTCGATTGAGGCGCTGGCGGTGTTTTCCGGCGTATAGACCTGATAGATCGGCACCGGCACGGGGATCAGCACGCCGCCCGTCTGCGGGAACGGGTTGAGCGTCGACGGGATGGTGACCAGGTTCTTGGCATAGCTCGCCGACAGGGTCAGGCCCTTGGCCGGGTTGACCAGAAATTCGAGCTCGAACCCCTTTACCCGGCCGGTGCCCGGCGCATTGATGATGTCGGTGGTGGTGCGGGTGGTGGTGACGCGCACGCCGTTGATCACGTCTTCATACAGGCCGCTGAAATCGAGCTGGATATCCTTGTAGGTGCCGGTGAACGCCGCGAAATTGAAGCGCACCCGGTTGTCGAAGAACTGGGCCTTGCCGCCGATTTCGAAGATCGAGACCGATTCCGGATTGAACGCACGGTAGGTCAACGAGCGCGAGCTGGCGCCGCCCGAACGATAGCCGGTGCTCCACTTGCCATAGACAAGGATATCGTCTGTCACTTCGGCCGCCAGGGTGACCATCGGATCGAAGCGGCTCCAGGCCTGATCGAGCAGGATCTTGCCGGAGACGTTGACGCCATTGACCGGCACGACCGGCAGCGCGCCGTTGATGGTGAACAGATTGCCCTGCTTGTCGTCGCGGGTCCAACGGCCACCCAAGGTGAGGTGGAGCTTGTCGTCGGCAATCGGCGGCGTGTAGGTGCCCTGGCCGAACACACCAATGCTGGTGACCCGCACATAGCTGGCGCGCTGGATGACCTGCGTGTTGAAATCGATCTGACGCAGGGCGAAGGTTGTGCCGGCAGCATCCGTGACGACATTGGTGTTGAACGCCTGGGCGTTGTCCTGCACCTTTTCCTGATAGAACAGGGCACCGGCAGCGAATTTCACGCGGCCGATTTCACCGACGGCTTCCAGTTCCTGGCTGACCTGGTTCTGGCGGAATGGCGCCACGCTCATCCGGGCGAACTGATAAGGCCCACCGGCGGTGGCAATCAGGAAGTTGCCATTGGGATTGGCCGCAGTCGGCGCGATCGACAGCGTCGAATCTGCCGAGCCATTGTCCCATTGGGTCTGGCTCATCACGCGATAGGCCGTGATCGACTTGAACTTCAAGTTCGAAGCCGCGTCCCATTCCACGCCAAGGCGATAGCCTTCGGTCTTGCCGATGCTGAGCGGCTGCGGCACGCCGACCTTGGCGGCGCTGAGCCGGGTTGCCGACACCGGGTTGATCCCTGCCACGAAGTTGGGCGCGATCGCCGGCGCGGTGGCCGTGGCCGGAAGGCCGAGCGGGCGGGTAACCTGCTGCAGATACAGGGTGCTGGTGGCGTCATAGCTGTTGTCCACCGCGACATCGACACTGAAATTGTCCGTCGGGCGCCACAACGCTTCAAGGCGAATGCCGCGCTTGTCGAAGCTGTTGAAATCGTTCTGGCCTTGCAATGGGTTGTCCACCATGCCGTCGCGACGCGAAAGAATGCCGTCGATCTTGAAGCTGATGTTGGCGACTTCCGGCAGATCGATGTGGGTGACCGCGTTGTAGCTGTTGTAGTTGCCAACGCCCATGGTGGTGTTGAACTTGAACTGGCCACTGGGCTTCTTGGTGACAATGCTCACCGCGCCACCCATGGTGTTGCGTCCGAACAGCGTGCCCTGCGGGCCCTTCAGCACTTCGATATTCTCGACATCATAAAGCGCGGCACCAAGGCCCTGCGCACGGCCGAGATAGACGCCATCGACATAGACGCCGACGCCCTGATCACGGGCCGGCTGGTTGCTGTCGGCCATCACCCCGACGCCGCGGATGTTGATGACGAGCACGCCGGGGCGCGAGAAGAACGGCGCAATCTTCAACGACGGAATGGCGCCATCGCCCAGATCGAGCAGCGACACCACATGGCGATCGGTCAGTTGGGCGCTGCCCAGCACGGCGATGGCGATCGGCGTCTTCTGCAGATTTTCGCTGCGCTTCTGCGCGGTGACGACGATTTCGGCGAGGCCTTCCGCATCCTCGGCAACCGCCGCAGCTGCGACCTCGGCGGCATTTTCAGCCGCCTGGGCGGGCATTGCTGCTGCCACGGCCATCGCCAGAATCGACGCGGTGAACCAATGTGCCTGGACGTTGCGTATCATGATTGCCCCCTGATCAACATGTGCGGGGCCGCCTGCGGCTCCGCTCCCGAGGGGGGCTCCTGCACGGCTTTTGCTACGAAACGCCGGCAGTCTTTTTGCAATTTCGTGACGCGCCGATCATTACTGAAATGTATATTTTGCCCGCAACACCGCGGCCGAGGTGAAATTTTTCGGTAACAGGAACCGGTTACCGCATGGCCGATCAGCCTAGGAGCAATGCCATGCGACAATTTGAAATGGGCCGCCTGCCTCTTGCCGCAGCAATTGCGCTGGCATTTGCGGCTTCACAATTTTCGGCAACCCCTCTGGCCGCACGGCAACCGCAGCCTGCCCCCAATGCGGCCGAGCACTTGCGCGTGCTGCCGCTGCAGGGCGGCAATAATTTTCGCGATCTGGGCGGCTATCGCACCACGGATGGCCGCACCACGCGTTGGGGCCTGCTCTATCGTTCCGGCGCCATGAACAATTTGACGGCGGCGGATTTCGCCACGCTGGCGCGCCTTGGCATCCGCACCGTCTGCGATTTGCGTGACAAGAATGAGCGGGCCGCGCAGGCCGTGGCCTGGCCGGCCGCTTCGGCGCCGCGCGTGCTGGCCGACGATTACACGCTCGACATGCGGGCGCTGGCGGCGGTGTTCGGCGGCGCGGCCCCCACCGGGGAAAGCGCACGGGCGGCGATGGCGAGCAGCTATCCCGCGATGCTCGGCCAATTCAACGGCCAGTATCGGCGAATGTTTGCCGAGCTGCTGGCCGGCGAAGCGCCACTCGCCTTCAATTGTTCGGCCGGCAAGGATCGCACCGGGATCGCCGCGGCCTTGCTGCTGACCGCGCTTGGCGTGCCGCGCGAAGCGGTGATCGAGGATTATCTCCTGTCCAACCGCTATTTCGATCCGGCAAAAATGGGGAACGGCACGGCAGGCGCTGCGGCGTATCAACGCCTGCCGCCTGATGTGCTGAAGGCGATCATGGGCGTTGATCGCAGCTATATCGATGCGGTGTTCGCCGCGATGGATGCCCACAAGGGTGGCGTCGACGCTTATCTGGCCGACGCATTGGGCCTGGGCCGGGCCGAGCGGCGCGAACTGGTGCGGCTCTACACGGAGCGCTCAACCCGGTGACGCACACCATGATCGCTGCGACCCTCGATCAATTGCTGGCCCCGTTCCACCGCGCCGGCCAGCAGCATTATGGCGAGGACGTGACGCAATATGCCCATGGCGCGCAGTGCGCCGTGATGGCACAGGCGGCAGGTGCCGCCCCTGCGCTTGTGGCGGCCGCACTGCTGCATGACATTGGCCAGTTGCTCGATGATGCCGGCGCGGCGGCGGAGCATGCCGGCATCGATGCCCGTCACGAAGATCGGGGTGCGGACCTGCTGGCCCGCTGGTTCGGGCCCGAGGTCACCGAACCTGTTCGCCTGCATGTCGCGGCCAAACGCTATCTTTGCGCGGTCGATCCGGCATACCAGGCCGGTCTCAGCGCTGCCTCCATGCTCAGCCTGGGCCTGCAGGGCGGGCCAATGGATGCCGAAGAACAGGCTCGCTTCGGCGCGCACCCACATGCCGCCGATGCCCTGGCGCTGCGCCGCTGGGATGATGCCGCCAAGGATCCGCAGTGCACGGTGCCGCCGCTTGAACGCTGGCGCCCCTTGCTCACCAGTCTGCTGGGCGTCCCCGATCAACCGTAGGCAAAGCCGGCCAGCGCCGCTGGCAGATCGGCCACCGTATCGATCACCACATGGGCACCGGCCTTCAGCAGTTCGGCCCGGGCAGCAGTGACAAGCGCGGCCCGATCCTGCGCCGGCAGCGCCGCCAGCGCCTCGACCGAAAGGCCCACACTGTTGCCGCTGGCGGCAACGCCCACCGTCCAGGTGCCGGCGCTGCGCCCTTCGGATATGCCCACGGCGGCGTCGTCCACCTTCACCACGGCGGTGGCTGGCCAAACGCCCAGTTCCACCATGTTCTTCCAGAGCATGAGCGGCGAAGGCCGACCAAATGCCGTGTCGCCGGCGCACACCAGGCAATCGGGCGCATAGCCCTGTGCGGCGGCGGCCGGCAGAATGGCTTCCATCATCTCGCGCGTGTAGCCGGTGCACGAACCGATCTTCACACCCTGCCCGCGCAACTGGCGCACCACATCGGCGGCGCCCGGAATCAGGATGGCGGTTTCGCGCGCGGCTGCCTGCATCAGGGGGGTGATGCGGGCAAACAGCCGGTCACCGTCGGCCACATCGGGGGCCATGCCATGACGTGCGGCCCAGGCCGCGGCCACGCGGGCCTGTGCCAGGATGGCAGCGATATGGTCACGCTTGGCCATGCCCATGTCGGCGCGGGCCTCGGCCTCGCTGATCGGCACGTCAAAGCCTTCAAACAGCTTGATCAACGCCACTGCCGGGGCACGGCTGCCGAAATCGATCATCGTGCCCGCCCAGTCGAACACCACAGCCTGCAGATTTGCGCGCATCAAATTGGCTCCCCTTTGCCGAACACCCCGTTCACCACGTCCTCGGCCAGCGCGAAACCGGTGGAGGCACCGGTGCCACTGGTTACCACCACCAGATGCACGCCAGCCATCGGTGCGCGCACGATGCTGTGGCCGGCGGCCGAGGCATAGGTGCCCGTCCAGCGTTCAGTCACGGCCGGTGCCGCGCCCAGCACGGCCTCGTACTGGCGCAGCATGGCGGCATCGATGTCGGCGCGGCCGAAGGGATCGGGCGTTGGGCCATATTCATGGCTGTCCCCCACCACCAGGCTGCCATCGGCGCTCTGCACCACGATCAGATGGATGCCCCAGCCCAATGCTTCGGCCGCCTCCGTGGCGAGCCGGGCCTTGAGGGCGGCCGCTTCGGGCAACGCGGCATAGCCGAGGTAGCGCACCAGGCTGAGGTCGCTCATCACCGGGGCCGGCAGCCGCCAGCCCGGCGCGGCGAGGCGCAGCATCTGCAATTTGCAGCGGGTGATCGCTTCTTCGGCATAGACGGCCGGGAACAACGAAGCCCAGTCATCGCCCGGGCAGACGAAGATGGCATCGCCGGACAGCGTCTCGCCATTGGCCAGCGCGACACGGCCGGTTTCCACGCCCACCACGGCGCTGCCAAAGCGGAAGCGTACGCCGTGCGCCGCGGCCAGCCAGGCGGCCAGCCGGGGCAGCGCCTCGCGCGATTCAACGCGCAGATCGTGCGGGCTGAAGATGGCGCCGGCAGGGGCATGGGCCTGCGGGCACAGATCGCCGAGCGCCGAAGCCGTCAGGCGCCGGCAGCCTTCGCCCATTTCGGTGGCCATGAAGCCATCGAGCACCGGCGCGGCCTCGGGGCGCTGTCCCACCACCAGCAGGCCTTGCTGTTCGATGCGGATGCCAGCGGCAGGCGCGACGTCACGCCAGATGCCGGCGCTGCGCCTGGCCAGATTCCACACGCGGCCGCGTTCCTGCCCGGTGACGGTGATGAAGCCGAAGTTGCGGATGGAGGCGCCGTTTGCGCGCGCATCCCGGTCCACCACGGTCACCCGCGCGCCGGCCCGCACTGCGGCCAGCGCATGGGCCAGGCCGACGATGCCGGCACCCACCACGATCACTTCAGACAATCACGATCTCCCGTTTGTGGTTGGCTCGCCGCCAGAAATACAGCGCTGATACGCCCGTAAGCACGATGATGAGGACGGCCGCAACATGGGCACAGGCGATGAACAAGGGCACCCAATCGACCGCTGGGGCAAACAGGCTGCGCCACAACAGCAAGGCGATGCTGCCCGCATAGCCGGCGGTATCGGCGATGTAGATCAGGAATCCGGCATTGGCGGTCCGGCCCAGCACGGCGATCATGCGGTCGAACAGCATGGCGTTGAACGGCAGATAGGCCAGGTACAGCCCGGCGCCAGCCATGATCATCCACGGCATGGGGCCGACAAGCCCGGCCTGAAACGCCAATGTGCCCAGTCCCAGCAGCGCGCCGCCCAGCATGATCACCCCATGCATCGCCAGCATCGCCTTCACATTGTCGCGCACCAGGATCAGCCCGGCAAGCGCGCCCAGTGCGATTACCGCCACTGGCAACTCGCTGGTGGAAAACACGGCTGCAGACCCGCCCATGCCCAACGCCGTCCACAGCTCGGCCGCGAAATTGTCCCGGAAATCGCGCATGGCGGTGAGCACGACATAGCTGGCCGACAACAGCGCCATCGGCAAGCCATGCGCCCGCAGAAAGGCCGACCGCTCGGCCTTGTCCATGGGGCGGCGCGGCGTTCGCTCCGCTTCGTCGGCGGCCGATGGCGGCGGCATCCGCTCCAGCAGCCATAACGACAGGATCAGCACCGGAAAAAACGGCAGGCCGGTGGCGGCCGGCATCCAATGTTCCGGCACGCCGGCCTGCAGCAACAGCGCACCGGCCGACTTGACCACACCCGAGGCCAGGATGAACGCCCCGCACAGCATGGCCCCCAAAA
>NZ_JBBATQ010000015.1:0-56788 GCF_040398665.1 Sandarakinorhabdus sp.
AACGCCAAACTGACCGAATAAAAATCCCAAACGTCGGATTATGCAACGATCCCCTGAGGGGGGAGGATCAATAAGTTCCTCCCCCCTCAGGGCAGGTGGCGAGCGCAGCGAGACGGAGGGGTCGCGCGCGTGAACGCAAGGGCCACCCCCTTTCCATCAGGCTTGCACCGCCCGCCCCCGCGCCGCAAAGTGCGCCCGGCCCTGGGGAGGGACCGCGATGTTGTTGAAACGCCGAACATTGGCGGCCTTTGCCGCGCCCTGCCTGCCGCTTACCGGCGTGGGGCTGCCGTTGGTGGTGTATCTGCCGCCTTATTATGCCGGCACGCTGGGGCTGGATCTGGCGATGGTCGGCATCCTGTTTTCGGTGGTGCGCTGGATCGATCTGCCGATCGATATTGCGTTCGGGCACTGGATCGATCGCACCGAGACGCGCTTTGGCCGTTTCAAGCCGTGGCTGTTTGGCGGCGGGCTGGGAATGATGCTGGGGCTGGCCATGGTGTTTTTCGCCGCGCCGGGGATTTCGCCGGGGCTGGCCCTGGCCGGGTTGCTGACGCTGTATGTCGGCTTTTCGGCGGCGCAGGTTTCGCACACCAGCTGGGGGCAGGCGCTTTCGACCGATTATCATGAACGCAGCCGCATCTTCGGCTGGTGGCAGGCCGCCAACATGCTGGCGTTGATCAGCCTGCTGGCGGTGCCGCCGCTGGCCAATGCGCTGGCGCCGCGCTTTGGCTGGATGCCTTCAGCATCGCTGGGGGTGCATGCCATGGGCTGGGTGCTGCTGCTGTTGGTGGTGCCGACCTTTGCCGCCATCATGCTGGGCGTGCGGGAGACGAAATCGGTGCATCAGCATCCGCATGGCTGGGCCGATATCGTGATGGCCTTGAAACGGCCGCTGCTGCGCCGGCTGCTGCTGATCGATCTGTTCGCCAGCCTGCCGCCGGGCTTTGGTGGCGCGCTGCTGATCTTCTTCTTCGAGGCGGCGCGCGGGTTCAGCGTGGCGGAGGCGCGGCTGCTGCTGCTGTTCTATTTCGCCGCCGGGCTGATCGGCGCGCCGCTATGGGGCTGGGTGGCGCGACGCACATCCAAGCATATGGCGGTGGCGTGGGCGATTGGCAGCTATGCCGTGCTGCACGCCGCGCTGGTGCTGGCGCCAAGCCAGAATTTCTGGCCGGCGGCGGCCGGCATGTTGCTGGCGGGCCTGCCAGCCGTGGCGCCGGCGTTTCTGGTGCGCGCCATGCTGGCCGATGTCACCGATGCCGAAACCCTGGCCACCGGGCGCAACAATGCCGGGCTCTATTATGCGGTGCTGGTGGGCGTGCAAAAGCTGGGCTACGCGATCCCGGTGGGGCTGGCCTATATGGTGCTCGATATGGTAGGCTTCGATGCCAGATTGGGCGCGGGCAACACGGCCAGTGCCATTGACGGCCTGGTGCTGCTGTTCCTGGTGCCGCCGATCGCCACCGCCCTCACCGCCGCCTGGTTGGCGCGCGGCTGGACGATCGGGCAGGACGAGCAGGCGCGCATCGTTGCAGCGCTGGACGCAGGGGCGGCGAAGCAACAGGCGTGACTTGACGCTGGTGCGGTCGGCGCTCATGCGTGTCGCTGGGAAAACCAGCGAAAGTATTTGCCATGCGCCTGTTCGACAGTGTGGGGCCCAATCCGCGGGTGGTGCGGATGGTGGCGGCGGAAAAAGGCATTGCGCTTGAACGCGTGAGCGTGGACATCATCAAGGGCGAGAACCGCAACGCGGATTTCGTCGCGCGCAATCCGACCGGCAGCACCCCGGCGCTGGAAACCGACGACGGCAGCATCATCGCCGAGATCGTTGCCATTGCCGAATATCTCGAAGAAACCCAGCCCGGTCCGGCGCTGATCGGCGAAACGGCGCTGCAACGCGCGCAGACCCGCATGTGGGTGCGGCGGATCGATCTGAACATCGTGGAGCCGATGGCCAATGGCTTTCGCGCTTCGCAGGGCCGCCGCATGTTCGCGCCGCGCATGACCCTGGTATCCGAAGCGGCTGCGGAGGAGCTGAAGGCGATTGCAGCCGAAAAATTGCGCTGGATCGATGGGCTGATGACGGGTGACTTCGTCTGCGGCGATCGCTTCACGCTGGCCGACATCTTGCTGTTCTGCTTCGTGGAATTTGGCGCGCAAGTGGGGCAGCCGCTGCCGGATGGTCTGGCCTGGCTGCCAGCCTGGCAACAGCGCATTGCCGCGCGCCCGTCGGCCGCCGCTTGATCGCGCGCGCCATGGCCAGCCCGGCGCTGTTGTTTGCCCGGCAATTTCTGGCCAATCCGCGCCGGATGGGGGCGGTGGCCCCAGCATCAACCGCGCTGGTGCGCTGCCTGCTCGATGGCGTTGATTGGGCGCGCGTGATCCACGCGGTGGAATATGGGCCAGGCACCGGGGTGGTGACGCGGGCCATGCTGGCGCGGATGCGGCCTGATGCCAGGCTGACGGCGTTCGAGATCAACCCGGATTTCGCCGATTATCTGCGCACCACGATCCCCGATCCGCGGCTGACCGTGCTGGCGGTGTCGGCCGCCGATGCCGCGCAGCATGTGGACGCCCGGTGCGATGTGGCGATTTCCAGCCTGCCGCTCGGTGTGATGCCGCAGGCCGTGCGCGCGGCGGTGCTGGCGGCGACGGCGCAGTTGCTCGGCCCCGGCGCGGCGCTGATCGGCTATCAATATTCCCCCGCCCGGCTGGCCGAGGTGCGGCGGGTGTTTCCCCACCTGTCGCTGCGGCTGGAACCGCGCAATCTTCCGCCCGCCGTGGTGTTCACGGCCCGGCGCTGACGCGGCGCCACGATAACCAATGGAACAGCTTGTCCGCAAAAGTTGCTGACGGAAGATTGTCAAAATGGTGGAAATGCCGTTAAGTGGCCCCCGGGAATATCGGGACGGGTCATGGCGTCAGGCGTTTCGGATGATCAGCAGGCGGAACTTGTGCGCCTGCGCCGCGAACTGCTCAGCTTTGTGGTGGCCGATCTGGCGCAAGTGCAGCCCGATGGCCAGGCGCATCCGTTGACCGGCAAGATCGCCGCCGCCATCGCCAGCGAAGCCAACAGCGCCACCCAGGCCGAACTGCGGCAATCGGCCGAACGGCTGGCCGGCGCGGTGATCGATGCACTGGAACCCCATCTGGCGGCACGAATTCCGGCAATTGTGGAACCGGCGGTGGCGGCCGCGCTGGCCGTGCACGAGGCCACGGCGGCGCGGCGGGTGCCGGATTGGATGCTGTGGGCCATGCTCGCCATCAATGTCGCGGCGATTGCCGTCACCGGCTTGGTGCTGGCGGCATGATTCCCAGGCTGGCGACGGCGCCGGCGCCGGCGCTGGTGCTCGGCCCGCCTGCGGCGGACGCGCCGTGGCAATTGCTTGCCGCCAGCCCGCCGCCGGATCTGACGGCGGCGCAGCAGTTGCGGCTGGACGAGATCATGGCGTCGCTGGCGCACTGGGCGGGGAGCGGCGAGGCACCGATCGTGGCGCTGCTGCCGCTGGGGCAAGGCGCAGCGCTGCTGATCCGTGCGGCGAGCGGTGCGGGCATCGGGCCGGGGGCGCTGCCACAGGCGCACGCAGTGCTGGTGACGCCGACGCTGCTTGGCCAGATCGATGGCCGCGCCGAACGGCTGTTGCCCGTGTTGCCGGCACCCGATGGCAGTCGCAGTTTCGGCCGCGGCCCGATCCTGATCCCGCCGCTGTTGCCGGCGCTGCCGCTGCGCATCGGATGGCAGGATATCGGCGTCGTCTGGCGCAACCGGGTGGTGATCGTGCCCGAAGCGGCCGATGTGCTGCCGACGCTGGTGACCCTGCTCGCCAATGCCGGCCCGCCCGAACAGGCGGCGCGCATCACCGGCTGGGCAACGACTGCGATCCTGCCGCCGGCGGGCGATTTCGATCCCTGGGATGATTGCCAGTTGCTGGTGCTGGGCCCCGGCCGCCGCCAGCCCAACGGCATGCCCTATCTGGCGGCGCGCTTCAATCTGCTGGGGGAACCCGAACCGGTGATCGCGCCGCCGCCGGCTTGGGCAGCCTGGACGGCGTTTCGCCACGCGACCGATGGTGCTGCGCTGCTGCCCTGGGATCATGACATGACCGTGGAGCCGGTGCCGGCGCTGCTGGCGCGCCTGGCCGACCATGCCGATGCCTCGCGCCGCAACCGCACGGCGCTGGTGCGTGCCCTGCTGGCCGGGCGCGGGCCGCAAGCTGCCGATCTGAACGCGGCGGGCCTCAATCTGCTCGCGGGCTGGCTGGAACAGGATGGCGCGGCGGATCTGGCCGATGAGGATTGCGCCGCGCTGGGACGGCCGACGCTGCTGGCGGCGCTGGCCCGGCTGGATGCGCCGGGGCTGGCCTTGGCGCAAATGCGTCAAACCCGTGCGGTGTGGCTGATCGAAGCGCTGGTCGATCATGCCGTGGCCGCCGGCCCGGTGGGCAGTGCGGCAGCACTGTGGCTGGCGCGCCATGTGCCCGATCACCCGGCGCTGCCGGCGATTGTTGCGGCACGGCTGGCGGGGGTGCCAGGGCTGGATGTGACGCGGCTGGCGTCTCCGGCGGTGCTGGCGGCGCTGGGGCCGCGCCACGCCGAATTGGCGCTTCAGGTGACGGCGGCGGGCCTGCGCCGGCCGGCCGGCAGCCTGGCCGGCATCGCCACCAGCCTGACGGCGCTGCGGCTGGTGAGTGCAGCTTGAAGCGCGATCCCCTATAGTTCGATCAGCGTATCCGGCAGTTCGTTCACATCGCCGACATGCGGCGGCAGGTGGCGGGACAGGACAGCGCCCGCGCGGGTGATCGCGGCCACCATGCCGTCGGCGGCGCGGCCGGCCTTGATGCCATCGATCAGCGCGGCGATCGTATCGGCCCAATCATCGGCGGCCACCAGCGCGAACACGCCATCATCGGCGATCACTTCGGCGACATGTTCGGGTTCATCGACATAGAGCAATAGCCCGGTGCGCCCCTGCGTCGCCGACAGGCCGCGAGCACGGAACTGCACCATGGCAGCGTGATGGACGCGGTCGCGGCGCAGCGGTCGCGGCGTAAGGATGCGATCGAGCCGCAGCCCCGCCACCAGCGCCAATGTGGCGACGAACAGCACCGCCTGCGCGGCGACAAAGCCTTCCACCGCATGGCGTTCGCGCGTGGCGGCATCCAGCACATCCCAATCCGGGAACAGCAGGGACGGCGCCCAGCCGGCCAGCACCGCGCCGAACGGCAACACGAAGGCGGCAAGCACGGCGGCGGCGAGCATGGTCGCCGTGTAGCGGTGCGGCCGCGTGTTGACGATCACCACGATCTCGCCAGCGGTGGTCGCCTCGGCATCGGCAATGGCACGGGCGATGCGGGCGCGATCGGAATCGTTGAACAACATCACCAGCCCCCCGACGCGCCGCCGCCACCGCCGGAGCCACCGCCGCCGCCGAAGCCACCGCCACCGCCGCCACCCCAGCCGCCCCCGCCGCCGCCCCAACTGCCGCCGATGCCAGGGCCCCAGATCACCACCGGGCCACGACTGCGGCCACGCCGGCCGGGCCGGGACGCCAGGACAATCCAGACGATCAGGATGACCAGCCACACCAGTGCGCCCAGTCCGGGCCGGTCCTTGCTGTCCTTTTGCGCTTGCGCCGCACTGGCGACGGCCATCGCCTGTTGATCGGGCGGCAATTGCAGCAACTTGATCAGCGCGTCGGCGCCGGCGACGATGCCGCCCGCCATGTCCCCAGACTTGATGCGCGGCACGATGGTGCGGCGGATGATCTGGCTGGATACCGCATCGGTCAGCGTGCCTTCCAGGCCATAGCCAACTTCGATGCGCAATTTGCGCTGCGCCGGCGCCACCAGCAAAATGGCGCCGTTGTTGGTGCCTTTCTGGCCGATGCCCCAACTGCGCAGCAGGCCGACGCCATATTCGTCGATCTCATAGCCTTCGAGATCGGCCACGGTGGCCACCACCAACTGCGTGCCGGTCGTGTCTTCCAGCGTCTTCAGCCGGGATTCCAGCGCAGCGGCGACATCGGCCGGCAATACGCCGGCCGCGTCGGTCACGCGGCCGGTGAGCGGCGGATAGGTGGGTGCGGCAAAGGCCGGGCTGGCGAGCTGCAACACCGCCAGCACGACGGCCAGCAGCAGCGCAATCAGGCCCATCCGCCGCATCTGGCGGTCGTGGTTCATGGTCAACTCTCTCCCCGCGCGGCGGGGCTCAGAATTTCACTTCCGGTGCCTTGTCAGCATTGACAGTGGTGGCCTTAAACGGCGCGATCGGTTCGGCGCCATAGATGACCTTGGCGGTGATCAGGCTGGGGAAGGTGCGGATTTCGGTGTTATAATCCTGCACCGATCCATTGTAATCGCGCCGCGCCACCGCGATGCGGTTTTCGGTGCCTTCCAACTGGCTCATCAGCGTGGCGAACTGTTCGTTGGATTTCAGATCGGGGTATTTTTCCACCGTCACCAGCAGCCGGCCGAGCGACTGGGTGAGCGCGCCCTGCGCCTGATCAAACGCCGCCAACTGCGCCGGATCGGACAATTTGGTCGGGTCCACCGTCACCTGGCTGGCGCTGGCGCGCGCCTTGGTCACGCTTTCCAGCACATCCTTTTCCTGGGCGGCATAGCCTTTCACGGTGCTGACCAGATTGGGGATCAGATCGGCGCGGCGCTGATACTGGTTTTCCACATCGGCCCAGCGCGCCTTCACGGTTTCTTCCTTGGCGGGAATGCTGTTCACGCCGCAGCCGGACAGCAGCAGGGCGGTGCCGGCAAGGGCGGCCAAAGCGGCGGGTCGGCGGAAATTCTTGTTGCTCACGAACGTCTCCAGACAGGTCGCCGGCTTGCGCAAAGCGGTCGGCGTGGTCAAACTGTGAACCATGCGCATGACATGAGATAGTGCGCTGTTGGAATATTCAAGGGGGGCATGCCCGGTGTTTCAGGAATTCAAGGCGTTCATTGCGCGCGGCAACGTGCTCGATCTGGCGGTGGCGGTGATCATCGGCGCGGCGTTCGGCACCATCGTCACCAGCTTCACCGAAGATCTGGTGATGCCGATCATCGGTCTTTTCAGTGGCGGCGCCGATTTCACCGGGCTTTTCCTGGTGCTGGGCGATATCCCCGCCGACTACGCGGGCAGCCCCACCGATTATGAAGCGCTGAAGAAAGCCGGAGTCGCGTTGTTCGGCTATGGCAAGTTCCTTACCGCGCTGCTGAATTTCCTGATCATCGCCTGGGTGATCTTCCTGATGGTGAAGGCCGCCAACAAGGCGATGGCACCGGCGCCAGCCCCTGCCGCGCCGGCCGAACCGTCGCCCCCCACGCCGTCCGAAGCGTTGCTCGCCGAAATCCGCGACGAATTGCGGAAGGGCCGCGGTTGATCTCCAATCTGGCCGGCCTGCTCGATCAGGTGCCCCTGGCGGCCGTGCCGGCGGTGCTGGTGGCGCTGTTCTTCCTGGCGTCCGAACTCGGCTTTCGCCTGCACCGGCGCTTTGGCGGCAGCGGATCGGCCGAGGATGAAACGCAGGTGTTGTCGACCGCGCTGCTGGTGCTGGCGCTGCTGCTCGGCTTCACCTTCTCCATGGCGCTGGGCCGCTATGACGAACGACGGCAACTGGTGGTGCAGGAAGCCAATGACATCGGCACCGCCTGGCTGCGCGCCGGGCTGGTGCCGGCACCGCACGGCCCGCACCTGCAACAGGCGCTCGGTGCCTATGCACAGGTGCGGCAGACCAGCCCGCTGCCAACCGAAACCGAAAAACTGGCCAATGCCGCCCGCTTGCGCGACCAGGTGTGGCGTATCACCGGCCTGGCCCAGGCCGGGCTGGACGGCGCCCGCGCCGCCAATCTGGTCGCAGCGGTCAACGCCGTGCTCGATACCGGCACCACGCGCGAAAAATCGGTGGCGGCGCGCGTGCCGGGCGAGGTGATGATCCTGCTGGTGTTTTTCGCCAGCGTCGCCTGTTTCCTGCTGGGTTATGTGCTGGCCGCGCACGGCCATCGCCACCGCTTTGCGTCGGGCGTGCTGTTCTTGCTGATGGCGCTCACCGTCATGCTGATCCTCGATCTCGATCGGCCGGCCGATGGTGCCATCCTGGTCGATCAATCGGCGTTGGTGGAATTGGCAGCACAGCTTGCCATCGCCGTGCCGGCACCGCAGGAGTGATGTGATGCGTGCATTTGCCCTTGCCTTTGTGTTGCTTGCCCTGTTGCCCGGCTGTCGTGAACAGCGCAGTCAACTGAAGCAGGCCCTGTCGGGCCAGCCGCCGGTGGTGGCCGGCAACCTGGAAGGCGAATGGCAATTGGCCGATCTGAATGGCGGCGGCGCGCCCGATCCGGTGATCACCCTGCGCTTCGACGGCGGTGATCAGAACAATAGCACGGTGGCTGGCAGCAGCGGCTGCAACCGGTTCAGCGGGCGATGGGCGCAGGAAGGCCGCATGCTGAAGCTTGGGCCGTTCGCGGGCACGAGAATGGCCTGCGCGCCAGCGGTGCTGGCGGTGGAGGAACGGTTCCTCGCGGCGCTGGCCGATGTGACCAGCCTGGTGTTCACGACAAGCGGGGAGGCGGTGCTGGCAACCGCAGATGGCCGCCGGCTGCGCCTGCGGCGGCCGCCTGCCCGCTGAATCTGGCGGTCAAAGCCGCCGGCAAACGGGATCAGGCCGCCGCGCGATCGATCGACAGGTCGGCCAATGAGGTGTGATCCAGGATATTGGCGGTTTGTTCGCGCACCTCGATCATCGTCTTGCGGATCACGCAGGTCGCTTCCTCGAAACAATCCACGCAGCGTTGATAGGCCGAAACCGATACGCACGGCACCAGCGCCAGCGGGCCTTCGATCTGGCGGATGATCTCGCCAAAGCTGATCTGCCCGGCGGGGCGGGCGAGGCGATAGCCGCCCAGCTTGCCGCGATAGCTGGTGACGAGGCCGCCATTCTTGAGCTCGAGCAGGATGGCTTCGAGAAATTTGCGCGGCAGTTTCTGATCGGCGGCAATCATCGAGATCGGCACCGGCGCCACTCCGTTGGTCCGGGCGATGAAGATGAGCGCGCGTAACGCATAGCGGGAGCGTTGGGTAAGCATGGGACCGTTATCCTATGCACCGGCAAGGGATTGCTGCCAACCCGCCCCATGGAGTCTCCGCGCGTGCCAAGCGCGGAATGCCAAGCGCAATCGACGCCGAAAGATGGGAAAATGCGCCAATGTTTCGCATTGCTGAACAAGTGTGTCATCATTGAGTAATACAGTTATTCCGCCAACATACTGGTTTCATTGATTTAAAGATTATTGCCAGCACTTGGCACGGGCGTTGCAAAGCATGTGATATCGGCAGCCGGATGGTCCGGCAGGCCGAACAATCGAGAAAGGTCCCCTATCATGTTCGCTTCGACCCACAGTTTCTCCCGCACCTTTGCCGGCCTGGCTGGCACGCTGCTGTTCGCTGGCCTGTGCGTCGGCGCCGCCACGGCTCCGGCCCAGGCCGCCACCGCGTCGCCGATCACCTACGGCGTCAACGCCGATGGCCAGCGCATCGCCCATGTCGCCTTTGCCGATATCAACCTGGGTTCGAAGGCTGGCCAGACGCAACTGGAAACCCGCTTGCGCATCGCAGCGCGCGCCGTGTGCAGCAACAGCGAGCAGGACCCCCACGCCGCCTCGCAGGCCAATCGTTGCTACAACGAAGCGCTGCGGGTGACCCGCAACACCACCATGGCGGCGATCGCCTCGGGCAAGCTGGCGGGCTGATCGGCTGATGTGACCCACGGCGGGCAGTGGCAGGGGCCGTCCCTGTCCGCCGATCCGGCCTGCGGTGCGCCTGTTGCCCCCATCAGCGCACCGCCGGACCAAAGCGCCCCCCAATTTCCCACGGCTTCCCAGCTCTGGTGCGTTCTCCCGCCCCCCTCGGACGCATCATGACGGTGTCGCCCGGCAGGTCTTTCCCTTCCTGCCGGGCGACACTTTATTTTTGAGAGCAGCGCGTCATGATGGCGTGATGCGCATCGCTCTCACCGCTCTGCTTGTCCTGTCCGCCACGCCCGCGCTTGCCGAGCGGGCCCGCGCCCTCGGCATCGCGCCGGGGCCACTGCCAACCGGTGCGCTGAACGCAATCACCGACGTGCCGGGTGTGCTGGTCGGCCAGGTGACCATCGACAGGGATGAAACCATCCGCACCGGCGTGACCGCGATCCTGCCGCACGGCGGCAATATCTTTGCCGACAAGGTGCCAGCGGCGATCTTCGTCGCCAATGGCTTTGGCAAGCTGATGGGGCTTTCCCAGGTGCGTGAACTGGGCGAGATCGAAACACCGATCCTGCTGACCAACACGCTGAACGTGCCGGAAGCCGCCGCCGCCATCATCGAACACACGCTGGCACAGCCGGGCAATGAAGGTGTGCGATCGGTGAACGCGGTGGTCGGGGAAACCAATGATGGCGGGCTGAACGATATCCGCGCTCGTGCCGTGACCGTGGCTGACGCACGTCGGGCGATTGCGGCGGCGACAGCCGGCCCGGTTTCAGAAGGCGCAGTCGGCGCCGGGCGCGGCACCATCGCGTTCGGATACAAGGGCGGCATTGGCACCTCGTCGCGGGTGACGCCGCAGGGTTTCACGGTCGGCGTGCTGGTGCAGAGCAATTATGGCGGCCGGCTGATTCTGGGCGGGGTGCCGGTGCTGCCGCCGCCTGCTGCCGCGCCGGCCAGCGCCGATGGCTCGATCATGATCGTGGTCGCCACCGATGCGCCGCTGTCGGATCGCAACCTCGAACGGCTGGCGGCGCGCGCGATGGTGGGCCTGGCGCGCACCGGATCGGCCTTTTCCAATGGTTCGGGCGATTATGCCATCGCGTTTTCCACGCACCCCGATGTGCGCCGCAGCCCCGCCCGCCGCGCCGCCACCACGGCCGCGCCGGATGTGGGCAACGACAATATCTCGCTGCTGTTCGTCGCGGTCGCGGATGCAACCGAAGAAGCCATCGCGAACAGCCTGTTGATGGCCGAGCCCGTCAGCAGCCGCGATCCGGCGACCGGGCAAATGCGCCGCGTGCCGGCCGTGGATGCGGGGACGGTACGGCGGTTGCTGGGTGCCCGCTGAACCATGGCGGTTGATCTGATCCGCCTTGCTGCTGGCCGTGTCGCGCCGCCGCCGGAACTTGTGCGGGCGATGATCGCCGGGCAATTCCCGCAACTGGCCGAACTGAATGTGCAGCCCGTTGCCCGCCCTGGCTGGGACAACGCCAGTTTCCGGCTGGGTGACGATCTGCTCGTCCGATTGCCCACCGCCGAACATTATGCCGCGCAAGTCGCCATTGAGCAGCAGTGGCTGCCCTGGCTGGCGCCGCAGCTGCCGCTGCCCATCCCGCAGCCGGTGGCATTCGGCCAGCCGACCGCGGACTTCCCCTGGCCCTGGTCAATTTATCGCTGGCTGCCCGGCGCGCCGGCTGACGGCGCCGCCATCGCCGATCAAAATGGATTGGCCAGCGATCTGGCAGCCTTCCTGACCGCTTTGCACAAGCTGGACGCGCACGGCGGTCCGCCACCGTGCAGGCGCAACTTCCACCGTGGTGGCCCATTGGCGATCTATGACCAGGAAACGCGAACCGCAATTGCCGTCCTCGGTGCCGCCATTGATGGCACTGCCGCCCTGGCCTGCTGGCAGGCGGCGCTGGCCACCCCATGGACCGGACCGGCACGCTGGCTGCACGGCGATATCGCGCCCGACAATCTGCTGGTGCGCGGGGGCCGGCTGGCCGCCGTGATCGATTTCGGCGGCTGCGCCGTGGGCGATCCCGCCTGCGATCTGGCCATCGCCTGGCGCTGGTTCGATGCGCCGGCGCGCCGGATCTTTCTGGATGGCTGCGGGCTGGATGCAGCGACCATCCAGCGCGGTGCCGCCTGGGCCTTGTGGAAGGCGTTGATCGTGTTGGCTGGCCTGCCCGGCACCAATCCGGCTGGCCGGGATCAGTGCCAGGCCATCATTGCCAGCATTTTGGCCGAAGTTCCGGGCTGAAGTTCGTCTTCAGCGCCAGGATCGCTGATTGCTGGGCAAGCGGCCGCTCGGGTCATGCACGGTCACTTGCGTCGGCAAATCGGGGCCCCACCGCCACAGGATCAAGTTCAGAGCGTCGGACCCAGCGCCGGGCGCGAAGCTGGGGGCGATCATCCCGGCAAAGCCCTGACGCTTGAGCGCATCCACCACCCGCCACGATGGCGGCTCGCGGCCCGCGCGCATGTGGGTCAGCCAGCCGCATGCCAGATCGGCCAGATCTATCCCGAGTGTGGCCCGGCTGCTGTCGGTGCCCAGATCGGCAATGGGTTCGCAATCCACGTCATATTCGCAGATCAGCAGTGGTTGCAGCCGCTGGCCGAGGCCCTGCATGCATTCATTCACCGCAGTGACGATCTCCAGCGCCAGATAGAGCGTCGGCTCGCCGGCGCGGTTGAAGCGGCCACCGCGCTTGGCGGCGCCGTCGCCCGACAGCGGCGCGAACGACCATCTCGGATCATGGCCGCAAAAGCCACGCCCCTGAAATCTCAAGCAAAACCGCCCAACGCCAGATGATCGAGATAATCACGCACGGCAGCGGCTTCACCGGATTTGACCAGTGCTTCGGCCGTGCGGCCATCCAGTGCCGGGATCGGCTGGGATCGATACCAGGCCATCGCCTGCGTCTCGCCGCCCGCGAACTCGCGGACCAGCGCGACGATCTCCAGCATTTCCAGCACGCGCGTCTGCGTGCGCGGGGCTGTCTTGCGGTCGGATTTGCTGATGGTGGCGACGCCCAGCCCGATGGTGTCGGCCAACTGACCCTTGGTCATCCGGAAGGCATCAGCGACGCGATCGACATCGACGGCACCGCTGGTACCGGTGAAGTGCGTGACGAAACCGGAACCGGATCGCGCAGGCAGTTTTTCCGCGAGCCGCCCAGGGTTATTGCGTGTGGTCGCGACGCCCATGTCCCAAACTCCGCCAGTTATCGGGACACTATATGGGACAATAGGAGCAAATGCACAAGCGAGCGGTCAGACGTCCAGGTTCGCCACGTTCAGCGCATTTTCCTGGATGAACGCGCGGCGCTCCTCCACCACATCGCCCATCAGCTTGGCGAAGATATCGTCGGCTTCGGCCGCTTCGTCCACGTCCACGCGCAGCAGGGTGCGCGCCGCCGGATCGAGCGTGGTTTCCCACAATTGCTCGGCGTTCATTTCACCAAGGCCCTTGTAACGCTGCACGCCCAGGCCCTTGCGCCCGGCTTCGAGCACGCCGGCCAGCAGATCGGAGGGGCGGGTGACCCGCATCGTGCCGAGCATGGCGGGCGCCGCATAGGCCGCGGCTTCCTGGGTGACCAGCGCGTGCAGGCGCGGGGCTTCCGGGGCGGTCAGAAACGCGCCATCGATGACATGATAATCGGTGACGCCGCGCCAGGCGCGTTCCACCTGATAGCCGCCGTCCACGGACAGCCGCGCCGTCCATTTGCCGCCTTCGGTTTCGGCGACATTCAGCCAGGCGGCGGTGGCCTGCGCGGCGGACTCGCTGGCGGCGGCAAGCGCGCCATTGAGCGCCAGCGCCTCCACGACATGCGCCGGGTAACGGCGCGGCACATAATCCATCAACGCGCGCATGCGGCGGGCGTGATCGACCAGCGACGCCAGATCGGCACCGGAGCGCGGGCCGGCGGCGGTCATCAGCGCCAGATTGCCGGTGCCGGCCTCGACCAGATAATCCTCAAGCGCCGGATTGTCCTTCAGATAGACTTCCGATCGGCCGCGCGCAACCTTGTAGAGCGGCGGCTGCGCGATGAAGAGATGCCCGGCATCGATCAGTGTCGGCATGTGGCGGAAGAAGAAGGTGAGCAGCAGCGTGCGGATATGGGCGCCGTCCACATCGGCGTCGGTCATGATGATGATCTTGTGATAGCGCAGTTTTTCCAGGTTGAATTCCGTGCCGATGCTGGTGCCCAGCGCCTGGATCAGCGTGCCGATTTCGCGGCTGCCGAGCATGCGATCGAGCCGTGCGCGCTCCACGTTGAGGATCTTGCCGCGCAAGGGCAGGATCGCCTGATACTGGCGGTTGCGGCCCTGCTTGGCGCTGCCGCCGGCGCTGTCGCCTTCGACCAGGAACAGTTCGGATTTGGCCGGATCGCGCTCCTGGCAGTCGGCGAGCTTGCCGGGCAGCGAGGCGATATCAAGCGCGCCCTTGCGCCGCGTCAGGTCGCGCGCCTTCTTGGCGGCTTCGCGGGCGGCGGCGGCGTCGATGATCTTGGCGACGATGGTCTTGGCGTGGGCGGGATGTTCCTGCAGCCACACGTCCAGTCGGTCCGCCATAAGGCTTTCCAGCGGCTGGCGCACTTCGGAGGACACCAATTTGTCCTTGGTCTGGCTGGAGAATTTCGGATCGGGCAACTTCACTGACACGATGGCAGTCAGGCCTTCGCGCATGTCATCGCCGGTGAGCGACACTTTCTCTTTCTTCAGCAGGCCGGATTTTTCGGCATATTGATTGAGCGTGCGGGTCAGCGCGGCGCGGAAGGCGGCCAGGTGCGTGCCGCCATCGCGCTGCGGGATGTTGTTGGTGAAGCACAGCACCTGTTCGTAATAGCTGTCGTTCCATTCCAGCGCGACTTCGATCCCGATGTCATTGGCCTGGCCGGTGATGGCAATGGGTTCCGGGATCAGCGCGGTCTTCGACTTGTCGAGATACTGCACGAACGCCGCGATGCCGCCTTCGTAATACAGCTCCACCACCTTGCCTTCGGCATGGCGGGCGTCGGTGAGGAACAGCCGCACCCCACTGTTCAGGAACGCCAGTTCGCGGAAGCGATGCTCCAGCCGGGCGAAATCGAAATCGATGGCACGGAAGGTGGCGATGCTGGGGAAGAAGGTCACACGGGTGCCGCGCTTGCCGCCGGATGGCCCGCGCACGACCAATGGCCCTTCCGCGTCGCCATGGGCAAAGCGCATCCAGTGTTCTTCGCCGTCGCGCCAGATGGTCAATTCCAGCCATTCCGACAGCGCGTTGACCACCGACACGCCCACGCCGTGCAGGCCGCCCGACACCTTGTAGGCATTGTCGTCGCTGTTGTTGAATTTGCCGCCGGCGTGCAGCTGGGTCATGATGACCTCGGCGGCCGACACGCCTTCTTCGGCGTGGATACCGGTGGGGATGCCGCGGCCATTGTCGGTCACGCTGACCGAACCATCGGGGTTCAGGCTGATGTCGATGCGGTCGCAATAGCCGGCCAGCGCTTCATCAATGGCATTGTCCGACACTTCGAACACCATGTGGTGCAGGCCCGAACCATCGTCGGTATCGCCGATATACATGCCGGGGCGCTTGCGCACCGCGTCCAGCCCGCGCAGCACCTTGATGCTGTCGGCGCCATAATCTTCGCTGTTGTGGGCTTTTGGATTGTCGGACAAGATTTTGCCTGATCGTTGAAGGTCAATCCCAATGGCTATAGAGACTCGTGCGCACGCGCGCGAGGAAAGATTTGGCTATCCGCCAGGCACAGGTGGGTGGCGGGGTTGGCGCCGGCAAACAGGTCTGCATCGGTGCCGGTGGCCCAGGCCTGCACCCCCATGGCGGCCAGCCGGGCGAACAGCGCTTCGCGGCGTTCCGCATCCAGATGCGCGGCGATTTCATCCAACAGCAGGATCGGCGGGCGGCCGTGGCGCTGGCTGACCAGGGCGGCATGAGCGAGCACAATGGCGATCAGCAGCGCTTTCTGCTCGCCGGTGGAGCAATGCGCCGCCGGCATCGCCTTGGCGGCGTGGGTGACGATCAGATCGGCGCGGTGCGGGCCTTCGAGCGCGCGGCCAGCAGCGGCGTCGCGGGCACGGCCCTTGGCCAGCCGGGCGGCGAGATCTTCCGGATCATCGCCCGAAAGCTTGATCAGTGGCCGGGCAAAGGGACCATCCTGCGCAGCGGCGGCCTGGCCGGCGAGTGCCATCACCACATCGGCCCGCGCGTCGGTGATGGCGGCACCGTGGCTGGCCATGTCGGCTTCCAACCCGGCCAGCCAGACCGGATCGGCCGGCGTATCGCCAGCGAGCAGTCGGCTGCGTTCGCGCATGGCAGCGTCATATCGATTGACGCGCGCGCCGTGGCTGGGGTGCAGCGCCAGCACCAGCCGATCCAGAAACCGCCGGCGCGCCCCGGCGCTGTCGGAAAACAGCCGGTCCATGGCGGGGGTGAGCCACACCAGCGCCAGCCATTCGCCGAGGGACGCGGCGCTGGCATTGGCGCCATTGATGCGCACCAGTCGGCGATCGGGCGCGCTGGCCTGTGTGCCGGTGCCGATCTGCACCTCACCGGCCGCTGTTGCGAGTGTCGCCGCCACGCTCCAGCCGCCGGGTCCAGCGTGGCGTGCGGCGTCTGACAGGGCGGCGCCGCGCAGGCCGCGGCCGGGTACGAGCAGGGAAATGGCTTCGAGGATGTTGGTCTTGCCGGCGCCATTTTCGCCGGTGATCACCACCAGGCCCGGCGCGGCGGCAAGGCTGGCGGCGGCGTGGTTGCGAAAATCACTGAGGGACAGCCGGGTGATCGCCGCGATCACAGCATCAGCAGCCGGTGCTGGCCGCGATCGAAGCGGTGATAGGGGATCGGCCGCGTCGGGTCATCCAGCCGCGCGGCGACATCGGCGAGAATGGCGCGGGTGATGCTGGGCAGATCGAGCTGCGCGGCGGCGTCCCAATCGAACCAGGCGATTTCATCAAGCTCGCCGCAGCCGGCGGTGGGATCGAGGCTGACAAGATGTTGCGCATCGACCGTGAAGAAGCGCGCATCGAAGCGGCGCGGGCGCACCGGCGGCGTGATGGCGCGGCCGACGAAGCTGAGCGGCGCGAGATGCGGCAGGTGGCCGGTGGCGAGAAAGTCACGCCATTCCGGCGATCTGGTGCGCGCCGCGCCGGGCGCGCCCAGCACCAGGCCGGTTTCCTCGAACAATTCGCGCACCGCTGCCGTGGCCAGCGCGCGGGCGCGGCCCAAAGCCCTTGGTCCCGGCGCGGTCTGGCCTAGGCGGCGCGCCGTGTCGTCACCAAGTTCGCTGGCGGCGGCGACGCGGTAATCGGATGGGTGCAGCCGCCCGCCGGGGAACACCCATTTCTGCGCCATGAACACATGGCCCTTGGCCCGCCGGCCCATCAGGACGCGGGGGGCGGGGCCATCGCGGCGGATCACCAGCAGGGTGGCAGCATCCTTGGGCCGCAGCGAGCGGCCGGCAAGGATGGGCACATTGTCTTCATCGACCTTCATGGGCGGACCGTAGCGCATTGACGGCGCGGGCGTCACCCCTCCGTCGCCCTTCGGGCGCCACCTCCCCTGAAAGGGGGGGAGTTGATTGATCCTCCCGTTCCAGGAGGGGTGGCCGCCAGGCCCGAACGCAGTCGTTCAGACCAGCGTGCCCAGCGCCGCCGCCGTATAATCCGTCAACTCGCCAAAGCGGCCATCGCGCACCTTGTGCGCCCAATCGGGATCGACGATCAGCGCGCGGCCCACTGCGACCAGATCAAATTCATCGCGCTCCATGCGGGCGATCAGGCCATCCAGGCTGGCGGGCTGCGAGGCTTCGCCGCCCATGCCGGCGATGAATTCGCCGGAAAGGCCGACGCTGCCGACGCTGATCGTGGCCTTGCCGGTGAGCTTCTTGGCCCAGCCGGCGAAGTTGAGGCCGTCCGGGCCGTCGATTTCGGGAAACTCCGGTTCCCAGAAACGACGCTGCGAACAATGGAAGGCATCGGCGCCGGCATCGGCGAGCGGTGCCAGCCACGCCAGAAGTTCAGCAGGCGACGGCGCCAGCCGATAGCCGAAATCCTGCTGCTTCCACTGGCTCAGCCGGATGATCACCGGGAAATCCGGGCCAACTTCGGCGCGCACGGCCTTCAGCATCTCGGCGGCAAAGCGCGCGCGTTCGGGCAGGGTCGGGCCGCCCCAGGCGCCGCCGCGCTGGTTGGTGACGTCCCAGAAGAACTGATCGATCAGATAGCCATGGGCGCCGTGCAGTTCCACCGCATCGAAACCCAGATTCTTGGCGTCTCCGGCGGCGCGGGCGAAGGCGGCGATGGCGTCGGCGACGTCCGCATCGGTCATGGCAACGCCATTCTCCCGGTCGGCCATATAGACGCCCGACGGGCTTTCGGCGGTTTCAGCCTTGGGGTTGCGGCGATTGGGCAGGGCGCCGACATGCCACAATTGCGGCGCGATAAGGCCGGCTTCGCTGTGCACGGCCTTGACCACTTCGCCCCAGCCCGGGAGCGCGTCGCCAAAGAAATGCGGCACATTGGGGTCGTTGGCGGCGCCCGTGCGCTCGATGGCGGTCCCTTCGGTGATGATCAGGCCAACACCGCCGGCAGCGCGCTTGCGATAATATTCCGCCACATTCTCGCGCGGAATGCCGCCCGGTGAAAAGCTGCGCGTCATCGGGGCCATGGCGATGCGGTTGGGCAGCGTCAGGCCATTCAGGGTGAAGGGGCGGAAAAGGGTTTCGGTGCTCATGGCCGCTGGTTAGCCGGGGCGCGCGTGCAAGGGAACCTCATCTTTTCTTCATGGGGGTGTGGCCCCGTTATCGGCCCCGTCATTCGGGCGTCTGCGCCAGCGGATGGCAGCGGTTGACCAGTTCCACCAGCGCCGCGGCGGCGACATGGGTATAGATCTGCGTGGTGGCGATATCGGCATGGCCCAGCAAGGTCTGCACGATGCGCAGATCGGCGCCGCCTTCCAGCAGGTGGGTGGCAAAGGCATGGCGCAGCACGTGCGGGGAAATGCGCGTCGCCGGGATGCCGGCCGCCGCTGCCAGTGCGCGGATCAACTGCCACAGCCGCAGTCGTGTCAGGTGCGCGTCGGCACTGCCGCGCCGCCCTGATGGAAAGAGAAAGCGGCTGGTGACATGCACATGGACGGCCCAGGCCAGCACGGCGGCTTCGGCGCGGCGGCTGATCGGCACCAGCCGTTCCTTGCCGCCCTTGCCCAGCACCACCATGTGGCCGCGCCCGGCGCGCACGCCGCTGCGCGGCAAGGCCACCAGCTCGGTGGCGCGCAGGCCGGAGCCATAGAGAAGTTCGACAAGCGCACTCAGCCGCAGCGTGCGCGGATCGTCTGGCTTTGCCGCCACCTGTTCGGCCAGCGCGGCAAACAGGCGCTCGACGTCGCCGGCCCCCAGCGTCTTGGGCAATGGCCGGGCGGCGCGGGGCAGCGCGAGATCGCGCCCCGGATCATCGCCGCGAATGCCTTCCGATGCCAGAAACGCCAGGAACTGCCGCACCGCCGAGCCCTTGCGCGCCGCACTGGCGCGGGCCAGCGGTGCCCAATGGCGTGCCAGCACGGCGAGCGCGGCGGCGTCTGCCGCGGCGAGCCGGCCGCCGAGAAATTCGCTGGCCTGGGCAAGATCGCGGCCATAGGCGAGCAGCGTGTTCTTCGCGGCACCACGTTCGGCGGCCATGGCATCGAGGAACAGGGCGATCGCCTGCGGATCGCCGATGTTGGCGCTCAAGCCGGCAGGCCCCCGGCAGCCCGGGTGACGGCTTCGGCGGCAAAATGCCGGGCTTCGGCGCGGTGTCCGGTCGCCACCAGCGCAGCGACAATCGCCTCGATATGCGCGGGCGGCACATCGGCCCAACCGCCCTGCAGGCCGGTGGCCGCGAGCAGGGCGACTTCGCCCGCGGCGCCGCGGCGGGCGGCGTTGTCGATGGCGGTGCGCCAGCGGCCGGGGGTGGGCGTGATCAGTTCGCGGCGCAGCCCGTCCCAATCCTGGCCCCGCGCCGCGCCCAGCCCGCTGAGCGCGGCCAGCAGTATGCCGGCGCTGCGCGGCGAAGCATCGGTGCCGCTGCGCCATTCCTTGAACGAACCCAAGGATGCCGACACGTCGCTGCCGACCGCCAGCAAGGCCCAGGCGCGCACCCTCGCGTCGTCATCGGCGGCCCTGGCGATGGGCCACCAGCGCGATGCGGCGCGCTCGTTGCCGGCGGCCAGCAACGCCGCAATGATGGCGGGGGAATCGCTGGCCAGCGCCGCCTCCGGACGCAAGGCCGCAGCGGCCGTCGCGGTTTCCAGCAGTGCGCCATAGGCATCGCCGCCCGCCGACACGCTTGCGCGGATCGCGGCCATCGCGGCCGCGCGCGCGGCCGGCGCGCCGGCGGTGAAGGCATCGCGCAGATTGGCGGCACGGCTGCCGGATGCAAACCCGCCATTGGCATCGGCCGGCGACAACGCCGACACGCCGCTGGCCAGTTCGGCAGTGGATAGATTGCCCTGCATGGCCGCAGCGCGCAGCAATGCCAGCCGGGTTTCGCCGCTCACTGCCGGATTGCGCACCACCCAGCCCGCATGGGCCGGGCCCAATGCGGCCAGGCGATCCGCCGGCACCGGCACCCCGGCGGCCGTGGCGACGCCGTAACGATAGACGGTCAGCCCCTCCACTTCCTCCCAGTTCACGCCATCGGCGCGGCCGCTGCGTCCGGCACCGCCGGCCAGCACGGCAACGCGCTGCGCCAGCCGCACGTCGAAGGGCGCGACGCGGCGGCGCTGACCGCGCAGCACATCGATGATGTTGGCCGACGTCAGCTCATCCCCCTCCATCGCCGCGCACATGCCATAGGCCAGATCCCACAGCGGCCCCGGCGTCAGCGCGCGCCCGGTGGCGGCGATCGGGCACAGGCCGGCGATGTCGGCCGCCGCCAGCGAGACTTGCGCGGCCATCGCATAGGTGGCCGGCGTGAAGCGATCGACGGGCAGCACATCGATCAGCCGGCGGGCGCCATCCACTTCGCCCTGGCGCAGCAGCAGGCCTGATCTGGCCGCCACCCAATCGCCATCGCCAAGCCCGCGCGGGCCCGGCACGCGCGCCAGCAGCGCGCGGCGCAGCGCGATCGCCGCCCAGCGCGAGGCCACCGGCCGGGTGATGCGCGCCGCCAGCACGGCCAGGAACCGGCCATTGCTGCCGGCAAAGCTGTCATTGCCAAAGCCGCCTTTGGTCTCGGCCGGAAACACCCCGATCGGTGCGCCGGGGGGCAGCGCGGCGCGCGCGGCAAAGGGATCGGCCGCCTCGGGCGGCAGCACCATGCCATCGGCAGGCGCGTCGGACAGCAGCGGCGGCACATCGGCGCCGGAAGCATTGGCGCTGGGCGCTGTTGGCGGCGCGACGCCGGGCAACAGCGGCGCCGGTGCAGCAGCCGGTGACGATGCCGGCACGTCAAAGCCCGGCGGCAGCAGCGATTTCGGCTTGTCCGCCGGCTGGCTGCCCGCCGGCGCAGCCAGCAGCGCAGCCACCAGCATCAGGCCGCGCCGTGCCCGGTGCGCCCTGAATGGGCCCATGTTTGCCCCAAGGCTTGCCCCCAGGTTTGCTGTCGCCATGGCCGCGTGTATAGCGGTGCAGACGATGGACGGCGACCCGAAAATCCTTGGCGAGGGCACGACCCCGGCGCCAACCCCTGCCGCTGCACCGGTGACCGACCGGCTGGCGCTGGCAGCGCGCCGGCCGATCACGCTGGTCGGCCTGATGGGCGCCGGCAAATCCAGCATCGGCAAGCGGCTGGCGCTGCGGCTGGGCCTGCCGTTTGCCGATGCCGACACCGAAATCGAAGCCGCCGCCGGGCTCAATATCCCGGAAATCTTCGCACGTTTTGGTGAGGCGCATTTTCGCGACGGGGAGCGCCGGGTGATCGCGCGGCTGATCGATGGCGTCCCCAAGGTGATTGCCACCGGCGGCGGCGCCTTCATGCACGCGGAAACCCGGGAACTGATCCTGGCACGCACCCAGGCCGTGTGGCTGAACGCCGAAGTGTCCACTTTGGTCGATCGGGTGCGACGGCGCGGCGGCCGGCCGCTGCTGGCCGGGCGCGATCCCGGTGTGGCGCTCGCCGAGCTGGCCGCGGTGCGCAATCCGGTTTATGCGCTGGCCCCGATCCAGGTGCTCAGCCGGCCGGGGCCGCACCACGACATGGTGGAAGCAATCATCACGGCGCTGGCCGCCGCGAATGCCACCAACATCGAGGCGGGAGAGGCCACATGATCGTCGATGTCGCGCTCGGCGCGCGGGCCTATCCGATCACCATCCAGGCCGGACTGCTGGGCAATGCCGCGCCGGTGCTGGGCCGGTTTGCCCGCGGTGGCCGTCTGGCGGTGGTGACCGATGCCAGCGTGGCGCCCCTGTATCTGGATGCGTTGGCGGCCGGCCTGCCCGATATCGTGCTGGAACCGATCGTGCTTCCGCCGGGCGAAGCCACCAAGGATTGGGCACATCTGCAACTGGTGGTCGAACGGCTGCTGACGCTGGGCATCGAGCGCGGTGATGCGGTGGTGGCGCTGGGCGGCGGCGTGATCGGCGATCTCACCGGCTTTGCCTGCGCCATCCTGCGCCGCGGCTGCCGGTTCGTGCAGGTGCCCACCACCTTGCTGGCGCAGGTGGACAGCAGCGTCGGCGGCAAGACCGCGATCAACGCCGCTGCCGGCAAGAATCTCGTCGGCGCCTTTCACCAGCCGTCGGCCGTGCTGATCGATCCCGAAGTGCTGGCCACGCTGCCCCTGCGCGACCTGCGCGCCGGCTATGCCGAGGTGGTGAAATATGGCCTGATCAACGATGCCGCGTTCTTCGCCTGGTGCGAAGCCAATGGTGCGGCCGTGCTGGCCGGCGACACCGCAGCGCAGACCCATGCCATTGCCCATGGCTGCCGCGCCAAGGCCGCCGTGGTCGCCGCCGATGAGCGCGAGACGGACGATATTCGCGCCCTGCTCAATCTGGGCCACACCTTCGGCCATGCGTTCGAGGCCGCGGCAGGGTTCGGCGACCGGTTGCTGCACGGCGAGGCGGTGGCGCTGGGCATGGCGCTGGCGCATCGCTTCGCGGCGCGGCGCGGGCTGATTTCGGCCGCCGATGCCGCGCGCGTCGATGCGCATCTGGCCACCATGGGCTTTGTCATCCATCCCGCCGCGCTCGGCCTTGATACCAGCGCCGCCGAACTGATCCACCACATGCGGCAAGACAAGAAGATGACCGCCGGCACCCTGCCCTTCATCCTGCCGCGCGCGCTGGGCAACAGCTTCGTGGCCAAGGACGTGCCTCTGGGCGAGGTCGAGGCGTTTCTGACCGAAGAATTGGCCGCCTGATCAGCGCGGAATCGGGATGCGGTAATCGACAAATCCCGACCGCGTCGCCACCCGATCATAGAGCCTTCGCGCCTGCGCGTTGGTTTCGTGGGTGAGCCAGCGCACATGCGCCGCGCCGAACCCCGCAGCATCGGCCACGACATGCGCGATCAACGCACCGCCGACGCCGCCACTGCGCAGCGCTGGGTCCACATACAGATCCTGCAGATAGCAACTGTCGTGCACATCCCAGCAGGTCGGCTGGCGCAGCCAGTGCACCAGGCCCACCGGCGGGCCACCGTCACGCCGCGCCAGCGCGCCATACATGCCGTGGGCTGGATCGAGCAGTCGCTGCCACGTGCGGTCAAACACCGCTTCGGACAGCGTGACGCCATAGAATGTCTGATACGCCGTCCACAGCCGCCGCCAATCGGTTGCGTCCGCTGGTTGCAATGGGGCGATGCGGATGGCCATCAGGCACCCAATGGCCGAAACGCCAGCCACGCCGCCACGGCCAGCAACGGCAGGCCGGCGAGATCGACCAGCGCGATCTGGCGCAGCGCCGCCGGCTGACCAGCGGCCGCGAACAGCCACAGGAAGGACAGCATCGATGTCGCCACCGCCACACTCGCCAGCGGCCGCACGTCCGGCCGCCACACCGCCCAGGCGCAGACCAGCACGATCACCAGAAACAGCGCCGCACGGTGGTGCAGCAGCAGGAAAGTCGCGCTGCCTGGTGGCACACGGTACAAGCGGCTGATCAAGGCCGGCTGTACCAGCGCTACAGCCGGCGTGAGGTGAATCAGGCCCAGCCCGGTCCAGCACAGGGCAGCAATGATGTTGGCGGCGGTCATGGCGAGCGGACTCGTGTTGACAAAGGCTGACATGCTTGTGACATGTCAGCGATCAAGGATCAAGTGGCAGTCGAGATCACGGAGGCAGCATGGCCACACCTGGCACCGGCAACGACGATCCAGCCGCACGGCAAAGCGATGCGGCCTTCGGGATGATCAAGGCCGAGATCGTGGCGTGCCGCCTGGCGCCGGGCAGCCGCTTTTCCGAAGCCGGCCTGTCGTTGCGATTTGGCCTGGCGCGGGCGGCGGCGCGGGCCGCACTCACCCGGTTGGCTGAACAGGGCCTGGTCGTGCCCGTCGCGCGCCATGGCTATACGGTGGCGGCGGTGACCGTGCAGTCCATCCGTGATCTGTTCCAGGTGCGGTTGATCACCGAGCCCAAGGCCGCGGCGCTGGCCACCGGGCGGATCGACGTGCCGGCGCTGCGGCGGATCAACCAGCCGCCACAGGACGCGCGCACCGCCGCAGCGCAACTGGGCTTCGTTGCGGCCAACCGGGCCTTCCACCATGCCATTGCAGCGGCCACCGGCAATGCCAGGCTGATTGCCATCCTCGATGCGCTGGCCGACGAAGGCGAGCGGCTGGTGCATCTGGGCCTGTTCGGGCCTGGATCCCAACATGGCGACCGCGCCGCTGCCGACGATGGCCATGCGGCCTTGCTGGCGGCCTTCGCGGCCGGGGATGCCGCTGCTGCTGAACAGGCCGCCACCGCGCACATCGAACACGCTCGCGCCATCGTGCTCGCCCGCGTGATGGATGGCATGGGCGATGTGCCGATCCGGTGAGGCTGCGGCGGCGGCGAAATCATTGCTAAACACTTCTGCCGTAAGGACGATATCGGGCTGGTGCGGGGGTGCTTATGCGGATCGGGGAATTGCTGGTCGCGGCCGGCGTGGTCAGCGAAGCCGATATCGCGCGCGCCCTTGATCGGCAGCACGAGGACGGCGGCCGGTTGGGGCCCAATCTGGTGGCGGTGGGTGCCATCACTGCCGACGAACTGGCCCGTTTCTGTGACGGTGTGCCGGTGGAGCCGGCGACCATCGAAGACACCGGCCTGCCCGAAAATTTCCTCATCGATCTGTTGCTGAAATTCCTGTTTCTCGGCCCCGCCGAAACCGTGGCCGATCTGTCGGCGGCGGTGCGGCTGTCGCCCCGGCTGGTCACCGATCTGCTGGAAGCGGCGGTGCGCGGGCAATTGACAGTGGCGCTGGGCGGCGCCGGGCTGATGATGCGCCACCAACTCACCAACGCCGGCAAGACCCGCGCGCGCGAGGCGCTGTCACGATCCGGCTATATCGGCCCGGCGCCGGTGCCGCTGGAGGTCTATGCGCATTGGCTCGAACGCCAGAAGGTCACCAACGAAGTGATCGACGTGCCGTGCATGCGCCGGGCCTTCGAAGGCCTGGAGATTGCCGATGTGCTGGTCGACAAGCTCGGCCCCGCGGTCACGTCGGGCCGCGCGCTGCTGATGTATGGGCCGCCGGGCAACGGCAAGACCTCGGTGGCGCAGCGGCTGGAACGCGTGTTCCGCCAGATCATCCACATCCCGCATGCCGTGCTGGTCGAAGGCCAGGTGATGACGGTGTTCGATCCCGATGTGCACCAGCCCGTCGATCCCAACGCGCTCGCCCGGCCGCGGCTGGTGACGTCGCTGTACCGCGACGAAGCCGATGGCCGCTTCGTGGCGTGCCGCCGGCCGTTCATCATCACCGGCGGCGAACTCACCATGGAAATGCTCGATCTGAAGCATGAATCCGGCGGCAATTTCTATGTGGCGCCGCTGCACATGAAGGCCGCTGGCGGCTGCCTGCTGATCGACGATTTCGGCCGCCAGATGGTCTCCCCCACCGCATTGCTCAACCGCTGGATCGTGCCGCTGGAAAACAAGGTCGATTATCTGAAGCTCGCCACCGGCAAGAGTTTCCGGGTGCCGTTCCAGACGGTGGTGATCTTCTCCACCAATCTGGCGCCGGCCGACCTGATGGACCCGGCCTTCCTGCGCCGCATCCCCTACAAATTGGAAATCGGCCCGCCGTCTTCGCCCGCCTGGCGCCGCATCTTCAAGGGCGTCGCCGCCAGCCATGGCATTGCCGCCGACGACAGCCAGATCATCGAGATCGAGCGCGAATTGACCGTCACCCACGGCCTCGCGCTCGCCGCCTATCAGCCGCGCTTTCTGATCGAGCAGATCATCGCCTCGGCGCGCTTCAAGGCGATCCCGCCGATGTTGACGCCGGATCTGGTCGCGCTGGCGCTCGACAATCTTACCGTGGGCGGCGGTGGGGGTGAGCCGGGGACATTGGCGCGGGTGGCGTGAGGCTTTGGCGGGCAGCGCGCATGGCAATATCATACCGGACCACGCGGCGCGGCCTCGCCCTCACTTGCGCTCCCACACATCGCCGGCCGGCAGCGCCGGCTTGGCCAGCGCCGCCTCCACCGCTTCATCGCCCAGCAGCCAGCGGCGCCACCAGAGCGTGGCCATCATGGCGACACGATCCTGCATGGCGGCTTCCACCGCATCGCGGCGCGTGTCGCCGGCGAAGACCATGTGTTCGGCGTTGGCCAGCACCAGCAGCGCCTTGCGGCCATCTGCCGGCGCGCCCACGTAGGGCGCGCTGCGCCTGGCGACTTCGCGAGCAGCCACTTCGGGCGTGGCGTTGGCGGGCACGCCATCGCGACTGCCGGTGATCACCAGCAGTGGCCGGCCAATGGCGCCGAACAGGCGGATCGCTTCAGCCGGATCGGCGGGGCCGGAGCTGCTCATCGCGATGAAAGCGCGAAAACGGCGATCGATGGCGGACGTCTCGCCGTTGGTGTCGCGCTGTCCGGCCATCGCCTGCACCACCCAGCCGCCCATGCTGTGTCCGGCCAGGCCCAGCCGCTGCCCATCGATGCGGGTCAGGTCACAACCGCCCTCGCGCGGCCGCCGCGCCAACTCGTCCGCCACGAAACCGATATCGGCAATGCGTGCCAACACTTGCGCCGGTGAAGCGCCGGCACGCACCTTGGCAGCCCGTTCGGCCGGCGTCGCGGTGCCGGCATAGACCACGCCGTCGCTGCCCGGATGCTGCACGCGCACCACGGCGACGCCGGCCGCGACCCAGGCCTGCACCCAACGGCTGGCATTGCCCAGCCCGCCGCCCAGGCCCGGAGTCCAGAGCACGGCGGGCACTGCGCCCTTGCCATCGGGCAGGGTGATGCGCACCGGCACGTCGCGCCCGCGCGGGGCGTCACGCCACAGGCCATCGCAGGTCGCGCCGGTGGCCGGTGCGGCCAGCAGGACGGGCAAGAGCAAGGCCATGCAGGCCGGATACAGATGCATCCGGCCAACATAAGCGAGGATCAGGCCAGCGTCATCTGCCGCTTGCCGTGCTTGACCACCGCAGCCTGGCCGATGCTGGTCGCGGTGGAGACGGTCTGGATCGTTTCCATGAACACGAAATCGCAGCGGGTTTCGGCGGGCGTGAACGTCAGGGTGAGATAGCCGCGCCGGCTGGTGTCACACCAGGCCAGGCCCGGCGAGCTTTGCAGCAAGCCGGCGCGGATCACCGCCGGATCGGCCTTGAGCGACTGCTCATAGCCAGGAGACGTGACCGACTGCACACCGAATTCGGCGGCAACCGGCTTGTTGTCGAGCCTGTGGTTGAACGCCCAGGCATTGTGGCTGTCCCCGGCGATGACGATCGGGTTGGCGCCGGCGTCGGCCATCGCCTTGAGCAGCCGGCGGCGCGCCTGCGGGTAACCGCTCCACATGTCCTGCGCGCCGGGGATGCCGGCCTGCGCCGCCATCAGGCCGCCCTGCACATAGGCCTTGGCGCGGGCATCGGCATCGGGGCCGAGCCATTCCACCGCCTGTTTCGGCGTGAAGATGTCGCCCATCACCACTTGCTGCGCCACCAGTTGCCAGCGCTGCCCGGATTTGACGCTGGCGGCGATTTCGGATGCGAACCAGGCTTCCTGTTCGCTGCCCAGAATCGTGCGGGTGGGCGATTGCCATTCACCGCCGGCAAAGGCCTTGATGGCATCGGGGCCGCCGCGCAGCGCCGCATTCAGGTCCAGCTGCTTGTCGCGGGCGGTCATGCGGGTATCGAGCGTCATCACCGACAGGAGATTGCCGAAATCATAACGCTGATACGGGCGATCGGGGGACATCAGCCATTCGCGGTGCGCCTTCACGGCGGCGTCGCGGCGCAGGTTCCACACGCCTTCATTGTCCTGATGGTTCTGCGCGCCGCCTTTCCAGGTGTCGTTGGCGAATTCATGATCGTCCCAGATGGCAATCATCGGGAAGCGCGCATGGATGGCCTGCAAGGCCGGATCGGCGCGATAGCTGGCATAGCGCTGGCGATAATCGTCGATCATGATGATTTCATCGGCCGGCAATATCTCGCGGCCGGGCATCACCACTTCGGGATACACGCGGGGCTGATATTCATAGATATAATCGCCCAGGTGGATCACCAGATCGATATCGTCGCGCGCGGCGGCATGGGCATAGGCGTTGAAATGCCCGAACGGCCGGTTGGAACAGGACAGCACGGCGATCTTCATCTGATCCAGCTTGCCGGACGGCAAGGTGCGGGTGCGGCCGATCGTGGATTGGCTGCCATCGGGCGCGGTGAAGCGATACCACAGCCAGCGGCCATCGGGCAGGCCGGTGATGCGCGCCTGCGCGGTGCCCCAGGTTTCGGCGCCGGCCACGGCTTCGCCGCGCGCGATGATGCGGGTCAGCCCGGCGTCTTCCGCGACCTCCACCTTCAGCGTGGCGGCAGCGCCGGTGACGCTGGCATAGCGCGTCCACAGCGTGATGGCGCCCGCCGCCGGATCGCCGGACGCAACACCATGGGTGAAACCGCTGCCCGGCCACAGCCGCGCCAGTGCCGGGCGCACCGGCAGGATCAGGCCGGCGGCGGTGGCCGTCAGGAAGGCGCGACGATCAATGGCAGGACGCATGGCAGATTCCCCGTTAGATGCTGGTCGCCAATAAACCGGATATTGTGACAATTTCGAGGGCGCTCGCAACCATGCCGAAAATGCGCCGCAAGGCCGATCTGCCCACCAAGGACTGCGCCGCTTGTGCCCGGCCGTTTGCCTGGCGCAAGAAATGGGCGAAGGATTGGGATCAGGTGAAATATTGCTCTGACGCGTGCCGCACGGGCGCCTATTTGCGCAGCCGTCCAAATGGTGCAGGATGATGGCAAATCTTCCAGGGGAATCGACCATGGCCACCCAATTGAAGCCGCAGAGTGTGCAGGATCAGGTATCGGCGGAGGAGTGGGCGCTGCGCGTCGATCTGGCCGCCGCCTATCGCCTGGTGGCCATGTATGGTTGGGATGATCTGATCTTCACCCATCTTTCGGTGCGGGTGCCGGGTCCGGACCATCATTTCCTGATCAACCCCTATGAGCTGATGTTCGAGGAAATCACCGCGTCGAGCCTGGTGAAGATCGATGTGCACGGCAATCCGGTGATGGAAACGCCCTATCGCACCAATGCCGCCGGCTTCACCATCCACAGCGCCATCCACATGTCGCGCGAGGATGCCCATGCCGTGATCCACCTGCACACGCCGCACGGCCAGGCGGTGTCGGCGCACAGCGAAGGGCTGATGCCGCTCACCCAGACCGCGATGCTGATCCGCGATGAACTGACTTACCATCATTATGAAGGCGTCGCGACCGATCTGGATGAGCGTGAGCGGCTGGTTGCCGATCTCGGCCCGACCAAGACGGCGATGATCCTGCGCAACCATGGCACGCTGACTGTGGGCGAAACGGTGGCTGAGGCCTTCATCAAGATGTATTTCCTGGAACGTGCCTGCGAAGCGCAATGCCTGGCCCTGGCTGGCGGCCAGGATCTGATCAACCACCCGCCGCAGGGCACGCCGGAAAAGGCCGCTGATCAAGGCCGGATGGGCCTGAAACTGGTGGGCAACATGCTGGCCTGGCCGGCGCTGCTGCGCAAGCTGGACCGGATGGACCCGAGCTTCCGGGATTAAAGCGGTTTTCGATCAACCTCGATCAACGTCATCGCCCTTGCGGGCGACCCCTTCAGGGCAGGGCGATCTTGGCTCAGGGCTGCGTTGCTCGTCGGTCACGATGCGGCCAGCATCGCGCCCTTCCCGCGCCTTGCCCTGCACCAAGATCGCGCCCGCGCCGCCGACCCACGTTGGTCGGAAAGCGTTCTAGGCCGTGAACTCATAAATTCCATGCCCCGGCACGGCCCGGAGCGGTCCGGCACGAGTGAGTGAGCGCCGTGGCGGTGGCAGAGCCACCGTCCAAGCGAAGCGAGCGCCCCAGCCGCGTTTACGCGGCGTCCGCCGCTGGGGCCGGGCCGCTCCGGGCCGCCCTTCGGGTTGCCCGCAGAAGCGAAATGGCGTCGTCGACCGGCCTTGCCGGGGGGCGAAGCCCCGCCAGCGGCCGCTCTCCTAGCCATTTCGCTTCTGCGGGCAATGACGGGGTATGGAACTTATGAGTTCACGGCCTAAATCCCCCGCTTCGGCGCGGCGAATACCCGGCGGATTTCGGGTTCAAAGCTTTCCAGGCTGTCCACGTCGAAGCCCGGATCAAAGGCGGGCGCGTCCCAGCGGTCGACGATCTTTTCGGCCATGTCGAACCAGGATTCCCCGCGATATTTCTCGCGGGCGGCCGGGTCCTTGCCCAGATGCTCGTAATAATAACGGCCCTGGAAATCCTGGTGGTGGACGATGGCGTGATAGATATCGTCCGACACATAGGGTTTCAGCATTTCGCCGGCGATGGCGCCATGATTGGGGATGCTGAACAATTTGCCGAGATCGTGGCACAGGGCGGCGACCACTTCCTCATCGCTGGCGCCGTCGCGGCGGGCGAGGGTGGCGGTCATCAGGCTGTGCACCAGCTGGTTGGCACCAAAGCCGACCTCGATGGCTTCCAGCCGCTGCAGCGATTCGATGATCTGCGTCGCGGCGGCGGATTGCTGGTGCTTCATGTGCTCGGCGGCAATGTGCATCCAGTCGTCGCGAGTGCCTTCCAACATGGTGGTGAACATGCGTCTTCTCCCGTTTGCCGACTCAGGCTGCCCGATCGGCCCACACGGCGCGATATTGCTTGCGCAAACTGACCTTGTCGATCTTGGCCGAACCCAGCTTGGGCAATTGCTCTGCCGACATCCACACCTTGGCGGGAATCTTGAAGCTCGACAGGCCGGCTTTGAGGAAATCCACCAGCGCGTCGGGATCGAGATGCTCGCCCGGCTTGGCATAGACCACCGCGCCGACAATTTCGCCCAGCCGCTCATCGGGCAGGCCGAACACGCTGACCTCGGCCACGGCCGGATGGGCATAGATGGCTGATTCCACTTCCTGGCAGCTGATATTCTCACCGCCGCGGATGATGATGTCCTTCTTGCGATCGACGATGAACAAATAGCCTTCGTCATCGAGATAGCCGAGATCGCCGCTGCGGAACCAGCCGTCTCCCACAAACGCGGCTGCGGTGGCTTCCGGCTTGTTCCAGTATCCCCGGCAATTGCACACTGAACGGATGCACACTTCGCCGACCGCCCCGGGTGGCAACGCCGGCCCCACCGCACCGTCGCCATCGGCGATGCGGATTTCGACCAGCGGCGGCGCGGCGCGCCCCGTGGAGGCCGGCTTCGCGCGATAGGATTCGCGGATATTGCCGGCGCCGACGCCGTTGGTTTCGGTCAGGCCATAGCCCTGAACGGGGTGCTTGCCGGCAAATTCGCCGGCCAGCCGCTCGACATGTTCGGGCGGACGCGGCGCGCCGCCGCTGGCGATATCGACCAACGTGGAAAGATCATATTTGTGGCGATCGGGGTGCTGCATCAGCTCCAGCGACATCGTCGGCACGCCGACGAAATAGGTGCAGCGTTCCTTTTCGATCAGACGCAGCGCCTCGCCGGCATCCCATTTGTGCATGATGATCATCTTGCGGCCAATGGCGATCGACACCAGCAGCACCGGCACCAGCCCGGTGATGTGGAACAAGGGCACGTTCAGCAGCATCACCTGCTGCTCTGCCGGTGCCACGCCGGCCTTGGCCGACAGTTCCAGCAACGCCAGGCCGGTGACGAGATAGTTCATCGAAGCCGACACCTGCGCCCGGTGCGTCGACACCGCGCCCTTGGGGCTGCCAGTGGAACCCGATGTGTACATGATCGTGCAATCATCTTCGGGCGACAGTTCGGGCAGATACCACATGCTGTCCGGGCTGGCGGCGAGTTCATCCTCGGCGCGAACGAAGCCCAATTGCTGGGCAACTTCGCCCGACGTGCGCACGGTGATGACGCTGGCCGAGCAGGACAAGGTCGCCAGCCGGCGGGCGCGTTCCTCGTCCGCAATCACCAGCCGGGCGCCGCTGTCGCTGATGCCATATCCCATTTCATCGGCGGTCCACCAGGCGTTCATCGGAATGCACACCGCGCCCATGTGGACGATGGCAAGATAGGCGATGACCCATTCGGGATAGTTGCGCATGGCAACGCCCACCCGGTCACCCTTGGCGATGCCGTGCCGGTGTTGCAGCATGGCGGCGAATTTCAGCGACCGCGCATAGACTTCGGCAAAGGTCAGCCGCTCTTCGCCGAACACCAGAAATTCCTTGGGGCCCTGGGCCGCAAAGAAGGCGCCGAGAAATTCGCGCATCGTTGGCGGCGCCGCACTGAACAGCGGCAGCGTGACGCCACGCACTGGCACCTGCGCCACACCCAGCATGCCGCCGGGCGCGGTGATGCCGGCCACCACTTCGTCAAGCGCGGTATCGAGCGCGGATTTCATGCGTGTCTCTCCAAATCAACAAAAGGCGCGACGACCGCTGCCCGCAGATCTCACCGGCCCTTTGTGCCATGCTCAGCAATGCTTGCAAGCGCAACCATCTGCTCCCCTCCTGCTTGCGGGAGGGGTCGGGGGTGGGATTGCAGAGGTGATGGCCCAAACTTCCAGATAGAAACCCGTCATCCTGAAACAAGTTCAGGATGACCTGTGCTGGATGGGAAACAGCGCCCCTCAATAACCCAATGTGCGCGCCAGCCGGTCGGAATGGAACGCCGCGTCGCCGAACGTCTCCTGGGCGGCGCGGGCGCGCTTCATGAAGAAGCCGATGTCGAAATCGTCGGTCATGCCGATGCCGCCGTGCATCTGCACGCCTTCGTTGGTGGCCAGGATCGCTGCCTCGCCGGCCTTGGCCTTGGCCAATGACACATACAGCGGTGCGCGCGCATCGCCTGCATCCAGCGCCTGCAACGCCTTCAGCGTGGCGGATCGCGCCAGTTCCAGTTCGCAGAACAGATGCGCGGCGCGGTGTTGCAGCGCCTGGAAGCTGCCGATCTTCTGGCCGAACTGTTCGCGCTGCTTGAGGTAATCCACCGTCATCGTGAACGACGTGCCCGATACGCCGAGCATCTCGGCGGCGAGGCAGGCGCGGCCGGCGTTGAGCATCGTTTCCAATATGGCATGGCCTTCACCCACCGTGCCGAGCACATCGGCGCCATCGACCTGCACGTCATCCAGTGTGACACGCGCGGCGCCCCGGCTGTCGACCATCGATCGGCGCGCGACGTTCACCCCTTGCGCCTTGGGGTTCACCAGGAACAGCGTGATGCCGGCCGCATCGTCGGTGTCGCCGCTGGTGCGCGCCGCGACGATCAGCGTGTCTGCGGCATGGCCATCGATGACGAAGCCCTTCACCCCGTTCAGCTTGAAGCCGTTGCCCGAGGGCGTGGCGGTGGTTGCGACATGATTGGGCTTGTGCCGCGCCGCTTCGTCGGCGGCGAGCGCCAGCAGATGCGCGCCCTGCGCGATCAGCGGCAGATATTTCGCCTGTTGTTCGGGCGTGCCGTGTTTCAGCGCCGTGGCGCCGAGCACCGCGGTGGACAGCATCGGCGCGGCGGAGAGATTCTTGCCCATCGCTTCCAGGATGATACCGGCAGCAACATGGCCCATATCGGCGCCGCCATGCGCTTCGGGCACCAGCACGCCGGCAAAGCCCATCTCGGCGATCTTCGCCCACAGGTCGCGCGAGAAGCCATCGGCGTCATGGCGGTCGCGCAACTGGCGATGCTGCGCGACTGGCGCTTCATCGCGGAAAAATCCATCCGCGCTGTCGCGGATCATCTGCTGGTCTTCGGTGAGAACAAGAGCCATTTTTTACTCCACTTCTCTCTCCCCCCAAGTGCTTCTGGGCGGGAGAGGGCGACTCGCCGCAGGCGAGCGGGGTGAGGGGGTGCGGGGAGTGAAGGACTGGGTGCGGGAGCAACCCCTCACCCTCCCACCGCTGCGCGGCGGGCCCCTCCCTCTCCCGCAAGGGGAGAGGGGTCTTAAGCCCCCGGCAATTCCAGCACGCGCTTGGCGATGATGTTGAGCTGCACTTCCGATGTGCCGCCTTCGATCGAATTCGCGCGTGACCGCAGCCACGACCGCGCCAGATCGCCTTCGCCCTTTTCCTCGCCTTCCCAGGCCAGGCCATCGCTGCCGCGGATCGACATCAGCAACTGCATGCGCTCCTTGTTCAGCTCGGTGCCGTAATATTTCAGCATCGAACTCAGCGCGCCGGTGCCCTGGCCCTGCTTGGCTTCGGCCAACGTGCGCTCCATGGTCAGTGCGAAGGCCCAGGCGTTGATTTCGTGGCGGGCGATGTCGGTGCGCAGCGCCGTGTCGGCCAGGATGGCGGCATCCAGCCCGATCAGCTTCCTGGCGATGTTGGAGACCGAATCGCGCTGGCCGCCGCCGGTCGAATCGCTGCCGCCGATCATGTCGCGCTCGTGCGTGAGCAGATATTTGGCGATGTCCCAGCCCTTGCCAGGCGTGCCCATCAGATTTTCCTTCGGCACCTTCACATTGTCGAAGAAGGTCTGGCAGAACGGTGAGGACCCCGAAATCAGCTTGATCGGGGAGGTCGACACGCCTTCGGAGGCCATGTCGAACAGCAGGAACGAAATCCCCTGATGCTTCGGGCCGCTGGCGTCGGTGCGCACCAGGCAGAAAATCCAGTCGGCCTTGTCGGCATAGCTGGTCCACACCTTGGAGCCGTTGACCAGATAATGGTCACCCATATCCTCTGCACTGGTGCGCAAGCTGGCCAGATCGGACCCGGCGCCCGGCTCGCTATAGCCCTGGCACCAGCGGATTTCGCCGCGGGCGATTCGCGGCAAATGTTCCAGCTTCTGGGCTTCATTGCCATATTTCAGCAGCGCCGGCCCCAGCATCCAGATGCCGAAGCTCGACAGCGGCGATCGCGCCTTGATGGCGGCCATTTCCTCGCGCAGCACCTTGGCCTGTTCGCGGCTCAGCCCGCCGCCGCCATATTGGCTGGGCCATTCCGGCACCGTCCAGCCCTTGGCGCCCATGCGCTCCAGCCACAGCCGTTGCGCCTCGCTGGAAAATTCGCATTTGCGGCCGCCCCAGCACACATCATCGTCCCCGCGGATCGGCAGGCGCATTTCGGCCGGGCAATTCGCCTCCAGCCAGGCGCGCGTTTCGGCGCGGAACGCTTCAAGATTGGACATCATCCCTCTCCCACTGGCAATTATGCTCCCCGGCTTTATGGTGCGCCGCGGCGCGCGCGCCAAGCTGGCAGTTGAGATGGACAATCCGGGGCGAATGATGATCGATCTTCTTGCAGCCGCCGTGGATTTTTCCACCCTGCCCATCCGCCCCGAAGCCTTCACCATCCCGGCGTTCAGCGTGGGCGGCAGCCTATGGGGCCCGTTTGCGCTGCGCTGGTACAGCCTGGCCTATATCATCGGCATTGCCGGCGCCTGGTTCCTGCTCACCCGCATGATCAAGCGCGCCGGCGCACCGCTCGATCAGCCGCGACTCGATGATTATATCACCTGGGCGACGCTTGGCGTGATCGGCGGCGGCCGGCTCGGCTATGTGATCTTCTACAACCCCGAAAAATACATGGCCGACCCGATGGAGATAATGCGCCTTTGGGATGGCGGCATGAGCTTTCACGGCGGCTGTTTCGGGGTGATCGCCGCCTGTTTCCTGCATGGCTGGTTCTCGAAATACAACGGCCTGCGGCTGCTGGATTATGTCGCCACCGTCACGCCGCTGGGGCTGGGGCTGGGCCGCGTCGCCAATTTCATCAATGGCGAATTGTGGGGCCGGCCCACGGGCACGGATTGGGGCATCATCTTTCCGGATGCCGGCCCGGAACCGCGCCACCCCAGCCAGCTTTACGAGGCGGCGCTGGAAGGCGGGTTGCTGATGATCATCCTGACCATCCTGTTCTGGGCGACGCCGGCGCGGCTGCGGCCGGGTGTGCTGTCCGGCGTGTTCGGGCTGGGCTATGGCCTCTCGCGCTTCATCGTTGAATATTATCGCGAACCGGATCGCCAGCTCGGCATATTGGGCAGCGGCCTCACCATGGGGCAAACGCTCACCCTGCCGATGATCGCCGCCGGTCTGCTGCTGATCATCATCGGGCTGGCAAGGAAGCCCGTGCAGGCGTGACGCTGGCGGATCAGTTGCGCGCGCGTATCGACAGCAGTGGCCCGCTGCGTCTGGATGCGTGGATGGCGGCCTGCAACCGCGCATTTTATGCCGGCGCCGATCCGCTGGGCCGCGATTTCACCACCGCGCCGGAAATCAGCCAGATGTTCGGCGAGATGATCGGCGGCTGGATCGGCGATCTGTGGCTGCGCGCCGGTGCGCCGGCCTTCGATCTGGTCGAGCTGGGGCCGGGCCGGGGCACATTGTTGGCCGATGCGCTGCGGGTGCTGCGCCGGTTGCCGGGCTTTGCCGCGGCGGTGCGGGTGCAACTGGTGGAGACCAGCGACGTGCTGCGCGACGCGCAGGCGGCGCGATTGGCGGGCTGGCCGGTGCAGTGGCACGCCGACCTGGCGGAACTGCCCGGCGACCGCCCGCTGATCCTGATTGCCAACGAATTTTTCGATGCGCTGCCCATCCGCCAGCGCAAGGACGGTCAAGAACGGCATGTCGGGATTGCCGGCGATGCCTTCGTGCCCATGTGGCGGGTGTCACCAGGCCCCGATGCCGAATGGAGCGAAGCCAGCACCGCGATCATGGCCGGGCTGGCGGCGCGGCTGGAGCGCCAAGGCGGCGCGGCGCTGATCATCGATTATGGTCATGATGGCGGGTCCCATGGCGACACGCTTCAGGCGCTGAAGGGCGGCGCGCGCGCGTGCCCGTTTGCCGATCCCGGCGCCCATGATCTGACCGCGCATGTCGATTTCGGCGCACTGGCCGCCGCGGCACAGGGTCTCGCCTGCCATGGCCCGGTGGGGCAGGGCGCGTTTCTGGCCGAACTCGGCATCGCCGCGCGCGCCGCCGCGCTGAAATCCGGCAAGCTGCCCGCGCAAGCCGCCACCATCACTGCCGCGCTGCACCGGTTGACCGCGCCGCAGCAGATGGGGGCGATCTTTCGCGTGGCTGCCGTCACTGCGCCGGGCTGGCCAGCGCCGGCCGGATTTGGCATGGCAGCCGCATGAGCAAGCAATTGATCGCCTACCGCGATGCCACGCCGGCCGATGGGGCCGTGCTCGGCGGCATCGCCCGTGCCACCTTCATCGACACGTTCGGCACGCTCTACAAGCTGGAAGACCTCGCCGTGTTTCTGGAACAGGGCAGTGACGCCGCCTATGCCGCCGAACTGGCCAATCCGGATATCGAAGTGCGTTTTGCCGAAACCGGCGGCACGCCCATCGGCTTCTGCAAGGTCAGCTCGTTGAAGCTGCCGGCCCCCGATCCGGCGCCGGGCGCGATGGAGCTGCGCCAGCTTTATATCTACAAGCCCTGGCAGGGCCTGAAGATCGCCGATGCACTGACCGATTGGGCCAAGGACCGCGCGCGGTCGCGCGGTGCGTCGGAACTTTGGCTCAGCGTGTTCACCGAAAATGCCCGCGCCCGCCGCTTCTATGCGCGCCACGGGTTTGTGGAGGTCGCACCCTATCATTTCATGGTCGGCGACCAGGCCGATGAGGATATCTTGTGCCGGGCGACGCTGTAGATTTCCGCACCGTGCCGGCGCTGGCGGGAACGCGCCACGGCTTCCTCACCCGGCGCGGCGGGGTGTCGGGCGGCCTGTTCGCCAGCCTGAATGTCGGGCTGGGCAGCAGCGATGATCGTGCTGCCGTGCTGGAAAACCGCCGTCGCGCCATTGCCGCCGTCGCGCCGGGCGCGGCGCTGGTCACGTTGCACCAGGTGCATTCGGCCACGGTGGTGCCCGTCACCGCCGCCTTCGCCGATGACGCCCGCCCGCATGCCGACGCGATGGTCACCGCCACGCCGGGCCTGGCGCTCGGGATCCTCACCGCCGATTGCGCGCCGATCCTGCTGGCCGACAGCACCGCCGGGGTGATCGGCGCGGCGCACAGCGGCTGGAAGGGCGCGCTGGCCGATATCGGGCCGGCGACGGTGGCAGCAATGGTGGCGCTGGGCGCACGCGCCGATCGCATCGTGGCGGCGATCGGGCCGACGATCGCGCAGCGCAGCTATGAAGTGGACACCGCATTCCGCGACCGATTCTGTGCCGTCGATCCGGCGCACGAGTCCTTTTTCCGCGCCGGCAAGCCCGGTCACTGCCAGTTTGATCTGGAAGGCTTCATTGCCGCGCGACTGGCCCGTGCCGGGGTGCGCACGGTCGTCGCGATGGGGGTGGACACCTATCCCGATGCCGCGCGCTGGTTCAGCTTCCGCCGCACCACGCATGCGGGGGAGCCGGATTATGGCCGGCAATTGTCGGTGATCGCGCTGGGGTAATCCCACCTCCAGCTCCCCTTGGCTGCGGGAGGAGAGCCGTGTGTGCTGGCAGGGCAATCTTGCAGCGATGACCAAACCGCTCCCCTCCCGCTCGCGGGAGGGGCTGGGGGTGGGAAAAAGCCCCCACTCAATGATTCCCTTTTCCGCCGCGCCGCCCTAACCTGCGCCATCCATGGACATCTATCTGCCCATTGCCGAAATGTCGGTGAACGCGCTGGTCATCCTGGTGCTCGGCGGCGTGGTCGGTTTCCTGTCGGGCATGTTCGGAGTGGGCGGCGGCTTTCTGACCACGCCGCTGCTGATCTTTTACGGCATCCCGCCGGCGGTGGCGGTGGCATCGTCGGCCACGCAGATCACCGGCGCATCGGTTTCGGGTGCGCTGGCCTATTGGGAACGCGGCCAGGTCGATGTGAAGATGGGCGGCGTGCTGGTGGCCGGCGGCGTGGTCGGCGCCGGCTTTGGCCAGGTCATCTTCCGGCTGCTGCAGGATTTCGGGCAGATCGATGTGGTGATCAGCCTGATCTATGTGCTGTTCCTCAGCGTGATCGGCACCCTGATGCTGCGCGACGCGCTGGCGGCGCTGCTGGCCAGGCGCGCCGGGCGGGTGGTGCCGACCCGGCGGATGCGGCACCTGCCGTGGGTGGCGGCGCTGCCCTGGCCGATGCGTTTTCCACGCTCCGGCCTCTATATCTCGCCGCTGGCCCCGCTGGCGCTGGGCGCGGCGGTGGGGGTGCTCACCGTCATCATGGGCATTGGCGGCGGCTTCATCATGGTGCCGGCCATGGTCTATGTGCTGGGGATGCGGGCGCAGGCGGTGGTGGGCACGTCGCTGTTCCAGATCATCTTCGTCACCGCCACCACAACATTGTTGCATGCCACGGCATCGCAAACCGTGGATATCGTGCTGGCGCTGCTGCTGCTGGTCGGCGGCGTCACCGGCGCGCAGGTCGGCGTGCGCGCTGCGCAGAAACTGTCGCCGGATCGGCTGCGGCTGGCACTGGCGTTGATCGTGCTGGGCGTGGCGGTGCGGTTGTTCATCGGCCTGACCTGGACGCCGGCCGAGCCCTTTGCCTTGTTCGGCGGCCAATGATGGCCCGTGTCATTGGCCGCGCCGGCCTGCTGGCCATGGCCTGGTTGGCGCTGGTCGGTGCGGCGCCGATCCGGCTGATCACGCAGCTCAGCCAGGCGCGCATCGATATCAACACCAGCTTTCGCGGCGCCGAACTGCTGGTGTTCGGCGCCATCCAGTATCCGCGCGGGGCGGTGCCCGATGCGCCGCCCGATATCGCCGTGGTGGTGCGCGGCCCGGCTGCCCCGGTCACGGTGCGGCAGAAGACGCGGGTGGCCGGCATCTGGGTGAATGCACGCGGCATGCGCTTCGAATCGGTGCCGGGCTTCTATGCCGTCGCCTCGACCCGGCCGATCGACGCGCTTGCCGACGATCGCATCACCGCGATTTACGAGATCGGCATCCGCAACCTGCAATTGTCTCCGGCCAGCGGCGCCGATGAGGCCACGACGCGGGCGTTTGAAGCCGGCCTGGTCTCCATCCGCGAGCGCGCCGGCCTGTTCGCGGAACGGCCGGGCGGCGTGGCTGTGACGCGCGGCGTGCTCTATTCGGCCCGCATCGCGCTGCCGGCAGCGGTGCCGGTGGGGGATTATACGGCGGAAATTCATCTGGTTGGCAAAGGCCGCGTGCTGGCCAGCACGTCCACCGGCTTTGCCATCGGCAAATCGGGGTTTGAACGCTGGGTCTATGTGATGGCGCAACAACACAGCCTGGCCTACGGGCTGGCGGCGGTGGCGGCGGCGCTGCTGGCCGGCGGAATGGCGGCGCTTGTGACAAGGCGGCGCTGGTAGGCGCGCGCGACCGGCGCGGGCAAATATGGGCAAAATCGCCGCCTGAATATTCGACTCGCTTGCCGCGGCATTTTGGTATAGCTTCGTGGTTGGCGCAATATCGGCCGGCTGCTTTGGAAATTTCACCGCATCGCCCGACAGGCTCCAGCAAACAGGCAATAATACGGATTTGGAATTAGGTAATGAGCTTTGATCGACGCGGACGTGGTCCGGGGCGCGGTGGATTTGACAAGCGCGAAGGCGGCTTTGACAGTTTCGAGGACGCAGGGCGCAGCTTCGGTGGCGGCGGCTTCGGCGGCGGTGATCGCTTCGGCGGTGGCGGCGGTGGCGGCGGTGGCGGCCGCGGTGGTTTCGGCGGCGGTGATCGTGGCGGCTTCGGCGGCGGCGGTGGCGATCGCGGCGGCTTCGGCGGCGGCGGTGGCGGTCGTTTCGGCGGCGGCGGCGGTGGTGGTTTCGGCGGCGGTGGTCCGCGCCGCGAGCAATCGCCGGGCATCATCATCGGCACTGGGCGCGGTACCGTGAAATTCTTCAACGCGCAAAAGGGCTTCGGCTTTGTGGTGCGTGAAGATGGCGGCGAAGACGTGTTCGTGCACATCTCGGCGGTGGAAGCCGCTGGCCTGACCGGCCTGGCCGATGGCCAGCCGCTGGAATTCACCCTGTCGGAACGCAATGGTCGCGTTTCGGCCACCGAACTGAAGATCGACGGCGAACCGCTGCCGGTTTCGGATCGTGGCCCGCCGCGTGAAGCGCGCGAACCGCGTGAAGGTGGCTTCGAACGTCGCCCGGCGCCGTCGCGTGATCGCCCGGCCCCGATGGGCGATGGCCAGCGCGTTGATGGTACCGTGAAGTTCTTCAACGGCACCAAGGGCTTCGGCTTCATTCAGCGCGACGATGGCGCGCCGGACGCCTTCGTGCACATCTCGGCCGTGGAACGTGCCGGCTTCGCCAATCTGAACGAAGGCCAGCGCGTCTCGTTCGAACTGGAAGAAGACCGTCGCGGCAAGCAGGCTGCGGTGAACCTGCAGCCGCTCTGAACCACGGGTTCTGACGGATTGACAAGGGGCGGTGGCCATGTGGCCGCCGCCCTTTTTCTTTTGTATGCAACAACATGCCGCACTGCGGCAGTTCCGCCCGCGACCATGGTGACCATGATCTGTGCGTCACAATCCTGCCATGGGCCGCGCACATGCCCGGGCCATCCCGCCCGGCAACCGAGCGGAGACCTGCCATGCTGGCCAACAACGTCGTTCCGATCCTGATGACCGTGTTCACCCTGATCACCCTGTCGGGCCTCGTCGCCTGGGCGATGATCCTGGTGCCGCCGCAGCTGGAGCGCCGCAAGCTTCGCGAGATCGCGATGTTGACGGCCGGGGCCGAACTGCTCGCCGATGCCATCGCGCGCCACACCGGCGATGCCAACCAGCTCGCCCGCCTGAGCGCCAACTATGCCGCCCACGCACGCGCCCTGACGCAACTTGGCCATCCGGTGCCGTCGGTGTCTGACGCGCCGGCACCGTTGGCGCGCGCCGCGTAACGGCGCCACAAGCCGCGCCGCCTGACGGCGCCGCGTGAATATCGCCGGGCTGATCCCCCAACCCGTCCAAGAAAGCAGTTTACTTGGACGGGCCGGCTGGCAAGCTGCCGGCCATGACCAGTCCCGACAGCATCTTCGATTTTCCCGCCGCCCTGGCTGCCAACGCCGCCAGCGCTCCCGATCACCCGGCGGTGATCTGCGGTGCGTCACGCCTGAACTGGGCCGCCTATTGGCAGCGCGCACAGCGGCTTGCCGCCACGCTGGCTGCGCACGGTGTCGGCCCCGGCGACAGTGTCGCCAGCATCGCGGCGTCGTGCGTGGATTATGCCGTGCTGTGGGCCGCGGTGCTGCGGCTGCGCGCCACCATCGCGCCGCTGGCGCCCAGCTCCACGCCGGACCAGATCGCCGCCATGGTGGCGGATTCCGGCGCGCAACTGGTGTTTGTCGATGCCGCCAATGGTGCCGAATTCGGCGCAGTTCTTGCGGGGCGCACGCTGGTCGATCTCGACGCACTCGATGCCTGGCTGGATGCCGATGCCGTGCTGCCGCCGCTGGCGCCGCTCGATCCGGCGGCCGGTTTCAACATCATCTACAGCAGCGGCACCACCGGCACCCCCAAGGGCATCGTGCAAAGCTGCACCATGCGGTCCCTGCACATCACCGGCGCGCGCCGGCTCGGCTATTCGGCCAGCAGCGTCACGTTGTGCTCGACCCCGCTGTACAGCAACACCACGCTGGTCAGCTTCATTCCCACCCTGGCCTGGGGCGGCACCGTGGTGCTGATGCCCAAGTTCGACACCGCCAAATGGTTGCAGCACGCCGAGATGACCCAAACCACCCACGCCATGCTGGTGCCGGTGCAATATCGCCGGCTGCTCGCCGATCCGGGCTTCGATGCGACCAATTTGTCATCCTTGCAGATGAAATTCTGCACCTCCGCGCCGTTCGCCGCCGATCTGAAGGCGGACGTGCTGCGCCGCATGCCCGGCGGCCTGGTCGAGTTTTTCGGCATGACCGAAGGCGGGGTCGGCTTCATGCTGGTTGCCCACGAACACCCCGACAAATTGCACACCGTCGGCCTGCCGCAGCCCGGCCACGAAGTGCGCATCATCGATGAAGACGGCCATGATGTGCCGCCCGGCACGCCAGGCGAGATTGTCGGCCGCTCCCCGGCCACGATGAACGGCTATCGCAACCGCCCGGATCTGACCGCCAAGGCCTATTGGATCGACAGCGACGGCAAGGAATGGCTGCGCACCGGCGACATCGGCCGGCTGGATGAGGATGGCTTCCTCACCCTGATGGACCGCGCCAAGGACATGATCATCTCCGGCGGCTTCAACATCTACCCGTCCGATCTGGAAGCCGTGCTGCTGGCGCTGCCGGGCGTGGTGGAGGCGGCGGTGGTCGGCATCGCATCAGACGCGTGGGGCGAAACCCCGGTGGCGTTCGTCGTCGCGCCGGATGGCGATGCCGACGCCCTGCGCACCGCCGCCAATGCGAAGCTGGGCAAGACCCAGCGCCTCGCCGCCGTGGTGCTGACCGACGAACTGCCGCGCAGCCACATCGGCAAGGTGTTGAAACGCGAACTGCGCGATGGTTACACCGGCAAGGTTGCCTGATCGGCCCAAGGCGCGCAGCATTCCCGTTCAGCCTAGGGGGGGATGAAGTCATGAACCAGACTTTGCGCGCCACACTGATCGGCACCATCGCCCAGATCGCGATGGTCGTCGCCGGCCACTATAGTCCCGCTGTCGCCCAATTGTTCGCCATCGGCGGCATGGGCCTTTCGGCATTGGCCGGCTGGGGCGCGCTGCGTGGCCGCAGCGCCAGCCTGGGCAGCGCGGCCGGCAGTGGCGCGCTGGCCGGCGCGGCGTGCGCGGTGATCGGCATCGGCGTGTCGGTGGTGCTGGGCGATGTGCCGGCCAGCCTGCTGGCGGTGGGCACGGCCGGATCGGCGGTGACCGGCTTGATCGGCGGCGTCATCGGCCGGCGGCGGTAGGTCGACCCACCCCCAACCCCTCCCGCAAGCGGGAGGGGCGCCGGTTGGTTCATGCGCAACTCGCCCGCCTCCCGCTTGCGGAAGGGGCTGGGAGTGGGAATATTACCGCAGCCCCGCCAACGCTGCCTGTGCCGCCGCCACCGTGCGGCGCACATCATCCGCATTGGTCTGCCAGTTGCATACGCTGATCCGCATGGTGCGCTCGCTTTCCCAGGTGGTGCCGCTCAGAAAGGCTTCGCCGCTGGCATTGATGGCGGCGATCACGGCGTCGGTGATGTTGGCGCCGGCGCGGTCGTGGAATCGCAGCATCCCCTGGTTGATGGTCGGCCGGGCGATGCTGGTCGCCCCATCCAGCGCGGCGATGCCATCGTGGAGGGCGAGGGCGTGGTCGCAGCAGCGTTCGATCAGATCGGCCAGGCCATCACGGCCCAGTTCCAGCAGCGCCGCCAGCGTCGGCAGCGCGCGCATGCGGCGCGACCATTCCGGCGTATAATCCATCGGGTCACGCGTATCGCCACCTTCGGTGAGATAGCTTGCCGTCTGCCGCATCGCGCCCTTCAGCGCGTCGCCGTGGCGGGTGATGGCCATGCCGCAATCATAAGGCGTGTTCAGCCATTTGTGGCCATCGGTCGCCCAAGAATCGCACAGGTCGATGCCGGCCACCTGCGGCGCAAGGCGTGGGGACGCATTCAGCCACAACCCGAACGCACCATCGACATGCACCCAGGCGCCGGCGGCGTGCGCGATTGGCACCAGTGCGGCGAAATCATCGCAGGCACCGACATTCAGATCACCGGCGTTGAGCACGACGATGGTCGGTGCGCCGGGCGCAACAGCCAGCGCGGCGCGCAGATCATCGGCGCCCACCTTGGCGCGGCCGCCGCCGCCCAGCGGCACGATGGCACCGGTGCCGATGCCCAGCAGCCGCAGTGCGCGGTCCACGCTCGAGTGGCGGTGCGCATTGGCCAGCACGCGGATGGCCGGCGCGCCGCACAGGCCGTTCACCTCCACATCCCAGCCGACCTTGGCCAGCACCTGGTGGCGCGCAGCGGCGAGGGCGCTGGTGTGGCTCATCTGGCAGCCGGTGGTGAAGCTGTAGGCGCAGGTTTCCGGCAGATGCAGCGCTTGCAGCAGCAAGCTGGCCGCCACTTCTTCCAGCACCGCGCCGGCCGGGCTGGTGGCGGCGAGCACGGCATTCTGATCCCACAGGCAAGCCAGCACATCGGCGGCGTGCGCGGCGGGCAGCGCGCCGCCCTTCACCCAGGCAAAGAAGCGGCCGGACAGATTGCCCATCAGGCCCGGCTCGGCGGCGCGAGCGATGAGATCGATGACCGCGGCGGGATCGATACCGGTGGCCGGCATGGCCGTGGGCAACGGCGCGAGCATGTCGGCACGGGCACCGGTTGGTGCAACACTGCGGGTGGCCTGTTCGGCGACAAAGCGGCGGCCGTGGGCGATGGCAAGATCAAGGGCGTCGGTCATGGGCGCGCCATATCAGACGATATGGAGGTTTGCGCGTGAAAATCGGCCGCTGTCCTACAGGGCGCGAGGCATGGCATGCTGGCGCTCGGGCGGCGGATTGGCGGCAGGGCAGAATATGGCATGAATCATGCCAGGAAAACCGAAAAAGCGGAACTTTTGTAACCTTGTGAATTGCGTTTGCAGGCAATCAACGCACTGGCGCCGGTGCGACATTCTGGCTATCTCGCAACTGCAACATGAAGTGAAGGAGCCGGCCATGGCCAGCAAGCTCTACCCCGATGCCGCCGCCGCGTTGGATGGCCTGCTCTTTGATGGCATGTCGATCATGTCCGGTGGCTTCGGCCTGTGCGGCCTGCCCGAAAAGCTGATCGCGGCGCTGCGCGATGCGGGCGTCACGGGCCTGACCTGCATTTCGAACAATGCCGGCGTCGATGGTTTCGGGCTGGGGCAATTGCTCGCCACCCGCCAGGTCGCCAAGATGATTTCCTCCTATGTCGGCGAGAACAAGGAGTTCGAGCGGCAATATCTCGCCGGCGAGTTGCAACTGGAATTCAATCCGCAGGGCACGCTGGCCGAACGCATCCGGGCTGGCGGGGCGGGCATTCCGGGCTTCTACACCAGGACCGGCGTCGGCACGCTGGTGGCCGAGGGCAAGGAGCACAAGGCGTTCGGTGGCGAGACGTTCATCCTCGAAACCGGTCTGGTCGCCGACCTCAGCATCGTCAAGGCGTGGAAGGCCGACCCCTATGGCAATCTCGTCTACCGAAAAACCGCACGCAATTTCAATCCGATGATGGCCACCGCCGGCAAGGTGACCGTGGCGGAGGTGGAGGAACTGGTCGAGGCCGGCAGCCTCGATCCCGATCATATCCACACGCCGGGCATCTATGTGCAGCGGCTGATCGTCGGCACGGATTATGAAAAGCGCATCGAGCAGCGCACGGTGCGCGCGCGGGAGACAGCATGATGTGGACGCGTGACGAACAGGCGGCGCGCGCCGCGCGCGAATTGCAGGACGGTTTCTATGTGAACCTGGGCATCGGCATGCCCACATTGGTCGCCAATCACATTCCGCCGGGCATCGACATCACCCTGCAGAGCGAGAATGGCATGCTCGGCATGGGGCCGTTCCCGCATGACGACGAGGTGGACGCCGATCTGATCAACGCCGGCAAGCAGACCATCACCGAACTGCGCCGCAGCAGCTATTTCAGCAGCGCCGACAGTTTCGCGATGATCCGCGGCGGCCATATCGACCTGTCGATCCTGGGTGCCATGGAAGTCGCCGAAAATGGCGACATCGCCAACTGGATGATCCCCGGCAAGATGGTGAAGGGCATGGGCGGCGCCATGGATCTGGTCGCCGGCGTCAAGAAGATCATCGTGCTGATGGAACATAACGCCAAGGATGGCAGCGCGAAGTTCAAGACCGCCTGCACCCTGCCGCTGACCGGCAAGGGCGTGGTGGACATGGTGGTGTCCGATCTATGCGTGCTGGCGCGGCCCGCCAAGGGCGCGCCGTTCCGGCTGGTGGAATTGGCGCCCGGCATCGATCTGGAGACGCTGCGTGCGCGCACGGAAGGCCATTTCGAGGTCTGATGGCTTTAACCCAGCAGGCGCACCCGCGCGGCATGGGGCGAACCGGCGCACGCGGCATGGAAGCGGCGATCGGCGGTGATCAGCACGTCGTCCTCGGCAATGGCGAGGGCGAGGTAGAAGCAATCATGAGCCGGGTGGCTGAGTTCGATTGCGAGGCGCAGGGCATCGGGCAAGAGGTCTTCGTTCGGAACGACACGGTCGATGAGCGTTCGAACCTTGGCCGCAGCGATCGACCAATTGAACGTCCGTTCCCGACCAGAGAATCGCCATATCGCATTGGCCAATTCGGCAAAAATCAGATCAGGCGCAGTCAGCGATGTAGAGCCAGCCAGCGTAACAGCTGCTTCAAAGCCCGGCTCGGGCACAACGAGCTTGAAGGCGACACTGGCATCGATGATCATCGATACGGGTCATTCGTAGCATCGCGGTCCTCGCGGATCAGTTCCCACGCTTCGCGCTTGTCGGTGCATCTTTCGAGCATTGGGCCCGTGATCGCGTGCATTTCACTGATAAGGGCCAGCTTCTCTTCCCCGGTAAGGCGTGTGGCCCGCCGCAGCGCCTCGCGCGCTTCCGCCTCCATCGAACGCCCCGCCGCTTCGGCACGGCGCTTCAATGTTTCGATGATGCGGTCATCGAGGTTGCGGATGATGATCTGGCCCATGCGGGGATGATAGCATGATGCTATCATCCCCGCCAGTTGGGCTCAGAAGCGGACGTTCACGCCGGTCATCACCGCGTGGCGGTGATAGTTCAGGCGGGCGCCGCCGCCGATGCCGGGCAGATTGTCGTTGCCGTAATCGGCATAATTATACTCGACCCGCGCCGAGACATTCTTCGCCAGCATATGTTCGTAACCGGCGCCGATCAGATAGCCGTCACGCGTTTCGGAAGCGCCTGCCGGATTGCGGATGTTGAAGCGCGCGTTGGAATAGCCGCCGCGGGCATAGAGCAGGCCTTCCGGGGTGATCAGCCAGCCGGCGCGCGCCGTGGCGTTGATGGTGCGCCCGGCTTCCAGATCGAAGGTCGGGAAGCGGTTGCTGCCGGTGCGTCCGGTGATCGAGGCTTCAAGGCCGAGCACGGCGCTGGAACCGACCTGGAAATCCCAACCGGCCTGGCCGCCATAGGCAAGGCCATCGCCGCTGGCGCGCGTGGTGGTGGGCGGCACGGTGCTGGTGGTCAGCGATTGGCGATCCTGCTGCCAGCCGAGCTGCGCACCGATGAAGGGGCCGTTGAAATTCTTGGCGGCATCCTGCGCGACAGCCGGGGCGGCCAAGGCGGCACCAGCCAGCAGGGCGAAAGCGATACGCGAAAATGACTTGGTCATGGATTTGATCCTTCTTGTTGTTCGTGCACCGGCGATGGGGGAAGCCGGTGCCCGGACCGTATGAGCCCCGCAGTCTGGCCGCCCGCTGAACCAACCGGGGCCATTTGGTGGCGGTGTATTGTTTTTGCCATACACATGCCCACATTGGTTCATCCGGCCTTCAGCTTGCGGCCAAATCGGCCCTGAATCCATGAAGTTGCGCCCCGCAAGCCGGTTGGCCTGCGGGGCGCGGGATCACGCGATGTGGCGGGGCTCAGCCCTTCTTCAGATGCCGGCGGCCGAGTAGCTCGGCGATCTGCACGGCATTCAGGGCAGCACCCTTGCGCAGATTGTCGGACACGCACCACAGCGCCAGGCCATGCTCCACGGTCGGGTCCTTGCGCACGCGGCTGACGAAGGTGGCATAATCGCCGACACATTCGATCGGGGTGACGTAACCGCCGTCCTCGCGCTTGTCGACGAGCATGATGCCGGGGGCTTCGCGCAACAGGCTCTGCGCCTTGGCGACGCTCAAAGGCATTTCAAACTCGACATTGATGGCTTCGCTATGGCCGACGAACACCGGCACCCGCACGCAGGTTGCCGTCACCTCGATATCGGGATCGAGGATCTTGCGGGTCTCCACCGTCATCTTCCACTCTTCCTTCGTGTACCCGTCCATGCCGCTTTCCGGGCCGACGAAGCTGTCGATGTGCGGGATGACGTTGAAGGCGATGCGCTTGGTGAACTTGTTCTGCACCGGATCATCGCCGACGAAAATGGCGCGTGACTGGGTGAACAGCTCGTCCATGCCGTCCTTGCCGGCGCCGGACACCGATTGATAGGTGCTCACCACCACGCGCTTGATGATCGCGGCATCGTGCAGCGGCTTCAGCGCCACCACCATCTGCGCCGTCGAGCAGTTGGGGTTGGCGATGATGTTGCGCTTTTTATAGCCATCGATGGCTTCGGGGTTCACCTCCGGCACGATCAGCGGCACGTCGTGATCCATGCGGAACAGGCTGCTGTTGTCGATCACCACACAGCCCTGGGCGGCGGCCTTGGGCGCATAGATTTTCGTCGGGCCGGAACCGCAAGCGAACAGCGCGATATCCCAGCCGGTGAAATCGAAATGCTCGAGATTCTGCACCTTGATCTCGCGACCGGTCTCGCCAAACTCGACCTTTTCACTAACCGAGCGTGAGCTGGCGACGGCGGCGATCTCGGCGATCGGGAATTCCCGTTCCGCCAGGATGTTCAGCATTTCGCGCCCGACATTGCCGGTGGCACCCACGACGACGATCTTGTAACCCATGAGAAAGCTCCTTGGGTTGCGGCTGTTAGCCTATCGGCCGCGCAAGTCCAATGGTGCTTGGGTGCGATTGCGGGACAGAATCGCGGTCACGCCCAGATCGGCGGTGACATTGCCCAGCGTGCGGAAGATATCCGGCACCAGTTCCACCGCCAGCAACAGGGGCAGCACGGCGATCGGCACGCCCATGGCGTTGGCAATCGGCACACAGGCCGCCAGGAAGGTGATCGATCCGGGCAGGCCACCGGTGGAGACCGCCGCCACCAGCGACGCCAGCAGCGCGCCCACGAACGCCAGCGTGCTGTGCTCCATGCCATAAAGATGCCCGCAATAGAGCACGACCGCGATGTTGGCGCAGGGGCTGGTGATGCGGAAGATGCTCACGGCCAGCGGCAGCACCACGCGGCTGGTGGCTTCCGGCAGGCCAAGCCGTTCCGCGCCATCATAGATCGCCGGCAGGCTGGCGATGCTGGACTGGGTGGACACCGCCACCGCCTGCGCTGGCAGCACGGCCCGGGCAAAGGCCAGCGGACCGACACGGCCGAAGATCATGGCCAGCGGATAGACCAGGATGATCAGCCCGATCTGCACCGACGCCAGCACGGCGATATAGTGGCCGAGCAGGCCGAAGGCGCCCAGGCCCGCCTTGATGCCGACGCTGATCGCCAGGGCAAACACGCCCAGCGGCGCCACCAGGAAAATCCAGCCGACCAGCACCAGCATGGCATCCTTGATGGCATCGAACATGTTCACCAGCAGGCCGCGGCGCGTTTCATCCAGCCGTGTGGCGGCGAGCGCGAACACCGCGATGAAGGTGACGACGGGCAGCATCTCGCCCTTGGCCAGCGCCTCGAAGATATTGGCCGGCACCAGGCTGAGCAGCCATTTGCCGATATCGACCTTGATCTCGCCCACCGCCGCGGCTTGGCCAGAAAGAGCTTGGGCACTGTTGCTGATCAGGGCCGCCGCCGCATCGGCCGGCGCCGGCCACCAATCGAGCAGCAGCGGCACGAACAGCATCGACCAGCCGGCCGAAAACACCAGCAGCGCCAGAAACGCCAGCAGCGCGCGCGCCGCCACCCGGCCGCCGCCGGCCTGGCCCACCGATTGCGCGATGCCGGTGAACAACAGCCCGGCGATCAGCGGGATGATCGTCATCTGCAAGGCTTGCAGCCACAGATTGCCGACCGCATCGCTGATCGGCAGCAAGGGCTTGCCCATCTCGCCGGGCAGTGCCGCGCCCACCACCAGGCCAGCGACCAGCGCCAGGAAAATACGCAGCGTCAAGCTCATTGCAGGGCCTCCGCGCCGGTCAACGTGCCCATGGTGACGTAGAGTTTGGCGAGATCATCGACGCCCATGGTCGGCACCGGTTTCACATCGGCAACATCGACGAACAACAGCCCGCCGCCCACCGGCACCGGCGCGGTGGGGATCAGGATCAGATAGCGCGGCCCCTGGCCGAAATCATGGACGCGCGGGGAGGTGAGCAGCGACAAGATCTCCACATTCGGCCCGAAGCTGACCGAGACCACCGACATGCCGGTCATCTCGCCGCCCGGTGCATTGCCCATCAGCCGCACGAACTGCGCCAGCGGGCGATACAGCGTGCCGAGGCCCGGAATGCGCGAGATCAGCCCGTCCAGCCCGCCTTCGAGTTGCGGGCGAAACCGCGTCTGCACTGCCAGGCCGATGAGCCAGACCACCAATCCCGCCAGCCCCAGCCCGGCCCAGAACGCCGCAAACGGCGATGGCGTGAAGAACATGCCGGCGGCGCCAAGCGCCTGGCCCAGCGGCGTGCCCGGCCCCAGCGCGGCGATCAGATAGCCCGAAAGCCAATTGAGTAGGATGATGGTCAGCAGCACCGGCGCCAGAAACAGCAGCCCGGTGGCAAACGGTGCAAGAATACGCTGGATCAAAGGCCGGCGGATCAAAGGCCGGCCAGGATGGCGTCACCCATGGCCAGTGTGGACAGGGTGCCGCCCAGATCGGGGGTGCGCGCGCCCTTGTCGAGCGCGGCTTCGACCGCCGCTTCCACCCGCAATGCCAGTTCGGGCGCGCCCAGGCTGTGGCGCAGCGCCATGGCAAAGCTGAGCACCGCCGCACAGGGATTGGCGATGCCGCGCCCGGCGATGTCGGGCGCCGAGCCATGAATGGGTTCATAAAGGCCCGGCCGCCCGGGATCGCCAATGGCGGCGGATGGCAACATGCCAAGCGAACCGGTGAGCATGGCGGCTTGATCGGACAGGATATCGCCGAACAGATTGTCGGTCAGGATCACATCGAACTGGCGCGGGCTCTTCACCAGCTGCATCGCCATATTGTCGGCCAGCATGTGCGACAGCTTGATATCCGGATATTCGGCATCACGCAGCGCCTGCACCTCTTCGCGCCACAACAGCCCGGCTTCCATCACATTGGCCTTTTCCGCCGACACGACTTCACCCTTGCGGCCGCGCGCCAGTTCGAAGGCGACGCGAGCGACCCGGCGGATTTCGTTGCTGGTGTAAACGTGCGTGTTCACGCCGCGGCGCTGGCCATCGGCCAGGGTTTCCACGCCGCGCGGCTCACCGAAATAGACGCCGCCGGTCAATTCGCGGACGAACAGGATGTCGAGGCCTTCGACATAGACGCGCTTGAGGCTGGAAGCATCGGCGAGCGCCGCAAAACAGCGCGCCGGGCGCAGATTGGCATAGACCTGCATGCCGGCCCGCAAGCCCAGCAAGCCCGCTTCGGGCCGTGTCGCATAGGATTGGTTCGCCCATTGCGGCCCGCCCACGGCACCCATCAGCACCGCATCGGCGGCCTGCGCGCGCTGCAACGTTTCGTCGGTCAGCGGCACGCCGTGCGTATCGATGCTGACACCGCCGAACAGCGCTTCCTCGACAACCAGGGGCAGGCCCTGGCTGATCAGCCGGCCGGCCACCCGCCGGGCCACAGCGGAGACTTCGGGGCCGATACCGTCACCGGGAAGCAGGAGCAGGGTCTTGGTCATGACCCGCCCTTACCGACAATCGCTGCCCCTGCCAACGCTGTCAGGTGGGGAAAATGGCGCAGGCGCCCAGAGAGGCCAGCCCGGCCTCAATCGGCCAGGCTGCTGGCCTGCCGGGCGTTGACGCGGGCCAGCGCATCGCTGCGGCAGCGATCCACCAGCCGCGATTCGCTCAGATCGCGCAAGCGCGTGAAGCTGCACACATCGCGTGCGGCGCGCCACAGCCGCAGATCGAGCTGGCGCTGGCCGGCGGCGCTGGCCAGATCGAGATCGCTGGTGCTGACGGCGATGCTGCGGCCGTGCGGGGCCGTCACCGTGGTCATGTTGTCATTCTGGGCAAAGGCCGGGGCCGCAACAGTGGCTGCAACGGCGAGCAGCAGAAAGATGCGCATGGTTGGTCTCCAAGGCCCGTCCCCTGTCCTGTGCAGGGGGGACCACAGCCCACCACCTGCGGCAGGCTGTCGCAGTGTAACGCAAGTTTTCGGGCAAATCTACGTCAAATGACGTAGGCTGGATCAGCGTCCGGCAGCGCCGGCCAACCAAGGCCGTTCCGTCGCCGCCCGCGCTTCATGCGCGGCTATTGCCGCGTCCATGCCCAGCGTCAGCCCGATTTCATCGAGGCCATTGGTCAGGCAATGCTTGCGGAACGGGTCCATGGCGAATTCGAACCGATCCTGGAACGGCGTCGTCACCACCTGGTTTTCCAGATCGACGGTGATGGCCTGGCCATCCGCCGCCACCGCCATCAGCCGATCAATGGCGTCTTGCGGCAGCGTGACGAGCAGCAGGCCGTTCTTGAAGGCATTGCCGGCAAAGATATCGGCAAAGCCCGGGCTGATCACCACGCGGATGCCCAGATCGGCCAGCGCCCACGGTGCATGCTCGCGGCTGGAACCGCAACCGAAATTGGCCCCGGCAATCAGGATCGGCGCGCCGGCATTGCTGTCGAACACATTGTCTGCGCGCTCGCGCACCGTGGCGAAGGCCCCGGCGCCCAGCCCGGCGCGGCTGACCGTTTTCAAAAATCGCGCCGGAATGATCACATCGGTATCGACGTTGGCGGCGCCGAACGGAATGGCCTGGCCGGTCAAGGTGGTGAAAGCCTGCATGGGGCTGCGCATGCCACAGCCGCCGGAGTGGTGCAACGCAGCGCTTTGCGCGCATCCGGCAACGCGCTTACAAGGGGGCATGGCCGCTCAACAGCATCTCTATCTGGTCGATGGCTCCAGCTTCATCTTCCGCGCATACCATCGCCTGCCGCCGCTCACCGACCCGGAAGGCACGCCGGTCGGCGCGGTCTATGGCTTCACCGCCATGCTGTGGAAGCTGATCGCCGAACTCAACAAGGCGGAAGCGCCCACCCATCTCGCCGTCGTCCTCGATGCCGGCAGCCACACGTTCCGCAACGACATGTATGATGGCTACAAGGCCAACCGGCCGCCGGCGCCGGAGGATCTGATCCCGCAATTCCCGCTGATCCGCGATGCGGTGCGCGCCTTTTCCGTGCCCTGTTTCGAACAGGCGGGCGTGGAGGCCGACGACATCATCGCCTCCTATGCCGTGGCGGCGCGGGCGGCGGGCTTTGATGTGACCATCGTCAGTTCCGACAAGGATCTGATGCAGTTGGTCGGCCCGGGCGTTTCGATGCTCGATACCATGAAGAACGAGGTGATCGGCCCGGCGCAGGTGCAGGGCAAATTCGGCGTGCCGCCCGAACAAGTGGGGGAGGTGCTGGCGCTGATGGGCGACACCGCCGACAATATCCCCGGTGTGAAGGGCGTCGGCCCCAAGACCGCCGCCGAACTGATCGTCGCCTATGGCAGCGTCGAAGGCGTGATCGCCAATATCGACGCGATCAAGAAACCCAAGCTGAAGGAAACGCTTGGCGCCTCGGTGGAGATGGCGCGGCTGAGCCGGGAACTGGTGCGGCTGAAGGATGATCTGCCGCTGCCAGCCCCCTTGAGCGAACTCACCCTCAAGGAGCCGCCGCACGAACCGTTGGCGGCGTTCCTGAAGAAGCACGGCTTCCGCGCCATGCTGGCCAAACTGGGCAGCAGCGGAGCGAGCGGCCCGGCCCCCAACACGCACCGGCCATCAACGGCGGTGGTGGTTGAGGATGAAGTCGCCTTCACCCACGCCGATTACGAGACGGTGACGACGCTCGAGCGGCTCGATTGGTGGATCGCCGAGAGCGTCCGCCTGGGCGCAGTGGCGGTGGACACCGAAACCACCGGCACCGATCAGATGCGCTGCGATCTGGTCGGCATCAGCCTGTGCACCGCGCCGGGCAAGGCCTGCTACATCCCCCTCGCTCACGGCAGCGGCGACGGCATGTTCAGCGAGCGGCCACCGCAACTGGCGCTGTCAGCAGTGATTGCCCGGCTGAATCCCTTGCTTGCCGATCCCGGCGTGCTGAAGATCGGCCAGAATCTGAAATATGATCTGATCGTGTTGGCCCGTCACGGCGTGCCGGTGCTGGCACCCTATGACGATACGATGCTCTTGAGCTACGCGCTCGATGCCGGGCGCTGGAACCATGGCATGGACGATCTGTCGTCCCGCCACCTCGGCCACACGCCGATCGCTTACAAGGACGTCGCCAAGGGCTTGAAAAGCTTTGCCGAAGTCGATCTCGCCCGCGCCACCGAATATGCCGCCGAAGATGCTGATGTCACCTTCCGCCTGTGGCAAGGCTTCCGCCGCCGGCTGTGGAAGGAGCAGGTGACGACCATCCACGAGACGGTCGATCGCCCGCTGCTGCCGGTGATCGCCGCCATGGAAATGGCCGGCATCAAGGTCGACCGCGCCGAATTGGTGCGCCTGTCCGCCGCCTATGAAGTGGAGATCAACCGGCTGGAGGGCGAGATTCACGAACTGGCCGGCGGGCCGTTCACCATCGGCAGCCCGAAGCAGCTTGGCGAGATATTGTTCGACCGGCTCGGCTACCGCGGCGGCAAGAAGAGCAGCAAGACCGGCGCCTGGACCACCGATGCCAGCGAGCTGGAGCGGCTGGCCGAAGAGGGCGCACCGATCGCGCAGAAGGTGCTCGACTGGCGGCAGCATTCGAAGCTGAAATCCACCTACACCGATGCGCTGCAACAACAGATCAACCCGACCACCGACCGGGTGCACACCAATTTCCACCTCGCCGCCACCTCCACCGGGCGATTGAGCTCCAACGATCCCAACCTGCAGAATATCCCGATCCGCACCGAACTCGGCCGCCGCATCCGCCACGCGTTCGTGGCGGCGCCGGGCAATGTCATCATGGCGGCGGATTACAACCAGATCGAATTGCGGCTGGTCGCCCATATCGCTGACGTGCCGGAATTGAAGGCGGTCTATGCCGAAGGCGGCGACGTCCACGCGCTGACGGCGCGCGAAGTGTTCGGCCATGTCGATCGCGACACCCGCGCGCGCGCCAAGACCATCAATTTCTCGATCATCTACGGCATTTCCGCCTTTGGCCTCGCCGCCCGGCTCGGCATCGATCGCGGCGAGGCGGCGCGCTATATCGAACTGTATTTCAGCCGCTTCCCCGGCATCCGCAACTACATGGCCGAAACCATCGCCTTTGCGAAGGAGGCCGGCTACGTCACCACCTTGTTCGGCCGCAAATGCCACGCACCGCTGATCCTGTCGAAGAACCAGGGCGAGCGCCAGTTCGCCGAACGCGCCGTCGTCAACGCCCGCGTCCAGGGCACCGCCGCCGACATCATCAAGCGCGCCATGGTGCAGATGCCGGCCGCGCTCGCCGCCGCCGGCCTGGCGTCCACGAAGATGCTGCTGCAAGTCCACGATGAACTGGTGTTCGAAGTGCCGGAAGACGATGTCGAGGCCGTGCAGCCGGTGATCCGCGCGGTGATGGCCAATGCCCACCGCCCGCTGGTTGACCTGTCCGTGCCACTGGGCGTGGAGATCGGCCATGGCGCATCCTGGGGGGATGCACATTGAGCGCGCCGGGTCTCCATTCCGCTTGAAATGTGGCAGCCAACTCCCTCCCCCTTGCGGGGATCGTTGCATTATTCTGCTGATATGATTCACTTCTGTCCTGTTTTGGAGGG
>NZ_JBBATQ010000016.1:0-50363 GCF_040398665.1 Sandarakinorhabdus sp.
ACGGCAATCTTGCCCTCAATCGGCCTTCTCTTGGGGGCCATCTGGGAAATGTAGGGTTAAGCTCGATGTCGTCGTTCCTGGTCACGGTCCGATCTGAGCAGACGCAAATGAAGGTGAAGTCATCACCCCAGCTGTTATGCCGGCTCCACTCGCCCAGCGTTTGCTGCACAAGGGTGAGCGACGGCAGAAGTACCAATACTGATTTGGGCCGCATCTTCTCGGCGGCCCACAACGCAATCAGCGTTTTACCGGTACCGCAGGCCAGCACCGCCGTTGCCCGATCATGCTCAGACAGCGTGTTGTAGATGCCGTCGATGGCCTCTTGCTGGTACGGACGCGGCGATAGCTGTTTTACAGGGGCCGGCTTCTCTTTGAGCCAAGCCTCTATGGCCGCGAAGTCGTCTTGGGTAAGGTCGTCGAAATCCATACCCCGAACGGTTCGTATTCCGTCTCGGTTCTTAGCGTCCAGCGCCAATTCGTTGGAGTTGGTGAAGATGATGCGATCTCGCGCGCGCTCGGTAATCCCCAGGAATGAAGCAACCTCATTATAACTCAGGACGGGGCGTCCGGACCGAAACTTGACCTGATAGGGAACAAGATCGCCAGTCCTGCTTTGGAAGACGCCATCAATCCCCAGCGTGCCGTGACCGGAGAGATTTAGCTGGGTCCGGACATCGGGCGGCACTCTACCGACAATCCAATTGCGTTCGGATTGCAATTTCTGCTGCGTGGCAATATAAGCTTCGATGAAAATCTCGAAGGCGTCACCTGAAATTTTCGTATTTTCTATTCCTAGCGCCGAAATCCGGTCTTCAAGATGAGCAAAATTTTGAAGGCCGTCGAATACACCGCGCGCGATTATGGATCTCGAAGTATCTAACTGCGACGGCATCAGTCTATCCTAAAAATTTCTATCCGAATTATGGGAACAATTTACTTTATTCAATCAAACAACTCCCCTTAAACAATCGACCCCCATCACCCCCGCGGCACAAACGGAAATGTCTGGCGCTCCACAACCTCACTCACCGCACGATGCGCCTCAAGAAACGCCGCATCCGTGTGCGGGCTCGCCGCGGCGTCGGAATTCGCGATGGCGATCAGGCCATAGGGTTGCCGGCCGATGACGCAGGGCCGGTTGGGACTTTGGGCATAGACCCATTCCACCGGATCGGTGAGGCTGTTGTAGGTGTAGCTGTAGCCGTGCGGCCAGCGGTTGACGGTGATGGCGGCGATGTCGCGCGCGGCATCGAAGCCGCCCGGCCCCAGCAAGCGCTGCAACTGGCGGCGGGTTTCGCGCTCGAAGGTTTCGAAGCTGGTGGCCAGCAGATTGGCGCGGCCGATCTTGTGCTGATCGCGGCGCGGCAGGCCGGGGCTGGCGGGGAATTGCGTCAGGTGCAGCGCAATCGGTTCGTCCGGGCCCTGGGCATGGGCGAGGCCGCCCAGGCTCGCCGCTTCGGTGAGCGATACCGCATCGTGGAACATCGTCGGGCAATTGATGTGGTGCACGCCCAGCCGCTGGAACGCCCGCCAGTTGCGCAGCACGACATTGGTGTAGACCAGCGGCCCCTTGGTGCCATAGCGCAGCGCCTCTTTCTGCGCCGCCGGCAGTTCCGGCATGATGTGCGGGATCACCTCGTTCCAGCAGGCCAGGATCACGGCCTTGCCCCGCACCTGCCGCAGCCGCCCGCCCTGCATGTAGCGGACCAGCGCGCTGTCTGCCGTGCGCGCATCGCCATCGTGCGCGACATTCAGCACCAGGCTGTTCAGCCGGATGCGCACCGCATTGTCGGCCCGGTCGAGCGCGCCATAATCGATGCGCGCCGTCGCCATATCCTCCTGGCTGCGCGCACTTGTCGCCGCCGGCACCAGCGATGCCACCAGCAGCCGCGCCAGCGTGGCATTGCCATCGGGGAAATGGATGCTGCCCCTGCCCTCGCGCTGCCGGCCATGATGGCCACCGGGCAGATCGGCAAACAGGCCATCGGGCACCGCGCCCAGGCCCAGGCCGGAAAAGCCGGGATAATTCTGCACCCAGGCGAACAGCGCCGGCGTGGCATCGGCGCCGACACAGAAACTGGCGCGGCCCATGCCCAGGAAGAAATGCATGGCCTGGGGATCGATGCCGACCTTGCCCAGATAATAATCCGCGAAGCTGTGGCGGGCGAGCCAGTCCTTCTTGGCCGTCACGCTCATCCCGGCGAGATAATCCGGTTGATCGGGTGCCACCAACCGCAACAGATCGGCGCGCGCCTTGGCCGACAGCGGCGTCGTGGCGAGAAATTCCGCACTGAACGCGCGGCCGCCCTGCCCCGCCGGCGCCACCGCCAGCCGATCGGTGCCGAACCGCTCCTTTTCAAAGAACCAGCCGCGTTTCAGGCCGAGCGAGGCGTAAAGCTCCCCCTTGTCCTGATTGGCCGTGTAACGCGCCAGATCGACGCCCAGATCATCGAGCAGGCCCTTCGCCCACTGGTTGTACCGCTCCGGCGACTCGATATTCAGCGTGCCGCCGTTGATGACAACCAATTTGCCATCGACCAGATATTCGTTGCGCTTGGCATGGCCGCCGAAATCATCGTGATTGTCGAGGATCAGGATGCGTGGCCCAGCCCCTACCGCCTTGCGATAATAATGCGCCGCCGCCAGGCCGGAGAGGCCGCCGCCGACGATCACCAGATCAAAGGCCTCGCCGCTATCTTCTGCATCGCCGAGCGTGAGCGTGCCGTCGCGCAGGGCGTGGGCGGCCTCGAACGCGCCTTCATGGCTGCCGCGCAGGCCGGTGCGCGACGGCGGGTAGGTTTCGTCCTGTGGGACAAGCCCTGAACCAGCCGCCATGGCAGGGGCGCCGGCCCCAACGGCGCCGATCGCCACCGCCACCCCGCCGACGAAATCGCGGCGGGTGATCGGCCGGTCCATGCCGAGTTCGCGATCATTCAACATGGCGTCACCCCCGCGTCGCATCGTGGAACGGCTTGCAGCCGGCGATGGTCACCCGTTCCATCACGCGCCGCGCCGGGAAATAGTCGCTGGCGGCAAAATGCTGGCTGGCGCGATTGTCCCAGAAGGCGATGCTGCCCGGCTGCCAGCGGAATCGGCACTGGATTTCGGGATTGGACGCGGTGGCATAAAGATGCGCCAGCAGTGTCGCGCTTTCGGCCGCGCTCAGGCCTTCGATATGGCTGGTGAAGGCGGTGTTGACAAACAGCGTGGGCGCGCCGGTTTCGGGATGGGTGCGCACCACCGGATGGGTTTGCGGCGGATATTTGGCGCGCAGATCATCGGCGGTCTTGCCCAGCCGGCCGGCAAACACCCGGGCGATATCGTGCACGGCATTCAGCCCGCGCACAAAGCGCTGCATTTCGGCGCTCAGCGTCTGGAAGGCCAGGTGCATATCGACAAACAGCGTGTCGCCGCCCACCGCCGGCACTTCGATGGCGCGCAGGATCGAGCCCAGCGACGGCCGTTCCCGCCAGGTCACATCGCTGTGCCAGGCGTTTTCCGTGCCCCGGCTGTCCGGCCCGTGCGCGATGCGCAAAATCTCCTGATTGGCCTGGTCCTTCGGCGTGGCAGGGTGGATTTCGAGATCACCGAAGTGGCGGGCAAATTCGATATGCTGTTCCGCCGTGATGTGCGACTCGCGAAAGAAGATCACCTTGTGCGCCAACAGCGCCGCCCGGATCGCCGGGACATGATCGGCGATATCGGGCGCGCCCAGATCGATGCCGTGGAGCTCGGCCCCAATGGCTGGCGTCAACGGCCGTATATCAATCCTGCTCCTGGTTGCCATCGTCGCCATCGCACAATCTCCCCCGGTGATTGCAGGAGTATCAGACGCAGGCCGGCCGACGGCAAGACCCCTTCAGCAATCGATCATCACGATCCGCCGGCTTGGCGCATCGCCGCCGTCCACCAGCAGCGCGCCATATTCGGGCACTTCCACCCAGGTCGAGACATCGCGCGTCAAGGGCTCGGAGGCCACCAGCGTGCCGGCGCCGTGCCCACCGGTCATTTTCCATTCGCCGTCGGCAAAGCCATAACGCTCGCCGATGGTGAACCACTGGCTGAGGAATTCGATGCCGCCCTGGAACGGCGGCTTTTCGAAGCGGCCGAAATCGAAGGTGAAGCGGGTGGCGACCAGCGCGCGCCCATCGGAAACCACCAGATTGACCGAGGAGGAGCGGGTGATGCCGTGATCGGCGCGTACCCGGCGGATGGTGGTGAACGCCGCCGTGATGGCGCGGAAAATGCTGTCTGCCGTGAATGGCCCGGCGGGATCGTCGACGTTGGACAGCACAAGCGCGTGCAGGAAGCCACTGTCGGTCAGCGCGGTCATCGCCTTGGCAATGTCGGGCTTGATGTGCGGCCACAGCGCAGTGCGCATGCGGCCGAATTCGGCCAGATCGCCGTTGTGCGCGAGCACCAGCGGGCTGCCGGGCAACTGGAAGGGGTGCAGGCTCTGCTGGTTGATGGTGGCGCTGCCATCCAGCGGCACGCCGCGCAGATGCGCGACCAGGCTGCGCACCTTCAGCCGGGCAGCCAGCGCGCGCAGATTGGCATCGAACACCGCGACATTGGTGGAATGGAAGGTCAGCGGCAGGTGCGCATCGTGGAGATCATCGTTCCACGCCGCCAGCCCAAAGCCGGCCAGGTTGAGCATGGCCAGCAATTGCGCATCCGTGGTCTGGTTGAGCAGCGCATTGTCGGGGCGCACCACCAGATGTTCCAGCAGCACCGGCGCGCCGATATAGCCCAGCATCCGGCACATCAGGCGAACGCCATCGCAGACAGCCGCGCGCGCACCCGCGTCAGCCGGCGCTGATCGCGCACCAGCGCGCTGCCCAGCATCCGCGCCAGTTTCTGGCCGGTGGCGCCATCGGGCAGGGCCGGCACAGCGAATAGTTCGACATCCTCGCGCACCAGCAGCCGCGCCGGCCATGGCGTCTGCGCCACGAACGCCGCGCTGCCGGCCAGCGCGCCGGGGCCGTGCACAAGCAGTTGCAGGGCGTCTGTCGTTTGCCACATCACCGCGCCGCGCAGCACGATCCACAATGTGGGTGCGCCGCGATCCAGACGCCGCCCGCGCGGGGCCACATGGCCGTGGCCAGCGGCGGCCAGCGCAGCCCAATCGGCGGGGCTGAACTGGTCAAAGCCGGGAAAGGTCTGCAACCGTGCCGTCAGATGATCGGCCGAAACGACCATGCCAAGGCCCAAGGCTTCGGCGGGTTCAGGGGCGGTGGCGGCCAGCGCCGACACCAGATCATGGCTGCGCGCCGCCACCTGCGCCCGCAAGGCCGCCGCCAGTGCCAGCGCCGCAGGGTCACCCGCGTCCTGCAAACCGGCAAAGCGCGCCAGATCCAGCCGCCAGCCCGAACATTCGCCACCCGCCAAGGCATCGGCCGATCGCCGCCCACCATCAAGCAGGCAGAATTCGCCCAGCATCGCGCCCGGCCCGAGCCGCGCCAGTTCGACATGGCCGTCGCCCGGCGTGCGCCCGGTCACCACCACGGCACCGTTTTCGATCAGATACAGGCCATCGGATGGATCATGCTGGCGAAAGATCGCCGCTCCGGACGCCACGGTGAACGGCACCGCCAGCTGTGCCAGTGCAGCACATGCCTGGGCCGACAGCCCGTCCAACTGCGCCAGAGCCTCCCCGGCTTGCAGCCCCATGGCCTGCCCTCCCCCCGAAAGTCAGCGCGATGATAGGCTGCAATTGGGCACAATGGCCAGAGGGGTCTGTCCCTCAGATTGCCCCGTGGCAGTGCTTGAACTTCTTGCCACTGCCGCACGGGCATTCGGCGTTGCGGCTGACCGAGCGGTGCCATTCTTCCAGATCGTCCGGATCGACATCGAGCAGTTCGGTGGCGCTCTGCGCGGCGGCGAGCATGCCGGCCGGCAGCGCCGAGCCAAAGGCGTCGAAGGCTGGCGCGGCACCAGCGGTGGAGACGAACGATGGCAATTCATCCGCCGGTTCATCCGCCTGCACCGAGAATTGCGCATTGGCCAGCATGCGCGTCACATCCTGGCGGACCAGGCTGAGCATGCGTTCGAACAGCGCAAAGGCTTCGCGCTTATACTCGTTGATCGGCGTCTTCTGCGCATAGGCGCGCAGGTGGATGACCGAACGCAGCGAATCCAGCGTCGCCAGATGTTCTTTCCAATGATGGTCGAGCGCTTGCAGCAGGAAGCTCTTTTCGATGCTCACCCAGGTCTCGGCGGGCAGATCGGCTTCCTTGGCGGCCACAGCCGCGTCGCTCTGTTCGATCAGGCGATCGACCACGATTTCGGGATCAATGCCCTCTTCCTTCGCCCAGGCCGCGACATCCGCCGACAGCCCCAGCGTGCCGCTGACATCCTCTTGCAGCCCGGCCACATCCCATTGTTCGGGGTAGGAACCCAGCGGGCAACGGCTCGCCACAATGGCATTCACCGTTTCGTGGCGCATGTCGACCACCACATCGCCCACGGTTTCCGAATCCATGATGTCGGCGCGCTGTTCATAGATGACCTTGCGCTGGTCGTTCATCACGTCGTCATATTGCAGAAGCTGCTTGCGGGTGTCGTAGTTGCGCGCTTCCACCTTTTTCTGGGCGGTTTCGATCGCCTTGGAAATCCACGGATGGATGATTGCTTCGCCTTCCTGCAGGCCGGAGTTCATCAGGCGGGAGAGCATGCTCTGCTGCCCGAAAATGCGCAGCAGATCATCGTCGAGGCTGAGATAGAAACGCGACAGGCCGGGATCGCCCTGCCGGCCTGAACGGCCGCGCAACTGGTTGTCGATACGGCGGCTTTCGTGACGTTCGGTGCCCAGCACGAACAGCCCGCCGGCGGCCAGCACCTTCAACCGCTCTTCGGCCACTTCCGTCTTGATGCGCGCTTCGGCGGCGTCCCGCTCCGGCCCTTCGGCCAAGTCACCCAGCTCGCGGGCGATGCGGGCTTCTTCATTGCCGCCCAGTTTGATGTCGGTGCCGCGACCGGCCATGTTGGTGGCGATGGTCACCGCGCCGATGCGCCCGGCCTGTTCGACAATGGCGGCTTCCTGCTCGTGGTAACGGGCGTTCAGCACGACATGCTCGACACCTTCCTTCTTGAGGAATTCCGACAGCAATTCGCTCTTTTCGATGGAGACGGTGCCGACCAGCACCGGCTGGCCGCGGCCTTGCGCCTCGCGCACCGATTTGACGATCGCCTTGTACTTGTCTTCGGCATTCTTGTAGAATTCGTCGTCGACATCCGTGCGCAGCACGCCGACGTTGGTGGGGATTTCCACGACGTTCAATTTGTAGATGTCGAAAAATTCCGCCGCTTCGGTGGCGGCCGTGCCGGTCATGCCGCCCAATTTGGGATACATGCGGAAATAATTCTGGAAGGTGATGCTGGCCAGAGTCTGGTTTTCCGGCATGATCTGCACGCCTTCCTTGGCCTCCACCGCCTGGTGAAGCCCTTCGGACCAGCGGCGCCCATCCATCATGCGCCCGGTGAATTCATCGATGATCACCACCTTGTTGTCGCGCACGATATAATCGGTGTCGCGCCGGAAGATGACGATGGCGCGCAGCGCCTGGTTCAGATGGTGCACCACCTGGGTGTTTTCGAAATCATAGAGATTTTCGCCTTCCAGCAGCCCGGCGGCGCTGAGCATCCGCTCCACCTTCTCGGTGCCGGCCTCGGTCAGGATCACCGATTTCTGCTTCTCATCAACCTCGACATCCTCACGCACCAGTTCCTTCACCACGGCGTTGACCGCCGTGTAGAGCGCCGATTTGTCGTCGGTGGGGCCGGAAATGATCAGCGGGGTGCGCGCTTCGTCGATCAGCACGCTGTCAACTTCATCGACCACGGCGAAATTGAACGGCCGCTGCACCATCTGCTCGCGCGTGTATTTCATGTTGTCGCGCAGATAATCGAAACCGAATTCGTTGTTGGTGCCATAGGTGATATCGCAGGCATAGGCCGCCCGGCGCGTCTGATCATCCAGATTGGGCACGATCACGCCAACGCTCAGGCCCATGAAGCGATAGATCTGGCCCATCCACTGCGCATCGCGGCTGGCGAGATAATCATTGACCGTGATGACGTGCACGCCCTTTTCCGAAAGGGCATTGAGATACACGGCCAGCGTCGCCACCAGGGTCTTGCCTTCGCCGGTGCGCATTTCGGCGATCTCACCTCGATGCAGAACCGTACCGCCGATCAACTGAACATCGAAATGGCGCATGCCCAGCACCCGCTTCGACGCTTCGCGCACGGTGGCGAAGGCTTCCGGCAGGATATCGTCCAGCGACTTGCCGGCGGCCAGTTCGGCCTTCAGCTTCGGCGTCTGCGCCTGCAATTCGGTGTCGGACAGCGCGCTGATCCGGGCCTCCAGATCATTGATGCGCTTCACCAGCGGCCGCAGCGATTTCAGATAGCGGTCGTTGCTGGAACCGAAGATGGTTTTGGCGATACTGCCCAAAGCGAGCATGGAAATCCTGACCTGTTCATGGGCGCGACAAGGGCTTGCCCTTCACGCCTGGGGCACGGCAGGCGATGTAGGGTCACTGGCCCGCTTCGTCAATGAACCGGCTGCTGCGGCGGCCGTCGCGGCCGCTGCAGCGGCACTCTGGCGCCGCTTGCGCGCGCGCCCACGCATCAGGCCCAGATCCACCGCCTTGCGCACCCGCGGGTGACGTCGCGTGTGGAACAGATACCGCCGCCGCGCCCAGCGCGAATTCTTCAGCACCAGCGCCAACCCGGCGCCCAGCACGAACACCCCGATCGGCGCCGGCGATACCACGCCGACCAGCCCCGCCACCGGCAGCAACAGCAGCCCGAGCAGGATCTGAAACACCCGAAACGGTTCGGAGCGCACCAAAGTATCGAAGAAACTAGAACGACTCATTACACCCCCGCGCTACGGCCGCGCTGTGGCAATGATAAGGCGGCAATTGCGTGCCTGCGCGAACTTTTCTAAGCGTTGCAGAAGGGTCACGGATTTTTCCCATTTGCACAGGAGGCAGATGATGGTGGCCCATGTCGGCACGGTGGCGTTCCTGGGGTTGGAAGCCCGCAGTGTCGATGTGCAGGTGCAGATCTCGTCCGGCCAGGTCGCCTTTGTCACCGTGGGCCTGCCCGACAAGGCCGTGAAGGAAAGCCGCGAGCGCGTCGCCGCCGCGCTGCACGCCATCGGCCTGTCGCTCCCGCCGCGCCGCATCATCGTCAATCTGTCGCCCGCCGATCTGCCCAAGGAAGGATCGCATTACGATCTGCCGATCGCGCTTGGCCTGCTGGCGGCGCTGGGCGTGGTGCCGCAGGATGCGCTCGATGAATTTGTCGCGGTAGGCGAACTCGGCCTCGATGGCGCCATCCTCCCCGTGCCCGGCGTGCTGCTCGCCGCGCTGCATGCCGGCGCCCAGGAACAGGGCCTGATCTGCCCGGCGGCGCAGGGGCCCGAAGCCGCCTGGGCCGGCGAGGTGAACGTGCTCGCCGCCCCCGATCTTCTGTCGCTGATCAATCATCTGAAAGGAACGATCATCCTGCCCGCGCCGTTGCGCGCCGAAGCAGAAATTTCGCGCAAAGGCCCCGACATGGCCGGCATCAAGGGCCAGGAAACGCCGAAGCGCGCCGTGGAGATTGCCGCAGCCGGCGGCCATAATCTGCTGATGTCCGGGCCACCCGGTTCCGGCAAATCTTTGCTCGCTGCGGCGCTGGCCGGCATATTGCCCGATCTGACCCCGGCCGAGGCGCTGGAGGTGTCGATGGTCGCCTCGATCGCCGGCGAGCTTGAGGGCGGCAAATTGAAACGCAGCCGGCCGTTCCGTTCCCCGCATCACAGCGCATCGATGGCGGCGCTGGTTGGTGGTGGCACCAGGGCGAAGCCCGGCGAAGTGTCGCTGGCGCATCTCGGCGTGCTGTTCCTCGACGAACTGCCTGAATATCAGCGCGGCGTGCTCGACAGCTTGCGTCAGCCGCTGGAAACCGGGCAGGTGCAGGTGGCGCGCGCCGCCGCGCATGTCACCTATCCGGCGCGGGTGCAGTTGATCGCCGCGATGAACCCCTGCCGCTGCGGGTATCTGAGTGATCCCGCCCAGGCCTGCGCCCGCGCCCCGCGCTGCGCCGCCGATTACCAGAGCAAGCTGTCAGGCCCGCTGCTCGATCGCATCGACCTGCATGTCGATGTGCCGGCCCTCTCCGCCGCCGATCTCTCCCTGCCGCCGCCGGCCGAGAACAGCGCCATCGTCGCCACCCGCGTTGCCGCCGCCCGCGCCCGCCAGACCGCCCGCTACGCCGACACCGCCACGCGCACCAATGCCGAAGTCGACGGCGAACTGCTGAACCGCCACGCCGCCCCCGACCCCGACGGCGCCCGCCTGCTCACCCAGGCCGCCGACAGCTTGCGCCTGTCGGCGCGCGGCTACGCCCGCGTCCTGCGCGTGGCGCGCACCATCGCCGATCTGGCGGGTGCGGACCACGTGTCGCGGGCGCATATTGCCGAGGCGTTGAGCTACCGCAGGCGGCCACCGGTGAACTGAACACGGGCGAGGCGAGGCGAATTGGCCTTGTGGCGCCATGACGAATCCACAATTTTGAGCAAATTTCTGGGTTTGTGAGCCATGATGAACAAGACTGCCCTGCAATGGATGGTCACGCCGCTGAGGCACTACGCCATGTTCAGCGGCCGCGCGCCGCGCGCGGAATATTGGTGGTTCATCCTGTTCGCCACCCCGGCCGGCATCATGCTCGCCGTTGTGAGCAGGGTGATGGTGGACAGCAGAATGTCATTGCTGGTCCTTGTCTATAACCTCGCCATGCTGGTGCCGTCGCTTGCTGTCGCCGTGCGGCGCTTTCATGAGATCGACCGCAGCGGCTGGTGGCTGCTGATGCTGGGCGCTTACAATCTTGTGTTGCTCATGTTGGTTATGGTTGTGGCCGGCGGTATTGCCTTTGGCGGTGGCGGGGAGCCCAATTTAGGCCGTGAACTCATAAATTCCATGCCCCGCCGGAAGTGGCGCAAGATTTCGCCTGATCGCCGGTTCAATCATCCCATGGGTTGAACAGTGCTACACCCGTCGGCGCGAAATGCTCGATGTTACGGGTAGCGACCACCAGACCATGTACCTGTGCAGTCGCGGCAATCAGCAAATCAGCGTCCTTGCGGCCAAGCTGCACAGAAAGCCTTCCCCATTGCTCGGCCACCTCAGTGGTGACCGGCAGGAATTGCTCGGCCTGTTCGGCCAGCAAGGCGTCGAACCAGGCTTCCAGGCGCCCGGCCAGTGCGGGCTGTCGCCGCTCCGATAAGACAATGCCTCGCCGGATTTCGCCCAGGGTGATCGTGCTGAACCAGCCGATGACGTCGCCACTGGCCAGCCAGGCCGCCACGCCGGGATGCCGCCGCGGGTTGAAACCCACCGAAGCGACCATCGTGTCAAACAGATAGGGGGTCATTGGAAGTCGGCGAAGTTCACATCCCGCAACTCCGGCCCGTCGCGAACGAACAATTCATCCAAATCGATATCGGTCTGTGGCGCCGTCAGCAGAAACTGCCCCAGCGTCCGCTTGGGTCGCGGGCCAGTCTCGCCCGCCAGCAGGCGCCGATATTCATCCTCGGCCATAACCACGGCCACCGGCTTGCCGTGGCGCGTCACGCGCTGCGGGCCATCGCTGGTGGCGCGCTCGATCAGCGCACTGAACCGCGCCTTCGCATCATGCACCGGCCATTCGCCCATTGCTCGACTCCCGCAAATCTGACCATCATATGGTCAGATTTTAACCGCTGCGTCCACCGGCCCCTCCCCCGCATCCCATTTCGCGATCACCGCTGTCGCCACCGCATTGCCGATCACGTTGGTCGCGCTGCGGCCCATGTCGAGGAAATGGTCCACCGCCAGGATCAGCAGCAGCCCGGCTTCGGGGATGTTGAAATAGGGCAGCGTGGCCGCGATCACCACCAGTGAGGCGCGCGGCACGCCGGCGATGCCTTTGCTGGTGATCATCAACAGGCCGAGCATTCCCAGTTCCTGCCAGATCGTCAGATCGATCCCGTACGCCTGCGCAATGAAGATGCTGGCAAAGGCGCAGTACATCATCGATCCATCGAGATTGAAGCTGTAGCCCAGCGGCAGCACGAACGAGGCAATGCGCGTCGGCACGCCGAAGCGTTCCAATGCATCGAGCAATTTCGGGTAGGCGGCCTCCGATGAGGCGGTGGCGAAGGTGATCAGGAACGGCTCGCGGATGGCCGGGATCAGCCGCTTGACCTCGCCGCTGCCCAGCACCAGCGCACCGGCGCCCAGCAGAAACACCCACAGCACGGCAAGGCCCAGATAAAATCCGCCAACGAACTTGCCGAAGGTGATGAGGATGCCCAGGCCCTCCACCGCGATGGAGCCGGCGATGGCGGCGAACACCGCGAACGGCGCCATTTTCATCACATAGCCGGTGACCACCAGCATCATGTGCATCAACGCATCCAGCCCGCGGTTGATCGGCCCGGCGCGTTCCGGCCCCAACTGGATCAGCGCGACGCCGGCAAACAGGCTGAACACCACGATTTGCAGCACTTCGTTGGTGGCCATCGCCTCGAAGATGGACTTGGGGAAGATATGCTTGAGGAAATCGATGAAATCGAAGGCCTTGGCCGCAACGCCGGTATCGGCATTGGCCGCTGGCAGCACCAGGCCAACGCCCACACCGGGCGCCAGCAGATTGACCATCAATATGCCCAGGCTGAGGCTGAAGACGCTGGCGGCGATGAACCAGGCCAGGGTGCGCACGAAGGTGCGGCCCACCGCGCCGCCCGATCCCATGTGCGCGATGCCCACGGTCAACGTGGCCAGCACCAGCGGCGCGATGATCATCTTGATCAGTTGCAGGAACACCACCGTGATGCCCGACAGATAATAGGCCGCCTGTTTGGCCTGATCCGCCGGGAAATTGGCGTTGATCACCCAGCCCGTCGCCAGCCCGGCGAACAGACCGATGAGGATATAGCGGGTCAGCTTGTTGGGCGGGTTCATGGCCGCCATGGTTCGGGCAGCGCCGCGATGCCGTCAAGTGTTTCGCCAAGTGTTTTGCAAAGTGTTTCGCTTGCCGATGGGTAAAGGCGGCGGCAATGTTGCGGCATGAAACATGCCATCGCCCTGATCGCCGCGCTGATTGCCAGCCCCAGCCTCGCCGCCCCCAACACGGTTTCGGCCGCCGAAACGGCTGCCAAGCGCCTGCTGATGGACAGTGTCGGCATCGCATCGGTGAAGGGCCGCGGCGAAACCGCGAAACTGGCGCGCTTCTATCGCGACTGGCTGGTGCAGGCCGGCTTTGCGGCGGCCGATTTCGCGATCGAGGAAACCGCCGGCACCGCCACGTTCCACATGGTGTGGCGCAGCGCCAAGCCCTCCGCCAAGCCGATTGCATTGACCGGGCACCTCGATGTGGTGGAGGCCGACCCCAAGGACTGGACCCGCGACCCGTTCGTGGCGGTGGAGGACGGTGGTTTCATCTTCGGGCGCGGCGTGCACGACAACAAGTTCGACATCGCCACGCTGTTCGCCGCCCTGGCCAAGCTGAAGGCCGCCGGCTTCAAGCCGAAGCGCGACATCCACCTCTTCCTGTCCGGCGATGAGGAAACCGATGGCATCACCAGCGCCGCGCAGGCCAAACAGGCCGCCGCGCTCGGCATCGAATTGATGCTGAACAGCGATGGCGGCGGCGGCGGGCTGGATGCGGGCGGCAAACCCTATTTCTACAAATTGCAGGCCGCCGAGAAATCCTATGCCGATTTCACCCTGACCCTCACCGATCCCGGCGGCCACAGCAGTGCGCCGGGCGCCAGCAACGCCATTGCCCGCGCCGGGCTGGTGGCGGCGCGGATTGCCGCGCACCAATGGCCGGCGCAGGTGAACGACATCACCCGCGCCGCGCTGGCCGAAGCCGGGCGCCAGCGCAGCGATGCGCTGGGCCAGGCGATGCAGCGCATTGCCGCCGATCCCACCGATGCGGCTGCCATCGCCACCTTGCGCGCCAATCCCGGCACCATCGGCCAGATCGCCACCACCTGCGTGCCCACCATGATCACCGGCGGCCACGCGCCCAACGCGCTGCCGCAAAAGGTGGTGCTAACGGTCAATTGCCGCATCTTCCCCGGCACCGGCATCGCCGCGGTACAGGCCGATCTGGCGCGCATCGCCGATGATCCCGGCATCAGCTTTGCCACCGGAATCGATTGGCCGGTCACCCCGCCCTCGCCGCTGCGCGCCGACGTGACGGCGGCCGTGCAGGCCGCGGTGTCGGCGCGGGCGCCGGGCCTGAACGCCACGCCGGGCATGGACGCCGGCGCCACCGACAGCGTGTTCTGGCGCGCACTCGGCATCCCGTCCTATGGCGTCTCCGGCCTGTTCATGCGCAGCGAGGATGTATTTGCCCACGGCCTCAACGAACGCGTGCCCGCCAGCGCGATCGCACCGGCGTTGCAGCATTGGGACATCATCCTGAAGCGGATGACGGGCTAACCGGCGCGCGGGTGTGCCGACGCCCAGGCATCCAGCAGCTGCGCCGCATCAACCTGCGTATAAATCTGCGTCGAGGACAGGCTGGCGTGGCCGAGCAGCTCCTGCAACTGCCGCAGATCCGCCCCGCGCGCCAACAGATGCGTTGCGAAACTGTGGCGCAGGGCATGCGGTGATGCGCTGGCCGGCAGCCCGAGCACAGCGCGTGCCGCCTGCACCGCGCGGCGCACCGTGCCGGCATCAAGCGCGCCGCCACGCAGGCCCCGGAACAGCGGCTGCGCCGGCCCAGGCGCAAACGGGCAGGCCGCAACATAGGCCGATATCGCCTCCGCTACCCGCGGCAGCAGCGGCACAACGCGTGTCTTGTTGCGCTTGCCGGTCACCATCAGCCGGTCGCCCAGCGGCAGCGCCGCGCCGGTGAGCGCCATCGCCTCGCCAATGCGCAAGCCCGCGCCATAAAGCAGCAGCAACACCGCGGTGTCGCGCGCCGCCACCCACGGCACCGCAGCCGCATCGCCAACCACATCAACCAGTTCGCGCACATCCGCCGGCGCAACGGCGCGCGGCAGCCGGCGCGGCTGTTTGGGGGATTTCAGCGCGGCCATGGCATCGCAGGCCAGGCCTTCGCTGCGCCGCAACCAGCCCAGAAAGCCGCGCAACGCCGACACATCGCGCGCCAAGGATGCGGCGGCCAGGCCTTCACCGCGCCGCCGCGCCAGAAAGCCGCGCAAATCCGCCGCCGTCAGCGCGGCCAGTTGCCCGCCAACCACGGCACCGCCCAGATGCAGGATCAGGAAATCCGCGAAGCGATCCAGGGTGAGGCCATAGGCCCGCAGTGTGTGCGGCGACATGCGGCGCTGATCACCGCACACCGCCAGATAGCGGGCGATCAGGCTGGCAACGGGCTCGCCGGCCGGAGTCACGCTGTTGGGCTCAGAGGATGGACTGCCCGGTCTTGGCCCAATCGGCCTCGAACGCCGCCAGCCCCTTGTCGGTCAGGGCGTGCGCGGCCAACTGCCTGATCACCGCCGGCGGCATGGTGGCGACATCGGCACCGATGCGCGCCGCGGCCAGCACATGCACGGGGCTGCGCACGCTGGCGACCAGGATCTGCGTGGCGAAATCATAATTGTCATAGATGGTGCGGATATCCTGGATCAGTTCCATGCCATCATGGCCGATATCATCGAGCCGGCCAACGAACGGCGACACATAGGTCGCGCCGGCCTTGGCCGCCAGCAGCGCCTGATTGGCCGAGAAGCACAGGGTGACATTGGTCTGCACGCCCTCGGCGGTCAGCGCCTTGCAGGTCTTCAGGCCATCGAGCGTGAGCGGCAGCTTGATGCAGATATTGGGCGCCAGCGCACGCAGCACGGCGGCTTCGCGCATCATCGTGGCATGATCGGGGGCGACGACTTCGGCCGACACCGGGCCATCGACCAGACCGCAGATTTCCCGCACCACTTCCAGGAAATTGCGCCCGGATTTGGCGATCAGGCTGGGATTGGTGGTGACACCGTCCATCAGGCCGGTGGCGGCCAGATCGGCGATTTCGGCAACATCGGCGGTATCGGCAAAGAATTTCATCGCGGCATGGCCTTTTCAAGGGATCGAATCACGGCCTCGCATAGCCCAGCCATGGCCGCCCGCCTACTGTCGACAGGGCGGGGCGGGGGCAGGCCGCCGCACCGCCGCCAGCGGCGACAGGGCGGCGAACAGGGGCAAAAGTGTCGGCTGGCTTTACACTTGCGGATGATGGCGCATGCGGGCGCATGATTAATTATATGATAAACAACAATATTTTTCTGTTAACGTTACTGGCACGAGGTTTGCAAACACTTTATTAACCATTTCCTTAAGGAAAATATGAATGTTCGCCAAACTCGTCACGGCCCTCACGCTCGCCACCGTCGCGATCACACCGGCCAGCGCCGCCGTCACGATCGCCGGCAGTGTGACCAGCGGCGCCATGCCCGATCCGGCAAGCTGGGCGATCCTGCTCGCCGGCTTCGGCATGGTCGGCTTTGCCAGCCGCCACAAGCGCACCACCGCCGCCTGACCCAGGCCGCCCCTGCGGTACACGAACGAAAGGCCCCGCCGGCAACCCGCCGGCGGGGCCTTTCGTCATGGGGGGCTGCGCTCGACCACCCCTCCGTCTCGCTTCGCTCGCCATCGCCCCTCGAAAGGGAGGAGCCATTTGTTCCTCCCTTTCGAGGGGCGGTGGCGAGCGAAGGCAAGCCTGCCCCGGCGAAGGCCTGGGGAGGGCTGGCCTGCATCCTCACCCCGCCAGCAGCTTCTTCAGCTCCGTCTTCAGGATCTTGCCATTGGCGTTGCGCGGCAGCGGTTCATCCATGAAATGCACCGCCACCGGCACCTTGAACGCCGCCTGCCGCGCCGCCACGAAGGCGCGCAGGTCGGCTTCGCTGGCGGTCGCGCCGGCGGCCAATGTCACGAACGCCACGGGTTCCTCGCCCAGCGATTTGTGCGGGCGGCCGACCAGCGCGGCGTCCATCACGGCGGGGTGTTCGTACAGGGCGTTTTCCACCTCCACGCAATAGATATTCTCGCCGCCGCGGATCAGCATGTCCTTGGCGCGGTCGATGATGAAGCAGAAGCCGTCTTCATCGATGCGCGCCAGATCGCCGGTGCGCACCCAGCCGTCGATGAAGGTCGCGGCGGTGGCTTCGGGCTTGTTCCAGTAGAGCTTCACCACATTGGGGCCATAGCCGTACAGCTCACCCACGCTGCCCGGTGGCAGCACATTGCCATCTGGGTCGCGCACTTGCAGATCGCACACCGGCACGGCCGGGCCGCAACTGTCGGGGCGATTCTCATAATCCTCGGCCATGTGGTGGGTGAAGGTGGCGCTGGTTTCGGTCATGCCCCAGCCGTTGCCGGGCTTGGCCTTGAACTGGCCAGCGATCTGGCGGACGAGTTCGGGTGCCGACGGCGCACCGCCATAGGAGACCGTCTCCAGGCTCGACAGATCAAATTTGTGGCGATCGGGGTGTTCCAAGATCTGCCAGGCGATGGTCGGCACGCCGCCGGCCGAGCTGATCCGCTCGCCCTCGATCAGCCGCATGGCTTCAAGCACATCCCATTTGCGCATCAGCACCAGCTTCACGCCGCCGACCAGCGCCGGATTGAGCACGGCGTGGCAGCCGGTGGCGTGGAAGAACGGCACGGACAGCAAGGTTGCCTTTTGCGGCGCCGTCGGGTCCGGCGCCGGCAAGGCCTCCCCGCGGCGCAGGATGCTGCGCGCCTGTGAACAACCCGACGCCATGATGTTGCAGCAGATGTTGCGGTGCGTGCCCAAAGCGCCCTTGGGCTTGCCGGTGGTGCCGCTGGTGTAGAAGATCGTCGCGTCGTCTTCCGGTTGCAGCGTCAGCGCCTCTTCCGGGATGGCACGATCGGGCAACTGCGCCCAGCTCATCGGCCGCCCGACCACGCTTTCCAGCCGCACCGTGCGCGGATCGCCCAATTCCTGCTCGCTGGCGCGTGTCACATAGATGCGTTCCAGGGCGGGGCAGGCCGGCAGATGTTCGGAAATCCGGTTGTAGCGTTCGGCATCGATCAGCAGGATCTTGGTGCCGCTGTCGGTCAGGCCATATTCCAGTTCCGGACCGGTCCACCAGGCGTTGAGCGGCGTGACGATGGCACCGCACAGGCTGGCGGCATAAAAGGCCACCGGCCATTCCGGCAGGTTGCGCATCACCACCGCGACCCGGTCGCCCTTGGTCAGGCCATCGGCCCGCAAGCGTTCGGCCAGCGCCAGCGTGGCGCGCGCGAAGGCTTCATAGGTCACCCGCTCCTCATCGAGCACGACGAAGATCTTGTCGCCATGCGCGCGCCCGGCGGCGAAACAATGCGCCAGCGATGGCGGCGCGTTCTTCCACACCCGCGTCGGCCGGCCACCGATGGGCACCGAATCCATCTCGAACGGTGCGCCCGGCGCGGTGAGCAGGTCATGCGCCTGCGCAATGGTCATGGCTGGCCAACTGGTCATCGGATCATCCCCAGGATATTTGTTGTTTTGCGGCACGATGCCGCAAAGCCGGGCAGCGCGCCAGCCTGACGAAAGGGCGCACATGCCGGGACTGTCCTACAGGCGGCGGATCATGGCATGACAGGCGCTGGCAGGGCATGCGCATGGCAAAAGCAGCGCAAAAACAAGGAAAACAAGCAAAAACAAGGCCGAATCCGTGAGAATTCGTCCAAAGCGTCAAAACTGCTGCCCGTGTCCAACCCTGATTCGGCAGGCTTGGCGAAATCGGGGCGAGCGCCTAGGCTGAACCGGATTTGATCGAAAGGATGACCATGGCCACCACCGCCCGCACTGCTGCCCAGACTGCGCAATGGGATGCCCGCGACGCCGCCAGCATGCGCGCCGTTCTGGATGCCCAGCGCGCCAGCTTCACCGCCGAACTGCCCATCACCGCCGCCACGCGCAAAGACCGCCTCAACCGCGCATTGGATGTCGTGCTGACCCACAAGGATCGGCTGGCGGCGGCGATGAGCGAGGATTTCGGCCACCGCTCCACCGAACTCAGCCTGGTCACCGACATCATGGCCAGCGTGAAGCCGATCAAGCATGCGCTGAAGCACCTCGATGACTGGATGAAGCCGGAGAAGCGCAAACTGGATTTCCCGCTTGGGCTGCTCGGCGCGAAAGCCCGGGTGGAATTTCAGCCCAAGGGCGTCATCGGCATCATTTCCCCGTGGAATTTCCCGGTGAACCTGACCTTCGCGCCGCTGGCCGGTGTGCTGGCCGCCGGCAACCGGGCGATGATCAAGCCTTCCGAATATACGCCGTTGACCTCGGCATTGATGAAGGAAATCCTCGAAGCCGCGTTTGATCAGACCGAAATCGCCGTGATCACCGGCGGGCCGGAAGTGGGCCGCGCCTTTTCCGATCTGCCGTTCGACCATCTGGTGTTCACCGGCGCGACCAGCGTCGCCCGCCATGTGATGGCGGCGGCGGCGCGCAATCTGGTGCCGCTCACGCTGGAGCTGGGCGGAAAATCGCCGACCATCATCAGCCGCAGCGCCGATGTGGCGCGCGCCACCGAGCGGGTGGCGATGGGCAAGTTGATGAACGCCGGCCAGATCTGCCTCGCACCGGATTATCTGATGGTGCCCGAGGAAAAGGAAGGCGAGATCGTCGAAGGCCTGAAGGCCGCCACGGCGCGCCTGTACCCGACGATGCTGGCCAACCCGGATTACACCAGCGTTTTGGGCGCCCGCCACCGCGAGCGGCTGGAAGCGCATGTCGCCGATGCCCGCGCCAAGGGCGCCGATGTGGTGGTGGTCAACCCGGGCAATGAAGATTTCTCCAAGCAGAACACCAACAAGATGCCGCTGCACATCATCCGCGGCGCCACCGACGAGATGACGGTGATGCAGGAGGAAATCTTCGGGCCGCTGCTGCCGGTGCGCACCTACAAGACCACCGATGGCGCCATCGACGAAGTGAACCGCCGCGACCGGCCGCTGGGCCTGTACTGGTTCGGCGAGGATGACGGCGAACAGCGCCGCGTGCTCGACCGCACCATTTCGGGTGGCGTGACGGTGAACGACGTGATCTTCCACGTTTCGGCCGAAGACCTGCCGTTCGGCGGCATCGGCCCGGCCGGGATGGGGAATTACCATGGGGCGGATGGCTTCAAGGCATTCAGCCATCCCAAGGCCATCTACAGCCAGCCCAAGCTCGATCTGGCCGGGCTGGCCGGGTTCAAGCCGCCCTATGGCGTGAAGACGACCAAGGCACTGGCGCGGGAATTGAAGCGGTGACGCCCGACGGCCACTGCCTGTGCGGCGCGGTGCAAGTGCATCTCGCCAGCCAGCCGGCGGCCGTGAACATGTGCCATTGCGCCAGTTGCCAGCGCCGCAGCGGGTCACCGTTCGGCATGGCCGTGTGGCTGATGGAAGCCGACGTGACGATCAGCGGCGAGACGCGCGACTATATGCACATCAGCGACAAGGGCCGCGAACTTGCCAATCGCTTCTGCCCCAATTGCGGCAGCACCATCTGCTTCACCGTCACCATCAATCCCGGCCTGATCGCCATCCCCGCCGGCCTGTTCGCCGATCCCACCACCCCGCCGCCGCTGCGCAGCGTGTTTGAGGAACGGCGGCATCCGTGGGTCGCTGTGCCCGACGGCGCAACACGGTTGCCGCGCGGGCGGGATGGATAACATAGTTGCAAGTTGGATCAACTTGGTCCATGTTTTCGGTCATGGATATCAATATCGCCGCTGCCAAACCGCGCTTGTCGGAACTTGTCGAACGCGCCGAAAAGGGGGAAATCATCCGCCTCGCCCGGCGCGGCAAGCCGGTGATCGAACTGCGTGTCATCGCCCCCCCTGAAAAGCAGGCGCCGTTCGACTGGGAGGCCCTGAAGGCCCGCCTGCGTGACGATCTTGCCCACCAACCTGAACTTGCCGAAGCTGATGGCGGTTCCTTTGTGGAAAGCTGGCGCAAGAGCCAGCCCTATTGATCTACCTCGACACATCGGTGGTGGTTCGCGTTCTGGCGGGCGAGGCGCAATCCTTGCTTTATGCCGGATGGCTTGCCGAACAAGGCGAAGGCAATTTGTGGATCAGCCAATGGACGCGGACGGAAGCCGCGGGCGCGCTGGCCGCAAAGGTCAGGGGCGGCAGTTTGCGGCGCAGTCGCCTGCCCCAGGCGCTTTACGATCTGGGGACCGGGCCGTGGCTGGTGCTGACCATCGAACCCGGTGATTACGATCTCGCCGCCGGTTGGGCCGGGCAGGAAACACTGCTGTTGCGCGGCGGCGACGCCCTGCACCTTGCCATAGCCCGCCGCGCCGGGTTGCAAACCGCGACGCTTGATCGCGGCATGGCGGAGGCTGGGCGTCAGCTCGGTCTGGCGATGGCCGATCTGCCCGGTTGAACCGCCAGACGGCTGATCACGCCGGCTGCGTCGCCACAAACGCCGGCGTGGCCAGCAGCCGGTCGGTCAATGCCACCAGCGCCGGATTGTGGGTGCGCCAATCGAGCGCCGGGAAGCGGAACGTGAGATAATCGCAGGCGACCGCGATGCAGATGTCGCCGAACGCGCTGCCGCCAACCCGCCCATTCATCACGGTCAGCGCGCGCGTGATGGCGCTGTATTGGCGGTCCACCCACGGGCCCGAGGTGATGCCCTGCGCCATGTTGAAGCGCAGGATGATCGCGGCATCCAGCACGCCATCGGCGAGCGCCTCGGTGCTGCGCGCCTGCCAATGATCGGCGCCGGCGATGGGCAGCAGCGTCTGGCCGGGCACGGACGCCAGCAACCAGGCCGCGATCACCGGCGAATCGATGAGGGCGCTGCCATCGTCCAGCACCAGCGCCGGCACCTTGCCGAGCGGATTGGCGGCCAGCAGCGCGGCCGGATCGCTCATCGGCATGGTTTCAACGAACGGCAGATCGATGCCCAGCCCCTGCGCCAGTATCCGCAACTTGCGGGCATAGGGTGAGGTGAGCGACGCCAGCAATTTCATGGGGACACTTTCAGTTGTTCGACCAGAAACGCCTCGACCTGCGGCCACACCGGGCTCCCCGGCGCGATCACCTCGAAATGGCCGGTGCCGCCCAGGATCAGCGCGCTGGACTTGTCCTTCCCGGCGCGCGCCTGGCTGATCCATTTGGTCGCGGCGGTGGGCGACAGGAACAGGCTGGCCGAAATCAACCCCGATGGCACGCCCAACGGCAGGCGGGATTGCGGCGAGCCTTCGGCCCAGCGTTTGGGCTGCGCCGCGGGCGTACCGCCGAACAAGGCCGAGCCGGCGGGCACGCCGCACGCCTCTTCGAACAGCGTCAGTTCGCTGGCTGGATCGCCCGGCCCGTCGATGGCCACGACAGCACCGATCTTCAGCGGATCCAGACTGGCAATCTCGCTGTCCCTGGGCAATTTCTGCCGGCCGGCCACCCACAGCGCGGCATGCGCGCCGGCGCTGTGGCCGGTGACGGCAACGCGGGCCAGATCGATGGGATAATGCTTGGCAAGGTCGCGCAGATGGTCGGTCGCCGCTGCCCAATCCTGGAACGTGCCCGGCCAGCCGGCGCCCGGATCGCCGCTGTACTTGCCATCCGGCCCAGTTTCGCCAACCTGGCGATAGTCGATGTTCCAGGTCGCGAAACCGCGCTCTGTCAGCCGACTGGCCAGGGCCGCGGTGTTCTGCCTGGTGGCAAAGCCTTTCCACCAACAGCCGCCGTGGATGACGATCACCACCGGGTAGGGGCCGGGGCCAAAGGCCTTGCTGTCGGGCAACCGCAAATCGCCGACCTGCGTCGGTGCGCTGCCATAGGCCTGCGTGACGGTGGCCGGCGATGACGGCAATTTGTCGACATCAGCCGGTCGCAACCGCTGCGCCGACACCGGCGTTGCCGCCAACAACAGGGCCAGCAGCAGCCTCATTTCAGCAGCGCCGTCGCGGCATCCAGCCGATCCGCATAATCGCTCAATGCCTTGGCGGCGATGCCGGCTTCGCGGGTGGCATCGTCGAACCGCCGCTCCTCCACGGCCTCGCGCACGCCCGGCAACGTCTTGGAACCATAGCCGGTGAAGCGGCCAGGGGCATAGAGGATGTTGCGGAACCACGGCCGGAACGGCAGGCCCGATGGGCTGAGCAGCGTCTGTTCGATGTCGCGCAGCCGGGCATTGAGCGCCGTGGTCTGCGCTGCGGTCAGTCTGTCGCCCTTGGCGGCGATGGCGGCATCGAAGCCCTTGGCGGCAGCATCCAGTTTGGTGATTGCGGCATCGAGCACCGCCAGATCAAGCGCCGGCGTCGGCGCCTTGGCCAGCGGCGGGCCGATCGGGTCGCGCGGATCGCTGCCCAGCCGGTACATGTCACCGGTCAAGCCGGCGCGCTTCTCATCTTCCTTGCGGCGGGTGTCGATCAGCGACTTGATCTCACCCAGATAGCTGCGCGCTGCACTGGCCACCGGGGCAAAGCGCACCGGCAGCGCCTCTGCATCGGCCAGCCGCAGCACCAGCCGGCTCGCCACCTTGGACAAGGCAGCACCATAGGCGAGGCCAGGATCATCCCAGCGCACGAAATGATCATAGCTGTCGTAGATGGAGTGGTAGGATCCTGCGCTTTCCCCTTCGCCGCCAAAACCGATGTTGATCGACGACACACCGGCATGGTGGATGAAGGCGGTATAATCGCTGCCCGAACCGAGCGCGTCCATCGGTTGATCAGCGCCGGCTTCCGCCGCGGCGAGCGCCGCCGCATTGCCGCGCTGGCCCTCGAACGCCCTGGCCCGTGCCCCGGCCCGCCAACGTTCGGCGACGCTGGCGCCAGTCTGCGGGTCCTTCACATCGGCAGCGATCTTGCCGATCAGCGACGTGAACTGGGCGCTGCCATCGGCACCCAGATAGCCGCGGCCATTGCTGTCGCTGTTGATATAGACCACGGCCTTGCTGCGCAGATCGGCGATATTCTGTTCCACCCATTCGGTCGAACCGAGCAGGCCCGGCTCCTCGCCGTCCCAGCTCGCATAAACAATGCTGCGCTTGGGCCGCCAGCCGGATTTCCACAGCGCACCCAGCGCCTTGGCTTCACTGAGCAGCGCCACTTCCCCCGACAGCGGATCGGATGCGCCGAACACCCAGCCGTCATAATGGTTGCCGCGCACCACCCATTCGTCCTTTTTGGACGAGCCGGGCAGCGTGGCAATGACGTTGGAAATGGTCTTCAGCGACCATTCGGATTCGACCTTCAGATGCAGCTTCACATCATCGCTGCCGCCAAAGCGGTAGTGGAACGGCAGGCCGCCACGCCAGTCATTCGGCACCGGCGCGCCCGTCAGCCGGCTGAGGATCTCGGTCGCGTCGGCATAGGAGATCGGCAGCGTCGGGATCTTCAGCACGGTGGGCGCGGTTTCGCGGGTCAGCCGCTTGGCGTCCTTGGTCGCCGCCACGCCGGGGGTGAGCGGATCGCCGGGATAGGTCGTCATGTCGACGACGCTGCCGCGCTGCACGCCAGCCGGCGGGCGGCCGCCGCCGTTCGGGTAAGTGTCGGCGCTGCCATAGCCATCCTGCTGCGGATCGGAATAGATCAGGCAGCCGATGGCGCCGGCTTCCTGCGCCAATTTGGGCTTCAGCCCGCGCCAGCCGCCGCCATAGCGCGCGAGGACGATCTTGCCCTTCACCGAAATGCCGCGCCGGGCCAGCGCCTCGTAATCGGCGGGCAGGCCATAGTTCACATAGACGACCGGCGCCGTCACATCGCCATCACCCTGATAGGCGACATAGGGCGGCAACGCGCCAGCCAGCGCATTCGACGTTGCGTCCTGCGGGATACCCGGCTCCTGCCCGCCGAGCTTTTTCGCCACCGGGCCGACCAGTTCCAGCGCGGTGGACACCGGGGTGGGATAGAGCACCTGATAATCGGCGCGCTTCACCTGCCAGCCCCAGTCGCGGAACATCTTCTCGATTGTCGCGGCATTGGCCTGGTTGTGCGGGCTGCCGAGATGGTTGGGACCGGCCGACAGGGATTTCAGCCAGGCCATCTGGTCGGCGCTGCTGATCTGCGCATCCAGCGCGGCTTCTTGGGTTGTTGCTGTTTGAGCTGTCGCGGCAGTGCCCAGCAAAAGGGCGGCCAACAGGATGCGCATCGAAAAATTCCCCTCATTCCTGTCGCAATGTCTAGCGCCGCTGCCGGGGCGGTGACGAGGGGGAAAAACACGGCTAGGGAGATAAAATGACAGGCCCACTTTCCGACCTCCTCATCATCGATCTGTCGCGGGTGCTGGCCGGCCCCTATGCCACCATGGTGCTGGCCGATCTGGGTGCGCGCGTCATCAAGGTGGAGCGCCCCGATGGCGGCGATGACGCCCGCGCCTATGGCCCGTTCATGGGCGGCCACAGCGCCTATTTCGCCAGCATCAACCGCGGCAAGCAATCGATTGCGCTCGATCTGAAGGCACCGGCCGACCGCGCCGTATTCGAAGCGCTGCTCGGCAAGGCCGACGTGCTGGTGGACAATTACCGCCCCGGCGTGATGGCGCGGCTGGGCTATGGCTGGGATGCGCTGCACGCGCGCTTTCCGCGGCTGATCCATGCGGCCACATCGGGCTTTGGCCACACCGGGCCGGATGCGCAAAAGGCCGCCTATGACATGGTGGTGCAGGCGATGGGCGGCATCATGAGCGTCACCGGTTGGCCGGGCGGGCCGCCGGTGCGGGTGGGCACCAGCATCGGCGACATCACCGCCGGCCTGTTCACGGTGATCGGCATCTTGTCCGCCGTGCACGACCGAACGACTACGGGTGTGGGCCAGTTCGTCGATGTGGCGATGCTCGATGGCCAGATCGCCATCCTGGAAAATGCCATCGCGCGCTATGCCGCCACCGGCGAATCACCGGGGCCGCTGGGTGCGCGCCACCCCAGCATCACGCCGTTCGCCGCCTATCAATGCGCCGACGCGCCGATCGTGATTGCCGCGGGCAATGATCAATTGTTCGTCGCGCTGTGCCGGGCGCTGGCGCTGCCGGGCGACGATCCGCGCTTTGCCAGCAATGATGCGCGCAGCCGCAACGCCGATGCACTGGCCGATGTGCTTGAATCCGTGCTGCAAACCCGCAGCGTCGCAGACTGGCTGCCGGTGCTCGAATCGGCCGGCGTCCCTTGCGGCCCGCTGAACAATATCGGCCAGGCGCTGGCCAACCGGCAGGTGCAGGCGCGCAACATGGTGGTACAGACCGCCCTGCCCGATGGCACGCCGCTGATTGCCGCCGGCAATCCGGTGAAACTGTCTGCCCACGCCGATCCCGCCACCCGCGCGCCGGCACCGGCACTGGACGGGGATCGCGCCGCCATCCTGAAGGAGCTCGGCCTGTGACGCTGGACGATCTCACGCTCGCCCAGCGCCTGGCCGATGCCGCTGGCGCTGCCATAAGGCCGTGGTTCCGCCGGCCATTCCTGGTGGAGACCAAGGCGGATTTCTCGCCGGTGACCGCCGCCGACCGCGAGGCCGAAGCCGCCATTCGCCGCCTGCTCGCCGAATATCGCCCCGATGATGGCGTGATCGGGGAGGAATATGGCGATGACCGCCCGGATGCCGAGCGCGTTTGGGTGCTCGATCCCATCGACGGCACCCGCGCCTTCGTCGCCGGCCGGCCGCTGTTCGGCACGCTGATCGGCTTGATGCACGGCGGCGATCCGGTGCTGGGTGTGATCGATCAATGCATCATCGGCGATCGCTGGCTGGCCGGGCCGGATCATCCCACCACCCTGAACGGCCAGCGTGTGCATGTGCGCCGCTGCGCCGATCTGGCCAGCGCCCGACTGGGCACCACCAGCCCGCAGGCGTTTGACGCTGCCAATTTTGCTCGCTTCGAAACCGTGCGTGCCCGGGCGGCCGACACGCTCTATGGCGGTGATTGCCACAATTATGGCCTGGTCGCCGCCGGGCATCTGGATGCGGTGATCGAAGCCGGACTGAAGCTGCACGATTGGGCGGCGCTGGTACCGATCGTGCAGGGTGCCGGCGGCGTGATGACCGATTGGCGTGGGGCACCGCTGCGCCAGGGCCAGGACGATGGCGGCCGCGTGATCGCCGCCGGCGATGCGGCGCTGGCCGCAGCGATTGCAGCGCAATTGATCGCATAAATCCATGCCTCCGCCGCCCGTTAACCCGGGCAAGGAGATGACATGGCCGGCCGCATCGAAACCCTCATTCGTTCCAACCGCCTGCGCCTCGCGCTGGCCACCGGCATGGCCGCGCTCGGCCTGTGGGCGTTTGCGCCCTATGTCACCAGTGAAGTCGGCGGGGAAGCCTATGTGAACGCGCCGATCATCCGCATGGCTTCACCGATCCCCGGCATCGTCGCAGCCGATCTGCCGCCGCCCGGCACGGCGATTGCCGCCACCCGCACCGCCCGGCTGGTGACGGCGCGCATCCTCGATACCGGGCCGCTCGCGGCATTGAAGGGCCAGCAGGCGGCGCTGATTTCGGCGCGCGATCTGGCCCGCCGGCAGATTGCGGAGATCGAGACAGCCGATGCCCGCCTCGCCAGCCGATCGGCGCGGTTCGGCCGCGCCGCCAGTGCCCGGCTGGCGGCCACCACCGCCGCCGCCCGCGAGGCGCTGGCCGGCTGCCAGGCCGAAGCCGCCGAAGCCGCCCTGCAACGCGAACGGGTCGAAGTGCTGGCGCAGCAACGTTTCGCCACCTTCACCCAGCGCGACCGGGTGCGCGCGGTGGCATCGGCGGCGCAATTTCGCTGCGCCGCACTGGGGGATCAGGCCGATGCGCTGGCCATCGAGACAAAGGCTGCGGGCCACGGCCTCTATCTGGCCGGCGCGGCGATGGACGCGCCCTATGGCGATCAGCAGCGCGACCGGTTGCTGCTGCGCCGGCAGGAACTGGAAAATGTCGTGGCCGATGCCGATTCGCGGCTGGCGCAGCTCGCCATTCAGGTCGCCGCCGAAACCGAGCGTCTGGCACGGGCCAGTGCGTTCGATGCGCAGCTACCGGCCGGCACCGTGGTGTGGTCGCAGCCAGCGCCCAAAGGCACCACGGTTGCCCCCGGTGCCAGCCTGATCGAGTTGGCGGATTGCAACCGCCGCTATGTCGAGGTCGCGCTGCCCGAACGGCGCATGGAGGCCATCATGCCGGGCACGCGGGTCGCGGTGCGGCTGATCGGCAGTGACGCCTGGCTGAACGGGCAGGTCGCCTCCACCGTGGGCGCTGCTGCCCGCCGCGACGGCGCCATGCTGGCCGCCAACCCGGACAAGGCGGCACGGGACCTGAGCGTGCTGGTGTCCTTGCCGCCGCCGGCCAGTCTGGCGCGGCGCTGCGACGTCGGCCGGCTGGCCGAAGTCCGCTTCCCGCGGTGGTGAGCAGGTTTGTTCGGGGCGCAGGCTGATGCTGCCTGCGCTCGATACCGCGCCGGCCCTGCTGGTGGCGGCGCCCTTGCTGCTGACCATTGCCGGACTGTTGCTGGCCCCGATGTTCGGGCTGAACCGGCTGCGCACCCGCGGCGGTATCGTGGTGGCGGTGGTGGGCGTGGTCGGGGCCTATCTGTACTGGCGCATCACCAGCACCATTCCGTGGGATGCCGGCTGGTTCGGCCTGGGCTTTGCGCTGCTCTGCCTGGGCGTCGAACTGTTCGGCCTGTTTGATGCCGCCATATTGTTTGCCGGCCTGGCCCGGCGCACCAACCGCAGCGCCGAAGCCGACGCCGGGGAGGCGCGGCTGGCGGCCTGTCCGCCGCAGCAATTGTCGTCGGTGGATCTGATCATCGCCACCTACAATGAACCGATCGAAGTGCTGGAAAAGACCATCCTTGGCGCGCTGGCGCTGGATTGGCCCAATCTCAACGTGTGGGTGGCCGATGATGGCCGCCGCGCCTGGCTGCGCGACTATTGTCAGGCCAAAGGCGCCGGTTACATCACAAGACCGGACAATCTTCATGCCAAGGCCGGCAACATCAACCACGCGCTCAGCGTCACCAGCGCACCATTCGTCGCGGTGTTCGATGCCGATTTCGTGCCACAGCGCGGATTCCTGCGCCGCACCATGGGCTTTTTCGACGACCCCGCCATCGGCATCGTGCAAGTGCCACACAGTTTTTACAATCACGATCCGCTCCAGCAGAATCTGGCGCTGCGCGAGGCGCTGCCGGATGATCAGCGCTTCTTCTTTGAAGCGATCATGCCGGGCCGCGACGGTTGGGATGCCGCTTTCTGCTGCGGATCGAACAGCATCACCCGCCGCGCCGCGATCGATGCCATCGGCGGCGGCCTGCCGGCGGGCTCGATCACCGAAGACATGCTGCTCAGCCTTGCCCTGCTGCAGAAGAACTATGTCACCCGCTATCTGAACGAGCCTTTGGCCTTTGGTCTGGCGCCGGAAAGCCTAGAGGCCTTCTTCGTGCAACGGGCGCGCTGGGCGCAGGGCGCGACGCAGATCCTGTTCCTCAAATCCGGTCCGCTGGGGCCGGGGCATGACCTGCGCCATCGCCTGTTCTTCCTGCCGACCGCGTGGCTGTCCCAGGCCCTGATGATGATCCTGTCGGTGGTCTCGCCGCTCATCTTCCTGTTCTTCGATGTGCCGCCGCTGGTCGGCGTGACGGCGCAGAGCGCCATCTTCTTTCTGGTGCCGATGGTGGTGGCGCAGGTTGGCGGCATCGTGTTGTTGGGCGGCGGCCGCTATTTCCCGATCGCCGCACAGGTACTTGGCACCTTCCAGAGCTTTCGGCTGCTGCCGGTGATCATCAAGACGCTGTTCAAACCGCACGGCCACGCCTTCAAGGTCACGCCCAAGGGATCGGATGCGACGGCTGGTGGCTATCAGCGCGGCATCTTCCTGGCCTGCGCCACGTTGATGATCGCCACGCTGACCGGCCTGGTGATCAATGCCATCCCGGATACCCGCATCGTGGCGCAGGGCGCGCTGGTGCCCATGGTGGCGTTCTGGGGGCTGATCAACATCGTCGTGCTGTTCCTGGCCGCCATGTTGTGCCTGGGGCGCCCGGCGCTGCGTGCCGAGGAGCGCTTTGCCCTTGATGATCAGGTGGCGGTGTGGCGGCGTGACGCCCGCCATGCCACCATCACCCGGGGGCTGGACATTTCGGTGTCAGGCATCGCGCTGGCCGAAATCGGCGCGGTGGGCGGCGGCGTTACGGTTGGGGAACCGGTGCGGGTGCGGCTGCGCGGTGTGGGCAGTATCGATGGCCGGGTGGCGCGCAGCCATGGGGGGCGCATCGGCATTGCCTTCGATGACACCGACAGCACGGCGCGCGACCGCCTGATCGTGCAGCTATTCACCGCCGGGCTCAATACCAGCAGCCACAGCATGCCGATGTGGCAGGCCACCCGCGCCATGCTGCTGCGCATCGTCACCGCCGACATGCGCCTGCCCGCCGCACCGGCCGGCAGCGCCGCCATCCGGCCTGTGCCCGACGAAACCCGGCTGGCCAAGGTCACGCTGGTGCTGCCCCCCCGTCGCGGCAGCGCAACGACGCCGGCCCGTGCCAGTGCGGGTTGAGACAGACTGGGAGAATGACTGGCAACAAGCCGCGGCACTGATACAAGAGGGGCATGTTCCGTTCCCTCTGGCTCCTGATCGGCCTGGCGTCGCTGGCACTTGGCATCGCCGGCGTCGTGCTGCCGTTGCTGCCGACAACGCCGTTCGTGCTGCTGGCGGCCTATTGCTTTGCCCGCTCGTCCCCACGCCTGCACGATTGGCTGCTCGGCCACCGCCTGTTCGGGCCGTTGATCGCCAACTGGCAGCGCCACCGCGCCATTTCACCGCGCGCCAAGCTGCTGGCCCTGTTGTCGATGGCCGGCGTGCTCGGCCTATCGGTGGCGATGGGCGCGCCGCAGCGGGTGATCCTGATCCAGGCGCTGATCCTGCCGGCCACCGCGCTGTTCATCGCCACCCGCCCGAATGGGCCCCGGAAGCCACTGACGTAAGCGCAACCTATTTCGTTAGGCCGGTCCAGTAACCGGCAAAGGCCCATAGATCGGCAGCTTCGGCGATGATCTTGTCCGTCGGTTTGCCACTGCCATGGCCGGCGCGGGTTTCGATGCGGATCAGGTGCGGTTTGTCGCCGGCCTGGGCGGCCTGCAGCGCAGCGGCATATTTGAAGCTGTGGCCCGGCACCACCCGGTCATCGGTGTCGGCCGTGGTGGCCAGCACCGCCGGATAGTCCTTGCCGCTGCGGATATTGTGGTAAGGGCTGTAGGTCAGATTATAGCGGAAATAGTCCGGCTTGGTCATGTCGCCATAATCATCGACCCAATAGCGCCCGGCCGTCCAGTTGGCATAGCGCAGCATGTCCATCACGCCGACCGCCGGCAGCGCGGCGGCAAACAGATCGGGACGCTGGTTGGTGACGGCGCCGACGAGCAGGCCGCCGTTCGATCCGCCCTGGATGGCGAGCTGGGCCTTGCTGGTCAGGCCGTTGGCGATCAGCGCTTCGCCCGCCGCGATGAAATCGTCGAAGACATTCTGCTTCTTCAGCAGGCGGCCGCCATCGTGCCAGGCCGCGCCATATTCGCCGCCGCCGCGGATGTTGGCCAGCGCGAACACCCCGCCCATTTCCATCCACACCAGCCGCGACACGCTGAACTGCGGCGTCTGGCTGATATCGAAGCCGCCATAGGCATAAAGCAGCGCCGGATGCGACTTGCTCATGTCGAGATCCTTGCGGTGCGCCACGAACATCGGCACCCGTGTGCCATCCTTGGACGCATAGAATATCTGGCTGACCGCATAGTCAGCCGGATTGAACGCCACCTTGGCCTGGCGCAGCACCGTCGCCGTGTTGGTCGCCGCGTCATAGCGCCAGATCGACCCCGGCGTCGCAAAGCTGGCGAAGGCGAAATGCGTCACACCATCGGCCGACGATTCAAAGCCGCCGGCCGTGCCGATGCCGGGCAACGGCACCACGCCCACCGGCTTGCCATCCAGCTCGTGGCTGCGGACCACCGACTTGGCGTCCTCCAGCGTTTCGGCGAGCAGCCGACTGCCAACCAGGCTGGCACCGGTAAGCGTCGCAGCACCTTCGGCGATCAGCGGCGTGATCGCGCCGGTGAGGGCATTCATGGCAACAACGCGGCCCTTGGGGGCATCCTTGTTGGTGCGGAAATACAGCGTGTCGCCGCGGCTGCCGGCCAGCGACCAATCATGATCCAGCCCGGTCACCAGCGCGCGGGGCGCTTCACCCTTGGTGATATCGGCGACATGCACTTCATACCGGCTGTCGGTGCCTTCGGACGTGATGATGATCAGCCAGCGACCATCATCGGTGACCGCACCGAAATGGCCACGCTTGGGATGGGCGGGCGTTTCATACACCAGCACATCCTGAGCCTGCGGCGTGCCAAGCCGATGGAAAAACAATTTCTGGTTGAGGCTGACGCCCAGATATTTCGGCCCGGCCTGTTCCGGGAACCGCGAATAATAGAATCCGGACCCGTCCTTGCGCCAGGCCAGCGCGCTGGATTTCACCCACTCGATCACGTCCGGCAGGTCCGCACCCGTCGCCACGTCGCGCAGCTTCAGCGTGCGCCAATCGGTGCCGCCATCCTGCACGGCATAGAGGAGATATTTGCCGTCCGCCGATGGCTCCCATTCGGCCAGCGCCGTCGCGCCGTCCTTGGCCCACGGGTTGGGATCGATCAGCACGCGGGGCTCTGCGCCCGGCGCCTGCACATACAGCACGGACTGGTTCTGCAGGCCGCTGTTGCGGGCAAAGAACTGCACCCCGCCCTTCACGCGCGGAATGCCGAAGCGTTCGTAGTTATACAGTTCGGTCAGCCGTGCCCGGATCGCATCGCGCTTGGGCAAGGTCGCCAGATAGGTGCCCGTCACCTGGTTCTGCGCGTCCACCCACGCCGCCACCTTGGTGTCGGTGCGCACGTCATTTTCCAGCCAGCGATACGGATCGGGCACGCTGATGCCATGGCGGGCCTCCACCTCCGGGCCACGTTCCGTGGCGGGATAGGCAATCGGGGCGGCAGACACGACAGCAGCGCTCATCAGCGCAGCCACGAGAAGCAGACGTTGCATGGGTAGACCTTTTCCAGAAACAGCATCGTCATGGTGTAGCGGCGCGGTGCCTGTGCGGTCAAATCACCGGCTTGTTTTGCCGCCCGCAGGCGATCGGCCGCGTCTGGTTGCTCTATTCGCGCCGCTCGCTGCTGCCGCCCAAGCTGTGCGCGGGCATCGATTTCCTGCGCGGCGCACTGGCGACCTGAGCCCGGCGGCAGGGCCACATTGCCAAATCATATAAAGCAGTCTTTATGCTTGCTCTGTGAGGCGGCGACGCTTAGGGGGATCGCGTCTTCCAAACCGATTGCAGGAGCCCGATCATGGCCCACGATTACGCCATTGCCGACATCAGCCTCGCCGACTTCGGCCGCCGCGAAATCAACATTGCCGAAACCGAAATGCCCGGCCTGATGGCGCTGCGCAGCGAATTCGGCGCGGCCCAACCGCTGAAGGGTGCGCGCATTGTCGGCTCGCTGCACATGACAATCCAGACAGCCGTGTTGATGGAAACATTGGTCGCTCTGGGTGCAGAATTGCGCTGGGCCACGTGCAACATCTTTTCCACCCAGGATCATGCAGCCGCCGCGATGGTGGCCGCTGGCATCCCGACCTATGCGATCAAGGGCGAGAGCCTGGCGGATTACTGGGACTATGTCGGCCACATCTTCGACTGGGGCGACACCACCGCCAACATCATCCTCGACGATGGCGGTGACGCCACGATGTTCGCGCTGTGGGGCGCCAAGCTCGAAGCCGGGCAGACGATGGGCGAGCCGGAGAACGAGGAAGAAGTTGAATTCCAGCGCGCGCTCAAGGCCTTCATCAAGGCGCGTCCGGGTTATCTGACCGAAACGGTCAAGAATCTGAAGGGCGTGTCGGAGGAAACCACCACGGGCGTCCATCGCCTCTATGAAATCGCCAAGAAGGGCGAACTGCCGTTCCCGGCGATCAACGTGAACGACAGCGTCACCAAATCCAAGTTCGACAATCTTTATGGCTGCAAGGAATCGCTGGTCGATGCCATCCGCCGCGCCACCGATGTGATGCTGGCCGGCAAGGTCGCCTGCGTTGCCGGCTTCGGCGATGTCGGCAAGGGCAGTGCCCAGTCGCTGCGCAACGGCGGCGCCCGCGTGATGGTCACCGAAATCGATCCGATCTGCGCGTTGCAGGCCGCGATGGAAGGCTTTGAAGTCGTCACCATGGACGAAGCGGTGCAGCGCGCCGACATCTTTGTCACCGCGACCGGCAACATGGACGTCATCACTGCCGAGCACATGATGGCGATGCGCCCCAACAGCATCGTCTGCAACATCGGCCACTTCGACAGCGAGATCCAGATTTCCGCCCTGTCCAACTACAAGTGGACCGAAGTGAAGCCCGGCACCGATATCGTCGAATTCCCCGATGGCAACCAGATCATCGTGCTGGCCAAGGGTCGCCTGGTCAATCTGGGCTGCGCCACCGGCCACCCCAGCTTCGTGATGTCGGCCAGCTTCACCAACCAGGTGCTGGCCCAGATCGAATTGTGGACGCGCGGCGCGGCGTACGAAAACAAGGTCTATGTGCTGCCCAAGCATCTCGACGAGAAGGTTGCGCGCCTGCACCTCGAAAAGCTCGGCGTGAAGCTGACCACGCTTTCCGAAAAGCAGGCCGCTTACATCGGCGTCGGCGATACCGGTCCGTTCAAGCCGGATCATTACCGCTACTGATGGCGGCAGCCAATTCGCCGCTATCCGGGTGACGGCAAGGCCCGCGTCGGTCATCGATGCGGGCCTTGCTGCTTTTTGGAGAGCGACGATGATCCCGCATCTGCCCGCCGCTGCCGGACTTGTGCTGTTGGCCGCATCGGCAGCGACCGGACAGGAAACGCAGCCACTGCCGCTTACCGCCGCCGGCAACCGGGCGGGTGAGAATGCCGTGCGCCAGGCCGGCGATGCCTTCGGCACGGTGATCGGCCAGGAAGAGGTCGGGCTCTATTCCGACAGCGACGTGCGCGGCTTCTCACCACGCGTGGCCGGCAATGTCCGTATCGCCGGCCTCTATTTCGATCCGGTGTTTTTCCCATCCGATCGCATCAGCGGTTCCACCGTGATCCGCGTCGGGCCGACCGTGCTCGGCTCGCCCTTCCCCAGCCCGACCGGGGTGGTCGATCTCGGCCTGCGCGTACCCGGTGACACGGCCGCAGCCAGCGTGCTGGCCAATGTCGACACCTGGGGCTCGCGCATCATCGAGGCCGATGTCGCACTGCCTGTCACGGGCGGGCTCAGCCTGGGGCTGGGCGGGCAGATCGCCCACGAGCATATGGGCGATGGCACCCGCGATTATTATTATGAAGGCGCTGCCATCGCGCGCTGGCGGCCGGCGCCCGGCATCGAGATCGTGCCGTTCATCAGCCTGACCTACACACCGTTCCACGAAGCCGCGACCATCATTGTGCCGGCCGGCGAGACACTGCCGCCGCCGTTTCCGCGCAACTTCTGGACTGGCCCGGCCTGGCAGCGGACCCGCGAAACCGAGTTGAATGCCGGCATGGTTGCCGACGCCGATCTGGGCAGCGGCTGGGGATTCAAGGCCGGCCTGTTCCGATCGTCGATCAAGTATTTCGAGGATTATACCAACCTGCTTGTGGATGTGCAGCCCGATGGTTCGGCGCGAGCGCAGGTGATCGTCGATCCGCCGCTGCTGTTCGGATCGACCAGCGGCGAGGCGCGGCTGACGAAGCGGTGGCAGGTCGGGGCGCGCATCCACCAGTTGCATTTCGCGTTTCGCGGCCGCGATGCGCAGCGGCGTTTTGGCGGTGCCCCCGTTGTCGATCTGGGGCCGACCAGATTGGACCGGCGCATCACCACGCCGCAGCCGCAGGTCGCTTTCGGCGCGCAGGAGCGCGACCGTTTCCGGCAATGGACGCTGGCTGCCGGTTATGAGGGCAAATGGGACGGCGTTGGCGAGCTGTCGATTGGAGTCCAGCGCACCGATTATGACAAGCGCATCGGCCTGCCCGGTGCCGTCCCGATCGTCACGCGCACACAGCCCCTGCTGTTCAACGCCAACGTCGCCGTGGTGATCAGCGGCACGCTGGCGGCCTATGGCGGCTATGTCACCGGGCTGGAGGAATCCGGCGTCGCGCCGGAACAGGCCGCCAATCGCAACGCAGCCCAGCCGGCCATCCGCACCCGCCAATTCGACGCCGGCCTGCGCTGGAATCCGGTTGGCGACATGCGCCTGGTCGCCGGCCTGTTCGAAGTGGCCAAGCCCTATTTCAACCTCGATGCCGGCAATCGCTTCCGCGAATTGGGCGAAGTGCGCCAGCGCGGCATCGAGGCGTCGCTGAGCGGGCCGGTCACCCGCAATCTGACCGTGGTCGGCGGCACGGTACAACTGCGGCCGCGCGTCACTGCCAATTTGCCCGGCGTCGGCCGGGCACCGGTGGGTACCATCCGCGAAACCTATTCGGCCAGCGCCGATTGGCGGCCACCCTGGGCCGCCGGGCTCTCGTTTGACGCCAGCCTGTTCCACACCAGCAGCCAGGTCGCCACCGTGTCCAATCAGGTGGCCATTCCGGCGCGGACATTCGTGGACATCGGTGGGCGCTACCGCTTCAATCTGGCCGGCAAAGCCGCCATGCTGCGGGTGCAGATCGAAAACATCGGCGATGTGCAGGGCTTTGAACTGTTCGGGGCGGGGGCTTATCTCCCGGTTTGGGGTCGCTCCGCGCTGGCCTATGTCACGGTCGATCTCTGAAACACGGCCCCTGCGCAGTTTACCGGCTGGACTTGGCGGCCAACGCTGGCCAAAGGCAGATCATGTACGGGGGACAATTCGCCACACCTGCCAGTTTGCTGGCGCTTGCGATCATGGGGTTGGCCGGGCCGGCCGCGGCCGCACAGCCATTGCCGCCCCCCGTGTCGCCCAACGACAGTACAGCGCCGCCCGTGGCGCTTCCCCCGGCCGACGAGCCAGACCTGACCCCGCCCGCCGCGGTTGTTGCCGCCACCGGCAGCCGATCATCTGAAAATGCCGTCCGCCAGGCTGGCGATGCGTTCGGCACCAGCATCGGCCGCGAAGTGTCAGGTCTCTACAGCCGGGAACGGGTACGCGGCTTCTCGCCCGTCGTTGCCGGGAATGTCCGCATCGACGGCCTGTATTTCGATCCGATCGTCACGCCATCGAGCCGGCTGGTGCGGGCGACCACGATCCGCGTCGGCCCGTCGGCGCTGGGCAGCCCGTTCCCGGCACCAACCGGCATCGTCGATCTTGGCCTGCGCCGACCGAGGCGCGAGGCGGCGGCCAGCGTGCTGATCGGGTACAACACATGGCACACGCCAACCGCCGAGTTCGATGCCAGCCTGCCGGTCAATTCCACCCTGTCCATCGGTTTCGGCGCCGGCACCGTGCTGGAAAACGGCTTCAACAAGACCCGCGACCACAGCTATGAAGGCGCCTTCATCGCCGAATGGAAGCCCAGCGCTGCGTTCAGCCTGCTCCCGTTCGTCAACGTGCGCGAAACCACGATCGACGATCACGGCCCGCTTTCGATCCCGCAGGGGAATTTCCTGCCGCCGCCCTTGCCGCGCCGCCAGTTCTTCGGCCCGTGGTGGTCGCGCGGCGGCGACACCGAAATCAACGCCGGCCTGATCGCCGACTGGACGATAGGCAAGGATTGGTTGGTGCGCGCCGGCCTGTTCCGATCACAGCGCGTGGTCCGCGACCAGTTCGCCAATGTCGTGCGCCTCACGTCGCCAGCCGGCATCGGCCAGCAGACGATCACCGGCGATCCCACGCTCTACAACGCCGCGACCAGCGGCGAGGTTCGGGTGACGCGGCGGATCGCGGACGGCCCACGCCTGCACCAGCTGCATGTCACGGTGCGCGGCCGCCAGGGCTATCGCCGTTTCGGCGGATCCGATTCGATTTCGCTGGGCACGATCAACATCCTGACTGTCGCGCCGGATGTGCCGCCGCCGGTGCTGAAGTTCGGCGAGCAGCAGAAGGACAATGTCCGGCAATGGACAGGCGGCATCGCCTATGAAGGCCGCTGGGTCGGCGTCGGCGAACTGTCGGTGGGCGTCCAGAAAAGCGATTACAGCAAGCGCATCGGCTTGCCTGGCGCGATCACCGCCACCGATGCCAGCCCCTGGCTCTACAACATCACGGTCGGTGTGCAGGTGACAAAGGCCATCTCGCTCTATGGCGGCTCGGTCACCGGCCTGGAGGAATCGGGCGTCGCCCCCAACATCGCCGCCAACCGCAACGAGGCCTTGCCGGCGATCCAGACCAGCCAGCTCGATGCCGGGGTGCGCATCGCACTGGGCGGCGGGATGCGGCTGATCGCCGGGGTGTTCCAGGTTTCCAAGCCCTATTTCAATCTGGACACCGCCGGCCGCTTCGATGTGCTGGGCGAGGTGATCAATCGCGGTATCGAAGCCAGCATCGCCGGCCCGATCACCGAGGAATTGTCGGTTGTGGCCGGCGGCGTGCTGCTGCGACCCAAGGTGACCGGCGATGCGGTAACACGCGGGCTGGTCGGCCGGCTGCCGGTGGGCGCCATCAGCGAGCGGGTGGACGTGTCGGCCGATTGGCGGCCTGGCTTCGCGCCCGGCCTGTCGTTCGACGCGCGCCTGTCCTACCGTTCGCCGGAAATTGCCACGGTCAACAATCTGGTCTCGGTGCCAACCCGCACGCTGATCGATCTTGGTGGCCGCTACCGCTTCAAGCTGGCCGGCAATGATGCGGTGCTGCGCATCCAGGCCACCAATGTCTTCGACGAAAAGGGCTTCGAGCTGCGCGGCAGCGGCGCCAACGCCTACACGGTGCTGCCAGGCCGCGTCACCCAGGCCTATCTTACCGTCGATTTCTGACATGCGCCGTCCCGCTCCGGCAGCATTCGCCAGCCTTGCGCTGCTGCTGGCGGCGCTGCCTCTATTGCTGGCGGCGCCGGCGCTGGCGCAAACCGCGCCGGCCGGCGGCGCTGTTGCCGCCACCGGTGACCGTGCCGCCGAGAATGCGGTGCGCCAGGCCGGCGATGCCTTTGGCAGCACCATTGGCCGCGAAGTGATCGGCATCTACAACCAGATGAATGTGCGCGGCTTTTCGCCGATCGCTGCCGGCAATGTGCGGATCGATGGCCTGTATTTCGATCCCGTCGTGCCGCCCAGCACCCGCATCAGCCGCACCACCACCATCCGCGTCGGCCTGTCTGCACTGGGCAGCCCGTTCCCGGCCCCCACCGGGCTGGTGGACTTCGGCTTCCGCCGGCCCGGCAATCAGGCCGCCGCCAGCGCGCTGCTGGCGGCCGACGCCTGGGGCACCACCAACGCCGAAGCCGATGCCGTGCTGCCGGTTGATGACCGTCTGAGCCTCGGGCTCGGCGCGTCAATGCGCTTTGAAAGCGGGCCCGACGCCACGCGGGAGAACAGCTTCGGCGGCACGCTGATCGCGCGCTGGAACCCGGCACCGGGCGTCACGCTGATCCCGTTTGTCAGCCTGCTGCATCAATCGCTGGATGATCACCGCCTGACATTTCAGACGGCAGGCGAATATCTGCCGCCTCTGCTGCCGCGCCGGCAGCGCTTTGGCCCGGATTGGGTGAATGGCACCGGCCTTGATGCCAATATCGGCGTGCTGGCCGATTGGCAGGTGGCGCCAGAATGGCTGCTGCGCGCTGGCCTCTTCCGATCGTCGCGCAACCGCGAACGCCAGATGACCAATCTGGTGCGCGGCTTGGTTGCCGGCCGCACCGGCACCCAGCGGGTCATCGTCGATCCGCGCCTGGCCTTTGCCTCGATCTCCGGCGAAGTGCGCCTGACCCGGCAGATCGATGAGGGCCCACGCCGGCACCAGATCCATTTTGCCGTGCGTGGCCGCAGCGGCGATCGCCGCTTTGGCGGGTCGGACACGCTGGAACTCGGCCCGGTGCAGATCGACACGCCCAGCAAGGTGCCGGAACCGCTGTTCCGATTTGGCCAGCAGCAATTCGACGACGTGAAACAGCTCACCGGCGGCATCGCCTATGAAGGCCGCTGGCTGGGCGTGGGCGAAGTCGCCGCCGGCCTGCAATGGACCGATTACAAGAAGCGCATCGACCTTCCCACCGGCGGCGTGCAGGCCACCGATGACCGGTTGCTGCTTTATAACGTGACGCTGGCCGCCAATATCACCGATGCGCTGGTGATCTATGCCGGCACCGTCAATGGCCTGGAAGAAAGCGGCATCGCGCCGGGCAATGCCGCCAACCGCAACGAGGCCCTGCCCGCGATCCGCACCCGCCAGTTTGATGCCGGCCTGCGCTGGGCGCTCACCGATCAGATCAAGCTGGTGGCCGGCGTGTTCGACATCACCAAGCCCTATTTCAATCTGGATGCCAACAACCGATTCGACGTGCTGGGCGATGTGGTGAATCGCGGGGTCGAAGCCTCCGTCGCCGGGCCGCTCACCAAAAGCCTCAGCATCGTGGCCGGCGGCGTGTGGCTGTGGCCCAAGGTATCGGGCCCCGGCGTCGTGGCCGGCGGCGCCATCGGCCCGCGCCCGGTGGGCGCCATCAGCCAGCGGATCGAATTCAGCGCCGATTGGCGGCCGCCGTTCGCGCCGGGCCTGTCGTTCGACACGCGGCTGGCCTGGCGCAGTTCCGAAACCGCCACGGTCAGCAACCGCGTGGCCATACCGGCGCGCAGCATCGTCGATCTGGGCGGGCGGTACCGGTTCAAGATGGCGGGCAACAATGCCCTGCTGCGCGTGCAGATCAGCAACCTGTTCGATGTCGAAGCCCATGATCTGCGCGGCGCGGGCGCCTATGGCCCCATTCCCGGCAGACTGGCGCAAGCCTATGTCACCTTCGATTTCTGAACCCGCCATTGTGCTTGCCGGGCCGGCTGCAACGGCCGCGCTGGCCGCCGCCATCGCCGCCGTGCTGCGCGCAGGCGATGTGGTGGCGCTGCATGGCGATCTCGGTGCCGGCAAATCAACGCTGGCCCGCGGCATCATCCAGGCGTTGGGCTGGGCCGGCGAGGTGCCGTCGCCCACGTTCACGCTGGTGCAGGCCTATGATCCGCCCGATGTCGCTGTGCCGGTGTGGCATGTCGATCTCTACCGCATCGACCATCCGGCCGAGGCCGACGCGCTTGGCCTGTTTGAAACCGATGCCGCGTTGATCATCGAATGGCCGCAGCGGCTGGGGGCCCGGCTGCCGGCCGCAGCGCTGCACTTGCGCCTCGACGGCAGCGGTGATGCACCCCGCACCTTGACTTGGGACGCGCCCCCGGCTTGGGAAGGCCGGTGGCCACCCTTGCAACCATGATTCCGCCGCCCGGCACCGGCGCCTTCCTCAACGCCCATGGCTGGGGCGGCGCGGCCGTGCGCCCGTTGGCTGGCGACGCCAGTTTCCGCCGCTATTTTCGCGTCACGCTGGGGACCCGCAGCGCGGTGTTGATGGACGCGCCGCCCGACAAGGAAGACAGTCGGCCCTTTCTCGCCATCGGCAAGCATCTCGACACGCTGGGCTTTTCCGCGCCGCAGGCAATGGCCGCCGATCTGGAGCAGGGCCTGATCCTGCTGGAGGATTTCGGCGATGCCCGCGTCAATCCGGTGCTGGCCGAAGATCCGGGTGCCGAGCACGAGATTTACGCCGCCGCCGTCGATCTGCTCGCTGCACTGCACCAGCACCCGCCTGCCGATGTGCCGCCCTACAGCGAAGCCGAATATCTGCGCGAAGCCCGGCTGTTCCCCGATTGGTATCTGCCCGCGGTCGGTCTGGTCGAGGCTTCGGGTCATGATGCCGCCTGGGCGCCGCTGTGGCCGGCGCTGTTCACCCACCCTCCTGTGCTGGTGCTGCGCGATTATCACGCCGACAATCTGATGCTGCTCGATCGCCCCGGCCACCAGCGCCTCGGGCTGCTCGATTTTCAGGACGCGCTGGCCGGCCACCCTGCCTATGATCTGGCCAGCCTTTTGCAGGATATCCGCCGCACCGTATCGCCCGAACTGGAGGCGGCGATGCTGGCCCGCTATGTCGCGGCGCGGCCCGAACTGGACGAAGCAGCCTTTCGCACTGCCTATGCCATTCTGGCGGCACAGCGGAACATCAAGATCCTGGGTGTGTTCACCCGACTTTATGTCCGTGATGGCAAGCCTGCCTATCCCCTGTATCACCCGCGGCTTTGGCAGATGGTGAACGCCAATCTCGAACATCCGGCGCTGGCCCCGGTGAAGGCCTGGTTCGATACGCATGTGCCGGCCAGCGCCCGGCATGGCGTGGAGGTGCCTGCATGACCACCCCGCTGCCGCTGTTCCTGCGCCCCACCATCACCTGCACCCTGCCCGAAACGGCGATGGTGATGGCGGCGGGCCTGGGCAAGCGCATGCGGCCGCTCACCGCCACCCGCCCCAAGCCGCTGATCGAAGTGGCGGGGCGCAGCCTGCTCGATCGCGCGCTCGATGGCGTTGCTGCTGCCGGGATCGAGCATGTCGTGGTCAACGCGCATTATTTCGCCGATCAGATCGAAGCCGCCGTCAAATCCCGCCAGCACCCCGCCCGCATCGACGTGTCCGATGAGCGTGCCCTGCTGCTGGAAACCGGCGGCGGGATCGCAAACGCGCTGCCGCTGATCCGCGGCGACAGTTTCTTCACCATCAATGCCGACAATATGTGGATCAATGGCCCGGTCGATACGCTGCGCCTGATCGCGGCGCGCTGGAACCCCGACGAGATGGACGCCCTGCTGCTGCTGGTGCCGCTGGCCCGCGCCCACGGCTATGACGGCCGCGGCGATTTCCACATGGACGGGCTGGGCCAGCTCACCCCGCACGGCGGGTTGAAGGTCGCGCCCTTCGTCTATTCGGGTCTGCAGATCATCGCCCGCCATTTGTTCGACGGCGAGCCGGCCGAACCCTTCACCATGTGGCGCGCCTGGAACAAGGCGCTGGCCAAGGGCCGCATGTTCGGCCTGTCCCACCCCGGCCTGTGGTTCCACGTCGGCACCCCGGCCAGCATCGGCGAGACGGAAGTGCTGCTTGCCGAGGCCTGAGGCAGCCACCGCGATTAGCGGTAGGCGCGGCGCGCAGTTTTCGGCTATCCATCGTGACAAGGAACCGGGCAGACCCCTGCGCGGTTCAGACCATGGAGATTGATGATGCGCACTGCCTGGATGATCGCGATGGCCCTGCTCGCTTCGGCGGCGACGGCGCAGGTGCCCGGCACCAAGAATCTCGCAGCCGTGAGCGGCGGCACCTACAGCGCCGATCCCGATCATACGCTGGTGATGTGGACGCTCGATCACCTCGGCTTCACCCCCTACACCGGCATTTTCGGCAGCGTCACCGGCAGCCTGACCATCGATCCCAAACAGCCGAACAACGCCAGGCTGGACGTGACCATCCCGGTCGCCAAGGTGACCACCGCCAGCGCCGGCCTGACCGGCCATCTGCTGCGCCCCGCCAAGGAGGGCGGCAAACCCGACTTCTTCGGCCCCACCCCGGCCGATGCGCGCTTCGTTTCGACCAAACTGGTGACCAACGGCGAGACCGGCACGCTGACCGGCGATTTCACCTTCAACGGCGTCACCCGGCCCATCACCCTGAACGTCAGCTTCTATGGCGCCGGCAAGACGCCGCCGCAGATGGGCGGCAAGGAAAACATCGGCTTCCGCGCCACCGGCACGATCAAGCGCAGCGAGTTCGGCCTGGGCTATGGCGTGCCGATCGTCGGCGACGAGGTGAAGCTGGAGATTGCAGCGGCGTTCCAGAAGTAAGCGCGCGCCGACACCATTACCGCACCGGCGCATATTCGATGGTCTGGCGCGACACGGCGGCGGCCTGCACCGCGTCCGGCCGCATCACGATCTTCTTCAACTCATTGGCTTCGTGCATCATCGTCTGGTCGGTCAGATGCGGGTTGCCCTGGCCCTGCGGGTTGATGAACAGGCTCTGCCCGCCGGCATCGACCACGGAATAAAGCGCCGGCTGGTCGTGCGCGATCTCCATCAGGCCCACCCAGCCTTCGCCGCCATTGTGCGGGGCCATCACCGGCCCCAGTTTCAATATGGCCGAAAGGCGCGGTGGATCGGGATCATCCGGCAGGGCGGGCCGGTCAGGACGCTGCGCGGCGGGATCATAATATTTCCAATAGATTGCCTGTTTCCAATCGGCCATGGCCTGGCCCGGAAACCGGCTGCGCAACTGGTTCACCGTCGCCTTGATCGTCTCCGCCACCAATTGGTCGCGATCCCGCCCATGCAACCAGTCGAAGGCCAGCGGCGCGCCGGCCTTGTCGCCCTGAAGCGCGCGCAGCAACAGGCTGGTCTGATAGCGCAGATAACGCTCCTGATCGACACGTTGCCACCAGTCCCCGATATTGTCGCCAAACACCATCGCCGGCGCCACCGTCAGCCACTGGCGGAACAATGTCAGCCCGACATGGTCATAACGGCCATCGTTGTCGCGATCCTCGTACAGCCCGTTGAACGACAGCATCAGCGCGCCGGCTTCGCGCACCTCCGGATCGTTGCTGCCCGCCACCGCCGCCCGCAGCCAGGGGGCAAAGAAATCGGGATGCGTCTGCGTGCGGTCGCTGGCCCCCAACGCGTGGAAAATGGTCTCGTTATACGCCCGCATGTCGAGCAGCGTGATCGGCTGGCTCGATGCTGCAAGCCGATTGCCCGGCCAGGTGCGGAAGGCCGCGCCGATGCGGGCCTCGGTGCCTTCCGGGCTCCAACTGGTCGCCTTGCTGTTCCAGGCGTGCAGAAAACCCTGCTTGGGGTTGCGCACATGCGGCTGCTCGGCCGGCGTCAGATAGCCCTGCAACTCATGCGCGCCGGTGCCGGGAATCGGCAGGCGCGGATCCACGCCGGCGGGCAATTTCGGCAGGCGGCCGGCTTCCCAGAAGGCAATCTGGCCATCTTCACCGCCGTAACAGATGCCGAGATTCCAGCCCATGCGGTTGACGCCCTTGGTCTCGAACTCGTCGATGCTGCGCGCCCGCCCCATCTCGACAATGCCGACCCAGTTGTCGATCTCCCGGCCGCGCATGGCGAAGCTGTGGGAGAAAGCCACATTGTTGGCGGCATCCCACAATATGACCGGGCCATGCACGGTGCGCGCCACCTCGTGCACCACCGGGGCCGCGCCCTTCACCTGGATGGTCTCCGTGCGCCGTTCCATGTCCTTCCAGGCGCCCTTGAACCAATATTGATATCTGTTCCTGGGGTTCAGCCGCTCGGCAAACACATTATTGGCCTGCGCCACGCCAGACGTGAGCAGCCAGCCATGCTGCACGCCGCGCCCCATGAACGGCGGGCCATAGGCATTGAAGCTGAAACCGGCCTGATCGAAACCGCCGCCGCGCAAGTGGATTTCCGGGCCATCGGCGGTGGCCTCCAGCATCAACACGTTGCCGCTGGCGGATTTCTGCGGGCCGATCACCAGGCAGCGGCTGGCACCGGTCGGCGCTTCGCCGGAGGGCGGCGGTGCCGGCGACCGGGTCAAATCGACGCCGCCGGCCCGCAGCGACACTGCACGGTCCTCTGGGCGGTCCACCGGCAGCGGCCGCGCCGGCGCCCGGTCTTCGCCAGCCGCGATCACCGTGGGCGAATCCGGATCGGAGACCGGCACGACATCATTGAAAATCCGCCGGCCCACCACTTCGCCGTGGCGCTTGATCATCGCATTCAGAAACGCCAGATTCTCGATCTCATGCGCATCACGGCCGCCCGGCACCGACGCGACATAGGAAAGGAAATCGATCAGCGTCCATGGGCTGGGCTTGATGCCCCAGCGGTTGAACTCGATCGGCGTCTTGTGCTCGGGATCGGCCAGCACCTCGGCCACGGCGCGATTGATGCCATCGACATAGGCCATCATCATCGCCTGATGCTCGGCCGATATGGCCTGATACATGCGAATCAGTTCGGCGTCGGGCAGGCGGCGATCCCGCGCCGTCTTGTCACCAGCCACCGCCGCCGGCCCCAATATCTCCGCCCGCCGCCCAGCCCCGCCGCGCCGCTGCAACTCCATCGCCGCCAGCCGATCCTGCGCCAGCGCATAGCCGGCGCCATACATCACCCCGGCCGACGTATCGGCAAACACATGCGGCACGCCCATGGCATCGCGGTGGATCGTCACCGGTTCGGCCGCCGCCGGGCCACACAGCGCCCACAGCAGGGCCGCCAAACCGATCTTCGCCCTCACCGATGTCCCCAAACCCATGCCGCCCCCCGCTGCCATTTCACCCGCCCAGCTTTGCCGGTTTTGCCGAATCCGGCGGGATTCAGCGATATATTGCCCCGTTTTTCGCCTCACGCCATCACGCCAGGCCGCGCCATGATGACAGGCTTTGCCGATGTAGGACAGCAGGGCCTGCAACCCCGCAACCCTTCCAAACCCACCCCTGTCATTGACTTGTCACACGCCCGGCCCCATGGCCTGCCGCGTCCTGTTCTATCGTGGCGGACCAAACGCTCGCCTGGACGGGACCAATGCAGAATTTCAGCGACGACGCGCGTATCGACGCGGTCATCACCTGGGTCGATGGCGACGATCCAGCCCATATCGCCCGGCGTCAGCACCATCAGCCGCAGGCGGCACGCAACGCCAATGCCACCAACCCGCACCGCTGGGCCTGCAATGACGAGTTGGGCTATTGCCTGCGCTCCATCGCCAATCATGCGCCATGGATCGGGCGGATCTGGATCATCACCGATGCGCAAATGCCCGATCTGTCACGCCTGCCCGCCGATCTGGTGGCGCGGGTGCGCATCGTCGATCACCTGACCCTGTTTGCCGGCCATGAAGCCGCGCTGCCCACCTTCAACTCGCTGGCCATCGAGACCTTGTTGTGGCGCATTCCCAGCCTGGCCGAACGCTTCATCTATTTCAACGATGATGTGTTCCTGACCGGGCCGCTGGCGCCCGAAGATGTGTTCAGGGGCGCGGCGCCGGTGCTGCGCGGCGCCTGGGTGGATCAGAGCGCCATCGCCGCCGATCCGGCCAGCCGCGATGACCCGGCGCTGCTCAACGCGCTCACCCAGATCAACGCCGCGGCGCTGGCGGGCTTTGGCGCGGATCGGCTGTTCCGCGCCGCCCACGTTGTCCACCCGCTGCGCCGGTCGGTGCTGGAACGCCTCTATGATCAGCACCGCGCGGCGTTCGTGGCCAACCTCGGCCACCGCTTCCGCTGCGTGTCGCAATTCCTGCCGCAGGGCCTGCACAACCACGCCTGCATCGCCGCCGGCATCGCCGTGCTGCACGACGGCGAAGATCACCTCCACCTGCGCACCGGCGCCGTGCTGGATTACCCGCTGCCGCAAGTCCGCGCCTATCTCGCCCGCGCGTGCCAACCGCAGTTCAAGTTCCTCTGCGTCAACGATCTGCCCCAGGTCGAAGCCGCCATCCCCGACACCCGCGCCTGGATCGAACGCGCGATCGCGGCTTGAGGGGTTAGGCAGAAGGGGGCCTCCGGCGGGCAGGGTCGCGGACCCTGCACCCGTTTGTTTTTGGCCGGTGCTTGATGGCAGAAATGGGGTGGTTAACGGACGCTCCAGCGCGCTACGAAGTAGCCGACGAAGGCGGAGCACCACCAGATGAGCAGCGCCGGAAGGACCATCGACATGGCACGCGGCCACTCTAGCAAGTAACTCGGCGGCGTAGGCGGAACGAATGCCAGCCCAATCGTCATCACGATGATTGGCGAAACAATCAGAACCGCCATGCAGATTCGGCGCAAGCGGCGGCGATTCAGATGTCCAACCATGAAAGCAAGAAAAGCTGGGCTCAAGGCTCCTGACCACACGATAACGGCCCTCTACACGCATGGCTGTTAAGCTTTGATATTATAGTCACGCCCATCGACTGCAATGGAGTCGATAATGGTCGTCTATCATTTGTCATGCTGGCGAAGGCCAGCATCCACGGTGGGGCCGGGTCCAGTGTTGGCCACGCGTGCGCTCGCGGGACGGTGGATGCTGGCCTTCGCCAGCATGACGGCGTCTCCAAACGATGGACGGCCCCGAAAACAAACGGGTGCAGAGGCTCAGGCCCTGCCCGCCGGAGGCCTCTCCTTTTCCCTACCGCAGCAACTCTCCCACCAGCGACGGCCGCCGTGCGATCATCGCCAGCAGCACTTGCGCCGGGCCGGTGGGACGGCGGCGGCCTTGTTCCCAGTTGAGGAGCGTGCCCTTGGCGACGCCAATGCTGCGGGCAAACTGGCTTTGGGACAGGCCGGTGCTGGCGCGGATGGCGGCAACGTCGACTTGGGTGACGTTCACCTGGTGCACCTGCGCGCCAGTCGCTTTGCCGGCGGCAAAGTCGAGGGCTTCGGCCAGACCTTGGCGGATGCTGTCATAAGCAGTCATTGTGCAAGCTCGTCATGCTGAACTTGTTTCAGTATCCATGGGCGTATGCCCCGACAGGCGCGCACGGTGAAGCGCATTCCCATGGATGCTGAAGCAAGTTCAGCATGACGGAATGATGGTAGGAAGGGCAAGCCCAAACAAACGGGTGCAGGGACGAGTCCCTGCCCGCCGGAGGCCCCTCTGCCTCCCAAACAAAAAAGACCGCCGCTCCCTCCCCGAAGCGGCGGCCTCTTGGCAGCGCAGCTTGCGCGCGCTTACAGCTTGCCGGTCAGTTCCGGGACCAGCGTGAACAGATCGCCGACCAGGCCGACGTCCGCGACCTGGAAGATCGGGGCTTCTTCGTCCTTGTTGATGGCGACGATGATCTTGCTGTCCTTCATGCCGGCCAGGTGCTGGATGGCACCCGAAATGCCGACGGCGACGTAAAGCTCCGGGGCGACGATCTTGCCGGTCTGGCCGACCTGATAATCGTTCGGCGCATAGCCGGCATCGACCGCGGCGCGGCTGGCACCGACGGCGGCACCCAGCTTGTCGGCGAGCGGATCGATAAATTCATGGAACTTGTCCGACGAGCCCAGCGCACGGCCGCCGGATACGATGATCTTGGCAGCGGTGAGTTCCGGGCGGGCCGACTTGGTCAGCTCGGCGCCGACGAAGCTGGAGGTGCCGGCATCGCTGCCGCTGCCGACCGCTTCGATGCTGGCGCTGCCGCCGCTGGTCGCCGCCTTGGCAAAGGCGGTGCCGCGCACGGTGATCACCTTCTTCGCATCGCTGCTGGTGACGGTGGCGATGGCGTTGCCGGCATAGATCGGCCGGGTGAAAGTGTTCGGGCCTTCGACGCTGAGGATTTCGGAAATCTGCGCGACATCCAGCGCCGCGGCGACGCGCGGGGCGATATTCTTGCCGCGGCTGGTCGCCGGCGCCACGAACGCATCGTAACCGGCCATCAGGCCCGCCACCAGCGGCGCGACATTTTCCGGCAGGGCCTGGCCCAGCGCCGCATCATCGGCCACCAGCACCTTGGCAACGCCCACCACCTTGGCGGCGGCTTCGGCCACCGCGCCGCAACCGCTACCGGCCACCAGTAGATGCACATCGCCGCCCAGTTGCGTCGCGGCCGTCACCGCGGCCAGCGTGGCGTCTTTCAGTTCGGCATTGTCATGTTCGGCCAATACAAGAACGCTCATGCCACGGCTCCCATTTCCTTCAGCTTCGCCACCAGTTCATCGACGCTCTTCACCTTGATGCCGGCCAGGCGCTTGGCCGGTTCGGTCACCTTGGTGATGGTCAGGCGCGGCGTCATGTCCACGCCGTAATCGGCCGGGCTCTTGGTGGCGACCGGCTTGGATTTGGCCTTCATGATGTTGGGCAGGCTCGCATAGCGCGGCTCGTTCAGGCGCAGATCGGTGGTGACCACCGCCGGCAGCTTCAGCGCCACGGTTTCCAGGCCGCCATCGATTTCGCGGGTGACGTTCACCGTGTCGCCCTGCGGATCGAGCTTGGAGGCAAAGGTGCCCTGCGCCCAGCCGAGCAGGCCAGCCAGCATCTGACCGGTCTGGTTGGCGTCGTCATCAATGGCCTGCTTGCCCAGGATGATCAGGCCCGGCTGTTCTTCGGCGACGATGCCGGCAAGGATCTTGGCGACGGCCAGCGATTCGGTCGGCACGTCGGTGAGCACCAATATGCCGCGATCGGCGCCCATGGCGAGCGCGGTGCGCAGCGTTTCGGTGCATTGCTGCACGCCCACAGACACCACCACCACTTCGGTGGCGATGCCCTTTTCTTTGAGCCGAATGGCCTCTTCGACGGCGATTTCGTCAAACGGGTTCATGCTCATCTTGACGTTGGCCAGCTCGACGCCGGTCTGATCAGACTTCACCCGCACTTTGACATTGTAATCGACGACCCGTTTGACGGGCACGAGCAGCTTCATATGCATCACTTCCAAAGGTTGCACTGGTGGAGCGTGCTTGCAACGCAGGCGCGCGCCAGTCAACCTGCCGGCTTGTTTGGACTGCCAAAGGCCGCAGTTTA
>NZ_JBBATQ010000017.1:0-17970 GCF_040398665.1 Sandarakinorhabdus sp.
GACTTGACCACACCCGAGGCCAGGATGAACGCCCCGCACAGCATGGCCCCCAAAAGCTCGGTGGTGCGCCGCCCTTCCAGATAGCTGAACACCAGCCCCCAGATCATCCCGAGTGCAAAGCCGTTGATCAGGATGCAGACCAGACCCAACAAAGGCGGCAGCACCGCAAAGGCCACCAGGCCGAGCCATGAAATGAAGATCAGGCCGAAGATGGCGGTGGCCCGGCCCGTGCGGCCAAAGCCGGCCATCACCCTGATGCCGATCAGCTTGGAAGCGGCATAACCCACCACCTGCACGATCACGAGCGCCGTCTTGTAATCGAGGCCGAAGGGGTGAAACCCGACATCCGTCCACCCCGCCACGGCCAGCGGCTTGCGGAAGGCATACATGGCAAAATAGGCCGCAAAGGCCGCCAACCCGCCCAGCAGCAGCCGCGGCATGTCGCCGGCCATGCCCAGCCCTGCGGGCGCTTGCCCGCGCGGATCCTGTTCCTGCATGCCCATCAACATCTGGGTCTGGTAAACAGGAAATGCGGCAGGCTGGTTACACGCCGGAATGAACCGGACTGATCATGTGCCCCCCAGCCCGCCAGGCCCGCCGGCAAGGCCGGCTTTGGCAAAGCGTGAAATGATGCGCGCCGCCGCCACGATGAAATATTATCCGTCGAATGCCGAACCGGTATTGGCGTGGGCAACGCCGCCGTCGACCGTGAGGGTTTCACCAACGACATAATCGCCGGCGCGGCTCGCCAGATAGATGGCCGCACCGGCCATATCCGCGTCCACGCCAATGCGCCTTGCCGGAATGGCCTTCGCCACCCGCTCCCCCTGATCGCGCGCAACCCGGTTCATCTCGCTGGCAAACGCGCCCGGTGCGATCGACGTGACGTGGATGGCATCCTGCACAAGTCGCGCTGCCATGCGCTTCGTGAGATAGATCAGCGCCGATTTGGAGGCGTGATAACTGTAGGTTTCCTGCGGATTGAGCCGCATCCCGTCGATCGATGTGATGTTGATGACCTTGGCCGGTTGCTCGCGGCGGCCTGACGCTTTCAGCAAGTCGTGCAGGGCCTGGGTGAGGAAGAACGGCGATTTGACGTTCAGGTCCATCACCTTGTCCCAGCCGCTTTCCGGAAACACATCAAAGGCGGCACCCCAGGCGGCACCGGCATTGTTGACCAGGATATCGAGCCGGGTTTCATGCTGCGCCAGTTGCGCCGCCAGGGCCTGGCAGCCGGCGACCGTCGAGACATCCTGCGGCAGCGCGATGCAATTGGGCCCCAGTTCGGCGGCCGCTTCGAGGCACACTGCTGCCTTGCGTGACGAGATATAGACTTTGGCGCCTTGGGCGATGAAGCCGGCGGCGATCATCTTGCCGATGCCGCGGCTGCCGCCCGTGACCAGGGCGACCCGGCCATCAAGCCGGAACAAACTGCTGGTGTCCATGTCAGGTGCCTTTCAAGCTGCGATTCAGCCTTGTGTCGCCGGGATGGGGCGCGATGTGAACTGCCAAATTTGCGCCAACCGGTCGCCGGATATCACGCGGCCGTTTGCAGCAATGATGTCCCGCGCATCGAGCGTGCCGCCATCAGATGCGCGCCGATCGTCAACAGGATGACCGGAAACAGCGCCATATAACCAACCACAAGCGACTGTTCGGCGCCTTGCGCCGTCGCCAGATCGCTGATGAAGCCGATATAGAGCGGCCCGCCGCCAAGCCCGATCAGATTGAGGATGAACAGCAAAGTTGCCCCGGCCAGGCTGCGCTGCGAGGGCGGCGCCGCATTCTGGACGACGGTAAGCGCCGGTGCCAGATACATGTTGTTGAGCAGCGCCGGGACCGCCATGAAGGCAAGGGCGCTCTGCCAGGTCGGCGCCAGGATCACCCCCGCCAGTGCCGGCAAGGTCAGCGCAAAGGCGATGGCCGGCACCCAGGCATACCAGCGGCGGTCGCGCCGCCCCAGCCGGTCGACCAGCCAGCCGGCAGCGAATGTTCCGATGAAACCGGTCACCCCCAGCACCAGGCTGTAATAGGCTGCGACCTCGGTCAGGCTCATGCCCTTGACGCGTTCGAGGAAGGGCGGGTTCCAGCTCAGCATCGCATAGCCGACAAACGCCGACAGCCCGGACGACAGGGCCGTCAACAGCATCGTGCGGTTGCCGAAGAAGGTCGCCAGCCCGGCGCCGATGCCTTGCGGCGCATCATGCACCGCAGCGCCCGACGGCAACGGATCGAGTCCGCCGCGTTTCGGTTCGCGGATCACCAGCAGCAGCAGCCCCGCCAGCACGATCCCCGGCAGGCCGACCGCGATGAAGGCGGTGCGCCAGCCATAATGCGCGGCCACCCAACCGCCGACCGCCACGCCGAGCGCCGAACCGACCGGCACGCCCAACGAATAGATCGCCAGCCCGGTGCCGCGCTCTTCCGGCGGGAAATAATCGGAAATCAGGCTGTACGATGGCGGCGATCCGCCGGCCTCGCCCGCGCCGACCATCACCCGTGACAGCGCGAGTTGGGTGAAATTCGTCGCCAGGCCGCAGACAACGGTAAACAGGCTCCAGATTCCACAGGCCGCCGCCATGATCGAAACCCGGCGATAGCGATCCGACAGCCAGGCCACGGGCAGGCCGCAGGTCGTGTAGAACAAAGCGAAGGTCAGCCCGGTCAGCATGCCGAGCTGGGTATCGGAAAGCCCCATCTCGATGCGGATCGGCTCCTGCAGGATCGACATGATCTGCCGGTCCATGAAATTGAACGTGTAGACGACCGCGAGAAACGACACGACGGTGTAGCGATAGCGGCCTTGTGCGGTCTGCATGCCCTCGGACGCCCTTTTCCCCCGGACCTGTGTGGTCCCCAATTACGCGCTGGTCCGCTGACCCATCCCCTGCCCGGCGCTGCCGTGGCAGGACGTTCTATGCTGCCAAGCCGATTTGACGGGCAAGCAGTTTCTGTTCCCGTGCCATCTGGCGAGGCGTGCGAAGCGCGCCATCGAGGCGGATGATCACCGGCTTGCAAGCCGGCCAATGGCCGCTGTCGACCCTTTTGCGGCCATTCGCGGCTTCGACTGCGAATGGCCGCTTCGGGCATTTCCGGACGCTCCAATGAACTTGCCCGAACTGTGCTCGTGCGTTGACGCCTCTGTCCAACCCGTCGCGGTTCAGTTCCAGCACGGCGATCCACGCCCGGCCGCTGTTCGGCTGCAATCTCTGCCTCAAGCTGACCAAGGCGTGGTAAAGCCGGGCGAGCGTCGTTATGAGATGCAATCTGCTGGCCGGGAGAGCGTAACGTGAAAAGTGCCTCCATGATCGGTGCGGCCGCAGGCGTGCTGGCGATGTCTTCGGCAATGGCGTGGCAAGGTCCGGCCGTGGCGATGAGCCCGCCCGGCTATGCAGCACCCTTCGCCGAGTCACTTGAAACGCTGAACTTTCCGCTGCTGGCGATGATCAGGTTGGCGCCGGGTTGGGCACCGGCGCTGCGCGCTGATCCGGCCTTGCAGGCGCTGGCAACGGCGCGGGCGCAGCGGGTGGCCGCTGCCTGCACGCCGCGGCCCGATTGTCTGGCCGAGGCCTGGGCGTGGACTCCGGGCGATATTGCCGCCGTCACCGCCGCCCTGCGCTCGGTGGCGGCGCGTCCGAGCATGGCCGACGGGCTGGTGCACCGCCATATGCGCGCCTCTGGCCGGTTTGCGCGCCATGCGGCGCTTGCCGATGCCGACCTGTTGGCGGCGGCGTGGGCCGATACCGCCGCTGGCCTGAATAATCTGGTTGCGGTGTATGGCGCCGGCAGGCCGCCGCGCTATCCGGCGATCGATGCCATCATCTTCGATGTGAAGCGGCCGGAGTTTGCGGCGGTGCTGGATGCCCATGCCCGCGTGACCCAAGCCGCGGCGCGGCCCGATGATCTGGTGTTTGATCCGTCGCTGCGCTTTGGCACCGGGCTGCTGCGCCTGAACGAGCGCACCGACGCCGCCACCTTTCGGCCGTTGCTGGCCGGCGAGAACGCGGCGGCGGTGGCACAGCTTCGCCGCACGCGCTGGCGCGATTATCGCTATCCGGCGCTGCTGGTGTTCGGCCATGGCCCCGAAGACGCGCAATCGCGCACCGGCGCGCTCGGCCATATCCGCATGGCGCGCGCCGCCGATCTGTTCGCCCGGCGCCTGGCCCCGTTCATCATTGTCAGCGGCGGCAATGTTCACCCCAATCGCACGCCGTTCAACGAAGCCATCGAAATGAAACGCCTGTTGATCGGGCAGTACGGCATCCCGGCCGATCGCATCCTGATCGAGCCGCATGCAAGGCACACCACCACCAATCTGCGCAACAGCGCGCGCCTGCTGTTTGCCGCCGGCTTCCCGACCGATCAGCCGTCGCTGATCGTCACCGATCCGACGACGGCGCCCTATATCGGCAGCACGCTGCTGCAGGAACGGACGCGGGCGGAAGCCGGCGTGCTGCCGGGCGTGGTGGCGCCGGCAGCCACGCCCTTCGCCTTTGAATTCCGCCCCGACCGCGCGGCCTTTCATGTCGAACCGCTGGATCCGCTCGATCCCTGACCAAGCGCAATGGACAATGGGGGTCACGGCAGAGCGATGCTATTGCCGGGGTGACACATCGAACGGGGGGGTGCGCCGATGCGCAGGGGCTGGTGGTTGTTTCTGATGGGGCTGGCCCTGATCCTGGGTGGATCCTGGCAGGCTGGCCGCATCCAGACCGCGGGTGGCATAAAGCTGCAGGATGTCCGCTTCCGCTCGCCGGCCGGCACCGAGATGAGTGGGCTGCTGTATGTGCCGGCCGGCGCCACTGCGGCGACGCCGGCACCGGGCATCCTTGCTGTCCACGGCTATATCAACAGCCGCGAGACGCAGGATGGGTTCGCCATCGAATTCGCCCGTCGCGGCTATGTCGTGCTGGCGCTGGACCAGACCGGCCATGGTTACTCCGGCGGCGCGGCGTTTTCCGAAGGCTTTGGCGGCCCGGCCGGGCTGGCCTGGCTGCGCGCACTGCCGATGGTCGACAAGGCCAACATCGGCCTGGAAGGCCATAGCATGGGCGGCTGGACCGTCCTTGCGGCAGCCGCCGCCATGCCCGATGCGTACCGCGCGATCGTGCTGGAAGGGTCATCGACCGGCAAGCCGTTCGCCGCCGATGGCACGCCGGCCTGGCCCCGCAATCTGGCGCTGGTGTTCAGCCGATATGACGAGTTTTCCAAGCTGATGTGGGATGTGGACCGCGCGCAGGATGTTGCGCGCAGCGCCAAATTGCAGGCGCTGTTCGGCACTGCCACCATAGAACCGGGCCGCATTTATGGCGACATCGCTGCCGGCACGGCACGGCGGCTGACACAGCCAACCGCGACCCACCCAGGCGATCACATCAGCCATGCCGCGATCGGCGATGCAATCGACTGGTTCGGCCGCACGCTGCAGGGCGGTACGCCGCTGCCTGCGGCGGACCAGATCTGGTTCGGCAAGGAAGTCGCGACGGGAATCGCGCTCGTCGGCTTCGTCGCCCTGCTGGTCGGCAGTTACGATCTGTTGCTGGCGCTGCCGGTTTTCGCGGCGCTGCGCCGCGCGCCGCAGCGGCCGGCGCTGTATCGCCGCGACCGCCGCTGGTGGCAACAGTTCGCGCTGTCGGCGCTGCTGCCGGCCATCAGCTTCTTCCCGGCGTTCATCGCGGTGACGTTGCTGTTGCCGCCATCGGCGTTGCTGCCGCAGACGGTCACGACCCAGGTGGTGTTCTGGGCGCTGATCAATGCCGGGCTGACGTTGCTGCTGTCGCGGTTCGGCCACCCGGGACCGCCGCTCACGCCGCCACAGTGGCTGCGATCGGCCGTGCTGGCATTGGTGACCGCTGCCATCGGCTATCTGGCGCTGATGGCGATGGCGGCGTGGTTCACAATCGATTTTCGGTTCTGGGTGGTGGCACTGAAGCCGCTCAGCTTCGACCAGTTGCGGATCGCGCTGGTCTATCTGGTGCCCATCAGCTTTGCCCAGATCGTGACTCTGGGCGCGCTCGGCCGACTTGCGGTGGGAAATGACGGCCGGATCGGGCGCTATGGCGCAGCCATGCTGGCGCTGGCGGCCGGTTTCCTGCTGCTGCTCGCCGTCGACTATGGCATCTTCTTTGCGACGGGCCGACTGCCGACGGCGTTCGATCCCCTGACCAGCGTCATCGCCATCCAGTTCGTCCCGTTGCTCGCCGCAATTGCCGCCATCGGCACCTTCACCCGGGCACGAACCGGCAACGCCGTCGCCGGCGGCTTGCTGTGTGGACTGCTGGTGACCTGGTATGTCGTTGCAGGCACCGCCACACAGGTCGCCTGACGTGACCGAACGCTATTGCCACGGCGCCGCGGTTCTGATGGAAATATGGCAAGTTGGGCCATGGATGATCCGGCCGGTTTGATGGCGTTCGGTTGGCGCGTGATAGCGCCATTTTTGGTGGTGGCGGCTCGGGTTGGCCAATTTGGGGGCATCGGATGACGACACAATCCACGTTTCGGGAACCAGCGATCCGGATCACCGCAATGCCGGCAGATGCCAATCCGGCAGGCGACATTTTTGGCGGATGGCTGATGGCGCACATGGACATGGCAGCAGGCATCGTTGCAGCCCGGCGCTGCAAAGGGCGGGCGGCGACCGTCGCTGTGGAGGCGATGAAATTTCTCCAGCCGGTGCGCGTCGGCGACGAGGTGTCCGTCTATGCAGACCTGGTGCAGACTGGACGCACGTCCATGGTCATCGAGGTCGAGGCATGGCGTCGCGATCGAACAGGCCATGAACGGACACGGGTCACCCAGGCGCGTTTTGTGTTCGTGGCAATAGATGCAGAACGCCGGCAGCGGGCCATCCCGCCGTTGGAAGAGCATGACCTGCCAAGCCAGAGCCAGTGAACGAAATTCATTTGGCAAGCCCGTTGCGGACGGCCGGGCGGCGCTGCGGCCGGGATCCGCAGAATTGGGGCGTACTCACCCAGATCGCCCGTGGCGTCGCTGAACGCGCCAGTCCTCGTGTCCAGTGTCACGCAAAGCCTGTGCGCAGCGGCTTTCCTGGCGGCCCCGTCCAGCCGCATTCTGCGCGCAAGCAAGCGCGATCGTGCCACTTTTCCAGTTCGTCCGCGAGCGGCCTGGTCTTGGCGTAACGGATCGGGATCGAACCCGTTCGGGCGCGGCTTGCCTTCTCATCCTCTGCAAGGTGAGCCGGCAAACCGGCTTCGCCGCCATCACCGCGACAACACGACGGCGATGATCGTTGAAACAGGGCCGGATCCTGGCTGGCCACGAAGGCCCAGCCAGACGCTTGAATCGGAAGATCCGCCAAGGGGAATCCTCCGATTCAAGCAGATCGATTTCGGTTCTAGAACTTGAACCCGGCCTCCACGCCAATGATCCGGCGCTGCCCTGGCGAGATGAACGATCCGCCGAACTCGATCGCCGGGATCACCTCGTTGAGGAACTGCTTGTCGAAGGCGTTGTTGGCAAAGGCCGTCAACGTCCAGTTGTCGCCTTCGATCCCGGCGCGCAGATTGAGCACGCCAAAGGCGTCGCGACGCGTCACGCTGAAATTGGCATTGCCCACCGCCGCCGGCAGCGCCAGCGTGCTGATCGGCAACAGGCCGCTGAACAGCGTCGGCTTGATTTGCGCCTGCACCGAATGGAACCATGTCGGGCCGGTGACGCGATAATCGGCGCGCAGCACGCCGCGCAGGCTGTCGGTCACCGGGATCACCGCCTGGGTCCCGAAATTCAGCGTATAGTCGGCGGTATAGGGTGACTTGTTGCCGACGGTATCGGGACGGCTGCTGTTCTTCTTGATCTCGCTGCCGGTGACGTTCCCCGAGCCGAACACCGACCAGCCATCGATGATCTTGGCGGTGACGTTCAATTCGCCGCCATAGACATCCACCTTGTCGATGTTCGAGACAACGCGCAGCAGGCCAAAGCCGCCGACGAAGAACTCGAAGAACTGCATGTCGGTGATCTTGGTATAATAGCCGGCCAGATCATAGGTGATGCGGCCACCCATGAACGCGCCCTTCACCCCGGCTTCGAAGGCGCTCGACCTTTCCTTGCGGAACTTGTCGTTGATCGCCACGTCGGCGTCGATCGCCGGGATCACCGGGTTGTTGAAGTTGGCGTTGACGATGGCGGCGGAGCCCTGGTTGTTGAAGCCGCCCGATTTGAAGCCGATGCCCCAATTGGCATAGACCACAGCTTCATCGGCGGCCTTCCAGCTGAGTGTCAACTTGGGCTGCAACTGCTTGAAGGTCGCGTTCTGCGGCGGTATCGGCCCGCCGACCTGACCGGGATTGAGCGGTCCGCCGGTGATCGGATCCCTGACGAAGGGGACGAGATTGGTCGTCGACCGATCCTCGATGTCATAGCGCAGTGCCAGACCTGCGGTGACCGTCTCGGTCGGCTTGTAATCGACCGAACCGAAACCGGCGTAGACATTGGTCCTGAACTTGTCGTGGAACAGTTGCGACGTCGGATTGCTGCTGCCCGGTGCGTTGTACAGCGTCGGCAACACACCCTGGCCGAGATCGGCGCCAAGGCTGACCCCGGTTTCGCGATTGAGCGTCAGAAGATAGGCACCGATCGACCAGCTGAGCGGGCCGTCACCCTTCGACGACAGGCGCACTTCAGCCGAAAAATCATTCTGGTCGCGCGTCTGCAACTGGGTGCCGTCGCAGGTCGATGGCGAATAGGCGCCGAAGGTCGAGCCGTTGACCGGATCGAAGATGAACGGCGTCGGCACCTTGCCGATGAAGGTCGGAGGGTTGAGCCGGAAGCCGGTCAACTGCGCCGTTGTCGCAAAGCATTTGTTGCTCACCGCCACGCTCGTCGGCGTCGCGCCGGGGAAGGTGTAGCGGGCGAAATCAGCCGAGGTGCCATCGGCCGTCAGGCTTTGGGTGACATCGGTGTACTGCGCCCAGGCCGTCAGCTTCATGGTTTCGAACTCATGGTCGACCTTTGCCGAAAACTCGTAGGTTTTCATGTCGTTGGTCGGCTTGATATTCGAATAGTAACGGAAGGGATGGGTGTTGACGTCTTCAAAGAACGCCTTGTTGACCCCGGCGAAATTGGGCAGGTGGAACGAGGCGTTGAAGTTGATCGAGGCGCCCGAAAGCCGGGCGTAGCGGCCCTTCACATCGAGGCTGGTGTTGTCGCCCAACTGCGCGATGATGCGGCCATCGAGACCATAGCTTTCCTGATTGTCGACGGTCTTGCTGTTGCCGAGAAATTCATTGCGCCAGAAGCCGTCGGTGGTGCGATAATTGCCCGACAGCACAAAGCCGATGCCATCGGCGATCGGCCCGGCGACATAGGCGGTGACATCGCCGGTCTTGAGTTCGCCATAGCTGGCCTTGATGGCGCCTTCGAAGTGATCGCCGGGCTTGACCGTGGTCACGACAATCGCCCCGGCGGCCGCATTGCGGCCGTAAATGGCACCCTGCGGCCCCTTGAGCACTTCAATCTGGCGCAGCGTGCCCTGGACCTGATTCAACTGCGCGGTGTTGGTCTTCAGGATACCGTCAACCACCAGCGCGACACTCGATTCGGCATCGCGGGCGCCGTTCATGCCCCGAATGTTGATCTGGGTATCGCCCGCCTCGGCAGTGCCGGTGACAATGGTGACGCCGGGGGTCAGCTGCAGGAAGTCCTGCGCCCGCACCACGCCGGTGCGCGCCAGTGTCTCGGCAGTCAACACGCTCACCGAGGCCGGAACATCGATCAACCGTTCGGTGTTGCGACGCGCCGTGACGAGGATTTCGCCATCATCGGCATCGGCAGCAGCGGTCGCCTGTGCCAGCGCCGGTGCCGAAACGCCGGCAAGCAGCCCTGCCGCCACCCCGGCAACGGCCAGCAATCGGCGGCTTGCCGTGCTGCCGGATGTCTGCCCGCGCTGTGCATCACTGCGACCCTGATTGTCTGCCATTGCTTCCCCCCTTGAACATCGCTCGATATGTCACGCCGGAAATCACGCGGATTTCGCATTAAACCAAAGCTAATGTATACAATTTACATGGGTCAAGCCCCGACCAGCCGGCAACGGGTTTTTGATCGGCCTTGCGTTTATTTTGTCACAGGGGAATGTCGTCGCCGTGTCCAAGGCCTCCGAACGCGCCTATGCCGAAATCCGCGGCCTGATCCTTTCAGGCGACGCGCCCCCCGGCACGCAGCTCACCGAGGCTCAGCTCGCCGATATTTGTGGTGTCTCTCGCACACCGGTCAGAGAAGCCCTGCGCCGCCTCGAAACCGAACTCTATCTCATCCGATCGGACAGCCAGCGCATCTTTGTCGCCGATTGGAACAGCGATGACCTCGCCGAAATGTTCACCCTGCGCGCCATGCTCGAAGCCCATGCCGCTGGCCGCGCCGCCACCCGCATCGATGGCGCAGCACTCGATCATTTGCGCGCCGCCAACGATCGCATTGCCGCCGCGGCCGCCGCAGACACCCCCGATGTCGCCACCTTCCTCAGCGAAAACCGCTGCTTCCACGATATCGTCATCGCCGCTGCCGGCTCCCCCCGCCTTGCCGCCATGCTGGCCGCCATTGTCGAGCAACCCGTCGTCCGGCGCACCGCCGCCCGCTATTCCCGCACCGAGCTCGCCCGCTCCATCCACGAACATGGCGAGCTCATCCAGGCCTTCGCCACCCGCGATGCCGATTGGGCCCGGGCGGTGATGACCGGCCATATCCGCCGGGCATTTCATGCGTTTTCTGCGGCCGAGCCGGTGGCCTAGGCGGGAACACGGAACTTGCACCGGCTGACCGCCGGACGCTCTACCGCTTCACCGCCGTCAGATAGGCCGCCGCCTGCGCTTCAGTGATCAGTTCGGCGGTCTTGGCCGCCAGATCGAACAGATTGGCCGCATGGACGCCGGCATTACGGTCTCCCACCGCATCGGTGACGATCAGGGGTATGAAGCCGTGACAGAGCGCATCGACGGCGGACGCGCGGACGCAGCCGGAGGTGGAAAGGCCGGTTATGACGATGGTGTCGACGCCCTGGGCATGGAGGGTTTCAGCGAGCCCGGTGCCGAAGAAGGCGCTGGGGAAATATTTGGTGATCACCGTGTCGCCGGGCAGTGGCGCCAGTTCGGCGGTGAATTCGCCGAGCGGATTGCCGGTTACAAACGATTTGAGCGCGGCAATCTTGCGATAGAAGACCCCACCTTCATGGCCATCGGCGCTGTATTCAACGCGGGTGAAGATGGCGGGCACGCCGGTGGCGCGCGCCGCGGCATGCAGCCGCGCCGCACTCGCCCGGGCGGTTTCGACACCGGCATAGAGCGGTGACACGGGATCGAAATAGGCCCGCGCAAAATCGATGAGGAGCAGCACCGGGCGGGCGCCGGGCTTGAGCGTGCCGCCAAAACCGGCGGCCGCATAATCCCTGTCCAGATCGGTCGCTGTCGCCACGGCTCTGCCTTTCGTTGCCGGCCGCCCCTATACAGGCGGCACGGCAATTTGTATACAAAAGCCCATGCGCCACAGCCCCATCCAGATCGTCGAGGTCTCCCCCCGGGACGGCCTGCAGAATGAGAAGGGCTTTGTTGAAACCGCCGACAAGCTGGCGCTGATCAACCGGCTGATCAGCATGGGGGCGACGCGGATCGAGGTGGCGAGCTTCGTCAACCCGCGCCGGGTCCCGCAGATGGCCGATGCCGAAGCGATTGTCGCCGGGCTGCCTGAGGCGCCGGGCGTGCGCTTCATCGGCCTGTGCCTCAATGAACGTGGCGTCGATCGCGCCATTGCCAGCCGCGACACGGGGGCACGGGGCCTTGATGAGGCCGGTTGCGTGCTGGTTTCGACCGATGGTTTCGGCATCATCAACCAGGGCCAGTCCGTTGCCGATGGCATTGTCGCCAACACCGCGATGTTGAAAAAGGCGCACGCTGCCGGGCTGTTTGCGCAGGTCACCATCTCTGCAGCGTTCGGCTGCCCCTATGAAGGTCATGTGCCGCCGCAGCGGGTGATCGATCTTGCCGCGCGCATGGCCGACGCAGGAGCGCAGGAGATCGCGTTGGCCGATACCATCGGCGTCGGCGTGCCAAGCCAGGTCGGCGATCTGGTTGGCGCCGTCATCGCCAAGATCGGCGCGATTCCGTTGCGGCTGCACCTGCACGACACGCGCGGGCTGGCGCCGGCCAACGCCTGGGCCGCGTATCAAGCCGGGTGCCGGGTGTTCGATTCGGCTTTGGGCGGGCTGGGCGGCTGCCCGTTCGCGCCGGGCGCCGCCGGCAACGTTGGCACCGAAGAACTGGTCTATCTGTTCGGCCGGTCGGGCGTGGCGACGGGCATCGACATCGATGCTGCGGTCGACGCCAACCACTGGTTCAGCCAGATCATGGGCCGTGAACTGCCCAGCCGTGTCGGCAAGGCCGGCGATTTCATCATCAAGGGGATTCGGGTTTGAGCTACAGGCTTGGCGTCGATGTCGGTGGCACGTTCACCGATCTGCTGGTCATCGATGATGAAACCGGCCGCACCTTTCGCGACAAGGTGCCTTCCACTCCGCATGATCCGTCCGAAGCGGTCATCGCGGGCGCGCGGCAACTGTGCGGGCGCGCCGGCATCAGGCCGGAAGAACTGGCGCTGTTCCTCCACGGCACCACGGTCGCGACCAACGCCGTGCTGGAGCACAAGATTGCCCGCGTCGGCCTGATCGTCACCGAAGGCTATCGCCACGTCCTGCAGATCGCGCGCAGTCTTGTCCCTGGCGGGCTGGCCGCGTGGATCGTGTGGCCCAAGCCGGAGCCGATGGCGCCGCTGGAAGCCACCATCGAGGCGCCGGAGCGCATCGGTGCCGATGGCCGCATTGTCCGGCCGCTCGACGAAGCGCAGTTGCGGTTGAACCTGAAGCGGCTGGCCGAGGAAAAGGTCGAGGCGATCACCGTCTGCCTGATCAACAGTTACATGAACGACGCACATGAACGCCGCGTCGCCGAAATCTGCGCCGAGGAACTGCCGGGGATTCCGGTGAGCATCAGCGCCGATATCCTGCCCGAAATGCAGGAATATGAGCGGACGCTGACCACGGTCGCCAACAGCGCGGTGCGGCCGACCGTGTCGCGCTATGTCGGCAATCTGGAGCGCGAGCTGACCAATTGGGGGACGCCGGCGAAACTGTCGCTGCTGCGATCGGACGGTGGCCTGATGTCCGCCGAAAAGAGCCGCAATGCGCCGGTGAACCTGCTGATGTCCGGCCCGGCCGGCGGTGTGGCGGGCGCCGTCTGGATCGCGAAGAACAGCGGCCACCCCAATGTGTTGACGCTCGACATGGGCGGGACCAGCACCGATGTGGCGTTGATCGAGGATTATCAGCCACGTCTGCGCCGTGAAACCAGCGTCGGGCATCTGACGGTGCGCGCCTCTTCGCTCGATGTGAAGACCGTCGGCGCCGGTGGCGGCTCGATTGCCAGCGTACCGGAATTGACCAGGGCCTTGCGGGTCGGCCCGCAATCGGCGGGTGCCGTCCCGGGCCCTGCGGCCTATGGGCGTGGCGGTGAACTGCCGACCGTGACCGATGCCAATGTCGTGCTCGGCTATCTGCCGGAAAATCTGCTCGGCGGGACGTTCAAGCTTGATCGCGAGGCGGCGCGGCGCAGCGTCCAGACGGTTGCCGATGCGCTCGGGCTGTCGCTGATGGAGGCCGCCGCCGGCATCGTCGCCATCGTCAACGAGACGATGTACGGCGCGCTGCGTCTGGTCTCGATCTCGCAAGGCTATGACCCGCGTGATTTCGCGCTGATGGCCTTCGGCGGCGCCGGGCCGCTGCATGGCAATGCGATGGGCACGCTGATGGGCAGTTGGCCGGTGATCATCCCGCCGTCGCCCGGCGTGCTGTGCGCCTATGGCGATGCGACGACGCGGTTGCGGGTGGATGCACAGCGCAGCTTCAACAAGCTGGTGACGCAAACCAGTGATGCCGAAGTCGGCGCGGTGATTGCCGAACTTGCGGCGCAAGTGACGGCGGAGCTTGAGGCCGAAGGCGTTGCCGCCGCCGACCAGGAGCTGCGCTTTGAAATCGATGTCCGCTATGCGGGGCAGGCGTTTGAAGTGCCGCTGACGGTGCCGCGCGGCGCTGATATCGCCGATCTGACCGCGCGTTTCGATGCCGAGCACAAGCGGCTGTTCACCTTCAACCTCGGCGTGCCGCAGGAACTGGTCAACATCCGGGTCGTGGCGCTCGGCAAGGCCGCGAATGTCGAGGCGGAACGCATTGCCAAGGGCGACGGCAACCCGATCACGGCCAAGGTTCGCGATCACGAGGTCTGGATGGATGGCGCCGCCCGACCGGCGGTGATTTACGACCGCAGCAAGTTGCGCGCCGGCGATGTCGTGCCCGGCCCGGCGATCGTCACCGAGATGGATTCGACCACGCTGGTGCATCTTGGCCATGCCGCCACCGTCGATGATTTCGGCAATCTCTTGATCAACCCGGCCTGAGGGGAAGACCGATGCCCGCCCAGATCATCGAAACCAACCCGGCGGCCTTTGCCCCGGTGAAGATCGACCCCGTCACCCTGGATATCGTCGAAAATGCCCTGCGCAACGCGCGCATCGAGATGGACGCGACGCTGGTGCGCACCGCCATGTCGCCGGGCATCCGTGAACAGGGCGATGCCTTTCCGCTGATCGCCAACCCCGCCGGCAAGATGATCGTCGGCCAGTTCGGCAGCTTCATCGACGGCTTCTTGCGCGGCTTTGACGGGACCATCGAGGAGGGCGACATGATCCTCCTGTCCGACCCGTACAGCTGCGAAGGCGCTGTCAGCCATTCCAACGACTGGCTGGTGCTGCTGCCGGTCTATCGCGGCGGGCGGCTGGTGGCCTGGACGGCCATGTTCGGCCACCAGAGCGATATCGGCGGCAAGGTGGCGGGTTCGATGCCGATCGATGCCCGCGCCATTTTCGAAGAAGGCGTCCGCATCCCGCCGGTGAAAATCTATGCCAAGGGCGTCTATAATGCCGATCTGATCCGGCTGATCATGCACCAGACCCGCAAGCCCGACTGGTGTGCCGCAGATTTGAATGCGCTGATCGCCGCCTGCCGCGTTGCCGCCCGCCGCGTCGAGGAAATGTGCGCGCGCTTCGGCGATGATGTCGTCGTCGCGGCGATGGACGATCTGCTGGCGCGCAATCACCGTGCCATGAAGGCGCTCATCGCCTCGTCGGTGTCCACCGATGCCGTCAGCTTCAGCGATTACATCTGCGACGATGGTGTCGGCTTCGGTCCCTACAAGATCAGCTGTTCGATGCAGCGCGTTGGCGACAAGGTGGTGCTCGATTTCGCCGGTACCGATCCGCAATCCGACGCGTCGATCAATTTCTATCTCAACGAGAACATGTTCAAGATGTTCTTTGGCATCTACATGATCATGGTCTTTGATCCGCAGATCATGTTCAATGACGGTTTCTACGATTTGATCGAGGTCAGGATTCCGCAAGGATCGCTGCTCAAACCCAATTATCCCGCCGCCCTGTCGGGCCGCACCCACGCGTTGGGCCGCATCTTCGATATTCTGGGTGGTCTGCTCGGCCAGCGCACCCCGGAATTCCTCTGCGCCGCGGGTTTCTCGTCGTCGCCGCACCTGATGTATTCGGGCCGCGACACGCGTGCTGGCAAGAATGGCGAATGGTTCCAGCTTTTCCAGATCGGTTTCGGCGGCATCCCCGGCAAGCCGTTCGGCGACGGCCCCGATGGCCACAGCCTGTGGCCGGGCTTCACCAATGTGCCGAACGAGTTCCTCGAACGCTATTTCCCGCTGCGCATTGAACGCTATGAGGCGCTGGCCGACACGGGCGGCGCCGGCCTCAACCGGGGCGGCAACGGCATCTTGATGAGCTATCGCTTCCTCGCCGCCGGCACCGTCAGTATCCATGATGACCGCTGGTTCACCTATCCCTGGGGCGTCAACGGCGGCGCGCCCGGCACCCGCGCCCGCAAGATCCTCGAAAAGCCCGATGGCACCCAGACCATCGTCGCCAACAAGCTCGACAGCCTCGATGTCGAAGCCGATGACGTGCTGCACTTCATCACCTGGGGCGGCGGCGGCTGGGGCGATCCGCTGCAGCGCGATCCGGCGTTGGTCGCCAAGGAAATCCGTCAGGGACTGGTCAGCGTTGCCGGCGCCCGCGCCTATGGCGTCGTCGTCGCTGCGGACGGCAGCGTGGATGCCGCCGCCACTGCCGCATTGCGTGCCGACATGGCTGCTGCGCCCAAGCCGGCGAATGACCTGTTCAATTTCGGCGGCGACATCGAAGCGTTGCGCGCCACCTGCCTGGCCGAAACCGGCCTGCCGGCGCCGAAGCCGCCGGTCTGGCACCACGTCGCGATCGCAGCCGAATGAGCTTTGCCGAAAACACCGGACCCCTGAAGGGCATCCGTGTCGTTGAAATGGGTCAGCTGATCGCCGGCCCGTTTTGCGGCCAGTTGCTGGGGGACATGGGCGCCGAGATCATCAAGCTGGAACCGCCGGGCCAGGGCGACCCGATGCGGGTTTGGGGTCGTGGCGATTACCCGCTGTGGTGGGAGGTCGTCGCGCGCAACAAGAAGGCCGTGAGTGCCGATCTGCGCAAACCCGAAGGCCAGGCGCTGGCCAGACGGCTGATCGCCAGCGCTGATATCCTCATCGAAAATTTCCGCCCCGGCACGCTGGAAAAATGGGGCATGAGCCCCGAAGCGCTGCACGTTGAAAACCCGCGGCTGATCATTGTCCGTGTCTCGGGCTATGGCCAGACCGGACCCTATTCGGGCCGCGCCGGTTTTGGCGGCATCGGCGAGGCGATGGGCGGCTGGCGCGCCATTGTCGGCGATCCGGACCGGCCACCATCGCGGATGGGCGTGTCCATCGGCGACAGCCTTGCCGCCACCTATGGCTGCATGGGAGCGCTCGCAGCGCTTCGCCATCGCGATGCGACCGGCGAAGGCCAGGTCGTCGATTCATCGCTCTATGAAGCGGTCTTGCAGGTGATGGAAAGCCTTGTCCCCGAATATGCCGCCTCGGGCTATGTCCGCGAACGCTCGGGCTCGGCCCTGCCCGGCATCGCGCCGTCGAACGTCTATCCGACCAGCGACGGCGAATATCTGATCGGTGCCAACCAGGATTCGGTGTTCGGCCGGCTGTGCACCGCGATGGGCCGCCCGGAACTGGCGAAGGACCCGCGCTACATCGATCATGTCAGCCGTGGCCGCAACCAGGCCGAACTCGACGCACTGATCGGCGACTGGACCCGGACACTAACCATCGACGAAGTCGAGGCGCTGATGATCGAGAATGGCGTCCCGGCCGGCAAACTCTATCGCCCGCAGGACATGCTCGACGATCCGCACTTCCAGGCGCGTGAGGCGATCATTGACGTGCCAAGCGATCGCTGGGGGACGGTCAAGATGCAGAATGTCTTTCCGAAACTGTCGAAGACGCCCGGCGCGGTGCGCCGCGCCGCACCACCGACGATCGGGCATGACAATTACAGCGTTTATGGCGAGGTGCTCGGGATGAGCGCAGACGAGATCGCCGACCTGAAGGCGCGGGGCGTGATCTAGGCCGTGAACTCATGAGTTCCGCTTCCACAACGTCCCGCCGGCCGGCGTCAGCATCCGATAAAGCCCCTTTTCGTCGGCCACCTTGCAGGCGGCATCACCGGGCTTGAAAGCACGGATCGTGGAATCGGTCAGAGCGATGTGAGGGCGTTCTGTTTGGGAGCCTTTGAAAAGGCCCCCAGATTGCGCCGGCTATCGGCGAAAGCCGGCGGCCAAGCCCGCATGCCATATATATGATTTTCTTGGTTTTTCATCCTTCAGCGCATGTTGGCGAAGGGAGGAATGATGCACCAAACAGCACAAAACTGGGCACTGGAATCATTGGGAAATTCGCCTAGAGCGGATTTCGACGTCGCTAAATCGATGGGGGATTCCCAAAGCGGCTGATTTCTGATTCAGAATCCTTGCTGGTG
>NZ_JBBATQ010000018.1:0-9257 GCF_040398665.1 Sandarakinorhabdus sp.
CGACATTTATCCCTCTTTTCAGCAGGGCGATACAAAACTGGCGAAACCGGAACACCACCGCCACGTCTGCCGATCCTTCTAAACCCAATTCCGATCATAATGCAAATCGTATTTGCATTTACAATTTATGAGCCGTAGTTAACGTCTCACATCAATTGCCATCTGGTGCGTCAGCGTTGACAGCGCGCGATCGTTGGGGAAGGTGAAATATGTTATCTTTTGATCTGTCCCCGTTTGTGCGGCGCCCGCGCCAGGAACGCAGCCGCGCCGCCCTGTCCACCATCATGGCGGCCGCAGCCGACGTTCTGGCGCGCAAGGGCCATGATGGCTTCTCGATGACCGAAATCGCCGAAGCGGCTGGCATGGCCGTGGCCAATATCTACCGGCGGTTCGAGAGCAAGGACAGCATCGTCCAGGCCCTGGCGCTCTACAACTTCCAGCGCCTGGAAGAGCAGATCGTTGCGGCTATGGTCGGTCGTCGCTTTGCCAGCGCCGGCGACGTGGTTGCCGAACTGGCTGCGATCATGACGACCGTGTCCGATCGGAACGAGGCGTTGTTTCGGGTTCTGTCGACCTATCCCACGCCGAGCGCAGAATATCGCGACATGTTGCTGGCACACCGTCGCCGCCTGGTTTCCTATTACAAGGATGCGGTTTCCGGCTTCCTCAAACCTCTCCCGGAACCGCAACTGGATATGGTGATCGGCATATCCTACTATATTGTGGCATCGGCCGTTATCAGCAAGTCGCGCGGTGACGATCCCACCATGCTCATGATATCATGGGCAGATCTGGCGCAAGAAGTGTCCAGAGCCGCCACCGCCTATCTGCAGCAGTCGTGTTAGCAGGTCTCTGGCAGGTTACCGAACCATGGCTCGGCCAATCTGCACAGTCAGCGAGGCCGCGTTTCTGCCGGAAGACGCCAGGATGGCCGCCGCGCCTGTGATCGACGAACTGACGTGGGCAATTTCGAGGCCCATGGAGGCCCCCAAAGACAATTTGGCGGAGCGGACGGAAGACCTACCAACTTTGGCTCCAGCTATTCACCCAGCTGCTTGTATATCCCCGCCGGCCCCGCCGCTGCCGGCATAGATGGCCAAAGCGCGCTCCAGGCTGCGGAACACCCCCACATAATCCACGATCACGCCGGCCGTCTTGCCCTCCGCCCGGCGGTTGGCGCGGGCGATGGTCTGCATCAGCGTGTGGTTCTTCATCGGCTTGTTGATGTAGACCGTCCCGATGGACGGCACGTCAAAGCCGGTGATCCACATCGCACACACGAACACCAGCCGCAGCGGGTCGTCCGGGTTCTTCAACTTGGCCTCCGGGTCTTCGGCCTGAATCCGCTTGCGGTGCGGCAGGATACGCGTTGTGTCCGAAGACGGGGCGGCGGTGCGCGGTCCGGATACTGCCGCCTGGTGCGCGCCAGTTCGCGTCAGTCAAGGGCTGGCGCTATTCGCCATCTGTTCGACCAAGCCTTGTCGACCTGACGGTGGCTGCGCTGCCCTTTACAGGCCTGATCAATGGGTCCTGACCCCAGGGTCTCCGGAACTGCTACCAGCCCATCACATAGCGCTCACGGCGCACATCGGCCCCGCCACGCAACGTCCCGGGTCCAGGCACAACGCCCACCGCGACGATGCCGGTCGAAACACCGAACGGCCCAAGCACATCAAGCTTGTGGCCGCGCGCAGTCAGCCCAGCGCGCACGTCGGCAGGCACGCGGTCTTCGATTTCCAGCACGCCGGGCTCGTCCTTCTTCACGGCAAACGAGCCGTGGAAATGGTTCGAGTTGATCCGCGGCGCCTCGATGGCGGCCTGCAGCGGCTGATCATGGATCAGCACGCGCAGCAGGACGTTCATGATCTGCTGATCCTGGTTGTCGCCGCCGGGTGTGCCGATCGCCAGATAGGGCGCTCCGTGCTTCAGCACGATGCTCGGCGTCAAGGTCGTGCGCGGGCGCTTGTAGGGGGCGATGACATTGGGGCTGGCCGGATCGAGATCGAAAATTGTCAGGCGGTTGCTCATCGGCACCCCGGTGTCACCGGCAATATAGGCACCGCCCAGCAGCCAGCCGGAGCTCGGCGTGCAACTGAATAGATTGCCGTCCTTGTCCACCACTTCGATGGCAGTGGTATCTGCACTTGGCCCGCCATTGCGCTTGAGCATGTGCGGCACAAATTGCGGCGTCGTGCGGGGGCGACCTTCATGCGCCCACGGGTTGCCAAAACGATGCTGGAGCGAGGCCATCGGCGCGATCTGGCGGGCGCGCTCGGCAGCATAGGCCTTGGACAACAGCCCCTTGCCCGGCACCGTGCCGAAATCCGGATCACCGAAGAACATGTTGCGGTCATCGAACGCCAGCTTGATCGATTCCGCCAGCGTGTGAAGATAGATTTCCGAACCCGGCGTCATCGCCGCAATGCCCGCCGCTTCGGCAATGTTCAGCGCCATCAGCAGGGCTGGCCCCTGGCTCCAGAAGCCGGCCTTGCACACTTCATGACCGAACACGCTGACCATCGCCGGTGCTTCCACCTTGCCAGCGTAGCGCGCCAGATCGTCATAGCGCATCAGCCCGCCATCAGCTTCCATGGCGGCGCCGATCCGCCGTGCAATGTCGCCCTTGTAAAAAGCATCGCGCCCGGCCTGAATCGCCGCCCTGCGGTCGCTGGTGCGGGCAAAGGTCGATCTGTCCGCCTCGGCAATGATCCGCAGCGTGCGCGCCAGATTGGGCTGGCGAAAGATTTCCCCGGTCTTCGGGAGCTTGCCGCCCGGATAATAGGTGTCATAGGCTGACTTGTACTTGGACGTCGCCTTCTGCTGGCTGACAAACACCTCAGCCAGAAAGTTGTACATCACAAAGCCGTCGGCCAGATCGATCGCCGTTTCCATCACTTGTGAAAGGGTCATCGTGCCATTGAGTTGCAGCGCCAGCGCCATCGCATCGACCACGGCGGGAATCGTCCCGCCATTGGGCCCATTGCCCGGAATCACGCCTTCGGCGGCAAACTTGTCCGGCGTCGCGAGCCCCGGCGCCGTGCCCTGCCCATTGACCACCGAGACCTTCTTCGTCTTTGCGTCATAAATGATCGTCGGCGCCTCGCCGCCAAATCCGAAGTGCGAAATTTCGGTCACCGCGGCTGCCAGGGTCGCTGCCACCCCGGCATCGGTGGCATTTCCGCCTGCCAGCAAAATGCGGTTGCCCGCCGCCACGGCATAGTGCCGCCCGGCCGCAACAATGCCGAAATTGCCGACAATCTCCGGCCGCAGTGTTTCACCGGCACTCACCAGCCGGGTAGGCTCGATCGCCGGGGCCCGCACAGCTGCGGCCGTCTGGGCCGCCACCGATCCGCTGCCTGCCACCATGGCCGCACCGCCCAAAGCCAAAGCGGCCAATTCGCGCCGGCTCAACGGCCCCTGCGCATCATCGTGTCTGTTGGTCATGCAATCGGTCCTTGTGGCAGGCAGGCGGTGCACCGCACCGCCTGCCCACATCATCAGAAGCTCTTTGAAACGTTCACATACCAGTAACGTGCCATCGGCGCATACAGGTTGGACAGATAGCCGGTGGACGCCAGCGGTGGTTCCTTGTCAAAAATGTTGCGCGCGCCAACCGTGATGGCCGTCCCCTTGAGATAGTCCTCCCTCTCGAAGGCATAGCGCAGGAACAAGTTCACCGTGGTCTGCCCGTTCACAGGGAACGGATTGGCGTTGGCATCACGCACCGCATTCTGCACCACATCGTCGATGAACTGCGTGAACGCGCCAACCGTGACCGGACCCATCGACCAGGTCACGTTGGCACTCAGGCGCCAGCGCGGCTGGCCATCGATGCCCACGACATCACCGCCACCCAGGATCGGCACGCCGGCGTTGATTCGTCCGGCCTTCTGCGCATCGAGCAGCGCCTGCACCGGTGCCGGCGCCACAACCTGATAATTGATCAGCTTGGCCGCATTCACGTTGATCGTGAAGTTGCCAATCCTGCTGGTGCGCAGCTGATAATCGATGTTGAAGTCGATACCGTTCACCGTCACCGGCTGCAGATTCTCGAAGTTCGTCACCACGAAGTTGAGCAGGCCCACGGGCGCCAGACCGGTGCCGGCCACCGCAGCAATATCATCAGCGGTCACCGGCTGACGGAAGACGTTGGGGTTGCTGCTGCCCTGCACGCGCATCAGATAATCGAGGTTGACCACGTTCTGGAAGTCGAACAGCCCAACGACATTCTTCTGCTTGATCTGCCAGCGGTCGACCGTCAGCGTCAGGTTGCCCCAGCCATCCGGCAGCGGCGGCATCACCACCACGCCCATGTTCCAGCTGGTCGATTCTTCCGGATCGAGGTTCGGGTTGCCGCCGCTGCGGCGCAGCACCGAAACCGGGCGGTTGCACGTGGCAAAGCTGGTGATGCGACCGGCGCGCAGATCCGCTTCACAAAGCGTATACTCGATCCCGCCGTTCACCCGGTCCAGCACGGATGTGTTGATCACCTCAAGGTTCGGCGCCCGGAAACCCTGCGACCAGGATCCGCGGAACTTCAGGCCCTCGAACACTTCCCACGAGCCGGCAAACTTCGGCCGCGCCACGCTGCCGACGTCGCTGTAATCCTCATAGCGCCCGGCCACCTGCACATCCAAGGAGCGGATCAACGGGAAGTGCATGTCAGGATTGACCAGCGGAATGGCCAATTCGGCATAGGCCGATTTCACATTGCGCTGGCCGTACACGTCCGGGCTGGGGCTGGCGCCAACAAGATCGGAGCCCAGAAAAACGCCGGTCACGGCATCGGTGTAGGTGATATCCACACCGCGAACGCCGCCCTGCCGCGCATCGCGATTGTCGCTGTACGTCTCGCGCCGATACTCGATCCCGGCCGCAATCCCGATGTTGTTGCCGCCCCAGAGCTCGAGCAGCTTGCTGTTCGAAATCCGCAGATCCCACAGCCCAAGGGTCGTCTTGGTAGCCCGGGTCGCGATGATCTTGAAGCTGTTGATCGTTGCCTGCGGGTTGGCCACGCCGTCGCCGATGTTCGGCGTCGTCAGATTGCCGCCGTTGAACGGGTTATAGGCATCCGGCGTGGTCCGGTTGATCGCCGCCTGCAAGGCCGTGTTCGAAAGGCCGCCCGAAGCGTCGGACGCGGTGGCCCATGTATAAAGGCCTGCCGATTCCCAGTTCCAGTTGCCGAAGTTGCCTTTCAGCCCGCCCAGGAAGCGATACTGATAGTTGGTCACTTCGACTTCGCGGGTGCCGGCATCCACATAGTTGAGACTGACAATCGTCACCGGCAAACCGGCGTCAGGAATGTTCAGCCCCGGCAGCCGGTTGGGTGACCCGACAGCACCGAGCGGGTTCCAATAGGCGGTCGGCGCCACCGTGATCGGAATATTGGCCAGCGAGCCGAGCGAACTGACCGTTGCCGCCGTCTTGCCGCGGTAGAAGCCAACTTCGCCGAAGAAGTCGAGATTGTCGGTCAGCTCATAATTGATGAACGAAAAGGCGTTGATGCGCTTCACCGACGGCTGGGTCGTGATGTTCGGAAATGTCTGTGCCGAATCAAAGCGCAGATTGGCATCGACACTGGCCATCTCGGTGGTGCCGACGCCGTCATCATAGCAGACACCCGCGGTCGATGTTCCGACCCGGCATCCGGGGTTTGTTGTCGGCTGGGTATGGAACTGGCGCGATGCGTTGGTCAGCGGCGTGCCGTTGGTGGTAAGGATACCCGCACCCGACGCCCGGAACGTGCCCCAGGGCGCGCCGGTCGCCGTGCCGTTGAACGCAGCATTGTTGGCAAATGTTGTGCCGGCCACCAAGGGTCGGCGGTCGAGGTTGGCTGTGTAAGGTTGTTCACGCAGGAACAGCTTGGACTTCTGGGCATAGCCGACGAACACCGAGATATTGCCCCGGCCTTCGTTGAAATCCGTCCCGGCCAACGCATTGAACTGCCATTCGCGCAGGTCTGTTCCCTCGGCACCGCCATATTGGGCGTCAAGTTTCAAGCCCTTGAAGTCGGAACGCAGGACGTTGTTGACCACACCGGCGACCGCGTCCGAACCATAAAGGGCTGCCGCACCATCGAGCAGCACTTCCACCCGGCTGACAGCACCCACCGGAATGGTGTTGGAGTTGTAGCCAAAGGTTGGCACACCCGAATCGATGACACCTGTAATGGCCTGCGAGGTCGGGTGCAGCACGGTGCGCCGGCCGTTGATCATCAGCAGCGTATTGCCCTGGCCCAGCCCGCGAAGGCTGACCGTGGACACGTCACCGCGCGCCGCATTGGCGTTGCCGCCGCCCAGTACCTGCTCGTTGAACGTCACGCCACCAAGCTGCGGGATGGAACGATAAAGGTCGGCGCCAGACACGGCGGCCACGGCCTGGATCTGCTCGATCCCGATCACGCTCAGCGGTGTGGCGCCGATGTTCTTGCCGCCCCGGATTTGCGAGCCGGTGACGACGATTTCCTCGACGTCATTTTCATCAGCAACCGGAACTGCGGCAGTGGTGGTCGATGTCGTCGACTGGGCATTTGCCGCCCCGGCCCAGGCCCCGGCCCATGCCATCGCCAGCAGCGCCGTCGAACCCAGCACCGCCACACGCGGCCGCACCGCACCTCCCAACCCGAAGAAACTGGTCATGTCGTCCCCCTTTTCATGTCAATGACTTGCCGCAGCAAATGACAAAGCGCGTCCGACGCCAGCCGATCAAAAGATCGCCAGACAAGATTATCTCTTTGACAATCAAATCCCCAAATTCGAATAACATTGCCGCGACGTGAAATTTCCTGACCTACGACGGGGCAGAAAAATGACGCAGCTATTGCCAATCGAACCCTATGTAAGCTGGCAATGTCACAATCCTGCCATATGTAATTTGGCGTAGAGAATGCTCTGTTGGGTTGAGTTAGCGCTGTGCCGCATGTCTATCCATGGACTCTGGCATGGTCGCGGTTAGACTGGATGCGCTTGCACTGCAGCAATGGGCGCTGTCGGTGCCGTCAGGGGGGAAACATGACGCGAACCACCAGAACCGGCCTGCTTGCTTGTGTAGCGGCCTTGGTCGTTAGTGCCGCAGATGCTGCCGCTCCTGTCCAACCCTTGCCTCCCGGCGCCGGCCAGCGCCTCGCTTTCGATGTTCACGAAGGAACATCGATGTCGGTCAGCGTCTCGCCCGACGGCAAGTCCTACGCCATCGATCTGCAGGGCAGCCTCTGGATCGTTGCCGCCGGCGGCGGACGCGCCACGCTCATCACCGATTACTTCAACGACGCCCGCCAGCCGGCCTGGTCGCCCGATGGCAAGCGCCTCGCCTATTTCGCCTTCCGCGAAGGCGGCTATGATCTCTGGACCGTCGCCGCCGACGGCACCGGCGCCAAACGCCTGACCGAAGGCGCCTATGATGACCGGGAACCGGCCTGGTCGCCCGATGGCCGCACCATCGCGTTTTCGTCCGATCGGCTCGGCAAGGGCGGCGCCAACTACAATATCTGGACTCTCGACACCGCCACCGGCACCCTTGCCCAGATTTCCAGCGACGCTGGCGAGGACCGGATGCCAAGCTGGTCGCCAGACGGCAAGGAGATTGCCTATGCCAGCACCCGTCCGTCGGGCTCGGCGCTCTGGATCACCACCCTCGCCACCAAAACCGAGCGCAGCCTGAAGGCCGTTCCCGGCGCCCGCCTCGATGCCCCATCCTACGGTCCTTCTGGCCAGCTTGCTTACGTCGTCGCCGATGCCAAGGGCAGCCGCCTCGAAGTCGATGGCAGACATGTTTCGGGTGACGAGAATGTCTTCCCCTTCCGCGTGTCGTGGCAGCCGGGCGGCAGCTATGCCTATGTTTCGGATGGCAAGATCCGCCAGCGCAACGGTTCGCGCCTCACCACAATTCCCTTCGATGCCCGTCTCGAAGTCACCCGCCCCAGCTACACCCGCGCCAAGCACGACTATGACAGCACGGCGCCCCGCCGCGCCCTCGGCGTTGTCAAGCCGGCCCTGTCCCCCGATGGCAGCAGAATCGCGTTCGTCGCCCTCGGTGATGTCTGGCTCCTCTCCACCAAAGGCGGCAGACCTGAGAATCTCACCAGGGACAGCGCGATGGACGCAGACGTGGCCTGGTCGCCTGACGGCGCCAGCCTGGTCTACACCTCCGACAAGGGCGGCGGCCTGCCCCAACTGTGGATTCGCGATCTCAAGACCGGCAAGGATCGCCAGCTGACCAACATCGATACCCAGCCGCTGGGCGCCACCTGGTCGCCCGATGGCACGCGCGTCGCCTTCATCGATGTCGATGGCCAGTGGGGTGTTGCTGGCGTCTGCTTCATTGATGTCGCCACCGGCAAGGTCACCCGCCTGCAAGGGTCCCTCGGTCAGCCCGGATCGCCCACATGGTCAGCGGACGGCCACTATCTCGCCATAGGCCTTTCCTACAAATATTCGGCCAGCTTCCGGGAGGGCACAAACCAGATCTTCGTCATTCCCACGGACGGCAAGTCCGAACCGTTCTGGCAGATCCCGCAGGAGAATGTCTCGATCGACACCCGCGGCGGCGGCGGCCCGGCATGGTCGCCCGATGGCACCAAGATGGCCGCCATCTATGATGGCCTCCTCAAGGTCTGGCCGGTCGGCCCGAATGGCAAGCCGGAAGGCCCGCCGCGCACCTACACCAATGAAATCTCCTATTTCCCCTCATGGGCCGCCGATAGCCGGACGCTGACCTACCAGTCCGCCGACAAGGTCAAGAAACTCGACATCGAAAACGGCCAGATCACGGAAATCCCGATCGATCTGAGCTACACGCTCGCCAAGCCGACCGGCCGCACCGTCATCCACGTCGGCGCCCTGGTCGATTCCATCACCGACGTCACGCAGAAGAACAAGGACATCATCATCGACGGCAACCGCATCACCGCGATTGTCGATCACAACCCGTCCGGCCACGGCGGCGGCACCTTCATCGATGCATCGGGCCTCACCGCCATCCCGGGGCTCATCGAGCATCACGCCCATGTCCAGAAGGATTTCGGCGCCAATGCCCACCGCGCCTGGCTGGCCTATGGCATCACCACCGTCCGCGATCCCGGCAACCAGCCCTATGACGGCGTTGAGGACCGCGAGGCCGCCGAAGCCGGCGTCCGTATCGGGCCGCGCATCTACACCAACGGGCCCTTGCTGGAATGGCAGCGCGTCTATTACAAGATGGGCGTCGCCGTCGCAGGCCCGGCCCATCTCGAACGTGAACTCGATCGCGCGCGTCTGCTC
>NZ_JBBATQ010000019.1:0-7152 GCF_040398665.1 Sandarakinorhabdus sp.
CCCTCCAAAACAGGACAGAAGTGAATCATATCAGCAGAATAATGCAACGATCCCCTGGAAGGGGAGGATCGAAAGCTCCTCCCCTTCCAGGGGAGGTGGCGCCGCAGGCGACGGAGGGGTGCGGGCGCGAACCGATGAGATCGAGGAAAAAGGGCGGCCCGTGAAGGCCGCCCTTTTGCATTATGAATGGAGGCGTTTGCCTGCGCCGGTGATTATCCCGGCGCAATCCTCACGCGCCGGGCGGCGCGTCACCCACCACGGTGATCCCGCGCGCCACATTGGAACGCGTGCGGCCATAGAGGAAATAGAACACCAGGCCGATCGCCGCCCAGCCGAAGAACACCGCCTGTGCCACCCAACTGAGGAAGCCGAACAGCAGCAGGCAACCGGCAGCGGCGAGCGGTGCGACCAGCCACACCGCCGGCGTGCGGAACACGCGCTTGCGATCGGGATCGCTGCGGCGCAGCGCCATGATCGCCAGGCTGACGAAGAAGAAGGCACACAGCGTGCCGCCGTTGGACACGCTCGCCAACTGCCCGACCGGGAAGAAGGCGGCCGAGATGGCCACGCCGAGACCGGTGATGATCGTCACCACATGCGGCGTGCCATATTTCGGGTGCACCTTCGACAGGCCACCGGGCAGCAGGCCATCGCGGCTCATCACGAAGAACACGCGGGTCTGCGCGAACATCATCATCAGCACTACCGACGGCAGCGCGAAGCCGGCCGCGAGGCCGAGCACATTGCCGACGCCGGGATGGCCGATGGCGCGCAGCACATGCGCCAGCGCCTCGTTGGAGCAGACGACGGGCAGCGTGGCTTCGGCAAAGCTCTTGCACTGGGCCACCAGTTCCGGCGAACCAGGCTGCAACGCCTCACCGTTCGGGCCGAACACCGGCTGCGCGCCATAGCTGCCGATCACGCCGGTGCCGACCAGCATGTAGAAGATCGTGCAGATGCCAAGGCTGGCAATCAGGCCGATCGGGATGTTCTTTTGCGGGTCCTTGGTCTCCTCCGCCGCGGTAGAGACCGCATCGAACCCGACGAAGGCAAAGAAGATGATCGAGGCCGCGCTGACCGCACCGCCAACGCCCAGGGGCAGGAACGGCGTGAACTTGTCGGCCGTCGCCGCCGGCACCGCCAGCACGACGAACGCCGCCAGCGCCACCACCTTGATCACCACCAGCACCGCGTTGACCGTGGCGCTTTCCTTGGTGCCGATCACCAGCAGCCAGGTGACGGCCAGGGCGATGATCACCGCCGGCAGGTTGATGAGGCCGCCGGCATAAGGCCCGGTGACCAGCGCGGAGGGCAGTTCGATGCCCAGAAAATTGTCGAGCACCCCGACCATGTAACCGGACCAGCCGACCGCCACGGCGCTGGCCGCCACCGCATATTCCAGCACCAGCGCCCAGCCGACGATCCAGGCGAGGATTTCACCAAAGGTCGCATAGCTGTAGGTATAGGCACTGCCCGAAACCGGCACCATCGCGGCGAGTTCGGCGTAGCAGAGCGCCGCCAGCCCGCAGACGAGCGCCGACAGCACGAAGCTGATCAGCATGCCCGGCCCGGCCAATTGCGCCGCTTCGGCGGTGAGCACGAAGATGCCGGTGCCGATGATGCCGCCGATGCCCAGCATGGTGAGCTGGAACGCCCCCAGCGAGCGGGTGAGTGATTTTTTCGAAGCCGTTGCCAGAATGGCATCCAGCGACTTCACGCGCCATTTGTTGTCCAAGCGATTATCCCCTCAGGTCGGCCGCCGGCACCGGTGTCCCCACGGCGCTGGCAATGTCTTGGCACCGTCATGCCCAGCAAGCGCGCCACTGGTCAAGGTGGCAGTGTTACCCGGTCACCAGCAGCGACCTTTGTGGTTTTGATCACAAAATTCACTTGCGGTTTGATTGATCACAGGCCAGTCTGTGGCCATGGTCGCCCTTGCATCGTCCCTGTCAGCCGCGGAAGCGGCCGTGCTGGCCCGCATCGATGGGCGGCGCGGCGCGATGCTGGCCGAGATCGAGGCGTGGTCGGCGATCAACAGCGGCAGCCGCAACCTGGATGGTCTGGCGCGCATGGCCGATGTTCTGGCCGCAGCCTTCGCGCCGTTGGGCGGGGACATTGCCCGCGTGGCCGCCGCCCCGGCCAGCCGCATCGATGCCGACGGCCGCGAAGTGGCGCTGACGCACGGCGACAATCTGCACATCGTCAAACGGCCACAGGCGCCGGTGCGCGTGCTGATGACCGGCCATATGGACACGGTGTTCGGCGCGGATCATCCGTTTCAGGCCTGCCGCTGGCTGGATGCGGACACGCTGAACGGCCCCGGCACTGCCGACATGAAGGGCGGCATCGCCGTGCTGAAGGCGGCGCTGACCGCATTCGAAGCCAGCCCGTTTGCCGACCAATTGGGCTGGGAAATCGTGCTGAACAGTGACGAGGAAGTCTCCTCGCCCGGTTCAGCCCCGCTGCTGGATGCGGCGGCGCGGCGTTGCCACCTTGGCCTCACCTATGAACCGGCGCTGCCCGATGGCACGCTGGCCGGGGCGCGGGCCGGATCGGGCAATTTTTCGGCCGCCATCCATGGCCGGGCCGCGCACGCGGGGCGCAATCCGCTGGACGGCCGCAACGCGATTGTCGCCGCCGCCGATCTGGCGCTGCGGCTGGCCGCGCTGGCCGGCGATGATCTGTCGGTGAACCCGGCGATGATCGAAGGCGGCGGCCCCAACAATATCGTGCCCGATACCGCGGTGCTGCGCTGGAACATGCGGCCGCGCAGCGGAACCGCGCAGGTGCGGGCGGAAGCCGGCATCAACAAGGCAGTCGGGGACGTGGCGGTGGCGCACGACGTGATGATCCACGTCCATGGCCGTTTCGCCCGCCCGCCCAAGCCGCTGGACGCCAATCAATTGCGCCTGTTCGAACTGGTGCAGAGCTGCGGCGCGGCGCTGGGCCTGGGCATTTCGTGGCGGGACACTGGCGGGGTGTGCGACGGCAACAATCTCGCCGCGACCGGGTTGGCCGTGGTCGACACGCTGGGGCCGCGCGGCGGCGCCATCCACAGTGCAGACGAATTTCTCTGCGCCGATTCGCTGGAGGAGCGCGCGCGGCTTTCGGCGCTGATCCTGATGCGCGTGGCGCAACATGGATGGCAGCGATGAGCCTGTGGCGGGTGCGCCCGGCGCGCCGGGAAGATTTGCCTTCAATCCTGGCGCTGGCGCAACTGACGGGCGGCGGCTTCACCAATCTGCCCGCCGATGAAGCCGCGCTGGCGCGGCGGCTGACCTGGTCCGACGCCAGCTTCGCGCGCGTTGAAGAGACGCCGGAGGATGAACTGTATCTGCTGCTGCTGGAAGAAGTCGCCACAGGCCGCATCGGCGGCACCGCGATGATCTTCAGCCGCATCGGCGCCTGCCAGCCGTTCTACAGCTACAAATTATGCACCCTCACCCAGACCAGCCGGGAACTCGGTCGCACCTTCCGCATCCCGTTCCTGTCGCTGACCAGCGATTTCGACGGCGCGTCGGAAGTCGGCGGGCTGTTCCTGCACCCCGATCTGCGCACCGGCGGGCTGGGGCGGTTGCTGGCGCGGGGGCGATATCTGTTCATCGCCCAGCACCGCGCGCGCTTTGGCGACCGGGTGATTGCGGAGCTGCGCGGCGTGATGGATGCGGATGGGCATTCGCCGTTCTGGGATGCATTGGGCCGGCAATTCTTTGGCCTGACCTTTCCACAGGCCGACCAGTTCAACGCGATCAACGGCAACCAGTTCATCGCCGATCTGATGCCGCGCCATCCGATCTATACGAGCCTGCTGCCCGAAGCCGCGCGCGATGCCATCGGCCAGCCGCACGGCGGCGGCCGCGCCGCGCTGGCCATGCTGCAGGCCGAAGGCTTTGTGTATGACAATTATGTCGATATCTTCGATGGCGGCCCGACGGTGGCGGCGCGCACCGACGATCTGAAGACCATCCGCACGGCCTGCGCGGCGGTGGCCGCCCTGGCCGACACGGTCGATGCGCCGGCCCATCTGGTGGCGAGCGGGCATCTGCGCGATTTCCAGGCGTTCATCGCCCCGGTGGACCCGGCTGGCACGCTGCCGTCCACCATTGCGCAATTGCTGGGCATCGCGCCCGGCTGCAGGATCCGCCATGTCCCTTGCTGAACTTGCTTCCACCGATCCCTGCACCGGGGAGGTGATCTGGACCGGGCCGACCGGCGGCGTGGCAGACGCCGTGGCCACCGCGCGCGCCGCCGCGCCTGCGTGGGCGCGCACGTCGCTGGATCAGCGCATCGCCATTGTCCGCGCCTTCAAGGCGGCGGTGGACGCCAGCGCCGACGCGTTTGCCCGGCTGATCGCGCAAGAGACCGGCAAGCCGCTGTGGGAAACCCGCACCGAAGTTGCCAGCGTTGCCGCCAAGGTCGAAATCTCGATCACCGCGCAGGCCGAACGCGCGGGTGAGAAGGGCAGCGAAGCGGCCGGCGTGCGGCAGAGCTTGCGTCACAAGCCGCATGGCGTGCTGGCGGTGCTGGGGCCGTATAATTTCCCGGCGCATCTGCCGAACGGCCATATCGTGCCGGCGCTGCTGGCTGGGAACACGCTGGTGTTCAAGCCATCCGAACAGACGCCGGCCGTGGCGGATTTCATGGGTCGTTTGTGGGCGCAGGCCGGGCTGCCGAACGGCGTGCTGACCATCGTGCACGGCGGCGGCGATGTCGGGCGCGATCTGGCCGGTGCCGATATCGATGGCTTGCTGTTCACCGGATCGGCGCATGTCGGCGCGGCGCTGGCCCGCCAGTTTGCCGACACGCCGCAGCGCATATTGGCGCTGGAAATGGGCGGCAACAATCCGCTGGTGGCGTGGGGATTGGACGACATCGATGCTGCTGCCGCGCTGGTGGTGCAATCGGCCTATCTGTCGGCGGGGCAGCGCTGCACCAATGCTCGGCGGCTGATCGTGCGCGATGGTGACGACCGGCTGGTCGAGGCGGTGCTGGCGCTGGCGGACCGGCTGATCGTCGGCGCGCCGTTCGATGAACCGCAGCCGTTCATGGGGCCGGTGATTTCCAACGCCGCTGCCGACGGGCTGGCACGCGGCTGGGCCGGGTTGGTCGCGGCAGGTGGCCGCGTGCTGCGCCCGCTGCTGCGCGCGCGTGCTGATCGGCCGTTCCTGTCGCCCGCCGTCATCGACATGACCGGCTGCGCGCCGAGCGACGACGAATTGTTCGGGCCGGTGTTGCAGATCATCCGTGTGCCGGACTGGGATGCGGCCATCACGTGCGCCAACGCCACGCGCTTTGGTCTCGCCGCCGGGCTGATCGGCGGCGATGCCGCGCTGTTCGACGATTTCTGGGCGCGCGCCCGAGCCGGCATCGTCAACTGGAACCGGCCGACCAACGGCGCGTCATCGGCGGCACCGTTCGGCGGCGTCGGGGCGAGCGGCAACCATCGGCCCAGCGCCTATTATGCCGCCGATTATTGCGCCTTCCCGGTGGCGAGCCTGGCCAGCGACACATTAGCGGGCGCCATCCCCGCGGGCCTTTCTCCCCTCCCGCCTGCGGGAGGGGCTGGGGGTGGGGCCAACGAGGACCGTCCATGACGTCCAATCCCACCCCCAACCCCTCCCGCAAGCAGCCTGCCCCGGACTTGATCCGGGGGGAGGGGAGCGTTGTTGAAATCAACTTCGATGGGCTGATCGGCCCCAGCCACAATTATGCGGCGCTGTCGCTCGGCAATCTGGCCAGCGCGCGCCATGCCGGCGCCACCTCGCGCCCGCGCGCCGCGGCGTTGCAGGGCCTGGCCAAGATGCGCTTCGTGATGGGGCTGGGGCTGACGCAGGGTTTTTTGCTGCCGTTGGAACGCCCGGATGTGGGGTTCCTGCGGGGGATGGGCTTTGCCGGCACGGATGATCAGGTCATCGCCCGCGCTGCCGCCGCCGATCCCCGGCTGTTCGCCATCGCCTGTTCGGCCAGTTCGATGTGGACGGCCAACGCCGCCACCGTGTCACCGGCGGCCGACACGGCGGACGGCCGCTGCCACATCAGCGCCGCCAATCTGTCGCGCATGGCGCACCGCAGCATCGAGCATCCCCAAACCCATGCGCAATTGGCCATCGCCTTTGCCGATCCGGCCTTTGCCGTGCATGAAGCGCTGCCGGCGGCCTTCGGCGATGAAGGCGCGGCCAATCACATGCGCCTGTGCAGCCGCCACGATGCACCGGGGGTGGAAATCTTCGTATTTGGCAGTGATGGCGGCTCCGCCGCTGGGGGCGAGGAGGGCGGCCGCTTTCCGGCCCGCCAGAACCGCCGCGCCTCCGAAGCCATCGCCCGCCGCCACGGGCTTGATTCGGCGCGCACTGTATTCGCGGCGCAAAGCCAGACCGCCATCGATGCCGGCGCCTTCCACAATGATGTCGTCGCCGTCGCCAATGGCCCTGTGCTGTTCGCGCACGAACAGGCCTTTGCCGATCCGGCCAGGTTGAAGGCCGATCTGGCGGCGGTGATGCCCGACGCCGTGGTGATCGAAGTGCCGGCCAGCGCGGTCAGCCTGGCCGACGCGATCAGCTCCTATCTGTTCAATTCGCAACTGCTCACGCTGCCCGATGGCAGCATGGCGCTGGTGCTGCCGAAAGAGGCGGAGGCGACGCCATCGGTGCGGGCCTATCTGGCGGCGCTGGTGGCCGGCAACGGCCCGATCCGCGCCGCGCATTTCGTCGATGTGCGCGAATCGATGCAGAACGGCGGCGGCCCGGCCTGCATGCGCCTGCGCGTGGTCGCCGATCCGGCGCGGGTCGATCCGCGCTTCCTGATGGATAGCGCAAAGGCCGACCGGCTGGAACGGCTGGTCGAAACCTGGTGGCCGGAGGCGATTGGCCCGGCGGATATGGCCAACCCCGATCTGTGGGGGCAGGTGCGTGCGGCGCGCGCGGCGCTGCTGGCGGAGGTCGGGATCAGCGTCTGAATTGAGGCACGCCAGCTCCCTCCCCCTTGCGGGGAGGGCGAGAGACGAGCCGAAGGCGAGGCCCGGGGTGGGGGTTCCTTAAGCGGCCACAAGCGGGAACCCCCACCCCGCTCGGCTGGCACCGAGTCGCCCTCCCCGCAAGGGGGATCGTTGCATAATCCGACGTTTGGGATTTTTATTCGGTCAGTTTGGCGTTG
>NZ_JBBATQ010000020.1:0-1315 GCF_040398665.1 Sandarakinorhabdus sp.
ACGGTGATGCTGCCGTCTGCCTTCATGGCGGCGAAGGCGTTGTTGTTGGTGTAGATGGTGGTGAAGCCGGTGCCGCCGGGCGCGCCGGTGCCACCGCTATCGGTGGCGCCCCAGGAGACGATCGAGCCGTTGGTCTTCAGCGCAGCGAAGGAGCCGCCGGTGGAAAAGACTTGGGTGAAGTCGGTGTCAGAGGGGAAGCTGGTGTCGAATGTGCCCGAGGCGCCCCACGAGACGAGGGAGCCATCGACCTTCATGGCGGCAAAACCGTTGGCGGAAGACCAGACATCGACAAAGCCGATCCCTGCTGGCCCGTTGGTTCCCCCCCCATTGTTGGTGTTTCCCCACACGGCAATGCTGCCATCAAATTTGAGAGCCGCATAGGAGCCGTTATTGGCAAAGATCTTGGTGTAGCCGGTGCCCGTGGGCGCGTTGGCACCGCCGCCAACACTATCTCCCCAGGCGGTGATGCTGCCGTCGGCTTTGAGCGCCGCATAGGCACCGGCGTTGGGAGTAATGCTGGTATAGCCGCTGCCAGTGGGAGCACCCACCACAGTGCCCCAGGCGCTGATACTGCCGTCGGCCTTGAGGGCGGCGAACCCAAATTGTACAGAGTATATTTTGGTGTAGCCGCTGCCAGTGGGCGCGCCGGCGCCGCCGACGGAAGTGCTCCCCCAGGCCGTGATACTGCCGTCGGCCTTCATGGCAGCGAACGCATATTGTGCAGAGTAGATCTTGGTGTAACCGCTGCCAGTGGGCTCGCCAACGCCGCCGAAGCGGCTGTCACCCCAAGCTTCGATGCTGCCATCATATTTTAGTGCGGCATAGGCGTTAGAGCTGGCGGTGATCTGGGTGTAGCCGGTGCCGGTGGGTTCGCCACTGCCGCCGTAATCATTAGCGCCCCAGGAGTAGACGCCGCCGTTGGCAGTGAGGCCGGCAAAGGCCGCCCCGTTGGGTGATTCCGTGCCCGAGCCGATGGTGTAAACGGCACCCGCACCTTGGCGTTGGTTGGGCAGCAGCGAGCTTTCCACCCTCAGGTTGAAGTTTTGGGTGATGCTGCCGGCGGCGCTGGTGGCGTTGATGGTGAGCGGGAAGGTACCGGGTTCAGCCGGGTTGCCATAGATCCAGCCGGTGGCGCCATCGAGCTTCATGCCGACGGGCAGGGTGCCGGTGGTGATGGTGAAGTTGAGGCCGTCGCCCTGAATGCCTAGGAACAGTTGCGATTGCACTGTCTGGTTGATACTGAGGCTGACAGGCGCGCCGGCGGATTGCGGGAAGTAAGGCGCCGACAGCGTGGGCGACTGCACGGTGAGGAAGT